>JAWKZS010000020.1:0-81170 GCA_041395845.1 Gammaproteobacteria bacterium
TTCTCAACACAAAATCACGATCAGATGGGACAACCGGCCTGACCTGACGTTTCTTCTTCACGGTATCCTCCTGGGCAACGGAAAACGCTATTATAGTCTGAGTAAGGGTATGGCTATCAAACTTACAAAAAAGTAGGATAAGCTAACTTTTATTTTTATACTCAATTGGTTAGAAGATTTTAGGACAAGAATTGGTCAGCAGATTTTTGGGAGGGATTGCGTGGATCACGTCAGCCCACGCTCCGTCAGGTGAGCCACTGGTACCATTCGTTTATGCAGTACCCAGAATACCACCACCTGCTGCTTGTGAATCACATAGTAGATTATATGGCTGCCCTGCGGAAAGCTGTGCACATCGGCTCCCACGTCAGGGCGCGATTTGCCTAAAGCTGGTGTTTCAGCCAGCAATCCAATCGTATTCTGTATTTCGCACAGGTACTTCTGGGATTGCTCTGCACCCCATTGCTGGAGGGAGTGGCGCCGGATCTCAATCAAATCAGCCTGGGCATCGGGTGTTAAGCGAAATCCAAGCATCAATCGTATCGCCCCGACTCCAGCGCCTCAAAAAAGGCATCCCCCTCAACCGTGTTTCCCGCTGCGATGGCGACTTTGGCCTGAGAGGCGCGGGCACGCAGGGTTTGCAGCTTGAGGGCTTCCAGGCTTTCATAGTCATCGAAGGAGATCACCACGGCGACCGGTTTGCCGTTCTTGTTGATCTGCACCGGTGCCCGTTGCGCTTTCAATAGCAGGTCACCGAACTGGGTTTTGGCCTCGTTGGCGGACAGGGTATCCATGACCTTGGATTCTCGCTTGAATCGTTCGATTCGCACAGTATAGCCGAATTGCACAGCTGCATCCATTCGACTGTGTGAGGGGCGCCCTGTCACCGCTTAACCTCCTCCGCTCGCGGGGTTAAGATAATGCCCCAACGCTGCTGGTTGCAGCTATTCGGGGGCTCCATTATGGATATGTTTGATCTGCTTAAATACCAGACCGTCGTCATACCCTGCCCACACTGGGGAAACGCACAGGTAAAAACACTGGGGTGGCTCAATGAAAACCAGCACCTTCACTGTATCTGTGGGACGTCCTTTCCGGTCAACCTCCAAATGTACGCCAAGGAAGTCAAAGCGCTGGAGCGGCGTTTTCAGGATTATCTGGGCTAAGGGTGTCGTTTCAGTTGGCATAGGCTTGCCGACAAACAACCCCAGTGACCGCATAGCTGCAACAAGTGCCAACATTTAGATCGAATGATGATCACCATCGCTCGCACCGTTGCCATCCTCATTCTCCTCCATGGGAGGGCGGTAGCGCGGCCTCGATCCGCCCTCGGGCAAACGAATCGGCTCGCTCAATATAGCGCATCGCCGACTTGATGTCCTTCCAGCCCACATATTCCATCAGGGCCTGCACATCCCAACAGTTGCTGCCGGCCCAGCTGGCAAACCCACGGCGCAACGAATGACTGCTGTACTGGTGGGCATCCGGTACGCCGGCACTGACCAACAAAGACCGCAGCATCGGGACGATGCTTTGCGGATTGAGTGCGGACATTGACAGGTGGCCCCAGCAATCGATGCTCCGAAACACCGGACCTTCGGTGAGTCCGGACAGCGCCAGCCAATCCCGGTAGGCCGCCACTGGGCACAGCTGGCTCAAGGCCGGCACCCGGTATTCCCGGCCCAGGCTGGTGCGATCGGTCTTGCTACGGGATAGAAACAGGATCAATCCTTCGCCTGGAAAGACCTGCACCTGTTCCACCTGGAGTCTGGTCAATTAGTCGCTCCGGAACCCACGCCAGAACCCAAGCAAAACCAGAGCACGGTTTCGGGTTGCGCGTAGTCGCTGGTGCGGATCGGCCTCCTGCGTCGTCAGCCACTCCACCAGCTGGCGCAATGGTTCCAGTTGCAGGGGTTTGGCCCGCTTTTCCTGTACCGGATGACATTCACGACAGTTTTCACGGCCTGCTGGTGCCGGGCACCATGCGGGATTCCCTATTTCTGTTGCAGGCTGTGCTGGAGCAGCAATTCCACCTGAAACCACGGGAAATCATGACCGATACCGCCGACGCCAGCGACTTGATCTTCGGATTGTTCTGGCTGCTGGGCTAGCAGTTCAGTCCCCGCATCGCGGACATGGGATCCATGCGCTTCTGGCGGGCCGATACGGATGCGGACTATGGTCCGATGAATGCGTTTTCCCGCCACCACCTCAAACTGGATCAGCCGGAAAAATACTGGGAGGACTGTCTGAGAACTGCTGGCTCCCTCAAAATGGGCACCATTGGCGCCACGGAATTGATTCGCTCCCTGTTGCACCAAAAACGGCCCTCGTCCCTGGGTAAAGCCATTGCGGAACTGGGCAAGGCCGTCAAGACCATCCATGCCTTGCGCACCCTGACGGACAAACACTATCGCCGACTCATTCTGACCCAGCTCAACCGAGGCGAAAGCCGCCATGCCTTGGCCAGAACCATTTGCTACGGCAATAGTGGAGAACTGCGACAACCTTACAGGGAGGGTCAGGAGGACCAGCTGGGCGCCTTGGGTCTGGTCACCAACATTGTGGTACTGTGGAACACCTTGTATCTCGAAGCTACCATCAACTACCTGCGCGACCAGGGGATTGCGGTGCGCGACGAGGATATCGCACGTTTGTCACCCGTCATCCATGATCACTTGCATGTGATGGGGCGGTACCGGTTTACAGTCGATCCGAAGGTGGAAGCCGGGCAGATGCGCCCGATCCGGGAACGGGATGAAATGGATGAGTTGTTTTGAAGGGTTGTTTCAAGCGCGATCAAATGCCGTTCTAATGTGACGCAACTTATTGATATTAATTGCTTAAATTGTCCTTAACCAACTTTTCTGTAAGTTTGATCGCTATACCCCGAGTACCGCTCCGCACACTTGGATTCGATCCCGTCCCGCCTCGATCAGCCTCTTTGACAACCTTAACGCCGCTGCCTGCTCAGGCACCGTCAGGTCTGATACATATTTCTGACCTTTCTCTGTATCACAGGATTGACATTTGGCTGGTCGTCCAACTAGCCTAATGCTCACGCTCACTCATGACCGGAGAACCCAAATGGCCTTGGCAAATCGCAAGATCGGTTACGACGAAGTTGTAACGCGCGATCTCCACTTCCCGATGAACCTTGAGACGGTCGCCCGCCACTGGTTCAACAACGACCCCTGGAGCACGCACTGGATGAACGCCATTCTGGCTGCCGTGCCAGATGGCGAACGCTGGGTGATGAACTCGGCCCGCAGACAACTTGACAAACTGCGCGACCCGGAAGTGCGCAAAGCTGCGGGTGAGTTCATCCGCCAGGAGCGCATTCATGCCCGCGAGCATGACGAGATGAATGCCATATGCGTGCAGCAAGGCGTCCCCATGGACAAGGTCGAAGCCATCTTCAAGCTTATTCGCAAGGAACTCCAGCATCGCCTGAGCGATGACATGCAAAGCTCCATCGCTGCGGCGTTCGAGCATTTCACCGCCATCATTTCCTCGGTGCTGCTTGAGCACCCGGAACTTTTCGACGAAACGCACCCTGAATTACGGGCCATGCTGTACTGGCACTTCGTCGAGGAAACCGAGCACAAGAGCGTCAGCTACGATGTGTTCGTCGACGCCAGCGGCGGCGGTCTGCGCAGTTACCGGTTGCGTATCAGCGGCATGATGTTGGCCATCGCACTTGGCTTTCCGATCATGATCGGCAATCAGGCG
The DNA here is from genome assembly GCA_041395845.1 of Gammaproteobacteria bacterium. Classification (GTDB taxonomy): domain Bacteria; phylum Pseudomonadota; class Gammaproteobacteria; order Pseudomonadales; family Ketobacteraceae; genus Ch67. The sequence continues at coordinate 3,733 of JAWKZS010000020.1, forward strand.
TTCTTGCTGGCCAAAGACAAACAGCTCCTGAATCTACGTTCGGCGACATATATGCTCAAGGTGCTGTTCGTCAAGCCCGGCATTCTTTCCAAAGTACTGGCAGGTGTCTTCCCCTATTTCTCGCCCACTTTCCATCCCTGGGACGATGACAATCGGGAGATCATCAGGGTCTGGAAGCGCGCCTACGAGAAGACCGGCGACACCCACAAGGCATTCGAGGCTCTGCTCAAGCACCAGCGCGGCACCCGCACCAGTCGCCGTCTCCGTCCAGTTGCGCAACCCGCCTGAGGGGCTCCTATGAAAAAGCAACCTCTACCACCCTCCCGCAACGCCGCCGCTGTCGTCACCGGAGCCGGCAGCGGCATCGGCCGCAGCTTTGCCTATGAGCTGGCACGCCGTGGCGGCGCGGTAATCTGTGCTGACATCAATGAGGAGCGGGCCGAACAGGTCGCCGCATGCCTGAAGACCCTGGGCAGCAAGGCAATTGCCCGTCGCTGTGACGTCGGTGATGCAAAGCAGATGGAAGCACTCAGTGATGAGGCCGAGAAACTGCTCGGCCGTCCGGTGACACTGGTTATCAACAATGCAGGTGTGGGTCTCGGCGGGCCCATCGGCGAGGTGCCACTGGATGACTGGCACTGGTGCATGAACGTGAATCTTTGGGGCGTAATCCACGGCTGCCATTACTTCGCGCCGAAACTTCGGGATCTTGGCTATGGTGGCATCATCAATGTCGCTTCCGCCGCCGCTTTTGGTGCAGCGCCGGAAATGAGCACCTACAACGTCACCAAGGCCGGGGTGCTGGCGCTCTCGGAAACTCTGGCTGCTGAGCTTGCCGGAACCGGGGTTAAAGTCACTGCACTGTGCCCGACCGTGGTCCCCACCAACATCGTCAACGACGGCAAGCTACCGGAAAGGCGCCGCGAATTTGCGCGGTCCGCCATGACTCGCTTCGCCCTGACCACTGCCGACAAAGTTGCCCGACAAACACTTGATGCGCTGGATCGTGGTGAGCTTTACGTACTGCCACAAATCGATGGGCGCCTCGCCTGGCGTTTCAAGCGCCTGATGCCGCGCCTTTACGCCCGCACCGTCGGCGAGACCTATCGCCTGCTGGCCAACTGAATCCGGGAGACCCCCATGGCGTCACTTGCTGCAAAAATCATCAAGCCCCTGTTCCGCGCTATCATGAAGCGCGACATTCAGGACCCTGATCATCTGGTCCGTCATTTACGCAGGGTCATGAATGCCCCGCTGATACCCTCCCAAATACCCCGTGGCGTCAGCCTGCGCAATGGACGCGTGGCCGATGTTCTTGGTCAGTGGATGAGCACCGTCAATCCTGTGGCGACCGTGCTGTTCCTCCATGGAGGAGCGTTCGTCGGGGGTCGTCTCGATACCTATCACCATTTCTGCGGCACGCTGGCAAAAGCACTCAATGCCCGTGTTTTTCTCGCAGATTATCGACTGGCACCGGAACACCCTTTCCCGGCGGCAACCGATGATGCCTTTGCTGTATATAGCGCCTTGATTAAAGAATCCTTGCCACTGATGGTGGCTGGCGATTCCGCTGGAGGCAATCTGACTCTGGCGACGTTGCTGCGTGCCCGCGACGAGCAACAGCTCATGCCGGTGTGCGCAGTGGCCATTTCACCCGGCGCCGATGCAACCGGAAAGCTGATGTCCAGGGATGCGAATAATGGCAGCGACCCGATGCTGTCGCGGGTGATGATCGACGGCGCCACCAGGATATACCTGCAGGGCGCCGATCCGTTCCATCCCTACGCGTCCCCGACGCAGGGTGACTATCAGGGTCTGCCACCGTTGATGCTGACGGTAAGTGAAGAGGAATGCCTGCGCGATGATTCCTATGTCGTTGCAGAACAAGCTCGTCGTGCGAGTGTACCAGTCACTCTGCTATCACGACAGGACATGCCCCACGTCTGGCCAATTTTCCTGCTACTCCTACCTGAGGCCCGTCAGGATACACGCAAAATAGTCCGTTTCATGCAGTCCCATCTGAGCAGTCGACGGCATAACGAACTACCCAACCACAGCTCCCGATCCGATAACTTGCACGCATCACCGACCACCCAGGAGGCTGTTGCATGAACATGGCCGCTTTCACCGCCGATCAAACCCGGCGTCCTTCCGCTGTCCTTCCTGATCACGAAGTGATTATTGTCGGCGCCGGCATCTCCGGCATCGGTGCCGCCATCCAGCTCAAGGCGGACGGCGTCGACGACATCCTGATCCTCGAGCGTAGCAACGATGTCGGTGGCACCTGGCGCGACAATCGCTACCCCGGCATTGCCGTGGACATCACCTCGTTCACCTACTCTTTTTCGTTCGAGCAGAACGCGAACTGGTCCCGGGTATTCGCCCCGGGTAGCGAGCTGTATCAATACACCCGGCAGATATCGTCCAAGTACGGCATATACCGCCATATCCGCTTCGGCGTCGAAGTGGAACGGGCGCAATTCGACACTGAAAACAATCTCTGGGTAATCAGTCTGGCGAGTGGCGAAATATTGCGTGGCCGGCATCTGGTCTCCGCCTGCGGCGGGCTGATCTCCCCCAAGCTCCCTGACATCGAAGGTCTTGATGCCTTCGAGGGAGAAATTGTCCACACGGCCCGCTGGCCTGAAGACATGGACCTGACAGACAAACGCGTTGCCGTCATCGGCACCGGTGCCACTGCCGTGCAACTGGTGCCGGAGATCGCTCGTCAAGCGAAACAGCTTGATGTCTATCAGCGCACGCCGATCTGGGTTCTGAAAAAGCCTGATCGGATATTGCCCGGATGGCTGAAAAGCCTGTTTCGTGCCTTACCCGCCCTGCAAGGTGGCGTTCGCAGCGTAACCGATCTGGCCAGCGAAACCCTGATGGTGCTGTCGGCGATCTATTATCGTCAGGCCCCCTGGATCGTACGCACCTGTGAAAAAGCCGCACTCGACAATATGCGAGAGCAGCTCCCCGGCAGACAGGATCTCTGGGAAAAACTCAGCCCGGGCTATGGCTTTGGTTGCAAAAGACCGACCTTCTCCAACGAGTACTTCACAACGTTCGCCCGCGATAATGTCGACCTGGTCACCACACCCATCCAGCGCATCACCCGACAGGGCATCACCACCAGCGACGGCAAGTCCAGGCGCATTGATGTACTGGTGCTCGCTACTGGCTATAAAACATTCGAAAAGGGCAATATCCCCTCGTTCGCGCTAATCGGCAGCAATGGCGTTGATCTCGGCCAGTTCTGGCACGATAACCGCTATCAGGCCTACGAAGGCTTGACCATTCCCGGGTATCCGAACTTTTACATCATGCTCGGGCCCTATGCATTGATTGGCACCTCCTACTTCAAGATGGTGGAGGGAAATGCCATTCATATTTCACGCTGCATCCGCGAGGCCCTCCGGCGCAAGGCAACCCGGGTGGAAATCCGGCAGACCGTGCATGACCGCTACTTTCAGAACATTCAGAAACGGCAGCAGAACACCGTATTTCTGAACCACAACTGCGCACTCTCCAACAGCTATTACTTCGACCACCATGGCGACGCGCCCATGCTTCGCCCCTCAACCTCGGTGGAAATGCTTTGGCGGGCGAAGCATCTGCCGATGAACAATTACCTGTTTCTGAAGAGCAACGGCGCGAGAGGCAGTTTCAGACCAGAGACTTCAAATCAGTACGAGGATCACTCAATGCTTTAGCGCAAACGCTCTTGCGGTGCTGCACCAACTGCTTGCCAACCATAAAGGCAACCGGCAGATTGACCGCATCAACAGCGATGACACTGCCCCCGCGGAGATAGAACACCGCAAATTCCTTATCCTCAGCGCTGCCGCGCAGCACGCGCTGATCACTATTTTGCGATAGCCCCACCATCTGCAGGCGAACGTCATACTGATTCGACCAGAACCACGGGGCGCTATCGTAAGGCTTCTCCTCGCCCATCAGAGTGGCCGCTGCAGTACGGGCCTGATCGACCGCGTTGGCGACAGACTCAAGCCGTTGCATTTTCTCGAAGAAAAGATTCCGGTGGCGGGTACAGTCCCCAATCGCCAGAATGTCAGGATCACTTGTGCGGGTAAACTCGTCGACGACGATACCGTCATCACAGCGCAGCCCGGCAGTTTCAGCAAGAGTGGTTTCCGGTATAACGCCAATCGAAACGAGCACAACATCAGCCGGCACAGTGCCGCCATCCGCCAACGTCACACCTGCCACACGACCTTGATCGCCCGCTTCGAAACCGGTTACCGCCGTGTTCAGACGTACGTCCACACCGGCGCCACGGTGTTTGGCGTAAAAGAACGCGGACATCTCCGGGCCTGTTACGCGCTGCATAAGACGATCAGCGGCTTCCAGCACCGTGACATTCACGCCTTTCTTGGTAGCGCTGGCTGCCACCTCAAGGCCGATATAACCGCCACCGACGATGACCAAACGCTTCCCCGGAACCAATTTCTCACGTAGAGCATCTGTGTCAGTTATGTCGTGTAGGTAATGAATGCCCTGCAAGTCAGACCCGGGTGCCCGCAAACGCCGGACGTGTGAACCCGTAGCCAGTACCAGTTGATCGTATTTCAACGTGCTCTGATCCGACAACCTGATAGTCTTGTTGTCCCGATCAATTTGTTCGACGCGCACGCCGAGCCGCAACTGCTGTCCTGCTTTTTCATACACCACGCGCGGCTTCAGGTACAGCGACGCCTGATCAACCTCTCCTGCCAGATAATTCTTGGACAGGGGAGGTCGCTGGTAGGGTGGATGGGGCTCTTCGCCTACCAGAACCACCTCATGCTGATATTTTTTCTGCAGCAAGATTGTCATGAGCGCACCCGCTGCGTGCCCGCCACCAACGATGACAGTGGTCTGCTTCTCACTTATTGTCATGCTCCCCCTCTCCACTGCTTCTGTAACTGAACTCGCCTCGGCACTACCGGGTTCCATAAATCAGCACTACGCCATTGATGTCGAGCGAGTTCGCGCCAGCCATTTATCAAACCGGGATCGTAGTCAAAGACCATAACACTCTGCGGACACCTGGCTTTCCCTGTTCCCGCAGAGTGTTTAATCAGGTCTTCTCTTCCACCAGAACTACTTCTGCTTTGGCGTCAGTTTAACCATCAGCTCAGAGTAGCCGCGCACGAAGTTCGACTGCACCCGAACTGGCTCGCCGACTACTTCGATGTCGTCAAAGCGCTTGAGCAGTTCTTCCCAGAGAATGCGCAGCTGCAATTCAGCCAGACGGTTTCCCATACAACGGTGAACGCCATAGCCAAACGACATATGATTTCGCGCGTCCTTACGATCGATAATGAATTGATCGGGGTTTTCGAATTTTCTCTCGTCCCGATTGCCCGAGGCGTACCACATCACCACACGATCACCTTTCCTGATGGTATTTCCATGCATCTCCACGTCCTGCGTGGCGACACGGCGCATATGCGCCAGCGGGGTTTGCCAGCGGATGATTTCCGAGACCATGTTCGGAATCAGCTCCGGGTTCGCCTTCAGTTTGGCGAATTCCTCGGGGAACTGATTCAAGGCCAGCACGCCGCCGCTCATGGAGTTGCGGGTGGTGTCATTGCCACCAACGATAAGCAGCGCCAGGTTCCCGATAAACTCCATCGGACGATTGATCAAATCCTTTGTATCTGCGCTGCTCTGCAGCATGCTGATCAAATCGAAACCAGGTTCTTCGCCAGCCGCGCGGCGTGCCTCCTTGTCGCGCCAAAGTCTGGAGAACGACCACGCCATATCTGCGGCGTCGTCAAACATGCCATCTTCATCGGTAAACTCACCCCCGGTTGCCGATGCTGCGCCGGACAATCTATCCGACCAGTCAACCAGCTTGTGACGTTCCTCATAAGGGAAGTCAAGCAACGTGGCCAGCATGCGCCCGGTCAGTTCCTTCGACACGGTCGGCACCCAATTGAAGGCTTCGCCCATAGGCAGACTGTCGAGCACGTCCCCGGCACGCGTGCGGATCAGCCCTTCCATTTCCTTCAAATTCTGCGGCGCGACCACACCCTGAACCGCCCGGCGCTGCACATCATGATTGGGCGGATCCATGGCGATAAACATTTCCACCGACAGCCCTTCCGGGGGATCGCCCAGCACGATTTGCGGCTCGGAGGAAAACAGCTCGTGGTTCTTGTCCACGAACAGAATGTCTTCATAGCGTGTCACCGACCAGAATGGTCCGAATAAACTGTTCTTTTGGTAGTGCACCGGTGCCTCATCACGGAGCCGCTTGAAGTAGGCACGCCACTGATCTTGCCGGTATAAAAAAGGATTGCTGAGATTGATGTCCTCAAGCGCCAGTGTGTTGACATCGGGCACAGACGCTTCGACGAAGTTGAGCGGGGGCCGCCGCGCGCCGATGATCTTCTTCTTTGCCTTCACCAACATTTTCAGCGCCTGGATTTGCAAGTGCATTGGCACCACTCTGGAGGTGGCTGTGATCATTTTGGCCTGAATTACATCAGTCGCGCTTGATTTCGTTGACATGGCGTCCTCCGTGCTTACATCTGGAATTCGGGCAAATGCACGGTCATGCCGTCCATCGCCTCGGTGGTTCGAACCTGACAGCCGAGACGCGAGGTTTTCGCCCGCTCCGGGGTCATGGACAGCATCTGCTCTTCAGCGTTGCCGATGGATCCGGTCTTGCCGAACCACTCATCCGCAATGATCATGTGGCAGGTGCCGCAGGCGCACTCCCCGCCACAATCCCCGTCGACGCCTGGAATGGCGTTATCGGCGGCAATCTGCATCAGCGTGGCGCCAGCCTCAAATTCTGTGACATGTTCGGTGTTGTCATGCTCAATAAAGGTAATCTTGCCCACTGCCTCTCTCCTGCGAGTAACTTACTGCATTGGATAGTGATTCGAAGCGAACACGGCGACGAGGTCATTTCTTGACACTATGGGGGTCATTTAGAGACAATGTCACCGCATAGGAGCAATGGGCAAGCCGATGGCACAACAGGCAGATGGTTGGCAAAATCTTGAAGCTAGTATTCCGTCGAACTATTCGCGGATTATCGCCCGTGAGCTGGACCTGACAGTCAGACAGTTGCCCATTTTACTGCGTGGCACGGCTCTTGACGTCGAGCAGTTCCTGAGCGAGGACAGCCTGCTCACACCGGCCCAGCAGGTACGGGTCTTGCGCAACGCACTGGCGCTGTCCGGCCAGCCGGAATTCGGATTACGTCTGGGCAAACGCCTGACCCCGGCAACCCACGGTGCGATGGGATTTGCCGCCTCCAGCAGCCCGGACCTGCTCAGCGCATTACGGGCGATACACACCTTCCTGCCCACCCGCGCCAGCGTTATCCAGCTGCATTTGCAGCAGGTTGAAGAACATCTGGAGTGCAGGCTGGATTTTCAGGTGCCGCTGGAGGCAGACCTCCAGCGCTGCGTGGCGGACACGATTGTCAAGGTGCTGCTCGAATTCGGCGAGTTCATTGTCGGCCGCCCCCTGTATGAGGCGGAAATAGGCTTTACCCATCCGGCACCCGAATACCATGCCCTCTATGCCGAGTATTTGTCCGGACGAATTCGCTTTGGCTGTGATCAGTTGACGCTCAAGCTACCGATGACGCTGTGCCAGGAACCGAACGCCTCCGCCAATCATGAAAACTACCGCCTTGCCCTGCAGCAGTGCGAAGCCATGCTAGCGCAACTTCAGACCCATAAGCCGAACTACCAGACCCGGCTCAAGAAGATGATGCTGTCCCGACCACCCGGCACGCTCAGTGAAGAAGAAGCCGCGGCCTCCCTGTTCATGAACAAACGCACCCTTGCCCGCAAGCTCAAACAGGAGAACAGCAGTTTTCGACAAATTCGTGACGACATCCTGTCCCAGCAGGCGGCCAGCTACCTGTGCGACAGCAAACTGTCGATCGAGGACATCGCGGCGTTGATGCACTATCACGACAGCGCCAATTTCAGGCGTGCCTTCAAACGCTGGTTTGGCCATCCGCCCGAGCAGTACAGGCAGCGTGTCAGTTCGCGAGGGGCTATGCCGCCCAGGGCTTGAGGATGGTCTGAAAATTTGCCTGACAACAAGCGATCTCTGTTCTTGGCTAACATAGAATAGTTCTAGACTCCATCATCCATATCCAGCCCGACGAAATAGCAAAACATCAGGTCGTGGTCCTGTCTATCCATCGCTAGCGCACAATAGCTTCAACCGCAGTGTATTCATCTGGCATTTTTCCAGCGCAGTATGTTGCAGTGCCAGACTGCGCAATCCCTGCATCAGGACATAGGTAAATCCGGACAGATGCCTGCTTTTGCCATCAATTTGCGGTTGCTAGCCATGCCAACTACATAATCGATACTCGCTGCAAAATCACACCAGTTCAACAAGCGAGGCAGGAAGCAGTATTCGTCTACACTTTCCTAATCTGGCTTGTTGGCATTTGTCTCTTCAGCCCCCGGGGGGAATAAAAATGAAAAAGCGCTCTCGAGGCGGCACACAGCAGCAAACTGCAGAAAACACGCCTCTTATTGGTATGCTTTGGCTCAGGAACCCCTTGGACTGGCATCCCATTGACCGTTTTATTCTGCTTGCAAGCCTGGTTATGCTGGCGACTGTTGTGTTTAGCATTGCGCTTGCTGGCACCATAGCGCTGGCGCCGCAATACCTTGCACTGCCTGTCGCCTGGACGTTGCTCGGTCTGTACGGCCTGCATATCATCTTACTCGCCAGCTACATCTGGCTGGCATGGAAACGACGTCGCAGGGAAAACGACTGGCCCGCATTTGAAAACATTGTCATCGCCGGTTTCGTGATCAATATCATGCTGAGCAGCTATCTTACCGGCACGTATTTCACCCATGGGCTTCTGTTTTTTTTCGTTGGCGTCAACATCGCTTCGGCGTTGACCTGGGTAACAAAGATACTCGTCGCCTACTGGACCGTCTTGGTGACCCTAATCACATTCGCCACCATTGACTTTAGCGGCGCGTTTAAACATGCACCCTTGCTGTCCCGGTCCGTATATCAGCCTGACGGCTCACCGGTGATCGGGTGGTTGTTCATAGAAGTCACAGTCGCCGCTATTCATTACTCCGTCCTATACCTCTGCATGCTTGTCATCCGACGCTGGGCAGAAAGGGAAAACCTCTATCGTGAAATGTCCAACGTCGATGGCCTCACCCGTCTGATCAACCGCCGCTGCTTCATCGAACGGGCAAAAAATGAACTGGCACGAGCCAAGAGATTGTCCAGTAACACGCCGAAGTCCCTGGGCTGCATAATGCTGGACCTAGACCACTTCAAGCACATCAACGACACTTGGGGTCACCACGCCGACGATGCGGTATTGGTAGCAGCGTCGGAGATCATGATGGCCAACGCACGCCCGTACGATGAGGTGGGTCGCTATGGCGGGGAGGAGTTCGCTATTCTGCTCCCGGGCGTGACACTGAAAATCGCGGCCGGAATCGCCGAGCGACTGCGCAAGGCAATCAGCGACGCAGTGGTGGAAATCGATGGCAATCGTATCAGCATTTCCGCAAGCTTCGGCGTCGCCTGCTACCCGACCCACGCCATCTCCGACCTGAACGACTTGCTCAAAGCGGCCGATCAGGCCCTCTACGAGGCCAAACGAGGCGGCCGCAATCGCGTAATTTTGGCGAATACCACCGATCAGGACGGTGTCACCGGATAACTCACTGTGTTTCGGCGCAGCTACCTTCATGAAAGTCAGTGCTGGCCCTGCAGCATAGTCGGGGGGCGACCGGGGTAAGGTTTCAACCGGCAAAACGCCTCCAGGTTCGTCGCCCTCTACGGTGCCGGGGAGTTTCGACATGGCTAAGTATCAATACAACGGCTGCGGCGATATCTCTGAGCCTTTGGCGAAGTAAGAGGGCTATCCGCCGATGCCGTTTGCAAAACGGCCCGCAATGCAGTGTTCGTTACAAGAAAAATTTCGAGCGAATGGAAGCGCGAGGGCAAGTCGCTTCACGAGAAATGCCCTCTGCCAGCTCCCACATTCAAGGACCGTTCCCGCGCCTCTTGCTCCGCTACTCTCCGTTCTGCCCGAGCACCACCCCTGATCTCCTAACGCGACAAATATCCCGAATGCCCTATTGCCCAATATTACGTTTCACGTATTCCTGGTCATCATTCGTTTGTGCATCTTTCTCTTGACGTTGGTTGGCCAACCAAGTAAAAAACTCGTTCAAACAACCAAAAACAACCACAAGAAAAATAACACAAAAAAAAGGGGGTAATTGCATGGCATGCACAATTCACCGGTTGTTGCCGACCACCTACAGCCTGTTCCTGACAGCAGCAATAATTGGCACACAGCCCGACGATGCCTTTGCCGGCGCAGGCGACGGAGCATCCACCTATGGCCTTGGCCCGGTCAACGCCGGTTCCGCCCAGGCTTTCAGCGCCTTCGATCCCGGTGCCTGGGCGGTGTACTATAACCCCGCCGCCCTAGCCCGCACCCCGGAAGGTGAGCTGAGTATTGTGCTGCAATACGGCGACCAGGAACTGCGAGCAAAATCGCTGGGAGGGTCTGACCCGGTGACACGCGAGAATGACGTACTATCGGATACCAGTTCGGAGCTTGCATTGCTGGGCATCAAAGCCCGTATTGGCGGCGCATCGGACACAACCCGCCCGATGTACCTTGGAATAAACGTTGGCGTCGATGAATACATCTCCAACATTCTACCGTACCAGGCCAATACCGCAGAGCAAGGCCAATTCCTGCGCTACGAGTCCCAGCCGCTTTATCTGGCATTTGGTGGCGCTGTTCGTGATCTCGTTCGAGGGGTCGATGTCGGCTTTTCAGCACGCTTGACACTGGCGGCAAAGGCTCGTCTTGTAGCGGTCTCCGATCTCGCAGGCAATACCGATTCTGAGCAGATTTCGATGAAGGCAGAGCCTTCCCTGTCCCCCGCTGTGGGCCTTAACGTCCGCACTTCCGAGCTATTCTGTGGCCATTCACCTTGGCGTCCATCATCTTGTCTGCCGTTCGGACTCGATGGACTGGAGGTGGCACTATTCTGGCGCGACGAAACCAACTACGAGGTCAGTGTGGATGCCAACGTGGTTATCCCCGGCGTCGTCCCCGAACCGGGACTTGATCTGGCGCTTTCTACCATTGACTCGTACCAGCCGCCAGTGTTCGGCGGCAGCTTCCTGCTGCCTCTTGGGAAGCTCGAGCTTGTGGCCTCTGTCGAGCAACATCAGTGGTCCGAGCTGGAAAGTCAGTTTTCCGGGGACACCATTAGGGACCAGGCGGACTTGCGTTTCGATGACGTCGTCGTTTCCCGCGCTGGCGCCAGCTTCCGGTGGTCTGACCAGCTCAGGCTGTTTGGCGGGGTGGCGCTGGAGGATTCGCCATTGAAATCTTCCCGCTCACAAGACGTCAACTTCCTGGATGCCGACAAAATGGTGCTGGGCGTTGGTGGCGACTATCGCCTAAATAGTGCGCCCATCATTAATGCTCCCCTGGTGCTGTCGCTGGCCTATCAGTACCAGAAGCTCGACGAGCGCGATTTCGAGCTGACGTCCATCAACTCGTCTTCCGATCCGGCACCTTACGAAACAGTACGCGCCGACGGAGAGATTCACGTCTTCTCTTTATCCGCTTCCCTGAAGTTCTAAGCGGAGCTTCGACAGAGGCGACTAATAACAATAAGGAGAAAACCATCATGAAAACAATAACAAATCACCGAACAATATCCACGCTTCTTGCACTCTGGGTACTGCTGCCTGGTTTCCTCTTGCTGTCCGCATGTGGCGGCGACAAAGGCACCATCAACACTTCCTGGACAACGCCGGAGAGTCTTATTTTCGCCTACCCCTACCCGGGACAGCAGGAAGTGCCACCCAGCGCAGATGGTGCTTCGTTTTTCGGCGCCCCCTCAATGAAACCGTCATTGAGGAAATCGACGACAGATTGCAATTGGTGACTGTAGCGGGCGGCAACCTCTGCCATGTTCGTCCACGAAACGGTGGATAACGGACGTGGCCTGCTGCTACGTACCTGGTCGACGAACTCGTGCGAATACTGAATACCAACTGCAGCTGAGCGAAGTGGGCCTAGACGGCATTGACACAGGCCCCTTCAACGACTTTCGCTTTCGCACTGCCGGTGCGCAGAAAGGCTTCGCGGGGGCAATTGGCGACGGCGACTTCAAACTGCTCGCCGCTACACCCCTGGATCAGCCCGCGCTGCTTACCGACATTGACGATGCGAGGCAGCCGAATGACATGAGCACCCTGAGAATGGCGTTCAATCGCGTACTTGATCCGGCTAGCGTCAACTATGGAAATCAGGTTCGTCTTGAAAATTCGCAGGGCAGCCTGATCGAGGCCACTCTGCTACTGCAGGGCCGCTATCTTGTGCTCGACCCAAGGGATGACCTCGAACCGACGGAACATACCTTGGTCCTGTCTGGTCTGCGCAGCCGGGAGGATGAGGAGCTCCCCCTCCTCGAACGTTCCTTCACACCAGTGGCCACACCACCGCGAGAAACGGTCGTTCTCAAGGTAGGCACGCTTGGTGAACAACAGCCGGGGCTTGCGTCAAGGCTCACCGGGCAACGCGTCAATGAGGTGCCGGTAGAAACTTTTGTGCTGGGTAACGAATCCTTTACCAGACTGGAGGGAGACTTGGCCGCGGACCTGGGTTTCGTGCCGGATTTTGCCAACGCGGCACCTCTGCGGGTGCCTGCAGGTTCAGTGCTACGCGGCAGCCCGGTGGCCGTCAATATTCTGGGTCAAGTCAACGCTGGTATCGAAACCGGTGAAGTGCTGATCACACTGCTCAGCGACGCAAACGGCTACCTGATCGCTAACCCGTTCAGTAAAGCAAAGGATGCTCCTCGCTATGCCTTGCTCAACATGGACGCAGCCATGACCGCAGAGGGCGGGATCGCCAACGCGGCACTGAGCCAGAACTTGCTGAATATTCAGGTAGTGGGCCTCGCGATAGTGGAGAATGGCGTACTGGTGATGGATGCCGCCAGCGTGGTCGAACCGGAGATTCTCGGTTTGGAGCGCGCCAGCGGCCTGCTGTCTTTCCGTCTGGAATCCTATGTCGATCAGCGCAACGCGCCGGTACCACCAGCCGATACGCGGCCGCTCGAGCTGCAGTCCTGGTCGCCCGGGGAAGACTTTCAACCCAATGCCCGCCCCGGGGACCCTGTTATTCTGAACTTCAATAAACCCCTGAATGCAGCTTCGGTATTCCTTGACGGCGCCATCGAGATGCGTGTCGACGGCACTCTGGTACCCAAGGAGCTCGCGCCCATGCGCCACGACGGCGCAACGGTGATCATCGACGGCAGTAACCTGCAGCACAACACTGATATCGAAATTGTCCTGACCAGCTTGCTGCGCGATACGCAGGGCAATCCATTGAGCCAGGATGAGACACTGGCACTTCGCTTTGAAGACCTGTCTCTTCCCGACGGCAGCGCCGCTAATCTGCGCTCGCCAGTCGCCGCCGTGTTTCCCGGCTTTTCCTGTGCGCTTACAGACGCACTGCTTACCGGGCCACGGCCTGATTGGCGCAACGGTCGCTGCGTGGGCGGCCAGAACAGCGACCCCCTGCTCCATGTGGATAGTCTGTACAAGGACTACCCGGTCAGAGTGACTTTCAACCGTAGCATAGATCCGGTGACGATCAACGACGGCACCTTCTTCGTTGAACGCCGCGACCTGGATAACAATTGGGTACCCGTGCCCGGCCGGCTGGATATCCTGCCCCAACGCGTTCAGTTTTTCCCAGATACCCCGTGGCGGATTGGTGACCTGTATCGTTACACATTAAGATCGGTGCCGAACGATGCCGATTGCGGCGTCAATGCCATTTGCTCGCCTGATGGCGCACCGCTGCAAACCCGGCAAATCTCGCGAAGCAGTGCATCGGCCCCTGCCCCGCGCGAGGGCGGTCCTGATATGGTGAATCACTTTGTCGCTGCCGACGAGGACGACCGCTATACATTAGTTGGGTTGCGCGTTCTACCAGTGGTGGATGTCAATGCCAATATGGTGTTTGATGAAGAAGAGCAAGGTGTCCTGGTCCTTCCGGACAACAGCATCGAAGCGCCACCCAATCATCTGCGGCTGGAACTGAAGGACTTCAGCGGCGTTATCACACAGGCCAATCTCGGCTGTGCAATCGGAGAGAGTTGCCCGGAAAAGCGCTTCGCCTTCCTCAGCAGCGGCGCTCTGGCGGCCGGCCCGCGCACCTTTGATCCCAATGTCCAGGTGAATCGGCGCCTGATCGACGGCAACCCGGCCACAGACAATTTCATGTCTGGAGCCATACGCGCCAACGTCTACCCAACCACCATCAGCACCACCAGCGTTTTTCTGCAGGCTCGGGCTCTGGCCATCATCACAATCGGTCTGGACACGGGCCCACTGGTGCTCAGGCTAATACCTCAAGGAGCTGATGAGCCCTTCATCACCGGGTTCATCTCCGACACGCCGGACGGCCCCTGGTTCAACGCCACCTTCGACATACTGGTGGACGCCCCTGAGTTGAAACCGGCACTGGGCCCTATTACGCTTGGTCACGATATTCGCAGCAAACGGGTGCGTAATGTGACTCTTGAGGGGCCACTGCGCTTTGTCGACGATGGCCGGTTGATCCTCAAGATCCGCAATCCTGATCCACTCCTGATTCCGGCCAGTATCAACTTGGCGGGTATCGGTCTTGCGAGTGTGCAATTGGAGGTTCCCTCCCTTGCTGCCGATCTGACGTTAACCTTTCTGCCTGTTAAGGACTTCTGAAGCGAAAGCCGACTCGCCGTTATGCCCCCGGGCATACGCCATTTGGCCCCGTTATGGGGTAATGCCAGTCAGTTAATCCCTGACTGGCATTTTCTTTTGTGACGGCGTCAGGCGACTTTTCAGAAGGGACTGTTTCATTTCGCGGCCCAGCTCCCGAAGGCCTCCTCGTGTCTGTTGTATCCGGCGTTCACACGCTGGATTTAAGGTGCACTTCCGGATAAAAAGACAAAAAGTAGAAGCCTGTACGGGCGGCCGCTAGAAACGCTTTGCCAGCTGGACTTCTTTAGACTATTATTTGGTTGGCCGACCAATCATAATTTGTTGTGCTCATACAGAATGGAGGTGGCCATGACATCCAGTTTCACCCCATCCACCGGTTCGTACGGGAAAAAGGATTCGTCGACTTCGTCAGCGAAACCGACACTTTTTGTCGGTGCCAATGGTATTGTGCTCCGGGCCAGTCAATACGGCGCGTTCACTGCCCCCATCGTACTGCTGCTTCACGGCGGAGGCCAAACACGCCATGCCTGGGCCGATACGGCGAATACTCTTGCCCGAGCGGGCTACTGCGCCATCACTCTGGATGCGCGGGGGCACGGCGAAAGCGATTGGTGTGCGCAAGGTGATTACAGCACCCAAAGCCTGGTCGCAGACCTTCACGCCGTCATTCACTCGCTGCCTATGGCACCAATCATCGTCGGTGCTTCCATGGGCGGCCTAACAGCCATGTTGGCACTTGGTGAGAATACCTCGCTGCACTGTTCCGCACTGGTGTTGGTCGACGTGGCGCCACGACTGGAGCAACAGGGCGTGCGCCGCATCATCGAATTCATGCGTCGCCATCAGGACGGCTTCGACAGTCTTGAACAGGTGCGCGATGCCGTCGCTGCCTACAACCCGCACCGCCCTCCTTCGAACGACCTGACAGGATTGCGCAAGAATCTGCGCCGGCGGGATGACGGCCGTCTTTACTGGCACTGGGATCCTGCCTTTCTGGACTACGCCCGCGTTCCCTCTGAAACCAGCGAAAGCCTGTTCGAGAAATCCAGTCTGGAGCGTGCAGCCCGAAAGCTTTCCATGCCAGTGCTACTGATTCGCGGATTCCAGAGCGACGTGCTCAGCGATCAAGGGGCTCGCGAGTTGCTCGACTTGGTTCCCCATGCGCACTATGTCGTGCTGAATCAGGCCGGCCATATGGTCGCCGGGGACAGAAACACAATCTTCACTGAGGCCGTGCTGGGCTTTCTGCAAAGGGCTGGAAAACACACTCGCAGCCACCATGCCTCATCGACTTTCGACCATGGAGTATTGACATGAAACATCGCCATCTGGATGTACTGATCATCGGCGCCGGCCTGTCCGGAATCGGTGCCGCCTGCCACCTGCAGAAGAAATGCCCGAACGTACGTTTCGCCATTATTGAGCGGCGCGAAAGAATTGGCGGAACCTGGGACCTGTTTCGCTACCCTGGGATTCGCTCGGACTCCGACATGTTCACGCTCGGCTATAGCTTTCGTCCCTGGACGCAAACCAAAATGCTTGCCGACGGCCCGTCTATTCGAACGTACATTGAAGACACCGCGCGCGACTATGACGTCAAACGACACATTCATTTCGGATTGAAAGTCATTTCGGAAGAATGGGATAGTAAAAATTGTCACTGGAACGTCACGGTTCTTAATGAAAAAACAAGCGAGATAGAAACCTTCCGTGCCGGCTTCGTATTCAATTGCACTGGATACTACAAATATGATGCCGGTTACACTCCCAACATTCCCGGCCTCGACAAATTCAAGGGCAAGCTGATTCATCCGCAACACTGGCCCGAAGACTATGATTACAGCGGCAAGTGCGTAGTGGTCATCGGCAGCGGCGCCACTGCCGTGACGCTGGTGCCGGCAATGACAGACAAGGCCGCCCATGTAGTAATGCTGCAACGTTCGCCGACCTACGTTGCAACCGTCCCCGAAGAAGATCTGATTTCCAAGAACTTGCGTCGTTTTCTGCCGGAAATGGTGGTCTACCGGATGGCCCGCGCACGTAACATCATGCTGCAACGCGCTGTTTACCGGCTGTCACTCAGCAAGCCGAAAGCAATACGCAGACTGTTGCTGGCCGCAACGCGCAGGCAACTCGGCCCGAATGTTGACATGCGCCACTTCCAGCCAACGTACAACCCTTGGGAAGAGCGGATGTGCGCGGTCCCGAAAGGAGACCTCTTCAAGGTTATCCGCGAAGGCAAGGCATCGGTGGTCACAGACCATATCGACACGATTACGGAAACAGGCATTAAGCTCAAGTCCGGCGACCATCTGGACGCGGATGTTCTGATTACCGCAACCGGTCTGGATCTTCAGTTGTTTGGCGGTGCTACGCTGCGTGTCGACGGTCGTGAAGTCAGTGTGGCCGACACCCTGTTGTACAAGGGACTGATGCTGGAAGGTGTGCCTAACATGGCGCTGGTGTTCGGCTATACCAATGCCTCCTGGACATTGAAAGCCGATATTGCCTGCGAATTTGTCTGCCGCTTACTCAACCATATGCGTGACATTGGTGCCACCCGGGTCACCCCCACTGATGAGGAGGGTTGCGGCACCGATATGAATTTCCTCAACCTGCGCTCCGGCTATGTTCAGCGAGCCAGCGACAGACTGCCACGCCAGGGAAGCAGGATACCCTGGCAGAATCTGGATGATTACCTGAGGGACCTCCCTGCCTTGCGCTATGGCAATCTCGAAGATGGTTATCTTCATTTCGAAGGCGAAAACCTCAGGGAAAAAAAGCAGGGAATACTCGGTGCGCTGCTCGGCGCCTGAACGACAGTTTTAACAAGAGGAAATATCATGAAAAATTTTTCCGGCAAAGTTGCTGCCATCACCGGGGCCGGATCGGGTATCGGTCAGGCCACCGCCATTGCCCTGGCAAAAAGCGGTTGCCATCTCTCCCTTTCAGACGTCAATGACAAGGGATTGGCGCAAACCCTGGACAAGCTCCAGCCCTATCGAGTGAAGGTAACGTTGCATCATGTTGATGTCGGTGATCGTGCTGCGGTTTATCAGTACGCTGAGGACACTGTCAAGGAACATGGCCAGGTGAACCTGATCATCAACAATGCCGGTGTTGGTCTCGGGGAAACGGTGGAGGCCATGAGCTATGAAAATTTTGAATGGCTCATGAATATCAACTTCTGGGGTGTGGTATATGGCACCAAGGCTTTTCTTCCGCACCTGAAGCAGTCCGGCGACGGTCATGTGGTCAACATCTCCAGCATATTCGGCATCATCGGTGTACCAACCCAGTCTGCCTACAATGCAGCGAAGTTCGCCGTCAGAGGCTTTACTGAATCGTTGCGCGAAGAACTCGATCTCGAAGGCGGCTGCGTCAGCGCCACCTGTGTCCATCCCGGCGGCGTCAAGACCAACATTGCCCGTAATAGCCGCATGGGTGAAATGGGCAGTATGAGCATGGGTGGTCAGGACGAGATTGCCGAAATGTTTGACCGCATCGCCATGTCTACCCCGGAACAGGCCGCAAAAGCAATCCTCGGGGGAGTGCAAAAGAACCAAAGGCGCGTGTTAATCGGCGCTGATGCGGTACTGATGGACACCACCCAGCGGCTGATGCCCACCGGGTATCAGCGTGCTCTTGAAACACTGTTTCGGATGAACAAAGGTCGCGGCGCAAAAGCGACCACTGTTTAACTTCTCATTTCGATTATGAACTAAGGAGTATCGCAATGACTACAGCCGCGAAAACCAGCAACAACCTCAACGGTGCCTCGGTGGGCATCCCGCCGCGTCACATCGATTTTAATTTCTCACAAAGCATCCCGAAGTACTTTTATGCCGGGAATGCCACGGCAACCACGTTCTTCGCCATGCTGTCAGGGTTTTTCCCGCCGGGTGAGCGTTACTTCATGGATTCGGTGCGCCACTTTCGAAATCGGGTTACCGACAAGGCGCAGCGTGCCGCCATTTCCGGATTTATGGGTCAGGAGGCCATCCACGGGCGCGAACATGATCGCCTGAACGAACTGCTTGCCGAGCGTGGCTTCGACATGCGCACGCCCGAGCGGTTCGTTAAAATTGGCCTGAAAGTTCTGGAAATGCTCCCGCCGAGCACCAAGCTCGCAGCCACCACCTTCATGGAGCACTTTACCGCCCTGCTGGCAGAGCAGCTGCTTGAGGATAAGGATTTTCAGAGTCTGGCCGACCCTGAAATGATCAAGATATGGCAATGGCATGCGCTGGAGGAACTCGAGCACAAGTCTGTAGCCTACGACGTCTATGAACTAGTCGGGAACCGGTACAGTGAACGGGTCGCGGCTACTGCGGCCTCGCTTGTCGTGCTGCTGCCGATGCTCGGTGTCACATGGGCATGGATGCTGGCCCGCGATGGCAAGCTCGGCAGCATCAAAGACAATGCCAAAGGCCTGAACATGCTGTTTGGCCGCAACGGGTTTGTCTCGAAAATCTTGCCTCGGTTGCCGGAGTTCACTCAACGGCACTTTCACCCTGGCAACCATGACACACGCAACCTGGAGCAGACATGGCGTGAGCGGCTTTTTGCCGAAGGCGGTGACCTGTTCGACGTTTACAAGAACCGGGTGGCCTGACCTGTCGTGCAACCCGGGCTTTGCCGAATTGATCCTATATATTGATGTTTCTGGCACAGCCCGGCATCGCCAGCAGAGATAAATCTGCCGTCGTTTCATATTCTCGACCATCAAGGAATAACGCATGACTGAAACGCTGGTTGACTCACTTATACAGATGTTTCCCGAGGTTCCCTTCCAGAAATTGCTTGGCATCGAGATTGTCGAGGTGGTCACTGACCGGGCCGTTGTTTGCCTGCCATACCGTGGCGACTTGGCTGGTGGCGGCAACGCCTTCCATGGCGGCGCCATCAGCAGCCTGCTGGATCTGACCGGCGCTCTGGCGGCCTGGTCCGGCCATGATCCGAAGAACGGCATGAAGGCGGCCACCGTATCCATGACCGTGAATTACCTTGCTGCGGCGCTGGGCAAGGACATCATCGCTACCGCGAATGCGGTAAAACGGGGACGAGAGCTGATTTTCTCAGAAGTCTCGATCCGGGAGAAAGGCTCAGACAAGCTGATCGCCAACGGCTCAATGATCTATCGCATTACCTGATCACAGCAGTGGGTGGTTAGCGGATGCCGGCGGTTGACTCGAACCGCCGGCCATCTCTCAGGCATTATCCTCAAGCACACACATGGCGGCCTTCTCGCCGATCATCATGCACGGGGCGTTGGTATTGCCACTGATCAACAGCGGCATGACAGATGCATCGGCAACGCGCAATCCCGATATTCCTCTGACCCGCAACCGGCTGTCCACGACTGCCAGCTCATCGTCGCCCATACGGCAGGTTCCCACTGGATGGTAGATGGACTCCGCACGCTGGCGTATATCCGCGTCGATCTGGTCATCAGTCACCACTTCCTTGGCAGGCAGGTCATCACCGCCAAAGATCGCAGCAAACGCCTCGGCATGAAACACCCTGCGCGCCAATTTCACACCCTCGCGTAATACCCGGATATCATCACTGTCTGAAAGATAACAGGGGTCAATCACGGGCGCGCTGCGCGGGTCACTATCGGACAAGCGGATGAATCCCCGGCTCTTTGGCCGCACCTGACACACATGGATGGTACATCCAAACCCCCCCGTCAGCTCCCTGCCATGATCACGCAGGAAAGTTGGCAGGAAATGCAGTTGAACGTCCGGGCGATCGCCGCCTCCGACATTGACAAAGGCCCCGGCCTCAGCCGCATTGCTGGCAAGGAATCCGCGTCGATAGCGAAAGTAGTCATAGAAGGCACGTATCAGCCGTGGCAGAAAGTATGGAGAGAAGCCAATGGCCTGACGGCTGCGATCGTGAATCGAAACCGTCATATCCAGATGATCCTGAAGGTTGCGGCCCACCTCCGGAAGATGGACATGGCAATCAACCCCGACGCTTTTCAAATGATCACGATCGCCGATACCGGAGAGCATCAGCAGTTGGGGTGAATTGATCGCGCCGCCGCAAAGAATCACTTCGCGATTAGCTGTCAGCACACGGGGCACCCCCTGCTGATCAATGTACTCCACTCCCCGAGCCCGGTCGCCACTAAGCACAACCCGGCTGACCAGCGCATCGGTCATGATGCAGAGGTTCTCCCGGCCCCGGGCGGGATCGAGAAACGCCCGCGCCGCACTCCAGCGCCGCCCTTGCTTCTGGGTTACCTGAAAACGACCAAATCCGCGCTGATTTTCACCATTGAAATCATCGTTACGCTGCTCACCAAGCTCCTGACCGGCACGTATGAAGATCTCGGTCAACGGGTTAGGGTCCTGCACTCGCGTAACATTCAGTGGCCCGCCCCGACCATGCCAGGCATCCGCCGGATACTGCTCGTTGTTTTCATGGGCAATGAATATCGGCCGCACAGACTGCCAGTCCCATCCTGTTGCCCCGGCATCTTTCCAGCTATCGTAATCCTGATGTTGCCCGCGGATGTACACCATGGCATTGATCGAGCTACTACCACCGAGGGTTTTCCCTCTTGGCCAGTAAAGTTGCCGGTCCCCCAGGGCTTTCTGGGGGGCCGTGTTATAGCCCCAGTTGCGCTTGCCCTCTTTGATCAGCCCGATCAGACCGAACGGAACATTGACAAAGCCACTGTTATCATGGGGCCCCGCTTCAATCACGCAAACTGTATAACGGCCACCTTCACTGAGCCTGTTTGCCAATACACAGCCGGCCGAACCAGCTCCTACGATGATGAAATCAAACTCTTGATTATTCACCCGGATGCACCTCGTCAAGCTCGGCAAAGCGCTTTATGTGATATGCACGATCACCGTGGGTCAACGAGCAATGAGTGACCAGACGGAAGTAGTGACCGATATCAAGCTCTTCGGTAACACCAACCCCGCCATGAATCTGGATTGCCTGCTGCGCGATGCGTACCGCCTTATCCGAATAATAGGCTTTCGCAGCGGTACTGGCGCGCTCACGCCGACAGGCATCCTCGGATTCCGCCTTGACGGCCACCATCAGCAGCATTGACTCAAGCTGCTGGAGATCGATAAACATATCTACCAGGTAGTGCTGAATAATCTGAAAGCTACCGATAGCCACGCCGAACTGCTTTCGTGTCTTGGAGTATTCCAGAGTGCGCTGGTACAGGGCACCGGCGGCACCATACATGCGTGCACAGTCAAGAGCTTGCAGATAAGTCAGCAACATGCTCAGCGCCCGCTCGGCCTGTTTGCCACGGGCAAGTATCATCCCGTCAGTGATCTCGACCTCATCAAACAGCACGTTAGCAATACGGCCACCATCCAGCGCCCGATAACGAGTCGTCTCGCAAGCAGCAACAGGCACAGCAAGCACCAGCAGTTCGCCATCAGCAAGCGCGGTTGTCAGCAAGGTATCGGCAACACCGCCATCCGGAACAAAGTTTTTCTGACCGGACAGGCGTTTGCCATTAAGCTTCATGGAAGGCCTTAATACCTGATAACCGGCATGATAATCATACAGCGCACAGGCCAGCCTGGCCCTGCCGTCAATAACGTCGCTCAACATGGCCAGGGTCGCATCGGAGCCGATATATTCCAGTAGCTTTCCCGGCGCTACCACCGTATCAACGTAGGGATCCAGACATAACGCGGCGCCCAGCTCCCTGACAACCATCGCCACGTCAAGGAGCGTGCCATCGAAGCCGCCGCTGGATTCGGCAAATGGCAGACCAAACCAGCCCAGCTCCTGCATGGCCGACCAGCGTGACGCGTCAACATGGTTCTGTTGCTCAAGCTGCTGCCTGTAGATTTCAAAGCTGTAGTTATCTTTAAGATACCGGCGGGCGGTATCCGCGATAAGGGTCGTGTTTTCCGGGAGGTTAAATTCCATCGTCTCGCCTCAAAGACCAAGCAGCATTTTGGCCAGCACATTCTTCTGGATCTCATTGGATCCACCGTAAATGGTGCAGGCCCGCAGAAAGTTGTAACGTCGCGTGGCGCGATTGAAAATATCACTGCCAACTGTTTCCGGGTTATCCCAGGTTAACGACATCATGCCGCCCAGCTCCACCATCGCCTGCGACACTTTTTGTTGGAGCTCGGTGCCCTTGATTTTCAACCCGGAGGATTCCGGCCCGAAGGGCTTGCCCTCATCCGTCGCGGCAACAGTACGGAAGTTCGTGTATTCCAGCGCCATTAACTCGATTTCAAGTTCAGCAATACGTTGCCGCGCCTGGCTTTTATCCAGAAAGCCCGGCGCTTCGGCCACAGCTTTCTTCAGCCGTGATATCTCGTGATGACTGTCCGCCACCCCAGCGATGGTGGTGCGCTCATGCGTCAGCAGGAACTTGGCAATAGTCCAGCCCATGCCTTCCTGGCCCACAAGATTTTCCAGCGGCACCCGCACATCGGTGAAATAAACCTCGTTAAGGTGATGATGGCCATCAATCGAGTAGATCGGCCGGACCTCGATACCGGGGGTCTTCATATCGATCAACAGGAAAGAAATCCCTTTCTGCTGTTTGACCGTCGAGTCGGTTCTGACCAGACAGAACATCATGTCCGCCCAGTGGGCCTGGGTCGTCCAGATCTTCTGGCCATTCACCAGATAATGGTCGTCCCTGCGCTCGGCACGCGTCTTGAGTGACGCAAGATCCGATCCGGCATTGGGTTCGGAGTAACCCTGACACCAGAGCGTTCTACCGCTGACGATACCCGGCAACCAGCGATCCTTTTGCTCCTGCGAGCCAAAGGTATAAAGTACCGGCCCTACCATCGCCACCCCGAACGGGCTCGTGGGAGGCGCGCCCGCCATGGCTCGCTCAAGATCGAAAATATAACGTTGCGTAGCCGTCCAGCCCGGGCCGCCATACTGTTTCGGCCACGTCAGTGCCAGCCAGCCCCGCTCACCGAGCAAACGCTCCCACTTTTGCTGCAGTTCCTTGCCGGTCATCTCACCAACCGCCGAGCAGCGCTTGATATCATCCGGCACATTCGCCTGCATCCAGTCACGAATGGATTGCTGAAACTCCAGTTCTTCCTGAGTGAACTCCAGATTCACGGCTTATTACCTCTTGCAGGCCATCGGTTGCTGTTTTCAATTGTCATTCAGTTGACTCCCCGGTCTTTGTTTTCCCAATAAGGCTTTCTCAGTTCGTTCTTGAGAATCTTGCCCGCACCACTTACCGGTAGTGGCTCGCTCCGAAACTCGATGCTGCGCAGCAGCTTGTACCCGGCAATCAGTGCGCGGCAATGGGCCAAAAGCTCGCCTTCATTGAGGCCATGCCCTTCCTTGAGCACGACAATCGCATGAACCATCTCGCCCCACTCGTCGTGAGGAATCCCCACAACCGCGCATTCCCGCACTGAAGGATGGCTGTAGATGGCACCCTCTACCTCGACCGAGAAAATGTTCTCACCGCCGCTGATAATCATGTCCTTGGCGCGATCAACGATAAAGACAAACCCGTCCTCATCCATATAACCGAGATCACCGGTATGCAGCCAGCCGCTGCGCAACGTCTCGGCAGAGGCCTGCTCCATTCCCCAGTAGCCCAGCATCACGTTCGGGCCTCTGGCGCATATCTCACCGACTTCACCACGCGGTAGCTCGACATCATCCTTGTCCATAATGGCAACCTCAACCCCCAGCGCTGCTCTGCCAGCGCTGCGTAGCTTGGCCCCGCCCACAACATGAAACTCCGGCCCCAGCGCAGTAATAATCGGCGACGCCTCCGTCTGCCCGTACCCCTGGGCAAACAGAGCATCCGGCATTTGCTCCATGGCACTGACCAACACCGCTTCGGGCATTGGCGATGCCCCGTACAGCATTCGCTTGACACTGCTGACATCAAAATCCTTGATCTTGCCGGAAGAGACCAGCAGGTTGATCATGGTTGGCACGAGCAAAGTGTGGGTAATTTTTTCACGCTCCATGAACGACAGCACATCGGCCACATCGAAACGCGGCACAATACCGTGAGAACCACCAGCCAGGGTCACGGCAAAAGTACTCGCCATGTCGGCCAGATGAAACATCGGCGCTGCATGCATATAGATGGAGTCAGTTCCGTAGCCCATTTCCGGAACAACATTCAGGGCATTGAACACAAGATTATCGTGGCTCAGCATCACGCCCTTTGATCGTCCGGTCGTGCCGCCTGTATAGAACAGTCCGGCAAGCTGTGCGCCACCTTCGCTCCTGTCAGCCAGGGGTTTGTGCTGGTCGATCAGTGACTCATAGGCGACACACCCCTCCGGCAACTCACCTTCCCCCATGAACACCACATGACTGACGTTATGCAGCAACGGGCGCAGCACCGGGAGCATGGCACTGAATGCGTCATCCACGAACAGCACCGATGACCGGGAGTCATTCAGCGTATAAGCAATCTCCGGAGGTGCCAGCCGGATATTAATGGGATTAAGCGCCATCCCGGCCCACGGGATGGCATAGAAATATTCCAGATAGCGATCGCTATTGAGTGAAAGAATTGCCACACGATCCCCGTCAGCAACCTTCAATGATCGAACGCCGGCAGCCAGACGAGCCACCCGGTGCTCAAATTCACGCCAGCTTTGTTTCCTGTTCGCGTAGATTGTGGCCACACCGTTCGGGTTCAACTGGACCGCCCGACGCAGTGTCTGGGAAATAAACATATCAACCTCCTTGGTAACCTGAAGATGTCAATACATCAAACGTCCTCAGCGTGCGTAGATAAAACGCCCCGTCGAGACATGGCTCTTGTCCAGAAAGATATCGACAGAAACGACAATAAAGCGCCGGCCTGCACGCACGATCCGCGGCACAGCACGAATTGTTCCGGCAAAGGCCGGCCGCAGGTAATCAAACGTCAAGCTGGTACACAATGGCTGCTGCTGCATCCCGGGATCTTCCACCACATGCAAGGCGGCGACAATTTCACCAAAACTGGCAAGAATGCCGCCATGAAAAGTACGCAAAAGCGGATTGCCGATATGCTCTTCGCGGAAACACAACTGATAGCAGGTCGTGCCGTCATCTTCGCGACTGACTTTCAGACCAAGGAAATGCACATAGGGCGTGTCATCAAGAACTTGTTTCTGCAGTTCACTCAACCCGGCACAGCAGATTCCCAGTGGCTCGGTTCCGGATGCGCTCACTTATTCAGCTCCTTTCGTCACAGTCGCATCAAACGCCGGACCGAGTGTCCCGACAGCGAAAGATCCCGATACGGAAGCCAACAGCGAATCATCTGAACAAGCAACCGCCTTTCCCTTTACATAGGCGATATCACCCTGTACCGCGTAACATTCCACTTCGGCGCGTACAGCCTCACCTGGCGGGGCTTCCCTGATAAAATCCACACGCAGGTCAATCGTCGCAATCGGTCGCATATCTCCAAGGCGAGAAAATATGGCGAGACCACAATTGGTATCGAGCAAGGTCACCACAACACCACGATGCAGCCCGCCGTTACGATCAGATAGCGCCACGTTAGATGGCATCCTCATAACGGCGCGACCCTTGCCAATCTCGTCAATTTCAATTCCGAACGCGTTGAATAACGGATGAGCGGTACCGAAGAACGTTTTTGCCATGGTCAAGTAGCGGTTTGCGGCCTCAGACTGGGCTGTCATCTCCCCCCCTCATTAATACAAAAACCAATAGCCCGAACCACCAATCTGGCGGCCAACTGAAGCATGCACGCTAAACTTTACTTGTTACCTGATGAACATACTGCGACTCCAGCGTCCTGACATGACGAATAGCCCCCTCAATTTCACGAACCGGGAACACATCCGACTCCGACGCCATCTTGAGTAACGCTGCCAGGCCGGTCCAGGCCACCGCTGAACGCTGCATCATCTCTACCAGTTTCGCTGCCCGCACGGCGGGCAGCATCTCTCCGGCTTCACGAAGGAACTCGGCATACATTGTCCTGAAGCCACCACCGCCAGTACCACGTTTTTCGATCACCTGATAAGCAAAGCGCAACAACCAGCGCCAGTTGTCGTGCGCCTGCCACTCGGGCAACGCCGCGATCCAGGTATCCAGCGCGGCCAGGCCGCTATTCAGCCCGCCGTTTGCCAATGCCTTCGCATTATCCACAATGGCATCTCTCACACGGTCCGCATTGATTGCCAATGTCAACGATCGCGGGGCAAACATATTGCCGTAATGAATAAAGGGAGGGGAGGTTGAAAACCGTGCATCAGCAAGATTGGTTGCCGGCACGGGGATCAACCCGGGACGCTCGGTATCACTTACCAACACCTCGTCACACGCTTCATCCCGCTGCCACGCAACAATCGCATGACCCGGAAAATGAGTGCTACTACCGAAATAAGGCAAGTGGTAAATGTCAGTGAGCAGCAAGGCGGGCACCCCGTCACCCAATGCCTGATACAGGTCTTTTGTTGCCGCATCCTTGTCCGGATGGCTTGACCACGCAAACGGCACATCCAGAGTGTGAAAGACTTTTTCTTCAAAGCCCATCGAGCGCACGTGAACGATGAA
This sequence comes from Gammaproteobacteria bacterium, assembly GCA_041395845.1. Taxonomy (GTDB): domain Bacteria; phylum Pseudomonadota; class Gammaproteobacteria; order Pseudomonadales; family Ketobacteraceae; genus Ch67. The sequence continues at coordinate 31,045 of JAWKZS010000020.1, forward strand.
CGGTGTGGCCGAGTCGGGAATCTCCACATAGGTGACACCCAACCCGGCGCCCAGACCGAAGCAGAATGCCTCGGTCATCCGGAGACCGTGAAACTCGAGAAGATCGCGTATCGCCGAACTACCGCAATGGACGCCTGGTCTGTGGCAGTGCTGGCTGACCGACTTGGCACTGCTGGAATCAGGCTTCGCTGCCTGGGTCTCCTGTATCAAGCCGCTTCCCCCAGACGCTCGGCGCCGTAAACAGCAGCAGAGGCCTGCATTGGGTCTCCGTGACGGCTATATTCGTCAAGCCAGGAAGCCACTTTCTCTGGCATTCCGGTATCCCACGGGTGAAACCCGGGGCGGAACCAGTCAAGAAATTCCGGCATCATGCGGACAAGAATGCCTCGACGACCATACAAACGATTCAAGCCGCGCAGCATCACACCGGGTTGGCGGGTCACACCATCCAGCTTCAACATGTTCCAGAATACTGGCGCCACTACCAGATGAATCATCAAGGTACCGACTATCAGAGCCGATATGCGCGTCACATAACCACCGCCTGCTGCGGTCTGATACAGATCGTAAGCCACCGCCTTGTGTTCCACTTCCTCCACGCCATGCCACAGAAACAAGGCACGCATTACCGGATCTGAATCCCGAAACATATCAGTCTCTTCCTTAAGCATGGCCTCACCCAGAGTCGCGGTGAAATGCTCAAAAGCGGCCGTCATGGCCAGCTGATACTTTTGCGGAAGATATTTCTGCGTGGTACGAATAAAGCGTCGCAGATTGGCCGTGATCTTATCGACATCAACGCCCTGCCCCGCCATCACCTGATTAAAGCTGTCATGCACTATGCCGTGCTGACCTTCCTGACGGATAAAATGACGAATATCGTCACGCAAACGCTGATCCGTTACCTGATCCTGGAAGTTACGAACCGACTGGATAAAAAATCGCTCACCCTCGGGGAAATGCACCGAGAGCGCGTCAAAAAAGCGGGTAAGAACCGGATCACCACCGTTCCAGTGGCGGGGAACAGACGCAACATCAAAAACAACCTTTCGAGGCTGGATAGGTGTCATATTCATATGATCTCTCCATGGAAGGATTCAGGTGCGGAAAGAGGCTCTTGCGGATGTGAGTCCCACACTATAATTGGCCAACCAACCAAATGTCAATCCCGCCAAATAAGTATCTGACCTTACGGCACCTGAGCAGGCCTCGCTCGCCGTCTCCCAGGCTGTGGCGGGTGTGACAGAGCCTGCCGAGCAGTTGCGCCGCGGTATCAATGCACACCTGCAAATACTGGTCAGTGGCTCAGATATGGTCTATGTGCTGTTGTTCGAGTGGCGTTCCCTGCGCGGCTCGGCGCGCAGGGAAATGATCAAGTTACGTGACCGCTACGAGTCGTTGTGGGCAGCGATGCTGAAACTACTGGCGGAACAGGGAGTGATTCGGAAGGATATGGATCTGGAGTTGCTGCGTCTTATCGGCCTTGGAGCGCTCAATTGGGTGGCGACCTGGTTTCGCGAGGAAGGTCGCTATTCGCTCGAGGATATCGGTGATTTCGTTTGGCGAATGATTCGCAGCGCGGTGCTTGAAGAACGCGAACAGCGAATTATCAGCTGATCCGCAGTGTTTCGAAGTTGCCGTTTTGCAACAGATCCGGTGGCAGAATGGGGAACATCCGGCAATTCAACGGTTTAGATAAATCAGCCAAGAAGGAGCGCTGTTCGGCTGACAATCCTATATGCTGTGCGTCTGTTGACTTGCTAGCCGCTATATGTAGTATTAATTAGCACTCTCGGCTTTTGAGTGCTAATGCGAGACCTGCTTTCACTCAGGGTGCAAGAGCCGCCTTTTCTAAGAGCAGAGGTTGAACATGACATCTATGGCTGGTGAACTCGCAAAAGGGGTTAATCGGTTAGTCAATCTGCCCAATCAGGATCTGTCAGATCTGTGGGACTCAATCGTTTTGGACCAAGCCCTTAAGGACCAATTATTAGGCCAGGCCATTGTGAACTTCACAGTGCGAGGTCTGGTACCCCGGTCCGTTCTGCCATTGCACGGTACTATCTTGCTGGTCGGTGAGCCTGGTACTGGGAAGTCGTCACTTGCACGGGGCCTTGCTCACAAGACCGCTGAAGCGTTTGACAGCTCCGATTTCCGCCTTCTAGAAATCGATCCGCACGCTTTGGGAAGCTCCATGATGGGCAGGACCCAGAAAGCGGTTTCGGATCTCTTCTCGCAAACGATCGCTGAATCGGCCATGTCTGGCCCCACAATCGTGCTGCTCGATGAGGTCGAAACCCTGGCTGCCGACCGCAGCAAGCTGAGTCTGCAGGCAAACCCGATAGATGTGCACAGGGCTACCGACGCCGTGCTTGTGCAACTCGATCTCCTGGCCGAATCCCATAAAAACCTACTTTTTGTTGCTACCAGTAATTTTCCTCAGGCGGTTGATTCCGCATTCATCTCAAGATGCGATCTAGTACTAAACATTCCGCCGCCCAACAAAAATGCGTGTAAACAAATACTTGTGGAATGCCTGCATGGTTTGGCTAATACCTTTAAATCAATCGGCAAAATTCCTAATGCATCTGGATTTGAATCGGTCGTGGATGCAGTGCAAGGGCTGGATGGCCGGGCTATTCGGAAAGTAGTCGCTAGCGCATTAGCGTTGCGCAGAGAAGTGGCAGCTGATTCTAACATGGCGGCTCACGCTTCGGAGTTTCCGCGATGGACTCCCGGATATGTCAAACGTTTGCTGTCTCCCCGGCAGAGCCGGGGGATTTCCCGTTATGGGTTAAATCTAGTAAATTCATATAGTTATCATCGAAGTGGCTAAATCCAACACTTTTACCGGCCGGACCTCAACAATAGCGTGATGGGTTTTTTTTCACGAAACGCGTAATAGACCAGATGATTGAGTTTCTGGTTGATGGCGCCGCGATTGTATAGCCCGGTGAGCGGATCGGTCTTGGCCAGATTGCGCAGGGCGCCGCGCTGCAGAAAGCCGATGCGAATCTGGTATTCCAGGGTGTAGGCGCTAACGGCGCCCACCAATACTGTCGCGAACAGGAAAAAATAGTTGTGGTAGCTGATATGGTTCGCGTCCAGCCATGTCTCGCTGAGCAAGACGTAGGACAGGCTCACGATAATGGCGGACACCAAAGACTGGCGGAAATAGAGTCCGCCGAGGAAAAACGCCACCATGATGATCAGCATGATGCCTTCGTATGGGAGCGGCTGGCCCACCCGGTTGCAGTACACGATGACAGCGCTGGCCGCCACACCGATGGTGGTGATGATGAGAAAGCTGAACACCGAGAAATAGCGTCGCAACGAGTGGCGAAAGGTCAGTGCCAGTGCCAGCACCAATAGCGGAATGGTGATCCAGATGCGGGTGAACAGGTAGTAATCCAGTGCTGATCCCTGCAGGTAACTGATATCCAGTGGCAACAGCGCCAGCAGCAAAACGATCCCGACGATGATGGCGCCCCGCTGTCGCACGGCATTGTGGCGGCTGAAGAAAACGCGGAATTCCCGTTCCAGGGTCGGCATGAATCGCAGCTGCCGGAAGCCTTGACGCAGCTGGTGGTTGTAGATCTGCAGTTCGGATTCGATAGCGTGCATGCCCCGACTAAACATCTGAAAGATAATTCATTTCAGTATAGGGCAATCTGGCCACACTGCGGGTGTGGCCAGGCAATGACGGGATTACTGGAACAGGGTGAGGGCGGTCTGGCGGCTGACGTTGCTGGCTTGTGACAGCAGAGCTGCACCGGACTGTTGCTGCAGATCCTGCCGGGTCTGGCGGGCCAGGGCTTCTGCCTGCTCTTCAGAGCGAACCCTGTCTGCACGATTATCCGGTTCCACGATCCGGGGGAATTCGGCACCGGGGCGCTCGCGGCTTGCTTCCGCCGCGACTTGCAGGGTCTGGTCGGGATTGGCCTGATCGCTGGACTTCTCGCTTTTTGCAGTATCTTCAACGGCTTGGCGGCGTTGCAGCGCGACATCCTGACCGGGAGCCGAGGTGCTGAAGCTGTCCGCACGGGGTTGCGAGGCGGTAATGGACTCCTGATCCCGACGCAGCTGGGCAGGTTGGGGTGCAGGACTGGCTGCTGCCCGATTGCCGACTGAACTACTGATGGGGTCCATTATGTGACCTCCGCATTTTGCACATACTTGCACGATAAGCGATTGCCTGTCGCCCGTCCAATAGCCAGCAGTTGTTTGAATGGCGTTCGTTAGAGCCAGCGGGCGTAAAGCCCTCAGGTGCGTTTGAGCACGATGGTGCGGCTCAGGCGGTCATGCAGCAGCCGGCCATCCCAGATCAGCAGGTTGACGATGACCGTGATGTAAAAGAAGTAGAGACAAACGGCGAACAACAGCGATCGCCACAGTGCGCGAAACAGTCCTATGGGGCCGCCCTGCGGGTTGCAGACCTGCAGCTTGCACCAGTATTTGCCTGGCGTGGCCCGCAGGGAACTGGCTTCAAATACGGCGCTGAGCGGGGGATAGCCCAGCATTATCGCCAGGAATCCCAGTACGGGTTCCAGCGTGCGCTGTTCCAGCAGCAATCCCCCCAGCGTTCCCAGGCCGAACAGGGCGAGGCAGTCGATGGCCAGGGCGAGCCAGCGCAGATAGTAGTTGCCGTACTGTGGCGCCGGCGTCCGGCGTTCTACCGTTGGCGTGACAGTCGCGATCGGTGCCGGCGCACTCGGCCCCTGCCACCACAGCATGAAATCATCCAGCAGCTCGGGATCGGCATAGTCCTCGTAATGATGGCGTCGCTCGCTCCACCAGAACCACTGGTTGAGGTGCTGGATCAGGCCTGGCTCAATCAGCGCTCCGCCCTCGTCGCGCTGTTCCCGGAACAACTCCAGCAAGCGTTGCAGGAAACGCATCGCAAAGGCGGCTTTGAAATCGATGTCGAGCAGCGCTTCCGATTCCATCAGAAAACGCCATGCGGCAGGATCGTTGCGATGCGCTGGATCAGTCAGCAGATCTTCCACCCGACTGACCAGGGCGTCCCACTGCTGATCCAGATAGGTTTCCCACTGGGCTTCTTCGTCCAGCTGCGCAGGGGCGTGCGCGTCGCCGGGTGTGGCGTGATCATCCTGCTGCCGTGGCGTGGCCAGTTCCGTGACTGCTGGCGGTTCTGTACCGGGGTGTTCATCGCCTCCATCGATCTGATTTTCTGCCCAGGCCAGGGCATCCTGATAGGCCGCGTACAGGCGCTGGAAGCCTTGCGGATTGTCATCCGGGCGATTCTGTTTCAGCAGCACCGCATAGGCTTTCTTGATGGCGCGCACGTCCTGTGTCGGCGCCAGTTGCAGCTCGTCCCAGCAGGTCATCAGAACCAGTACTCGCCTTCCAGTTCATCCAGCAGATTGCGAAAGTGGCTTTGCGCCAGTTTGATTTCCTGCAGGTTCTGCGATTCCAGAATCGCTTCGAAATGCTGCAGCAGGTGCGCCAGATGTTCGCGCTTTTCCCCCAGCGAGGCTTCGTACATGCGCTCGGCCCGGTGCAGCAGCGCACGGTTCACTTCATCATCACGGGGATGGAATTTCAGCGCGGCCAGTTTGTCGCGGGTCTTGGCGATGTCCGCATCGGTCAGATGGCTGGCATTGTTCTTGATCAGCAGATGATGGGTTTCGCCGCTGGAATTGATTTTCACATCCACTTCCAGCAGGCCGTTCATGTCGTAGCTGAAACGCACGTCGATGCTTTCGGCGCCGGCGCGGTTTTTCGGCACCGGTACTTCCATTTCGCCAAGCTTGATATTGTTGCGGGTAAGGCGGGATTCGCCTTGATACACATCCACCAGAATGCGGGTTTGATCATCGCGAATGGTGTACAGGGTTTTTACGATACTGACCGGCACTACCGAGTTGCGTTCAATGATGGGAAGGAACAGCGAACCCTGCTTGCCGCCCACATCGTTTTCGTTATGAATGCCGGTGCCCAGAGTGTACGGACAGACATCAGTCAGCACGATGTCATCCAGTGCCGCATCCCTGGCTTTCAGTCCCGCCTGAATGGCGGCGCCCATGGCCACCACCAGATCCGGATCGAGGTTGGCCGACGGCATGCGGCGGAACATGCGGGCGATCATCGAGCGGAAAATCTGCATGCGGGTCGCACCGCCCACCAGCACCACATCATCCAGGTCCGACGGACTCAGATTGGCATCGTTGAGGGAGCGTTCGATCGGCAGCTGAATCCGTGACAGCAGGGAGTGGGCGCGCTGGTTGAATTCCTCGCGCCGCAGGGTGATCGGTTCCTGTTGTTGCGGCACGCAGTTTTCCAGCGTCACACTGTCGACGGAAGAGAGTTTGCGTTTGGCATTTTCCAGTGCGGAATACAGTTGCTGGGTCTGCTGGGCGTCCAGATCGTCGCGCTCGATGTCGGTCAGTTCCAGAAACCACTGTACCAGCAGTTCCAGGAAATCTTCACCGCCGAGGAAATTGTCACCGGCAGAGGCATGCACTTCGAGTACGCCACTGAAATATTCCATGATGGATACGTCGAAGGTGCCGCCTCCCAGATCCACCACCATGAAACGGCTGCCTTCGGGTTTTTCATGCAGGCCGTACGCCATGGCCGCTGCAGTGGGCTCGTTGATCAGGCGTTCCACGGTCAGGCCCGCCAGCTCCCCCGCCAGCCGGGTGGCCTTGCGCTGCACATCGTTGAAATAGGCCGGCACACTGATGACGGCTTCGGTGATGGTTTCGCCCAGATGGGTTTCGGCATCGTGTTTCAGACTTTTCAGCACCAGCGCCGACAATTCCGGCGCGGTGAAGGTCTTCTGGCCCAGGTTCATGCGGGTATCGGCCCCCATGTAGCGCTTGAAGACCGACGCGCACAGCTGGGGATGGCTGAGCAGACGCTGTTTGGCGAACTTGCCCACCAGCAATTCACCGTTATCGTCAAAGCCGACCACGGACGGTGTCAGCAGGTCGCCGAACCGGTTGGGAATCATCTCCACCTTGCCGTCACGCCAGATGGCGCAGGCGCTGTTGGTGGTGCCTAAATCGATACCAAGAATGGTCATAACAAACTGCCTGTTCGGAAACTGACGCCCACCACGACAAACAACACAGAAATGAGGGTGACCGGAATGACATGCCAGGCCAGTGATACCAGGTTGTGCTCGGTGAGCTTGGGAATGATGCGCAGACGGGCGTCCACCGCCAGGGCGGCTGTGGCGGCCAGCAGCGCCAGTTTTAGGGTGATGGTTTGCGACACGACGGTGTCCAGCCCGAACCAGCGCGCCGGATCCGGCTGCAGCTGGCTGGCCATGTACAGGCCGGTGACAATCTGGGTCAGCAAGGCGGGAATGCCGATCTTCTCGAACCGCTGTTCGAAGTTGCGTATATAGGTTGGTGAGCGCTCACGTAACGCCGGTGGCAGAATACAGAAGGACAGCACCAGATGGCCGCCCGTCCAGACGGTGGCTCCCAGCACATGCAGCAACAAGGCGATCGAATACATTCGCAAACATCCCGAAAACGAGCGCCTATGATAAAGGGTTGTCAGGGTGGGGGCCATGGGCCGCTTCCAATTGGCGAGAATCTGGTCAGTGGCAGACTGGCGTGTTATGCTCCGGCGACACTAAATCATTTGACTTAGAAAAGCATAAAAGGGGTAGATGATGATCTGGCATCACGTGGAAAAAGGGCAGGGGCGCCCATTGGTGCTGCTGCACGGCATTGGCATGAGCAGCGATGCCTGGGCGGCGGTATTTGACCGGCTGGCGGTGCAGCGGCGCGTGATCGCGTTTGATATTCCCGGTTTTGGCCGTACGCCGGGGTTGCCGGAACATATCGAACCGAACGCCGAGGCCATGGTGGCCAGCCTGGCGGAGTCGCTGCGCAAGATGGGCATCGAGGGGCCGGTGGACATCGTCGGCAACTCCCTGGGGGGGCGGATCGCGCTGGAGGCGGCAGCTCATGGCCTGGCCCGTTCCATTGTCGGTATATCGCCTGCTGGGCTGTGGCGCAACAAGGCGCCGTTCCATCTGGAACACCTGTTTGGCGCCATGCGCAAAGCCTACAGCCTGATGCCAGAACTGGCAGACCGGGTGCTGCAAAGCGGTGTTGGTCGCTCCCTGCTGATGGGGGGTGCGGTTTCCTTGCAGGCCTGGAAAATGCCCGCCCCGGATGCCCAGCGTTCCGCCCGCCTGTTTGCCCAGTCCCACCAGTTCGAGCCGGTCTTCGAGGCCTTCCGTCCGCCGTTCCATGACGCCGAGAAGATTATCGTGCCTTGTACGATTGCCTTTGGGGATCTGGATTTTGTTTTCCCGCTGGGTACCCGGGACAAGTCGCGGGCACCGCGTCACACCCATTGGGTGCGTCTGCCCGGCTGTGGCCACGTGCCCATGTGGGATAACCCGGATCTGGTGGCTCACGTCATTCTCAACGGTACGCGCTGATCCCCTGAAAATCCCTGCTTTTTAATCCCCGGGCTGTCTATCTGGAAAGCCGACCGTCCGGGGATTGCCATGCTCGCCAACGCCAATACCAGCCGCTTTCTGTTCGACTGCCCTGGGGGCGGGGTCGACTGGCGAGTAGTCGGCGTGCAGGCAGAAACGGCGCTTTCCACTGCCTACTGGTGCGAGCTGGAACTGGTCTGTACGGAATCCGATGTCGATCTGGTGGCGCTGGTGGGCAAGGCCGGTGTGCTAACCCTGTTCGACACCACGCATCCGGTTTGCCTGCATGGCGAAATCGCCGCTGCCACCCAGGGCGCTGTCGGCAAGCGCTTCACCACTTATCACCTCTCCCTGCGTCCCAAATTGTGGCAGCTGGAATTCCGTAGTGGCCTGCGGATCTTTCAGGACCAGTCCGTTCCCGACATCGTCAAGCAGGTACTGGAAGAAGCTGGCATCAGCGGCAAGGATGTGCGTTTTGAACACAAGCGCACCTACCCGCCCCGCACCTACTGCACCCAATACCGCGAATCGGATTTTGCGTTTATCAACCGGCTGCTGGCAGAAGAGGGACTGTTCTACTTTTTCGACCACAGCATCGAGCGTCATGTGCTGGTGATCGGCGATGACAATGGCAGTTTCAAACCGGTGCCTGGAACTGCAACCCTGCCTTACACGCCCGCTGCTGGCATGGTCACATCGGAACAGGCTGTGGTGGAATTCAGCGTACAGCAACAGTTGCGCACGGCTTCGGTGATGTTGCGGGATTATGTTTTCGAGAAGCCATCGCTGTTGCTGGAATCGCAAAGCGCCAACGGCAGATTCAGTGCGCTACAGCACTACGACTATCCCGGTGGCTTTGCCGACAACGGCCTGGGCCGGCAGCTGGTAGAGAGCCGTTTGCACTCCGAACAGAGCAACGCCTGTGTCATTAGCGGCCGCAGCGACAGCCAGCGTTTGCAGAACGGCATGCGCTTCACACTGAGCAAGCATCCGCGCAAGGATTTCAACACCGAATATCTGTTGACCCACGTTCGCTTGCAAGGTCGTCAACCGCAATCGCTCGAAGAAGGTGCCAGCAGCGAAGGCAGCAGCTTCAGTCTGGATTTTCAGGCGATCCCGGCGGACAGCGCTTATCGGGCAGTGCAGCGCTATCCGCGTCCGCGTATCGAAGGGGTGCAGACCGCATTTGTCACCGGGCCCAAAGGCGAAGAGATCTACACCGACGCCCACGGCCGCATCAAGGCGCAGTTTCACTGGGATCGCGAAGGCAAACGTGACGAAACATCCAGTTGCTGGCTGCGGGTGGCGCAAGCCTGGGCCGGCAATCAATGGGGAAGCTTTGTGCTGCCGCGGGTTGGTCAGGAAGTGCTGGTGACGTTTCTGGACGGCGACCCGGATCGCCCGCTGGTGACCGGGGCGCTGTACAACGCGACGACCCAGCCACCCTATCTACTGCCAGCCAGCAAGACCCGCACCACCTTCAAGTCCCAGAGCACACCGGGCGGTGGTGGTTTCAACGAGTTGCGCATCGAAGACAAAAAAGGCAGCGAGCAGCTGTTCGTGCATGCCCAGAAAGACGCCAATCTGCATGTCGGTAATGACTGGAAGCAGTCTGTCGATCACGACAGCCATCTGACCGTGCAGAAAAATGCGGTGGAAAGCGTCGGCCAGGATGTGCACGTGACCATTGGTGAGCATCGATACGTTAAAACCGGTGCCGGCCAGTCGCTGGCGATTGGCGGTGATCAGCACATCAAAATCGGCAGCAACCAGTTGATCAAGGCTGGCCGTGAACTGCACTGGAAGGGTGGTCAGACTGTCGTGCTGGAAGCCGGCCTGTCCATGACCCTGAAAGCCGGCAGCGGCAAGATTGTGCTCGATCCGTCGGGCGTTGCCATCATTGGCAGCAAGGTGCGCATCAACAGTGGCGGCGGTGGTGGCTCGGCGAAGGCGGCTGCGCCGGCGGCGCCGAGCAATCCCGCGAAAGTGGACCCCGGCAAACCCGGCAGCAGGATCAGCCTTGGTCGTTCGAACAAGGTGTTCAAGGTGGAGCCGATTCCGTTTGCGACGGGGGCGGTGGGGAGGGTGCGGGTGGGGGCTTCGTCGCCATCACTGTCATCCGTTAGTCAGGACGCTATGGCTACCCCGAATTCTGAAGCTGGCGGCACGGACAGATCGGGCTCACCCCGGGCTGTAAGGGCTGCAGTCGGTTCGGAGCACGCAGCGCCAGCCGTAAGTAATGGGTTGCCGGCAACAGCGAAACGAGTGGCAGGGGGCAATCCCTTGGCTCCGGCACAACCCACTACTAAGACAGCCGATAGCCTGTTTGGCGCAGTTTCTGACGTTACAGTGTTTGCAGCGGGATCTGCCGCCTCGTTCGCTGGCGGCTTGCAGGAAAAAGCCGGCAGATTAGCCAAACAGTCAGACGATCTGGTGGAGAAAGCTGCCTCCAGAATCGAGCAGGCCAAAGATCAGTTGCTGGATACGGTCAAATCCGGTGTCACTGCCATTCTGCCTGAATCGTTACAGGATCTGCTCGATTCCCCTGAAGAAGACGATTTCGACTTTTCGGAATAATTCCACATGAAATTCTGCTTTCCCTTTCGTACAGCTGCGGGCGTTGAATACAGCTCCGCAGACGAACTGTTTGACCTGCAAAAAAAAGAAGGTTCTGGTCACTACCTCATCGGCAAGAACAACTTCTGGCACGGCGGAATTCATTTTACTGACAAGTTAATTCCTCATTGCAAAGACAGGGAAATGATCCGCTGCATGGCCGATGGGGAGATCGTAGCCTATCGACTCAATAGTGGATACCTGCAATCCCTGTGGCAGGCCCAAACGCTGCAATATTCAACGAGCTTCTGTCTGGTCAGACACCGTTATGAGTCACCGGCAGCAGCCGCGTCCAATAATGATGCGCCAGCGCGTAATGCGTTGACCTTCTTCACGCTTTACATGCATCTTGCGCCATTTGCGACCTATGCAGGTAATCGAGAACCCTATCGCATAAAAATCAGTGCAAAAGATCTCCGCGCCCGGGATCAGGCCAGCCTGGATTCCACTGTGCTGGGGACGCTGAACGAAAATGCCGAGCTGGAAGTAATTTCCCTGTGCGAGGTAAAAAGCGGTAACAGCATTTATGCGTTCGCAGATGCGATACTGCGCAAGGGTTCTGCAAAAGGCGCCGGAGGTGTCGCGCTTGCTCCAGGTTCGCGATTCTGGCTGGCGATCAGCAAGGTAACCAATTCCGCGCAAGGTTCCAGCAAGGAAATGTTTGCCGAGTTCGTGGTGTCAAAAGACGCCCGGCGTCCGCAATGGTGGCCTGCAGGCAATCGTGTGTTGGTGCACAGTCGGGTCAACGCCCGCGATAAAATCGGTCGGGATGGAAGTCGCCTCGGGCTGATTGCAGTCGGCAGTGAACTCGAATACGATGCCGCGTCGGTGCAGACCTTGACGCTGGATGGGCGTAGCCGGCGGTTTGCGGAATGTCGCTTGCTCAGTGGCGGCTATTCGGACAGAACAGCGCCGCCGCCGGCCCGCTTCTGGGTCTGCATCGATGCTGATTTTGTTGCCGTGCAGGCCGGTGATCCTGTTGGGTTGGACAAGGTGGTCACCTGTAATATTCCGGTAGAAGCAGGCGATCCGTTGGGCTATATGGGATTATACGAAACCGCGAAAGCGGGAGGCGGCAAGAAGTCCAAACATCAGGTCCACATTGAACTGTTTTCCGGCGATCCCAATCTGCAGGCGTTTTTGGAGAACAGGACAGGCGTTAGTCAGGGTGAGAAGTTTTTGAAGCTGAGTGCTGGTACGGCATTGTTTGCGTGCGACACACAGGCGCCACCAGGCTTCGCGGAGACAGATATAAAGCTTGATAGCCCCTTCATGGCCCCATTCGGTACAGGGAAAATCCTGAAGGATGCTAACGATGTCGAATGGCTTCAGGTTGACTTGACTGACGATGGCCATTGCATGAACGGGTTTGTCAGAGTTGATGCCGGGGAAATAATTACTCGCCATGATTGGCTGAAGATGGGCTTTCAGACTGTGAGGGCGAAGTCTGCTTCAGACAGTTATCTGAGCAAGACAGTTACATCGGCTTTATATCAGGATCTGTACAAGGCAGTAACGGGCGAACCAGCGCCAGCCGATCGGGATAGTATTCGCTCCGCATTGACTGGTAAAGGGAATCAGGAGAAATGGTCAAAGCTGATTGTCAAACATCCCAGTGAGTGGAAGGCTCGATCAATCGACGCACAATGGAGCGTGCTTGATCTGATTCTGCGCAATACACCTGATCGGCGTGACCATGAAAAGGACCGCATTGATAAGAGTGTGTGGTGGGATGAGGTGGCGGGTGCGGTAAGTGAATTGCCAAAGGATGGGGTGGTTTGGCATTTTCATCCGCTAGCGATGATCGGTAATCTGCGCACCTTGTCGTCCGCAGCGTGCAGTTCTTGTGGTCTTGATTTGGATTTTCTGGGCGAGTATCAAGATGACCCTATTCTCGAGGATGATTTTACTTCCGGCGCAAACGAGTTGGGTATGATGTTGCGTTCCTGAAGGCTTCAGGAGAGGTCCGAATCTTCTGGTCGAGGGTTTGTTGAGTGTGCGACCAATGCAAAATTTAGTTCCTAAAATTCTGTTTGAGCGACATTTCTTCCATAGGCTATCGTCGGGTAAGTATTCGCACGACCACCAGATATCTCGTGGATGGCGGGCTACTACAGTAAGTGGGAGTATACATATCAGATAGAAGCTCTGGTTGACTTGTCGGTGTTCTCACGAGGCAACGTATTGGCGATCTTTCAATGGACAGCGTGATTCAGCGCGAGAAACGGAAAAAAGAAGAGGCAATGAGCTTTTTGATAATGGAACATTTTGCGACCTAGAGATGCTTACTTAAGCGGGCTCGGATACAAGAGATTCTTGAAGGCGTTAGCATTTGATTCTGAAAAGTGCAATTATGAGCTGCTCTTGGGGAGCCTTTCAAATTATGGGGGAGTATTTCAGGCTTCTTGGTTTGAGACTCCTGTTGCTTTTGCTCGGGCGATGTCGAAGTCTGAAAGAGCATTTCAAAGCGTTAATTCAGTATTTGAAAAATGTTTCACCGCATGGTGAAAGCCATGAAAAGATTAGATTTTGCAGGGGTGGCAAAAGGTTATAATGGACCAAACTATCATGAGAATGAATATGACAGAAAGCTCAGGGAGGCGTATGAAATTCAAAGATTAAGGCTATTTTTGGCGCCTTTATTTTAATCGCGCTGTTCGCTTGTTCATTGTTGGTGCGTGCTGAAATTGGATCAGGTTGGTATGAGGATGTTGCTATTGCAGTGTGGCCCGACCAAAACAATCACAGGTTATTATGAGTCTGAGTCTGGCGACCAAATTTTTCCTTCGGCTAGTTGTGCTTTCTATTTTGTAGGAAAAATAGTGGATGAGCATGCGACGATTCAATTCTATGTCCCATTTGATGACGGAGTTGAAGGCGAGACCGCTGGAGAACTACGGTCGCTTGCGGATGGTGAGTCAATTACAATTAAATCGCAGTCGGGATTATCCGGCTGCTTTCGCTATGAGGATTTTTCTACGGAAAATCCTGTGCCAAGATCAAAGGCTGAAAGTCAGTTGGATTTTAATGGCATTGGTTCATACGATGCATTTATATACAGAGATGTTGGCTTGACTGAAAAATAGTTATAAATGTTGAGGTGGTGATGTGGTATTTGTCAGAGAGTTGGGCGACGGATATAAGTTACCTATATTGATCAGGGAGGAAGGTTGATGGCTGGATGTCAAAAGCGGACTTTTGCTTCCGTTAGGAAATAAATGTATGCCGATTTAAGCTTGTTTGATGGCGTGGAGCTGCACGGCAGTAGGCAGTCTAAGGAACAGGAATACAGAGACCAAGCGCGAGATATAATGGCATTGACAAGAAATCGAAGTATTTGTGGGTGACGAACTAGTCAGCTTGCGATTTGATCATTGTCGCCGCCTCGTTGAAATTCAAGCGTCACGATCAAACTGCCAGGGCGGGTGATCAAAAAAAGGCAGGAGTTATGGTGCTGCGAAAAAACGCATGGGCCGAGAAAGCATGGTTAGCCTGGTACGGATGGGCCCTTCGAAGTCGCGGGCCCATCAAGAAAGCGGCCAGGAAAATCAAGAGCCATCTATGGGGTATCAACAATGCCGTTGTTCTTGGTGTTCACAGTGGTCGCGCAAAAACATCAATAGTAAAGTTCGGTTCGTAAATATCCAAACGTAAGGCTCCCGCGACCGGCAGCGATTCAACGCAGCCATTTGTGGCTACTGCTGCAATCTTGATCTTATCCAGAAATGTCGGCTTACCCACCATGATTGGGAAGAGCCACTTCATCAGGATATTCAATGATCAAAAAGATATTCTCCAGATTTCGGTTAGCGCTTTCTATTCTTTTTCGTTTTTCTATCTTCTGGTGCGTATGCGGTTGAAAGGACAGCAGGGTTGGCGCATCAGCCAATAAAGATAGCTGTGGGGGATTCTTCAGCTTTTATGCTCTTCTTGTCAGATGGTGATGATTTGAGTATGTGGCTGTTTTCCGATTTGGTAGGTGTGCCTTCATTGAGGCATGTTAATTCGGGGAGTGGATTCAGTGAAGTCTGTTTTCTTCTATCGATGGCGAAGCTCTGGAGATAAAACAGTCCATGTGTTAACGAAAAGTAAATCTGATTCGCCGTCATTGATAGGTGATCTATATTCCACTTTTTCACTGGATATCATAAGGGCGGGGGATGGTATCGAATTGTTTTCAGAGAGTGCGTTCGCGTATGAGTTGGTAAATTGTTTTGAGGGAAAAGACACTGAATTAAGTAAGGATGTGGAGTGCAGATACAAAAATGCGGCGGCGATCAAAGAATTTATTTCAAGAAATCTTGATAGATAGTTGCCTGCAGAGATGCGGTTTGCTGGTAAGAGGCGGGCCGGGGCATTGGAAGATTCGTTTTGTTGTGCTGGCTTTGTTCTGGGCTTTTCCAGTTTTTGCAGTGTCTTTTGATGAGTTTGGTGTCGAGCCATATGATGGCCAGTAATGGTAGCATCAGGTTTGATGATACCGCATTTTCTAAACAGCGTCGAAGCGCTAGCTAAGCCGTAACTGCGCCGGTCACTATATCGTGTTCCACTATTCCTGTGGCGGGTGTATCATGGTGCTGTCATGGATGCGATCACCGGAAAGTATGTGGCCGATTTCCCCGACAATTATGGCGGTGACGATCAGAAACCTTTCGTTCGGAATTCAGCGTGATAGTCGGCTTATCAGATTGGAAGAAAAAGCGCATATGGTGGTGAAGACGTGAAGCGAGAGTATTTTGAGTTTGTTGATGGTGATTTCATCACTGCCATCAAACTGAACCGTGCTTCACGGACCATGCTAGAAGCCTCCGCATGCTGCCAGCAAAAAAGCAGTTCGCATACACGGCCTCCGTGCTCAACGAATGCAGCAGGGGATTCCTAAATCCCCGATAAATGCACGCTGGCATCAATCTCTTTGTCTTTCCCCTCCAACCAATCCACAAACTCCCCTGCCGGCATGGGTTTCGCGATGTGATAACCCTGGGCCGCGTCGCAGCCCATCGAGCGCAGGCGGTCGAGGGTGGGGGCGTCTTCGATGCCTTCGGCGACGACTTTCAGGCCCAGGTTGTGGCCCATCGACAGTGTGGTGTGCACGATGACGTGGTCGTCGCTGTTGGTGAGCATGTCCTTGATGAAGCTGCGATCGATCTTGATCTCATCCACCGGCAGCTTTTTCAGATAAGACAGTGACGAATACCCGGTGCCAAAATCATCGATGGACAGGTGGATGCCGACGCTGGCAAGTTCGCTCATGACGCGAAGCGCATCGTCCTGGTCAATCATTACGGCGGTTTCGGTCAGCTCCATAGTGATGTAATCGAGGCGGACGCCGGTGTCCTTGGCAAAGCGGGTGATCTGTTCGGCGAATCCGGCGGTCTGCAGGTTGCGGGCAGATATATTGATGGACAGCATCAGATCGTGGCCGGCCTGCTTGAGCTGCTGCGATATTTCGAATGATTTGCGGCAGACCCACAGGGTCAACGGATGGATGACACCGGTGCGTTCCGCCAGCGGAATGAATTCTGCGGGTGGAATGAAGCCGTGTTCCGGATGCTGCCAGCGAATCAGGACTTCGGCGCCGACGATCTTCTGGGTTTGCAGATCTACTTGCGGTTGCAGATACAGCTGTAGTTGATCCTTGGCGATGGCTTCGCGCAGTTCTGCGAGCAGTGATAAGCGCCGTGCATTGTAGGGGTCGATTTCCCGGGCATAGAAGGCAATGTTATCGCCATTCTGGTAAGCCATTTCCAGCGCGATGTGGGCGTTGCGCAGCAGTTCCTCGGTGGTGTCGCCGTGCTCGGGACACAGGGCGATGCCGATGCTGGCGCTGATATCCAGTGTCAGATTCTGGAACTCGAAGGGTTGTTCAAGGGATTGCAGCAGGCTGCGCCCAAAGGTGTCGATCGCTTCAGTGTCCGTGTGTTTGAGCAGCAGGGCGAAGGTGACGCCTTCGATGCATGCTGTGTGATGGGTGCGACGCCAGTCGGCTTCGATGGGAATGACATGGTCCTGCTGTTTGACGGTTTGCTCGATGTGATTGGCGACCAGGCGCAGTATCTTGTCGCCATTGTGATGGCCCAGCGTCTTGTTGAATTCATGGAAATTATCGAGGCTGAGCAGCAGCAGCGCCTTGGGGGCGTCGTTATTCTGGAACAGGGTTTCCAGCGTCGAACGCAGATAGGCACGGTTGGGCAGGCCGGTGGTGGCGCTGTGCATGGCCCGTTCTATCAGCCGTTCTTCCGCGGCTTTCAGTCCCATGATGGCATCGTGTTTTTCCTGCAGTGCCAGGTAGCGGGCGCGGCGTTCATGGTTGATGCGATCGGCCAGCCCCAGTGATAGCAGCAGTACTTCGAGTGCGGACCCCATGATGACGGCAAAGGTTGTCACGTTATTGGTGGGCAACACGCCGGCCATGGTCAGCAGGTGCATTGATGCGCCGGTAAGGAACATGGTCCACGCCAGCAGAAAGTAGCCGGCAGTGCGGGAGCCCTGGCGCCAGCAGAGTGTGGCGATGGTCAGCATCAGGATCGCCGATACACCAATGTATGATCCGGTCTGGGGAATCAGATGGTGACTGCCCAGCAGGCGAGCCGCAACCAGCAAGGTACCGATCACCAGCATGACGTTGATCGCTTGATTCATCCACGCCTGATAACGGCGCAGGTCGATGTAGTGGCGGACAAACAGCAGTCCCGCCATGCCGGTCAGCAGCGTGGTTATCTGGATGCCGTATTCGTTGATGACCGGCGTTTCCGGCCACCAGTGCAGAAACGCATAGCCGTACAGAACCTGGAAGGTGCAGAAGGTCCCTGCGATATGCAGGATGTAATAGAAATAGGCGCGATGGCCCACGGACACCAGCAGGAAGCTGTTGTACACCAGCATGGCGAACATGATGCCGAAATACAGGCCATAGATATGATTGCTGGTGGCCATGTGTTCGCTGAAGCGATCAGGGCGGTACAGGCGCAGCGGGATCTGGATGCCGCCGCCCTTGCGCATCACGTTCAGATATAGATCGTATTGCTGGCCCGGTTGCAGCATCAGCGGCTGGGCGAAAAAGTGATGTTTGATGGCCCGTGACGAGATGGGCTGGGCATAGCCGATGCGGGCCTGCTGCACAATGGCGCCGTTCTGTACCAGAAAGATATCGACCCGGGCCAGGCGGGCATAGGCCAGTTCCAGAATCCAGTGCGAATCAGTGCGTTCGCGGCTGTCATTGCGCAGCGGGACGTGCAGCCAGACCGAGTCGGTGGTGTTGCCCAGGTTGACCACGTCCTGCCAGGCGGGGATGAAGGGTTGGTTGCCCTGCAGGATGTCATCGATGCGCAGGGTGTCATCCGGGTCGCGCAGCAGTTCCTGGGTGGCGGCTGTCGACATCCACTGGTCAACACCGTCATCCAGAATCACGGTATCCACAGCCCAGATTGAAGGGGCAAACAGCAGCGTGAGCAGCCCCAGGAGCAGTGTCCGCCACAGGACAAACTGTGCAAGCCAGTTATTCATAATGCGAGGTAGATGCCTGATCCAGCCATAACACCGAAAAATTTGGTTAGGAAAACTGCCTTTGTTCAGGCACTTCAATCAGTATAGGCGGGATCGTGATTCCAGCCACGTGCAGGGCTGTTCGTTTGCGCCAATACTGCATTGGCTTACAATACGCCCCCGTTTTCCCTGCTGCCGGTCCTGTCCATGTTGCGAATCAACGAACTCCGCCTGCCCATCGACCATGCCCCTGCGGCGCTGGAAGCGGCCATTATCCGGCGGCTGGGCATTGCGCCTGCGGATCTGCTGGGCTTCACGATCTTCAAGCGCAGTCATGATGCGCGCCGCAAGCACGAACTGATGCTGATCTACAGCATTGATTGTGAAGTAAAAAATGAGCCGCAACTGCTGCAGAAATTCCGTGATGACAGCAAGATCCTGCCGACGCCGGACATGGATTATCGGTTTGTGGGGCAGGCGCCAAAGGATCTGGCCCAGCGGCCACTTGTGATCGGTTTGGCCCCTGCGGGATTTTTGCGGCGCTGATCCTGGCGCAGATGGGGTTCCGGCCGATCGTGCTGGAACGGGGCAAGGACGTGCGCCGGCGCACCAAGGACACCTGGGGCCTGTGGCGCAAGCATGAGTTGAACCCGGAATCCAACGTGCAGTTTGGTGAGGGTGGGGCCGGGACGTTCTCGGACGGCAAGCTGTACAGCCAGATCAAGGATCCCCGCTACCTGGGTCGCAAGGTGATGACCGAGTTCGTGAAGGCCGGGGCGCCGGAAGAGATTCTCTACGTAAGCAAGCCGCACATCGGCACCTTTCGTCTGGTGACCATGGTGGAAAACATGCGCGCAACCATCGAGCGTCTGGGTGGCGAGATCCGCTTCGAGCACAAGGTCACCGATATCCTGATCGACAACGGGCAGGTGCAGGGTGTGGTGCTGGAAAACGGCGAGCAGCTGGTGGCGAATCAGGTGGTGCTGGCGCTGGGGCACAGTGCCCGGGACACCTTCGAAGTGCTGCATCAGCGCGGTGTGTATATGGAAGCCAAGCCGTTCTCGATCGGTTTCCGGATCGAGCATCCCCAGTCGGTGATTGACCGGGCCCGGTTTGGCCGTTTTGCCGGGCATCCCTTGCTGGGGGCGGCGGATTACAAACTGGTGTATCACGCCAGCAACGGGCGCTCGGTGTACAGCTTCTGCATGTGCCCTGGCGGCACGGTGGTGGCGGCTGCGTCGGAGCCGGAGCGGGTGGTCACCAACGGCATGAGCCAGTATTCCCGTAACGAACGCAACGCCAATGCCGGCATCGTGGTGGGCATTACGCCGGCGGATTTCCCCGGTGACGATGTGCTGGCCGGGGTGCGGCTGCAGCGGGAGCTGGAATCGAAAGCCTTTGTTCTGGGCGGCAGCAATTACGATGCGCCGGGTCAGCTGGTGGGGGATTTTCTGGCAGGCAAGCCATCTGAACAGCTGGGTGAGGTCGATTCCTTCCTACAAGCCGGCGGTCAAGCTGGGGATCTGGCGTCCGCGCTGCCGCCCTATGCAATCGAGGCGATTCGCGAGGCGCTGCCTGCGTTTGGCAAGCAGATCCGTGGCTTTGACATGGCGGATGCGGTGCTCACCGGGGTCGAGACCCGTACCTCATCGCCGGTGCGGATTACCCGGGGCGAAGATTTCCAGAGTCTGAATGTGAAAGGGCTGTATCCGGCCGGCGAGGGTGCCGGTTATGCCGGCGGCATCCCTGTCAGCCGGGGTGGATGGCATCAAGGTGGCCGAAGCCGTCGCCCGTTCGGTCTTGGGCTTGCCTGCGGGCTACTGATTACGGTGCCGATCCGTTCTGGTAGGCCCGCAACAGCAGATGGCCATAACCCCGCATCACCGCCGCGCCGGTGAACAGGGTGGTGACCATCGACTCCGCCTGGCGCTGGATGGCTTCGCGCTGCTCCGGCTGTTCGATGTAATCCATCGATAGCTGGAACATCTCCCGGCTGACGATCGTCGCCACGTCCTGAATCGCCGCTTCATCCAGCATTGGCAGCAGATTGAGCTGGCGGATGTCTTCTGCCATATCCGCCGCGAAATCCACCATCACCTTGCGCAGGGCCTGCCGCAACACCGGCGAGGCGCCGTGCAGTTCCCGAACCCCCATGATGAAGGCATTGGGGTTCTGCAACACGTAATCCAGAAACAGCTTCACGGTCTGCTGCGTTACCAGCAGGCCTTTCTGCAGGTTGAGGGCGGGATTTTCTTCCCAGCTGATGCCGGCCTGATCGGTCGGTGCCACGGATTCGGCGGCCTTGCGGCGCAGATCCCGGATCGGCTGGCGGATCTGGCGGGTCATTTCTTCGATGATGGCCAGCCCGAGTTCGTCGATGCTTTTGAAATGGCGATAGAAAGTGTTGGGGTTCAGGCCGGCCTCCCGGGCCAGTTCGCGCAGGCCCAGCGCATTGATGCTGCGGGAGCGGGCCGTCAGGGTGAGGGCCGCTTCCATCAGCAGGCGCTTGCCCTGGGCAGCGGCCATCGAGGTGAGGCTGGGGCTCTTCTTGGTCATTTCGGGTCATTTCGTCGGCGATTTGTGCCTTTATTGTACGACCCCTTGACCGGGAAGTATACAACTGTATACCCTTGGCTTGTTGTGTAGACAGTTGTCTACCTGTCTCTGAATCACCGGGAAGCAAGCCTATGACAGCGCAGTCCGCCCCTTTGCAGGGCCTGGTTGAACATCACAAGATCATCATTATCGGCAGCGGTTTTTCCGGCCTGGGCATGGCCATCAAGCTGAAGGAATCCGGCGAAAGCAATTTTATCGTGTTGGAAAAAGAGCAGGGCGTGGGCGGGACCTGGCGGGTCAATCACTATCCCGGCTGTGCCTGTGACGTGCCATCGCACTTGTATTCGTTTTCGTTTGAACCGAATCCGCAGTGGAGCCGGATGTTCGCGCCCCAGCAGGAAATCAAAGCCTATCTGGAACGCTGCGCGCAAAAATACGACGTATTGCCCCATGTGCGGCTGGGAGTGGAAGTGTCAACACTGCGCTGGGATGAAGCCCGTCAGCTGTGGCAGATCCAGTGCGCCGATGGCCGTGCTTTTACCGCCAGCATCGTGGTGTCCGGCATGGGTGGCCTGGCAATTCCGGCGTATCCGAACGTGAAAGGGCTGGAGAATTTTCAGGGCAGGATGTTCCATTCCCAGCAGTGGGATCATGACTATGACCTGCGTGGCAAACGGGTGGCGGTGATCGGTACCGGTGCATCGGCCATCCAGTTTGTGCCTCATGTACAGAAGCAGGCGGCGCGGCTCGATCTGTATCAGCGCACGGCGCCCTGGATCATGTCCAAGCCCGACCGCGCCATGACCTGGCTGGAAAAAAATCTGTTCCAGCGTTTCCCCGCCTCGCAGCGTGCATTGCGCGACGGCATTTACTGGGCGCTGGAAAGCCGGGTGCTGGCATTCGTCATCAATCCCCGCATCATGGCCATCGCCAAGCGGCAGGCGCTGCAACATATCCGCAAGCAAATCAGCAATCCGGAACTGCGCAAAAAAGTGACCCCGGATTACACCATCGGCTGCAAGCGCATCCTGATGTCCGATGAGTATTATCCGGCACTGGATTCCGCCAATGTGGATGTGATTACTGACGGCATTCGGGAAGTGCGTGCCAATAGCATTGTCGATGTGAACGGTGTCGAACGCGAAGTCGATGCCATCATTTTCGGTACCGGTTTCAAGGCTGCCGATCCGGTGCCGCCGGGTGTGGTCTTCGGCCGCAACGGCAAGGATCTGGGTGACATCTGGCAGCAGGGGCCGGAAGCGTACAAAGGCACTACCGTGGCTGGATTTCCCAACCTGTTTTTCCTGATGGGGCCGAACACCGGGTTGGGCCATAACTCCATGGTTTACATGATTGAATCCCAGATTGCCTACGTGCTTGATGCGCTCAAGACCATGACGAAAAAGCGTCTGCTGAGTGTGGAAGTGCGCCAGCGTAATCAGGATATCTACAATGCGGACATTCAGGGCAGGATGACGGGCACGGTGTGGAGCAGTGGCGGCTGTCAGAGCTGGTACATCCACCCGGTCAGTGGTAAAAACGTCACCTTGTGGCCCGGCTTTACCTGGCAGTTTCGCCAGCAGACCCGGCGTTTCGACGTGCGGGCTTATCGATTGAACACCACCACAACAGAGACAATGAACGAGGTATCTGCGTGAAAACATTCCAGAATAAAGTGGCTGCGATCACAGGTGCGGCATCCGGTATTGGCCGGGCCCTGGCACTGGAACTGGCCAAACAGCAATGCGATCTGGCCCTGAGTGACGTGAACGAAGCCGGCCTGCAGGAAACCGCAGAAAAAGCCCGCGCCCTTGGCGTCAAGGTCACCACGGCAGTGATCAACGTGGCCGACCGCGAGCAGATGCATGGCTGGGCCGATCAGGTGGTGAAGGATCATGGCAAGGTCAACCTGATTTTCAACAATGCCGGCGTTGCCCTGGGTAACACGGTGGAAGATGCCAAATACGAAGATTACGAATGGATCATGGGTATCAACCTGTGGGGCGTGATTTACGGCACCAAGGCATTCCTGCCCTACATCAAGCAGACCGGGGACGGTCACATCATCAATATTTCCAGCATTTTTGGTCTGTTCGCCCAGCCCACCCAGAGCGGCTACAACATGACGAAATTTGCTGTGCGCGGCTTCACCGAGTCCCTGCGTCAGGAACTGGATCTGCAGAATTGCGGTGTGTCCGCTACCTGCGTTCACCCCGGCGGCATCAAGACCAATATCGCCCGCAGTGCACGGATGTCAAACAGCGTACTGTCGCTCACCGGCGGTAAAGGCAGTACCGAGAAAATGACACAGCAGTTCGAAAAAATGTTTGTTACCACACCGGAAACCGCTGCCAACGTGATCCTGAATGCGGTGAAGCGCAATTCACGGCGGGTGTTGATCGGCAACGACGCCAAGGCCACGGATCTGATGCAGCGCATGCTGCCGACGATCTACCAGAAGATTGTCACCACCTCATTCAAACTGGCAAATCGTTAAGCAGACAGACAGCCCGGAATTATCCGGGCTTTTTGCATTTTATACGGCCGCCAGGCTGCTAAACTTTTTCCACTGCAAAACGTCTTACAAAAACAGCCCGTCGTAACGGCCATTCAAAATAGTAACAAGAAGAGCGAGGTAATCGACATGCACGGCCTGATGATGGACACCCCGTTGTCCATTGCCGCTTTCATCCAGCACGCCGAAACCGTTCACCGTCACGCGGAAATTGTCAGCCGCAAGCCGGAAGGTGGCATATTCCGCTACACCTACGCCGATGCCGGCCGCCGTGCCCGCCAGGCGGCAAACGTATTGAAGCAGCTAGGCGTCAAGGCGGCAGACCGGGTGGCAACCCTGGCGTGGAATACTCACCGCCATTTCGAACTGTATTTTGCCGTGTCCGGCAGCGGTGCAGTGTTGCATACAGTGAATCCGCGCCTGTTCCCCGAGCAGATCATCTATATCCTCAATCATGCCGAAGATGAGGTGCTGTTTCTGGATATCCAGTTCGTGCCGCTGATCGAAAAAATCCGCGACCAGTTGCCGCTGCTCAAACACATCGTGCTGATGGTGGACAAGGACAAGATGCCGCAGTCGACGCTGCCGCTGCTGTGCTACGAGGAGTTGCTGGCAGCCGAATCGGCTGACTTCGAATGGCCGGAACTGGATGAACAGGCAGCGTCGTCGCTGTGTTATACCTCCGGTACCACCGGTCATCCGAAAGGTGTCATGTACAGCCATCGCTCCACGGTGATTCACGCGTTGGGCTCCATCTCCAATGATGCACTGGGAATTGCCAGTGGCACTTCAGTGTTGCCGGTAGTGCCGATGTTCCATGTAAATGCGTGGGGTGTACCTTATGCGGCAGCGGCCTCCGGTGCCAAGCTGGTGTTGCCGGGTGCGGGCATGGATGGCGCGTCACTGTTCGAACTGATCGACAATGAAAAGGTCAGCCTGCTGCTGGGCGTGCCAACGGTGTGGCTCGCCTTGCTACAGTTCTGCGACAAGGAACACAAGACGTTGCATTCGGTGGAAAAAGTGGTGATCGGCGGTTCCGCGGCACCGATGTCGATGATTCGCGATTTCCAGGAAAAGCATGACGCGTTTGTGATTCACGCCTGGGGCATGACGGAAATGTCGCCGATGGGCACGCTCAATACCATGAATCCCTACATGGCGAGCCTGTCGCAGGAAGAGCGCTATAAGCTGCAGACCAAACAGGGCCGACCGATTTTTGGTGTGCAGATCCGCATTGTTGATGCCGATGGCAAACTGCTGCCCCACGATGGCAAGACCTTTGGTCGCTTGCAGGTGCGCGGTCCCTGGATTGCCAAATCCTATTACAAACATGATGATCAATCTGCCTGGCAGGATGGCTGGTTTGATACCGGTGACGTGGCAACGATCGATGCGCAGGGCTACATGGCGATCGTTGATCGCGCCAAGGATGTCATCAAGTCCGGCGGTGAATGGATCAGCTCCATCGATGTTGAAAATATTGCTGTCGGCCACCCGGCGGTTGCGGAATGTGCTGTGGTCGGTGTGCCGCATCCCAAGTGGGATGAGCGGCCACTGCTGCTGGTGGTAAAAAAGCCGGGGCATGAGGTGACGAAAGAGCAGATGCTGGAGTTCCTGTCCGATAAAATCGTGAAATGGTGGATGCCGGATGAAGTGCTGTTCGTCACTGAATTGCCGCACACGCCCACGGGTAAACTGTTGAAGCGGGATCTGCGCGAAACCTATCACAACGTATATACCGGTTAAGCAGAAGCGCTGTTGTTAACCAAACGCTCCGCAGTCGCTGATTGCGGAGCGTTTTTTTATGGTTTTAACAGGACACAAATTGTTTCTTCTGGCCATTTTGACGGGCGATCGAGCGTCTGCTGCCAGTGTGTGGGGTGGGATGCTGTAGTAAAACACTAGGCTGAGTCCGCATTGAAAAGAACAATAAACCTGATAAAACCATAAAGGAACAGCATAATGGATTACCGTAGCATCTTGCTTCCCGGAAGGAAGCTCCGATCTGTCCTGGGTAGTTGTGTGCTGCTTGCTGCAGCGTCGCCCGTCCACGCCGATTTCATTTCACCCGAATCTCCCTGCAATCCCGTGCGCGTCGAAAACTGTGTGTTGCCGTATCCGTCGGATATGTACACGCGACGTGATGAGAATTCTGTTACGGGCCGTGTGCTGGATGTGCCGATCGAAGCCTTGCGGCCCGAAATCCAGGCGGAAATCCCGCCCAGCCTGACACCGGAAACCGTGCTCAATGGCACCAGCGGATTTTCTGCTGCGACCACTGTGCTGTTTGAACTGGATCAGGCGCCGGATCTGGCTACCCTGCCTGCCGATGGCGGCGAGGTGGTTGTCGCGCTGGATCTGGATACCGGTGAACGCATTCCACTGCGGGTGGCCTTGAATGAATACGCACGTTCCCGCAAAGTCACTGCACCAAAACAGGTTATCGAAATTTATCCGCAATCGCGCTGGCGCTTCGGACATCGTTATGTGGTCGGTCTGACACGGCAGCTGAAAACGGAATCCGGTGCCGACTTCACGCCCAGCGCAGGATTCACCGAAGCAATGGCCGACAACGGTTCGCCTCTCAGCGAATTTTATGCGCCGGGCATTGCACGTTTGTGGGAGGCGGGCGTTCAACCATCGGATCTGATTTCGGCGACCATCTTTACCGTGCGTGGCGAAGATGAAGTGACCGGGCCCATGCGCCGTATCGCCGAGCAGGTTTATGCGGAAGAGCACCCCATCGCCAATCTGCGCGTCAATTATCTGCTGACAGGACCCATTGCAGCCATTGTGCGCGGAGATATTCGCCTGAGCAGCTATCGCGACGAAAACCGCAATCTGGATTACCAGAAGACGCAGGGCGACGAGTACTGGACCCGTTTCCGCCTGTCCATTCCACGTGCGGCGAAGAACGGTTCGGTACCGGTGTCGATCTACGGTCATGGTCTGAGTGTCTTCAAGGAAACGGATATCGTGGTGGCGCTGGTCAATGCCAGCGAGGGCGTGGCGACGGTGTCAATTGATCAACCCAACCATGGTTCGCGGATTGGCCCGGATGGCGGTTACGGCATTATCAAACTGGGTGTGCACAATGTGCCGCTGCAAGTAGGCATGACAGCGCAGTCGCCCATTGATTTTATTGCGCTGCTCAAAGCGGTAAAAACCAGCATGAGCAGCATCGATGTAATGCCCAAGCGTCTGTTTTCAAGGCTTGCGGGTACGCCGGAAGAGGTCAACAACGGCGATGGTATTCCGGATCTGGATGTGAACAATATTTTCTATCAGGGGACGTCTCTGGGTGGTGTGCTGGGATCGACCTTCATCGCGCTTGCGCCGGATATCAAGGGCGCCTTCGTGCAGGTGCCGGGCGTGGGTATTACCAGCATTCTGTCGGGCTCGGTGCTGTGGGATCTGGCCTATCACCAGCTGGAACCACCGTCGGCCGATGGCGCGGAAGCATTGTTGCTGAAAGCGGTGATGCAGCACCAGATGGACTACGGAGACGGTATCAACTTTGTCCATTACATCCATCAGCCGTTGCCAGGCAATCCTGACAAGAAACTGGTGATGTCAGTGGGGCAGGACGATGGTATCGTGCCGAACTTCTCTTCCGTCGCACTGGCCATGCTCACCGACACACCGATCATTGGTGAGCAGCTGTTTGCAATGCCAGGGGTGCGGGTGCTGGAACAGGACGGATTCGAAGATGGCAACGGGCTGGTGCAGTTGCCCACGCTGTTGCGCACCGGTATTGAGCTGATTGACGCGCTGGCTGCACACGGAGCCTTTATCCAGCCGCGTTCGACCAATGCCATGCGACACTGGATTCAGCAGGAAATCACCGCGCAATAGCCTTGCGTGTTATCGGCGTCAGTCCTGCTGGCGCCGGTGCAGCTGCGCAACATTGTCGGGGGTGGCGGGGCGCTCACCCACCATTACCCGATTGCGGCCTTCCTGTTTGGCGCGATAAAGCGCTATGTCTGCTTGTGCGATGAGTTTTTCCGGGTCGAGGCCTTTTTCAGGAATCATGCCGGCAACGCCGAAGCTCGCAGTGATGCTGACCCCAGCATGATCGAACTCGACAACGGCTTCACTGATACGTTTACGCAGCCGCTCGGCAACCCAGCGGGCGGCTTCCGGTTCGGTATCCGGCAACACCAGAACGAATTCTTCACCGCCGTAACGGCACACCACATCGCCGGGGCGGTTGACCCACTGCTTGAGCAGGCTGGCTACAACGACCAGACAGCGATCCCCCATCAGATGGCCATACTGATCATTCAGTTTCTTGAAATGATCGATATCGAGCAGGATCAGCGACAGCCAGCGCTGCTGCTCCACGGCGTCGTGCCAGAGTTGCGCATAGACGTCATTGAAGAAACGTCGGTTGCGCACCCGGGTCAGGCCGTCGTTGATGGACAGTTCCACCAAGACTTTGTTTTCCTGTTCCAGCTCGGCAAGGATACGGCTGATGTCGCGAGTCCGCTCCCGCACCCGGGCTTCCAGTTCGGTCTTGGCAGCGGTTTCCGCGTGCAGTAACTGCTCTTGGGTGAGTCGCAGGGCCCGTTCCCGTTCCGTGAGTTCCGTTTGTGCGTTGAGTCGCTGTTTGCGTTCAGTGTCAACCCGGCGCGCGATGGTGAACGAGAACAGAATGGCCTCCAGTACGGTGCCAACGTGCCAGGCGTAGCTGCTGAACAGCGTGACAGGCAGCAGGTCAAATACCTTGAGGCCATAAATCGTGGCACCGATGATGCCTGCGCTCCAGGCCAGCATGAAATGCCGGGCTTCCTGCTGGGTCGGCATCTGCACAGCGCAGCAGAACAGGATGCCGGCTCCGACGATCATGCAGGCAACCGTGGTGATGATGATGGCGTAAAAGTGCGGCACCGTCAGCGTCAGCAGAATTGAAAGTCCCAGCACGCCAACCAGCCCGTGACTGACGTGATACAGGTTCAGATTGACGACCTGCAGACGCAGAAAGCTCCGCATGAACAGTACCGCCATCAGGATGGCAACATTGATCGACAGAACAATCAGTTCCTGTGTAATAAAGGTGTCGGTAATGCCGAACACGGCGGTGGGAATGCCTTCCATCAGCATCAGCGCAATCAGATGATGAAACAGCAGAAAGCCGAGGTAGTACACAAACACCCGTTCACGCAACGTGGCGAGCATGAACACGGCGAAGAAGATAGTGGACAGGATCAGGCCCGCATACAGTGTCATGAACACCGTATCATGGATGCGGTATTGCTGCTGTTGCTCCGGCGTGGACAACAGCAATGGCAGTGCGAGGGAATCAAAACTGTCCACCGCCAGGTAATAGGTCTGGCTGCTGTTGGGCGGCAGCGTCAGGGTGAAATTGAAGAAGCGGCTATGGGGATTGTCGGTCTCGGCCAGATAACGGCGGCCGTTAGGGAACCGTTGATACTGTCCCTCGCCATCCGGCGCATACAGAATTACGTCATCCAGCAGAAAATAGCGCACATCCAGAATCCGTTGCCGCGTTTCAGGCAGCGGATTATCAATGCGGAAGCGCAGCCAGATACGGGAGCGGGTGAAGCTGAAGTTCAGCGCCGGCGTGGCAACGTTTTCAAAATCCGTGCGCGACAGCACCTGCTCCAGAGTCAGAGAGCGGTCGTCATCCACCAGAAATTCGCTGTACGGCCCCAACGCAATCACGCCCTGCTGATCAGTGATGACCAGCGGCGTTGCGCTACAGATTCCAGTTATCCACCAAAGGAGCAGTACCGCTACATGTGCAGAGCGTCTCATGTGCGGCCTTATGTCGATACGTTATCAGCTTATAAGAATAGCGCGGTAGGAGCCGTTGTCCTTCAATAACGTGCGACTCAAATTCGCTCGATGGTCACAGGGAATAAGAAGTCCTGTTTTGAATATCTTTCGTCATAAAACGTTGTCGCTGCGCCACAAGAGTTCGTCGGCCATTCACCTAACAAAGTCATAAACCCTGAACTAACCTCGTATACAGGCAGTTGACAGGAGACTCACAATGTTTGGCAAGCCGCGTGCACGCACCCCGGAAAACCTTCAGCTGATTCCGCGGGTGGTGCGTTTCGATTACGAATCTGTCATGCGCAAGAACCGTTACTGGCATGGTGGCGATCCCGTTACCACTCACTTCTTCAATGCACTGCAGGCGATGTTCCCCGAAGGCGAGCGCTTCTTCATGGATTCGGCCCGCGACGTGCGGGACATGCTGGGGAAAGACAATATTTCTGCCGAATTGAACGAACAGATCCGGCTGTTCATCCGTCAGGAAGCCATGCATGGCCGCGAGCATGATGCCTGGACCACGGCGCTGATTTCGCTTGGTTACATCGGCATGGAAGGTTTCGATCTGAAGCTCAAGCGCGACAACAAATGGTCCAAAAAACATTTGAAACCGATCTGGCGTCTGGCAATGACAGCCGCGTCGGAACACTTCACGGCGTCGCTTGCCCATCTGTTCATTTACAAGCGTCCGGATTTCATCGAGCAGGCAGCCTCACCGTTCCGTGAACTGCTGGTGTATCACGCGATGGAAGAAGTGGAGCACAAGGCGGTCTGCTACGATCTGTATAACGAAGCGAAAGGTGGCTATTTCCTGCGGATTGCCGGCATGGTGTTTGTCACCTTCGATCTGCTGATCCGCTTGCGCAACCGCCAGGAATACCTGCTGAAGAAAGACGGGCAGTGGACACCGGAAAACCGCAAGAAAGCCCGCGATTTGCTGTGGGGCAAGGATGGCATCATGCGGGTGCTGGCGCCGTATCTGCTGCAGTATTTCCGCCCGGATTTCCATCCCTGGGAAACCGACGAGCGTCGCGATCTGATTGCCAAATACAAGCTGGAAATGCAGGTGATCGACGAACAGCAGGCGCAGCCCAGCGCTGCCTGAGCCGTCGATCATTCAACGGTTAGCCCACTGTGAAGTATTACGCCGCCTCGTGCGGCGTTTTTTATGGGCCATCGCCAGCCGGGATGCTGGTACAATGCGCGGCTTCACACCGCAGGCAGGACACTCACACCATGGCAGTACTCTTCCGTAAACAGCAGGCGGGCCACACCTACGAAGTCCGCAGTGCCGGCCAGACCCGTCGCCTGTACACCGATGGCGTGTTCCACAGTCAGTACAATCCCAATCATGCGGTGACCGGCAGTATCTGGGATCTGCTGTTTCTGCCGAGCCTGTTCCGCGAACCGGGTGCATTCAAGCGCGTGCTGGTGCTGGGCGTGGGCGGTGGCGCAGTGATTCATATGCTCAACCGCTTCGCCCAGCCGCAGCAGATTGTCGGCGTGGAATTGAGCCGGCTCCATCTGCAGATCGCCCGCCAGCATTTCGACCTGCGTTATCGCAATCTGCAGCTGGTGCACGCCAACGCCATCGAGTGGCTGATTGAGTACGACGGTGAGCCGTTCGACCTGATCATCGATGATCTGTATTTCGAAGAGCAGGGTGAACCCACCCGAGCCATCGCGGCGGATGCCAGCTGGTTTGATATCCTGCTGGATCACCTGAGTGACGACGGCATGCTGGTGATGAATTTTGTCAGCAACCGGGAATGGCGTGACAGTGGCTATTTTGCTGAAGATTTCGTGCGGGAAAGTTTTCCGGCCGCGTACCGGTTGACGACGCCCACCTGCCACAACGTGGTTGCGGCGCTGTCGCGTCGGCCGCTGCAATTGCGCGACTGGCGCCAGCGGTTGCGTCAGCAGCCGGAACTGGATGAGCGCAATGCCCGCTGCCGCCTGCGCTACCGCATCGCCAAAGTGTAATCAGCAGGACAGTTTGAACACCTTGAAACTCTTGTCCCGATAAACCAGTTCCACCGCCTTGAAATAGGGCGCTGCGACTGCTTCCAGGCCGATAAACTGGTTCACCACAAACAGGGCGAAGCCACCGGTTTTCAGATGGTGGGCGGCGCTGGCAACGAATTTTTCGGTCAGGGCCTGTTCGGTATCAAACCCGCGATGAAACGGCGGATTGCATAACACCAGATCGAACTGGTGATGAATGTCGTGGGCGCAGTCGTCGGCAACCACATCGCCGCTGATGCCATGCTGCTGGAAATTGTGACGGCAGCACTGCACGGCGGCGGCGTTGTTATCGGTTGCCGTAATCTGGGCAATCCCCAGTGCGGCTGCCTGCAATCCCAGATAGCCATAGCCGCACCCCAGATCCAGTGCAGTAGCCGGCGCTGCTGCCGGCTCCGGGATCTGTTCCTGCAGGCAGGCAATCAGTGTGGCACTGCCGGCATCCATCTTGTTCCAGCCATACTGGCCCGGTTTGCTGTACACCGGCTTGTCGTTGATCCGGCCGGTCTCGTGCAGGTCACAGTAGCCCCGATCATCCAGCGGTTCGCCGAGCTGCTGGGGCACGAATGCTGCCAGTTGCAGCTGGCGTTCGCCTTTGGTGACCCGCGCCTTGCAGCCCAGATAGTGTTCCGTCTTGCTGATATAGGTCTTCGCACCTTCATCCTTGTAGCCGCTGAGCAACAGGGTTCCCCCCGGCAGCAGGACCTGTGGTGCCTGATTGATGACGTGGTGCACGATGGCCTTTTCCTTCGAGATCCGATAGGCCACCACGGCGAACCGCTGTTCGCAGGCGAGCAGGTCCATGTCGTTGAACAGGCAGCGGATACCGGCATTGCCGGCACACTGGGCCACGTCGAAGCGGTTGGTGAGCACGGTCAGATCCGGCAGGGCCTTCAGCTGCAGCAGGCCGGCGCAATCCAGCTGTTCATCGGCCACCAGCAGCAGCGGGCCGGTGTGGTCACGCAGCTGCTCGAACAGCGCGCTGAGGGCAGGATCAGACATCATCAATACTCGCAATTTCGGCAGCGGTGAGCGGGCGATACTCGCCGGGGGCCAGTTCGTCATCCAGCACGATGCCGGCGATCTGTTCCCGGTGCAGGGATTCCACATGGTTGTTGATGGCGGCAAACATGCGCTTCACCTGATGGTATTTGCCCTCGTGCAGGATCAGTTTCACTTCCGTTGGTGTGACGATTTCGAGTTCCGCCGGCCGGGTGCGTTTTTTCTCGTTGCGCAGCAGCACGCCCTGGGCGAACACGGCGATGGCGTCTTCGGATACCGGCTCTGCCAGCGTCACCCGGTAGATCTTGGCTTTGTGAGCCTTGGGTGACGTGACCCGATGATTCCATTGGCCGTCATCGGTAATCAATACCAATCCGGTGGTATCGATGTCCAGCCGGCCGGCTACCTGCAGGGATTCAAGGTCGTCCTCGTCCAGTAGTTCCAGCACGGTGGGATGCTGGCTGTCGCGGTTGGCGCAGACGTATCCGGTGGGCTTGTTGAGCATGAAGTAGCGGGGGCCTGCCGGCGCGATGGTCATGCCCGACCACTGCACGTCGGCGTCGTCGGCAATGTTGGCGGTGGGATCGGTGATCATGCGGCCATCCACCAGCACATCACCCTGCTTGATGACCTGGCGGGCTTCCTTGCGGGACAGTCCGGAAAAGTTACTTAGGTATTTGTCGAGTCGCATGACAGTCACTGGCGAAAAACCGCGATTATAGTGAGCCTTCTGCGTCAATTAAACCAATGCCGTGTCGTAGGACGTAAATACCTGTACCGGGGGTGTGGCCAGCCGTTGGTCGACTTGCCTGTGGATAAGTGGCGAGTATTAGATTGATTCGTTCCAAGGCCAGCGATTTTTTTCAGGGGAACGCCATGAGCACTTTTGTACAATCCCTGACAGAACAAAACGATTTGTGAACTTGTTCAAATTGCGCATCAGCAATTGTGGAAAAGTGGCGTGGTCGGATTGCCTTGCGCGACAACCGCCTCCCATTAGACTGAATCCTGTCAGGCACAGAACATGTTTGAATCACCTACCGCTTGCAAGGAGATCGCTATGGACAGTATCCGGTTTATGGATCGTCTCGGTTCGGCCGCGCTGACCATCGCAGTGGTATCGGCGTTGCTTTTGTTTATTCCTGGGTTGGTGCGAGCCGCCCCATTAGCGCACAGTGGTGTAGAAGCAGTCGTCATGCAGTAACGTTGTAAACGCGCAGTAGCAGGTTGCGCCGCACGTTTGTATCCGGCGGCGCCTTCGGAAATTTGGTCGTGCCGACCTGTAAGACCGGAGTGGATGTAAACACAATCAGTGACAGTTGAGCGGGCGTCGCGCAGTTGATTGTCGCGGGGAAAAGGCCACGGTAGTGAAATACCGTGGCCTTCCTGCTTTCAGGCCGATGGATTTGCGCTGCGTTTGCGCCACCACAGCAGTCCCAGCATCATCAGCAGGCCAGCGCCGATGCTACCGCCGGAATGGTGACTTTCCTCGTAGTAGTATTCTTCTTCCACCACGTAGTAGCTACTGTCGTAGTCGGCGCTTTCCATGCGCACCGGTGTCGACAGGGGAGTGGTTGATGTCAGCAATACGGTGTGCGTGTAGGCATCATGCAGCTGCACTCCCAGTCTATACGCCTGCGGATCAAAGCCACCATTCAGTGCGAAGTCCAGCCGGATCACGTCAAAGGTGGAGTAACCGGACACGGTCACCACGCTGGAATTCTTCAGGGGAATCCATTCATCGTGACGATCCACCAGGTACAGGCTGGCGTAGATGCTGCGGGTCTGCTGCGGTGCATCCACATCCAGACGTATCTCGGCCTCGGTGTAATAGCCGTCACCATCGTTATCACCCAGCAGGGTAAAGGCAAATTCGAACAGTTGCAGCGCTGCGTTTGTCACCGCATCACGCTCGGCATCTTCCAGAAACAGCTGATTCAGGCGTGGATACTGATTGGGACTGATCGTCAGCATCAGTGCGTTGGTCTGGGCATCGTACACCCGCAGCGTCAGCGCATAGTCCGTGGACGGATAGCCATCGGTCAGCAGCACGGTGGCGCTGTAGGTGTCACTGCCGGTCGCGCCATTCACGGTAAACGGGTCGGTGCGGAACAGCGGTGTGGTTGCGCCGTTGTCCAGCTGTCCGGTGACATAGATGCGGGTGTTGCTGTAGCGGGAATCGATATCGAAAAAGATTTCGAATTGTTGATAAAAGCCGTCGCCATCGTTGTCGCGCTGGAAGT
The DNA here is from genome assembly GCA_041395845.1 of Gammaproteobacteria bacterium. Taxonomy (GTDB): domain Bacteria; phylum Pseudomonadota; class Gammaproteobacteria; order Pseudomonadales; family Ketobacteraceae; genus Ch67. The sequence goes on from JAWKZS010000020.1 coordinate 65,711, forward strand.
CGATCCACAGGTCGTACAGGCCAACCGTGTCGCCGCCGGCAATGCTGCGTCCTGTGGCCAGGGTGTTGGCACCGGGCTGATCGTCGGTGGTATCGCGATTGGGGTTGGCCACGGTTTTGCCGGTGAACTTGGCGGTCGGGTCCGTGGCGGCCTGGGCTGCATTGTGAAGGGCAGCCACAATCAGTGAAACGAACAACAGAAGCAGGATAGGTTTTTTCATGATGGGTCTCCTTTGCCATGGCGCCATTACAGCGCCCGGGCCCTGAATCGAACCTGAATGCATCGCCGGTTTGCATTCAGGTTTGATTCAGCCTCACGGGAATAACGTGGAGGGACTTAAACAGCAAAAGGAGAATTCCTTATGTGGATGAAAAACAAACTACTGCCAGCGACGATTCTGATCGCGGCCGCCGGTGCCCTGACGGTGAATCAGGCTCAGGCCTTCGATGATGATGCGGCGGCGGTTCTGGTGGGGGTTGCGGTCGGCGGTTTGACCACCTATGCCCTGCAGAACGCGAACAAGCATCATCACCGGGGTGGCTATGAGTATGAATATGAGCGGCGTGAATACCGGGAACCTCCCCGTTATCACCACCAGCCGACCCGGGTGGAGCACTACGTGATCCACAACCCGCCCCAGTATCATGAGCGTGGGTACGAACGGGTTGGCTACGGTCATGATCGTGGTCATCACCGCGGGCACCACAAGGGCCGTGACCGTCATCGTGGCGGTTATGAGTACGAGTATGAATACAAGCGGCGGAGTTCGTTCTGACGCGGGTATTGATGGGAAAAATGACTGCGGCCTTCGGGCCGCAGTTTTGTTTGTGAAGATCTGATCAGGCGATCTGCGGGTTACTCAAAATCCAGCAACTCGTCCAGAATCGAGCCGCCCGCCATGCCCAGCCCATAGCCGTAGTGTTCGTACTCCACCAGCTCGCTGGGAATGTATTCGAGAAAATACGGACAGCCCTGGGCGTGCACGTAGGAACCGCCGTGGAACAGGGTGCGGTTGTCGTCGCCGGCGCGGGTGATGATCAGTTCGTTCTGGGCGCGGGTGAGGGCGACATAGAGGACGCGGCGTTCCTCTTCCTCGGCATCCTTGTCGCCCAGGCTGCGCAGGTGGGGATAGGCGCCCGGTTGTACGCCCAGGCAGTAACAGACCGGGGCTTCGGTGCCCTTGGCGCTGTGCACGGTAATCACCGTCAACGTGTCTTCCTGCTCGCTCTGTTCCGCTTCGGAATTGGATACCGGATCGAGGGTGTAGGCTTCGACAAAGCCCAGCAGATCCTTGTAACGATGGGCCAGGCTCGCCAGCAGGCGCAGATCACCGGCGCGGCTTTCCCAGCGGTCGTAACGTTGCGACAGGGCCTTGCCCAGATGTTCTGCGGCCATCTTCAGCGCGGTGTGGGGTTCGCCGCGGTATTGCTGGACGATGGCGATGCCCTGACGTACATCTTCGCGGCGGGGCAGCAGGTCGGCCAGGGCGTCCAGGGGATTGTCGGCCGGCTGCAGTTGCAGCAGTCCCGCCACGACTTTGGCGGCAGTGGCATCGCCGATCTTGGGCCAACATTTCAGATAGCGGATCCAGGCCAGTTCGTCGTAAGCGCTCAGAGCAGCCCGGCACAGGGATAGCAAGTCTTTGACGTGGGCAGCTTCCAGCAGGCTGGTGCCGCCGATGAATTTGTAGGGAATCTGCCGATCGATCAGCGCGCCTTCGAGGGTTTTCGCCGCCCAGGCGGAACGCACCAGCACCATGTGTTCACCCCAGCGGGCGCCGTTGTCGTGACGCTGCTGCAGGTCGGTGGCGATCCAGTCCGCTTCGTCGAACCTGCTTTCAAAATCGATCAGTCGGGGTTTCAAGCCACGGCCGCGATGTGCGTGTAATTCCTTGTCGTACTGCGTTGGCGATTGCGCCAGCAGCCAGTTGGCGATATCGAGAATTTCCTGGGTGGAGCGAAAGTTTTCCTGCAGTTTGAGCGTGGTGCTGCCGGGCACCCGGGATTCGAATTCGTGCACGTTGCGAAAATCGGCGCCGCGAAACGCATAAATGGACTGCGCATCATCACCCACGCAGAACAGCTGTGCGCCTTTGCCTTCGGCACCGGACAGCGCTGCCAGAATCCGCCACTGTAACGGATTGGTATCCTGCATTTCGTCCACCAGAATGTGCTGGTACAGACCGGCGATGCGCTCGCGCAGTTTGTCATTCTGTTCCAGTCCCTGCACGAACAGGTGCAGGATGTCGTCGTAATCCAGATAGCGGCGTTCCTGTTTGCGCTGCTCATACTGCGTCGCGATCTGGCGAATCCGCTCCATCGTCGTTTCATCGTATTCGGTGAAACGCTGCAGATAATCCTCCAGCGCCAGACAGCAGTTCTTGGCGTAGGAAATCGTATTGAGCAGTGCCGAGCCTTTGGGGAAATCCTTTTTCTCGCCTTTTTTCAGCAGCTCGCCACGGATCAGCTGGATCAGGCTTTCGGCATCGTCGCGGTCGATGACATTGCGGTCTTCGACACCGAATGCTTTGGGAATCCGCCGCATCACCTGCAGACAGAAATGGTGAAAGGTGCCGGCAGTGATCTTGTCGCTGACACCGCCCACTTCATTGTTCAGGCGGGCCAGCATTTCCTTGGCCGCCCGCCGGGTGAAGGTGAGCATCAACAGCCGCTCGGCCGCCACACCGCTGCGGATCAGAAACAGAATCCGGGCGATGATGGTGCGGGTCTTGCCCGTGCCGGCACCAGCCAGTACCAGCAGATGGCGGGCAGAACCGGTGTAATGGGCGGCGGCGGTCTGTTCGGCGTTGAGCTGCATGGATCAGTGCTGGGTGAACTGGCGCGGGTCGAGGGGCTTGTCGAGTTCTTCCTGCAGAGCTTCGAGGCCACCCCAGATGGCGTCGCGGCCGGCATCTTCCGGCACTTTGGCGACCGCCATGATCAACACGCGGAGGATCTTCTTCATCCGTTCCTGATCCTGAAAATCAACGGGATTCAACGACTTGGTATCTGACATGGGGGGGTTCCTTCGATAGGGCCGCAGGGGGCCGGACTGCAAAGGGGGAAATATACCAGTTTTGCCTCAGCCCTGTCCCTTGAGCTGCAGCAGATCAAACACCATGCGGGCAAACCCCCGAGCCGTTTCGGGATTGGAAAGATACTGCATCATCAGATTCTGCTGTGCTTCGCCACTCCCCAGAATCGCGTCATCAATGGCACGGGGAAAGTCCCCCAACATGGCCTGCTCAGGTGTGTTGTTGGCAATCTGCTGCATCACGGTTTTGTTTTCCCATACCTTGTCGGTAACGGTGTGGGCATAACTCACCAGATCGGCTTCGCTCAGACCATCGGTGACAAACAGCTCGTTCATCCTGGCGACGATCTGGGACAGCAGCTCGGCCTTGCGATCCTTGGGTTTGGCGCTACCGGCATCGCTGGCCGGTTGCAGCTGATAATCCGCTTTTTCCTCGGCCAGCTTCAGATCCTGTTGCTTCAATCGTGACAAGCGGTAGTGGCTCATAACCACATTGGTAAGATCAATATCGCCATCTTCAATCACCTGCTCGCGCAGCATGGGGCGAAGGTTGCGGGCGAACAGGCTGAGCTTTTCCAGATCCTTGTCATCGTAGTCAACGATCTGCGACATGAATTCATAAAAACGGGTGAAGGTGCCCAGATCTTTTTTGAAGATCTCCAGGCTGTCCTTTTCTTTCTTGCACTCCTTGAAACTGGTTTCAGCATTGGCAATCAGCACGGCATCATTGGATCGTTTGGCACGTTCTACAATGTCTTTGGCGTGCTGGAATGCTTCGATGGCGTGTTTGTAGCGCTTGCTCCAGCGCTCTACGGCCGGACGCATGATATTGCTTAATGCAGCGTTGCTCTTGTTCTTGCTGAAGAACGCCGTGGCAAACTGTTCAACCTCGGTCCACTGGAATATGCCGGTGGCGCGCAGCTTTTCGAACAGCTCAAACACCCGGTCTGGATCGGATACGTCTTCCAGCGCAGCGGTCTGGAAGTAGGGCAGAAAGGCATCCAGGATATCCTGGGAATCGTTATAAAAATCCAGAATAAACGTGCCACATTCCTTCTTGCCGGGATAAATCCGGTTCAGGCGCGATAACGTCTGCACGCATTCCACCCCGCCCAACGGTTTGTCCACATACATGGCCACCAGCTTGGGCTGATCGAAACCGGTCTGGAACTTGTTGGCAACGATCATTACCTGGAAATCGTCGGTATCGAACGCCTTGCGCATGTCGCGGCCCTTCAGGCCGGTGTTCATGTTGTTTTCGGTGAATTTCTGGCCCAGCAGCGCGCTGCTGTCCGGATCGGCGTCGGAAAAATTCACCTCGCCGGAAAACGCCACCATGGCATGTACATTCTGATAGGCATGCTCGGCGATGTATTTGTCGAAGGCCAGCTTGTACCGCACTGCCTCCTTGCGGGAACTGGTGACCACCATGGCCTTGGCCTGTCCGCCCAGCAGGTTTTTAACATGCTCGCGGAAATGCTCGATGATGATCTTCACTTTCTGGGCGATGCTGTGTTCGTGCAGGCGCACCCAGCGGCTCAGCTTTACCTTGGCCTTGCGGCTGTCCACCTCGTCATCATGGGCGGCCAGCTTCATCGCCAGTTGATAGGCTTCCTTGTAGTTGGTGTAGTTGCGCAGCACATCCAGAATGAACCCTTCTTCAATGGCCTGACGCATGGAATAGACATGAAACGCCTCAGGCTTGTTGGTTTTCGACGCCGGTAAATCCGGATTGGGCAGGCGCCCAAACAATTCCAGGGTCTTGGCTTTTGGGGTAGCGGTAAAGGCGTAAAAATTCAGGTTCTGGTTGCCACGCCGGGCGGCGATGGTGGCATCCATGATGTCATCGCTGGACAGCTCGTCTTCACCGCTGTCTTCCAGCATCAGCACTTCCCGCAATTGGCGGGCAGTGGAGCCGGACTGGGAAGAATGCGCCTCGTCGGCGATCACCGCATAACGGCGTTGTTTCAGGGTCACGCTGGCATCGATGGCGCGCAGTACATGGGGAAAGGTTTGGATCGTGACGATGATAATGGGCTGGGACAACTCCAGCGCCTTGGCCAGCTTGTCCGATTTCGAGCCATCACCTTCCTTGTTGTTAATGCGTCCCACCACACCATCGGCATGTTCGAACTGCACGATCGTATCCTGTAGCTGGGCATCCAGCACCGTGCGATCAGTGACCACAATCACGGAATCAAACTGCTTGTTGCCGTCCGCGTCATGCAGGGTGGAAAGCTGATGTGCCGTCCAGGCGATGGAATTCGATTTGCCGGAACCGGCGCTGTGCTGGATCAGGTATTTATTGCCGGTGCCTTCCTGTTTGGCAGCGGCAATCAGTTTGTTCACGGCGTCCCACTGGTGATAGCGGGGGAATATCAGCGCCTCTTTCTTGTATTTGCGGCCATCCCACTCTTCTTTGTCTTCGATCTGCAGATGCACAAAGCGGTGAATGATCCGCAGCAGATTGTCCGGCAGCAGCACTTCGTTCCACAAATAGTCGGTGGCGTAGCGCTGGGTATCCTCGGGAATATCGTTGCCCGCGCCACCCTCGGCGGTGCCCTTGTTGAACGGCAAAAAATAGGTTTCGTTTCCCGCCAGCCGGGTGGCCATGTACACCTCGAACTGGCTCACGGCGAAATGCACCAGGGCGCCGCGTTTGAAGGTGAGCAGCGGTTCCGCTTTGCCAGTGGCCGGATCTTTGGGTGGCCGGGTCGTCTGATACTGGCGAATGGCCCGTTCCACCGACTGCTTGAACTCAGATTTCAATTCCAGTGTTGCCACGGGAATACCATTGACGAACAGCACCAGATCAATGCGCCAGCGTTTTGCCTGGCTACCTGTCTGCGCCAGATGCTCTTTGGAAGCATAAGGGCTATACACCAGCTCGGGCACGAGCCGCAGCCGGTTCTGCTGATAGTGGGCCAGTGTGGTGGGGTTCAGATCATGTTCCGGCTTGAACTGGGCCAGAAAAAAGCGCGCATTGCGGATTTTAAGGCCATGACGCAACACCCCCAGGGTGCCATAGGTGCGCAAATCCGTATTCACGGCAGTGGGATCAGCCTTTTTCAGCTGGCTGACCAGCTGCTGGATAAATTGCGCTTCGGTATCGATGGGGAACAGCTTGGCGAATTTTTCCCACTGCTGGGGCTGGGTTGCCTGGACAAAGGACAGGACATCGTCGGTATACAGCGCGCTATCGGCGTCATAGCCTGCCCCCGCGCCCAGCAGCCAGCCGCTGGCCTGCATCTGCGCAATGATATCGTTCTGGAAGTTGCGTTCCTGGGTAATGCTGTCCATCTGATCCCCAAAGCGATCACGTAAATACCGGTGGCCGCCAATGGCCGGCCAGCAGGCTGATTAATTCTATTAGGATGGCTGATGATTGCCGGTTTTGCCCCCCTGATCAACCGTTAGACAGATGGAAGGCAGGTTAGGCGGCCCGGATTGGCACAGGAAAGGCTATCCGGAACGCCTGGAATTGGTGGCATATCCAAATTTGCTAAATATGGACATGGGCGGTATCTTTGCATCCAGTAAGAGGAGGCAAATGCCATGAACATCAGCTTTACCAAAAAGCAGGAAGAATACATTGCGGCGCAGGTCGCTCACGGTGATTACCAGAACGCCAGCGAAGTGGTGCGGGATGCGTTGCGCCTGCACCAGCTCTATCGCAACCGTGTACTGGAAGAACTGCGTGCCGAGATCGCCAAAGGCTGGGATGGGCCGACCAGTTCCCGCTCCGTGAAGGATATTATTCGGGACAAGACAGAGGGCGCGTGATTTGAGTGACAAGGATGTTAATCGCTACGAACTATCGAGCGAAGCCGACCAGGATGTCAGCGCTATTTATGATTACACCGTAGAAAAGTTTGGCGTGACGCAGGCTGTGCAGTATTTGCAGGATATTGACGACATGCTGATGCAGTTGGTCGCGCATCCGGCACTCGGACGAGATCGCCCGGAGATCCGATCCGGCGTGCGCAGTAAAACCTGTCATCATCACGTTATTTTCTATCGCATAGTGTCCGACTGCATTCGTGTTGTCCGGGTGCTGCATGAAAGCCGGGACGTGCCAGCGTTGTTTGAATGACCCGCATTGAAAAAAACTGGGAGATAAGCTGTGGAAGGTGATAAAGAGTATTTGCCAATGCGGCAAGCGAAGCAGTTCTTGCAGAAAAGCGGCGTTGCGTTTGATGTAAGTGGCGTAAAGGTTGCTCCCGAACTATCAAAAAAGGCGCTTTTGGTAAGGAAGGGATACGTGTTTACTGCCTTGGAAGATAATGGATTGCTTGAGGGGTTTGTCAGGGAGTGTTGGCCTGGCGCAGCCCACAATCGGGCGGCCAAAAAGTTTGAAAAATACCGTCGCATCAAGCAACAAAACGAAGAGTTGCTGGATGGCGCTGGCGCCGAAGAAGAGGAATGGGAAGACGCCCAGGAAATTGCCTTCGGCCTTGAATATCAGCTCCGTGACTTTTTGGCGCACAACCTTGACGCCATTGGTGTGGGAGGAAAAAAGCTGAGCCTTTTTGTGGGCGCGGATGGTAGAAACGGAATTGAGTATGCCACCGGTGTGGGGAATATTGATATTTTGGCAGTCGACAAAGCGGGTAATTATTACGTGCTTGAACTAAAGCGCGCTGCCAGCCCGGATAATGCCATTGGCCAGCTGGCCCGCTACATGGGGTGGGTGGCGGATAAACTGGCACAAGGCAAAGCAGTGCATGGCATTATTGTGGCCCATGAAATCAACGACAAGCTCAAATATGCAGCCAAAGTAATACCCAATGTCATGCTATTGGAATATCAGGTTACGTTTTCATTAACACCTGCGGACTAGATGCGGTGGTACTGGGTGGGGGCTGGCTCAATGTCAGCTCCCCAGATAACACTCCTGAATCAACCCCTTCGCTTTTTCCACATCCTCGGCGGAGCGTACGGTTAACTCCAGATCACCGGAGCCCCAGTGGCCGATATTACTGACATCGCGGCTGAAGTCGTCATTCTGGGCGCGGGTGCCGGGGAGTTTCAGGTACACCTGTATACGGGGATCTTTCTTGCCGGGCATGACGATGAAGGCGGCAAAATTGCGGATGCGCTTGAATGCGGTATAGTGTTTCAGTTCCTTGCGTTGGACTTCGTCGCCGAGTTGTTCGGTGAACTGACACAGGCTGTTGTAGAGGGCGAGTAATTCGGAGGATGCCTCGCTGAGTCGCTCGCGTTGGGATTTGTCTTTTGTTTGCTTTTTTTCGGGGACATCCGCATCAACGTCGAGTTCGGTAATGATGGGGCCGCTGGCGGTCTGGGCGTTGACCAGTTCCAGCAGCAACAGATCGCTGCCGAAGTAGCGGTAGCGCATCAGTTCGATATTGCGGTTGATCTGTTGCACGGCGTGTTCGTCGTAACGGTTGAAGTCCGAGGCGATGCAGATCAGGCGGGTGCCGCCCCACTCGATATCATCGGCGGCGTCTTTGCCGAGCTTTTCCATCACCAGCCATTTGAATTCGGCCTGATGGTCCAGCAGCCAGTCCAGATAGAACAGGCCCTGGTTGATGACGTTTTCGTTGCTGTGGCGTTTGTATTCCACGATCACCGGGCAGCCGTTTTCATCCAGGCCCAGGGAATCGATGCGGCCCTTGTGGGTTTTGCCGGTGCTGTATTCGGTGGCCAGAAAGCGCACGCCCAGGAACACCTCCATATGCTGTTCGATCTGTTCCTGCAGGTGTTTTTCCAGCAGGGCGGATTTGCTGGCCAGTTCGGTGACCTGTCCGGCCTGGAGGGAGAACAGTTTGATATCGCTCATGAGGTGGCTTCCAGTGCAGGGGCCTCGGCGCTGGCGGGTGGTTGCCAGTCGCGTACGTCGATTTTGCCGGTGACGGCGGCGGAGATTAGGGTGGTACGGCGTTCTTGCAACAACTGAATAGCATTTTCTGCTTGATTGACTAGCCTATCCAGCTTTTTGGTCAAGTCTCGAATTTTCTCATTGATGCTTGATGCTTCGCTTGCCGGAGGTATGTAAATAGGAATGTTGCCTAACGTTTCCATCGACAAATTCGGTTGTGCTGCTTGAACAGCTCCTTGCCAAATAATGGCTTGTGCAAACTTTGTTGAAATCCAGTGTGAAATATATTCTGAGTATGCGGATTCAGATGGCCGAATAAAGCTGACCGCTTGGTTAGTATTTGCAGGCAATATTTCCTTTTGTAAAACGGATGACTGTCCGGTGGTCGCACCTGCGATAATGACCAAAACATCTCCTTCTTTTAACCTGCTCCTTGCCAGCAATTCATCCGTTTCGGTTGAAATGTAGAAAGATGGTTCTTCAGAGACATTAAATCCTTTTCCGATATTCTCTGCTTTGAGAAAACGTATTCCCTCCGATTCAAAATCCGATCCGATTGTCGAGGGAGTTGTACCCTTCGATATAGTGATGGTCAGATTCTTAATCTTTCCTATAGTCCAATGCGCAGGTACTTCGCCCAGCCACTCGACGCCGGAATCCTTCATCGGGACGTTGGGGTTGAGGCCCTTGGTGACGGCATGGCTGATCACGGCCTGACGTTTTTCTTTTAGCAGTTTGATGAGTTGTTGTTGCTTTTCGATCAGGGTGTCGATTTTGGCGGTTTCGTGGTCGAGAAAACGCGCAATTGAATTGGCTTCTCCGATGGGTGGCTCACATAAAGAAATAGAACCGAACTGCTCATATGTAATCGATTTTCCGTCCCGCAAACTGTCCGTTGACGCTTGTAGTGCAGAAACAAATGCAGAGCACTTAAAAAGATACTTGAAATATTGTGGTGACACTGTCCTGAGCGGTGCCAATACTGTATAAGCTGGTGAAACACAACCAATGTAATTGCTATGTTCAATGCCCCCTTCAAAACTCCTAAGACTAATTACAAAATGATCTTTCTCCACGTGGCGAAAAGATTCTGTTCCTTTTAGGGCCAACATTACCTTCGAATCATTTAGTTCCATCATTAAGGACTGCGGGATGACGCCATACTTTTGACTTGCGGCCAACTGCAAATCCGTAGGTAGCGAAGGTTGCCTATAGTTATTGAACAGCCGTCTCGCAACGCATGTTGACCAGTGACTCGGAACATCTTCAAGCCACTCCACCCCCGAATCCTTATACTCCGAATACGCCCGATACTTCCCCGCCATCAGGAATGCACCTCTCTCAACAACTCCATAATCTCCGCACTCACCGCATCCAGATCCGCATCAATCTCCTCCAGCGGCCGTGGTGGCTGGTACTGATAGAAATGCCGGTTAAAGGGAATTTCATAACCCACCACACCGATCTCGCCGTCGCGTTCGTCCCGTTTGTCGGCGTTGATCCAGGCGTCGGGAACATGGGGCGCCACTTCGCGCTGAAAGTAAGTTTCGATCAGGTCGGTGACGCTGCGGCGCGGATCGAGGGGGACGTTTTCGGCATCGCGCAGGTCGCTGTCCTGTTCAAAGGTCACCACCTGGCCGCGATAGTCGAATACGCCATACAGCGGATTGGCGGCTTCCTTCACTACCTTTTTGATCACGGCGGCGGCTTTGGGATTTTTGCGGGTGATGGCGTCCAGCAGTTGTTTGCGTTCTTTTGCGTCCAGTTTGATGCCGGCCTGTTTTAACGCTTTGCCGAGTTGAATATCCCACTTGTTGAAGTCGTGGCATTCGTCGCTGCCCAGAATGGCTTGCAGCTGGCGGGCTTTATCCATCAGTTGTTGCTGGGCGTCCCACAGTGGTGGGTCCAGCAGTTCCTTCACCTGTTTTTCTTTCAGGTCGGCAAAATCCTTTTTCAGTTTGGCGCGGATGTCGCTGGTGTGGCTTTGCCATTCTTCGCCGTAGGCATGCCAGATCCATTGCATGGGGGCGGTGTAGGCGCCGGGGGCAAAGCGCAGGGTTTCGATGGCAGCATCGGTAAAGTGCACGGTCAGGCGCAGGGGGCGTTCGATGGTGATGCGGCGATAGCCGAATTCATGACTGCTGAAGATTTTGCTGGCAAAGGTTTTGGCGGCTTCGGTTTTGGGTGTGCTGGATTGGCGGCCGCGATTGCTTTTTTGTTCCGGGGCTTTGTCCAGGGGGTGATTGTCGATGGCGTCGAAATTGCCAAAGCAGCGGGTGATGGTGCGGATATCGTCGGCGCCCAGTTCGTTGCGTTTAGATCCCAGGGATTTGCGCATCTTGCCGCCCAGGTTGGCGGCGTTGATCAGTTGCACTTTGCCTTTGCGCTCGGCGCTTTTCTTGTTGGAGAGTATCCACACATAGGTGGCGATGCCGGTGTTGTAGAACATGTCGGTGGGCAGGGCGACGATGGCTTCCAGCAGGTCGGCTTCGAGGATGTGGCGGCGGATTTCGCTTTCGCCACTGCCAGCGCCGCCGGTGAACAGGGGTGAGCCGTTGAGGATGATGCCGATGCGGCTGCCGTTGTCTTTTGCGTCGCGCATCTTGCTGATCAGGTGGAGCAGGAACAGCAGGGAGCCATCGGATACCCGGGGCAGGCCGGGGCCAAAGCGGCCGTCGAAACCTTTGATGGCGTGTTCGTCCTTGATATCGGATTCGATTTTCTTCCAGTCCACGCCAAAGGGGGGGTTGGATAGCATGTAGTCGAAGCGGTCGGCGGGCAGTTGGTCGTTGGACAGGGTGTTGCCCAGTTTGATGTTCTGCACGGTCTGGCCTTTCACCAGCATGTCGGCTTTGCAGATGGCGTAGGATTCGGGGTTGAGTTCCTGGCCAAAGGCGCGCATGACGGCTTCGGGATTTTGTGAGATCACGTATTCCATGCCCGCCGACAAAAATCCACCGGTACCGGCAGTGGGGTCGTAAATGGTGCGGATGATGCCGGGTTTGCTGAGGGCGTCGTCGTCTTCCAGGAACACCAGTGAGGTGGTGAGCTGAACAATGTCGCGGGGGGTGAAGTGTTCCCCGGCGGTTTCGTTGGAGCTTTCTGCAAAGCGCCGGATCAGTTCTTCGAATACCAGGCCCATGTCGTGGTTGGACAGGGTTTGGGGGCTCAGGTCGGTGGCGGCAAATTTCTGCACCACTTTGTAGAGCAGGTTGGCTTCGTTGAGGGCGGCGATGAATTCGTCGAAGCGGAAGTATTCAAAGATTTCCCGCGCATCCCTGGAAAAGCATTGCACGTAGTTTTCCAGATCCGCCTTGATGCTGCCGTGGTTGAGACGGGTGAGGTTCAGGGGCGAGGTGTTGAAGAAGCTCAATCCCCCGGTGGCCCGCAGCAGGAGTTTTTCGCGGCCGTCTTCCGGCAGGTTCATGGATTTGATTTTGTCGGCTTCGGCCAGGACGGCGTCCTTGGTAGGTTCCAGCACGCATTCGAGGCGGCGCAGCAGGGTGAACGGCAGGATGATGCGGCCGTATTGGGATTGCTTGAAGTCGCCCCGTAACAGGTCGGCCACGGCCCAGATAAAGGCGGCAACCTGGGAGAAGTTATTATTGGTCATGGGTGGGTTCCGGACTGCTGAATGGACTGCAAAGGGGGAAATATACCAGTTTCCCCCGGGGTTGGGTCAGGGATTGGGGGTGTAACCATGGGGCACTGCCTTGCCATCGGGCCCCAGGTTCACGAAGACGATATTGTCGATTTCGATGATCACCGCCTTGGTTTCCAGATTGCGCACCACCGCGTGCAGGGTGATGGAGGTGCGGCCGACCTTGACCATTTCCACACCCATTTCGATGACTTCGCCCAGTCTGCCGGAACTGACAAAGTTGATTTCGGAAATGTACTTGGTGACCAGATGGCGGTCCTGGCCCAGCTGGCACATGGCGAAGATGGCGGCTTCGGCGTCGATCCAGCTCAGCAGGCGTCCGCCGAACAGGCTGCCATTGGGGTTGAGGTCTTCGGGCATGATCCATTTGCGGCTGTAGAACTGCATGGTGGTCCTCGGGGTGATGGGCAGATGCTGATTAGTGTGCCGAAGAATCTGCAGGATGGCGAGTCGCAGGGCATTGCCGTTCTTCACCCAGACACTGTCGTTTCCGGCAATGTTGCGTTCCGTGCAGCAATGCGACCATAGTGCAGGTCGTGTTCCCGTGAGTGTTTCCCATGTCTGCGTTCAATCCCCATCCCCTGATCCGTAATGGTCATGTGCAGTCGATCCTGGCCAGCAGTGGATTGCGCCGCCCGCTGTTGCGACGGCGGGGTGCGGGCCTGCTGGCCAATGCCCGGCCACTGATTCTGGATGCCGGTGATGGCGTGCGGCTGCACGGCCTGCTGTCGCGCCAGCCCGGGGCGGGTCATGCGCCACGGCAAACGGTGATCCTGATCCACGGCTGGGAGGGCTGTGCCGAGTCGAATTATCTGCTGTCGGCGGCGGGCACGCTGTATCAGGCGGGTTACGACGTCTTCCGGCTGCATCTGCGGGATCATGGCCCGACCCATCATCTGAATGCCGAGCTGTTTCACGCTGCCCGGCTGGACGAAGTGGTGAATGCGGTGCGGGCGTTTGAAATGCACTATGCGGACGGGCCAACCTGTCTGGTGGGATTTTCCCTTGGTGGCAATTTTGCGCTGCGGGTGGCGTCGCAGGCGCAGTCAGCGGGATTGCGACTGCGTCATGTGGTGGCAGTGAGTCCGGCCATCAAACCGCTGACCACGATGGCAGCGATGGAGCACGCACCGGCGTTCTATCACCAGTATTTCGTGCGCAAATGGCAGCGCAGTCTGAGTCGCAAGCACGAACTGTTTCCCGGCCTGCTGGATTACGAACAGGTACGACGCCTGCGTCGCCTGCGTGAACTTACCGACTATCTGGTGGAACACCACACGGATTTCACCAGCGCAGAAGCCTATCTGAACAGCTACGAAATCACGCCCCAGGTTCTGGCGGACATCACCTGTCCGGTGGATATCATTACTGCCGAAGATGACCCGGTGATTCCGGCGCAGGATTTTTACACGCTGCAATTGCCACCGCAGGTGCGCTTGCGGATGTTGCCGCGGGGTGGGCATTGCGGCTTTGTGAAAGACTTGCGTTTGCAGGGCTGGATTGACGAGGAATTGCTGCGTCTGTTCGGGCCGGTATCGCCGTTAGCGGGCTGAGCGGGACTGGTTCAGCGGCGCGGCGGGTTGCAGATACCGCTCGGCGAAGGTGGCAGCCGGTAAGGGTGCCGACCACAGATAGCCCTGGGCAATGTCGCACTGCAATGTCTGCAGCACCGCGCGCTCGGCGTCGGTTTCGATGCCTTCTGCCACGGTGTAGGCACCGGTGGCGCGGGCCAGCTGCACAATGGCTTTTACGATATTGCGATTGGTTTCCGACTGGTCGATATCGCGCACAAAGCAGATGTCGATCTTGATTTCATCCGCATTCATTTTTTGCAGATACGTCATCGAGGAATAGCCGGTACCAAAATCGTCAATGGCAATGCGGAAGCCCATGTCATGCAGTGAATCGATCACCGACAGAAAACGTTGCGGATCATCCATTACTGCCGATTCGGTCACTTCGAACAGCAGCCGCTGCGGTGCAACGTTGTAGGCCTGAATGCAGTGGCGGATCAGGGGCAGCAGGCGGTTGTCGTTAATGTCGAGTGCGGACAGGTTGACCGATAGCTGAAAGCCGTCCGGCAGCCAGCTTTGCTGCTGCAGCCACTGACAGGTTTTCTGCAGTACCTGTCGCGTGATATCGAATATCAGCTGACTCTGTTCCGCCAGTGGAATAAACACGCCGGGGCTGATGAAGCCGTCGCGGGGATGCTGCCAACGCACCAGTACTTCGCCACCGACCACCTTCTGGGAATGCATGTTGATCTGGGGCTGGATGTGAATCGACAGCTGGTCATCCACCAGCGCCTGACGCAAGTCCGACAGCAATGATAAACGGTGCTTGATGAAAACGTCCTGCTCGCCGGTGTAGATTTCCCAGGGCTGGCAATTGCGGTGGGCGGTGAGCAAGGCCACCTGGGCCTGGCGAAAGCATTCGAAAATCGAGTGCTGCTCGGGGCGGAACGGGGCACAGCCGATACGGAAACCGATCTTGCTGTTGATGTCATTCACTGTGATGGCTTCGTCCGCCATGTCCAGCAGTTCTTTCAGCATGGGTTTGACGCTATCCGGTGACGGGCTGGCCGTGTTCACCAGCAGCATTTCCTGCCCACCGGGCAACGTCATCAGATAGGCATCCTGGCGTTGCAATGTGCGAATCGGTACCGCCCAGTTGCGATTTGCCAGCAGATGCTGGCTGCGTTCCACGTGACGGTCGTAGGCGAGTTTGAGTACGTCCGGCCCCAGCAGACCCACCAGTTCGCGAAAGCCATGCAGGTCGAGCACGACCACGAACAGGTTGGGATAGCGCTGCTGCAGTGACGGCAGCTGTTCGGGAAAACGGTTTTTGAAAAATGAAAAATTGGGCGCGTTGGTTTGCGGATCGACGAACGCCTGGGCCAGTGCGTGGTTTTCCATGAACTTGAT
>JAWKZS010000021.1:0-77767 GCA_041395845.1 Gammaproteobacteria bacterium
TGATTGCAGAAGCGCCTGTCGGGTGAGCCATTTCTCCAGCAATACACATTGATCTCCGTTGCGATAGATTTTTGCAGTCAACAAGAGACCTTCAATTGTTGCTTTCCGGTCGGTGATGTCGGAGGAAGACAGCAGCTGTGTGTACGCGGGATCGTGCAATAAATATTGCAATGCATTTGCAATATCTTGCGGGTTGTCGCAGGGGCCGGGTGTTGCGTGAGGACGCAGAAAAAGCTGTTGCGATGACGCGCCCAGCCATTCGGTGATCAGTCTCGACTGGTAAATATCCGTCGGACTGAAGGCGTCGATATCGCTATGCTCCAGTGTGTTCAGCCCTTTCTGCGGCTGGCCACCCAGAATTTCCATGCGTGCAACGGCGATCATGCGGCGGGCGCGGGTATTATGTTCCAGCGTTAATAGCGATTCGTAGTATTGCTTCTTCAGGTCATCAGCCTGCTGATCCTGCAATGCCAGCGTGAGTGCTTCGATCAGCAGTGCAGCGGCTGGCATCTGCAGCGTGTCCTGCAGCGGCTGATCCAGTTGCGCCATTAGCGCCGTTGCCTGGGCGAAGTCCTGTTGCCGGAGGTTTTCCAGAAAGGTCTCCTCGCGCATTAACCTGTGTGAAAGCGCGGCCTCTTGCGCAGCATCCTGCAGCGTCTGGGGTGCCGGTATTCGGTATTGTCGGGCTTCAAACAGCAGGTGCGTCGCGACCGTCGGATCCGTATCCGCAGATGCCAGCTGTATCTGCCAAGTCGCGATCGCCTGTTCGATCAGGCAGCGGGCAGTGGGGGATTCCCGGCAGTCCATATCGGACTGGGCGTTCACGACCATGGCCGCCGAGCAAAGTATCAACACAAGCAGTTGCCGATGCAGCATTGCGTTCATGCACTGGATTGCTCTTCGCTCATTGCCAGTGTGGGAAAGCCTTCTTTTTCCAGCCACTCGAGTGCGCGTTCGCGGCCTGGGGCGCGATACTCCCATGCCATGAAATCCGGCGGATGCGGTGTATCGCAGCCGGATTCAATCAGTTGATGACAGCATTCGTGAAAGATCAGGTATTTGAGCACGAATTGCGGCGCCCGGCGTTCGTGAATGTAGGGGTGAAGGGCGATGGTCTGGGTATCGGGATAGTAGCAGGCCGCCGGCACCAGTTTGTGGGAGTCCTGCTGGCGGTTGTATCGGCGCACATAGTCACCCCAGCGTTCATCACCCAGTCGTT
Source organism: Gammaproteobacteria bacterium (assembly GCA_041395845.1). GTDB lineage: Bacteria > Pseudomonadota > Gammaproteobacteria > Pseudomonadales > Ketobacteraceae > Ch67. The sequence goes on from JAWKZS010000021.1 coordinate 1,220, forward strand.
TCAGCAAATGGTTCAGCAGCAGGTGGCCTTCCTGGTGGCCACCGTCGGCGCAGTCGATCAGCAGCGGCAAGGCGTCCCGATAGGCATTGCGCCGCAGCAGTTCAACGGCACGGGCAAACGTGTCATGCAGGGGATGGTCGGCGGTCAGTGGTTGATGCTGTGTTGCCAGTGGTATCGATACGGTACCCGCCGGAATTTCCCAGCGCAGGCTGGCCTGAATGCGGTTGTTGAAATAACGCCGATTGATTTTTTCGAACAGCTGAATCAGGCCGCCATTATCGTAATGGTGGTCCTGGTCCGGCTTCGCAGTGCGAACGCTGGCCGCAGTCATGTTGTCATCCCTGTCGATCAGTACATCTGGGTGTTCCTCCGCCGGTCAACTCCTGCTGACGGTAATGGCGGGAACGCTGATCTCATCCTTTTACCTGGCGTGCCAGTACCACTGACAATGTGAGCAAACGAAGAGCCGCGTAATTATAGAGACAGGGCGCACGCAAAAAATGTGCGAGATATCTGACAGGGGTGTGGGTTATTGGTGATCTTTCCGGTTGTCGCCCAACAACTGGTCGAGCTTCTTTTCAATCGTGTCCAACCGGTCTTCCAGCTGCAGCAGCTTTTTCAGCTCGCGCTGGTCGTAGCGGATTTCTTTCTGGGTCTGCTTGCTGAGCAGGTAGGCAGACACGTTGGCGGTGAACAGGGACATCATGGTGATGCCCACCAGCATCAGGATCGAGGCGAAGACCCTGCCTTCGGTACTCACCGGTACCACATCGCCGTAGCCAACCGTTGTGACGGTGACCCAGGCCCACCAGATGCCATCCCACACGGTCTTGATGGCTGGGTCGAGGGTGGCGATGACGACGCCGCCACCGGTTATGAACAGGGTCGCGATGATCAGGGTCTTGCCGAGGTGGTTCTGTGACAGTACGTTGCGGATGACGGTTACGTTGTGGGCGAACAGCCCGATCATGAAAAACAGGCGCAAAATCCGCAGTACGGCCACTTCCTGTACCTGTTCGAACAGCAGCGGGAACGCACACAGCACGATGAGTACATTGGCCCAGTTGTTCAGCAGGTAGCGGATCTTGTGCTGACACAGGCTGACCAGCAATAGGGTTTCGGCGGTAAAGAAGCCCCAGATGAGCCAGTCACTGATCTGGCGGTGCGCTGGCGACAGGAACCCCTTGCTGTAGAGCATCCATTCCAGCACGATCCACATGGCGATCAGCAGCATGGCCGGTTCCATGCGCGCTGACCACTTCACGGCATTGCTGGATTCGTCAGGGTGGACGCCGCCGAATCCCAGTACGGAGTCAATCGTTATTCTGGACATCGCTCAGCTGTGTTAGTTGTCTTCACTATTCTGACGATAGGCGCCGGGGGTGAGTCCTGTCCACTTCTTGAAGGCCCGGTGGAACGTGCTGGGTTCGGAAAATCCCATCAGTTCGGCGATTTCGTTAATGGTGTGGCTGGAACGGTTCAGGTAATAGATGGCCGCATCACGGCGCATGTTGTCCTTGATTTCCTGATACGAGGTGCCTTCGCTCTTCAGGTGGCGGCGCAGGGTCTGGGGGGTGGTGTTCATGGTTTTGGCCACGCTTTCAAAGTCGGGAAATTCGTGGCGGAAGTCGGTGCCGATCAGGCCGCGGATACGGGCGGTGAGGCTGTTGTCGTTGTCCGGGATCACCACCAGGTTTTCCGGTGCTTCCCGCAGAAATTCCTTCAGTGTCTGGTTGGTCTGGCTGATGGGCATTTCCAGATAACGCAGCTTGAAGTGCAGGCTGTTCACCGGTTGGTCGAACAGGATGCGGGTGCGGAACAGGCGCTGGTACTCTTCCTTCACCGGGACAGTGCCGGCGATACTCACCTGGGTCAGTTCCAGCCGCTGCCCGATCAGCCAGCTGAAGAAGCGGTGCAGCAGGACCATGCAGCTGTCGGTGGTGGTGTGATCCCAGTCGGTGGCCGGCTTGTCGAACTGGACGGTGATGACGGCTTCGTCCTGGCGTTTGTGCAGGCGGAAATGGATGTCATCCAGAAACAGGTTGTAGAACTGGAAGCAGCGCAGAATTGCCCGTTGCAGGCTGCTGCTGTTGATGGTGGCGTGGGCCATCAGGGCAAAGGTGCCAGGCTTGGTGCGGGCCTTGCCACCCACTCGCAGGAATTCGTCCCCGGTGTCCTTCACCAGTTGCATGGCCAGCCGCACATAGCGTTCCGAGGGAATCCGCACCGTGGAGTCGGCCAGCAGTTCTGCCGGTATGCCCAGCGCATCCACGTAAGGCTGCGGGTCGAGCCCGGCCTGGCGGGCGCGATCCAGTGCTCCATTAATATAGTGTATCGAAACGGTACTGGTTTTCATGGTTCCCATGGGTGGCAGACAACGGCAGCGCATGATGCCGCAGGTTGGTAGCCAACACAAACCCGGCGGCTGGTGCAAATGATCAGGCAAAATGAACTATACGGTCATTTCCGCTTAAGTGGTAGCCAGCTTACCCTTGATGACGGTTTGTCCAGGGGTGGCCCTGGTGTTCTGGTTTATTGCAGCTGAGACGGATCAAGGTATGTCAGGACCTCTATCAAGTTTGAAAGTGCTGGATTTTTCGAGTCTGTTGCCGGGGCCCTTTGGCACCATGGTGTTGGCAGACTGGGGTGCGGAAGTGATCCGGGTGGAATCCCATACCCGGCCGGATATGGTGCGGATGCTGCCACCGCAACAGGACGGTGTTTCTGCCGCGCATGCTTATCTGAACCGGTCGAAGAAATCCCTGGCGCTGGATCTGAAAAGGCCTGGTGGCGTTGATGTGGTCAAAGCGCTGGTAAAGGAATATGACATTGTGGTGGAACAGTTCCGCCCGGGTGTCATGGATCGTCTGGGGGTGGGTTATGAAGCCCTGAAGGCGGTCAATCCTGGCGTGATTTACTGCTCCATCACCGGTTATGGCCAGACCGGACCTTATAAGGATCGCGCGGGTCACGATCTCAACTACCTGTCGATTGCCGGCATCACCGGCTACAACGGCCGCAAATCCAGCGGGCCTGCACCGATCAACGTACAGGTGGCGGATGTGGCGGGTGGTTCCTATCACGCGGTGATGGCAATCCTGGCAGCGGTGGTGCATCGGCAGCAGACTGGCGAAGGCCAATATATTGATGTCAGCATGACCGACGCCGCGTTTTCGATGCACGCCCTCACGGCGCCGCCAGCGTTGGTGGCGGGCATGGAGCCTGTGCTGGAAGAAGCCCAGCTCAACGGTGGCAGCTTCTACGACTGCTATGAAACCGCTGATGGTCGCTATCTGTCGGTGGGCGGTCTGGAGCCGCAGTTCTTCGCCCAGTTCGTCGGCGCGCTTGGGCATCCGGAGTGGGCTGGCCGCGGACTTGCCATGAATCTGCCGATGCAACAGCAGCTGAAAGCGGAAATTGCCGAGATCATCAAGACCAAGTCGTTCGACGAGTGGTCGGCCATTTTTGCCGGGCTGGATTGCTGTGTGGAGCCGGTGTTGAGTTTCAGTGAAGCCTGTGCGCATCCGCAGATCACTGCCCGCGAATTGCTGGTGGAGGTGCCCACACCGTCGGGAACCCAGAAGCAGCTGGCATCACCGGTGAAATTCTCGTGTACCAAGCCCCGTTACGAACATATCGGCGCTGCGATCGGTCAGCATACTCGTGCGATCCTGGAGCAGGCGGGAATGAATGCAGAACAGATTGAGGCGCTGCATAAGGCGGGCACTGTAATGTAAGTTACTGCTGCACTGAAAACACAAGGGCCTGATTCCGTTAAGAGTCAGGCCCTTTTTTCGGTACCGCAGGATGTTTACCAGTCGCTGCGGCGCTTGCGTCCGGTGGTTTTGGAAATCAGCCACGCCAGAATCACGCCCATCAGCACGGCGCCCATGCCCCACTGGATGCCCTTGCTGAAGTTATCGTCCTTCAGCCGCACGTTTTCCACCCGCAGCTTTTCCATGTCGACTTTCAGCAGTTCGGTTTCTTCCTGCAGCTTACGATAGGCTGCTTCGGTTTCCACCGCCGTGCGACTGACGGTTGCGATCCGGTTGAGTTCTTTCTGCAGATCGGTAGCGCTGCCGGATACTTTCTCGTAATTGGATTTCACGCTGCCCAGTTCGCTCTGGGTAGTGCTGAGCTGTTCTTTCAGGCTGGTATTTTCGGTTTTCAGCGTGGAAATTTCCCGCAAGGCCCGCTCCAGTTTGTCGCGGGCGGTCATGTCGGGGCTGGTGTATTGGGATTGCACCCAGCCTTCCTTGTCACCGGCGCGTACGTGAATCCAGCCATCCTGCTCGCCAAGCACCTGCAGCGCAGTGCCGCTTGACAGAAAATCGATGATCCGGTGACCGGTAGTGGGGCCGGTGCGCATGTCGACACGCAGATTGTCGTGAATGTAGAGCGTTTGGGCATTGGCGCCGGCGCTGAAGGCCAGTGCGCTGATCAGGACGAGTACTGGAATGCGTGCTTTCACTGTTGCTCCCCGTGTTGTTATTCGAATTGCGCCTTAATCCTTGGCAAGTGTAAGCCAGTTCGACAGATAAAGGCCGGAAAAGTGTCACACCCCGGGATCAGGGCAGCACTTTCTTGTACGGTTTCACCGTGACTTTCTGGTAAACCCCGGCAGCAAGATAGGGATCGGCGTCGGCCCAGGCCTGGGCGGCCTGCAGGTTTTCGAACTCGGCAATTACCAGGCTGCCGGTGAATCCCGCTTCGCCCGGATCTTCGCTGTCGATGGCCGGATGCGGCCCAGCCACCAGCAGCCGGCCCTGATTTTTTAACTCTTCCAGTCGTGCCAGATGGGCCGGACGGGTGGCCTTGCGCTGTGCCAGACTGTTGGCGACATCTTCACTGATAATGGCGTAATACATGGGTTATCCCTGGGAATTGGAGTTGCTGTCGGCCGGCACTTCGCTGATGTAGCGGGACAGGTAAACGAACTGGGTGATCATGAATGCCATGTTGATGATGGTCTGTCCCACCATCTTGTAGGTGACCCAGGTTTCCTCGTCGAAGTGATACACCACAAACAGGTTCAACCCGCCCAGGAACATGAAGAAGATCACCCAGCTGATATTGAGCGGCAACCATTTTTCCGGCGGAATCGACAGCCGCAGATGGGGCGCCTGTTTCATGAAGCCTTCCACCATCACCTGCACCAGGTTGCGCTTGCCGATGAACTGGCTGCCGAGGAAAACGGTGGCAAATACCCAGTTCACGATGGTGGGGCGCCACATGATGAAGGATTTGTCGTTGAGGAAAATCGTGAGGCCGCCCATCACTGCGAGGATGGCAAAGGTCCACAGGTGAATTTTCTCGACCTTGCGCTTCCACAGCCAGAAGATCGCAATCTGCAGCGCGCTGGCGCCGATCAGCAGCTTGGTCGCCAGGATCATGTCTTTGGTGGAAAAGTAAACGATCGCGAAGATAAGTACCGGGAAAAAATCGATAAACTGTTTCATCTGCAAGGAATTTGTCCGTATCAGGGCAGCCCCAATGATAGAATATTTGATTGGCCTAATCACTAATGGTTTCCGGGCGTGAATCACATCGCAACCAGCTGGATCGATCTGCACATGCATAGCACCGCGTCAGACGGCGAACTCGAGACGCCGGCGCTGATGGCGCTGCTGGCGCGTTCCGGCGTCAAAGTGGCGGCGCTGACCGACCATGATTCGGTGGCCGGCCTGGCATCAGCACGGCTGGCGGGGGAAGAGCAGGGCGTGCAGCTGATCAATGGCGTCGAGCTGTCGGCCCGCTGGGATGCCTATGACATCCACGTAGTGGGGCTGAATATCGATCCTTTGGATGCAACGTTTGCCGGGCACCTGGAGCAGCAGATGACGCGGCGCCGCAAGCGGGCGGAAATCATCGCGGCGCGGCTGGAAAAGCTCGGATTTCCTCCCCTGTATGAGGCAGCGGCGGCAGCTGCACCCCAGGGCATTCCGGCGCGGCCCCATTTCGCCCGGGCGCTGGTGGCGGCAGGTATTTGCCGGCAGGAACGGGACGCCTTTGCCAAGTATTTGGCTCAGGGCAAACCCGCCTACGTCAAGACTGAATGGCCGGGGGTGGATGAAGCGGTGGCCTGGATTCGCGCTGCCGGTGGCGTTGCGGTATTGGCCCATCCCCACCGTTACAAGATGACGCGGACCCGGCTGACCAGCCTGATCCGTTTTTTTGCTGAATCCGGCGGTCAGGCGCTGGAAGTAGTGTCCGCCAATCAGGATCCGTCGAGCGTTGGCCAGCTGGCCCAGCTGGCCAACCAGTTTCAGCTGTATGCTTCGATGGGCAGCGACTATCATGGCCCCTCCATGCGCTGGGTGCAGCCCGGGCGCATGCCGGTGCTGCCATCCCGGTGTCTGCCGGTATGGTCTTTGTTGGGAATTGAAGAGCCTCATTCATGACTGAAATTTTCCGAATTCACCCCGAAACGCCCCAGAAGCGCCTGATCAAGCAGGCGGCCGACCGCATGCGGGCAGGGGAAGTGCTGGTGTATCCCACCGATGCGGCCTATGCCGTCGGCTGTGCACTGGAAAACAAGCGCGGGCTGGAGCGCATCATCCAGCTGCGCCAGCTGAGCGAAAAGCACAATTTCACCATCCTGTGCCGGGATCTGTCCCAGCTGGCGAATTATGCGCGGGTGGACAACTGGGCGTTCCGGCTGCTGAAAGCCAATACGCCGGGTGCATATACCTTTATCCTGGAAGCGACCCGCGATGTTCCCGCCGCCTGATGCATCCCAAGCGCAAAACCATCGGTTTGCGGGTGCCCGACAATGCCGTGGTGCAGGCGTTGCTCGAAGAGATGGGCGAGCCCATCATGAGTACCACGCTACTCCTGCCCGGGGACGAGTTTCCCATGACGGATCCTGATGAAATTCAGGATCGTGTAGGCAAGCAGGTCGATCTGATCCTGGATGGTGGCTGGGGCGAAATGGAAACCACTACGGTGGTGGATATGGTGGACTCTGCACCCGTGGTGGTGCGGGAAGGCAAGGGCGATGTCCGTCCGTTTACTTGAGCAAGGGGTCCATTCGACTTGCCGCCCAATGTCGCTATAATCGTGGGTCTTGCACTGGGGCCTTTCCTTTCCCTGCCATGGCCGTGAGGCCAGGGGATTCTTGCCAGTGATCGAACAGAATCATTGTTATATCAGGAGTTTACCTTGAGTTCAGTCGTATCGGAGCAGCGTGTTCTTTCCGGCATGCGCCCCACGGGCAGTCTGCATCTGGGCCATTACCACGGCGTTCTGAAGAACTGGGTGAAATTGCAGCACGAGTATGAGTGCTTTTTCTTCGTGGCCGACTGGCACGCCCTCACCACCCACTACGAAGATCCCCGCGTGATCGAGCAATCAGTGTGGGACATGGTGATCGACTGGCTCGCCGCCGGCCTGAACCCGGGCTCGGTGACGCTGTTCGTGCAGAGCCGCGTGCCTGAACATGCCGAGCTGCATCTGCTGCTGTCGATGATGACTCCGCTGGGTTGGCTGGAGCGGGTGCCGACCTACAAGGACCAGATCGAACAACTCAAGGAAAAGGATCTGGCCACCTACGGCTTCCTTGGCTATCCGTTGCTGCAGAGCGCCGATATCCTGATCTACCGTGCGGGTCACGTGCCGGTGGGTGCAGACCAGATTTCCCATATCGAACTGACTCGCGAAGTGGCGCGCCGCTTCAACCATATGTATGGCCGCGAGCCCGGCTTTGAAGAGCTGGTGGATCAGGCCATCCAGAAAATGGGCAAGAAGAACGCCAAGCTGTATCGCAGCCTGCTGACCAAGTATCAGGAGCAGGGCGACGAAGACGCGCTGGAAACCGCCCACGCGCTGGTGCGGGAACAGCAGAACATCACCCTGCGCGACAAGGATCGCCTGCATGGCTATATCGAAGGCGGCGGCAAGGTCATCCTGCCGGAACCCCAGCCTTTGCTGACACCGGCGTCCAAAATGCCCGGTCTGGACGGCCGCAAGATGTCCAAGTCCTACAACAACGCCATTACCCTGCGTGACAGCGAAGATGAAGTGGCGACCAAGATCCGCACCATGCCGACCGACCCGGCCCGGGTGCGTCGTACCGATCCGGGTGATCCGGAAAAATGCCCGGTGTGGCAATGGCATCTGGTGTATTCCGACGACAGTTGCCGTCAGTGGGTGCAGGAAGGCTGCAAGACTGCCGGCATCGGCTGTCTGGACTGCAAGAAGCCGCTGATCGAGGCGGTGCAGGCAGAACTCAAGCCGATCCGTATCCGCGCCCAGGACTACGCCAGCAATCCGGATCTGGTGAAGACCATTGTCGCCGAAGGCTGCGAAAAGGCCCGGGAAGCCGCGCGTTCCACGCTGGAAGAAGTCCGCGAAGCCATGGGGCTGGGGTACTTCTGATCATGACCATGCAGGAACAGGACACCCTGCTCGAAGACGCACCCGCAACGGCGCTGCAGTCGCCTGTGGCCGATGCTGCGGCGGAAAACCCGGTGTCCGAGCACAATCCTGTTCAGGAGGAAATGCCCTTCGCGCTGGTGTACGGTCAGGCTGTCACCAAGCTGCCGCAGGATCTGTACATTCCGCCGGACGCCCTTGAGGTCATCCTCGAAGCCTTCGAAGGTCCGCTCGACCTGCTGCTGTACCTGATCAAAAAGCAGAATCTGGATATCCTCGACATTCCCGTCGCCCAGATCACCAGCCAGTACATGGAATACGTTGAGCTGATGAAGAGCCTCAACCTGGAACTGGCGGCGGAATATCTGGTGATGGCGGCCCTGCTGGGGGAAATCAAATCCCGCATGCTGCTGCCGCGTCAGGCCGGCGAGGAAGAGGAAGAACACGATCCCCGCGCTGAACTGATCCGCCGTCTGCAGGAATACGAGCGCTTCAAGAAAGCGGCGGAAGATATCGATGTCATGCCGCGGGTTGGCCGCGAAGTGCATCTGGTCAGTGCCGATCCGCCGGAATACGAACGCCCGCGTTTGCATCCTGACGTGGATCTGCGCGAAGTGCTGCTGGCTTTGCAGGACGTACTGCACCGGGCTGACATGTTTGAAAGCCATCAGGTGACCCGGGAAAAACTGTCCACCCGCGAGCGCATGACCGAAGTACTGGAGCGTCTGGGCCACGACCGCTTTATCCCGTTCGTGGCGTTGTTCCGCTATGAAGAAGGCCGGCTGGGAGTGGTGGTGACCTTCCTCGCCATTCTGGAGCTGGTCAAGGAATCCCTGGTGGAGCTGGTGCAGAGCGAAGCCTTCGCGCCGATTCATGTGCGTGCCCGTGCTGCTGCCCATGAAGGCGAAACCTTGCCGGATGACGACGCGGATAACGGTGGGGAAAGTGCCTACGCCCTCCGCACGCCGGCCAGTGACGTTACACCGGTCGAAGAAGAAATGTCCCTGCCGGACCCGGACAGTGATTTTGATCCGGCTCACCGCATAACCAGTGCCGGCGATCCGGCGATGATCGACGCGAACGAAGAAGACGATGTCAATCGATAAGAACACACTGAAACGCATTATCGAAGGCGCGCTGTTTGCCTCGGGCCAGCCGCTCAATCTGGAAAAGCTGACGACGCTGTTCTACGACGACGAGCGCCCCACCACCGCGATGTTCCTCGACGCCCTGCAGGAACTGAAGGCCGATTATGCCGAGCGCGGTGTGATGCTGAAGGAAGTGGCCAGTGGCTGGCGCTTTCAGGTGCAGACCGATGTGGGTGAATGGGTCAGCCGGCTGTGGGAAGAAAAGCCTGCCCGCTATTCCCGAGCCTTGCTGGAAACCCTGGCACTGGTGGCCTATCGCCAGCCGATCACCCGGGGTGAAATCGAGGAAATTCGCGGTGTCAGCGTCAGTACCCATATCACCAAGACCCTGCTGGAGCGGGAGTGGATCCGGGTGGTTGGCCATCGTGACGTGCCGGGGCGGCCGGCCATGTATGGCACCACCCGGGCGTTTCTGGACTATTTCAACCTGAAGAACCTGGATGAGCTGCCGTCGCTGGCGGAAATCCGGGATCTGGATAAAATCAGCGCCGAACTGGACGCGCGGGCGCAGGATCTGCTGCCGCCCGACGAATCCGCCGGCGACGAAGGCACCGCTGAGGAAGCGACTGCCGATGCCAGCGTTGCAGAAACGCCGGCACAGGAACCCGACATCGCTGAGGAAGCGACTGTCGACACGGACGTTGACCCGGTGGCGGCCGGGGATGGTGACTTGGAACCGCGTACTGACGCCTGAGTCAGGACACAGTACTACCAAATCGCTAACGTTTTGCTACAGATCGCGCCACGTTGTTGCGTCACAATGTGATGTTCGTTTGGCGTGTGTCTGGTGTCTTTTCCAGTTGAACGTCGTGAAGACGTTCTGCAGTACTCAAGTGGGTGGTTTGTAAGGGCAATGAGCGAGAAAATTCAGAAGGTTTTGGCGCGAGTAGGACTCGGTTCCCGCCGGATGATGGAAGAGTGGATCGACGCGGGCCGCGTTTCCGTCAATGGCAGCATCGCCAAGCTGGGCGATCGCGTGTCAGACGGTGATGATCTGCGGGTCGACGGTCGCCTGATCCAGTTTCAGACCGAAGAGGAAAGCATCCGTCGCGTGGTGCTGTACTACAAGCCGGAAGGCGAGGTCTGCACCCGCACCGATCCCCAGGGTCGGCCAACCGTGTTTGATCAGCTGCCCAAACTCAAGGAGCAGCGCTGGGTGGCCATCGGCCGTCTTGATATCAACAGTCAGGGCCTGATGCTGTTCACCACCGATGGTGATCTGGCGAACCGGCTGATGCACCCGTCTTCCCGTATTGAGCGTGAGTATGCCGTGCGCGTGCATGGGCAGGTGACACCGGAGACCATCGAACGTCTGAAAACCGGCGTCCTGCTGATGGATGGTGAAGCCCATTTCGATGAAATCGTCGACGCCGGTGGCGAAGGCTCCAACCACTGGTATCACGTCATTCTGCGGGAAGGCCGCAAGCGCGAAGTGCGCCGTATGTGGGAGTCCCAAGGTGTGCAGGTCAGCCGCCTGATCCGGGTGCGCTATGGCAATATCCAGCTGCCACGCAATCTCAAGGCCGGTCGCTATATCGAGCTGGACAAGGACATGATCGACCTGCTGGCGGAATCCTGCGGTGCGGAAATCCGCAAGCGCACCGGTCTGTATGGTCGAGCCAAGGTGCGCTCAGAGCGTGCCGTGGACAAGGAAGTGAAGCGGGGCGGATTCCTGCGTCGCCGCCGTTATTGAATCACCACATCGTTAGTGGCGGTAGCCAATGCCGGTTCCGCCACTACCACCTGGTTCCGACCGTTCTGCTTGGCCTGGTACAGCGCACGGTCGGCCCGCACTAGCAAGTCTTCTTTTGACTCCCCCCGGCTCAATGTCGCTACACCAATGCTGACACTTACCGGAATCAGTTTGCTCGCATAATGCAGGGTGAGCCGTTCGATGTTGCGGCGAATCCGTTCCGCCGTGATTTTCGCGCCGGCAGAGGCAGTTTTGTTGAGCAGGATGACAAATTCTTCCCCGCCAAAGCGGAAGGTCATATCGGCACAGCGGCTGTTGGCGGCCAGGGTCTTTGCCACCATTTTCAGTACGTAATCACCGGTCGCGTGACCAAATTCGTCGTTGATTCGCTTGAAGTGATCCAGGTCGAGCACCAGTACCGACAGGGCATCCTGGTAGCGGTGGGCCTGTTCCACTTCGCGGTTCATCACGCTTTCCAGGTGAATGCGGTTGCCGGCGCCAGTGAGTCCGTCGGTCAGGGAAGCGCGTACGGCTTCCAGATAGCGCAGGCCGTTGCGCACCGGGTAAATCAGGGTTTCCACCAAGCGATCCAGCCGGCGCAGCTCTTCGTCGCAGAAGGCCTGCTGGGTGCGGTGCAGTGACAGTTCACCCAGGAAATCGCAGCGGGTCTGCAGTCGGTAGTGCGAGGTGTGGCCGGAGGCTATGCCGGTTTCGAAGCTGAACTGTGGGTTGCTGTGCTGGTAGCTGATGCCATCCATCGGCACGGCGCGGCGTGCTTCCTGATAAAACAGGCGCAGGATTTCCGGCAGTTCGATACTGGTCTGCAGGATCAGGTTCAGGCGTACGATGGCCTGGGCCTCGAACACTGGCTCCGGGATGGTGGCGATGCCATTGTTCAGAATGCTGGCGGCGTCCAGATCCACGATACGTGCAGTTGCGTTAGCGCCCATTTGCATAAACCTCGGAAGTTCGACATGGCAGCCGATGCTGCGTGCAGGTGGCTATGCCAATAGCGTGCCAGTCCTGGCTGTAAAATAAGCAGTGGATTTTTTTCCTTTTAAAACAGAAAGTTGCAGGGGTGGTTTACTGCTGTCAAAAAAACAATAGCGGATGTCAGACGAAAGAAGCGGGTGTGGCGACGGATTTTCGACGCTTTTGCGATGGTGGGATGCTCCCCCCGCAGCGGATAGCGGCTAGCGGGAGCAGAGCGTCAGAAAAACTGGAAGGTAAACGGCTTCGTGAGTGCGTTATTTGGGTTGTGCATCCAGGGATTGGCCGGTAACGCCGGCGGAATCCGGGCCCATCAGGTAGTAGTACGGGCCAAGGATCGCCTCGGGCGGGCAAAGGTTTGCCGGGTCTTCCGCCGGATAGGCGCTGGCGCGCATACGGGTACGGGTGGCGCCGGGATTGATGCAGTTCACCTTGATGTTGCTGGTGTTGCCGATGTCGTCCGCCAGTGTCTGCATCATGCCTTCCACGGCGAATTTGGAAATCGCATAGGCGCCCCAGTTGGCGCGGCCTTTCCTGCCCACCGATGAGGTGGTAAAGATGATGGAACCCTGATCCGACTGACGCAGCAGCGGCATCAGGTGGCGCACCAGCAGAAACTGCGCGTTCACGTTGACCTTCATGACTTTCTCGAACACATCCACCGGGAAGAATTCCAGCGGGCGCAGGTCGCCAAGGATCGCGGCATTCAGCAGCAGTCCGTCCAGGCGGCCGAACTCCTGCTCGATGGTGTCGGCAATCTGGCGGTATTCCAGGGCGCTGGCGGTTTCCAGATTGAGGGGAACAATGGCCGGCTGCTTGCCACCTTCCTGTTCGATCTGGTCATACACCTGTTCCAGCTTTTCGACCGTCTTGCCCAGCAGAATCACCGTGGCGCCCAGGCGGGCGAAACCCAGCGCGGCGGCTTTGCCGATGCCATCGCCGGCGCCAGTCACCAGAATGATGCGGTCGGCCAGAAGGTTTGCGGGGGCTTGGTAGTCGTGCATGGTCACTCCAGTGTCAGCGGGTGAGCTGACCAGTGTATCAAACCGGGCAGCGGATTAGCAGGCTGTTGAAAATGTTGTCGAAGCCGCTCATGTGAGGCAGATGGTTTTTCAACAGCCTGCCAGGCAATCAGGATGCGGCTTTGTCGAGCAGAAAAGCCTGCAGCTGTGCGGGCGTCTGCAGAATCACATCCGCCTGCCAGTCTTTGATGTCGGTGTCCTGTTCCAGGTAGCCCCAGGCGGCGGCGATGGTGATATTGCCCGCCGCGCGGCCCGCTTCGATGTCGCGAATATGATCACCCACGTACAGGGTTTTCAGCGGATCGACCGACAGCCAGTCGCAGGCGGTGAGCAGCGGTTCCGGGTGCGGCTTTTTGTGGGTGACGTGATCCGGGCAGACGGTGACCGCACAGCGCTGATCCAGCTGCAGTCCGCGCAGCAGGGGCAGGGTGTAGCGGCTGGGCTTGTTGGTCACGACTCCCCAGGGAATGTTGCGCTGCTCAAGCCAGCGCAGGCTGGTGTCCAGGCCGTCGAACAGTTTTGATTCCACCGCCAGCCCCTGTTCATACAGGGCCAGCAGTTTTTCCAAGCGACGGGCGAAGTCGTCGCTGGCTTCCTCCAGTGCAAACCCCAGTTTCACCAGCGCCCGGGCGCCGTTCGACACCTGGTTGCGAATCGTGTCGTAGGGCAGGGGCGCCAACTGGTCGTCGGCCCGCAGCTGGTTCAGCACCCGGACGAAATCCGGTGCCGTATCCACCAGGGTTCCATCCAGATCAAACAGCACGGCAGCAATGTGGGTCATCAGAGGCTCTTCTGGGTGTGGATGAAGTAATTGACGTCGGCATCCTTGCTGATGCGGAAGGTGTTGGTCAGCGGATTCACGCTCAGGCCGCTGACATCCTTCACCATCAGGCCGGCGCTGCGGCACCAGCTGGCCAGTTCCGATGGCTTGATGAATTTCAGGTAGTCGTGGGTGCCACGGGGCACCATGTTCAGCACATATTCGGCGGCGACAATGGCCAGCATGTAGGCCTTTGGATTGCGGTTCAGGGTCGAGAAAAACACATGGCCACCAGGTTTCACCAGATGCGCGCAGGCATTGACCACGGACGCCGGATCGGGCACGTGCTCGAGCATTTCCATGCAGGTGACGAGATCAAACTGGCCCGGCATTTCTGCTGCCAGCTGCTCCACCGGGATTTGCCGGTAGTCAATGGACAGATTCTGTGGTTCGGCGTGGGCACGTGCGACGTCCAGTGGCGCCTGGCCCATGTCGATACCGGTAACATCGGCACCGCGAAACGCCAGTCCTTCACTGAGAATGCCGCCACCGCAGCCGACATCCAGCACTTTCTTGCCGGCCAACGGCGTGCGCTCGTTGATGTAATTCAGGCGCAGCGGGTTGATGTCGTGCAGCGGCTTGAATTCGCCGGTGCGATCCCACCAGCGCTGGGCCACGGATTCGAATTTGGCAATTTCCTGATGATCAACGTTGGTCATTGCGGGATCCCCTGTTCATCTGCCGCGGCAATCTTGTTGCGCCAGCCCTGGGCGCGGGCCAGCACGGCCACCTGATCAATGGTGGTCAGCTCGCGGTTTTTCAGCAGCCGTTTGCCGGCAACCCAGCTGTCGCTGACTTGGCCTGCGGGGGTGGAGTACACCAGCTGGGATTCCAGATGGTAAAACGGCTGACAGGTGATGTCGTTAAGCCGCACGGCGATCAGATCGGCTGATTTGCCGGTTTCCAGGCTGCCGGTGACATGATCGATCCCCAGTGCTTTCGCACCATTGATGGTGGCCATGCGGATCGCCTGCGCTGCCGGTACTGCCGACGGATTGCCGCTGACACCTTTGGCCAGCAGGGCGGCGGTGCGCATCTCGCCGAACATGTCCAGATCGTTGTTGCTGGCAGCGCCGTCGGTGCCCAGTGCCACGTTCACGCCGGCGTCGATCAGTTTCGCCACCGGGCAAAAACCGCTGGCTAGTTTCAGATTGGATTCAGGGCAGTGGATCACGTGGGTGCCGGTCTGGGCCAGCAGGGCGATTTCCTCGTCGGTCAGCTGGGTCATGTGCACCGCCTGCAGCTGGGGCGACAGCAGTCCCAGATCGTGCAGCCGCTGCAGGGGGCGGATTCCAGTCTTGGCGCTGGCGTCTTCCACTTCGAACGCGGTTTCGTGAATGTGCATCTGGATCGTGGCGTTGGTTTCCGCGGCGTAGGCGCACACCTTTTTCAGTGGTTCATCGGAGACGGTGTAGGGCGCATGCGGACCAAATCCCACCTGGATCAGCGGATGATTGCGGAAGGCATCGTGCAGCTGCAGGCCCTTGCGCAGATAGTCGTCGGCGTTCTGGGCCCAGGCGCTGGGGAAATCCAGAATCGGGAAGGTCAGTTGCGCCCGCATCTGCGCATCATTGGCGGCCCGCGCCACCACGTTGGGGAAAAAATACATGTCGGAAAAACAGGTGGTGCCGCCGCGGATCATTTCCGCCATGGCGAGCAGGGCGCCGTCATAGGCAAACTGGTCCGACACCCAGCGGCCTTCCGCCGGCCAGATATGATCGTTCAGCCAGGTCATCAGTGGCAGATCGTCTGCCAGGCCGCGAAACAGGGACATCGCCGCGTGGGTGTGGGCGTTGATCAGGCCGGGCATCACTGCATGCTCGGGCAGATCGATTACCTCGGTGGCGGTGAAGCTGTGTTGGCCTTGCGGTTCGATCGCGATGATGGTGCCCTTGTCGATGGCAATGGCGTGGTTTTCCAGAATGCGGTTGTCGTTGTCGACAGTGACGACCCAGCGGGCATTGATGAGCGTGCTGACCTGACGGGACTCTGACATTGATACAATTCCCTGCGTGCAATGAATGGAGTGTGCCTCCAAAAATCAGGATTTTTCCGCGAGAGCAAGGAAGCACCGCGCGGAGAACCGGAGTTTACATGAAGTAAATGAGGATTCGAGCACGGAGCGGACGCGGCTATCGCTGAATAAAGACGATTTTTGGAGGTGCACTGGAGGCAATCTTACCTGAGCCGCCATATAATTCACCCCTTTCCGATTGATCTTCAGGAGTATTTCATGTCTCAGGCCGCTGGCGTCAGTGCGATCGAATGGCGCGACAACACCCTCTGGCTGCTGGATCAGCGTCTGCTGCCGCTGCAGGAAGTCTGGCTGGATCATGCCGACGTCCAGGCGGTGGTGACCTCGATCCGGGACATGGTGGTGCGGGGTGCGCCGGCGATTGGGATCACCGCTGCGTACGGTGTGGTGATTGCGGCCCGGCATCGTATCGCCCAGAGCCCGTCCGACTGGCAGTCCTTGCTGCAGGCGGACTTTGCGGATCTGGCGGAATCCCGGCCCACGGCGGTGAACCTGTTCTGGGCCTTGGACCAGATGAAACTGGCCCTGGCTAAACTCGACCCTGCCGCTGATCCTGTAGAGCAACTGCTGAAGGAAGCCCGCCACATTCACGAAATGGACCTGGCGGCCAACCACACCATGGGTCATTTGGGCGCCAATCTGATCCGTCAATACAACATGCCGGCCAAGGGCGTCATCACCCACTGCAACACCGGTTCCCTGGCCACCGGCGGCTATGGCACGGCCCTGGGGGTGATCCGCTCGGCCCATGCGGCGGGCCTGATCGATCAGGTCTATGCGGACGAAACCCGGCCCTGGTGGCAGGGTTCCCGCCTGACGGCCTGGGAGCTGCAGAAGGACGGCATCCCGGTCACCCTGAATGCCGACAGCGTGGCGGCGACCCTGATGCAGCAGGGTAAAGTCAGCTGGGTGATCGTCGGCGCCGACCGTATCACCGCCAACGGCGATGTGGCCAACAAGATCGGCACCTATAGTCTGGCGGTGCTGGCCAAGCACCACGGGGTGCGCTTCATGGTGGTGGCGCCCACCACGACCTTTGACCCCAGCCTGCCCCACGGCAGCGCCATCCCCATCGAAGAGCGCGGGCCTGACGAGGTCGTTGCCGTGCGCGGCCAGCAGATCGCGCCCCCGGGCATCCCGGTCTACAACCCGGTATTCGACGTCACTCCGGCAGAACTGATCGACGCCATCGTCACTGAGCGCGGCGTGGTCGAACACCCCACCACCGAAGGGATTGCGGCCCTGCTGGCCCAGGCGCCCCTGCACTGAGGTCGATGCCAGCCCTGACTACTTCAGATACTTGATTTTTTGCGCAAAAAACCCAGCCCGGCCTTCGCCAAGAAGGCCCCGGGTGTGGTATGATCCGGCGCTTAAATCCGGTCTGTTTGTGGATGTTGCAGGCCGGTTCCAGTGACACGTTCGAGTAATTACAAAAACGACTTTGACCCCCGGCGCCAGGTAGCCACAGCTGCCAGTCGACAGGGGTGCTGATCCCGGTCGGGATCACTGTGACGCGGGCATCAGCAGGCACCACGCTCCCCCGGGTCGCAGCAGTCATAATCAGGTCAGGAACCCGATGTCAGAACTAGCCAAAGAAATCCTCCCGGTCAACATCGAAGACGAACTCAAACAATCCTATCTCGACTATGCCATGAGCGTTATCGTGGGCCGCGCGCTGCCGGATGTGCGTGACGGCCTCAAGCCGGTACACCGTCGTGTACTGTTCGCCATGCATGAGTTGAAGAATGACTGGAACAAGCCCTATCTGAAATCGGCCCGTGTGGTCGGTGACGTGATCGGTAAATACCACCCGCATGGCGACTTGGCGGTATACGACACCATCGTGCGCATGGCCCAGCCGTTCTCGCTGCGTTATACCCTGGTGGACGGCCAGGGCAACTTCGGTTCCATCGATGGCGACAACGCCGCGGCGATGCGATACACCGAAGTGCGGATGAAGAAGATCACCCACGAACTGCTGGCGGATCTCGACAAGGAAACCGTCGATTTCATCCCCAACTACGATGGCAAGGAAATGATGCCGTCGGTGCTGCCTACCAAGGTACCGAATCTGCTGATCAACGGTTCTTCCGGTATCGCTGTGGGGATGGCCACCAATATTCCGCCCCATAACCTGGGCGAAGTCATCGATGGCTGCCTGGCCTGCATTGACAATCCGGACATTGACGTCGAAGGCCTGATGGAATACATCAAGGGCCCCGACCTGCCCACCTACGGCATCATCAACGGCCGTTCCGGCATTATCGAAGCCTACCGCACCGGTCGTGGCCGCATGTACATGCGTGCCCGCGCCCACATCGAGGCGGACAAGGGTGGCAAGGAATCCATCATCATCACCGAGATTCCCTACCAGGTGAACAAAGCTCGCCTGATCGAAAAGATCGTCGAGCTGATCAAGGAAAAGAAAATCGAAGGCATTACCGACATCCGCGATGAGTCTGACAAGAACATCCGCGTGGTGATCGAGGTGCGCAAAGGCGACAACGCCGAAGTGCTGCTGAACAACCTGTATTCCCAGACCCAGATGGAATCCGTGTTCGGCATCAACATGGTGGCATTGCTGGATGGTCAGCCCCGCCTGCTGAACCTGAAAGGCATTGTTGAAGCCTTTATCCTGCACCGCCGCGAAGTCGTGACCCGTCGTACCGTGTACGACCTGCGCAAGGCCCGTGAGCGTGGCCATGTGCTGGAAGGTCTGGCGGTGGCGCTGGCCAACATCGACGAAATCATCGAGCTGATCAAGTCCTCGCCCAGCCGTGCCGAAGCCGAAGAACGCCTGATGGCCAAAGGCTGGGTGCCGGGTAACGTCATGGCCATGCTGGAGCGGGCGGGCAGCACCGATGCCTGCCGTCCGGACGGGCTGGACCCGCGTTTCGGCTTCCGCGAAGGGCTGTATTTCCTGTCCGATGTGCAGGCCAAGGAAATCCTCGACATGCGTCTGCACCGCCTGACCGGGCTGGAGCATGACAAGCTGATTGGCGAATACCAGGAAAAACTCGATCTGATCAAGGAACTGATGGCGATCCTGGCGGATTCCAACCTGCTGATGCAGGTCATCCGTGACGAACTCAAGGCCATCCGCGAACAGTTTTCCGACGAGCGTCGCAGTGAAATCATTGCGTCCCGTCTCGACCTGACCAACGAAGACCTGATCAGCGAAGAAGATGTTGTGGTGACGCTGTCCCACGGCGGCTATGCCAAGACTCAACCCATCAACACCTACCAGGCGCAGCGCCGGGGTGGGCGGGGCAAGGCGGCCGCGACCATCAAGGACGAGGACTACATCGAACACCTGCTGGTGGCCAGCACCCATGACACCATTCTCTGCTTCACCAACCAGGGCAAGGTGTACTGGCTCAAGGTCTACCAGATCCCGATTGCGAGCCGCACGTCCCGTGGTCGTCCGATTGTGAACCTGCTGCCGCTGTCACCGGAAGAAAAAATTACCGCGATCCTGCCGCTGCGTGAATACGAATCCGGCAAGTTTGTGTTTATGGCCACCAGCAATGGCACCGTGAAAAAAGTCGAGCTGGAAGCCTTCTCCCGTCCGCGTACCGCGGGTCTGATCGCCATCGAACTGGACGACAACAACCGTCTGGTGGGTGTTGCCATCACCGACGGCAAGCAGGACATCATGCTGTTTACGTCCGAAGGCAAGGCCATCCGCTTCCAGGAAGAGGAAGTCCGTGGCATGGGCCGTACCGCACGCGGTGTGCGCGGTGTGAATCTGCCGGAAGGCATCGAACTGGTGTCCCTGATCGTACCGCAGGAAGGCCATCAGGTACTGACCGCCAGCGAAAACGGTTACGGCAAGCGTACGGCGGTGGAAGAATTCCCCACCAAGGGTCGCGCCGGCAAGGGCATGATCGCCATGGCCTGCAGCGAGCGTAACGGCGCCATGCTGGGAGCGGTACAGGTGAAGGACGGCGAGGAAATCATGCTGATTTCCGATCAGGGTACGCTGGTGCGCACCCGTGTCGACGAAGTGTCGGTGCAGGGCCGTAACACCCAGGGTGTGATGCTCATCCGTCTGTCCCAGGGTGAAAAACTGGTCGGCCTCGAACGCATTGCCGAGCTCGAAGGCGCTGAAGAAGCCGATGATGCCGATTTTGATGCCGACACCGACAATGACAGCACCGACGTTACGCCGGGCGCTGACAATGTTGCCGACGGCAACGAACCCCCAACTGATGATCAGGAATCGTAAAACTCATGACGCGTGCGTATAACTTTTGTGCGGGTCCGGCGGCGTTACCGGAAGCCGTTCTGCAAAAAGCCCAGGCAGAGATGCTGGATTACCAGGGGCGCGGCCTTTCCGTAATGGAAATGAGTCATCGCTCCGACGACTACGTGGCCATTGCACAGAAGGCGGAACGCGACCTGCGCGATCTGATGGCGATTCCCGATCATTACAAAGTGCTGTTCCTGCAGGGTGGCGCCAGCACCCAGTTTGCCCAGATCCCGCTCAATCTGCTGGGCGACAAGGTGTCGGCTGATTACGTCAACACCGGTGAATGGTCGAAAAAAGCCATCAAGGAAGCCAAGCGCTATTGCAACGTCAACGTGGTGGCCAGCGATGAAGCCAACAACTTCACCCGCGTGCCTGCGTTTGACAGCTGGAAGCTGGATCCCAGCGCCGCGTACCTGCACTATACGCCCAACGAAACCATCCAGGGTGTGGAATTCGATTTCGTGCCCGAGACGAATGTCCCGCTGGTGGCAGATTATTCTTCCAGCATTCTTTCCCGCCCGATCGATGTCAGCAAGTTCGGGCTGATCTATGCCGGTGCCCAGAAGAACATCGGCCCGGCCGGTATTACCGTGGTGATCGTGCGCGAAGATCTGCTGGGCAAGGCGCTGCCGATCACGCCGACCATGCTGGATTACAAGATTCACGCCGACAACGATTCCATGTACAACACGCCGCCGACCTATGCCTGGTACCTGGCGGGGCTGGTGTTCGAATGGATCAAGCAGCAGGGCGGTGTCGACGGCATGGCGAAACTGAACCAGGCCAAGAAAGACAAACTCTATTCCTATATTGATGGCAGCGGTTTCTACAAAAACCCGGTGGCCATCAACAACCGTTCCTGGATGAATGTGCCGTTCACCCTGCCGGATGCAGCGCTGGACAAGCCGTTCCTGAAAGAAGCGGAAGCAGCGCGCCTGCTGAACCTGAAAGGTCACCGTCTGGTGGGTGGCATGCGCGCCAGTATTTACAACCCGGTACCGATGGAAGCGGTCGATGCACTGATTGCCTTCATGCAGGATTTTGCCAAACGGAGGGGATAGGCAAACCAATGGCGGACGACAAACCGACTCTTGATTCCTTGCGCGCGCAGATTGACGATGTCGATCAGCAGATCCAGAAGTTGATCAACCAGCGCGCCCGTTATGCCCAGCAGGTCGCCGACGTCAAGATGGCGGAAAAGCCGGGCGAAAAAGTCGTGTTTTACCGTCCCGAGCGGGAAGCGCAGGTGCTGCGTCGCGTCATGGAGCGCAACGAAGGCCCTCTCAACGAAGAAACCGTGGCGCGCCTGTTCCGGGAAATCATGTCCGCCTGCCTGGCGCTGGAAGAGCCGATGCAGATCGCTTACCTGGGGCCCGAAGGCACCTTCACCCAGGCGGCGGCGCAGAAGCACTTCGGTCACGCGGTACTGACCCGTCCGATGGCGACCATCGATGAAGTCTTCCGCGAAGTGGAATCCGGCAATGCCCATTACGGCGTCGTGCCGGTGGAAAATTCCACCGAAGGCATGGTCAACACCACGCTCGATTCCTTTGTGCACTCCCGCCTGATCATCAATGGCGAAGTCGAGCTGCGCATTCACCATCATCTGTTGCTGGGCAAATCCACCAAGCCAGACGCCATTACCCGCATCTATTCCCACCAGCAGTCACTGGCCCAATGCCGGCAATGGCTGGATGCCCATTATCCCAAGGCAGAGCGGGTGGCAGTGAGCAGTAATGCGGATGCGGCCAAACGGCTGCAGCACGAATGGCATGCGGCCGCCATCGCCGGTGAAACGGCGGCGGAAATCTACGGCCTGGAAAAAGTGGCCGAAAATATCGAAGACAACCCGCACAACACGACGCGCTTCCTGATCGTGGGCACGACCCATGTGCCGCCGTCGGGCGAAGACAAGACCTCGATCATCGTGTCCATGCGCAACAAGCCGGGCGCACTGTACGAGTTGCTCGAGCCTTTCTACCAGAACGGCATCAGCCTGACCCGCATCGAAACCCGTCCTGCCCGCGAAGGCACCTGGGCCTATATGTTCTTCATTGATTTCGAAGGTCACGAAAACGACGACGTGGTGCGCAAGGTGATGGCGGAAGTGGAAGAAAAAGCCGTCTATGTGAAGCGCCTGGGTTCCTATCCCAAAGCGGTACTCTAACCGTAAACGGACATTGCAATGGCATGTGACTATATCGCCCTGGCGGCGCAAGGTGTGCAAAAGCTGACGCCCTATGTTCCCGGCAAGCCGGTCGAGGAACTGGAGCGAGAACTGGGCATCTCCAACATCATCAAGCTGGCCAGCAACGAAAATCCGCTGGGGCCGAGTCCGAAGGTGCTGGCGGCGCTGGACAAGGTCAAAGCCGATCTGACCCGCTATCCCGATGGCAATGGTTTCACCCTGAAGCAGGCGCTGGCGCGGCATCTTGGTGTGGCGCTGGAAACCATCACCCTCGGCAACGGTTCCAATGACGTGCTCGAAATCATCGCCCGCGCCTATCTGTCACCGGGTGACGACGCCATTTATTCCCAGTATGCGTTTGCGGTCTATCCGATTTCCGTGCAGGCGGTAGGTGCCACTGCAGTGGTGACACCCGCCATTAATTATGGTCATGACCTGCAGGCCATGGCCGCCGCGGTGACACCGAAGACCAAACTGATCTTCATCGCCAATCCGAACAATCCTACCGGCACCTGGTTTGGTAAAACCGAGTGGGAAGCGTTCATGGCCAGCGTGCCCGAAAACGTGCTGGTGGTGCTGGACGAAGCCTATATCGAATATGTCGACGATAGCGACGCCCTGGACGGCCTCAACTACGTGTCCCGCTATCCGAACCTGATCGTGTCGCGCACCTTTTCCAAGGCTTACGGGCTCGCCGGACTGCGGATTGGCTACTGCATCTCCCATCCGCAGGTGGCTAACATCCTTAATCGGGTGCGTCAGCCTTTCAATGTGGATTCATTCGCCCTGGCGGCGGCCACCGCCGTGCTGGACGATGCGGATTACCTGCAGCGCAGCCGTCAGATCAACCGCGAGGGCATGCAGCAACTGGTGCAGGGATTCAATAAATTGGGGTTGGATTACATTCCGTCTGCCGGCAACTTCATTACGGTTCATTTCGATCGTGAAGCCGGCCCGCTGTATCAGGCACTGCTGCGGGAAGGCGTGATTGTGCGTCCGGTTGCAAACTACGGCATGCCGACGTCATTGCGGATCAGCATCGGTCTGCCGGCAGAAAACGCCCGCTTCCTGCAAGCCCTTGAAAAGGTGCTCGGATAATGAAAACCCTGCCGCTGGGATCAGTGGTGGTTGTCGGGCTCGGCCTGATCGGCGGATCTTTTGCGCTCGGGCTGAAAGCCCATCGCCTCTGTCGTGAAGTGGTGGGTTGTGGTCGCAGTGAATCAACACTGAAACGCGCCCAGGAGCTGGGTCTGATCGACCGCTACGAAACCGACCTCGCGGCCGCGGTTAAGACCGCCGATGTGGTCATGCTGGCGGCGCCCATCGGTTCCACCGAAGACCTGCTGCGCGCGATGGCGCCGGGGCTGGATGGCGAAACGATTGTTACGGATGCCGGCAGTGTCAAAGGCAATGTGGTCGCAGCGGTCAAGGCGGTATTCGGTACCGTGCCCCCCTGGTTCGTGCCGGGACATCCCATTGCTGGCGCAGAAAAAAGTGGCCCCGATGCCGCCAAGGTGGATCTGTACCGCAAGCATAAGGTGATTCTGACTCCGGTGGAAACCACCGATCCGCGGGCAGTCGGCCTTGTGCAGCAACTGTGGCAGAAGCTGGGCGCCGAAGTCCTGCTGATGCAGGTCGAGCAGCATGACAGTGTGCTGGCGGCGACCAGCCATCTTCCCCACCTGCTGGCCTTTTCCCTGGTGGACACCCTGGCCAAAGAGAATGAAAACCAGGAGATCTTCCGCTATGCTGCCGGCGGTTTTCGGGACTTCACCCGGATTGCCTCCAGCGATCCCACCATGTGGCATGACATCTTTATTGCGAACAAGGATGCGATACTGGGCGTGATCGGCCATTTCAACCGCGGGCTGGAGCAGTTCCGCGACGCGGTTGAGCGGCAGGATTCCCAGGCCATGCTCGGCATCATGACCCGGGCCAAGGCTGCCCGCGACCATTTCACCCAATTGTTAGCCAAACGGGCCTACACCACGACTATGAGCGACAAGAACATCATCTTTACCGCCCACTCCGGCGGTGAATGCAAGGGCCGGATTCGAGTGCCGGGCGACAAGTCCATCTCCCACCGCTCCATCATGCTGGGGTCGCTGGCAGAAGGCGTGACCGAAGTAACCGGCTTCCTCGAAGGCGAGGACAGTCTGGCCACCCTGCAGACCTTCCGCGACCTGGGCGTCACCATTGAAGGCCCCAATCACGGCCATGTGAAGATCTATGGCGTGGGTATGCACGGCCTGTTGCCGCCCCATGGCACCCTGTATCTGGGCAATAGCGGTACCTCCATGCGCCTGTTGTCCGGTCTGCTGTCGGCACAGTCCTTCGATTGCGTGTTGACCGGTGACGAATCCCTGTCCAAGCGCCCCATGGGCCGGGTTGCCAAGCCGCTGCGGGAAATGGGCGCAGTGGTGGAAACCGAAGAAAAAGGCACGCCGCCGGTCCGTATCAAAGGTGGGCAGAAACTCAAAGGCATCCACTACGACATGCCCATGGCCAGCGCCCAGGTAAAGTCCTGTGTTCTGCTGGCGGGCCTGTATGCGGAAGGCGAAACCAGCGTCACCGAGCCGGCGCCGACCCGTGATCACACTGAGCGCATGCTGCGTGGCTTCGGTTACCCGGTCACTGTCGAGGGCAACAAAATCACCCTGAAAGGCGGCGGCAAACTCACGGCTACCAAGATCGACGTGCCCGCCGACATTTCCTCCGCCGCCTTCTTTATGGTGGCTGCCAGCATCACGCCGGGCGCCGATCTGACCCTGGAGCACGTTGGCATCAACCCGACCCGCATTGGTGTGATCAACATCCTTCGCGCCATGGGCGGCAAGCTCGATGTGCTGAACGAGCGCGAAGTCGGCGGTGAGCCTGTGGCCGACATCCGCATCCAGTACGCACCATTGAAGGGCATTGAGATCCCGGAAGATCAGGTGCCGCTGGCCATCGATGAATTCCCCTCGCTGTTCATCGCCGCCGCCTGCGCCGAGGGCACCACTGTGCTGCGCGGCGCGGAAGAGCTGCGGGTCAAGGAAAGCGACCGCATCCAGGTCATGGCCGATGGCCTGAACATCCTCGGCGTGAAAGCCGATCCGACCCCGGATGGCATCATTATTGAAGGTGGCCCGATGGGGAGCGGCATGATCGAAAGCCACGGCGATCACCGTATTGCCATGTCCTTCGCCGTTGCTGCCCTGCGTTCCCAAGGTGACATTGTCATTAGAAATTGTGCAAATGTGGCGACTTCTTTCCCGAATTTCGTTGAACTGTCACGAAAAGTCGGTATGAAGCTCAATGTCGCAGAGGCAGGAGAATAACATGGCGAAAGGCCCATTCCGCGTTCCGGTCATCACCATCGACGGCCCTGGCGGGTCTGGCAAGGGCACCATTGCCCAGCGTACGGCCCAGGCCCTGAAATGGCATCTGCTGGATAGCGGGGCACTGTATCGTCTGGTGGCGCTGGCGGCGACCAATCACGGGGTCGCACTGGATAATGAAGCCAGCCTGAAGATCCTGGCGGAAAACATGGACGTACAGTTCGTCGTGGATGACCCCAATCAGCCGGTGCGCATCGTGCTGGAGGGGGATAATGTCGCCAAAGAGATCCGCTCCGAAGAAGTCGGCAAGCTGGCCTCGAAAGTGGCGGCCCTGCCCAGCGTGCGGGAAGGTTTGTTGCAGCGACAGTATGATTTCCGCGAAGCGCCCGGTCTGGTGGCCGATGGTCGGGACATGGGCACCGTGGTGTTTCCGGATGCCGACCTCAAGATCTACCTGACCGCCAGCGTGGATGAGCGGGCAGAGCGCCGTTACAAGCAGTTGCAAGACAAGGGCTTGAGTGCTAACTTAGCCGACCTTAAAGCGGCGATTCAGGCCCGTGACGAACAGGACATGAATCGTGCAGTGGCGCCTCTGGTGCCCGCGGACGACGCTGTAATTATCGACAGTACTGACATGACGATTGACGAGGTGTTTACCGAACTGATGTATCATGCCAGGCAAAAGGGGCTGGTCCAGTAACCGCCCACCAAGTCTTACATAGATAAGACATTGTCAAATCAGCGCTTTAGCTGATTTGAGCGCAGAATAAAGTCGCAAATGAGGGCCGCCTCAGGGTGGTTTTTATTTGCGATTTTGGCGTTTTTCATCACTCATCCAAGGCGCCAGCCGTGGTGAAAGACACAAGCAAACAACCCGTATGTCGCTGGCAGCGTGCGGTTTGAACGTTAACCACAGGTCTGAAACATGAGCGAAAGCTTTGCCCAACTTTTTGAAGAAAGTCTGAAAGAACTCGACATGAACCCCGGTTCCATCGTCAAAGGCACTATCGTGTCTATCGATGATGATTGGGTCACTGTCTATGCGGGTCTGAAATCCGAAGGTGTGATTCCCCGTGACCAATTCCTGTCCGAGCGCGGCGAACTGGAAATCGCGGTAGGCGATGAAGTCGACGTAGCACTGGAATCCCTCGAAGACGGTTTCGGTGAAACCCGTCTGTCCCGTGAAAAAGCCAAGCGCGCCGAGTCCTGGAAGCGTCTGGAGAAGGCTTTCGAAGCGTCTGAAGTGGTCAAAGGCATCATCAACGGCAAGGTCAAGGGTGGTTTCACCGTTGATATCGAATCCGTTCGCGCATTCCTGCCGGGCTCTCTGGTAGACGTTCGCCCCGTACGCGATACCGCTCACCTCGAAGGTAAAGAGCTGGAATTCAAAGTCATCAAACTCGACGCCAAGCGCAACAACGTTGTTGTGTCCCGTCGTGCCGTTCTGGAAGCAGAAAACAGTGCAGAGCGCGAAGCGCTGCTGGAAAAACTGCAAGAGGGAATGGAAGTCAAGGGTATCGTCAAGAACCTCACCGACTACGGTGCGTTCGTGGATCTGGGCGGTATCGACGGTCTGCTGCACATCACCGACATGGCCTGGAAGCGTATCAAGCATCCGAGCGAAATCGTGGAAGTGGGCGACGAGATCCTGGTGAAGGTTCTGAAATTCGATCGCGATCGCAATCGTGTTTCCCTGGGCCTCAAGCAACTGGGCTCCGATCCGTGGGTTGAAATCACCAACCGTTATCCGGAAGGCAGCCGCGTGAAGGCGCGCGTTACCAACCTGACTGACTACGGCTGCTTTGCCGAACTGCAGGAAGGTGTTGAAGGTCTGGTTCACGTTTCCGAAATGGATTGGACCAACAAGAACGTGCATCCGTCCAAAGTCGTTTCCATCGGTGACGAAGTTGACGTAATCGTTCTGGACATCGACGAAGAGCGTCGTCGTATTTCCCTGGGTATCAAGCAGTGCAAACCCAATCCGTGGGAAGAGTTCGCTACCAAGTTCAACAAGGGCGACAAGATTTCCGGCAAGATCAAGTCCATCACTGACTTCGGTATCTTCATCGGTCTGGACGGCGGCATCGACGGTCTGGTTCACCTGTCTGACATCAGCTGGGATCTGCCAGGCGAAGAAGCCGTTCGCAACTACAAGAAGGGCGACGAAATCGAAACCGTCATCCTGTCTGTTGATCCAGAGCGCGAGCGCATCTCCCTGGGCGTCAAGCAGCTGGAGCAGGATCCGTTCGCGATGTTCGTACAGGACAACGACAAGGGTACTGTTGTGAAAGGCACCGTGAAGTCTGTTGACGCGAAGGGTGCTGTGGTTGATCTGGGTGACGGCGTTGAAGCTTCCCTGAAGGCTTCTGAAATCAGCCGTGACCGCGTTGAGGATGCTCGCAACCACCTGAAAGAAGGTGACGAAGTTGAAGCCCGCATCATCAGCGTTGATCGCAAGAACCGCGCTATCGCCCTGTCCATCAAGGCGAAAGATGCTGCCGATGAGAAAGAAGCCATCAAGAGCCTGAACCAGGTTCAGGAATCTGCGGCTCCGAAGACCATCGGTGACCTGATCAAGCAGCAGTTGAACGCAGACAAGTAATTGTCGGTTTTCACCGTTTGATCACAAGAGGGGCGGCCAACACCGCCCCTTTTTGTTGCCCGCAGAAAATGCCCCGGGTTATGCTCACGACCCAATCTGGATTTCCCTCCCTTTTTCGTTCACTCCGCAGGAGAGCATTACATGACATTACAGCGTGGAAACGTCGCAGCTATTACCGGTGCCGGTTCGGGCATTGGCCGGGCTCTGGCACTTGCCTTGGCGAAGGAAGGCTGTGATCTGGCTCTGTCCGATGTCAATGAGGCGGGGTTGCAGGAAACGGCACAGCAGGCACAGGCGTCTGGTGTGAAGGTGCATGTGCAAAAGCTGGATGTGGCAGATCGTGATGCGGTTTATCAGTGGGCCGATACGGTGGTGTCCCATTTCGGCAAGGTCAACATGATCTTCAATAATGCCGGTGTGTCACTGTCAGAAACGGTCGAAAGCATGGGCTATGACAATTTCGAATGGCTCATGAATATCAATTTCTGGGGCGTCGTTTACGGTACCAAGGCTTTTCTGCCCTATCTCAAGCAATCCGGTGATGGTCACATCATCAATATCTCCAGCGTGTTCGGCATTATCGGTGTGCCGACCCAGAGCGCCTACAATGCGGCCAAATTTGCGGTGCGCGGTTTTACCGAAAGCCTGCGGGAGGAAATGGCGATATCCGGCTATCCGGTGCAGGTCACCTGTGTGCATCCCGGCGGCATCAAGACCAACATCGTGCGCAGCAGTCGTATTGGCGATGTCGGCAATATGGCACCCAAGGAAAAGAACAAGGCAGCAAAACAGTTTGATGCCATGGCACGGACCTCGCCGGAGGACGCGGCCCGCATCATTCTGGACGGCGTGCGCAATAGCGCGCCACGCGTATTGATCGGGATGGACGCGAAGGTGATTGATACCGTACAGCGCCTGCTACCGACCGGCTACCAGAAGCTGCTGATCTGGAGCACCCGGCGCGGTCAGAAGAAGGCGCAGCAATAAAAAAGGCGGCTGATTCGGCCGCCTTTCGCTTACAGAATCAACCAGCGTAATCAGGACTGCTTGATCCACTGCTCCAGTGCCAGCAGTTCCTGTTCCGTCAGCATGCCAGCGACCTGCTTCAGGCGCAGCGAGTTGAGGATGTAATCAAAGCGGGCGTTGATATAGTCGCGCTGGGCCTGAAACAGGTTGCGTTGTACGGACAGTACGTCAACGATGGTACGGGTACCGGCTTCATAGCCTGCCTGGGTGGCGTCCAGGGCAACACGTGCGGAGGTCTGGCTCTGCTTGCGCGCATTCACCTGCGCCACGTTGGCGACCACCAGCTGGTAGAAGTTGGTGGCGTCCTGGATCACCTGACGACGGGCATAGTTTTCCGTATCCCTGGCAGCCAGCGACAGGTACTTGCTCTGGCGTTGGCTGGCGCTGGTCAGGCCACCACTGTAGAGCGGGATTTCCAGCTGCAGGGAAATGGTTGTAGCTGTGGTGTCCGGCGTGTCGATGCCTGGTTGCTGAAAACTCAGCGGGGCATCTGACGTGTTATGCGCATAGGAACCGACCAGATCTAGGGTAGGGGCATGGCCGGCACGCTTCACCCTGTAATCCTGCTCCGCTGCCTGGGCTGCGAAGACGGCTGCCTGGAGTGTGCTGTTGTTGGCCAGTGAGCGTTCGATCCACTGATTCAGGTCCAGCGGCTGTGGCGGTACAACCGGCAGGCTTTCGGCAATGTCACTGACATCGTCGATCTTGGTACCTGTCAGGGTTTCAAGAATGCGCAGGGCAACGAACAGGTCGCTTTCCGCAGCGATGCGCGCCGATACAGCGGAGTCATAGGCCGCTTGGGCTTCGTGGACATCGGTAATGGCGACCAGACCCACTTCGAAGCGTTGCTTGCTCTGTTCCAGCTGGCGCGAGATGGCTTCTTCTTCGCCCTTGCGGAACGTCAGGTTGGCACGGGCACGCAGCACTTCCAGATAGCGGGTGACAACGCGGAGATAGAAGTCTTCGGCATTGCGCAGGTATTCTGCTTCGTATTGGCTGTTCAGTGCCTTGCCGCGCTGGTAGCTGTGCCAGTTTTCCAGGCGAAACAGCGGTTGTACGATGCTGGCGGAGTAGCCGGTGGTGTCGTAATCAAAGGTGTCAACACCGTCCACATCCAGCTCTTCCTGGCTGTAGCTGCCGTTCAGTTTGGCTTGCGGCAGCAGACCGGCGCGGGACTGTTCCAGTACCTGCTGGTTGGCCATGTACTGGTTTTTTACCGCTGCCCACTGTGGATCATTCTGTTGCGCCAGTTCATAGGTGCGCTTGAGCGTTACAACTTCAGCATGGGCGGTTGCAGTCACCAGTGCTGTCAGAGTCGCCAGAAGTGTCAGGCGAAAGGGGCGTAATGTCATGGGAACCCTCGTAAGGCAAACTGATTGGGCTGGCAGAGCGTCGAGTGTATCATTTGGATCAGGAATCGCCAGCAGTGGAATCAATGTTATGTCGGATCGAGCCCTGATGTTGTCACTATTGCAACAGATGGAAGATAGCATGCGCGCCATTTCCCTGTGGGAAGGAGTCAGTCCACCGGCGACGGCGTTTGCCAGTGAACTGCCGTTCTGCGTGGATACGCTGCGGTTTTCCCAATGGCTGCAATGGGTGTTCATCGCGCGTTTTCGGGCGCTGCTGGAAGGCAATCTTCCGCTGCCAGTGAATTGCAATATCGCCACGATGGCAGAGGAGGCATTCCGGGATATGGCGGAAACAGAGATGCTGCTGGGATTGTTACGCCAGTTCGACGCCTTGTTCGATAGCTGAAATCGATTTCAGACGCGCAGTTTGTCGCGCCGCAGGGAAGCCGCAAGTTTCTGCTTGAGGGCGTCGAGGCGAATCGGCTTGGTCAGGTAGTCGTCCATGCCGGCCTGCATGCACAAATCCCTGGATTCACTGACGGCGTGCGCGGTGACAGCGATGATCGTCAGGTGTGGCAGGCCGTTGGTGAGTTCAAACGTGCGAATCTGCCGGGTAGCTTCATAACCGTCCATTTCGGGCATCTCGCAATCCATCAGCACCACGTCGTAGGTGCTGTGATGGTTGCGATAGAGTTCAACCGCTTCATGACCGTTAGTGGCGAAGTCCATGGTGGCACCGGCTTTTGTCAGCAGACCTTTGATGACGACCCGGTTGACCTCGTTGTCCTCGGCGACCAGCACGTGCGCATTGACACTGTCGGGGAACGTTTCAACCGGTTCGTCACTGCGCGGTTCAGGCGCGCTGTCGCTCAGTCGGCCAATCTCGAAACGGCAGGTAAACCAGAAGGTGGAACCCTTGTTGGTATCACTGTCCACGCCGATTTCACCATTCATCAGCTGCACCAGTTCCCGACAGATGGAAAGACCGAGGCCGGTACCGCCGTAGCGTCGTGTGGTTGAACTGTCGGCCTGGCTGAAGGGTTTGAACAGCAGCTGTTGTGCCTCGCGCGAGATGCCGATACCGGTGTCCTTTACCTGAAATGCCAGATAGGCCCGGTTGTCTTCGCTTTTTTCGATATTGGCAATGATGCCGATGCTGCCATGCTTGGTGAACTTCACCGCGTTGCTCATGAGATTCAGCAATATCTGGCGCAGGCGGGTCGGATCGCCAATCAGTACGGACGGAATATCCTTCGCGATGCGGGTGTAAAAACTCAGATTGCTGGAAAGCTCCTTGCTCTGGATCACGGCCATGCATTCCTGTACCAGCGTATGCGGATTGAAAGGGATGCGTTCCAGTTCCATGCGGCGGGCTTCGATCTTGGACAGGTCGAGAATGTCATTGATCAGGTGGAGCAGGGCGTTGCCGGAGTTGGAAATGGTTTCCACATAACGGCGCTGCTCCTTGTTCAGCGGGGTTTCCTTCAGCAGTTCGGCAATGCCGATCACACCGTTCATGGGGGTGCGGATTTCATGGCTCATCTTGGCAAGAAATTCACTTTTGGCGGTACTGGCAGCCTGGGCCTTGTAGGCTTCGCGCATCTTTTCCAGCAGCTGGGACTGGGCCTTGAACTTTTCCTTGCGCTCTTCGTTGTAGAAACTGCCAAAAGCCATGGACAGCAGCACCACTTCAATGGCGGAGCCAATCTGCCCGGCGTTTTCAGTTACGAAATTCACGGCGATGACCCCAGTGTAATTTAGCGTCAGTAACACGAATCCCGATATCACGGTGACCCAGGCAAGGGTATAAAAGCGCGCAATGTGCAGGCCCGCGCGCCAGGACATGATGCCTGCGCCCAGGTTGAGGCACATCGCGATCAGCAGTCCGTAAATGCCCATGCGTACCACGACATGTCGTAGGGCAGCATGAATGAGCCAGCCATTACGGCCAGATGCCATAAACAATGCCGCTCAGCATCGCAATAGTAGTAGCGCGGCGTATAACGCCGACTGTCGAGGAAGTACACCGAGAACAGCAGCGCGAAGGTGACAGTACCGCCCAGGAAGAAGTTGACCGACAGTTGGTTCCAGGTGGTCCACGATGGCCAGATGTACTGGAACACCAGCCCTTTGGAAATGGAGAAAGCGCCGGTCTGGAAAAACAGGTAGGCGATGTAGAACAGGTAGGCGCGATTGCGCACCATGAAAAACAGGAACAGGTTGTAGAAAAACATCACCACCATGGTGCCGACATAGATGCCCTGGCCCATGATGTAGAGCTGGTCGTTTTTGATGAATTCGGCTTCTTCCCACAACAGCACCGGCAGCTTGATCGAGCCAGCGGTTTCCAGACGAATGTAGATTTCAACGTCTTCGGTAAGGGGGATCGACAGCGGGAAGAGGAAATTGCGGTGGTCGATGGGGCGGTGGGAATGCGGTAATTTGTCACCCACGTGATAGGACTTCTCGATCTTGGAGTTCTGGATCAGATACACATCAAGATAGTCATGCATCGGATAGTCGATGCTCAGCAACCATTCGCTCCTGCTGGGGTGCAGGTTGCGGACGGTGGTGCGGAACCAGAAGACACTTTTGTTGTAGCCCATGTTGGGCACTGCTTCCTGGGTGCGGTACCACTGGTCCTGGTGTGTTCCTGCCAGCAGCTGGTTGATCCGGAAATCGCCCTCCGGGTCTTCCAGAATCTCCATCTGGGCGGACAGCACATAGCGGCCGGTACCGGATTCGAGCACAACTCTGCCGGTGTTTTCGGCGAGCGCCAAGTTACTGGCCAAGGCCAGTAAAAACAGGCAGATCAGGCGAGTCAGCTGTGTCAGCATGGGGCCTGGCTCGCGATGCACGGCATTGTCAAAGTGCTGAACCCTTATTCTGGTTTTAGGGGCGTAGGACACCGTCCAGTGGTTTGAATGGCAGGTTCTGTTGCTCGAACAGTCGTTGGCAACGCATCCTGCGTTCATCCTCAGTATAGTGCACTGCTGCAGAATGTCCCCAAACCGGGCCGGGCCATGCTGGATCCGTGACAAAACGCCCGACCACATGAATGTGCATCTGCCGCACGATGTTGCCGAGGGCCCCAATGTTGATCTTCTCGCAATCGAAGGCATCGCGAATGCAGTGACCGAGCTTCACCGATGCCAGATGAAGCCGGCTTTGGTCAGCGTCGGGCAGCTCAAACCATTCACTGACGTTGGCAACCGTCGGTACAAGGATAAACCAGGGATAACGCTTGTCATTCATCAGCAAAAGCTGACAGCCTTCGCCTTCGCCTTCGCCAATGAGAAACGTGTCGTTCTGCAATCGACTATCGAGCTGAAATGACATCAGTGCGACGCCACCTGGGAAGCACCGCCGGCAACGGCCATGTAGTCAGACAGGATTTTGCCGGTTTCCTTCAGGACGTAGTCGACTTCGATTTTCTTGCTGGCGGACTCGGCAACGGTGTCTTCTTCTTCCGCAAGCTTTTCAAGTTCATCCGCAGATTTCAGCAGGGGTTGGCCCAAGGCGCTGCGCCGCTTGTTTTCCACGGTCAGGCGCTGCTGTTCCATCTCATGCATTTCGCGCTTGCGCTGTTCCAGGTTGAGTGAAACGCGGGTCTTGGCGCGTACCGCCTCAATATTGTTGAACTGTTCGATCACGTACTGGAATTCAGGGTCCTTGGCGGCGCGTTGCTGGTGGGCGGCCTCGAGATAGGTCAGGGCGCCATCCACGGCATGCTGCTTGCGATAACGGGCCGGGCGGATCTTGTCTGACGGCAACGCATGGGGCAGTGAGCTTTCACCAATTTCGGACGGGTCGATGAGGCTGGGATATTCGATATCGGGCCGGATGCCCTGATGCTGGTTGCTTTCACCGGAAATCCGGTAAAACTTCGCCATCGTGATCTTCAGTTGGCCGCGATCCAGCTCCTGCAGCGATTGCACGGTGCCCTTGCCGAAGGTGCGCTCCCCCACGATCAGGCCACGCTGGTAGTCCTGGATGGCGCCGGCAAAAATTTCGGAAGCGGACGCGCTCAGGCGATTCACCACCACGGCCAGCGGACCATCGTAAAGCACCCGTGGATCCTGATCTGTCATGACTTCGACGCGACCGTCAGTGCCACGGATCTGTACTGTCGGGCCGCTTTCGATGAACAGGCCGACCAGGCTGTTCACTTCCTGCAGGGAGCCGCCGCCATTGTTGCGCAGATCGATGACCAGACCATCGATGTTCTGCTTCTGCAGTTCGATGATCAGTTTGGCAACGTCAAAGGTGGTGGACCGGCAATTGTCTTCACCGTATTTCAGACAGCGGAAATCGGCATAAAACGCGGGAATATTGATAATGCCCAGCTTCTGCTTCTTGCCGTTGGATTCAATTTCCATGATTTCGGACTGGGCTGC
Organism: Gammaproteobacteria bacterium; assembly: GCA_041395845.1. Lineage (GTDB taxonomy): Bacteria > Pseudomonadota > Gammaproteobacteria > Pseudomonadales > Ketobacteraceae > Ch67. The sequence continues at coordinate 36,438 of JAWKZS010000021.1, forward strand.
CCGGTCTTCCAGTTTCACCGTGTCCCGGGTAATGCTGACCAGGCGGGTTTCGTGATCACTCTTGGCATCGGCGGGGATCACTTCCAGATGCACGGTCGTGCCTTTCTTGCCACGGATGCGCTCCACCACTTCATCCAGGCGCCAGCCTACGACATCCACGACGTCATCCTTACTCTGGCCCACGCCTACGATACGATCGGCGGCTTTCAGCATTTTGCTCAGGTCTGCCGGACCGCCGGGGACCAGGCTCACCACCTTGGTGTACTCGTCCTCGCTCTGCAGTACTGCGCCAATGCCTTCCAGCTGCAGACTCATGTTGATATTGAAATTTTCGGACACCTTGGGCGAGAAGTACTGGGTGTGCGGATCAAAGGTCTGGGTCAGCGCGTTGATATAAATCTGGAATGCATCCTCGTTGTTGGTCTGCAGCACCCGGTTGAGGTTGTTGCGGTAACGACGTTCCAGGGTCTTGATGATTTCATCGTCGGGCTTTTCATTCAGCCGCATGTTGATGATGGTCTGCTTGACCCGCTTGCGCCACAGGTCATTCATCTCTTTGGTGGTGGCAGGCCAGTCCATCTTGTCGGGGTCGGTTTCCAGGTATTCGTCCTTGGTGAAATCGAAACCTTTCATGCCCTTTTCCAGCAGCGACAGGGCGTATTCCAAGCGTTCAGCCAGGCGTGTCTGGTAGCGGTTGAAAATATCAAAGCCCGGCTGCAGATTGCCGCGCATCAGGGTTTCATCCAGTTGCAGACGGTAGCGTTTGAATTCCTCGATATCGGACTTGAGGAAATAGCTTTTGCTGTTATCCAGATCTTTCAGATAGCGATCGAACACCTCGGCGGACAGTTCGTCGTCGAAGTTGTATTTGCGATAGTGCAGCTGCTCCAGGCGCTCCACGATCATCTCGGCGGTATCCGCCTGTTGCCGCGTGGGGACAAGGACCTCGGTCTTGACCAGGGCATAGGCAGGTGAGGCAAGTATGAGTGGGATGGCCAGTAGCGCCAGTGAGCGGGAAATACGGGGGAATCGGATCGTCGCTATCATGCTCATTCCAAAAATGTGACCTGCCATGCGGTTATCGACCCATGGTATGCCGGTAAGTTGCGCCTGACAAACGATTGGCAGGATCTGACAGCCATCCAGCCGGCGGATGGGTGCTTGCAGTGTTAAGTTTAATGCAATGGCTGGCGTTTGCCGGGCCAATCCTGTGATCTGGGTTCAATTATCTGAAATATATCAAGATTTGATCCCGGCTGGGCAGGCTAACAAATCTTTACTTGCGACAGACCTTGCAGTCACGCATCATATGGGACACATGTTAAAATGTGTCTCACGGGTGTCTTCCAGACCCCATGACAGCGACCAGAGCACAACCAAAAAACGACAAGAAATATCGCGCAATACATTGCGACCAGATAAGAAAAATAGGGGAATTCAATGGTGTGGACGTACGCCCGGCCGGTTCAGGGATTGCGAATCAGGGCGCTTCAGGCAGTCATTCTTGGTGGTTCATTTGTTTCTGCAGTGAGTCAGGCGGCGCTGGTTGAAAACCTGACCATCGCCAATCCCAAAGCGCTGGCCCTTGGTCACGCGGTCACCGCCGATCCGCCCGGTGTCGACTCCATTCATTTCAATCCGGCAGGCCTGGCCCGCATAGAAGGTCGTGAAGGCCTGTTCAAACTGACTGCTGCCTATTTCAACTTCCGTGCCGACTTTGGCAGCTATGATGCCGAGTCGCAGGAGCAGATCGAGATCTGGGGGCAGGGTGAAACCGACCCGGTCGAAAATTCGGTCAGCGAAACCGATGACATCGTCCTCAAGATTCCCTTTATGGAAGGCCGCCAGGATTGGCCATTGCCGGTGATGATCGTCCCCACCGGTGGCGCGGCATTCCGGCCTGAAGGCAAGGGTTATACCTTGGGCACGGCAGCGTTTGCGCCAATGGCCGCAGGCTACGTCCGTGGCGATGACGATCCGGGCCGCTTCATGGGCAAGGAAATGTCCCTGACCCGCATCACCTATTTTTCACCGTCGATTGGATTCAAACTGAGCGACGAATGGTCGGTGGGAATGGGGGTGCACTTCTCCTACCAGGGCCTGTCGGCCTATACCGATCTGCGGGTCAACCATGTGGCGCTGGGTATCATCAATAACCTGCTGGACGAGTTGGATGAACAGAGCGACTGTCTGGCCGGCCTGCTGAACATCTGCGACAACGGCATCAGTCCCTTTGAGCAGTCGGTAACGCTGGAAGTGGATGTCGAAACGGCGCTGTCGGTGACCGGAGTCTTTGGCGCCCTGTGGGAGCCCACACCCTGGTTCACCTGGGGCTTTGTCTATCACACCGAAACCACCAACCGGATGACGGGCACCTATCGGATGACCTATTCCGAGGACTGGACCAGCACCTTCGGCGCCATTTACAACGACCCGGTGCTTGGCCCGGTGGCCCGCCTGCTGGGGTTGCCCATGGGTCTCTCTGAACAGACGGGTGATGCTGATGTGAATCTGAAAACGCCTGCTCACTTTGCCACCGGCATCAGCCTGCGCGTATTCCCCGACTGGAAAATCAATGTCGACGCCAAATGGACCGACTGGAAAGTCTGGCAGGGCCTGAACATCGAATACGATAAGCCGCAGGAATTCGGTGCCGTCGCTGCACTGCTGGCGCCGGAATATGCCAAGCCGGATTTGCTGATCATTCCCCGTCATTATGAGAGCGTGTGGAACTTTGCCCTTGGCGTCGAGCATCAGCTGAATGACCGGGTGGCGTTGCGTTTTGGCTGGGAGCCGCGCACCTCGTCGATTCCGGATGACAAGCAGGACGTGTTGCTGCCCATCGGCGACGGCGATATCTACTCGGTTGGCGCCGGCTTCCAGTTTCAGAAAGATATGTTCCTGGACGTGGCACTTGGCTTCTACAACGTTAAAGCCGACATCCCTGCCGGCAGTAGCACCAATGCCAACAGCAAGGATCTGTACACCAACATTCTTTACAATCCCTACGCCGGTATGGATATCAAAACCGAAGGAACGGCTTACCTGTTCGAGCTCGGTTTCAACTGGCAATACTGACGCTTGGGTGCGGGGTGCCAATCGTGTTCCAATCATTATTTGCCGGTTGGAATAACGACTGATGTCCCGCACCATTTTTCTTGTCCGTCATGGCCAGGCCTCCGCTGCCTGGAATCAGAATCCTGATCCCGGTCTGAGCTCGCTCGGCAGGGAGCAGGCCCAGGCTGTCTGCGACCATTTTGCCCCCGGCCCGATCAGACCGCTGTTCACCAGTCCCCTCCTGCGTGCCCGCGAGACGGCACAGCCGCTGGCAGATCGCTGGCAGCAGGTACCAGTGATCATGCCTGCCTTTGCGGAAATTCCTGCGCCTGCAGATTATCCCGTCGAACAGCGACTGCAGTGGTTGCTCGCGTTGCGTGACAGCCGCTGGTCAGATGCCGATGCATCCTTGCATGACTGGCGCACGACAATCCTGGATGCGCTGGTAGCTTTGCCGGATGGCGCGATCGTTTTCACGCATTTTATGGTCATGAATGTTGTGGTGGGCGCAGCGACGGCGAACGATGCCCTGGTCTGCTACCAGCCGGACAACACCTCGGTGCTGGAACTGGCGGTGAGCGGGAAGGGGGACATCGGCGTCGTGGATCTGGGGCGGCAGGCGCATACGCGGGTTCTGTAAAGCGGCTAATTGCCTGTAGCAAATCGCAAGCAATTGTGGCGGTTTGTTATGGAATGTAGCGGCGGGAACCGCTGGTCACGCTTTTTGGATACAAACGGGCCAGCGGGTAAACATCCGGCGCTAAAGCGTTGACTGTACTGAATTTTCTTACAGTCTTTTAGTATGTTTATTCTAAAAAAAACCAATAATCTACGTCATAACTTGTAGTGGCAAACCTGTTTCGAACGTTTCGAATTCATCGTGCCGACCACGAAAGTTTGTTTAGTAAGCGTACTTTCTCGTCCGGACCTCATCGGGCATTCCCTTAGCCCGCCTCCCAAGCGGGCTTTTTTTTGACCAATTTTTGATAATAGCCTGAATTTCCGTATTGTCATCATCTGCAGCGGTGTTTCGGGATGATTTGATCGCAAATTGTCCGAATTCGCCTGTTTCGCAACCAAATCAGTCGCTTGCCTTCCACTTTTAAGCAAAACTTTTTGATGTTGCACTAATTTGACCTAGACTTGTGCCATAGACAGCAGAGGTCTATCGGTGCCATTACCCGCTGCCCGCTTTTCGGTAATGGTGGGGATTTCCATAGAAGAAAAAGGAAACATCAATGGTTAAGAAGAAGCATGCCTTAGCCCTGTTCCCTTTAGCGCTCTGTTTTTCCAGTGCACCTATTCTCGCTGCAACCACAGCGGATCTGGAAAAACGGCTTCAGGATCAGGAAAAAAAGATTCTCCGGCTGGAAAACCAGTTGAGGGGTACGCGTTCGGCGGTTAAAGAAAACCGCGGCCGTATCGCCGACATGAACGAACGGCTGAAGATCAATGGGTTCTTGTCCGCTGGTGTAGCAACCAACGACGGAGATCCGGTTGTTGATTCGATCTATGGCATCGGTGATGACTACACCACCAAGGCCATCAACAAACTCGGTATCCAGATGACCTTCCAGGTATCTGACAAGATCAGTGCCACCGCGCAGTTGGTGAGCAAGGGTATCAAGGATTATCAGGTCGAAGCCGAATGGGCCTACCTGACCTACGATGCCACCGACGATCTGCGTTTCAATTTCGGTCGCCAGCGTATTCCGTACTATCTGCTGTCTGAATACCTCGACGTGGGCTATGCCCTGCCATGGGTATTGCCACCGATCGAAATGTATAACATCCCCATTTCAGCCACTGACGGTGTGTCTGCCATTTATGACTTCGCCATTGGTGATTTCAACTTTGCATGGCAAACCTACGCTGGTGCGGGTGGCGGCTACAGCGAGCAGCTGGAAGCTGAATTCACCCAGAACCAGTCCTGGGGTACCAACCTGACCGCGACCACTGGTTCGTGGACGTTCCGTATGGGTTATGCCTCGTCCAACCTGAATGCCGATCCGGATCAGGGTGGTGCGGGCGGGCAGTTGATCGATGCATTGAATACTGGTATCGAAACGCTTGGGCCCCAACTTGGTGTGCCTGCGGGCGCAAGCTGGTTGGGCAAAACCGACAATATCAGCTCTAACTACTACAGTGCCGGCTTCATGTATGACGACGGTAATCTGTTGGTTATGGGTGAACTGTCCAACCTGAACGTGGATGACACTGTGCAGCCGGTGGGCGATGCGGGTTATTTGACCGTGGGTTATCGCTTCGGCAAGTGGATGCCGTATGTGTCTTATGCGAAGTTCCAGACTGACTCGAAAAATGACAAGCAGATTCGTCAAACGCAGGAATATGCTGACGCGCTTGGTGCTGCGGCGTATGCGCAGGCTATCGGGTTGAACGGCGCTGTTATAAACCCAACTTTGGCTACGTTGGGAATAGTCGCGCCAGGTACTCCAGGAGCAATTGTTGTCTCCAGCCAAGCTTGTACTCAAGTGACGGGTTGCTCCGGCTCTTTGCTGGCGCAAATGTCGTTGCGAGACACCCTGTTGGGGGCCGCGTCGGGTTATTCGGAAACGCTGCACAATACGCTTGAACAGCAGATTCAAGAACAGCAGTCTTACTCTATTGGTTTGACCTATGACGTGAGCTCTCGCGTCAAGGCCAAGGCTCAGGTTACTCACTTCGAAGGCTTTGGCTCAGGAAATTACCAGCAGCTAAGCGCTACTCCGTTGAGTTCTGTTGCAACTCAGTACAGTGGGTTCGTCAGCCAGAGCATCGACGGCAGCGGCCGCTTCACGGGTGAGCCTGGCTCAGTGGATAACCACACTGCCATTTACTCCTTCTCTATTGACGCTGTGTTCTAAGGGAGGAGACGATAATGAAACTTACAAGAAAAATCGTACGCTTGCTGGGCGCTGCCGGCTTCGCGATTGCAGCTTCGGTTGCATCGGCTGAAGTGGTGGTTATCGTCAACTCCGCGTCTCCGGTGGCCAGTGCGGCTCCCGATGATGTGGCACAGATCTTCCTGGGTAAACGCAACGATATCGGCGGTAATTCGCTGGTAGCGGTGGACCAGGCGGAAGGCTCTGCTTCTCGCGCCGTGTTTTATGACAAGGTTGTGCAGAAGAATCCTTCCCAGCTGAACGCCTACTGGTCGCGTCTGATCTTCACCGGCAAAGGGGCTCCCCCGCGTCAGGTGGGCAGCGACGCTGAAGTGGTAGACGCGGTGCTGGAAGATGAAGAAACCATCGGCTACATCGATTCTGCCGCTGTTACCGAAGGTGTAAAGGTTATCTACACCGTCAAGTAATTGCGTAAAGTCGAAAGAAAACCGCGCCCTGGCAACACGGCGCGGTTTTTTTATGCCCGCATTCTGGTGTGGCGCATTACCACTTGGCGTAGTGATCTTCGCAGAAGCCAGAGATGTCCTGCAGATCGATGCGCTCACCCTGCGCCGTGGTGAACGAACCAGTGAAACGGCCCGCCAGCTGGGTGAAGTTGGAGGCGAGAATCAGTGCATTGAGTTTTTCGCAGCGCTGGCCTTCTGGTGAAAAATGCAGATCCAGCTGGCCGTTGGCATCCTGAATATGCCACGGGGACTGGCGGTTTTTCTTGTTGAACTGGAAATGCACCGGCCCCAGCGGATGCAGTTCGTTGTCGATCCAGAAACCGTTTTCGGTAAAGCCGGTTTCGTTGACGCCGTTGGCCAGATTGGCGCCCAGACGGCGGCCATCCGCTAGCTGGCCAGACAGGCTGGCCCAGTTCCAGGCAGTCTGGCGGCGCATGTAGCCGCAACTCCAGTCGGAACTGCCAAAGAAGGAAGGGCTGGAAACCTCGATATCCACGTTGCCCCAGCGAATCCGGCCGCTGGCATCCAGCGCATTGGCTTTCTGGGTGTAGGTCCAGCCGTTGAAACCGGTGCGGGTGCAGACGGCGATGGGCTGGAAGCCCGCAGGTTCGTTCAGCACCACGTCAATGTGGATATCCTCGCCCGAGAACACTTCCACCTGGCGCCGGCCCGGGTGGCTATAGATATTGAAACTGGTGTCGCCCTTGCGGAAGCGATGCATACCGCTGTCCGGTTCATTGCTCATGTTGCAATGCAGGCTCAGCGGCTGAATCAGGCTTTTCTCGCGGATTTCACCGCTGCTGCGGTCGAACAGGTAAACGAACGCATTGCTGATGTATTTGAGGCTGACGATGGCGCAGCCGAGGATATAACGCTCGCTCACCAGTCCCAGAAAATGGAACTGTTTGAGGCCGAAATGGCGGGCGAGGGCGCTGGCCTCGCGGTCGAGCGGGTCGGTGTAGGCAAAGTCGCGGTAATTGACCGTGGCGACCGGCTGAGAAAATCGTCCAAAGCGTGGTTGCCCATCTGGGCCAATCAACTTATCGTATGCAGCCATTCGGAATCACATAAAAACAGTTAGGAGTCTTGTTATGTACATGGCGTTCAAACATTCGCACATGCTGTTTGCGGCCATCAGCGGCCTGTTTTTTCTGGTGCGTGGAGCCTGGATGTTAATGGATTCTGATATGTTGCAAAAGAAGTGGGTGAAAATCGTGCCCCACGTGGTGGATACCTTGCTGCTGGTGTGCGCCATCGCGCTGTGCGTGATCCTGAATCAGTATCCGTTTGTGGAAAGCTGGTTGACGGTGAAGGTGGTGATGCTGGTGGCCTATATCGGGCTGGGAATGGTGGCGCTGAAGCGGGGCAAGACCAAGGCGATTCGCACGGTTGCGTTTTTTGCGGCGCTTGCCAGCTTCCTGTTTATGGCATCGGTGGCGATCAGTCACCATCCGCTGGGCTTTCTGCGCAACTTCTTCTGATAGCTTCTGACAAGTGAGTCCGGTGGATGGAAGGCCCATCCACCGAGAGGTTTTTCAGCGATTGGCCAGGTTCTGCATGATGGCCATCATCGCTTCCTGACCGTTGGCAGGGTGATCGACCCGGGTGAAGTCGGTAATCTGATCCCACTGTTCTGCCACGTCTTCGGCGGTAAAGCCGTCCGCCAGTTTGAAACCCACACCTTTGGTACGTTCCCAGCGCAGTGCGCCGATCCAGCCGGCACCGACTTCGTACAGGCCGCCGGTGAATGCGTTGTTCTCATCACAGAGCTTCACGACCAGTGGCGTCACATATTCCGGCTTCAGCTGTTCGATCAGCGCGGGTGGCAGAATGGTTTCCGTCAGGCGGGAACCGGCAATCGGCGCGATGGTGTTGGCGAGAATGTTGGATTTCTTGCCTTCCAGCGCGAGCGTCTGGCAGAGCCCGTGCAGGCCCAGTTTCGCCATGCTGTAGTTGGCCTGGCCGAAGTTGCCGTAAATGCCGGCCGCGGATGCGGTGAAAATCAGGCGACCATAGCCCGCTTCCTTCATGTAGGGCCAGGCGGCGTGTGATACCTTGAACGCGCCTTTGACGTGAACCTGATAAACCAGATCCCAGTCGTCTTCGGTCATCTTGTGGAAGCTTTTGTCGCGCAGGATGCCGGCATTGTTGATGACGACGTCGATGCGGCCGAAATTGTCCATCGCGGTCTGGACGATCTTGTCGCCATCGGTAACGGAATCGTAGTTGGCAACGGCTTCGCCACCGGCAGCAACGATTTCGTCCACCACCAGATCAGCGGCGGCTTTGCTGGCGCCTTCGCCGAAAGCGCTGCCACCCAGATCGTTGACCACGACCTTGGCGCCGCGGCGGGCGAATTCCAGTGCATGGCTCTTGCCCAGTCCGTTGCCGGCGCCGGTGACGATTACCACGCGATCATCAAAGCGGATTTGAGTCATGAAGGTCTCCTGGTTGTTCTGATTGTTGGTGTCGGAGGATGACGTTGCGGCGCTGTTGCCTGGGCATCAGTGCCGGATAAAGAAAAGGCGGTACAGTTACCGCCTATTTCCCGTTTTCGACTGTTTTCACAGTCCCCTCTATAGCCCCAGCCCGCGGCCAATGATCTCTTTCATGATTTCATTGGTGCCCGCAAAGATGGTGGTAATTCTGGCGTCAACGTAGGCGCGCGCGATCGGGTATTCCATCATGTAGCCGGCGCCACCGTGGAACTGTACGCAACGCTCTACCACGCGGTTCAGTTTCTCGGTGCACCACCATTTCGCCATGGCGGCTTCTTCCGGTGTCAGTTTGCCCTGCAGCTGCTTCTGCACCAGGCTGTCAACGAAAGCCTGACCGATGGTGACTTCGGTTTTGATTTCTGCCATGCCGAAGCGGGTGTTCTGGAACTTGCCGATGGGCTTGCCGAACGCGTTACGCTCTTTCACGTACTTGAGTGTTTCTTCGTAGGCGAACCAGGCGCCGGCAACGGCACCGATGGCGCAGACCAGACGCTCTTCGGCCAGTTTCTGCATCAGGTAGATGAAGCCCATGCCCGGCTGACCCAGCACGTTGGTCTTCGGCACGATCACGTTTTCGAAGAACAGTTCAGCGGTATCCTGTGAGGGCATACCCATCTTCTTCAGTTTGCGGCCGCGCTTGAAGCCTTCCATGCCGCGCTCAACGACGACCAGGGTCACACCCTGTTCGGCCTTGGCAGCAACGATCACCAGATCCGCCAGGATACCGTTGGAGATGTAGGTCTTGGCGCCGTTCAGAATGTAGTGGTCGCCTTTGTCTTCCAGGCGGGACTTGATAGCCTGCAGGTCAGAACCGGTGTCCGGTTCGGTCATGGCGATAGCCAGAATGGTGTCGCCGCTGCAAACGCCCGGCAGCCAGCGACGCTTCTGTTCGTCATTGGCATAGGCGTTGATGTACGGGGCGATCACGTCGTTATGCAGGCTCAGTGCAAAGCCGCTTTCGCCGATACGGGAAAGCTCTTCGATCATGATCTGGGAATAGCGGAAATCTTTCAGGCCGAGGCCGCCGAATTCTTCTTCAACGAAGGGGGCCAGGAAGCCGTTGTCGCCGGCCAGTTTCCAGATTTCACGATCAACAATGCCTTGCTCGATCCATTTTTCGGTGTTGGGGGCCACTTCTTCTTCGCAGAATTTGCGGAAGTTGTCGCGAAAGACTTTGTGTTCTTCTTCGAATATGGCGCGGTTGTCGAAACTCATGCTGTGGCTCCGTACTGATGGTGTCCGTGTCTTCACACGCGGACTGGGTGTGACTGATTGGTACTCATTATTAGTGGCGTGACCGGGAGCAACAATGACGTAATCGCCCATTTTTAATGACCTAAAAGGTCAGCAAGGCTGGAAGTTGCCGGGGGAAGTCAGTAGAGTTATACGCCTTGTCTTTCGTTATCCTCCGGTCTGCCGATTCCGATGCTAACCCTATTGGCCGGCGCTGTCGAGTTTGTGTAACGTGTTGAAATCAATAATAAAAGGCGCTGTGTGTGACTGGAAATAATATTCCGATCAAGCAGGTTCTGTTGTTGCTGGAAGCCGCCAAACGCACTGGTGTCAGCAGCGAAGATTTGCTGGACGAATGTGGCATTGATGCGGCGGTTTTGCGCAGTGCTGATGGGCGTATCAACAAGCGGCAGCTGATCCAGTTGATGCTGGCAGTGATGCGTCAGACGGAAGACGAGTTCATGGGGTTCGGCCAGGGCCGTGTGTCCAAGCCGGGCACTTTCAGCATGATGGCGCATGCTGTCATCAATTGCGCGACCCTGGAAAAAGCGATCCGGCGCGGTATCAAGTTTTACGAGCTCTTTGATGTGGCGATTGTGGGTCGCCTGATGCAGACCCAGGATGAAGCTGCTATCCGCTTCATTTCGCTGCGGGATGTGGCGTTCCGGCCGTATGTGCTGGAAGCCGTTGTGTTTCTGTCGGTGCGTTTCCTCAGCTGGCTGATCGGGCAGCAGATTGTTCCCAAGCGCATCAATCTGGATTTTCCGTCGCTGGATGAAGGTGAATACGCCAGTCAGTTTCCCTGCCAGGTGCATTACAAGCAGCCCCATTGCGAGATCATTCTCGACAGCCGTTATATGAATATGCCGCTGGTGCAGAACGCTCTGTCACTGAGCAAATTTCTGCGTTCCTCGCTGGAAGAATTGATGGATGGTGACATCCAGAATGCGAGTCTGAATGCGCAGATCCGCAGCATCATCAGCAAGGAATTTGGCAACAATTTCCCGGATTTTTCGGTGGTGTGCGACAAGCTGGCGATGACGCCGCAGACCTTGCGCCGGCGCCTGAAAGATGAAAATACCAGTTACCAGGAAATCAAGGATTCCATCCGCAAGGATGCGTCGATTTTCTATCTGTCAAAACCGGAATTGACGATTGATGAAATTGCGTTGCTGATGGGATTTTCCGAAGCGAGTTCATTTCATCGTGCCTTCAAGAAGTGGACGGGAAAAACACCGTCGGCCTACCGTCAGGAATTACTGGCCAGCCATCAATAACAGGCCTGGTTAATCGATCAGGTATTCCACGCTGACGTTCGTGCCGCCATTGCTGTAGGTGATGCTGGTGCACAGGGTTTCCAGCAGTGGAATCCCGCGGCCGAAGGCGTCGTCGTCCTCGCTGGGCTGGCGCTGTTCAATGTCAAAGCCTTTGCCGCTGTCTTCTATGTTGATCGACAAACGGCCTTTATTTCCCTCGCATTCAAGGCCAAGCCGGATGTTGACGTAACCTTGCTCCAGGGTTTGCAGGCGCTGCTCTCGCTGCTCGTAGTATTCCAGATAACCGTCTTCCGTTTTCTTGAGATCCGAGCTCAGTTCGAGCACGCCATGTTCGAGTGCGTTGGAAAACAATTCCGTGATGATGGTGTGCAGATAATCCTTGTGACGTTCCAGTGCCGGGGACGTACCCAGCATGTCGATCAGCTGGCTAACGGGTGAGCCATTGCGCAGATTGCTGGCATCCAGTTGCATGTCTATGCGCCAGGGATGCAGGTGGCAATTCGGCGCGACCTCGGCGTTTTCCTCGTGGGAAATGTCCACTGGACGGCAGGTCAGTTCCAGCAGGGTGATATCGTCGATCTGACCGCCGGCGCCCCGGTACTGGCTGACGTCGTCGATCAGGCTGGTGAACGGATCAGTATTGAGTGGGTTGAAATGGCTCGTCAGCCTTTCGTCGCCGTACAGTTCGCCATGCGGATTCAGCGCCTCGGGGATGCCGTCCGTATACAGGTAGAGACGTTCACCGGGTCTGACTTCGAAGATGTGTGGATCGCGCTCGAATTCGTCGTCGGTCAGAATGCCCAGTGGCATGTGGGTAGAAATGATTTTTTCCCGCAGCGTTCCATCCGGATGCGTAAGTAGTGCGTCAGGCATGCCACCCATCCACAGTGACAGCCGATTGCCGTCTGCATTGAGTTCGGCAATGGCGGCAGCCGCGAACATGTCGTTGGGCAGAAACCGGCTCAGCACCCGGTTAAGCGCGCGGGCGATGCTGCTGACGGACGCGCCTTGCTGGGCAGCATCGAAAAAGGTCTGCGACAGCGGTATTGCACCAATCGCGGCAGGCAGCCCGTGGCCGGTGAAGTCGGCGAGAAGGGCATAGAGCCCGCCGGAAGGGCTGACGGATACCAGCAGCAGATCGCCATTGAACGTGGCGGCGGGCGAAATGTACTGGCGAATATTGCCGCAATCCAGCTGGCTGCTGGCAAGGGCATTATCGAAGACGGCTTTGGCAATCTCATGTTCCCGCACGGTCAGCAGATGCAGGCGCTTGAGTTCCTGGTTTTGTCGGTTCAGCTGGACGTTGAGTTCCTTGATCCGGCTGTGCGCCTTGATTTTGGCTTGCAGGATTTTTTCGTTGATCGGTTTTGACAGAAAGTCATCGCCACCAATGGCCAGACACTTTGCCAGTGATGCGTCATCAGAAAGGGCAGTCAGAAAAATGATGGGGACATGTTTGTCGCCAAGATATTCCCGAATGGCTTTGGTGGCTTCCAGACCATCCATGACCGGCATCATGACGTCCATCAGCACCAGGTCATATTCTGCAGACATGAACAGGTCTACAGCCTGCCGACCGTCTTTGGCTTCGCTGACGCTATGGCCCTCGTCCTCGAGTATCCAGGCGAGCAGCTTGCGGTTGGCCTCGGTGTCGTCCACCACGAGAATGTGCATGGCTTGCTACCTGCGCCTGCTCATTCCAGATTGAATTTCTTGTCGAAACGGGAAATCGTCAGGATTTTCTTGATCTGCGGACGGCAGTTGATAATGGCGATTTTGGCGTTGTCGCCCAGGGTTTTGCGCATGTTGAGCAGCATACCCAGGGCGGAGCTGTCCATATGCTCTGTGGCGCGCATGTCGATGATGTAATTCAGGTTTTTGTGCTCGGCATAGGAGTTGCGGAATTCCTGCACGATTTCGAAATCGAACCGGCCGCTGATGCTGATGGTGAGATTTTTTCCGTCACTGGAAAGAGCGCTTTCTACCGGCATGGTGGATCTCCTGGGTTAAAACAGATCTATTTCGCCGCCCTGGCTGGTCTGGTGTGCCGTGGGGGAGGCTGGCATGTTTGATGCTGCCAGGACGCTGTTCAGTTCGTCCACTACAGCCATATCGTTTTCAGTGATGCAGGACGACTCGGTGACTCTGCCCAATGCTGCGTGGATATCCGCTGCACGGCCCAGATTGGCCAAGATGGAAGAAATCATTTGCGTCGTCATGTCTTCGAATTGTAGTGCACGAATGGCTTTGCCGACATCCTCGTTGGTTGCGGTATTGAGTGTGTTCAGTCTAGCCATGGCTGTCGAGATATCATGATTGATGGTGCCTAGTTTGGTCAGCATTTCGTCGATGTGACCTTTGGCGTTGATAGCGTCGTTCAGATCCAGGGAGGCGATGTCACCGACGATGTGGCGGACTTCAGTGACGGTGGTCTTGGTGTGGTGGGCCCGGTCGCGGATCTGTACGCTCAGTTGTTCGGTGTTCTTCGACAGCTTGCGCACCTCGTCAGCGACTACAGCGAAGCCGCGGCCACTTTCACCGGCGCGAGCCGCTTCGATGGCAGCATTGAGTGCCAGCAGGTTGGTCTGATCTGCAATGGTGCGGATGTCCTCAAGCAGCGAAAACATGTGCTCCAGCTCGTTCACCATGTCGTAGATATGATGGACTGCCTGCACGCTTTTATCGCTCACATCCACCAGCAGCCCCACGTATTGACTGAGGATGTTGCTGACTTCGTTGGCGAACAGCTCGATGTTAACGGGCTCGCCGCCCTGCAGGTTTGCCGTTGATCCCCGTCCGGCAACCAGGGTCAGTACGGTATTGATGAGTTCGTTGGTCTGGTTGGATTTGCTTGCCATGCCTGAAAAACTGTCGGCAAGCTGATGACCACTGCTGCGTAGTGTCTCGTCCAGCTGGTGCAGATTACTGACGATACTTTCATGGAAGGCGGCGCTGTCCTGCAGGGCTTTCTGCAGCGGCGGCTGATGTTTGAGGGGAAGGGTGGGTGGCGACAAATCGGGTTGAAGACGTCGGTCCGGGCGATACAGCGCAACAAACAGCACCAGCAGAAGGCTGGTCGCGATTTTAATCGCCTGAATCTGTACAAACAGGATGATGGCCAAGCCAATGGCAACTGTCGGCACACTGATCCAGAGATGCTTGTTCACGCGACGCTTCCAACAACGGGTACGGTAGTGCTATCCCATTCAGCATAGCTTAAGACGTGGCAAATGCTACGATTTGGTGCACCTAGCGTGCGTCCAGTTCCGCCCAGCGTTCAAAGGCAACTTCCAGCGCCAATTCGGCGTCGGCGACCTGTTTCTGCAGCGCCTGAAGCTTGTCGGCGCCCTGCTGGTAAAGGGTAGGATCGGCCAGCTGCTGGTGCAGGTTCGCCAGTTCCTTTTCAAGTTTTTCAATGGTTTGCGGCAGGGTTTCCAGCTCCCGCTGTTCCTTGTAGCTGAGCTTCTTTTTGGCCGGTGCGGGTTTGGCTTCCGGTTTGGGTTCTGGCTTGGTGCTGCTGGTTTCTTTCAGCGGAGCTTTGTTGGTCAACGGCTTGCGCTGACGCAGCCAGTCGTCGTAGCCACCGACGTATTCGTTGATCACGCCATCGCCTTCAAACGCGAAGGTGCTGGTCACAATGTTGTTGAGGAACTGTCGATCGTGACTGACCAGCAGGATGGTGCCCTGGTAGTTGCTGACCAGTTCTTCCAGCAATTCAAGGGTTTCGATATCCAGGTCGTTGGTGGGTTCGTCCAGCACCAGCAGATTGGACGGTTTGGTGAACAGCTTGGCCAGCAGCAGCCGGTTACGTTCACCACCGGACAGGGAGCGGATGGGGGTGTGGGCGCGTTCCGGGCTGAACAGGAAGTCCTGCAGGTAGCCCATGATGTGTTTCTGCTGGCCGTTGATGGTCACGGTGTCCCGGCCGCCGCTGACGTTGTCCCGGACGTTCATATTTTCGTCAAGCTGGGCGCGCAACTGGTCGAAGTACGCGACCTGGACGTTGGTGCCCACGGTGACCTTGCCACTGTCCGGCTGGCGCTGGCCCAGCAGGGTCTGGATCAGGGTGGACTTGCCGACGCCGTTGGGGCCGATGATACCGATACGATCGCCCCGCAGGATGACGGTGGAAAAGTCCTTTACGATGGGCCGGCCATTAAAGGACACGTTGATGTGTTCGGCCTCGATGACCTTCTGGCCGCTGGACTCTGCCTGCTGGATCGTGGCCTTGACGTTGCCCTGACGCTCACGGCGCTGTGCCCGCTCCTTGCGCATGGCTTCAAGTGCGCGCACCCGGCCTTCGTTGCGGGTACGGCGCGCCTTGATGCCCTGGCGAATCCAGACTTCTTCCTGGGACAGCTTCTTGTCAAAGCGTTCCCATTCCAGCGCTTCGGCGTGGAGGACTTCTTCCTTGCGGCGCAGGTAATTCTCGTAGTCGCCGGGCCAGTCGGTGAGCTTGCCGCGATCCAGATCGACGATGCGGGTGGCCAGCTTTTTCAGAAACGCGCGATCGTGGGTGATGAACAGCACTGCGTTGCGGTATTGCAGCAGGAATTCTTCCAGCCAGCCGATGGATTCGATGTCCAGGTGGTTGGTCGGTTCGTCCAGCAGCAGGATATCGGGTTCCTGCACCAGGGCGCGTGCCAGCAGGACGCGGCGTTTCACCCCGCCGGACTGGGCCAGGAATTCGGCATCGCCATTCAGGTCGAGCTTGGACAGGACGGTGTCCACCCGTTGCTGCAGCTGCCAGCCGTCCTGGGCTTCCAGCTGCTTTTGCACCTGTTCCATCTGGGCGAAGGCCTTGTCATCGCCGTGGGACACTGCTTCCAGCAGATGATGGTATTCCTTGAGCAGGCTGCCCACATCACCCAGGCCCGATGCCACCACATCGAACACGCTGCCGCGGGCATCCTGGGGCACTTCCTGTTCCAGCCAGGCGACCTTGGTGCCCGGCGCCATTTCCACGATACCGTCGTCGGGCTTGATCTGGCCGCTGATGACCTTGAGCAACGTGGATTTGCCGGTGCCGTTACGGCCCACCAGACAGACGCGCTCGCCCTTGTCGAGGGTGAGGGAGGCACCGGACAGCAGTTCCGGGCCACCAAAGGCCAGGTGAAGGTCGCGCAGGCGAATGAGTGACATATTTCAGGAGTCCCGTAACACGATGAGCGGGCTTTGGCCCAGGATCTTGCGGCTGCTCCAGTGGCCTGCGATACCGATCAGCAGGCCCATCAGGGGCGGCACTATTATCCAGATCCAGAGTGCGGGCGTATAGGGAAGATCAAAAATCTTCCAGTAGAGGCCAAAGCGGGCCAGCTCGGCACCGGCGCTTGCCACCAGTCCGGCCAGCAGGCCAATGGCAAAGAACTCCGTCCATTGCTGGATACGCAGCTGGCGCGACGTAGATCCCAGCGTCCGCATCAGCGCGCCTTCACGATAACGTTCCGGCATGGTGGTGATCAGGGTGGCAACGGTGATGGTCAGGCCCGCTGCCAGTACGAACAGCAGAATGAACTCCACTGCCGCACTCACCTGCGCCAGAATCACCTTTACCCGGGCGAGGATTGCATCCACTTCCAGAACGCTGACCGAGGGGAACGCCTGCGACAGGTTTTTCAGCAGGGGTTTCTGGTCGGCTGTCAGATGGAAACTGGTGAGGAACGTGGTGGGCAAGCCATCCAGATCGCCGGGGCGGAACACCATGTAAAAGTTGGGCTGGAAGCTTTCCCAGCGCACGCTGCGAATGCTGGTCACGCGGGCGGTAAACGTCTGGTTGGCGACGAAGAAGAACAGTTCATCCCCCAGTTTTACGTTCAGGCGTTCCGCCAGCCGTTCTTCGATGGACACCTGACGTTCGTCATGGGCAGGAAGATCGGTCCACCACTGGCCTTGCACGATCCGGTTGTCGCTGGGCAGATCCGCTGCGTAGGTCAGATTCAGTTCGCGGGTGAGCGCCTCCGGGGCGTCCTGATCGGGCGATTCCTTGGTAACGGCCTGCAGCGCCGGTTCCCGGTTGATGTGGGTCAGGCGGCCGCGAATCATCGGATAGACCGGTTGGCTGACGACCTGTTGCTGCTCCAGGAATTCACCAAAGCGGTCGGCGTCGTCCGGCAGAATGTTCATGGCGAAGTGGTTGGGGGCTTCCTCCGGCAGCTGGCTCTGCCAGGTGGTAATCAGTTCGGTACGTACCAGAATCACCATCAGCATCGCCATGCCGGTCAGGCCAAAACCGAGCAGCTGGATGCGGGTGCTGGCACTGCGGCGGATTACATTGCGCAGACCGGCCTGCACCGACACCGGCGCGCCTTTGCCGAGCAGCGCCAGCAGGCGCATGAACAGGGCGCCCAGTACAAAGGTGAGCAGGCCGGCGCCGATCACGCCGCCGACCACGGCGATGATGAGATTGATGTCCCTCACGTACCACGCCATCAGCAGCGCTACCAGACCAAGGGTGAGGGCATAGCTCAGCTGGCGCGACAATGGCAGCGGGGTCAGGTCACGGCGCAGTACCCGCAAGGGTGACGTGCGCTGCAACTGCGCCAGTGCGGGCAGCGCAAAACCGAGCAACAGCACCACCGCCAGAAAAATTCCCGTCACCATCGGTTTGAGCGATGGCAGCGGCATGTTGGCAGGCAACAGATCCGCCAGCATGGCAATGGTGATGAAATGGAACAACCAGCCCAGGCTGCCACCGATCAGGCCGGCCAGTACTGCCAGCACGACCAGCTGAATGACGAACAGTTGCAGAATCTGCAGCGCCGACAAACCGAAGCAACGCAACAGTGCTGCGGTATCGAAATGCTGCCGGCTGAAATAGTGGGCGCCCATGCCGATCGCCACCGCCGCCAGCAGAATGGCCATCAGGCTCGCCAGTCGCAGATAGCCTTCCGCGCGGCGCAGGGCGCTACTGACGGTACGTTGCTGGGCATCCACGGTCTGAATGCGGTGATCTGCTTCCAGTTTGTTGCTGATCACTTCCCGCAGCGTGCGAATCACCTCGGCGTCACCGGCAAACTGCGCAAAGTAATCGAGCCGGCTGCCTGGCTGAATCACCTGGGTGGCAGCCACGTCATTCCAGTGCATCAAGACCCGTGGCACCAGACTGTAGAAATTGCCGGAGCGATCCGGTTCGAAGGTGAGGACTTTTTCCACCATAAAGGTGGCATCGCCGATGTCGATACTGTCGCCGACGTTGATGCCCAGATCCGACAGCACGCGTTTTTCTACCCAGACCTGTCCGGGTGCCGGGCCGTGATCGACACTGTAATCCGCGGCAAAGGCATCATCGGCGATTTTCAGCGGCGCCAGCAGGGGATAGCTGCTGGTAACGGCCTTGATGGCGGTGAGCAGCGTATTGTCACCGGCAAACACCACACTGGAAAATTCCAGGGTTTGGGCGTGACGGATCGACATGGCATCCGCGGTTTCGCGCCAGTTATCCGGGGTCGGGCGCGGCGAACGTACCACCAGATCACCACCCATTAACGTGGCGGCCTGGGCCTCCATGCCATCATGAATGCGGGTGGTCAGAAAGCCGATCGTGGTATGGGTGGTGACAGCGACCAGCAGCGCGATGAGCAATACTGTCATGTGGCCTGAACGCCAGTCGCGCTTAAGCATGCGCAGCGCCATCGCCACCATGGAAGCCTGTTTTTTCAGAATCATGATGCTGCCGCCAGTTCGCCTGCTGACATGACCAGAGTGCGATCGCAGCGCTCCGCCAGCTTGCGGTCATGGGTGACCAGAATCAGCGTAGTCTTGCGGTTGCGATTGAGTTCAAACAGTAACTCGACAATGCGTTCGCCGGTGTCGGTGTCCAGGTTGCCAGTGGGTTCATCGGCGAACAGCACATCCGGTTCACACACGAACGCCCGTGCCAGCGCCACCCGCTGCTGCTCACCGCCGGACAGCTGACGCGGATAATGCTGCATGCGCTGATCCAGTCCCACTGCCGACAGCATGGCGCGGGCACGCTCACGTACGTCGTGACTGTTAATGATTTCCAGCGGCAACATCACGTTTTCCAACGCCGTCAGATTCGGCAGCAATTGGAACGACTGAAATACGAAGCCGACATGCTGTGCCCGCACCTGGGCCCGCTGATCCTCCGTCAGCCGTTCCAGCTTGTGGTCCAGCAACTGGATCGAACCACTGGTGGGTACATCGAGCCCCGCCAGCAGCCCCAGCAGGGTAGACTTGCCCGAACCGGAAGCCCCTACAATGGCGAGGGACTCTGCACTCATGACCTGCAGGCTGGCGGATTTAAGAATATGCAGCGGCTGCTGGGACATCACGACGGTTTTGCAGACCTCACGGGCCTGCAGTACGACGGGCGTTGAACTTTGCGCGGTGGGGGAATGTCCCATAGACTACCAAACTCCTCTGTCGGAAATCGCATCCTACCCAATGCTGAAACGATTGTGCACCTTCGCGTTTGTGATTCTCATTTTGCCATTCAGTTCACCACTGTGGGCGGCTGTCGAACAGAAAATCCTGCTGGTGGGTGACAGTCTGGGCGCCAGTTACGGTGTGCCGTCGGACAAGGGCTGGGTAGCGTTGCTGAATGCGCGCCTGGCGCAGGAAGGTCGCCCGGTCAAAATCATCAATGCCAGTATCAGTGGCGACACCACCGCCGGTGGACGTGCCCGCCTGCAGTCGTTACTGCAGCAGGAGCAACCCCAGTGGGTGCTGATCGAGCTGGGCGGCAATGATGGTCTGCGTGGGCTCAGTCTGAAGGCCATGCGGGAAAATCTCGAAGCCATGGTAGCGATGGTGCGCGAGCAGGGCGCCCAGCCGGCATTGGTGGGTATCAAGATTCCGCCCAACTACGGCCGCAAATACCGCGACCGCTTTGAGCAGGTGTTCGTGGATATCAGTGAGCAGCAGAACGTTCCGCTGTTGCCATTCCTGCTGGAAAATGTGGGCGGGGTTGGCAATTACATGCAGGATGATCGCATTCACCCCAACACCGAAGCACAACCGCTGATAGCGGATAATGTGTGGACGTTTTTGCAGGCGCTGATGCAGGTCAAATCGGGTGCGGAGTCTCGCGGGTTAGATGGGTAATGGACGCTCTGCGGCAGGGATGCCGCGGAGCAGCCCCCAGGGATGGGTTCCCGGCGTGTCCAGTACCCATCTAACCTGCGAGGCTCCGCGGCCTTCAAACAACGTCTTCAATCCCGCGACAACAGATCCCGCGCAATGTGCGTAATCTGGATTTCGTCGGTACCGCCGTAGATCTGCAGGATTTTCGCATCCCGCGCCAGCTGCTCCACCTGGTACTCGGCCATGTAGCCGTTACCACCGTGAATCTGCACCGCCTCCATCGCCACTTCCACCGCTGCCTGTGCGGCATAAAGCTTCATGGCTGACGCCTCCGCCAGACTCAGCGACTTGCCCTTGGCGGTCATTTCGATATAGCGGAACACCAGATTCTGCAGATTCACCCGCGCCACTTCCATTTTTGCCAGCTTCAGCTGGATCAGCTGGAAATCACCGATCGGATGCCCGAACTGCACCCGTTCCTTGGCATATTTCAGTGACAGCTGCAGACAGCGTTCCACGATACCTAGCGCCATTGCCGCCACGCCGGAACGCTCGCGGGTGAAGGTATCCTTGGCGCCGCTGCGATAGGAAATTTCCTCGGTTTCTCCCAGCAGACGTTCCGGCCCCACTTTCACATCCTGCAGGAACAGTTCGCCGGTGGGTGAGGAGTGAATGCCCATCTTGCGGAATGGCTTGCTCTGGGTCAGGCCGGGCATGCCCTTGTCGAGGATGAAGCTCAATACCTTGCGGTTTTTCGGCTCCACGCCCGGCTCATCCAGTTTGCAGATGAACACGATGGTGTCGGCATACGGCCCGTTGGTAATGAAGGTCTTGTTGCCATTCAGAATGTAACCGCCGTTGCCATCACGACGGCAGGTTGCTTTCATTGAACCAAATGCATCGGATCCGGAATTAGGCTCCGTGATTGCCCAGGCGCCGATCTTTTCCATGGTCAGCAATTCCGGTACCCAGCGCTCTTTTTGCGCGATGGTACCCTTCGCCATGATGGTGCCGGCGGTCAGGCCCATGCTCACTCCCATGGCGGTAACCATGCCGGGGCAGAAGCGACACAATTCCACCGTGGGCAGCAGCGTCATGGCGGTTTCCTCGGCCCGCATCATTTCTGCCATCGCCTCGTCTTCCACCTTCTTCTCGGGAATCGTTTCGCCGGCGGCGATGCGTTTTTCACGGGCAATCTGCTTTTCGAAGCGCTGCCGTGCCATCTGATCGATGCCAAACGTCTTCAGCATCTTGCGCAGCACGTCGTAGGGTGGGGTATCGCCGTGTTCAAGTTGATCCAGATTCGGGGCGATCTCTTTTTCGATGAAATTACGCAGGGCGGTACGCAGCATCTGCTGCGGTTCACTCCACTCGATCATGCCAGGGCTCCTTTGCTGTTGTTATGTTGACCTGTCAGTCAGACTAACCAAAGACGCTGGCGTGCGATATGACCAAATGTGGCGGATGGCCGATTGTTTCGGTCAATCAGCCGGGTGATGGGGATTCCCGCAGGTCGGTTTCCATGCTGTTGGCGATCGACAGATAGCGCTCGCTGACATCCCGTTCCCCCAGCCCCTGCAGGCCCTTCGCCAGCACCCGCAGAACCTTCACCGCCATCGGATGCCGGATCTGGCGCTGGGAAACCTCCTTCATCATCTCGCGCAATGTCTCCCAGGCTTCGATCTGGCAGAACAGCAGCATCAGTTTCAGCAGCAGATCGTCATTGATGCGGGGTAAACCCTGCAGTTTCACATAATCCCGGTAGACATCGTGCAGCATGTGAATCGTTGCCGGATCGGTAGCGGAACGTTGCAGAATGCTCACCGCAACCGCATGGAAGGATTCCGATTGCGGCTGCAGCTTTTCCAGATAATAGCGGTGTTCCAGTACCGCCGGTTTATCCGGGTACTGTTTCTCCAGCTCCGCCAGTTTGCGTCGCGCCGCTTCGAAATTGAATGCCGCAAGCTGTTTGAGAAAATCATCCAGCGCCTTGCGATACTGCTCGTCGTCGTCCGGCAGGGTATCCAGATAGGACTCTTCCACCTGCAGCAGATAATTCCGCGCCGCGAGCATCCCCAGGCCGCCCGCGAGCAGCCCACCGGCGTGGGCCCAATAGGCAATGCCAGATGTTTCGCCCCAGATCGCGTTAATCAGCTCCCACACAATCCACACCGGCAGAATCACCAGCGCCGGCGCGGTGAAATAGCCAAAGTAGAAAATCAGACTGTAAAAAAAGCGGATACGCCGCATGCCGTAAATAGCGGCATACATCCCCAGCACCCCGGAAATGGAACCGGACGCCCCCACCAGCGGCGCAAAACTGCTGGCGTTGATCACCGTGTACAGCAGTCCGGCCACCACGCCACACAGCAGGTAACACAGCAGAAAGTTAAATGATCCGATCGCGGCTTCCACGCCGACCGCCACAATCGCCAGCACGATCATGTTGCCGATCAGGTGCAGGGTGTCGCCGTGCAGAAACTGGTACGTGATGAAGGTGATGGGGCGGTGTTCCGCAGGAATCAGGCCCAGATGAAACGCGCTGATATCAGCCAGTTGGGTGTTGATTCGGGTGCGGGATTCACGCCAGTGGAAATACACATCCTTGCCCCAGAACTCCACATCGGTGTCTTCCAGATCACGGGTGAAACCATGGTCCGCCAGCAGGTGCAACGCCACCAGATCCTGTTGATCCTCACCCCAGAGGGTTTCAATGGCTTCCGCCTTCTGCTTCTGCCCCGACTGAGTCAGGTAGCTGACATAGATCGGGTACTCCAGTGGCAGCAGCTTCTTTTCCTTGTACTCGGTGGCAGCGTCAGCCAGCCGGGCATCATCCCCCCACTGCCAGGCAAAGAAAGTCACACAGCACAGGAATACGATGGCAGCGGTGACGACAGGGGCGCGGCGCCAGTCGATGCCCCGGTCGGCAGGAATGATCAGCATGAATGGGTCTCTTTCGATGCAACTACCAGTAATTAAAGCAAACTTTAAAAACTTTAGGAAAAACAGATTTTTATAGTCTTTAGTTCTAAAAAAGGCTCAAATTGCAGCCGGAAGGTTGTGACTGAATGGTCATATTGCCAAATTGTATAAAACCTGAGCTTGCAGAGCCCCAGAGTTTGCTATATTTGATTCTTGAGTTATCTTAATAAATACAGTTTTCTCAACAAGTTAAGCCCGATTCGCCCGGCATCCCAGCTGTCAGGCCGGCCAACCGGAATTCAACCAAGCGCGGTTCAGGGATCAGTAGTGCGGAGGTACTACAACAATGGAAGAGAACGGGGATCAGAGCAAAATGAGGAGTTCGGTTTTGACCAAGTCAGAATTGATCGAGCGGGTTGCCCTGCGGCAATCGCAACTCTCCCAGAAAGATGTCGAGCTGGCGGTGAAAACCATGCTCGAAGAAATGTCCCAGGCATTGGCTACCGGTGGGCGCATCGAGATCCGTGGTTTTGGCAGTTTCTCGCTGCACTATCGCGCTCCCCGGTTGGGCCGTAATCCCAAAACCGGCGAGGCTGTCGATCTGACCGGCAAGTACGTTCCTCACTTCAAACCGGGCAAAGAATTGCGGGATCGGGTCAACGGCGAGGAATCCGATTCAGACTCCCTGTCCTCTCCCGCATAAGCTTTTTCCTTGAATTCCCTGACAAAAACGGCATGATTAGCGTCATGTCGTTTTTGTCATTCGTTTCTGTTCCTCTGCGCGAGCGCTCCTCATGGGAAGAATCAAGGTACTGCTGATTGTCAGCGTGATTCTGGCTGTCTCGCTGGTTTTCGGTTTTTTTCTGGTGGAAAACCAGCACGACATCCTTGTTGATCTGCTGATTTACAGCGAAAAAGTTGAAACCAGTGTTGGGCGCTTTGCGCTGTCGTTTTTCATTGCCGGCATGGCGGTCGCGTTTCTGTTATGCGTCGGGCTTATCTTCATCCAGAACATGGAGCTGCGTGCTTCCCGCAAGGATATCCGCAGCCTGACCAAACAACTCGACAAAGCCCGGGAGCGGTCAGAAAAAGATGCCGCTTGAGATGGCGGATCTGCTGGTCGGAACCCTGCTGTTCATCGCGCTGGTGATCGGCTGGTTACTCGGCAAGTCAGAACGCAAGAAACCCGTCGTCACCGACACCGTTACACCCCTTGGCAAGGAGTATTTCCAGGGCCTTAACCTGCTGCTCAATGAGAAGCAGGATGAGGCCATGGAACTCCTGCTCAAGACCCTCGACGTGAATCGCGACACCTTCGACACCTACCTGGTCATGGGCACCCTGTACCGCCGTCGCGGTGAGGTCGATCGCTCCATCCGTATTCACCAGGATCTGCTGGCCCGACCCAACATCAGCAAACTTCAGCAATCCACCGTGCGCCTGGAACTCGCTCGCGACTACCTTAAAGCTGGTCTGCTTGATCGGTCAGAGCGTCTGCTGAAAGAGCTGGCGGAAGAGACGGGTGCGAATCAGGTGGTGGCGCTGGAATTCCTGCTGTCCATCTACGAGCTCGAGAACGACTGGAAAGCCGCCGTACAGACCGCTGAAAAGCTGGCGGCCAAGGGCAAACAGGTCGCAGTCAATCTGGCCCATTACCACTGCGAGCAGGCACAACATTGCATGCAGGTGGGCGATCTGGTGGAAGCACGGCGCGAATTGAAAGATGCCCTGCACGCCGACCGCAATAGCGTGCGTGCCAGCCTGCTGCAGGCGGAACTGGAATCCAAGGCCGGCAACGAAAAGGAAGCCATCAAGGCGCTGCGCCGGGTGCTCGAGCAGGACCCCGACTACATACCCGAAACCCTGCCGCTGCTGCGGCAGAATTATGAAAAGGCGGGTCAGCTCGGCGAATTGGTCAAGTTCCTGTTTACCTGTCTGGAGCAGCATCCGGCCATTTCCGTCGTTATCGAACTGTCCTCACTGGTCCGTCAGCTGGAGGGTGACAAGGCTGGCGCCTACGTGCTGTCGGAATACCTGAAAAAGCGGCCAACCGTGCGTGGTCTGGATCGCCTGATCCAGTATCATATGGACAACACCGAAGGCCCGGCGCGGGAAAACCTCGGTCTGCTGCAAGCTTTCACCCAACGCCTGATCCAGGACAAACCCGTCTACCGTTGCGGCAAATGCGGCTTCAACGGCAAGACCCTGCACTGGCAATGCCCCAGCTGCAAAACCTGGAGCAGCATCAAGCCCATCCATGGTATTGAAGGCGAATAAGATCCACTGGAGTACCCATGACCTGCAACTCACCCATTATCGTCGCCCTTGACTACCCGTATCAGGAACAGGCACTGGAAATGGCCGACCGGCTGGATCCGGCCCAGTGTCGCGTCAAGGTCGGCAAGGAACTCTACACCCGGGAAGGGCCGGCCATCCTGCGGGCGCTGCATGACCGTGGCTTTGACGTGTTCCTCGACCTGAAATTTCACGACATTCCCAACACGGTAGCCAAGGCCTGTGCGGTGGCGGCTGATCTGGGGGTGTGGATGGTCAATGTGCACGCCAGTGGTGGCAGCCGGATGATGGAAGCCGCGCGCAAGGCGGTGGAGCAGGGCGGCGGTCGAACCCTGCTGATCGCCGTGACGGTTCTCACCAGCATGGAACGTTCCGATCTTGCCGAAATCGGTCTCGACATCGAGCCGCTCGATCAGGTCCGGCGCCTTGCCCGCCTGGCTGAGCAGTGTGGTCTGCATGGCGTCGTCTGTTCTGCGCAGGAAGCCATCGCACTGCGGCAGCAGGCGGCGTCCACATTCAAGCTCGTCACGCCGGGTATCCGCCCGGCAGATAGCGCTGCCGACGATCAACGCCGCACCATGACCCCGGCGCAGGCTGTGGAGGTCGGCGTGGACTATATGGTCATCGGGCGTCCGATCACCCAGGCCAGCTTCCCCGAGCAGGCGCTGCAGGGCATACTGGCCAGCCTGCCCGGCACCTGCTGATTCGGCGGACTTTTTGCGTTAAATCTGTCTCTATCTGGGAAATCAACCCGTTTCCCCGGAGGAAAGAACAGATGCGCTTGGGTATCTTGCTGGCGGTACTGATGGTGTTGCAGGGCGTGCTGGTTACAGCAACCTGGGCCGAATCCGGCCGGCCAGGCAAACACTACGTCATCCTGCTGCCAGTGGACATCAATCAGGCAGATGCCGTAACCCTGTCCCGCGTGATGGACGGCATTGGTCCCAAGAAAGCACAGGCCATCGTCGATTACCGCAACCAGCATGGACCGTTTCACACAATCGATGAATTGACCCGGGTGAAAGGCATCGGCGCGGGAACACTGAGCCGCAACAGGGGTCGAATTGCCGTGAAATGAGTGATTTTTTTACAAAATCGGCCATTCGGCGCAGGTGAGTTTATCCTTATAATATTGCTCAGGTATGACAAGAAGGAGTCACCGGTGAAACAGTTCCATGCAAACTTTCGCGCCTTCGTTCGCAGCCTGCTGCTGTCGCTATTGGCATTGGTTGCAGTGCCTGCAATGGCGGCCGCCAACGCAGATATGCTCTCGCCCGACCAGTTGATCACTAACTTGTTCAACGAAGTCAGCCAGCGCGTCAAGCAGGATGAAGCCAAGATCATCGAAGACAAGGCCCAGCTCATCCAGATTGGTGAGGAGCTGCTGGTGCCTTACGTCAGCTTTGAAACCATGGCCAAGCAGATCCTGGGCAAGAACTGGCGCAAGATTACGCCTGACCAGCAGAAGCGCTACACCCTCGCATTCAAGGAGCGCGTCAGCTCCACCATCGTCGCGCAGTATGATCCAGGCAAGGACTACGAACTGATCATTACCGGTTCCCGTGCCAACGATGCGGGGGATCGGGCTGCCGTGAGCAGCGAGCTCACCGAAAAACAGTCGGGCAAAAAGTATCAGATCAGCTACCGCCTGTTTCTCGACAAAAAACTCAAACGCTGGCAGGTCTATGACGTGGCGGCTGATGGCGTAAGCGTGCTGCAAAGCTTCAAGAGTGCCAGTGCCGAGGACTTCAAGCGCAACGGCATCGAGTACATGATTGCGCAACTCTCCAAGGCGCCCGAACCGGAGCAGAATGGGAGTTCCCAGCAGGCCAAGCAGTAAACAATCTGTACCGGTTCCATGACGGGCGGCCCAGGCCGCCCGTTTGCATTTCTGGCCCTGGCTCAAGGCAAAAACCGCTTGAGAATGATGCTATTACCGCCGATACTCCGATCTTGTTCCAGCCGCGACGCCGCTGGCTGATGGATGTTGAAACACGACGGGATTGATCAAGCGCGGACAGGGATCGGGCAGGAGTAGTCATGAGCTGGTATGTTCTTAAAACCAAGCCAAGGCAGGAAGGGCGGGCCGTTACCCACCTGCAAAACCAGTGCATCACCACCTATTGTCCCTGGCTGATCCGCAAAGATGGCAGCCGCGAGCCCCTGTTCACCAGTTACCTGTTCGTCCGCTTCGACTCCCCCGAGACATTTGCCGAGTCCTTTGTCAAAGTGCGTAGTACCCGCGGTGTACAACAGTTTGTGCGCTATGGCGATTGCTGGGCTCGGGCAGAACAGGATCTTATCGATCAACTGCAGTATCGTGAGAACGGCTTTCGCGCGGTTCCCCTGTTCCAGCGCGATCAGGAAGTGATGATCAAGGACGGACCTTTGAAAGGTCTCGAAGCGGTCTATCTTTGCGCCGACGGGGAGCAGCGGGCGATGGTCATGCTGACGATTCTCAATCGCAAAACCGCCATAAAAATTGAAGAAAAACTCCTTAAAGCCGTTTAAGACCCGAGTGATGCATCGAACGATTCAAACGCCATTCTGGTGGTTACTGCTGTTATTCCTGCCTTTAGGCACTGTTCAGGCCGCGCCCTGGGTTGACCCGGGGGAAGAACAGCTGCGCCATCACGTGCAGGTGCTGGCGGATGCCGGCGTCATCAGTGCGCCCATTACCACCTGGCCCCTATCGTGGGGCGCCATTGCGACTGATCTGGAACTGGCTGGCGAGTCGCGGTTGAACGCATCCGAGCAGTGGTCGCTGGCCTATGTGAAGTTCTATCTGCATCGGGCCAGAAACCGCTTCAACCTTTATGCCCGTGCAGGCGCTGCCGCTGATCCTGTAGTGATCCGGGATTTTGCGTCCGACCAACGCGAACAATACGAAATGCAGGGCCAGCTGGACTGGACTGGCGACCAGCTTGCGGCGCGGCTGGCCCTGACTTGGGCTCCTGACGCTACCGACGGCAAGGATTACCGTTTCGATGGCAGTTATGTGTCCGGTCTACTGGGCAATTGGGCGGTGACGGCCGGTGCGATCGATCGCTGGTGGGGGCCGTCCTGGCAAAGCAGCCTGATCCTGTCCAATAACGCCCGTCCGGTGCCGGGTGTCAGTCTGCATCGGCAGGGCTCCCAGGCCTTTGAAACCCCCTGGCTCAGCTGGATTGGTCCCTGGACGTTGACGATGTTTGCTGGCCAGCTGGAGTCCGATCGTGCCGTGCCGAACGCCAAACTGTTGGGCGCGCGCCTGGCCATCAAACCGTTGTCCAGCCTCGAGCTGGGTTTCAGCCGAACTGCCCAGTGGGGTGGCGATGGGCGCCCGCAGGACTGGGACAGTTTCTGGAACGCGACGATTGGCAACGATAACCGTGATACCGAAGAGGTCAGTGGCATCAACGACCCCAGTAATCAGTTGGGGGCGGTCGACCTGCGTTGGAGTTTCTCCGTGCTCGATACCCAATCAGCGCTTTACCTGCAATACGTGGGTGAAGATGAATCGGGCGGCTTTCCGTCTCGCGGAATGGATCTGGCAGGATTGGAAACTGCATTTTCAACCGGCACGGTTTTCCACCGATTTGCGCTGGAGTATGCCGACAGCATGGCTGGCGCACACAGCGGCAAGCGTCCCAACGTTGCTTACGAACACTCCACCTATCTGTCCGGCTACCGCTATTACGGCCGCAATATGGCGCCAAGGTTGGATAATGACAGCCGCTCCGTTTCGCTGCTGGTCGATCATTATTTAACCACAGGTTCGCAGCTATCCTGGCGTCTCGCCAAACTGAATATCAACCGCGATGGCCTCAACCGCAGCGGCGACTTTGGCGGCAGCCCGTTCCAGATCGAAGACACCGCAATTCTGGCGGAAATCCGCTATTCACAGGTCATAAAAAACTTCAAAGTATCCACATCTGTCTATAATGTGGACCAGAAAATCCAATGGGAAGATGAAACCATCGATGGCACCGGGTTCGGTGTCGCGATTGAATACCAAACCAGATAAGCAGCTGCCATGTACAGCGGCGTGATCACAAAAGGGGCTGGAAGCGGGATGAAGATACTCGTAACGGGCGGAGCCGGATTTATCGGGTCGGCCGTCGTGCGCCATATCATCCAGAACACCACCCATTCGGTCGTCAATCTGGACAAGCTGACCTACGCCGGCAATCTGGAATCGGTGGCCTGTGTCAGTGCGTCGTCGCGCTACCGTTTTGAACATGCCGATATCGTTGATCAGATTGCACTGGAACGCATATTTGCCGAACACCAACCGGATTGTGTAATGCATCTGGCGGCGGAATCCCATGTGGACCGCTCGATTGCCAGCGCCGGTGATTTCATCCAGACCAATATCGTCGGCACCTGGCAACTGCTGGAAGTGTCGCGGCGTTACTGGATGGGGCTCGACGGCGAGCGAAAAGCAGCGTTTCGTTTTCACCATATCTCAACTGATGAAGTGTACGGTGATCTGGAAGGCACCGACGATCTGTTCACTGAGTCTACGCCCTATGCGCCGAGCTCGCCGTATTCCGCCAGCAAGGCCAGTTCCGATCATCTGGTGCGCGCTTGGCAACGTACCTATGGCTTGCCGGCCCTGATTACCAACTGCTCCAACAACTACGGGCCCTATCAGTTTCCGGAAAAACTGATTCCGCTTACGATCACCCATGCGCTCGCCGGCAAATCGCTACCGGTGTACGGGAAGGGTGAACAGATTCGTGACTGGCTCTATGTCGAAGATCACGCCCGTGCACTGTTGACGGTGCTGACCAGGGGCGAAATTGGTTCCACCTACAATATCGGAGGCCACAACGAGGTGCGTAATATTGAAGTTGTGCGAACCCTGTGCGAGCTGCTGCAACAGCTGCGGCCATCACAAGGTACAGCGTATCCAGGACCTGATCACGTTCGTTACCGATCGCCCGGGACATGATTTTCGTTACGCGATGAACGCCAACAGATCCAGCGCGAGCTGGGGTTGGACACCAGAAGAAACCTTTGCAACCGGACTGAGGAAGACGGTGGAGTGGTACCTGGAAAATGGTAGCTGGGTGGAACGTGTGAAGAACGGTTCCTATCGGCAATTTCATTAAATTTTTTTGAAGACCAAGACTGCGTTTACACACGATGAAAAGACATTACAAGCTGGCAATGAAGTATCTAAACATTCTGATTGCACTGTGCGTGGCGCTGTGCGCCTCGGCCTATGCTTTCACCCCTACGCCTGAGCAAATAGAACAGTTCAAACAGTTGCCTCGGGCAGAGCAGGAACGTCTGGCGCGTGAATACGGTGTTGATCTACACGAAATAGTACCAGCGCGATCTACGCAGCCTTTGGCCGTCGAACCTGTTCAGGTCATGCAGGATAGCCGTCGCCGAGTGGAACCTGCGGTGTCCGAACCTGCACATGGCGATATCGGCACGGCATCCAAAAAGCTCCGACTATTCGGCTATGATCTTTTCGAAAATAATGCGGCGGCGTTTCAACCGGCAATCGATATCCCCGTGCCCGCAGATTATGTTGTCGGCCCCGGTGACACTTTCGTCGTCCAGCTTTATGGTAAAGAAAATGCGAATTACTCACTCACGGTAACTCGCGAAGGAGTAGTGCAGTTTCCCGAGATCGGCCCCATTTCGTTGGCAGGTCTCAAGTTCAGTCAGGCCCAGTCGGTTATCGAGCAAACGATTTCCGAACAAATGATTGGTGTGAAAAGTGCCGTCACTATGGGGACACTGCGGACCATCCGCGTGTTTGTGCTGGGTGAAGCCGTGCAGCCCGGTTCGTATGTGGTGGGATCGCTGTCCACCATGACCAACGCGCTATTTGCAAGTGGTGGAGTGACTGAAATTGGATCGTTGCGCAACATCCAACTCAAGCGGCAGGGACAGGTTATTACCACGCTGGATCTCTATGATTTGCTGCTGAAAGGCGACACACGCAATGACGCCAGGCTACTGCCAGGCGATGTAATCTTCATTCCCCCCCAAGGAAAAACGGTCGGTATAGATGGTGAAGTCCGCCGCCCTGCCATCTACGAGATCAAACAGGAAAGAACTTTTGCGGAAGCGATAGCGCTGGCTGGCGGCCTGCTGCCAACCGCTTACGCGCAAGCGTCCCGTGTCGAGCGTATTAATGACCAAGGTGAACGCACGGTATTGGACGTGGATCTTGCGAGCGCGAAAGAAATCACAGCCCCTTAAAGCAGCCGATGTGGTGCGCGTGTACTCTGTACTGGATACGCAGGAAAACATCATCACCGTCAAAGGCCATGTGAAGCGCCCTGGAATGACCGCATGAAACCAGGTATTCGTGTCAGCCAGGTGTTGGGTGACATCCGCAGTGCTGCCGAATCGGACTTGAACGCTGCGTTGATCCAGCGCGAAGTCATGCCCGCATTGTCAGTACTGGTGTTCAATCTGGGTGAAGCTCTCACTCAGCCGGGTGGTTCCTCAGTCTGCAGCTTCAACCCCGCGATACCATCATGGTGTTCGATCTGGAAACCGATCGTGCCAAACAGCTGGAGCCAGTTATTGAGCGTCTGCGCACGCACTCGGCAAAACCGGCAGAAGGTAGTGAGTGTCGTGGGTAATGTACGCTTCCCTGAGATTATGTATTAATCAGATGAGCGCCCAGCGGTTAAATCCGGTTGGCTGGTGGCCTGAATCCAGAATGCCTATGATCTCGAAGCCGAAATTACCCGCTACAACCTTGATGAACAGCAGCAGCGCCAGTCCGATTAACTATGTTGACCTGCCGCACATCAGCTGAGAAACACCTGCTGCCAGCCAGAAGACCGCTTGAATATTCGCCGTCTACCACGACTGGTCGCCAGAAGAAACGATCAGGAGAATCACGGGAAGTGATGTTCCCTGGCAAGTACACCATTCGCCGCGGCGAAACCCTGTCACAGATCCTGCAACAGGCAGGGGGATTGACCGATCAGGCTTACCCTCAAGGTGCAATCTTTACCAGGAAGGAACTCCAGCAGCTCGAAGCGCAGCGGTTGAAAGAGCTGCGGCAGCGGCTGGAAAGTGATATCGCCGCCGCCAATATCGAGCAGCAAGATGACCGCGAAAAGGTCGACGTACAGGACGCCAAGCAACTCCTGGAGAATATCGAAAGCGTCAAACAGATTGGGTCGTATGGTGATTGATTTGCCATTGTTGTTAAAGATCACCGGCTGGATGTCCGCATTATCGGTGGCGATACCCTGTTTGTGCCTCGCTTCAAACAGGCTGTTACAGTCGTAGGTGAGGTTCAATATCCAACGTCCCATTTGTTTGAATCGAAATTGAGTGTGCAGGACTATATCGATCGCTCCGGTGGTTTGAATGTAAAGGCAGACAAAAGCCGCGTTTATGTGGTGAAAGCAAACGGCCGCGTATTCCTGCCGCAGAAGTCGGGTTGGTTCTCGCGCGATATGGTGGATGTGGAGCCTGGCGATACTGTGGTTGTGCCCGTTGGATGCGGACGAATCAGTCTCGTTGACACTGTGAATGCAGCGTATCACCAAGTCTTCTGTCAGGTAGCGCTTGGCGCTGCTGCTGTGGCAAGTTTTTGAGGTTAGACAATGAGCATGGATTATCGAATTGGCATTATTGGCTTGGGCTACGTTGGTTTGCCGCTGGCAGTTGAGTTTGGCAAACGGTACCCCGTTGTCGGCTTTGATATCGAGGCTACGCGTATAGAAGAGTTGAGAAATGGCAAGGACTCAACACTCGAAGTCACTGACGAGGCTTGCAGAAGCCCAACAGCTACAGTTCTCCAGTAATCCAGCAGACCTGCAATAGTGCAATATCTATATAGTCACCGTGCCGACGCCCATAGATGAGCACAAACGACCGGATCTGACGCCGCTGATCAAAGCGTCAGAAACCATCGGTAGCGTGTTGAAAAAGGGGTGACATTGTCATATACGAATCAACCGTGTATCCCGGAGCAACCGAGGAAGACTGTGTCCCAGTGCTGGAGCGCGTGTCCGGCCTTACATTCAACGTCGACTTTTTTGCGGGCTATAGTCCGGAACGTATTAATCCGGGCGATAAAGAACACCGCTTGCCGAACATAAAAAAGGTTACTTCAGGATCAACACCCGAAGTTGCAGATAAGGTGGATGCCCTGTATAGAACAATTATTACTGCAGGTACCCACAAGGCTAGCAATATCAAAGTCGCCGAAGCAGCAAAGGTCATCGAGAATACTCAGCGTGATCTGAATATTGCTCTGGTTAACGAACTGGCAATGCTGTTTTCACGTCTGAAAATCGATACGCTCGAAGTCCTTGAGGCCGCCGGAACCAAGTGGAATTTTTTGCCATTCCGTCCGGGTCTAGTGGGAGGGCACTGTATCGGCGTCGATCCTTATTATTTGACCCATAAGGCGCAAGCGGTGGGTTATCACCCGGAAGTAATTCTGGCTGGGCGGCGCATTAATGATGGTATGGGTCGTTTCGTTGCGAGCGAGATGATCAAGGCCATGCTCAGGAAGGAAATCCAGATCAAAGGCGCTCGGGTTCTTATAATGGGGTTGACCTTCAAAGAAAATTGTCCTGATTTGAGAAATACGCGTGTGATTGATGTGATTAGAGAGCTTGAGGAGTATCAAATCAAGGTGGATGTATATGATCCTTGGGTGACCGCTGGAGATGCGCTAGAGGAATACGGCGTAGATCTGATAACAGATACGTTCGATTGTAAGTATGATGGTGTAGTGGTTGCTGTTGGACATCGTGAGTTTTTTCAGTTAAAGGAAAACTTTTTTGAGAGAATTACTGGAGAGCGAAGTGTCATCTTTGACTTGAAAGGTGTTTTTCCTGTTCCTACTTCTGATTTGCGTCTTTGATAGCGTTCTGGTTATTTGATATGCCTTCTTGACGAGGGTTGTTGGGTGCTTGATGGGTGAAGTTGTGTCCGTAAAAAATTCTGGTAAAGGTGAAGATGGGGTTCGCGTTCTTTGTGTGCTTAATCATGGTGCGAAGGAAGACTCCTATGGGTGGGGCTCCGTTATCGTGTCGAGCATCAAGCGAAGAATCTTTCTGTTGATTATTCTGGAAACACTGTTTGTTCTGATGGGGATTGGGTGGGCTTATACCAGACAAGACATATATAGGGCTGAAACTGTTTTGATTCCGACTGGCAATGAGTTTGGTGGGTCGAACTTAAGAAGACTCTCGGGCGGCATTGGCTCGGTTGCTGGATTGGTTGGGGTGGATCTTGATGGCAGCGGTGTCGACAATTTGACGATTGCTATTGAGTTGGCGCGTTCGAAGCCTTTTGTTGTGAGTCTTGTGAAGAATAATGGTTGGGAATTGCCAATGCTCGCTGCAAGAGAGTGGATTTCTACCAATAATCAATGGCGAATAGATGAACGAAGGTTTCGCGTTTCTGAATCAGGTGAATTGTTGCTAGTTGATGGTGGTCGGCCATCAGATAGCGATATTTATGAGGCCTATTTGAAAAGTGTATCAATAAGTCATAATGCCAAATCTGGTTTGGTATCAATAAGCGCTAAGTCACACTCTCCATTATTTTCAGTTGAGGTTATTGAGCGGATTGTTGATCAGGTTAATAAGCATGTTAGGCGGATGGATGTTGAGGAGGCTAAGAAATCGCTCGATTATTTGAAGCAGCTCGCGGGCGAGGCAATGTGGCTGAACTTCGTTCGGTATTTTATGGATTAATAGAAGAGCAAACAAGAAAACTGATGTTGGCTGAGATTAGACAGGATTACGTGTTTAAACCTATGGGTGCGGTGGCTGTGCCGGACAATCCTTTATTCACCAAATAGACTCTTGCTGGTGTTAGTGATCTCGGTATTTGGTGCGTTTTTGGGGTTGCTGCTGCTTTTTTGGAAGGGTTGTTCTGTATGGCAAAGTCGAGAGATTCGGGTGTTGTTTAGTGTAGCGTCTCTGGTCTGGATTTCATGAATTTCCTGCTTCTTTTTGTGTTTGGGTTTTCCATTATTGCTTTCGAGCTTTATCGGTTTTATCGGTTTCCTTCTTTTAGATTTGATTTTCAGTTTTTCTTCTCTTTCTGGTTTTTCAAGGCTTTTGTTCTTGCGCCTCTGGCAATATTGATAATTGGGCCGCAGGCGATGAATCCAGTAATCGAGCGATTTTATGATGCGCAGATTTTTGCTCTTGCTCTGGTATCTGCTTTTGTTGTGTGGGTGTGCTTTGTGTTTGGTTATAGCATTGTTCCGCCACAAAAAAGCGCGATATATTGTTCCTTGAGGGTTTATAGTCCAGTATTTTTTTGGGGTGTTTTGGCATTTTTCGGGTTTGCTGGAATCTCGTTTTTTATATACCGGTTGGGGTTGTCGACAGTCATATCACAGAACATTAGATATGGTGGTGTAGAAGGCGATCATCTGGGTGTTTTTGGTTTGTACGCAAGAGCATTCTTATGGATGATGTTTTTCTCTATGGTGGGCAGTTACACGGCAAAGAGGTCATACTCTCGTGACGTAGTAGCGCCAAATTTTCTTGTGCTGTTGTTTGTTTTTTTTATTGTTCTGGTTGTTACGGTTCAGGGCGCTAGTCGAGCAGCCTACATACTTGTGTTTGTTTTGCCTTACTTGGTTTGTTGTTTTGTGTTGGGACGCTTGTTCAAGCCGGTGTTAATGCTGGTTGGCGTTGCAATTGCAGTTTTTATGCTGTTGTTTGGGCGGTCTGTGATGGGTCATATGTTGTTTTCGGATGTTGGTGGAATATTTGAAGCAGTAAAGACGTCATTGCTAGATATGGGTGTTGTTGGCGCAGTTTCTTCTTTGTCTCAATCGTATTCACATCCTTTCCTGTCAGTTTTCGTTGCGTTTTCGGGTGACGGTAACTTCTTTAGTCCTCGTTTGTTTTGGGATGTCCCATTGGGCGTGCTTTTTTACTTGAAGCTGTTTGGGTTTGATACAGATTTATCAATAACTTACTATCACTCATTCCTTCTCACTGGTGAGTATAACAGTGATGTTCCACCAGGGTTGGTTGCATCACTATATTATCAGGCATATGGAATCGGACTGGTAGTCGGTGCATTGATTCTTGGTTTGCTTTTTGGGTTGTTGAACGCGTACCTGAGGCGCTTGGCTGTAATTGATTGGGTCGGTGGAATCTATATCTATGCAGGCTTTACTTTGGGTAACTTTGTAATGGTAGGGGATCCAAGAGTTTATGCGATTCGCGTTTTCTTTATATTGCTCGTGATTGTTCTGGTTCGCATGTTTTTTGTTAAGAAATTAGGTTCAAAGTAGATGGTTTGGGGCTTGTCGATGTTGTCTTTCGTGATGGGTGAAGGTTTAGGTTTATGGAGCTTTGGTTGTCTATTTGTATTCCCACCTATAATCGATCTGAGCTCTTGAGTGGTCTTTTGAGTTCGATTTTTTCCGCACAAGGGAATTTCGAAGTCTGCATTTTTGTCGATGGCTCGACTGATAATACCATTGATATGTTGTCTCAGTTTGGTGATCGCAGGCTTAAATTTTGCTCAAGTGATAATCGAGGTCGTGCAGCTGCTTTGGAGTCAGCCGTGAAAATGGCTAGTGGCAGGTTTGTTATGATCTTTGACGATGATGACTCTATTTCGCCTGGTGCTCTGCAAAAAATCTTGGATGACTGCTCGCGTAAACTAACAGATGGATGTCTTGGTTATATCTATCTAATGTCTGATGAAAGTGGCAATGTTGTTGGTTCCAGCCTGCCTGAAGGGATTTCCAATTTTCTGGCACTTAGAGCGGATTATCATGTGACGGGTGATAAGAAAGAGGTGGTATTGCGTGATGAGATGCTGAGAGTGTTATGGGGTGGGGGTGGGCTATATCGACGTGTGCCAACTTCGCTTTTCTGGTCGCGACTTGCTGTTCGCGGTGATGTTGTGTGCCGAAACGTCGTGGTAGGGCAAAAAACATATCTTGCTAACGGTATGTCCAATACTATTTCAAGGCTTAAAACTCGCAATGCTTGGCCAATGGTGTTGCTTTACGTTGCACACCTGCAAGGTTATCTATTGGGGCGGTATTTTTCTAAAGCGTTTTTGATAAAAGCGATTTCTGGTGTTTTTTATTACTCGTTGGTTGAAACTGCTGGCAGAATTCGCAGGGTCTTAGGAAGATGACCTCGTTTGTCCGCGTTGTGGAGGTGCTTGTTGCAAGGGTGGTTCCCGGTGCAATTAATTTGGCAAGCATTGCGTTGTTGGGTGCGTGGTTAGAGGTCGGCGATTATGGCTTATTTAGTACGCTTTTCGTTACCTGTGCGATGGTTGGTAATTTGCTCTTCGGTCCAGTCAAGTACGCGATAATCCCTGAGCACGCAACCTATGTTGTCGGTAGTAGTCAGCGGTTTTACGAGCGCAGTTTGCTTGGTTCGCTGCTGTTGTTGGCACTAGTTTCTATTATATTTTGCGTCCTCTTTAGCATTTATTCGCTTGATTTTGTTTGGGTCTATTCGGCTTGTCTGGTTGCATCTATTGGATTGTTTGATGCGTGGCAGTCAGTCTTGCGTGCGAGATTGTCTTTCTGGATGTATGGCATGGCCTATCTTGCACAGTCTATTGCATTGCTGTCTCTTCTTTTCGTCTTTAAGGGCGCCTTGTCTGTTTCGATGATTATTGCATTGTTCTCGATTAGCTATGCAGTAGGGTTTCTAATCTCGTGGGCAGTTTCAGGCTGGATTTTTCCGAGTATGCCCTCGGTAGGAGTGCTCAGAAATTCGATTCGCATCGGAATACCGCTCGCGATGGGAAATTTGGCAGAAAATTTGCTTTACGTGGGTTTTCGTTACGTCTTGTTGTGGTTCGGTGGTGCGTCGATGTTGGGTGGATTTAGTTTTGCTGTTGATTTGGCGCAGCGAACAATAGGTGTTGTCATTAACGTGGCAAGCTTCGCGCTTGTACCTAGAACGTTTAAGGCAATTGCGGAGTCGAGTTACAAAGAGTTTAGGTGGCTTCTGATTCGAGGGTCGGTGGTCGCAGCTGCCCTTGGTGTGTGTTGTGCTGTTTTCGTTCTTGCCATGGACTTTCTGGGTGTGAGTAAGGCTTTTGGCATCGAAGCCTATTCCCCCGAATTTTTCGTAATTGCTTCTATTGCTGTTCTTGTAAATCGGCTTAAGAAATTGTTGTTCGATCCACTCTTGATAAGTAAGGGTAAGGCAAGCCTTATACCAGTTAGTTATGCTGTCGTCGGGATGGCTTCACTTTTAGTGGCATTCATCTTAGTTTCGCTAAAATTGGATGTTTGGGTGCTGCCTTTGTATTCATTAAGTTTTCTTTTTGTAGGTTTTGGGTCTTACCTTGCCGTTAGGAAGCTCACTGTTTGATGTGGGTTGTCAGGGTTTTTCGTTTTTGGAGATTCGCTTGTGCATGGACTAATTGAGTACATTAGGACTTTTCGAGATTTCCTTTGGAGGATCATCACTTATCGCAGGAATTATGTTGATATACTTGGGGTGCGTCTGGCATTAAATGATTCTCGCATTTCAAACAGAATGCGGTATGTGTTGTGCAAAGGATATGAAACAGATGATGCGCTGGTGGTCAAGCAGTTAATAGGTGCTGATGACCGGATTCTCGAATGCGGGTCTTCGATTGGATTCCTTTCGTTGTATGCAACGAAGATGGTTGGAGTGAAGGACTACGCGATGGTCGAGGCAAATCCTGAGCTTGCTGGTTTAGTAGACAAAAATTATGCCCTCAATAATGTTGAGAAAGCTGGTCCTTGGTTGAATTATGCAGTTTGTGCTGCTGACTGTGAACTTGATTTCGGTGTAAACAAGAATTTCTGGTCTTCATCGATAGTTGTTCGACCTGGAATCAGCAAAACGGTAAAGGTGGGTGGCAGAACTCTTGAAAGCATTGTCGCTGGTCTGCATTTCATTCCTAATGTGTTAATCATGGATATCGAAGGAGCTGAGGTTGATATACCTGCTTCTCACTTCAGTTTCTTTGAAAAAATTATTATGGAGGTTCATCCGAAAATATCTGGCAAGACAAAGACGGATGGTTTCGTTGCTGCGTTGCTTTCCCAGGGATACCGAGTTGCATGTCAAAGGGGTAGTACTTTGGGTCTGGTGCGTACGTCTGGCGTTTAGGAATTATGAATAAGTCTTCTGATTTAATGGCTGTTGTTCATGTCATCACTGGTTTGTCAGACGGAGGGGCTGAAGGTGCACTCTTTCGTTTGGTTGCTCACGACGGCAACCTGAATCACTGCGTAGTTTCTTTGATGGATCTTGGTAAATATGGTCCGCTGTTGCGTAGCAGAGGGGTGGAAGTGATCTGTTTGCAGATGCCCCGAGGCAGGGTAACTTTGACTGGTTTGTTAGGTCTGTGGCGGTTGCTTCGTAGAAATCGTGCGGCGGTTATCCAGACATGGATGTACCACGCTGATCTGATCGCTGGTGTCGTCGCGCGCTTGGCAGGTTGTAAGCGTGTTTACTGGAACGTCCGGCACTCAACTTTAGAGAAAGGTAAGACTCGGCGGTCAACATTGTTGGTTGCAAAAGTGTGTGCTGTCTTGTCTCGCTACGTTCCTGCTGGAATCGTTTTCTGTGCAGAAGCTTCTATTAGATCGCATATGGCGCTTGGATATTCATGCAAGCTTATGACCGTGATTCCGAATGGATACGATTTAGCACGATTCTCGCCGTTGCCGGACGCGAGGGTTAGTCTTAGGTTTTGTCAAGCTATAGAAGATGATGTCTTCTTGGTCGGGATGGTTGCGAGATTCGACTCGCAAAAAGATCATGAAAATCTGTTGGCTGCGCTATCGAAGTTGAGAATTCCGCTTGATCGATGGAAAGCAGTATTGGTTGGAGCTGGAATAGATAGTGATAATACCGGGCTTGTGCAAAGGCTAGCTGAGCTTTCTCTGACAAAGAATGTTCTGTTGCTTGGTCAGCGAAACGACATTCCGTCGATTATGTCTTCATTGGATGTTCATATCTTGTCGTCATCCACTGAGGGCTTCCCGAATGTGGTGGCCGAAGCAATGGCTTGTGGTGTCGTTTGTGTGGTTACAGATGTGGGGGACGCCCGAGAGATTGTTGGTGAAACCGGGTGGGTTGTTGAAGCTCGTCGATCTGATCTTTTAGCGGGTGCAATAGATGAAGCGTTTGTCCAATGGCAAGACCCTGCTATATGGAAGGCAAGGAAAGACATGGCTAGGGCCAGAATCCAAGATCGATATGACATTAGTGGCATGATTCAGCGGTATCATGAAGTTTGGGAGCGTTGATTGAAGGATAGAATACTGCTTTTGGCAAGCCTTGCCAGTTCGCTGGTTGTCTTTCGTGGAGCGTTAATTCAAGCGTTAATTGATCAAGGCCTTGAAGTGCACGTGGCTGCCCCTGATCTTTTGAAAGATCCTTCTGCAGAGGTGCTTCGGGACAAGGGCGTAATTCTTCACGATATTCCGCTGAGGCGGGCCGGTATGAATCCAGTTTCGGATTTTTCTTCATTCTTGGCGATTAATTCTCTCCTTCGTACTATCAGGCCAAAGTATTTCCTGGGTTATACGGTTAAGCCAGTTATTTACGGGTTGTTAGCCGCGAGGTTAGCCGGCGTTTCTCGTCGTTTCGCGTTGATTACGGGTCTCGGTTATGCCTTTACGGGTAATGCTAAGGGTAAGCGAGCGCTGGCCCAGATGTTGGTAAGATCGCTCTACAA
>JAWKZS010000022.1:0-73158 GCA_041395845.1 Gammaproteobacteria bacterium
CCTCGACTTCAAAAATGGAACCCGCCTCGAACACCACATCGCCATCAACGGTGAGGGTGTCGATGCTGTTTCCTGTTGCCAGGGTTGCGCCGCTATTGAGGCTGAGGCCGCCAATGGTGCCCGCACCCATGAGGGTGGCACCGTCGTTGACGTCAACGATGGAATTGGCGATGGAACCGAAAACCACCAGGGTGCCGGCATCCACCGTGGTTGCACCGCTGTAGGTGCTGGTGCCGGTGAGCGTCAACATGCCGTTGCCTGCCTGAGTCAATCCGCCAGTACCGCTGATCACGCCTGCAAAGCTCACAGCATCGCTGCGATTGAACTGTAGTGTGCCGTTGTTGGTGATGTCGCCACTGATCGAACCTGTGGTGCCACCATCGCCAATCGCCAGGGTGCCCGCACTGATGGTGGTGCCGCCGGTGTGGCTGTTGGTGCCGGTCAGGGTGAGGGTTTCCGCACCTGTTTTGGTGAAATCCCCGGTGCCCGACATATTGCCACTGTAAGTACCAGCAACCGTCTGGGACATTTCGAGGCTGCCGTTGTTGAGAATATTGCCGTTGCCCAGTGCCGCAGCAGAACCGATCAGCGTACCCTCGCTGATGGTGGTGGTGCCGTTGTCAGCGCGGGTACCGGTAACCGTCCAGGTGCCGGCACCTGTCTTCTCGAGATTGGCAAAGCCGACAAACTGGGTGACACCATCCGCCGCGGGCTGGCTGCTTACCAAAAGGGACGCATCAAAGCCCGCGCCAGTAGCACCACCCAGCGCCAGGGTGTGGCTGCCGGATTGCACCACCACATCCCCACCGAAACTGTAGCCGTCACGCAGTTCCACCGTGTTCCCGGAACCACTCACCTGTACCGCATTCGCCACGGCGGAACTGCCAACGCCAGGATTGCCGCCGTTCAGGGTGCCATTGGTTATCAGCCGGTTGTCGGTACCATTAAGCTGTACAGCGACGCCGCCAGTGCCACCCAGAGTGCCGGAGCCCGAACTGTTGCCCCGATTCCCGCCGTCGCCACCGGTCAGTGTGCCTCCATCAACAGTGATGGTATTGCCGGTGCCATTGACGCCCATGGCTGCGGCGCCATTGCCACCGTTACGGGATGTGCCACCAAAACCACCGTCGCCACCCCTGCCCCCAGTAACATTACCGGTGATGTTGAAATCGTTGGCAGCCCCGTCAACCTGTATCGCATTGGCCGCAGTACCAGGGAAACCACCGACACTGGAACCCCACAGGCCTTGCCCGCCACCACCCGCTGCTCCGCCGGTGACATCGCCGTCAAAATTGAATGTGTTATTGCTGCCATCCACTTCGATACCGACGCCACCATTGCCGCCGTTACCGGAAACGCCCGATGCGCTGGGGGTACCCTTGGCCCCATCGCCACCTGTCAGACTGTTGGCTACATCCAGGTTGTAGATATCGTTGTCGGTGGCTACCGGACCATAGGCAGCAGTGCCAGATTGCCCACTATCGACAGCGCCATCAGTACCCGCACTGGTGGGCAGGTCGAAGGTGGCAGCCAATGCAGGTGAAAGCCCGACAGCCGCGACCACTGCCAGCGCGCCTGCACTGCGACGGGCACGGCGGGCGCTTTTGGGGGCGCCAGAGGCAAGTTCAGACACTGCTTGAAAGCAACCCAGACCACGACGGAACACAACCTTGTAGATGTGATTCATAAACGGCGAATATCCCAGAATGAAAAATAGTGAGGAGTTGGAGAAGGCAGGCTGCACAAGTCACGGACCCGTACCAGCACGAATTCCAGTATGGTTCAGGGTATTAGTCCTCGCCAGAAACCGGGCAAATATTGCGCAGCCGCTTAATACCTTGGTCGGATTGCGCTTTGCGCCGGCAGGGGGTAATTTGTCTGCCATACCCAACCATTGCCCGCACCACAAGAAAAAGTGTCGAACAATCAGTTGACGCGCTACAGCAGGAGAATCGATTCATGTACGAAATCAAAGAAGATCCGGTGAATCCGGATTACGCCAAACACGCGAACATGACGCTGGAACAGTACCAGCGCTGGTACAAGGAATCGCTGGCGCAGCCCGAGCAGTTCTGGAGCGCCCGCGCCCAGGAATTCCTGACCTGGGCCAAGCCCTGAGCACGGTGGTCGATGCCGATTTCAGAAAAGGCCAGCCAGCTGGTTCAAGGGCGCCAAACTGAATGTGACCGTCAACTGCATCGATCGCCATCTGGAAAAGCGCGGTGATCAGGTGGCGATCCTCTGGGAAGGCGATGATCCCGCCCAGGATGCGAAGATCACCTACCGCCAGCTGCATGAAAATGTCTGCCGGATGGCGAACGTGCTCTTTAGCGCGGCGTGAAAAAGGCGACCGCGTCTGCATTTATATGCCGATGATTCCTGAAGCCGCCTATGCCATGCTGGCCTGCGCTCGCATTGGCGCGGTGCATTCCGTGGTGTTTGGCGGCTTCTCGCCGGAATCGCCGCGAAAGACCGCATTCTGGATTCCGATTGCCGGGTGCTGATCACGGCGGACGAAGGTCTGCGCGGTGGACGCAAGGTGCCCCTCAAGGCCAACGCGGACGCGGCCCTGGAACACTGCCCGAATGTGACGACCTGTCTGGTGGTGCGTCACACTGGCGGCCATATCAACTGGAATGAAAAGCACGACATCTGGTATCACGCCATGGCGGAAAAGGTCGATGCCGACTGCCCTGCCGAAGAAATGGATGCCGAAGATCCGCTGTTCATTCCGTACACCTCCGGTTCCACCGGTAAAACCCAAGTGGGCGTACTGCACACTACCGCTGGCTACCTGCTGGGCGCAGCGATGACCCACAAATACGTGCTGGATTACCGCGAAGGCGACATCTACTCGGTGTACTGGCTGACGTGGGCTGGGTCACTGGCATTCCTACATTGTGTATGGCCTGCTGGCCAACGGCGCCACCACCCTGATGTTCGAAGGGGTGCCGACCTATCCCGATGCCTCGCGCCGCTGGCAGGTGATCGACAAGCATGCGGTCAACATCTTCATACCGCCCCCACGGCGATTCGCGCGCCGTGCTGATGAGCCAGGGCGAAGGCCCGGTGAAA
The DNA here is from genome assembly GCA_041395845.1 of Gammaproteobacteria bacterium. GTDB lineage: Bacteria > Pseudomonadota > Gammaproteobacteria > Pseudomonadales > Ketobacteraceae > Ch67. Next base: position 3,076 of record JAWKZS010000022.1, read on the forward strand.
AAGACCAGCCGCGCCAGCCTGCGCCTGTTGGGCACCGTGGGCGAATCGAACGGCGGAAGCCCGGGGAGTGGTATTACAACGTGGTGGGCGATGCCCGCTGCCCGGTGGTGGATACCTGGTGGCAGACCGAAACCGGCGCGATCATGATTGCTCCGCTGCCGGGCGCAGCCCACCCTGAAACCTGGTTCTGCCACGCTGCTGTTCTTTGGTGGTATCGAACTGCCCTGGTGGATGCCGAAGGCAAGGAACTGCACGGCGCCTGCGAAGGCAACCTGGTGATCAAGCACAGCTGGCCTGTTGCCAGATCCGCAGCGTGTACTTGTGGCGATCACCAGCGCTGCGTGGATACCTATTTTTCCACCTATCCCGGCAACCTACTTTACCGGTGACGGTGCCCGCCGCGATGCCGCCGATGGCTATTACCGGATTACCGGCCGGGCGGGATATGGGCGAACGTCCGGCCACGGCCGGGCACGGCGGAAATCGAAAGCGCACTGGTGCTGCATCCCAAGGTGGCGGAAGCCGCGGTGGTGGGTTACCCCCACGATGGTCAAGGGCCAGGGGGTATATGCCTATGTGACCCTGATGGCCGGCGTGGAACCCAGCGACGCCCTGCGCAAGGAACTGCTGGACGTGGTGACCAAGGAAATGGTGCCATCGCCAAGCCGGATCTGATCCAGTGGGCGCCCAGCCTGCCCAAGACCCGCTCCGGCAAGATCATGCGCCGCATCCTGCGCAAGATTGCGGCCAACGAACTGGATACCCTGGGTGACACTTCAACCCTGGCGGATCCGGCCGTGGTCAATGACCTGATCGACCACCGCGCCAACCGCTGATCCCCTCCCTCCTGGATGGTTGCGGTGAAAAAAACCTTTTTCGCCGCAACCATTACCCTCTAGAATCGACTTACCGCTCAATCAGATTGACCAACGTTTGGAATGTTGGCGCTGTCCAGCCACTCCGTGGGCACGCCATGCTGAATTCACGCAGGGATTGTGTTTTTGCAGTTGTTACTCCAAAGCAGGCGGGATGCCCGCTGTTCCCCACTACGCCTCTGGCAGCTGTTGCTGGCATGGCTCATCGGACTGGTGAGTGTGCCAATGCCGGTGTCTGCGCTTACGCTGGACGACACTTTCAGTGCTGCATCCCTGCGGCAGGAATTGCAGTTTCTGCGCGACGGCAATGACCAGCTGGATCTGGCGGCGGCGCTGCACAGCGAAGGCTGGAAGGCCTTGCCGGACAATCCCGGCTTCGGTTTCGACGTGGCGCCCTACTGGTTCCGCACCCGCATCGACAATGACAGCGCCCTTCCACAGCATTTGCTGCTGGAAATCGCCAACCCCCTGCTCGATGACGTCAGAGTCCATGTGCTGCGGTCAGACCGCGAAGACCATACCCGGATGGGGGACGACATCCCGTTCGCGCAACGGCCGGTGGTGCACCATCATTACGTGGTTCCGCTGATCCTGGCGCCCGGCGAACAGGTCGAGATTCTGCTGCGGGTGCAGACGGAATCCTCCATGCAGGTACCGCTGCGGCTGTGGGAACAATCGACGTTTTACGCCAGCCAGCACAGCTATCTGGTGGGCCAGGGACTGTACTTCGGCGTCATGCTGGTGATGTTCCTGTACAACCTGTTTATCTTTTTCACCGTGCGTCATGTGTCGTATCTGTACTACACCGGCACCGTGTCCGGCATGGCGCTGTTCAATGCGACGCTGCTCGGTTTCGGCTTCCAGTACCTGTGGCCCGGACAACCCTGGCTGAATCCGCACATGCTGGCGTTCGCGCTGGCCTGGTTCGTGTTCTGCAGTGGCGGCTTCATCAATACCCTGCTGCAATTGCGCAGCAACAGTCCGTGGCATTTCCGGCTGTTCAGGATCGTGCAGTGGCTGAGCGCGGGACTGATGCTGGCAGCCTGGGTGCTGCCCAACCGGCTCAGCATTCAACCGACGGTTCTGGTGGCCATCGTGATGGCGCTGGGCGGGCTCAGTGCCGGCATTTACACCCTCAGCCGTGGCCTGCGCAGTGCCCGCTATTACGTGATGGCCTACACCTGGCTACTGGTGGTGTGTTTCGTGGTTGCGCTGGGCAAGTTCGGCATCATTTCTTCCACCCTGCTGTCCCAGTACGCCATCGAGATCTGCTCGGTGATCGAAGTGGTAATGCTGTCATTCGCCCTGGCGGATCGCATCAACGAGGAACGCCGGCAGAAATTCGCGGCGCAACGCAAGGCGCTGGACAACGAACGCCTGGCCCGCGCCGAACAGGAACGCTACCTGGAACTGCGCCATCGCAAGCAGCTGGAAGAACTGCAGGCCCAGCAGCAATTGCTGGAAGCCCAGGCGGAAAGCCGCGCCAAGAGTGAATTCCTCGCCATCATGAGCCACGAAATCCGTACCCCCATGAACGGCGTGCTGGGGATGGCAGAACTGCTGCGGGACACACCGCTGGACCCTCAGCAGCGCCAGTTGCTGGACGTGATCGAAAGTTCCGGCAAGGCGCTGCTCGGCGTCATCAATGACGTTCTGGACTATTCCAAGATCAGTGCAGGCAAGTTGCGGATTGAACTGCTGGAATGCGATCTGGAAGCCCTGTGCCGGGATTGTCTGTCACTGATGTCCGTCAATGCGGAACGCAAAGGACTGAGACTGGAGTTTGATCTGGCAGCCGATGTGCCGCGCAGAATCGTCACCGATCCGACCCGTCTGCGGCAGGTGCTGCTCAATCTGCTGGGCAACGCCTGCAAGTTCACGCACCAGGGCCATGTTCATCTGCGTGTCAGCCGCGAACCGACCGCTGATAACCGCTGCCTGCTGCGTATTGCGGTGGAAGATACCGGCATCGGCATCGCTCCCCAGGTGTGCGCCAATCTGTTCAACGCCTTCACCCAGGCGGATTCTTCCACGACACGGGAATATGGCGGCACCGGTTTGGGACTGACCATTTCCCAGCAGCTGGTCAGCCTGATGGGTGGCCGGCTGCATGTGCAGAGTGAGCTGCAGCACGGCAGTACATTCTGGTTTACCCTGCCATGTCAGGCGGCCAGTAACAGCGCCCTGCAAACAGCCGATACCAATGAACGCAAACCGCACCCGCTGTTTCACAACAAATCGGTGCTGGTCGTGGAAGACAATCCGGTCAACCGTCAGGTCATCGGTGGCATGCTGAACCGGCTCGGCCTGCAGCATGACTTTGCCAACAATGGCGCCATCGCACTGGAAAAGCTGCAGCAGGATTTCGATCGCTTCCAGCTGGTACTGATGGACTGTGAAATGCCGGTGATGGATGGTTATCGCGCCACCGCTGCCATCCGGGCCCACGAACAGCAGCACCATCTGCGCCGCAAACCCATCATTGCCCTGACCGCCCATGTCATGCAGGAGCACCAGCAACGCAGCCGCGCCGCGGGCATGGATGCCCATCTGGGCAAGCCGGTGAACCTCAATCTGCTGACGGAAACCCTGGCCGCCTACCTCGCGCCGGGCCATGCCTGAGCGCCTGTACAGTTGGCAGGCCGACAGTCTGGTCTATAGTAAATAGTATCACTCCCCTTCCTGAGGTTATCCGGTGCACGCCCTGCGGCATCTCGCCTGTTACCTGTTCCTGCTGCTCGTCTGGGCCGGCAGCGCGAGCGCAGCGCCCTGGCAACTGGGCACTGACCAGCCTGTGCGCGCGCTGGACAGCCGCGTCGCCTACCTGCGGGACGGCCCCGGGCAGCTCAACTGGGCGGCCGCCCTCGCATTGCCTGATACCGGCTGGCATCACACCCGGCAGGCAACCCCGTCGTTCGGCTTCGATCCTGCCCCCTACTGGCTCCGTTTGCCATTGCGCAACGATACCGCCCAATCACAACAGTGGCTGCTGGAAATCGATTACCCGGTGCTGGATCGGATCGATGCCTATGTGACGGGGCAGGGAACGCTGCTGCAGCAGCTTGCGGTGGGCGATCAGCAGCCCTTCGAACAGCGCCCGGTCCTGCACCCCAATCTGATCATTCCCTTGCAGCTGGCGCCGGGGGAGGAGCAGGTCCTGCTGCTGCGGGTCCAGACCAGCAGCGCCGTGCAGGTACCCATGCTGCTGTGGCAGCGGGAAGCCTTCTTTCAACAGCAACCGCCCTATCTGCTCGGCCAGGGCCTGTATTTCGGCGTCATTCTGGTGATGGCGATCTACAACCTGTTCATCTTTATCACGGTGCGCCACAGTGCCTATATCTATTACGGCCTCAGCGCCCTGGGGATGGCCGGGTTCATGGCGTCGCTGCATGGCCTGGGATTCCAGTACATCTGGCCCCGCTGGCCACAGGTCAACGACTGGATTACACCGGCGATGCTGGCCCTGTTCGTCGGCGGCGCAGCCGGGTTCACCAATTCCCTGCTGCAGCTGCGCAAGCTGAATCTGCGCCAGTTCCAGCTGATGCTGACCCTGGGCCTGCTCAATCTGACGCTGTTGCTGCTGAGTCCCTGGCTGCCCTACCGGATCAGTATCCAGGCCGGCGTGGTGATCGGTGTCGTGGCGGCGCTATGCGCCCTGATCATCGGGATTGTGCAGTGGCGCCGCGGCGTGCGTACCGCCCGTTACTATGTGCTCGCCTACAGCTTCCTGTGGTTCGGCGGTATCGTGCTGTCGCTCAACAAATTCGGCCTGCTGCCGCGGACGTTCTTTTCGGAATATGCACTGCAGATCTGCTCGGTGATCGAAATCGTGCTGCTGTCATTCGCCCTGGCCGACCGCATCAACGAAGAAAAGCGCAAAAAATACCAAGCCCAGCAGGATGCCCTCAGCCACGAAAAGAATGCCCGCGCCGAACAGGAACGCTATCTGCAGCTGAAGCATTCAGCAGCACTGGAAGAAATGGCGGCGCGCCAGAAGATCATTGAAGCCGAAGCGGAAAGTCGCGCCAAGAGTGCGTTTCTGGCCACCATGAGCCATGAAATCCGCACCCCCATGAACGGGGTGCTGGGCATGGCGGAACTGCTGCAGCAAACCAGCCTCGATTCCACCCAGCGCCAGTATCTGAACGTGATAACCAGCTCCGGCAAGGCGCTGCTGAACATCATCAACGACATTCTGGATTACTCGAAAATCGCCGCCGGCAAGATGGAGCTGGATGACACCAACGTGGACCTGCGCAGGCTGTGCGAAGAGGCCATGTCCGTATTCTATGTGATGGCCGAGCGCAAGCAGCTGCAGCTGCAGTGTGAACTGGAATCCGGGGTACCCGCCTGCATCCGCACCGATCCCACCCGGCTGCGGCAGATCCTGCTCAACCTGCTGGGCAACGCCTTCAAGTTCACTGAGCGGGGCGGCGTGTATCTGCGAGTGCAATCCATCGGCCGCCATACGCCGGACAATCCAGGCGAATACCTGCTGCGCTTTGAAGTGCGCGACAGCGGCATCGGTATTCCACAGGAATCCCAGCGCCGGCTGTTCCAGCCTTTCGCCCAGGCGGACAACAGCACCCAGCGCCACTTTGGTGGCACCGGACTGGGCCTGAGCATCTCGCGCCAGCTAAGCGAACTGATGGGGGGCGATATCGGGGTGCACAGCGATCCGGGTCAGGGCAGTACGTTCTGGTTCACCATTCGCTGCAGCGCGGCCGACCCTGGTTTTGTCGAGTCCCGACAACAGGGGGGCACTCCCCAGGCCACCCGGGAGACCACACCGCGCCACCCGGCCCTGGCAGGCAAACGCATCCTGGTGGCCGAGGACAATGCGGTCAATCAACTGGTGATCAGCGGCATGCTGAAGAAATGCGGGGTGGCGTTCGAGCTGGTCAGTGATGGCGCCCAGGCGTTGCAGGCACTGCAGCAGCGCCACACCGAATTCGATCTGGTACTGATGGACTGCGAGATGCCGGTGCTGGACGGCTATGATGCCACCCGGGCGTTACGGGCCTTCGAGCAGGATCAGCAGCTGAAACCGGTTCCGGTGATCGCCCTCACCGCCCATGTCCTGCCGGAACACCAGGCCAGGGCCATGGACAGCGGCATGAACGGACAGCTTCCAAAACCCCTGGAGCTGGCCCAGCTTGCGCAAACCCTGCAGGACTGGTTCGATCCGCCGGCAGATGCCCGCCCCCTGAAAACCGGCAGCAATTAAGCGACCGGTTTTGATACCGAAAAGCGATATGCACCACTGAGCGCCCTGCACTCGACTATAGTTTAAGCAATTCTGTCGATGTCCTGCGCGGTGAACGGTAGCTGTGAAGTCCCGGTGCGTCATATTCCCCCTGTGTATCCTGCGCGGCTGCCGCACGGCCCTTGAGCTTGGGCTGCTGGCCCTGTTCTGGCTGGTGTCCCAGGGTGTCCACGCGGGCACGGCCATCACGACGATGGATCTGCAACCCGGCCGGGATGCACTCAATCTGGCCCCGAATGTGGTGTTTATTCGCGATACCAGCCACCGCCTGACGCTGGACGACGCCCGCCAGTCTGATGCTCAATGGCAGCCAGTGGCAGGGGACATCGTGTCGTTCGGCTTTGATCGCAACCCCCTGTGGCTGCAAGCCCGACTGCGCAATCCCGCCACGGTGGAAAACCATTTTCTGCTGGAAATCAGTTATCCGGTGCTGGACCGGATCGAAGCCCATGTGGTGCGGGCAGACGGCTCGGTGGCCACTACCCTGATGGGTGACACGCTGCCATTCGCCATGCGTCCACTGGAGTACCGTACCTTCCTGCTGCCGATTGACCTGGCAGCCGGCGAAGCAATCAGTCTTTATCTGCGGGTGGAAACCGAAGGCTCGCTGCAGGTTCCGCTGCAGATCTGGCAGCGGGATTATTTCCTCGAACACCAGCTGCACTCCACCCTGGGCCAAGGCTGGTACTTCGGCATCATGTCAGTCATGGCGCTGTACAACCTGTTCATCTTTTTCCACCTGCGGGATCGCAACTACCTGCTGTATACCGCGTTCGTCACCTTCACCGGGATCTTTGCCGCCTGCATTACCGGATTTGCCTTCCAGTACCTGTGGCCCCAGTGGCCGGCGCTCAACCAGAAAGCCATGCCGCTGGCGATTCTGCTGGTAGGACTGTCCGGCATTGCGTTTACCAACGGCCTGCTGCATCTGCGGGAACGGCACCCGCGCTTCTACCGCGCGATGATGGCCACGGCCATCCTGTACCTGATTCTGCTGCCACTGACCTTCGTGCTGTCCTACCAGTTTGTCACCCAGCTTGCCTCCATATCCGCCGGGGTGGCTGGTCTCGTGGGCATCAGTCTGGGGATTTATGCCGCCTGGCAGGGTGACCGCACGGCCCGCCTTTACACCCTGTCCTGGGGCGGGCTGCTGGTGTCGATCATCGTGCTGGTATTGGACAAGACCGGCGTCATCAGCTCGCGCCTGCTGGCCGACAATGCCCTGCAGGTCGGCTCGGTGATCGAAGTGGTGCTGCTGTCGTTTGCCCTGGCCAGCCGCATCAGCGAAGAGCGCGCCGCCAAGGAAGATGCCCAGCGTCAGGCCCTGATCAACGAACAACGCATCCACGAAGAACAGCAGCGCTATCTGCAACTGCAGTACCAGACCCGGATGGAAGACCTGCAGGCACGGGAAAAGGTGCTGCGGGCCGAAGCGGACAGCCGCGCCAAGAGCGAATTTCTCGCTACCATGAGTCACGAAATCCGCACCCCGATGAACGGCGTACTGGGCATGGCGGAACTGCTGCAGGATACCGATCTGCAACCCCAGCAACAGCAATACGTGGACGTCATCGCCAGTTCCGGCAAGGCCCTGCTCGACATCATCAACGACATTCTGGACTATTCGAAGATCGCTGCCGGCAAGATGGAACTGGAGCGCATCGATTTCGACCTCGACAAACTCTGCCTGGAATGCGCGTCGGTGTTTTCCGTGACTGCCGAACGCAAACGGCTGGAACTGCTGTGCTCGCTGGAGCCGGGGGCGCCGACCTTCATCAAGTCCGACCCCACCCGGTTGCGGCAGATTCTGCTCAATCTGCTGGGCAACGCCTTCAAGTTCACCAACGAAGGTCTGGTCAGCCTGCGGGTGCAGGAAATCCGTGGCGCCAACTGGCTAGATGAAGGGGAACATCTGCTGCGGTTTGAAATCCGCGATACCGGCGTCGGCATCAGCCCCAAGGCCCAGGAAAACCTGTTCCAGGCCTTCAGCCAGGCCGATACCTCGACCTCGCGCCAGTTTGGGGGCACCGGGCTGGGCCTGAGCATTTCACGCCGGCTGGCGGAACTGATGGGCGGCGAAATCGGCGTCAACAGCGTTCCCGGCGAAGGCAGCACCTTCTGGTTCACCATCCGCTGCGGCAACGCGGATGAAACCTTTGTGCAGGAACATTTCACTCCGCTGTCGGCCTTGCAGGGGCGCAAGATCCTCATCGTCGATGATTCAGTGGAATTCACCCATGTGATTCAGGAACAGGCTGAATCCTGGGGCATGCGGGTCAAGGTCGCCTACTACGCCACCCAGGCCCTGGAGTTGCTGGACGCCGCCGCCAAAGCCGGTGACCCGTTCGATCTGGTAACCCTGGACATGAACATGCCGGGCATGAGCGGCTACGACTGCGCCAAGCGCATTCACGCCAATCCGGCCCTGCGCAAGTGCCGCTGCATCCTGCTGACGGCGGTGCGGGCAGTACCGGACAAGGCTGCTCTGCGGGCTGCCGGCATCCAGCTGGCGATCCAGAAGCCGGCGTCTGCCCGGGCCCTGCGCCAGGCCCTGCTGGGACTGCTGGAGGGCAAGTCAAGCCCGCTGCAACTGCTACGGGACGAGCCCAAACCAAATCCGCTCAAGGGCAGGCATGTACTGGTGGCCGAGGACAACAGCGTCAACCAGATGGTCATCGCCGGCATGCTGAAAAAACTCGACATCGGCTACACCCTGGCGGGTAACGGACGCGAGGCCCTGGATCTGCTGACGGCACCTGGTGCCGACTATGATCTGGTACTGATGGACTGCGAAATGCCGGAACTGGATGGCTACTGCGCCGCCCGCGAGTTCCGCGATGCAGCCCTGCGCCAGGGCAAACCCCGCATCCCGGTGATCGCCCTGACCGCCCACGTGCTGCAGGAGCACCAGCAACAGGCGTTGCAGGCCGGCATGGACGACCACATCGGCAAACCGCTGGAATTCGACATCCTCAAGCAGAAACTGCTGCAATGGCTGGCGCCGGGCAACGCCCCCATCGAACCGGCCGCCCGCACCGCATCCTGACCGTTAAAAAAACCACCCCTGCAATGTGGCTTTTGGTCATTCTGTCGACTACCCTCAGACTGATGGCAGTGAAAAACCAAAAGGATTAGGCTGTGACGAAAGCACGCATTGTCTGTATTGATGACAACCCCGCCAACTTGCTGTTAGTAGAAAAATCCCTGCGGGATCAGTATGAAATTCTCTCTGTGACCGATGCTGAAGCGGCCCTCGCCACCCTGGTGGAAGTGCCCCCGGCGCTGGTGCTGCTCGACGTGAACATGCCCCGCCTCAACGGCTATGAACTGTGCCGGCGCATCCGGGACCACGACACCATCGGCGATATCCCCATCGTGTTCGTATCCTGCATGAAAGATCTGGATGATCGTCTGGCGGGCTATGCTGCAGGCGGCGATGGCTATATCACCAAGCCGTTCGACCTGCGGGAAATGCGCTCCATTGTGCAGGCCCATATCCAGCGCCGGCAGCAACTGGATGAAACCCGGCGCAGCATGGAAAATCTGCGCACCATGAGCTGGAGCATGATGCGTAACAACAGCGAAATGGGTGAGCTGCTGCGCTTTTCCCAGGGGCTGGCAAAAGTGAAGGACGAGGCGGCCTTTGTCGACCATCTGTTCACGACCCTCAACAACCTGGGCCTGTCCACCACCCTGCTGGTCAAACTGCTGACCGGGGAAATCGTCGCCCGTAACGACGGCAAACCCTTCACGCTGATTGAAAAGGAACTGCTGGATCTGGCCAGCAACGGCCCCCGCATCACCGCCAACGGCAACAAGTACCTGTTCCGCGGCGACAGCCTGATCCTGCTGATCCGCAATATGCCGATCGAGGATGAAGCCCTCACCGGTCGGCTCAAGGATCACCTGTGCATTCTGCTGGATTCTGCCGAGGCCAGCATTGCCATCATCAACGGCGAAAAGCAGCGCGCACAGCTGCTGAACGATCGCGCGGACCAGACCGCCGATCGCATTCACCAGGAATTCGACACCCTCATCCACACTGCTGGACGGCTGCACACCCAGTCGTCGGCCAGCATCGAAGGGCTGGCCAACGCGCTCGAGCACGCGTTCATGGTGATGGATCTGACCGAAGAGCAGGAACAGCAGATACAGGGCTTTATCGAGCGGGCCAGAACCGAAGTGGAGCATCAGCATGCACTGACTGCGCTGTTCCAGCAGTCGATGCAACGTATCGTGGGCATGGTCACCGATCTGAAACAGCACACCTGAAAACCTTCTATCCGGAGCTCAACCCGACATGATGGAAACCATCCACCGCGGCCATTTGTACCAGGCAGTGCTGGACACCGCCGTGGACCCGATCATCATCATCAACACCCACGGCCTGATCGTCGACGCCAACGCGGCCTGCTGTCACCTGTTCGGTTATCCCCGCGAGCAGCTGCTGGACCAGCCGGTTGCGATGCTGATGCCCGATGACATTGCCCGTCAGCATGACGGTTACCTGGCACGCCACCTGCGCGAAGGCACCCGTCACGTCATCGGTCAGGGTCGGGTGGTCACCGCACAGACCGCAGACAAACGCCCCGTGCCCTGCATGCTGAGCGTGAGCCGGGTGGACACGGCCAACGGCATTTTCTTCACCGGCATCCTGCGCTCACTGGAAAAACTCAAAGCTGCCGAAGCCAAGGTACGCCAACTGGCCCTGGTAGCCCAGCACACCGACAACGCGGTGATCATTGCCGACCGCCACGGCCGTGTCGAATGGGTCAACCAGGGATTCGAAAACCTGTCCGGTTATTCACTGCAGGAAGTGGCAGGCCAGCCGGTCAGCCAGCTGCTGCCCGCCGACACCCCGCCAGATGAATTCGAGCGCATTCGCACGGCCATGCGGGATCTGCGGGCGGTCAACGCCACCGTGGTCAACCAGGGCAGGGACGGCCGCCGCTACTGGGTCGAAATGACCGTCGAACCGGTGGCCAACGACGTGCAGGGCTGCGTCCAGTACATCATCGTGCAACGGGATGTCACCGCACGCATGCAGAACGACATCAAACTGCACAAGCAGCTGGATTTCCTGCGCCGGATCAACCAGTGGTCGCGGGGATCGCTCAGCGCCGCCCACCTGCAGGATTCCCTGCAGATCGTGCAGGCGTTCGGCGACTTCGAACGGGTATCCATCACCCTGCGCCACGGCGCCCCCTTCGGCAGCACCCTGTTCAGTCTCGGCCCGGTTGCGCCTGGAGTCGAAACCACGGACCCGATGGCGGCCCAGGTGATCCAGTCCGCCGCCCTGCAGGAATCCAGTATCCGCTGGCTCAATGCCGCCCGTCCCGAGCAGCAATTCCAGTATCACTACATCGGCGTGCCCATGCTGGCGGGCAATCAGTGCCTGGGCGCTCTGGGTTGTTATGTTCCGGATAACCATCATCGCCCGCTGGACAATGACGAGCGGGAAATCCTCCAGATGGCCGTCAATTCCATCGCCTGGGCCATCGAAAACCAGCGCAACCGCCTCAGCCTGGAAACCCATCTGGAACGCCTGCAGCGCAGTCAGCATTACGCCAACATCGGCACCTGGGACTGGAATATCCAGACCGGTGAAGTGTTCTGGACCGAAACCATCGCGCCCCTGTTCGGCTACAGTCTCGGCGCCCTGGAAACCAGCTTTGAAAACTTCCTTGCCGCGGTCCATCCCGACGACCGCGAGCGGGTGCAGCAGCAGGTCAATGCCTGTGTGGAAACAGGCGCCCGCTACGATATCGATCACCGCGTGGTGTGGCCCGATGGCACCGTGCGCTGGGTGAACGAGAAAGGCGCCGTGTTGCACGATGCCCAGGGTAAACCGCTGAAGATGCTTGGCGTGGTACAGGACATCCAGCGCATCAAGGATGTCGAAAACGACATGCTGGTGGCGCGCCAGGCCGCCGAAAGCGCCAACCGCGCCAAGTCGGAATTCCTGTCGTCGATGAGCCATGAACTGCGCACGCCACTGAATTCCATTCTGGGCTTTTCCCAGTTGCTGCAAACCGACACCCTCAGCGACGACCAGCGCGAAAGCATCGATCTGATCTACCGCTCCGGCCAGCATCTGCTGGAACTGGTGAACGACGTGCTGGATCTGGCAAAACTGGATTCCGGACTGATTAAAACCCGGATCGAAGACGTCACCCTGCAAGCGGTAGTGTCCCAGTGTCTCAACCTGCTGGCGGCGCAGATTGCCCAGAAGCAATTGCAGGTGGATCTGCGCATCGCCGACGACGCCAGTGTGGTGCGGGCCGATGCGCTGCGGCTGAAACAGGTGATACTGAACCTGCTGTCCAACGCGGTGAAATACAACCGCCCTGGCGGCAACATCACCGTATCAAGTGTGCGTGTCGGCGAACAGATACGGATCGGCATTCGCGATACCGGCTACGGCATTCCTGCCCACCGCCACGATGAAGTGTTCAAACCGTTTTCGCGACTGGGATTCGCCAATTCCGCCATCGAAGGCGCCGGCATTGGCCTGCTGATCACCCAGCGCCTGATGCAGGCGATGGAGGGCACCCTGGGGTTCGACAGCGAGGAAAACGCCGGCACGGAATTCTGGATCATGCTGCGCCAGGGCCAAAGTCCGCACCAGCGCGCCATTCCCATGATCCAGGCCCGCTGCGATGATAACCCGCCACCGCAGCAGCGCCACATCCGTATTCTCTGCATCGAGGACAACGCCACCAACCGTCATGTTCTGCGCAAGATAGTCGCGCAACATCTGCAGGCGGAGTTCATCGAAGCGGGCACCATGGCCGACGGCCTCGCTGTGGCAGAACGTTCGCCACCGGATCTGGTACTGCTGGATCTTCAGCTGCCCGATGGCAATGGAGTGCAGGTATGCCGCCAACTCCGGGCACGCTTTGGCACCGTGCTGCCGATCATTGCAGTCACGGCCGATGCCATTCACAAGGTACCGGTGGGGCCGGCGCTGTTTTCCGACGTGGAACTCAAACCGGTCAACATGGGGTCACTGCTGGACAAAATCCGTTTTCACACCGGCCAGCGCCGTCAGCCGGTCCACGAACCCGTTTGATCGTCAGCGCGCGCGGCTTGTGCGCAGGTAGTGCTCGCGATTCTGCTGCTTGCGCTGATCGTTCTTTTTCAGCAGTACATACATGGCGCCGGCACCGCCATCCTGTTTCTGTGCGCTGTGAAACGCCATCACTTCCGGCATGCTGGGCAGCCATTTGTTGACGTAACTTTTCAGCAATGCCGGCGGATTGGAACGTTCGCCCTTGCCGTGCAGGATCATTACGGTGCGCAGGCCGAAGCGGTAACTGTCGCGAATGAAATCAAACACCTCCTGGCGAGCCTGCTGCAGCGTCTTGCGGTGCAGATCCAGCGCGGCCTCGGAACTGTATTTGCCCAGCCGCAGCTTGCGGTACACCCCTTCCTGCACACCATTGGCCTTGTATTCCAGCACGTCGTGCGGGTCCACCATTTCGACATACTCGGTAGACAGATGATTGGGGTCCAGCGGGGTATCGGCCACCGCCGCTTCGCGCCGCGCCAGCTGGGCTTCGGTAGGCGTGGTGCTGCGGGGCGGCTCAATGATCTTGGTCTGGGGGATGGGCTTCACGCCCGCCATTTCCTGTTCGAACAGGTCGTCATCTTCGGGAGTCATGGTACTGCACTGAATCTGGAGGCTATGGTAACAAGATGGGGGCAGATGGGCGGAAGGTCAAGGGCTGTCGAACCGGGTCCGCGCGTCCCTGCAACGGTCGACAAAAAACCCGCCAGATCAAACGGTTGAACAGCATCAGATCATGCTGACATTGACCGTCTCCAGCAGTACGTCCCGTAGCAGCAACAGGCGCTGCTCCAGTTCCGGCAGGCTCACCGGTCCACCCAGGCACAGACGCAGCGCTGCCGGGGGATTGTTATCCGCACAGAACGCCGCTGCCGCCACGGCGCTGATGCCGTGGTTGCGCAGAAACACTGCCACATCCGAGGGATTCAGTGCCAGGGTTTTGGGTAAGGGTAACCACAGGTGAAAGCCATCGGGATGGGCGACGGGATGCAGCGATCCGAGGATGCCCCGGGCCAGTCGCTGCCGTTCACGGGACTGCTGACGCTGGGCAGCCCGCACCCGTTCCACCGTACCGTTCTGGATCCAGCGGGTCGCCAGGGCACTGGTGATCGGGCTGGCCATCACGGACAGCGCGCGCAACGCACCGGCGGCACGCTGGGCCTGAATACGGTTGGGCGCATACAGGTAGGCGGTGCGGCAGCCGGCGCCGAAACATTTGGAAAGCCCTCCCACATACCAGGTCAGTTCCGGTACCAGGGATGCTACTGGCATCATCACCTGTTCCGGTACCCAGCCATAGGCGTCATCCTCGATGATCGGCAGACTGTAACGCAGCGCCAGATCCGCCATGGCTTCACGCCGTCGCAGCGACATGGTCAGCGTGGTGGGATTCTGCAGGGTGGGATTCAGATACAGCGCCTGGATCTGTTGCGACTTGCACAACGCCTCGATGGCACGCGGACGCGGACCGTCCTGATCGCATTCCACTGCGATCAGCTGCACACCGATCTGGGCAGCAATGGCTTTCAGTCCCGGATACACCAGATGACCGACACACAGAGTGCCATTCCTGCCGCACAACAGCGACAGCAAGGCCACCAGCGCACTGTGAATACCCGGGCAGACCAGAATGCGCTCCACGTCGGGCCGGGGCAGCAATTCCCCCAGCAGCAGCGCGCCGGCTTCCTTGTCTGCCGGACTGCCACCAAAATCCTGATAACGCAGCAATGCGGTGAGTGCCTTACCCTGCATCACGTTGCTCACATCATCCCGAATGCGCTGCAGCAAAACAGCATCCTCGATTTCCGGGGGCAGGTTCATCGTCATTTCCACATTGCTGCCATTGCGCAGTGGCAGCATGGAAGCCTTGCCCTTCACAAAAGAACCGGAGCCGGGGTGGGAATCGATCAGGCCACGACTGGACGCTTCGCGGTATGCGCGGGTTACCGTGGTGTAATTCAGCGACAGCAGATCCGCCAGCTCCCGCAGTGGCGGCAACCGGTCCCGGGCCTGCAGGAATCCCTTGTCGATATCCGCTTCGATCAGATCGGCAATCATCAGGTAAGCCGGCCGTTTGTTGCCGGATTGCAGGGCATTGATCCAGTGGCGGTATTTTTCCAGCGGCATGCGGGTTTCCTCATGGCTAGCCGTCGACAGGAAGCGAATTCAAAACGCTCACCTTGCCACCAACGTGCAGGTTACGTTCCACATGGACACCCGCCGCTGCTCACGCAATGATTGCATCGAAATGCAATCATTGATCAATCAGTTCGTGCAACATTTCGAATCATTTTATCCGGCATTTGCCCGCCCACAGTGCGTATCTGCAGACCTAAACCTGTTTCTTTTTTACGGTTTTTTTCGTCTCAAAATTATTTTTCACTCCGGCACATTTTGCGCGGCGCGCTTGATTGCATTTTGATTGCATCCGCGTGTTTCTGCGCTGGCATTAACGTTGCTACTACCTCGCTGCACTCCATGTTTTCACCACCTTGCGAGGACACACTCATGCCGGCTGTCGATAAACCAATGCACAAGAACGGGGATTACTTTGTCGATTACGAAGAAAAAGTCTTTGAGGATGTGAAAGCGGCACCTGGTCAGAAAGCCCTGGTAACCTTTCACACCGTCGCGTTCGAAGGATCCATCGGATTCGTGAACATGCTGCAAGCCACCCGCCTGCAGCGCAAAGGCTTCGAAACGTCGATCCTGCTGTACGGGCCAGGCGTCACCCTGGGTGTTCAGCGCGGCTTTCCCACCCTGGGGGATGAAGCCTTTCCCGGCCATCAGAATTTCAATAACCAGCTGAAGAAATTCATGGCCGAAGGCGGCAAGGTCTATGCGTGCCGGTTTGCACTGCAAGCCCTGTATGGACACGGCGAACCGTCGCTGATCGAAGGCATTCGTCCGATCAACCCGCTGGACGTACTGGATCTGAAGCTGCTGCATATCCGGGACAATGCGGTGATCGTGGACACCTGGACCGTATAAGAGGCCTGTCATGTCATCACGTATCGTACGTGCCGCTGCCGCCCAACTCGCTCCCGATCTGGAAACGGCAAATGGCACCCTGCACAAGGTGCTGGACTGCATGGATGAAGCAGCCGCCAAAGGCGTCGAGCTGATCGTGTTTCCAGAAACCTTTCTGCCGTATTACCCGTATTTTTCGTTTGTGTATCCACCCGTGAAATGCGGGCCGGAACATCTGCGACTGTACGAGAATGCGGTAACGGTGCCAGGGCCAGTCACCGCTGCCATCGCCGAGCGTGCAAAAAAGCACGCGATGGTGGCAGTGGTGGGCGCGAACGAACGTGATCATGGCACCCTGTACAACACCCAGCTGGTCTTCGATGGCGATGGTCAGCTGGTATTGAAGCGGCGCAAGATCACGCCTACCTATCACGAGCGCATGATCTGGGGTCAGGGCGATGCCTCGGGCCTGAAAGTCGCGCAGACGAAAGTGGGCACCATCGGTGCGTTGGCCTGCTGGGAACATTACAACCCACTGGCACGCTACGCCCTGATGACCCAGCACGAAGAAATTCACTGCAGCCAGTTTCCCGGCTCACTGGTAGGGCCCATTTTTGCCGACCAGATCGAGGCCACCATCCGTCATCACGCACTGGAATCCGGTTGCTTTGTGGTGAATGCCACCGGCTGGCTGACCGACGAACAGATTTATGCCATCACGCCGGATGAATCATTGCACAAGGGCCTGCGTGACGGCTGCAACACCGCGATCATTTCGCCGGAAGGCGTCCATCTGGCAGAACCGCTGAAAAAAGGCGAAGGCCTGGTGATCGCGGATCTGGACATGAAACTGATCACCAAGCGCAAACGCATGATGGATTCCGTTGGCCATTACTCACGCCCGGAATTGCTGACGCTGCTGATCCGCGACGAACCCGGCCGTCACATCCAGACAATATCACCCGCGCCGTCCATTCAATCTGCCGCCAGTGAGGAATACCATCATGACCGTTTCGAAGCAGCAGCTGCTCACTGAATTGCAAACCCACGGCATCCAGCTGGCGCAACCGGCGGATCTGCCACTGACGCGAAAAGGTGGCGCCGGCCCCAGTGATCATCAGGCTGTCGTGGTGGATGGTCAGACCCTGATGATTCCCGTGCACACTCACCGCGCCCAGCAATCACCGTTTGCGGTGGACACATCATCTGCCACACCCAGAATCACCCGCAACGGCATACCCGTGGTGGATATCAGTTTTGCCAGCCGGCCACGTTTTTATGATCTGACCACTGCGGAAGGCATTCCCTACTCGCACATTGCCACCCTGCACAGCACCGACGTGCTCGCCACCACCGTGCTGCAGAATTGCATCCGCTACGATCAGCCCGACACCGCCTGTCAATTCTGCGCCATCGGCCAGTCACTGGCCGCAGGCAAAACCATCG
This sequence comes from Gammaproteobacteria bacterium, assembly GCA_041395845.1. Lineage (GTDB taxonomy): Bacteria > Pseudomonadota > Gammaproteobacteria > Pseudomonadales > Ketobacteraceae > Ch67. The sequence goes on from JAWKZS010000022.1 coordinate 20,702, forward strand.
CCCATAAGACCCCACAACAATTGGCGGAAGTAGCCAAGGCCGCCGTGGAACTGGATGGCGTCAAACACATGGTGATGACCACCGGCACTCCCGCCACCCATGATCGTGGCGCTACCGTATTGTGCGACAGCGTGCGCGCCGTGAAAGCCGCCGTGAATATTCCGATCCAGGTGCAGTGCGAACCGCCCAAGGATCTGCACTGGCTAGATGAGTTGAAAAATGCCGGCGCCGATTCATTGGGCCTGCATCTGGAAGTGGTGAATTCCGACGTCCGTCGCCGCATCATGCCCAGCAAGGCCAACATCACCGTCGAAGAATACCTGCGCGCCTTTGCCTATGCCGTGCCCCTGTTCGGCCGCGGCCAGGTCAGCACCTACATTCTGGCGGGACTGGGCGATACCCAGGAAGAAATCCTCGCCATCTGCCAACAGTTGATTGCGCTCGGGGTGTACCCGTTCGTGGTGCCCTTTGTGCCGATTGCCGGTACCGCGCTGGAGCACCATCCATCACCCGACAGCGCCTTCATGGCCAGCATTCTGGAACCGCTCGCACAACTGCTGGCGGCAGGCGATCTGCTGTCAGAAAACGTGACTGCGGGCTGCGCGCGCTGCGGTGCCTGCTCGTCCCTGAAAAGTTACGAATCCCGCCACAAGGCGGCACGCAGCGCCAGCGCGGAGGCCTGACCCATGACGGTTCTGCAATTTCCTGCCACCCATTCCGATTTCACCATCAAGTGGGCCTCACTGGATTGGGAAATCCGCGAAGCTCACGCTTTGCGCCGCGCCGTTTTCTGTAGCGAACAGAAGCTGTTTGATGACAGCGATCAGGATGACATCGACAGTCACGCCCAATGCATCGTGGCCATTGCCAACCATGGTGGCTGGCCCGATCAGGTGGTGGGTACCGTGCGCATTCATCAGTACAGCGCGGGCGTCTGGTGGGGTTCCCGGCTGGCGGTCAAAAACGGCTTCCGCCATCGCTCCGGCATCGGCGCAGCGTTGATCAAACTGGCAGTGAGCAGCGCCAACGGTTTGGGCTGTTCACAATTCTTTGCCCAGGTACAGCAGCAGAACGAAGCCCTGTTCCAGCGCCTGCACTGGCACAGCCGTTACACGTTGCACGTACGCCAGCATCCCCACGTGATGATGGAGGCCGATCTGAGCCGCTATCCCCCCTGCCACACGCCGTATCAGGGCATGATGCTGAAAGGTCCGCTGGCGATTGCGCCGGATGAAATTGCGCCCTGCCTTTTGCATCTGCCCGAGGAACCACCGCGTCATGTGGCTCACTGAACTGCTCGACCAGGTGCGCGACAGCGCCGGACTGCACTACAAGACCGAAATCCAGTTGGTAGCGCAACACCTGGGCGATGCATTTCCAGCGCCGTTTCCCAACGGCGATGACGCCGCCGTTATTCCCAACGGTGACCAATTCGATCTGCTGGCCGGTGAAGGTTTCATTGATGCCTTTGTCAGCGCCGATCCGTGGTTTGCCGGCTGGTGTGGAGTGATGGTGAATGTCAGCGACATCGCTGCCATGGGTGGCCGGCCAGTAGCGATCGTGAATGCCTTGTGGGGCGGTAACGACGACGCCACCGCCGCTGTACTGCGCGGCATGGCAGCCGCATCAAACGCCTACCAGGTGCCCATCGTCGGCGGTCACACCAATCTGCGCACAGCACAGCCACGGCTGGCCGTATCGATTCTCGGCCGCGCCCATCGCCTGCTCGATGCGTTCGCGGCAAAGTCGGATCAGATGCTGGTGGCAGCAATCGATCTGCGCGGCGCCTATCAGCCACCGTTCAATAACTGGAATGCCGCCACCACGGCGCCACCACAACGGTTGCGGGGTGATATCGAATTATTGCCGATCGCGGCAGAGCGAAACCTTGCGACGGCTGCCAAGGATATCAGCCAGGCGGGATTATTGGGCACCTGCGTGATGCTGCTGGAATCATCGCAATTGGGGGCGGATATCAACCTGCACGCCATTCCCAAACCCGACACAGTGGCATGGCAGCAATGGCTCACCAGCTTTCCCAGCTTTGGCTATCTGCTGACAACCGATGCCGACAAGGTGGATCAACTGCTCGCCCTGTTCCACCAACGCGACATTGCGGCCAATGTCATCGGCACCCTGAATGGCAGCGGCCAGTGTCGCGTGCGCGCCGACGCTGACAGCGCATTATTCTGGGACATCAATACCACGCCTCTCACAGCCATGAGGAAGCCCCATGCCTGAAACCTATTTCGATGTGCGCTGGCCCGATGGTCGCGAGGAAACCTGCTATTCGCCTTCCAGCGTGATCGCAGATTTTTTTCAGCCGGAAACCACTTATCCGCTGGCGGAATTTCTGTCCCGCAGCGAACGAGCGCTGTCCATCGCCAGCGAACGGGTAAAACAGAAATACGGTTACTACTGCTCGAGCGCTGCGGATCAGCTGCAACGCATCCAGCAAACCGCTACACAATTTTCCGGTCAGGGTGCCGTCACGGTCCTGCGCATTCACGGCTGATCCGATCACACCAGGAGACGAACATGAAACACCATAGCGTTATCATCGTCGGCGGAGGTCAGGCAGGCCTGTCCATCAGCTACTATTGCCAGCAGCACGGCATCGATCATCTGGTGCTGGAAAAAAATCACGTCATGCATGCATGGAAAGAAAAACGCTGGGATTCTTTCACCCTGGTGACACCCAACTGGCAATGCCTGCTACCAGGCCATCCCTACCAGGGCAATGATCCCGACGGCTTCATGAAGCGCGACGAAATCATCGCATACCTGGATGCCTTTGCCGAAAAAGTGAAAGCCCCCGTACTGGAAAATACTGCCGTGACACGCATCCGGCATGATGGCGAACATTATCAGATCGAAACCACCAGCGGCCCGTTCAGCGCCGACCAGGTGGTGGTGGCATCCGGCAGTTATCAGACACCGGTGGTCCCCCGCTATGCGGAAAAACTGCCTGCGCACATTCAGCAATTGCACTCCGAACAGTACAAGAACCCCGGGCAACTGGGCAGCGGCGCCGTGCTGGTAGTGGGTTCCGGTCAGTCCGGTGCACAGATCGCCGAGGATCTGCATCTGGCGGGCAAGCAGGTCTTGCTGGCGGTGGGCGACGCACCCCGCTGCGCACGCTTTTACCGTGGCCGCGACGTGGTCGCCTGGCTGACCGACATGAAATACTACGACCTGCCGGTACACGAACATCCACTGAAGGAAGGCGTACGGGACAATACCAATCACTATGTCACCGGACGCGACGGCGGCCGCGATATCGATCTGCGGAAGTTCGCCAGCGAAGGCATGGCGCTGTACGGCAAGCTGGAAGACTTCGACGGTGAGCAATTCCATTTCACGCCCAATCTGGCCCGCGTACTCGACAGTGCCGACAACACCTACAACAGCATCAACGAACGGATCGACCAGTTCATCGCTGCCAAGGGCATCGACGCACCGCCCCCCAGTCGTTATGAACCGGTGTGGCAACCGCCGCAGGAAAGGGCAACCCTGGCCCTGGCCGAGGCGAACATTACCGACGTGATCTGGTGCATCGGATTCACGCCGGATTATCGCTGGCTGGATGTGCCGGTGTTCAACGGTCGCGGTTATCCCGCCCACCAGCGCGGCATTACTCCCTTCCCGGGTCTGTATTTCATCGGCCTGCCCTGGCTCTACACCTGGGGCTCGGGCCGCTTTTCGGGTATCGACGTGGATGCGCGCCACGTGGTGGAGGTCATCGCCGGACGGCTGGCGCAGACAAAAGCGAAATGCCCGCCTCCCAAAGTGAAGATGAATCCCTGCATTGCGGCAGCGCTGGCGGACTGAAACGCGCGGAACGACGGGAACGACTGAAACGATGGAAACGACGGAAACGCAGGAGAGCCCTCAGCGCTCCCCGGTCAGCGGCACAAAGCGCACGCCGATGGTGTCGCTGACTTCAACCTTGCCGTCGGCGTGTTTGCGCACGCATTTGAGCACTTCCCCCTGGCTTGGCTCGCGCACCGGAATCACCATGCGGCCACCGGGCGCCAACTGTTGCAGCAACGGGTCGGGAATATCATCTGCCGTTGCCGCCACCAGAATGGCATCGAACGGTGCCTCCTCCTGCCAGCCGTAATAGCCATCAGCCTGACGCACACTGACATTCTCGTAGCCCAGACTTTCCAGCCGGTTGGCAGCGGTCTTGGCCAGTTCCGGCAGGATTTCCACCGAGTAGACCTGCCGGCACAGCAGGGACAGGATCGCGCTCTGATAACCGCAGCCGGTACCGATTTCCAGAACCCGGTCAGTGGGCTGCAAGGCCAGCAGTTCCGTCATCAGGGCGACAATGAAGGGTTGCGAGATGGTCTGGCCGTGGCCAATGGGCAGGGGGGCGTTGGCGTAGGCGTTATCCTGAAAGGCTTTCTGGACGAACAGATGTCGTGGCACCTCGGCCAGCGCCTCCATCACCCGCGGCGATGGGGCGTCGACTCCGGTCGAGGCGGCGGTCTGACGAAAGTCACTGCGAATCAGGCCCGGCAACCGTTCGCGCTGGGCGTCCATTGCTCTGCTCATGCTGAATTCCCCCAACTGGGTACTGTTCAAGCATAGCAGGCCCGGACGCCCGCCGATCACTCCAGACCTTTCTTCGACAGCGAGATGGCCTTTTCACCCAGGTACTTCACCCGGATGTACTTTTCCTCGCTGCCCCACTCGCAGGCGCGGAAACCCAGGGTTTCCTCACATTTGTCGGCGCTGCCGATCACCGCTTCGATTTCCTCGATGGTCATGCCAGTCTTGAGTTTGGCGTAGTTGGCCTCGGTGAGTTTGCTGCACCCGGCCAGGGCCAGCGCCATCATCATCACGAATACTGCACGCATGTGTTAACTCCTTGGTTTTATTGACTGAATCGGGCGATCAGGGCGGCGGCCATCTTGCCGTGGATGCCGCCAAAGCCGCCGTTGCTCATGATCACCACATGATCACCGGACTGCACCTGGCCGATCACCCGTGTCACGATGCCCTCGATGCTGTCCACCACCGCGGCCGGCACGCTACTGGCGGCCACCACGCTGTCCAGACCCCAGCTGAGGCCCGGCGGCTGGTACCAGATCACCTCATCGGCAATCGAGGCCGCCGGCGCCAGGGCGCTCTTGTGCACTCCCAGCCGCATGGTGTTGGAGCGGGGTTCGATCACCGCGATGATGCGGCCGTTCTTCACCCGCTTGCGCAGCCCTTCCAGCGTGGTACGGATCGCCGTCGGGTGATGGGCGAAGTCGTCGTACACCGTGACGCCACCGGCCTGGGCGATGACTTCCATCCGCCGCTTCACGCCGCCGAAATTCGATAACGCTTCCACCGCCAGTTCCGGCTTCACCCCGGCATGGCGGGCGGCAGCGATGGCGGCCAGGCCATTGCTGACACTGTGTTCACCGGTCATGTCCCAGCGCACGGTGCCAAAGGTCTTGCCCTCGAAACTCACCTCGAACACCGAGCCATCGGCCTCGATCAGCTTGGCCTGCCAGCCCCGCTCGCCGATCACCTCCACCGGGGTCCAGCAGCCCATGGCCACCACTTCCGCCAGGTTCACGTCATTCTGGGGATGGATGATCAGGCCATTGCCGGGCACGGTACGGATCACATGGTGAAACTGCTTCTGGATGGCTTTGACGTCTTCAAAGATGTCGGCGTGATCAAATTCCAGGTTGTTGCAGATCAGGGTACGCGGCATGTAGTGGACGAACTTGGAGCGCTTGTCGAAAAACGCGGAATCGTATTCGTCCGCCTCGATCACGAAAAACGGGTCCTTGCCCAGGCGGGCGGACACGTCGAAATTCTTCGGCACGCCGCCGATCAGGTAGCCCGGCTCCAGCCCCGCCTGCTCCAGAATCCAGGTCACCATGGTGGTGGTCGTGGTCTTGCCGTGGGTGCCGGACACGCCGATCACCCAGCGCCCCTGCAGCACGTGATCGCGCAGCCACTGGGGTCCGCTGGTATAGGCCAGGCCACGGTTGAGCATGTACTCCACCGCCGGATTGCCCCGGGACATGGCGTTGCCGACGATCACCAGATCCGGCGCCGGGTCCAGATGGGCGGGGTCATAGCCTTCCAGCAGCTCGATGCCCTGCTGCTCCAGCTGCGTGCTCATGGGGGGATAGACGTTGGCGTCCGATCCACTCACCCGGTGGCCCAGCGCCTTGGCCAGCACTGCAAGACTGCCCATGAAGGTGCCGCAGATACCGAGAAAATGCAGATGCATGAAATCTCCTTATTGGGGGGGCGCCACCAGCGCCGCGCTGATGGCAAACAGACCGAAGGACAGGGCCAGGGACAGCAGATTCCCCTGCAGCCGGCTGATATTCAGGGCATGGGAATAGATGTGCCCCTTGATCAGCATGTCCCAGACATAGACGAACAATAAGGCGAACTGGCCCAGCGCAGCCAGCGCCGATTCCGGGCTTTGGGTGGCAAAGATCGCAAAACAGGCAAATTGCGGCACGGCCATCACGATGTCGGTACCCAGGGCCGCGGTGGCGGTCTGCACAAAGCGGCCGCCCGCGCGCTTGAACTGCAGCAGCAGGTAAAGCACCACCAGCCAGGCCGCCAGGGCCAGCCACTGCACCATCAGCTGGGTGGATACCGCCACATCCTGCTCGGGACGGGGCTGTTCGACCCCGGACAGGATCACGATACTGAGGCTACCCAGCCCCGCCACTGTCAACAGCAGGATGGCCATCAGGGCCGGGGCAAAGGGAACGTCTTCCGGGCCGCGCCGGAACCGGCAGATCTGCCAGAACAATGCAAACAGGGGTTTCAAAGCGTACTCCTTGACGCGCAATCGCCCGTCATTGTGCCAAAACCCCGGCAAGGGCTCCAATGCCGGCATGAAAATAACCGGCGATTCCGCTATGATGCCGCCGAATTTGTGCCATGCCAGATCCTGGGAGACCCCGAATGTCGAAACGTAACGCGTTCTACGCGCAGTCCGGCGGCGTGACTGCCGTGATCAATGCCAGTGCCTGCGGCGTGATCGAAACCGCGCGCCAGTATCCGGACCGCATCGGCAAGGTTTACGCCGGCCACAACGGCATCGTCGGGGCCCTGACCGAGGACATGATCGACACCAGCTGCGAATCCGACGCCACCATCGCTGCCCTCAAACACACTCCCGGCGGCGCCTTCGGTTCCTGTCGCTACAAACTGCGTTCCTTCGAGGAAAACAAACGGGAATACGAGCGTCTGGTGGAAGTGTTCAAGGCCCACGACATCGGCTACTTCTTCTACAACGGCGGCGGCGATTCCCAGGACACCGCCAACAAGGTTTCCCAGATCAGCGAGCGCATGGGCTACCCGATCACCTGCATCGGCATCCCCAAGACCGTCGACAACGACCTGCCCTTCACCGACTGCTGCCCCGGCTTTGGCTCCGTCGCCAAGTATGTGGCCGTATCGACCCTGGAAGGCGCCCTGGACGTGCGCTCCATGTGCGAAACCTCCACCAAGATCTTCATCATCGAAGTGATGGGCCGTCATGCCGGCTGGATCGCGGCGGCCGGCGCGCTGGCACGGGAACAGGCCGGTGACCCGCCCCACATCATCGTGTTCCCGGAAATCAAGTTCGATCAGGAAGCCTTCCTGCGCAAGGTGAAGGCCAGCGTGAAAGACCACGGCTACTGCGTGATCGTGGCGTCAGAAGGCGCGCAGAACCCGGATGGCACCTTCCTCGCCGACTCCGGCGGCAAGGACGCCTTCGGTCACACCCAGCTGGGTGGCGTGGCGCCCTATCTGGCCAGCATGATCAAGCGCGAACTCGGCTACAAATACCACTGGGCCCTGGCGGACTATCTGCAGCGGGCCGCCCGTCACATTGCTTCGGCCACCGATGTGGAACAGGCCTACGCGGTGGGCAAGGCGGCGGTGGAATTCGCCCTGGCCGGCAAGAACGCGGTGATGGCCACCATCGTGCGCAATCCGGGCCCGGAATATTCCTGGTCCATCGGTGAAGCGCCCCTGTCACAGGTCGCCAACGTGGAGCAGAAGATGCCGCGGGAATTCATTTCCGAGGATGGCTTCGATATCACTGCGCCCTGCCTGGAGTACTTGCGGCCGCTGATCCAGGGCGAAAGTTACCCGCCCTACCAGAACGGCATTCCGCAGATCGCCCGCCTGCGCAAGGTGAAAGTGGAAAAGCTGCTGAACACACCGTTCAGCCTGAAATGAAAAAACGGGGGATGCCAGCAACATCCCCCGTTTTGTTTTGACCGCCAATCCCGCGCCGGGCCCAAGCCCTCAGGGCAGCATCCGCCCCGCATCCCGCACCAGTCGGCCAACTTCGGTATGCAGGCGGATGAACACATAACGGATGAAGCGGTGAGTCAGGCTGACGCCTTCCTTCACCACGATGCCCAGCAGCTGGGCCATTTTCTTCACCAGACACACCACCCAGCTGGACAATTCCTTGCCCACATCAAAGGCGATCGACATCAGGTAGGCCAGCCGGTCGAGCAGCGTGAAGGTGGTCGCAAAGCCACCCACCAGCACCACACCGGCCGCCTGGATCACTTTCTTCACCACATACCAGAGCGCGGCACCCAGCAGCTCCAGGGTGCTCGCTGTCAGCGCCAGCGCACCGTCGGCCTTGAGCCAGTTTTCGATGCTCTTGTCCAGATGCCCCTTGGGCCGGTTGCTGCGAATCTCGACCCAGGCCTTGCCCTTCACCGAACTCTTGTATTCGCCCATGGAGTGGTAGTACCAGGGCAACAGCTTCACCGATGAATCAATCAGGTAATCCGCATCCGCATGGGGTACGTGAACGAATGGCCAGGTGGGCACCATGGGCACCGGGTCAGTACGGTGATAGACCCGGAAAATGTTATCGACACCAATGGCGGACGTGGCCTGACTGGCAAACAGATCCAGCCCTACCCGCGGGCTGCCGAAGGTGTACAGCTTCACTTCGCAGCTGAGCTGGGATTTGAGCCAGTCCGCCGAGAGGGTCGCCAGTGCGCCGCCAAGGCTGTGTCCCACGCAGTGAATCGTGGTGATTTTGTGTTTGGCCAGGGTGCTGGTGAAGGTTTTCAGATGGGGCAGGAACGACTGGAAAGTGTAGTAGAACCCCTGATGCACGTAACCGCCGGTGGCAAACTGCTTGAGGCCGACGTTGGCATCGGTGAGTCCGTCCAGCAGGCTGGCGGTTCCCTTGAGCACCACAAAGGCCTGCCCCTTGTAGGCGCCCTTGCCCACCGCCGCCACCCCCATGACGTGCTCGCTCTTGATAAACAGGAACGCGCCGGTGGTGCCACTGAGTCCGCCTTTCAGCGCCGGACTGTCAAAGCCGTCCAATTCCATGTCGTCTTCGTATACGGCCTTGAAATCTCCGCGGGTCAGATCGGATTTCACAACGTAGATGTCATCTGCCAGTTCCGAGGCGTATTGCGGTGTCAGCGCGACCATGAGGCATTCCCTTGTTAAAGCTGGATGGAAGAAGTGGCTGGCTTACCAGGTGCAGCTGGTACGCAGAATGGAACCAAACTCACGGTGCAGCTGCAGGTCCGCACTCAATTCGCAGGTCAGGTGCAATGGCTGGCCGCCCAGTTCGGCGTTTTCATCAGGCTTGCGCTTGGTGTTCGACCAGATCTTGTATTCCTTGCCCTGGTATTCCACCACCAGCGACTGTGCCGCCACGAATTCCGCCGGCAGGAATTTCACCACCGAACGCTGGTACAGAGCCGGCATTTCGAACTGGCCGCTGGCATCCGCTGTGGCTTCGTCGCTGTCCTTGGCCTGGTACTCCACCTGGCGTTTGACCACGGCACCGGCCGCAGGCTGGCCATTGAGCAGCAACGTACCTTTCACGGCAGAAAAGACACAGGATTTTCCGGCATCCAGAATGGACATGGCGTTGGCCTCCCTTGGCGGCAATACAAAACAAACGAGCACAAACAGCAGTGCGAGCAGACAGCGCGGCGCCAGCAGCGCCGGTGGAACGATGGTCGAGCGGTGCATATTTCCCCTTCCCTGCGATGAGGGCTGAAACCATAGACTGGATGGTTTGCCCGTACCAATGGCCGCAGTTTACGGTGTGACGGGCGACAGGGGAATGGCAGATTGCCGGAGGAAAGCGGGAAAATTGCTCAGGAAGCGTACAGCCTCAGCGCCGACGCCGATGGCGCCGCCAGCGTCCGATCCAGGTAAACAGGCCGCTGGCCGCCAGCAGAATCACGACAATGCCCACCAGATCCACCACCAGTACACCCGCGCTACCAAACAGGCGACCGCTATGCAGATCCAGCAATACCTGTTCCCGCGAGATGCCGGGCACCGGATTGCGCTGCGCCAGCCAGTCTTGCAGGTCTGCCGGCAAGGGCGCGGCGCTGGACCAGGACAATGCCGCGCCCCCGGTAAACGCCGACCAGCTGCCAGTGGCGTCGCTGTAGTGCCAGACCGCCGCCGACGTACGCAGCAACAGGCCATCCTCATGGGCGGTCACGGCCAGCGCCTGATCCGGCAGCTGCGTGACCCGCTCGATCAGTTCGCCGGACGGCTCCAGCAACAGCAGCACGTTGCCGCACAGCAGCGCCAGCATGTCCGGTTGCACCGCGACACCCAGCAAGGTATCCGGGCATTCCACCGCCAGTGGCTGGCGATCGCGATACAGCTGATGTCCCACCTGGGTGAACCAGTGCTCCTGCAGCGGAAAGCCTTTGTCGATAACAGTAACCGGAATCCCGTACAGCCGGGCAACCAGCGCGGAATACACCGGCTGCTTGTGCCAGCCCATGGATTGGCTGTGATTGATCAGGATGCCGGTAACAGCGAGCAAAATCACCAGCAGCGCCACCATCAGGCCAAGCCGACGATGCCACTGCACCCACCACACCAGACGAAGCATAAGCCGGAATCCTGAGAATCGTTATTGCGCGGCTTTCGCCAGCACTTTCTGCTGCATTACCAGCACCAGTTGGGCCACCCGGGAAACCGCATGCACAGACAGGGTTGCGCCGGTGATGCCATCGATGGTGCGCGACAGATCGCCGTTATCCGTCAGGGTGATGCTGCGAAACTGATCGGTAAAAAATTGCTGGTGGACTTCACCGCCGCGCTCTTCCCGGTACACCAGAATCTTTACCTGATCGATGGCGTTGCCTTCCACCACCAAGCCGATGGTGATGGGCATATCCTTGCCGATCTCGTCGATGATCCAGGCGGTGCGCTCACCGGCAATCCAGTAACGAATCCGCATGCCCTCGTAAGGATGGTGCAGGATACGTTCAGCGGTTTTTTTCAGCGCCGCGTCGAGCCGCAACATTTTCCACTGCGGCTCAACTCCGTTGAACGCTTCGGCAATGAAGTCCTCGCTGGTCTGGTACAGGATCTGGGGAATTCCCATGGACCAGCCAGAACGGCCCAGCAGCAGGCCGCTCATCAACATCACGATCAACAGACAATGCTTAAGACAACGCTTCACACCACTACCCAACAGCCAGTCAGACGACTCAGTTTACCATGCGCTCGAAGCCCAGGCCGGTCTTGATCAGGCTGCGATAATAGGCGCCGACACGCTCGCCACGCAGACGGGCTTCCGCTTCGTACTGGATCGGGTTGATCCGAATGGCATCCGGCATCATCCAGTTGAACAGTTTGGCGCTGCCCATCAGCCACATGAAGTTGACCTTGTCGATGTTGTCCGGCGTCATGCCGTAACCTTCGGCCACCGGCGCTGGCAGGGTGACGGAGGTAACGACTTCCTGCGCCCACAGCGGCACAATCAGCCACAGGGAACGCGGGGTGAACAGATCGTCCTTGAGGCCGCGGGTGTTATTGGTCACCGTCAGCTGCGGGCTGTACCACATGGACTCGTTGTAATCCATGAATTCATTCCAGGTGCGCGGCAACGCGCCTTCAGGAATTCCAAACATCATGGCGAACAGTTTGGTTTCTTCGTAGAAGCGATCCTTTTCTGCCTGGGTCAGCGGGCCTTCGATATCTTCATACATGGTCACCAGGGTTTCCCACAGGGTAGCGTGCACCCAGATCATGGAATTGATCTCGTTGGCGCGGTATTCGGAATCCTGCTTGAATGCACCGGCCGGATAGGGAATCTTGCCCTGGATTTCGTTGTGGGACTTGTGAATGGTGTTGGCCGCCGCCATCACCTGGGGCATGCTGCCGTAGACAATCGTGTTGATACCGATAAAGGTGCGGCGCGCGCGTTCCACCGGGTCATAACGCACAATCGAGTGCTCGTCGATACCGGCGGTGATCCAGGGATGTGCCGTCTGCAGCAACAATGCACGGCCTGCGCCCATACCAGCCGGTGTGACCGGCGCCGACAGCTTCCACATCATCGAACCGGGACCAAACAGGCCGATGCGCGGATCCGGCATTTTACCGTGCAGTTTGATCAGCTGTTTGCAGAAATCCTGATCGTCGATCCAGCGTGGCAGCGGAGCTTCACCACTGGCCGGCACCAGGGTGCGCACGGCATCACCGTCGACGATTTCTGCTGCGTTCATTTTTGCTGCGTCAGGCATGTAACCGTTGGCGCAGGGGCTGCTCAGATAACCGGTTTCGGCCCGCACCAGTTCAATTTCCACCTGGGTGTCAGCCTTTTTCATGTCGATTTTTTCCGGCAGATAATAGCGGCTGACCTGCATGTAATCGTCGTACTCGATGTCCCAGCCGTCTTCCTGCAATTCTGACAGCAGGTTGTCGTCCTGCTCCAGCTTGGCGTCATCGGTCGCCGGCAGCGCGCGCAGCCAGTAGGTCATGTTGTCCAGCGGCAGGGCGTTCTGCAGCGTGTCTGCCAGCGCTTTGCCTTCGGAGGTTTTGGCTTCCACCTGGATGGATTCCGGTTCGCCTTCCCGCCCCTTCACCACTGCCTGCACCGGCGCCACCGGTGATTCGGGCTTAATGGCGATTTCATATTCGCCATTGATGTTTTTGTACTCGAAGAAGGTTTCCTGCTTGCCCTGTTTATCCTTGATGGCAACCGCACCTTCTACCGACCATTCGCTCAGGGTTTCCGGATTGACGGGGACAAAATCCTTGCTCGGCAACGATGAGCATCCCTGCAGTACCAGGATTGCCGCCAGCGCGCTGGTTTTGATGGTTTTCATAGTATTCCCTCTGTGTCCTTATTTTTTTTGTATTCGTGCGCGGTCCGCGATCACGCGTTGGGGCGCAGCGCTTTCTTGTCGATCTTGCCCACGGAGGTCAGCGGGATGGCATCGACGAAATAAATTTCCTTGGGTACCTTGTAGGGCGCCATGTTGCTGCGGCAGAAGCTGGTGAGCGCTTCGCGCATTTCGGCTTCGCTCAGTGTGGTGCCAGGACGCACCTGCACATACAGCTGCACGATATCGTTACCAGGACGCGCCGTATCCGGCTTGCCCACGATGGCGCTCATGGCGACGAACGGCACTTCCGCCAGTTTGGTTTCGACTTCCACCGAAAACACCTTGTAGCCGCCGACGATCAGCATATCCTTGCTGCGATCGCAGATTTTCAGATAGCCGTCCTGATCCAGAAAACCGATGTCGCCGGTGTACATCCAGATCTTGCCATCCCGCTCCCGCAGCGCCTTGGCATTGGCCTCTGGCGCCGCCAGATAGCCCTGCATCACCTGCGGACCACTGACGATGACTTCGCCCGGTTCACCCTGCGGCATCGGATCGAGTCCGGTTTCCGCATCCACGATCAGCAGATCGGTACCCGGCAGCGGCACACCGACAAAACCGGGCTTGAATTTGTTGGCGGGATTGAGAGTCTGCACCGGCGCGGTTTCCGTCATGCCATACACTTCGCAGAAACGGTTTTTGCCGATGATGGTTTCCAGGCGTTTGATTTCTTCTTCGGCGAACGGTGCAGCACCGGAAATCGCCATGCGCAGGCCGGAAAAATCCAGGCTGCGGAAACTGTCGCTGGCCATCAGCATCTGGAACAGTGCCGGCACACCGGCCAGTACCGTGGGCGGATGCATTTTCATCGCGCCACAGAACTGTTCCATATTGCGCGGATCAGGAATCACCAGAAACGTGGACGCAGTACGAATGGCATTGAGCAGCACCGCCGCACCACCGATATGGAAAAACGGAAACGCCGAGGCCACGGTTTCCATGCCTTCGCGATAGCCGTAAAACACGTTGGCCTGCACGTTGTTGATGAAAATGTTGCGCGACGTCAGCTGCGCCCCTTTGGCTTTGCCGGTGGTGCCGCCGGTGTATTGCAGATAGAGGATTTTGTCGATGGACACCGGCACCCGCACCGGTTCCACCGACGCCGCCTGCAGCAGCGCATCCAGCCCCTGCACGTTCACCCGATCGACACCCACCGGATTGGGCGTGGCCTTGGGCAGAGTGGGCATCAGTTCGGTTGCGGTGCTCACCAGGATCAGCTTCAGGGTCGGCACCGCTTCTGCCAGCTTTTCCCCCATGGCTTCATACAGGGCATCCAGGGTCAGCAGCGCGTTGACCTGGGCATCTTCGCATTGGGCAATGGCTTCCCGCGGGGTCAACAAGGGCGACAGACTGGTCAGCACCACACCGAGCCGGGCCGCTGCGGTCATCGCCACTACGTACTGGGGCACGTTGGGCAGCTGGATCGCCAGCACGCTGCCCGGGCCGATGCCCTGGGCCTGCAGACCATTGGCCAGACGATCCACCAGCTGATCCAGCTGGCGATAGGTGATGGATACCCCCAGATACGCCAGCGCAATCCGGTCGCCGTAACGGGCGCTGTGATCACGCACATAGTCGGACAGTGTTTTTTCCGGCAGTGGCGGAATCTGTTCCCATTGCTGGCCCAATTCGGCATACGTGGACAGCCATGGCCGTTGCTGTGACATCGTGCTACTCCCCCTGTACTTCAAATGCCAATGACTGGCTTTTTCAGGCGCTGGCCAGTGCGGCCGTTTCAGTATCCTTCGTGGTTTCCGGCTGGTAGCGATAGGCTTCCGGATGCTTGCGGGCATCATCAAAGGCGCGCTTGGCCAGCGGAATGTATTTCATGGATTCCGGCGTGATGGCACCGGCGATTTTGACCAGGCCGACGAACAGGCGGAATGCCAGCTTTTGAAGCGGGTTCATCCGCAGGTTGAACCGGGCGCGGAAGTTCTCCGGCAGCGTGGCAACCGTAACGTTGTAGATCACCAGACTCATAGGCACCGCCAGCATCTTCCACGCGAAGGTCGGCAGGTATTTGGCATTGGGTGGCTTGGGCCAGCGGGCAAAACTCCAGGGATCCAGCAGGTCATCC
Organism: Gammaproteobacteria bacterium; assembly: GCA_041395845.1. Classification (GTDB taxonomy): domain Bacteria; phylum Pseudomonadota; class Gammaproteobacteria; order Pseudomonadales; family Ketobacteraceae; genus Ch67. The sequence goes on from JAWKZS010000022.1 coordinate 35,942, forward strand.
AGGGCTTCGCCCCACTGCAGCCGCTCATTGATGATGTAGTTGTACTGCTTCCAGTATTCTGCTTCGGTCTGCGGGATGTATTTGTCCGCCACACCCAACAGGCCGCCGAGTTTTTTCCATTCCTCAAAGGCCTGACGGCGCTGGTCCGGGGTCAACGGTGTGCCGAAAATGTCGTGCAGGCGCACGATGGCGTCATAACCGGTGATGTGTACCCAGGAATAGGCTTCCGGGTCCAGCGCGTGGTATTTCTCACCGTTCTTGTCGACACCTTTGATGGGGCGATGCACTTCGCGCAGACGATGGCCCATGGCGATGGCCTGTTCAGGCCGGGAATACACCACCGGCCACAGCAAGGCCACGGAATTGCGGGCCCGCCCCCAGGGATCGTATTTGTATTTCTTTTCTTTGGTCACCGCGGCGTTGATGACCGGATGTGCACTCTGAAGAATGAAGGCCTGCTGCAGAATCAGCTGGTAGCGGTGGGCACCAAAGTCCTTCCACATCAGGGAATCAGGGCCCAGCGGCTGTAACGGAGTCTTTTTGTCGGTCGTCGCGCTGGGCGCGGCGGCTTGCTGCATGGCGGTCACGTTGTTTTCCCTCTGTCGTCGTTATTCTGTATGACAAAACCAATTGAGACAAAATACAAAATATGTCTTTTGGTATCGGAAAGCAACAGGCAGACAGCCGCTTTTTCTGACCGGCAGCGGGGGTTGGAGTCAGGAAATCAGCCAGCCGACCACCCCGGGAGAGCCACCGGCCCCGGACAGCGTGATCAGCGGGAAAAACAGGATCAGGGTTGCAGCAGCGGGCGCAGGAACTGCTGGGCAAAGTTGCGGACGCTGGCTTCGTCGCCGGCGTTGATCGCCCCGTTGCGGGTCAGGGTGAGGGAATGCACCAGGCGCAGGATCATTTCCGCCATCACGTCCGCCGGCAGCTGCCGGATGTGGCCGGCTTTCTGGCCGCGCTCGATCTGGCCAGCGATAAACGTGCGGGTGTAGGACATGACGGAATCGAAATCGGTGGTCAGGAACGGCAGCACGTTGTCCGGCTCGGTGGTGAGCAGCCGCGACAGCAGCGGGTTGTTGTGCAGCAGCCCCACCGCCAGCACGAACGCTTCGATCAAGCCATCCAGAAAGGTCTTCTGCCGGCTGATGGCGGACTGGATGCGGGCCAGGTCGCGCTGGGCATCCCGCATGATCACCGCCTGGAACAGCTGCTCCTTGTCACTGAAGCGTCGGTACAGGGTAGCCCGACCGATGCCGGCCCGCTTGGCCACGTCTTCCATCGTGGTGCGGCGCAGGCCGTACTCGATATACAGATCGCGGGCACAATCGAGGATTTCCTGCTTGGATTCGTCGTCTTCTACAGACAGGGGCACGGGCAGTTCAAGGTTCACGGCGTTCGCTTCCGAAAGTTCCAGATGGCGTGACTATAGCAACTGAGACGAAATTTTTCCTTCGTCCAATTGGATTATCCCGCGGCAACCGCCTGATCCATCAATCGAAAATAACGGTCTTGTTGCCGTGGATCACCACCCGGTCTTCCAGATGGAAGCGCAAACCGCGCGCCAGCACGATCTTTTCCACATCGCGCCCCAGCCGCACCAGGTCGTCCTTGTTGTGGCGGTGGTTCACCCGCTCCACGTCCTGCTCGATGATCGGGCCCTGATCCAGATTCTCGGTGACATAGTGGCAGGTGGCGCCGATCAGCTTCACCCCACGGTCGTAGGCCTGATAGTAGGGATTGGCGCCAACGAACGACGGCAGGAAGCTGTGGTGGATGTTGATCATGTTGCCCGCGTAACGCTCGCACAGGTGGGGCGGCATGATCTGCATGTAGCGGGCCAGCACCACGGTTTCGGCCTGGTACTGGTTCAGCAGCGCTTCCACCCGGGCGAAGTGCTCGGGTTTCTTGCCCGCTTCCACCGGCACATAGTGAAAAGGAATGTTGTGCCATTCCACCATGCCGCGCAGGTTGTCGTGGTTGGCAATCACCGCCGCGATGTCGCAGTGCAGTTCGCCGCTGTGCCAGCGATACAGGATGTCCGCCAGACAGTGGGAGGCGTGGCTGGCCAGGATCACCACCTTGCGCCGCACGGTGGAATCCGTGATGAACCAGCTCATCTGGTATTCCTCGGCAATGCGGGCAAACGCGGTCTTGAATTCCCGCAGCCCGATCGACAGGGAATCGGCGCGGATCTCGTTGCGCATGAAGAACCAGCCGCTGTCTGCTTCGGAATGGTAGCTGGCTTCGGTGAGCCAGCCCTTGTATTCGCTGATGAAACTGCTGACCCGGGCGACGATGCCGACGCGATCGGGACAGGAAATGACGAGGCGGTAGGTATGTTCCATGATGAATCCGGTTCGACAACGGCCAAAACAAGGCCGGCAGTATAAACCGGTTTGTCCGCGCTGTGTCAGTCCCGCCCGCTAACCGGACAGGAGCAGGAAAGCCAGGATCAGATTTCCCAGCAACAGCAGCGCACTGATCAGCTGCCAGGCCCGCAGCGGCTCCCGCTCCAGCAGGGGGCGCTGGTCCGCCGTCAGGTAGAGCGGATTGGGATGTTTCAGGTCATGCACGAATTCCGACAGGGACGGATAACGCAGATCGGCGTTGACCTGCAGGGCACGTCGCAGGGCGCCATCCATCCACAGGGGCACCAGGGGATTGTGACGATAGGCGGGGACGTAGGACAGATTCGTGAAATCCCGCAGGCAGGTGGCACGGGCATAGGCCGCACCAAAGGGATGTTGCCCGGTCAGCAGTTCGTACAGCACCAGCGCCAGGGAGAACTGGTCCGCCGCCGGGGTGCGGGATCGCTGCAGGCGGTATTCCGGTGCGGAATAATCCAGCGTGCCCAGCGGCGTTTCCCTGTCGAAGCCGGTAGCGATTTCATCAACTCCGGCCACATGGACTGAACCGAAATCGATGATCACCGGATCATCCCCACGCATGACCACATTGTCCGGTTTCAGATCCTGATGCAGGGTCTCGCGGCGATGAAAGGCCCGCAGCCCCTGCGCCAGGCGGTCGGCAATCTGCACGACCCGGGCGATATCCAGCGGCTGCTTGCGTGCAATCAGGCTGGCCAGAGTCGGCCCGTCGATATGCTCCAGCAGATAGTACAGAAACGTGCGGGGCGCGGGTGGCTCAACCCGCTTGACCACGTGGGGACTATCGATCCGTCGTGCCACCCATTCCTCGCGTATGAAACGGTCAATATAGGCAGCGTCATCGATGAAATTACGCGACGGGGTTTTCATCACCGCAGATTCGCCGGTCTGCTCATGCTGCACCCGGTACAGCTGACTGCGGGCGCTCGCATGCAGCACCTCGATGACCTGCCAGCCGTCCAGTTTCATCCCCGGCGCCAGTTCCGGCGGAAACGGCAGACGGTTGAGACTTTGCAGCACATCGACATCCGTGGTTTCGCCCAGGGCATCCACCCGCACCAGCTGGCAGGACAGGTTGTCGTCGCTGCCGGCGGCCAGCGCGCTGGCAATCAGCTGGTCGGCTGCCGCGTCCAGTGTCGCGCTGCTGGTCAGCAGCTGGTTGATTTGCCGATAGTCCAGTACCCCGTGCACGCCATCGGTGGTCAGCAGGAACAGATCGCCCACCTGCAGATCCAGCACGCGGAAATCCACGTCCAGATTGACATCGATACCCAGGGCCCGCGCCAGGTATTGCTGGTCAGCATTGATGCGGGCCACATGATCGCGGGTGAGCTGTTCCAGCACACCGTCACGCCGACGATAGATGCGGGAATCCCCCACGTGAAACAGATAGGCGGAGCAGGATTTCAGGATCACGCTACTGAAGGTGGTGACATAGCCCTTTTCCGCCTCCAGATAGCCCTGCCCCCGGCCGAACAGCCAGCGGTTGAGCGCAATCAGCACCTTATGGGCAGACTGTTTGACGCTCCAGGAATCCGGCGTGGAGTAGAAGTCCGAAACAAAGCCTTTGACGGCAATCTCGGCCGCTTCACGTCCGGCCTCGGCGGCACTGACGCCGTCAGCAATCGCCACCACCACGCCCTTGCTTTCCAGCAGGTTGTCAGTGGGAATGTGAATGGCAAGGCTGTCTTCGTTGCGGGGTTTGACTCCCGCCTCCGAGCGCTGGGCAACAGTAACCTGCAGGCGTGCTTTCACAGGCGCTTCATTTCACTTCAATCAGTTGCACGGTGCCATCGGGCAACACTTCCACCATGTGGCCTTCCGGCTCATCCAGAAACATGACAGCGACAAATACTACCGCGGAACACACCGCGATGATCATGAAAAAAGTCGATGCATGCACGAATGACAACACGGTAAGGAAGATCACGCCGCCGACGTTGCCATAAGCGCCCGCCATGCCCGCCACCTGTCCGGTCATGCTGCGCTTGATCAGCGGAATCACTGCATACACGCCACCGCAGCCGGCCTGCACGAACAGGGAATTGATGATGGTGATGGCCAGCGCCACCCATAATGGCCAGCTGGCATCGATGAAGCTCATCAGTGCGTAACCCACCGACAGACCACCCAGCTGAATACACAATGCCAAGCGTCGGCCGATGCGATCACTCATCCAGCCACCGGCCGGTCGCGCTACCAGATTCGCCACCACAAACCCGGCGGTAGACAAACCCGCCTGCACTGGCGTCAACCCAAAAGTATCCATAAAGAAAATCGGCAACATGGAAACCACCGCGATTTCCGATCCGAACGACGCAAAGTACGACAGCGACAGAATGGCTACCTGCTTGAACTTGTATTGCTGGTTCGCTGGCACGCCGGCCCGCAGCCGCGGCAGATTGAGTTGCAGGATCTTGCGGAACTGGTACACCGCCAGCAGCACGATCGCCACATAGGCCACATTGGCCCAGAGCTGGGGCAACAGGTTGAGATTGCCCGGGGCTAACCGCCACACCAGCACCAGCAATGCCAGATGCAATGGAATATTCAGCAGCAGGTACAGCCACAGATCCTTCCAGTTGCTGACTTCGAGACCACCGCTTTTTTTCGGTTTGAAATAGGTCGAACCCTTTGGCGTGTTGCGCACAAAATGGAAGAACACAAAGGCGTACAGAATGGAAATGACGCCTGCGATCGTGAGCGCAATGCGCCAGCCCACAGCCGGCGCGAACGCTGCTGCCAACATCGGTAGCAATGCTGCCGCAGCGGCCGATCCAAAATTGCCCCAACCGCCATAGATGCCCTCAGCCAGCCCCACATTGCGGGCCGGAAACCATTCCGATACCAGGCGAATCCCAATCACAAAGCCCGCACCGACAAACCCCAGCAGGAACCGGCTGATGGCCAGCTGGGTATAGGTCTGCGACCAGGCAAATGCGATACAGATTATCCCGCTGACCACCAGCAACCCCGCATAGATGGCGCGAGGGCCGAATTTATCCACCAGCATGCCGATCAGGATGCGCGCCGGAATCGTCAGCGCCACATTCAGCATGAGCAGCGCCTTCCACTGTGGCTCGGTCAGCGCGAACTCTGCCTTGATAAAGGCCGCCAGCGGCCCCAGCCCGAACCACATCACGAAGGTAATGAAAAACGCCAGCCAGGCGAAATGCAGTGTCCTGATCGCCGGATTGGCAACATCCAGCAGCTTGATGCCGATACTTCCCATGCTTGGTTCCCTGAAATCGTCACGAATATCGGGGCTGGGAAAAGCAACCGCCATGCCACTCACCAGAATGAATCACCAAGAAGTCCGATTTGACTCGCAACAGTGCAGCACAAGGGCACCACAACCCAAAAAGCATCATTGCTGTGCGCCATGCCACCAAACAAAGCACTTGTTTGATGCACAACCAGCACCACTGACCCGACATTTTTGCACCCTGCACGGGCATCGCTGGCGTCAACCCAAACCACAATGGTGCAAAACAGCCGATTTAGGGTCCGTTCGACGCGAATGATTTCGCTGGCACAGGGATTGCTTTTCACCTACGGGAACAGGAGCCGTTGTCTGGTGAGGAGTATTAAAGATGGCCATGCGCACCACTGCAGCCAAACCCCGTCTGCTACTGATCGGGAACGGGATGGCAGGCATCCGCACGCTGGAAGAGTTGCTCAACATTGCTCCTGATCGCTATCACATAGCGGTGGTGGGTGAAGAGAACCACGTCAACTACAACCGCATCATGCTGTCGCCGGTACTGGCCGGGGAAAAACAGCTGGACCAGATTATTCTCAACGGTGAAGACTGGTACCGTCAGCACAACATCATTCTGTTCAAGGGTGAAAAAGCCATCCGCATCGACCGCGCCCGCCGTCAGGTGCACATGGCATCCGGCCTGATCCTGCCTTACGACAAACTGGTCCTCGCCACCGGATCACGCCCTGCCGTGTTACCCATTCCCGGCAACACGCTGCACAACATTCTTACCTTCCGCGAGATTCGCGATGTCAATCGCATGCTGGACTTAAGCCGCCAGGTAAAAAAGGCAGCGGTCGTCGGCGGCGGCCTGCTGGGGCTGGAAGCCGCCAATGGTTTGCGCCAGCAAGGCATGGAGGTCACCGTCATTCACGGCTGTGACTATCTGCTCAACAAACAGCTGGACGCACACGCTGGTCAATTGCTGGCCCGCACACTCGAAGCCAAAGGCATCCAGTTCATCATGAATGCGCGCACTTCGCGCTTTGTCGGTGATGATCAACAGAATGTCCGTGCCATTGAATTTGCCGATGGCACCACGCTGGAAGTGGACATGGTCGTGACCGCTACCGGCATCGTACCCAACACGGAACTGGCCCAGGCCAGCGGCCTGCAGACCGGCAACGGCATTCTGGTGAACGACACCCTGCAGACCTTTGATCCGGCGATATACGCCGTGGGCGAATGCGTGGAGCATCGCGGGCGCCTGTTTGGACTAGTGGCGCCGCTATACGATCAGGCCCGCGTCTGCGCCAATCACCTGGCGGAAATGGGTATTGCCCGTTACGTTCAGAAACCGGAAGCCACCAAACTCAAGATCACCGGCATCAATGCTTTTTCTGCCGGAGACTTTCATGGCGACGACCAGTGCGAAACTGTCACCTTCGAGGATCAGGGACTCGGCCACTACCGCAAGCTGGTGCTGCGGGGCAACCAGCTCGTCGGTGCCATTCTGTATGGCGACACCCAGGACGGCGCCTGGTTCTTTGACCTGATCCAACAGCAGACCGACATCACCCAGTGGCGCGATACTCTGATTTTCGGTCGCGATTTCTGCGTCGACAGCACCGACACACCACAACTGCCGGTTGCTGCCTGATATGACGCTTCCTGGCATTGCAACCCGTCAGACCACCTGTCCCTACTGCGGCGTCGGCTGCGGCATTTCCGCATCACTCGGCAGCGACACCAGCGTCAAGGGGGACAGCGAACACCCGGCGAATTTCGGCAAGCTGTGCTCCAAGGGTTCCACACTGGCCCAGACCCTGCGCCCCGATGGCCGGCTGCTGCATCCGATGATTCACGGGGTGCGCGCGAGCTGGGAACACGCAACCCATTACATCGCACGCCAGCTGCAGGACATCATCGAGCAGCACGGTCCCGACGCAGTTGCATTTTACGTGTCCGGCCAGCTGCTGACCGAAGACTATTACGTTGCGAACAAGCTGATGAAAGGCTTTATCGGCAGCGCCAATATCGACACCAATTCGCGCCTGTGCATGTCCTCTGCGGTCGCCGGCCACAAGCGTGCATTCGGCGAGGATTGTGTACCTGCCTGCTACGAGGATCTGGAGCTGGCAGATCTGATCGTGCTGACGGGTTCCAATACCGCCTGGTGCCATCCGGTACTGTTCCAGCGTATCAAGGCCGCCAAATTACGGCGTCCCGACATGAAAGTCGTGGTCATCGATCCACGGGAAACGGCCACTTGCGAAATCGCCGATCTGCACCTGCCCATCAAACCGGGCACCGATGTGCTGCTGTTCAACGGTTTGCTCAACGCACTCGCAGACAGCGATGCCGTGGATTACGGCTATATCGAACGCCACTGCAACGATTTTGACAACGCGCTTGCCAGCGCCCGCACCGACGCACCATCAATGGCCGAGGTAGCCCGGCTGTGCGATCTGGAGTTGCCGGCAGTTGAAACATTTTACGCATGGTTCACCAGTACAGACCGCACCGTGACCTGCTTTTCCCAAGGTGTGAACCAGTCCAGCAGCGGCACTGACAAGGTCAATGCCATCATCAACTGCCATCTGGCCACCGGTCGCATCGGCAAGCCCGGCGCGTCACCGTTTTCCCTCACCGGCCAGCCCAACGCCATGGGTGGCCGCGAAGTGGGTGGCCTCGCCAATCAGCTGGCAGCCCACATGGATTTCACGCCGGAAGCCATCGACCGTGTACAGCGGTTCTGGCAGGCGCCGAAGATGGCGAGCCAGCCAGGGCTGAAAGCGGTAGACCTGTTCAACGCAGTGGAACAGGGCAAGATCAAAGCCATTTGGATCATGGGCACCAATCCCGTCGTGAGCATGCCCAACGCCGACCAGGTCAAACGCGCGCTGCAAGGTTGTCCACTGGTGATCGTATCCGACTGCATTGCCAGTACCGATACCACCGCGCTGGCCCATGTCCTGCTGCCGGCCGCGGGCTGGGGTGAAAAGGATGGCACGGTGACCAATTCCGAGCGCCGCATTTCACGTCAGCGTTCACTGGTGGAATGCGCCGGCGAAGCACGCCAGGACTGGCGCATTCTGGCAGATGTCGCGACGGCCATGGGTTATGGGAATGCGTTTGCCTATCGCAACAACGCCGACATTTTCCGCGAGCATGTGGCACTCAGCAGTTTCGAAAACGATGCAACAGGTTTTCGCCAGTTCAATCTGGCGGCGCTGCAGAACATCACAGACACTGCATACGACTCACTGCAACCAGTGCAATGGCCCCTGCTGCAACCGGAACAGGGAACACAGCGCCTCTACGCCGATGGCTGCTTCAGCACCGCTGACGGCAAGGCGCGTTTCATCGCCGTGTCGGTCCGGGCACCGGCCAATGCGCCCGATGCAGACTGGCCGCTGACGCTGAACACCGGCCGCGTCCGCGACCAGTGGCATACCATGACCCGTACTGCACTGGCGCCACAGCTGAACCAGCACAAGCCGGAACCTTACGTGGAATTGACACCGCCCACCGCGCAGCGCTTTGGACTGACCGAGCAGCAACTCGCCCGCATCACTACCCCATGGGGAACCATGCTGGCGCGCACTGCACTGAGTGACGGTTTGCGCGAGAATGATCTGTTCATTCCCATGCACTGGAACGACCAGTTTGCCCGTCAGGCCCGCGTCGGTGCGCTGGTCAATCCTGCCACCGATCCCTGGTCGGGACAGCCGGAATCCAAGCACACACCCTGCCGCATCGAACGCTGGCAGCCGCGCTGGAGCGGCTTCATCTTCTCCCGCCACGAACTGCCACTGCCGGAGTGCGACTACGCCTGCCGCATCCGCGGCAACGCGTTTTTCCGTTATGAAATTGCCGGCAGCGGTGCCATGGAAACGCTCGCCCACCTGGCGACACTGCTGCCTTCCTGCACCGGCGACGATGTCATTCAGTACCAGGACCCGGCACGGGGCCACCTGCGCTGGGCGCGTATCGACCATCAGCAGCTGGACCTCTGCGTACTGATCGGCCCGGGCGATGCCAGCCTGATTCGCAACGCCGATCGCCAATGGATCGCGACCCTGTTTGCAAAACCTGCGCTGGACCCGCTGGATCGCAAGGCATTGCTGGCTGGCAAAAGTCCCGCCGGAATCGAAGACTGCGGCCGCACTGTGTGCGCCTGCTTCGGCGTTGGTGAAAAGACCATTCTCAAGGCTGCGCGGGAACTCGGCTGCAAGTCCGCTACCGACATCGGCAGGCACCTCAAGGCCGGTACCAACTGCGGCTCCTGTGTGGCCGAAATCACCGCATTGCTGGCGCACTGACCCCAGGCCGCCACGCGCACTTCCCTGCCTTCATCTTCTCCACTGCGCCAATGCGGTTCACCTGCAATCGCATCGGCGTGCGCAACGGCCTTGCACACCACCAACCGGCGTCCGCCATACCGCAAAAATGCACCGCTTTGAAACCACTGCTCGCTCGCGGCGCACTTTTTGGAGTCGTTATCAGCAAGACTGGAATTTTTATCAGGCACCAGCAAAGTGCAGCATGAAAAAATGAACGCACCACCGCGATGCAAAACGGCGTTTTTGGTGGCAAAAAGCCCGCTTTTCATGACCCAGGAAAGCACCAATGCTGCACCAGCAAAATTGGGCACGCTTGTTGCTAAACCAGAAGAGCCCAACGGCAAAAAGTAGTTCGAATCCGTGGCCCGGCCGGTTTCAGCACCGGTGACAGTAGAGAGTGGAGAGCGCTGTGAACAAGCAAAAATTGGTCGTCATCGGCAATGGCATGGTGGGACAGAAATTCCTGGCCCAACTGGTGGAACATGAGCGCGCTGCAGATTTCGCGATAACTACTTTCTGTGAAGAGCCGCGGCCAGCCTACGATCGGGTTTACCTGTCATCCTATTTCAGCGGCAAGACCGCTGACGACCTGTCACTGGTACCCGGCGGATTTTTCGAAACCCACGGCATCGATATTCGACTGAACGACAAGGCCGTTAACATCGATCGCGCCAACAAGCAGGTTGAAACTGCTCGCGGCGAAAAAATCCCTTACGACAAACTGGTGCTGGCCACCGGTTCCTATCCTTTTGTCCCACCCATTCCAGGCAAGGATCGCCCCGAATGTCTGGTTTACCGAACCATTGAAGACCTGGAAGCCATTAAAGCCACCGCAGCCAAAAGCCGCGTGGGTGTGGTTGTCGGGGGCGGTCTGCTGGGACTTGAAGCGGCAAAAGCGCTGAAGGATCTGGGACTCGAAACCCACGTTGTGGAGTTTGCACCGCGCCTGATGGCCGTGCAGGTCGACGAAGGCGGCGGCAAGTTGCTGCGCAGCATGATCGAATCCATGGGGGTGAAGGTTCACACCGGAAAAAACACCCAGAAAATCGAGGACGGCAGCAACTGCACCCTGAAAATGTGCTTTGCCGACGGCAGCGAACTCGAAACCGATCTGATCCTGTTTTCCGCCGGTATCCGCCCCCGCGATGAACTGGCTAAAATTACCGGCCTGACCATGGGTGAGCGCGGCGGCATCACCGTCAATGATTACTGCCAGACATCCGACCCGGACATCTACGCCATCGGCGAATGCGCCCTGTGGAGCGGCCGTATTTACGGTCTGGTGGCACCCGGTTATCAGATGGCTCAGGTCGCTGTCGACGCCATCACCGGCACCCACGCCAGCGCGTTCAGGGGCGCCGACATGAGTACCAAACTCAAACTGATGGGCGTCGATGTGGCGAGCATTGGCGATGCCCATGGCACTACGCCGGGCGCGCAGAGTTTTTCGTTCACGGATGAAGTAAACAAGGTCTACAAGAAGATCGTCGTCAGTGCCGACGGCAAATACCTGCTCGGTGCCGTACTGGTCGGCGAAGCAGAAAACTATGGCACCCTGCTGCAGATGATGATCAACAACATCGAGCTGCCGGAATTCCCCGACACCCTGATCCTGCCCCAGCGCGACGGCGCCGCCGCACCTGCCATGGGCGTGGACAAACTGCCGGATTCCGCCCAGATCTGCTCCTGCAACAACGTCACCAAGGGTCAGCTGTGCTGCGCCGTGCAGGACGGCATTACCGAACTGGGCGCACTCAAGGCCACCACCAAAGCCGGCACCAGCTGCGGCGGCTGTTCCGCGCTGGTAGGCCAGGTGCTGAACGCCGAACTCACCAAACTCGGCATCGAAGTGAAAAAGGATCTGTGCGAACACTTCCCGTATTCGCGCCAGGAGCTTTATCACATCGTACGGGTAAACGGCATCCGCTCGTTCGACGAACTGGTAGCAAAATTCGGCAAGGGTCTTGGTTGCGACATCTGCAAACCCACCGCAGCCTCGATCTTTGCATCCTGCTGGAACGAGCATGTCATCGAACCCAAACTCGCGGGCCTGCAGGATACCAATGATTACTTCATGGCGAACATGCAGAAAGACGGTACGTACTCGGTGGTTCCCCGCGTTCCCGGTGGTGAAATAACACCGGAAGGTCTGATCGCCATCGGCAGCGTTGCCAAAAAATACAACCTCTACACCAAGATCACCGGCGGTCAGCGCATCGACCTGTTTGGTGCCCAGCTGAATGAACTGCCGCTGATCTGGAAAGAACTGATCGATGCCGGTTTTGAAAGCGGTCACGCTTATGGCAAGTCCATGCGCACCGTGAAAAGCTGCGTTGGATCCACCTGGTGCCGCTATGGCGTGCAGGACAGCGTCGGCATGGCCATCCAGCTCGAAAACCGCTACCGCGGCATACGGGCACCGCACAAGGTAAAGCTGGCCGTTTCCGGCTGCACCCGCGAGTGCGCAGAAGCGCAAAGCAAGGATATCGGCGTCATCGCCACCGAAAAAGGCTGGAACCTGTATCTGTGTGGAAACGGCGGCATGAAACCCCGTCACGCTGATCTGTTCGCATCGGATCTGGATGATGCCACCCTGATCAAATACATCGATCGTTTCTTCATGTTCTATGTCAAGACAGGCGAACGCCTACAGCGTACATCCGTATGGATGGATAACCTCGAAGGTGGCCTGAAATATCTGCAGGACGTCATCATCAACGACTCGCTGGGCATCGCCGCCGAGCTGGAAGCACAGATGCAGCATCTGGTGGACACCTTCCAGTGCGAGTGGAAAACCACTATCGAAGATCCAGAAAAAGTTAAACGCTTCCGTCACTTCGTCAACAGTGACGAGAAGGATTCCAACGTGGTGTTCGTACAGGAACGCGGCCAGATCCGCCCGGCCCGCTCCGACGAAAAACGTATCAACCTGGCTGCGGTTTAAGGAGGCGCCATGAACGCAAAAGTCGAACTGGAATGGTTACCGGTGTGCAAACTGGATGATGTACTGCCCAACCTGGGCGTCTGCGCCAAGGTGGCCGACCGGCAGGTGGCGATTTTCAGGATCGCCGATACCGAAGGCACCCAGTTGTTCGCCATCGACAATCACGATCCGATCAGCGAAGCGAACGTACTGTCCCGCGGCATTGTGGGTGATCTGAAAGGTCACATCGTGGTGGCGTCACCGGTTTACAAGCAGCATTTCGATCTGGTGACCGGCCAATGCCTGGAAGATGATATCTGCGTGCCGGTCTACCCGGTGCGGGAGCAGAACGGCCAGATCGAAGTCATGGTGAGCTGAATCTGTCATTCAAGCAGTGACTGACACCGAATCGTGGTGGGCGTGATTGGCCTCACGTCCGCCGTGATGGGGCACTTGTTGCCTCAACCGGACACGCCTTCGGGTGCGTCCAGGCTGGCCAGCAATCGTTGTCGGGTCCTGATCAGGGATTCGATGGTAGAAACGGGCGATACCGAACTCCCCCTAACCCCTGTGAAGGTCGTTTCTGCCGGTTGTGACGCCAGCCACTTTTCCAGCCGCCGGATTTCCAGCTGCAGCTTGATGCGCAACCGCTCTTCGGGCCAGGCCGCACTCATTCGTGATAACCCAGCATCGGCTGCCGCGGCGCGCTATCGACACTCTGCTGATAAACCAGCAAACTGAATTCATCGCGCCAGTACACGGTAAAATGGCTGCTTTCCCGAATGTAGCGACGATACAGGCCATCCAGCATCGAGCGACACTCGTAGTAACTGCCTTCCCACAGCACTTCATCGACACCACTGGCAAATTCCTTCACCAGCTGAAAATGATCCGCCTGCCGGGCCAGTTCACGGGGCACCTGGCGCAGTACACAGGTTAAAATGGTCATGGCGTTCACGGTCGGTCTCCGCGGTCAGTGAATTTCCAGTACTACAGACGTTCATGCACACCCAGACGTCACACACTTTTCACGAATTGTGATTAATGCCGTTTTCATCCGGCAAAAAGTAAACTTCGAAGCGATTTTCGCTGGCCCAATAGACACGAAAACGCTGTTCCTGCCTGTCCAGATAACGAAAGTAGCGATCGATGGACGAACGGCAGGCGTAGTAACAACCCTCTGCCAGCACATCGTTTTCCCCATCCACGAATTCGCGCACCACCCGGTATTGCTCCCAGTCATTGACGATCTGGCCAGCATTCTTGATTTCACACACGAACAGGGCCGGTACCATGACATCCCTCCTGATGACGGTTTTATGCTCGGTTCCTGGTTTCAGACGGACTAAGGGGCAGAAAAGTCACATGGCTGCGGAATTTAATTCCCGCAATTTTTCGATGGCGCGCTGATAGCGCATTTTGACGGTGCTCAGATTCTGCTGGAGGATGTCGGCAATTTCCTGGAATTCCAGCTCGGCCACGGTGCGAAATACGATGACGGTGCGATCTTCCTGGCCCAGCTGGCGCAGCAGCCGTTCCAGCTCCCGACTCATCCAGGCACCGTCACTGGCGCTGTCGTCGGCCAATGGCTCTTCTACCAGCTCATCAATATTGATGTGTTCCTTGCGCTTGCGCAGGATGTTCATCGATTCGTTGTGCGCAATCCGGAACAGCCAGGTCTTGAAGCTGGATTCGCCCTTGAATTTGGGCAAATGATGGAACACCCGCAGCAAGGTTTCATGCACCGCTTCTTCCGCGTCATGAAACGAGCACAGGTAACGGTTACAGGTGCGCAACAGGCGCTCCTGATAACGTTTGACCAGAACTTCGTATGCGAGGGTGACGTGCGGCAGCTGCTTGCGGGCGATGACGATCAGGTCGTCATCGGACAATTCCGCCAGCCGGGCACGGGCAGACCTCCGCACTACGGGCGGCTGCATGGCTCAGGCGTCGGTTGGTCAGCGGCTCAGCGTTCCTCATCATCCGACCAGGACTGGAAGCGGAAACTGCGCTGCAACAACTGCTGATTCGGCACCGACAGACATTCGCCCTGGGCATTTTCAACGACCGTATTGACCGTGCCAACCGACACGACAGTCCCTTCGAAATCACCAATCACCACCTGATCGCCAGGCTTCAGCTGCTCGCGGATATACACGCCGGAAATGATGTTCTGCGACACCGAGCGGGTCCCCAGCCCCAGCGAGATCGCCGCCGCACCACCCAGACAGCCCAGCACGATGGCGAACACGATATTGAGCATCTGGGTTTCGATTTCCAGCTGTGCCACTGCCAGTGAAAACGTGGTAACAAAAATGATGATCTGGGCCAGCCGCGCCACCGAGGACGCATAGTCCATCCCCATATTGTTCACAGCGGTCTGGATGCTCTGCTTGGCCACATGGGCGATGAACATGCCCACCATGATCACGAACAGGGCGCCGAGCACTTTGGGCAGATACAGGATGAAATCATCCAGAATCGCCGTGATGCGATCCATGCCCAGGGTTTCCGCCGCCGAAATCAGGATGATCAGCATCAGGAATACGTGAATGAACTTGCCCACCACTTCCGACGGGGTTTTCTGAATCCCGGTCTTGTTCATGGCTTCGGTCAGGCCGATGCGCTCGCACAGGGCGTTGAAGCCGAAGCGGTCCAGCAGTTTTACCGACCATTTCGCCAGCATCCGCGCCAGCAGGATGCCGACGATAAATATGACCACCGTCGCCACCAGATTCGGCAGAAACGCGGCAATCTTGTTCCAGAAACTGGCAGTGGCATTCACCAGGTTATTCATCAGTTGATCAGCATTCACGGTGTGATGTCTCCTGAACCGGTAGACGGACGACGCAGACGGGCCTGCTGGGCACGCTGCAGTTGCAGACGGGTATGAGCCTGGTGCAGGGATGCACCAAAACCGGCAAACAGCACCCAGATCCAGCTGAAGAAAAAGCCCAGAATGTCCCGGGCCGAGGTCTGCCGGCGGGCACTGACCAGCACCCGGCGCAGGGACAGGTCAGGGTCGAACGGCTGGCGCGGTGGCTCCCCCAGCAGCGCCTTGAGGTCGTCGGGCAGATCGGATTCGGGTTTCATGGGGACTCGCCTCCTGCGGGAAAGCGCCTACTCTAACAAATTCAGGCCGTTACTACGGCATTCACAAGGATAGACGGCCTGGCAATGGCAAAAGTCACAGTGAATTCGGGAAAAAGCGAAATAGTTACCCCACCCAAACCGGATTAGCCCCGGCAGCACCTAGGCTGTCCCCAAGGCTTCGGGTATACTACCGCCCACTTTTTTACCCCTCCCATTCACTGACAGAAAAGGTTTGACCATGGGCTACAACGCTATTCCTCCTGGCAAGGACATCCCCAACGAAATCTACGTTGCCATCGAAATCCCGGCCAACAGCACCCCCATCAAGTATGAAATCGACAAGGACAGCGACACTGTCTTCGTTGACCGCTTCATGGCCACCCCCATGTTCTACCCTGCCAACTACGGCTATGTTCCCAACACCCTGGGCGAAGACGGCGATCCGCTGGACGTGCTGGTTGTGACCCCTTACCCGGTAGTGCCCGGTTCCGTGATCCGCGCCCGTCCGGTTGGCGTACTGAACATGTCCGACGAAGCCGGTTCCGACGCCAAGATCCTGGCCGTTCCCCACGACAAGCTGACTGTGCTGTACAAGCACGTGAAGGAATACACCGACCTGCCGGAACTGCTGATCAAGCAGATCGAGCATTTCTTCGAAAACTACAAGGATCTGGAACCCGGCAAGTGGGTGAAAGTGGATGGCTGGGCAAGCGCTGCCGAAGCCAAGGCCATCATCCAGAAGTCCGTTGACGCTGCCAAGAAGTAATCCGGCATCGCCACACGCGGAAGTGAAAAAGGGCCTGAAAATGGCCCTTTTTTGTTGCCCGGATTCAGCCGCCCAAGGCAGCCGGTACGCCCTTGTCAGACGTCATCCCCCACACGAAATCCCGAATCTGCTGCACCAGTTGCGGCCCGTGACTCAGCGGCGCCCAGTGGCCGGCATCGATTTCCACACTGCTCAGCTGTTCGACCCATGGGCGGGCACAGTCCCGCACCAGATCCGGCGTCACGAAATCATCCCGCACCGGCAGAATCTGCAGCACCGGCACCCGGGTGGAGCGCCGCTGGGGCAAGGCCACCCGGCGGATATTGGCCCGGTATAACTCGATTCCGTTCACACCGTCCCGCAACTGGGTGGCGCTGGGTTCAGCCTGCACGCCCTGCTGCTGCGCCAGCAATGTGTGCCAGCGGCGACCGAGCACTGCTTTCCACAGCGTCGGCGCAATCAGGGGTAGCTGGAACATCCAGATATACCAGGAATGCAGAAACTGCCCGCCAACCGCCTTCCAGCGCTGCGCTGAGCCGGAGGCCAGACTGCTGCGAATCCAGTGGCCCACATGATCGAGGCTGGGGCCGGAAATAGTGACGAATGAACGAAAGCGCCGCTGCAGTTGCGGATCGGTGACGGCTTCCCAGCTCTGGATCGATCCCCAATCATGTGCCACGAGGTGTACTGGTTCGTCGGGGCTGACAGCATCCAGCACCGCCGCCATATCCCGCGCCAGCCACTGCAGGCTGTAATCGCCCTTCAGGCGCGGCGCGGTGGAATGCCCACAGCCCCGCACATCATAGGTGACGACATGGAATTCCTCGCTGAGCGGCCCGACCATCTGCTGCCATACGTCACTGCTGTCGGGATAGCCGTGCACCAGCAGCACGGTGGGCGCATTACCCACACCGTATTCCGTCACGGCCAGTTCGACGTCGCCAGAGCGAATCTTGAGATTACGTTGTGCTTGCACCGGGAAATTTCCTGATCAACTGCTGATGCCCTGCAGTCTACCGTCTCGGGATGCGAGGAATCCTGTGGGGAAACGTCAGAGCCGGCGCGGTCACGTACGGTTGTCCACAACCGGCGGCGTCAGGCCTTCTGCAGCAGCACCACATCCGGGCCGCAGACGGTCAGCCGACAGCCAAGATGCTGCGCCAGCCAGATGAAGGTGTGATCGGCGAAGAACACGATATGGGTCGGGTCCTGGATGTAGTGCCAGCGGGCGAAAGCCGCCTGGTCGCGCACCCGCTTGGTCATGATCGCGAGCCAGCCCGCCGGCCGCAGCAATCCGCTCAGTTGCTCCAGTACCGCACGGGGCTGTTCCAGGTGCTCCACCACTTCGGTGGCGGTAATGAAATCGTAGGCGCCCTGCAAGACGCTGGCGTCGGGAAAATAGAACTTGTCGTACAGGGCGACGGCGTGGCCGGCCGATGCCAGCATTTCCGCCAGCAGCGGGCCCGGGCCGCAACCAAAGTCCAGCCCGCTGGCAGCCCCCGGCAGTCGTTGCAGCAAGGGCTCGGCGACCCGGCTCAGAAAACGCCGGTAGCCCGGATCATCGGGGGCGTTCTGGTGCAGGTCGTAAACGGCTTTTTCGTCGGCCGGTTTCAGATGATAGCGGGCCGGCACCGACACCAGCGCACACCGGGGGCAGCGCAGGTAGCAACGCTGGCGATCCTCATGCCAGGGCTGCAAATCGCGGCTGTGACAGAGCGGGCAGGCCGCTTCAGTCATGCTTGTGCTGGGCAAATGCCGCCAGCTGGTCCGGGGATGCTTCCTTCTGGTATTGCTGCTTCCACTGTTCGTAGGGCATGCCATAGACCCGCTCCCGGGCCTGGTCGTAGGTCAGGGTCTCACCCTGCGCTTCCGCGGCGGCGACCATCCACTTGGCCAGACAGTTACGGCAAAAACCCGCCAGATTCATCAGATCGATATTCTGCACGTCCTTGCGTTCATCCAGATGCTGCAGCAGGCGGCGCAGCACGGCGGCTTCGATGGCGGTGGTGTTTTCCATGGCGAACTCCCTCAAAAAGAAGCATCTAGTGTAAACCAATCCGCCAAACCCTGACCAAAGCCAGTGGTTTGGCGGATGATTGCCCCTACAATGGCGGCCAGGTTTTTACGGGGCTTGATCATGAACAGTACAACCCAACCACCCGATCGCAGTCGTCGCTGGCTGGTACCCATCATTGCGTCCTGGCTGGTGCTGATGGCACTGGTCGCCTGGTACGGCACGCGTATGCCAACCGCCTGGTTCGATCCGGCCCAGATAGCACCCCACGACTTCGCCGATCCGGTCCAGCTCAGTGACTTTCGCATGGCCTTGCAGGACACACTCCCGCTGCCACCGGGTGCAGGGCCACTGTTCGTACGTTTTGCTCAACCGGGCTGCCCCTGCGAGCAGCTGGTGGACAGTTATCATCAACTGATGGTGCCCAGCCTGCGCAAGCAGGGGTTCACAGTGGTGACGATAACTCCCTCGCACATGGAGCAGCTGGCAGCGCAGCTCGGCAAACGGCTCTGGCAATGGGTGCCGAGCACACCTGCCATTCTGCTGCTGAACAGTAACGGCGAGCTTGCCTACTTCGGGCCTTATCATCAGGCCGGGATCTGCAACAGTGAGAACAGCTACCTGGAGCCGGTGCTGGACGCCCTGGTCAACGGCGAACCCGTCAGCATCATCAACACGCTGGTGGAAGGCTGTTTCTGTGCCTATCCGGCAGCAACCGCTGCCAGCCGGCATTAGGGCTCCTACCCCTTTCGATACATTTCCATCGGCGCCCCCGCCGTGCACACTGGGGCCTGAGATCCGCAGTGCAGGAGCCCCTCCTTGAACCTGTCCATTCCCCTGCTCGCCTATTCCTTTCGTCCGTTCTTTCTGCTGACCGGCCTGTATGGCGCCCTGCTAATTGCCGGCTGGATTGCCGTACTGCTGGGCGGATTGCCGCTGCCGGTGGGCTGGTCGCCAGTGCACTGGCACAGTCACGAGATGCTGTTCGGCATGGTGAGCGCCGCCATCAGCGGATTTCTGCTCACCGCCATGTGCAACTGGACCGGTGCCACGCCATTGCGCAATGGCGGCCTGCTGGCCCTGGTGCTGCTGTGGCTGGCTGGGCGCATTGCCATGTGGACAGCAGGCTGGCTGCCTGCGGGCATGGCAGCTGGCATTGACCTGCTGTTTTTGCCGGTGCTGGGGGTCTACGCCCTGCGGGTGCTGATCCGCCACAACAACCGGCGCAATCTGGTGCTGGGCACGATCCTGCTACTGCTCACTCTGGCCAACCTGCTCATGCATGCCGGCTTTCTGCAGCGCGACCTGCAATGGCTGCAGTGGGGCGAGAACATGGCCTTCAACCTGATCACCCTGATGATGGCGGTGATCGCCGGACGGATTACCCCGGCCTTCAGTGCCAACTGGCTGCGGGCCAGGGGCGGACCGGCGGAGCGTATCCTGATTTCCCCGCCACTGGACCGCGCGGTACTGATCGCAACCGCACTGCTGGTGCCGGCGGATTTCGTGTCCGGGCTACCGGTGGTCACCGGCACCCTGGCACTGGCCGTTGCAGCATTGCACGCCGTGCGGCTGGGACTGTGGCGCGGCTGGCTGGTGGCGGGCGAACCCCTGCTGTGGATTCTGCATGTCGCCTATCTGTGGATCGTGCTGGCGCTGATCCTGAAAGGACTGGGCGCATTCGAACTGGTTCCACCCAGCGTGTGGCAGCATGCCCTGGGCGTAGGCGGTATTGGAACACTGATCATCGGCGTGATGACCCGGGTCGGACTGGGGCACACCGGCCGGCCGCTGCGCCTGCCGCCGCTGGTCATCGGCCTGTATGGCGCCATCCTGCTGGCCGCCGTGATCCGGATTCTCACCGCGTTACAGTGGTTCGATTACCGTCTCGGCCTGATGCTGGCCGCCACCGGCTGGATCATCGCCTTTGCCGGCTTCAGCCTGTTCTGTATTGGCCGATCCTGAGCCGCCCCCGCCCGGACGGCCGTCCGGGCTGATACGCCCCTGCCGCGGCGCCGTCAAAAAGCGGACGGCCGCCGGCAGGAAAACGCGACGAAAAAATGGCCAACACCCAACCCAACTCACCAACTACGATTACTAATTAACCAATCAGTCGCGATCGGATACCAAAATTAACTTTACTGGTGCGCACCATCAGGTAGCATGACAACCTGCACTTCCTGTTTTGGGAGGTGTTTTTCTTACCCAACAGCAGTTGATTTCAATAACAACAACCGCTTTTTACGTGAAGGGGCCCAGTGTGAAAACAATAAAAACCCTGATGTTGCTGCTTACTGCCTTGGCGCTCACCGCCTGTAAGCAAGCCTCCATTACCGCACCCACCAACAACTATGTCGACGACGAAGTGCCGCCCTCGTTCGAAGTCACATTTACCGGTGGCCAGCCTGCGGATTTGAGCATCCAGCTTAATACTACCGTCGTTACAGACCGTTTCGCTGTCAGCAGCAGCGGTGCCACGGCGTCGGCAGTTGATCTGACGGATGTGATCTATTCCGGCCGTAACGTGTTCCGCGTCAAAGCCAACAACCAGATCAAGCAGATCTATTTCTACTACGACACTGAAGGCCCGAGCATCCGCATCACCGACACGGATCACGAAAGCAACATCGTGACCGGTTACGTGGTGGACCGGGGTGGCATCGCCAGCGTCACACTGGATGGCGTTGCGCTGACCCTCGACGCCAACAACGGTTTCAGCGTGCCGTTTACCGAGCAGCCGGTTAACACCTTCGTCGCTGCCGACAATTTCGGCCACATCAGTGAAACCCAGTTTGCCGATCGCGAAACCGATTTCTCCGGCATTTCTGCCCGTCTGAACCAGGGTGGTCTGAACTTCCTCACCGATCTGCTGGCCCATGCCATTGAAGACAAGGAACTGACTGACCAGCTGCCCCAGGATCCTTCCATGAGCCTGGCGGATCTGAACCTGTTCGGCATCTGCATCATCTGTATCGATTTCACCATCAAGGAACTGTCCATCCGCAGTTTCGAGCAGTTCGACCTGATCGTGCAGGATGACGAGCGCATCGACACCCAGATCGACACCCGCGACGTTCACGTACTGCTGTCCACCCGTCTGCGCTTCCTGGCGCTGGTGATTCCGGTTGATTTCACTACCGACGCCACTGTGGACATCGCTCGCCTGCGCATCAGCACCCGCATTCTGCTGGACATCATCAATTCCGATCTGGATGTGGATCTGCGCAACACCTACGCCAACATCGATGGCCTGAACATCATCCTGCACAGCATTCCGAACATCCTGTTCATCGACGACCTGATCAACCGCTCCATCAGCATGATCGCCGGTGCACTGATCGACCTGTTCACTCCGCTGTTCACCACCCTGCTGGATCAGATCATCATTCCGATTGCCTCTGATTTCATCAAGGACATTCCGATCGACCTGGCACTGGTCACTCTGGACGACGGTGAGAAACTGAATATCCGCGCCCTGCCGGAATTCCTCGACACCTACGGCCGCGGTATCACTGTTGATCTGGCTACCCGCATCTGGGCACCCGAACCGCCGGAAGGCATCGCCGGTGCACTGGGCTCCCTGTATGTACCGGGCGACACCCCCTCACTGGGCGCAGTGGATCCTGATGGCATGCCGTTCGACTTCGGCGCATCCATCAACGCCAACGTCATCAATCAGGCGTTCCTGGCGGCCCACGAAGCCGGTGTGACCACCATGGCCATCCATCCGGAAACCTATGCCAACGCTACCCCGGAAGGTATCCAGGTGTATGCGGCCGGTTCCGAGTTCGGTGAAGGCGCCAAGATCGGCATGCGCATCGAGCCGGTGAGCGCACCTTACATCAAGTTCATGCCCAGCGCTGGTGGCGCCCCCGGCAAGTTCGGCTGGAGCGACGTGTACCTGGCGTTCGATCTGTACAAGCCCGAGTGGGGCGAGTACCGCACCCTGTTCGGCGTAACCTTCGATCTGGAAGTGGCGTTTGAAGTCAACGCAACCGAAGACGGCTTCCTGAGCCTGGGTATCGAACAGCTGCCGACCATCTTCATCAGCAAGACTGACAGCAGTGGCATGCTGCTGATCCCGCCTGCCTTCATCAACGGCACGCTGGATTACTTCATGCCGGCCGTGCTGCCCCGTCTGGCTGCCAAGCTGAAGGCCGTGCCGCTGCCGCGCATCTACAACCACACGCTGCACATGAACAAGTTCTGGATCGCCGGCGAAGGCAACAACAGCCTGGCTCTGGTGGGTGACCTGATTCCGGTGGCAGTAACCGAAGCCGCGCCGGCCCCAAGCACTGTGGTCGATTACGAAACCCAGGACATCACTGTGACCCAGGAAACCGTCAGCGCCACTGGCGTGGTGACCTCGAAGGCAGTGTCTGTCAACAACGGTGAAGTGATCATCGACGTGGATGGTGTAAACCCCAGCGCTGGCCTGGGCCTGCTGGAACACCGCTACCGTGTGGACGGTGGCCCCTGGACCATCTGGAAGCACCGCGACACCATTCGCCTGACTCGCCTGCTGGCCGGTACCCACTCAGTGGAAATCTGTGCCCGCACCGTGCTGCTCAAGCGCGAACAGGGTTGCCCGGTGGTGACGTTCGAAACCACCGTGGAATAATCCACGCAGCAACACCCGAAACCGGCTGTGGCAACACAGCCGGTTTTTTTATGGGCGCGAAAAAATACTGCGACAATGATCTGGCTTAAACCAGCCTGAACCCGATCTGGCTATCATGAAGAAAAACCAGACGAAACAAGGAAGCAGCATGGAATCCGTTCAGGCCAATCTGGTGGACATCATTGCCCGGGAAATCCGCTGGAGTGAAGTTCTGTATGAAGACGGCAGAATTACCCGCATCAAAAAACTCGGCGATGAACGCCCAGGTGCACACTATCTGATTCCCGGCTTTGTCGACGCCCATGTCCATATCGAAAGTTCGATGCTGGTTCCCGACGAGTTTGCCTTTGCCGCACTGGAACAGGGCACACTGGCATCGGTGTCCGACCCCCACGAAATTGCCAATGTGCTGGGGGGGCGCGGCATCGATTTCATGCGCGAACGGGCGGCGCTGACGCCGTTTCCGATTCTGTTCGGCGCTCCATCCTGCGTACCTGCCACGCCATTTGAAAGTGCCGGCGCCAAGCTGACCCAGCGCGATATCCAGGATCTGCTCAGCAGCGGACGTGCAGGCTATCTGTCGGAAGTGATGAATTTCCCCGGCGTGCTCAATCGCCAGCCGGATGTCATGGAAAAAATTGCGGCGGCACGGCATGCCGGTGTGCCCATCGATGGCCACGCTCCAGGCCTGCAAGGCGGTGCAGCGCGCCAGTACGCCAGTGCCGGCATCACGACCGATCATGAATGCACCACGCTGGACGAAGCCTTCGACAAGATCAGTGCCGGTATGCGCATACTGATACGTGAAGGCTCGGCGGCACAGGACTTCGCTGCGCTGCATCCACTGCTGGGCACCCATCCCGATCAGGTGATGTTCTGCAGCGACGACAAACACCCGGACGATCTGCTGGTGAATCATGTGCGCTCCCAAGTCATCCGCGCCATCGCCCTGGGCTATCCCCTGTTCGATGTGTTGCGGGCTGCCAGCTTCAATGCAGTGCGTCATTACCGCTTGCCGCTGGGGCTGCTGCAGACCGGTGATCCCATGGATGCACTGCTGGTGCAGGATCTGCAGCAGTTCACGCTGGAAAAGGCCTGGCTGGCAGGCAACGAAGTGATCAGCGCTGGTCGCTGCACCCTGCCCCATCATCCGGTGACGCCAATAAATCATTTTGCCGCCCGCAAAGTGGATGCCGCGAGTCTGTCGCTGGCACACCCGAACGCGCCCTGTCGCGTCATTGCGGCGCGGGATGGTCAGCTGCTCACCCAGAAACGCATCGCCGATGCGCCCAACGTCAACGGCAAGATTGCAGCAGACATCCAGCAGGACGTGCTGTTGCTCGCCGTGGTGAACCGCTATCAACCGGCACCGCCGGCACTGGCACTGATTCATGGCTTCGGGTTGCGCGAAGGGGCGCTGGCCAGCAGCGTGGCGCACGATTCCCACAACATTGTGGCGGTGGGAACATCACCCCAGTGGCTGGCGCTGGCCATCAATGAAGTAATCCGGCATCAGGGCGGACTCTGCGCTGTGGATGGCGCCGGTACACTGTCACTGCCATTGCCGGTGGCGGGCCTGATGAGTGATCAGCCGGCGGCGGTAGTAGGCCCCCGCTATCACGCACTTAATGAAAAGGCCGGCCAGATGGGCAGCCATTTGCGGGCACCGTTCATGACCCTGTCGTTTATGGCGCTGCTGGTGATTCCCGAACTCAAACTCAGCGACAAGGGCCTATTTGACGGCAAGCGATTTGCGTTCTGCAGTCTGGCTGCCGATGCCAGCGAGACTGCGCGCCCTGAACTCTGGCTGCAACCAGGAGTACCGGCATGACCCGGCTCTGGCTCAACGGACGGGCCTGCAGCGCCGACGACAAGCCGCTGCTGGAGTTTTTGCGTCAGCAGCGGCAACTGCATGGCACCCGCGGCGCCTGTCATGAAGGCGACTGCGGTTCCTGCCAGATTCTGTTGAGTGACAATCCGCTGGATGAACGGCCGCAGTTTCACGCTGTCACCAGTTGCCTGCTGCGAACTGCCGATCTGGAACAACACCATGTGGTGACCATCGAAGGATTGCAGCATCTGCATTCACCCGCGACGGCACATCCGCTGATTCAATTGCTGGCGGATGCCGGCGCCAGCCAGTGCGGTTTCTGCAGTCCTGGCCTGGTGATGGCGCTGCTGAACTGGCTGCTCAACGGCACAACATTGGACACAACGGAAGGCGAGCACTGGATCAACGGCAATCTGTGTCGCTGCACTGGCTACATGGGTCAGCGCCGCGCCGTGCAACACCTGGTGCAGCGTGTTGCACCATCACTGCGAGAAAGTCCCTGGCGCCTGGGCACCCTGATTGACATGCGGTGGCTACCCGCCTGGATGCAGTTTCCCGATACCGGTTCAGCTGACGATCACGGTTTGGCTGACGATCACGATGCGGAAACGATGCCGGCGTTGCCCGCTGACACCATCGGCGGGGGCACCGACTACTGGCTGGAACACGACAGCGCACAGGCCTGCGCGAGCGTGCTCGCACCCTCCACGGAATGCGCCGCCCAGGTGGACAACGCGCTGCTGTACCTGAATGCACGCAGTCCGCTCCAGCAGGTCGCCACCACGTTGCAGCAGCTGGATCAGCTGCCGGTGTTTCAGTCTTTCACCGAAGCATTTGCGTCCATGCCCGTGCGTCAGCGCGCCACCCTCGGCGGCAATCTTGCCCATGCCTCGCCGGTGGCGGACAGCATTCCACTGCTGCTCGTGCTGGATGCCATGGTGCAAACCAGTCAGCGCACCCTGTCGGTTCACGAACTGTTCACCGGTTTCAAGCAAACAGCGTTGCAGGCGGGTGAAATCATCGAGTGGCTGCTGATTCCTTTGGCGGAACCGGACACAAGCGTGCAATTCGACAAAGTGAGTCGTCGCCCCCATACCGATATTGCGGTGGCCAACGCGGCCAGTTATTGGCGCGTGCGGGATGACAGAGTGATCGAAGCACGCATTGCCATCGGTGGCGCCAGCCCAATGCCGGTTCGCCTGTTCGCGCTGGAAAATGACCTGAAGAACTTGCCCATTACGAGCGATATCACAACGCTGGTGAAATCCCGTCTACAGACAGCCATCAACCCGATTTCCGATGTGCGCGGCAGCGCGCAGTATCGCCGACTGCTGGCACGTCAGCTGATACTCGCCCATTGGCAACAACTGCAACCGACACAGGAAAGACAGCATGTCCGTGCGTGAAAGCGAATTGCATCTGGCGGGCCTATCGCAGTACGTGGATGATCTGCCGGTGCCGGAACACTGTCTGTTTGCAGCAGTGGTGACCTCGCCGGTGGCCAACGGCATTCTGCATCACATCAACGCGGATGCGGCGCGTGCATTGGCCGGCGTTACCGTGATTACCGCTGCCGATATTCCCGGCCGCAATCAGGTGGGCGACATCCTGCCCGACGAACGTCTGCTGGCAGATTATCAGCTGAATTTTATCGGCAAACCGCTGGCATTGGTGCTGGCAGATTCGCAACAGATTGCCCGGCAGGCAGCACAACAGATCACGCTGGATATCGAAGCGCAGGAACCGATTCTCGATGTCCTGACTGCCTATCAGCGCAACAACACCTTCGGCGATGAACGCCAATTTCGCAAGGGTGATACCTCATGTGCATTCGCCGCAGCTGCCTGCATTGTGGAAGGCACCGTTGACACACCGGCACAGGAACATCTGTATTTTGAAACCCAGGCCACCCTGGCCATTCCACTCGACGGCAACCGGCTGAAGCTGTACAGCGCCAGCCAGAATCCCGGTTCGATCCAGAAACTGTCGGCCCAGGTGTTGCAACTGGACATGAACCAGATCGAAGTAGAAGTGCCTCGCCTGGGCGGTGCCTTCGGCGGCAAGGAAGAACAGGCCAAGACCTGGGCCGTGCTCGCCGCGCTGGGCGCACATCTGACCCAACGCCCGGTGAAACTGGTACTCAACCGGCAGGAAGACATGCGCTGGACCGGCAAGCGTCATCCCTATCATGCGAAGTATCGGCTGGCGGCAGACAACGATGGCAACCTGCTGGCCTACGACGTGCAATTTCTGCAGGACGGTGGCGCAGTGGCGGATCTGTCCACCGCGATTCTGGAGCGCACGCTGTTTCACGCCACCAACGCTTACGGCATTCCCAACGTGGATGTGAAAGCGGTGAGCTGTCGCACCCATCACCCGTCCAACACGGCCTTTCGTGGTTTTGGTGCGCCGCAGGCCATCTTCACCCTGGAATGCGCGCTGGATCATCTGAGCCAGACCCTGCAGCTGCCCCGCTGGCAACTGCAGCAACGCAATCTGCTGCAACCGGGTTACCGGTTTGACTACGGCATGACGGTAACAACGGCCGCCCTGCAGGAATGCTGGGACCGATTGTGGCAACATCGCAATCTGGCCCATCGTTTCGCTGCGGTGGCGCAGCATAATCAGCACGCGCCGCGCTTTCGCAAAGGCCTGGCCATCACGCCGCTGTGCTTCGGCATCGCCTTCACCGCGACCCATCTCAACCAGGCCAGCGTGAACGTGAACATCTATCAGGATGGCAGTATCGGTATCGCCTGCAGCGCAGTGGAAATGGGTCAGGGCGTCAGTGAAAAGATGCGCGCCATTGTCGCCCGCTGTTTTGAATTGCCGCTGGAGCACATTCGCGTGGATTACACCAACAGCAGCAAGACGCCGAACATGTCAGCCACTGCAGCGAGCGTTGGCTCGGATCTCAGTGGCATGGCGGCGCTGCAGGCCTGCACCACGATCAAACAGCGGCTGCTGGAGTTCGCCGCTGCCCACTGGCAACAGGACGTTGCATTACTGCGCTGGGACAACGCCAAATGCTTGCTGGCCGATGGCTCGATAATCGACTGGCACACGCTGATCACCACCGCGTATCTGCAACGCATTTCCCTGGCGGAACACGCCTATTACGCAACACCGGATCTGTATTTCGATCGCACACGCGAGCAGGGTTATCCCTTCGCTTATCACGTCTTCGGGGTCAGCGCGATCGACGTGACCGTGGATTGCCTGCTTGGCACCTACACGGTGGATCAGGTGGACGTGGTGTACGATCTGGGACAATCACTCGACAACAACGTGGATCGCGGCCAGATGGAAGGCGGGCTGGTGCAGGGCATTGGCTACAGCACGCTGGAGGAAATCCGCTGGGATGAGCAAGGCCACGTGCTCACGGACCGCTTTGCCACCTACAAGATTCCGGATCTGCTCAGCGCGCCGCGCATGCAGGTGGAATTCATCGCGTCTGCCAGCAATCCCCATGGCCCGTTCAGCGCCAAGGCCATCGGCGAGCCGCCGTTCCTGCTGGGACTCGGCGTGTATTTCGCGCTGGCCGACGCCATGCGCAGTTTCAATCCGGCAGCGCAGCTGGATTATCAACTGCCGCTGACACCGGAACGGGTATTGCTGGGGCTGTATCCTGATGCGCTGGTCTGAACTGTATTCACGCCGTGACCTGCTCACCGGGCTGGTGATTTACGGCAGTGGCGATGCCATCGCCGCGCTACTGACAGACCAGTTCAGTGTGCAGCGTGCATTGGGTATGGCGCTGATCGGCGCCCTGCTGTACGGCCTGGAAATTCCCCACTACTTTCGCTGGGTCGCCCGTGTTGCCGCGCCGCATCCCCGTGGCCGCGCCATTCTGATTCGCACTGGCCTCGCCATGCTCTATTTCAATCCACTCTGGGTGGCACGACACCTGGCGCTGATTGCCCTGCTGCAAGGCCGGGTCGATAGCATTGGCCTGTCACTGCTGCTCACCGCGACGCAGAGTTTTCTCAGCGCGATTCCGATCACCGTCAGTGCCAATCTGCTGATCCAGAATGTGCTGCCGCTGCACTACCGCTTTCTTGGCAGCGCGCTGTTTTCCTGCTTCATGGCCATGTACTACCCACTGGTGGCGCGCTTTTTCACACCGCTGACAAACTGACAGACAAACGGTAGCGGTGGTACACAACTTGCTGCAATGACAGACCACATGTCGAGGTCTGTCATCATGTTGCGAACCATCCTGATTTCATTGCTCTGCGGTACTGTGCTTACTGCCTGTTCCGACGAATCCGCTGCCCCCGCTCCACTGTCGCCCGCGCTGGAGCAGGGTAAAGCCGTGGTACAGGGACTGTGTATCAACTGCCACGGCCAGGGCATCAACAATGCACCGATCCTGGGCAATCCGAAAATGTGGGAAAAGCGTATCGCCCAGGGGGAAGAAGTACTCATCGGCCATGCCCTCAACGGCTTCAACATGATGCCGCCCAGGGGTGGCAATCCGGCGCTCACTGACGAGCAGATCCAGCGTGCGGTGCAGTACATGATCAGCCTGGTGCCGGCTTCGTAGCGCTGTCCGCTGGCTGGCGATGGCAAACCGTTATCGAGGCTGCCAGCGCAAGGCAGATAGTTTTTCGTTAGCCTGTTAAGATCGGCGGGCACATTCACAAGGATGTCTGTCATGACTGATCCCCTGCGCCCGAAACCGATTCCGGCCAACGCCCGCTGCGCCATCTGCGAAGCACCCATGCCTGTCGCCGATCTGCTGCTGCAGAAAGCCGCACCCTATGTCGTGTGTCGACAGTTTGATTGTCAGCGCCTGATTCAGCAGCTGCCCCGCATGAATACACCCCAGTTCAATGCCCTGCTGGCGTTCCATCGCCGCCAGTTGGCGGAGCGTCGGGAGCGGGAACAGGCACGCCAACACCATCAACAGCAGGTCGAAGCGAACGAAGCAGCAGACAACCAGGCACTGCTTGAAGCGTTCGTGGCACAGCATCCCGACCTCCCCGCTCCGCCGGACATAATGCCGCTGCCCAAGGGCATCAACACACTCACGCCCGTCAGTCCGGAACGACGCACCCGCTTTCTGCAGCATCTGGAGCAGGCACTGGCAGAGGCCACCGCCTGTGCAAACGTGAACGAATTACCCCAGGATCAGCATTTCGTCGCGCACGAACGGCGCGTCAAACAGGATGCGCTGCTGGCCAGTTTGCCACGACTGCAATCCCTGAGCGATCAGCTATGCACATTGTGTCAGGGTGGCTGTTGCAGCGAAGGCGCCGATCACGCCTATCTGAGCGCTGTGTCGCTACGCCGCCAGCTGGATGCCGATCCCGCACTGACAGCCGCCACGCTGGCACAACAGTATCGTGATCATATTCCAGCGGCCGCCATGGATAACGCCTGTCTGTTCCAGACCGAATCCGGCTGCAACCTGCCGCGCGCATTGCGCTCGGATGTGTGCAATCATTTTTACTGCACGCCCCTGCAACAGTTGCAGCAGCAATGGCAGCGCGAACCTCCGCAGCGACTGCTGGTGATTCAGCGCAACAACACCTGGTGGAACCGTTATGACTGCGACGAAAAAAATCCGCTGGTGGGTACGATGCTCATTCCGGTGGTGCAGGAATAGCGATCTGCGGATTCCAGGACTGCGCCGAAGCCGCTGCTGCCGACACCACATTGGCGTTCAGCAACAGCGGCTGCGACTGGCTATTAATGAAGGGCATCAAAGCCGTGCCAGCACCGCCGGCGGCACCACAAAATACAGACGGGCATTGCGATCCTGTGGCGTACCCTCGGCATTGACCAGGGCGTCTTCGCCACTGAACGACGCCTCCAGCACGGTTTCCACATAGGACAGGAAACGGCCACGGTTGCTGATATGCAGCGGACTGTCGGTTTCGTGATTGAGCATGGTGCTGACAATCACACCGGTACCGGTTTCGGCATTCACCTGCACGTCCAGCATGCGGAACTGCTGCGGCCAGTTCACCATGGAACCGGATTCGATTTCCCAATAGCTGTGCGCCGCGTCCACACCGGGGCGCGGACGGATTTTCTGGTAGTGGGTGTGCGCCACCAGATGGGCAATCACGTTCGGATACTGGTTCAGCGTATTCACCAGCAGCAGGCCGTTCATGATGATGTTGTCGGGACGGTGATGGCTGCTCACGATCACCAGCTGACCTTCTGCAACGGCGGCATCCAGTTCCCGCTTCAGCCAGGCGATATCCTGCAATGTCAGCCAGCCCTCGGGGCCCAGGGTGGAATTGGTATCCAGCGCCAGATGGCGGATCAGCCCGTTCTCGCTGGTGAACTGATAATGCTGACGAGCGCCCAGCGTACCGTGCTGGTCAATCACATGCTGCATGCCATGACCGGCGGGCAGCGACGTCGAATTGAACATTTCAGTGGCGATCTCTTCAGGATTCATGACGCGGCGATCATCATCGGGCGCAATGTAAAAACTCTGCGCATCAAACAGATGCTGCAGAAAACCCGCCAGACTCGGACTGTAACCCAGCCAGTTCACATTGCCGGTGGCGATGTCATCGAAAAATTCCCGGGTGCCACCACGGATCTGCCGGCCGAAAAGATTCAGCGGTTCATCGGTGATGGGAATATTCCCCAGCACCAGACCATCGTGATTGCCCGGCACGTAGTACCAGGGAATCGACGCCTGCTCGCCAACACCGTTCAATCCCAGCGCCTGGAAACCATCATAGGTATCGTTGGGCTTGCCATCGCTGAACGTACCGGGAATCGGATCATCATCAATACCGCTGTCCGGATTCACCCAGTTGCCATCCAGCACATCGATACCATGACGCACTTCGTTGTACTGGCTGATATCGGCAAAATCCCCGGTAAACACCGCCATTTCCACCGGCACGCCGGAATCGCTTTCATAGCTGCGCAGGGTGCGCACCATGTCGTCCACCTGATAGGTGATATGGGCACTGGCGGGATAGTAGGCCGCCGGAATCAGGAACTTGATCAGATTGACGTTGAGCGGGCTTTCCTCGTCACGCATCTGGAAATCGCTCATCACCGCAAAATGCTGCACGCGCTGCCAGTCACCGGCGCCGGCGGATACAAAATCCGTGCGCTCCACATGCGGCGCATCCGGGCCAATCTGCGCCACCCGCTGCTTGTACATCACGTACAGATCCAGCAGGGAGCCGGATGCCGACGGCTCCAGTACCAGCGGCGTGTTGGTGGCAGAGAAAATGAATTCCAGCGGCGATGCGTTGGCCTTCACCGTGTTCTGCAACATCAGATCGAACACTGCAGCCGCTTCGGTTTCAATATCCGGAAACGCTGCGCGCTGTAATGGCGTGGTCACCGGATAGGTGTAACGGGCCAGGGATTTCTGTGCCAGCAACGTGGATTGCTGGGCATAGGCTTTCGGCAGAATCTCACGCACGCTGTGTTCAAACACGGTGACATGATCGGTGCTGGCCAGGCTGGTGCCGAGCACCGCTTCAGCCGCAATCGCAAACGCTGCCGGGCTCTGGGCAAAATCCAGGGTCACACCCCGGGCCGCGGAATGAATCGAGGTGGTGATCATCACACCGTTCGCCGGTGCCTGATCGTAATCCAGGGTCAGCAGAAAGCGGGCGATGTTCTGGGCCTGATCCGCATTACCCCCTGCCAGATCTGCCAGCGACAGTACCGCACCACCACGGGCAGACCCCACCAGAATATCACCCACAAAAAACTGCACGGTTTCACCGCTGCGATAGCGGAACTGGCCGCGATCACTGGTGTAGCCGCTGGCAGAGGCGGTTTCATACGGATACCCTGCACCCCGGCCAGCTGGCCTGTCTGCAGACTGGAAGAGGTATCGGCAGGCGCCGACGGTACTGTCGGTGCCGGCGCGGACAACGCCGCATCCTCGGAAGACTGACCGGAAGAGCTGCCACAGGCAGCAAGGGCGAAAGCTGACAGCAGCAGTGAACTGGTACGAAGCAGACGGAAATCGTTCATGGCAACTTTAAGACACACAAAATTTACTGTTATTATGGAATGGTTGTGTATAAATCAGCCGGATAAGGCTATCACGGCCGCCGTCATAATACTGTAACCAAGGGTGGCTTTGCAAGCGTACCAAATTCGGTTCGGGCGCAGCCAACAGGGATTGATTGCCATCATTGTAACGTCAGCCGTTATACCGAAGTCGTCGCCCCTGGTCCTGAACGGGCGCCGGTTTGCGGGAATCCTCCATGCTGTTGTCAGACCAACGAACGCCCTTCACGCCGAGACTGCCGATCAGGCTTCTTCATGAAAGCCTGGGCGCCATCCTCGACGCCATTGATGCGCTGGTGTATGTCACCGACATGGACACCCACGAAATCATTTTCATCAATCAATATGGGCGCACTATCTGGGGTAACGTCGTCGGCCAGCGTTGCTGGAGCGCCCTGCAAAGCGGCCAGAACGGCCCCTGCGATTTCTGCACCAATGCCCAGCTGGTGGACAACGACGGCCAACCTTCGGGTGTCGTGGTCTGGGAATTCCAGAACACGGTCGACAAACGCTGGTACCAGTGCCGCGACCAGGCCATTCCCTGGATCAACGGCAAACTGGCCCGCATCGAAATCGCCACCGACATCACCGATCTCAAGAACAGCGCGTTCAAGCCCTGAAGGAAGCCAAGCAGCAGGCCGAAGATCTGTCCCGCACCGATGAACTGACCGTATCAAGAACCGCCGCGCGCTGTTTGACGACGCCCACATGCTGTCTTCAACCTGGTCGCGGCGTTATGGCACGCCCATGGCAGCGTCGCCATTCTCGACATGGATCACTTCAAGTACGTCAATGATACCTTTCTGGCCACCACATCGGTGACAAGGTGCCAGGAAGTCACCCGCACCATTCAGGCCAATATCCGCGAAGTGGACGTGTTCGGTCGGCTGGGGGCGAGGAATTCGGTACAGATACTGCCAGGCGTGCAACCCTGCCACGCCGCCGAGATGCTCAATCGCTTGCGAATGGTGATCAACCAGCTGGATTTCCGGCCCCACCAGGGCCCCGCGTCGGTTTCCGCCAGCATCGGCATGGCCACCTTCACCGGAGACCACGCCAGCTTCGACAGCCTGCTGGAGCAGGCGGACCGACGCCTTTGAGGAAGCTGGCACAAGCCGACGTAACCGGGTCGTTACCCTGGATTGCCCATCGGAAACGACCTGAACCCCGATCAACCCTGCTCGAGCAAACGCCGCAGATCGATGATGGCGGCATTGGCGCGGGAAATGTAATTCGCCATCACCAGAGAATGGTTGGCCAGCATGCCAAAACCGGAACCGTTCAGGATCATCGGGCTCATCACCGGCTGCTGGGAGGCTTCCAGTTCACGAATGATCTGCCGCAGCGGCACCATGCATTTTTCTTTGCCAGTACATCGCGGAAATCGATCTCGATGGCATAGAGCAGGTGAACCAGGGCGTAGGATGCACCACGCGCCTCATGAAGACGTCATCCAGTTCCAGAAACCGGTCTGGACCCTGACTTCTGCCGAGACGCCGGGCCGCGCATCGCTGGAGTTATCGGCACTCAGCCGCTCCTTTGCCCACACTGGCACTGAGGCGCTGGGACAGACTGCCCAGACGGGTTTCCACATCCGCCAGCCAGTTGCGCAGGTTGTCGGCGCGGGCGTAGAACTGGCCGGAGCCATTCTCGCGACTCAGCAGACCCGACTGGTAGCGCGTTGCAGATACTGCATGCCACGGCGGGTATTCAGATTCGGTGGACGGGAACCAGAAGCTGCTGCTGTCGAAGTTGAACTGGGGCTCCGCGATGGCCAGGTCAGCATTTTCCATCGAGGTGGACTGGGAGCGGGCGATGTCCTTGCGCAGGGAACGGGTCATGTCCCGGATCTGCACCAGCACACCGAATTCCCAGTTGGGCACGTTATCCAGCCAGATGCCGGGGGGCGTGATGTCGTTGGTCAGATAGCCGCCGGGCTTGTCCAGCAACTGCCTGGACAAGCGAATCAGGGTCGACGTGGTGGCAAAGCCGGGCACCATCTGCTTGCCGGTGCTCGCCAGGTCTACTTCCACTGCGGAACGCACATCCCACAGATCCGGTTCATCGCTCCAGAAAATCCCCAGTCCAATGGTGGCCAGCAGATAGATGGCGATCACACCACCGATGATTTTCCCCAGCATGCTTTTATTTTCCAGCGTGTCCAAGCGTTTCCTCGATCTGACGTAAGTCCATTAACGTACCCGTTTAGGCGTGCCCCTGCAACTTGCTCAGGCAGCGACCTTGGCCGGTTGCGGCTGCCCCAGAAATAGCTCCGCTCCATCCAGCTGGAACCGCCGCAGCAGATTCCACTGTTCGGCCCTTTCCACCATTTCCGCCGTCAGCAGACCTGCCGGCTGGGGCAATCCGCACCAGTGACTGTACAAAGAACTGGTGATCCAGGCTGCGCTCGATATCGCGAATATAGGAGTTGTCCACCTTGATGGAATACAGCGGTAACCCGACAGGTAACCAGGCTGCTGTTGGTGGTGCCAAAGTGGTCGATGGTGAGTTTGGCACCGACTTCTTCAGGCCGGGTAGCCAGACGCCGCAATTTGCCATGGGCCGCGCATGGTCAGTTCCGGCACTTCAAAGATCAGATAGGGCGCCACATCGCGGTTGGTCTGCAGTAATCCCACCAGCCAGTCGTCGAAGCCTTCACTGCGAATGCTGTGGCTGGACAGGTTTACCGCCAGCGGCGTGCGCGGCCCTTTGGTCTGGGCCTTGAGCTGGTCGATGAGCAGCTTCACCACCATGCGATCGAATTCCTCCACCATGGCAAAGCGTTCCACCAGCGGCTGAAGTGGCCGGCGGTAATCAGCCTGCCTTCCACCGCGACGCCAGCACTTCATACCGCATCAGCGACTGATCGACGGCAGGACATCACCGGCTGGTAGTGCAGCACGACCTTCCTGCGATCGATGATGTCACGCAGGAAGGACGCCCAGTTGCTCACACCCGGCATCGACGGCACCAGGGCATCGCCGTGGGTGGATTCGCTGTAGCATTCCAGATGACCGCTGCGATAACTCAGGGCCCGCTCCAGCGCGGCATTGGCCTGGGCTTCGATCAGCTTCGGATCCTGCCCCGGCAGGCAGGTACTCATGCCGGCAAACAGCTGCACGCTGACGCCACCCAGATTGAGGGC
Organism: Gammaproteobacteria bacterium; assembly: GCA_041395845.1. GTDB lineage: Bacteria > Pseudomonadota > Gammaproteobacteria > Pseudomonadales > Ketobacteraceae > Ch67. Next base: position 72,286 of record JAWKZS010000022.1, read on the forward strand.
ATCCAGCGCCTGAATATCCTTCAGCGCCGCCATGATCTGCTGTTCGGCCGCCGCCTGAGACAAGCGCGGCAGCAAGGCGGCGAAACGCGCACCGGCCACCCGGGCAACACAGTGGCCTTCCACCTGCTGCAGCGCATCACGCCACACCTGGCCCACACGACGCAGCAGCAGATTGCCGGCATCGTGGCCGTAATGCTCGTTGTATTCGCCCAATCCTTTCACCTGCAACCGCACCAGCACACCGCTAAACGGCTCTTCGGTGGAATCCAGCCGCGCCTGCAGTTGGGCATTGAAAAAGCGACCATTCCCCAAACCGGTCACCGAATCAACATAGGCCTGATTGCGCACCTGTTCGATCTGCGCCACCTGCTCGTCAAACAGCACTTTCAGCTGGCGGGTCATGCGGTTGATGGCCTGCACCACGCGTTTGATTTCGCGGGTTTTCGGCAACGGCTGCTGGCCGGTGAAATCCTTGTTGCAGATGGCATCAGCCTGCTTTTCCAGTTCCCGCAACGGGGTCAATATGGCGCGCACGATCAGCAGGATCACGACCCAGCTGATCAGGCCCACCCCCAGAAACAGACTGACGGCCTGCTTGGTGGCCACCCACAGGTTGCGGATAGCACGATTCTTGTCACTCTGGATACGCAGTTCGCCCACCCGGCGCCAGCCATGGGTGATCTCGCTGATACCTTCCATGGGTTCGATTTTCAGCCAGTCGACAAACCACTGGGGCGCCAGGTGCGGCGGAGGCTCCGCGTGGCGGCTCACCACCACTTCACCCTGGGGATTGCGGATCGTGACATCCTGAAAATCACCGCGGTCAAAGATCGCATCGACCATGGCCTGCACCAGTGCCAGATCGTCTTCTGC
>JAWKZS010000023.1:0-71814 GCA_041395845.1 Gammaproteobacteria bacterium
GTTCCTGATCAGCGTGGCCGGCTTCACCGTGACCTCGCTGCTGTGCGGGGTGGCCCAGAACCTGACCGAGATGGTGCTGTTCCGCCTGCTGCAGGGGGTCTTCGGTGCCGGGCTGGTGCCCCTGTCCCAGGCGGTACTGCTGGATACCTACCCCAAGGAAAAACACGGCCAGGCCATGTCCATGTGGGGCATGGGCGTGATGCTGGGGCCGATCCTGGGGCCCACCCTGGGGGGCTGGCTCACCGAGTATTACAACTGGCGCTGGGTGTTCTATATCAACCTGCCCATCGGCATTGCCACCTTCATGGGGATCTGGGCCTTTCTGCCGGAAACCGAGCAGGATCGCAGCCGCAGTTTCGATGCCTTCGGCTTCATCATGCTGACCCTGTCCATCGGTGCCCTGCAGCTGCTGCTGGATCGCGGCCAGAGCGAGGACTGGCTCAACTCGCCGGAAATCCTACTGGAAACCGTGGTGGCCGCGCTGGCGTTCTACCTGTTCGTGGTGCATATCCTCACGACGCGCCAGCCGTTCCTCGACCCGGCCCTGTTCCGCGACCGCAACTATCTGGCCAGTCTGGTGTTCATCTTTGTGGTGGGCATCATCATGCTGGCCAGCATGGCCCTGCTGCCGCCGTTCCTGCAGGGACTGATGGGCTATCCGGTGCTGGATACCGGCCTGGTACTGGCACCGCGGGGACTCGGCACCATGCTGGCGATGATGGTGGCCGGACGCCTGACCGGCCGCATCGACGCCCGCCTGATGATGCTGGCCGGACTGCTGCTGACGGCATTCTCCCTGTGGGAAATGAGCCTGTTCACCACCGACATTTCCCGCTGGCTGGTGATCCAGAACGGCTTTATCCAGGGTGCCGGGATGGGGCTGGTGTTCGTGCCGCTGTCGGCCCTGGCCTACTCCACCCTGGCCCCCCATTTCCGCAACGACGCCGCCGCCGTGTTCAGTCTGGTGCGCAACATCGGCAGCAGCGTGGGGATTTCCATCGTCACCACCCTGCTGGCTCGCAATACCCAGATCAATCACGCCGAACTGGGTGAGCATATCCGCAATTTCGGCACCGCCGGCGGCCTGCTGGAAGGTGCCCTGGGGGACATGAGCAGCAGCGAATCCGCCACCACCCTGCTGTACCTGAACGGCATGGTGACGGATCAGGCCGCGACCATTGCCTATCTGAATGATTTCCGCCTGATGATGGTGGTGGTGCTGCTGAGCGCCCCGATGCTGCTGATCCTGAAGAAGGCCGCCCCGGCGAGCAGTGCCCAGCCGGTCAGCCAGCCGGACGCCCCGCATTGACAAGCATCATGCACAGTGGCGCCGGCTCGTATAAAATCACCCCCATTCTTCTGACTACCCGACGCGAAGCCCATGACCAGTCTGCTCAATCTCAACGCCCTGCGTAACGCCCCGGTCCAGACCGATCCGTACCCGTTCTTCACGGTTGACCAATCCATCCTGCCGGATGACGTGATGAACGTGATCAAGGACTTCCCCAAGATCCAGGACGGTGGCAGCTTCAATCTGGATGACGTCAAGTACGGCCCCCAGTTCGACCGCCTGCTGAAAAATCTGGATACGCCGGAATTCCGCAAGATCCTCTGCGACAAGTTCGATGTGGACGTGATGGATCTGCCGATGATGATCACCCTGCGCGGCTACTCCCGCCAGAAAGACGGCCGTATCCACACCGATTCCAAGACCAAGGTACTCACCATCCTGATTTACCTGAACGAAGAATGGACCGCCGAAACCGGCAAACTGCGGGTGCTGCGCAGCAAAGACGACATGGAGGATTACGTGGCGGAAATCGTACCCGGCCCCGGCACCCTGCTGGCGTTCAAGGTCACCGACAACGGCTGGCACGGCTACCCGGCGTTCGAAGGCAAGCGCCAGTCGATCCAGATCAACTTCCTCACCGGTGAAGGCGCCAACCGCAAGCACCGCTTCTTCCACGGCCTGAGTGCCAAGCTGAAGAAACTGCGCCGCAAAGGCCAGGACGACGAGTATTGATTCGCTAGCGAATCCCCTGCAGCATGGAATCCGGCGGCACCAGCTCGCCGGTCAGCGGTAACAGCACCACGGCTTCCAGACCACCACCGTCGCGATTGCGCAACTGCACGCGACCGTGGTGCATGTCGACGATGCGTTTCACGATCGCCAATCCCAAACCCGAACCCTTGGTGGTGCGGCTCTGGTCGCCCCGGGCGAACGGCTGAAACAGGTCATGCATTTCCTTTTCCGTCAGCCCCGGTCCGCGATCGGCAATGATCACGCAGATCTCGCCATCCTGCAGTCCGCTGGACACATCCACCTTGCCACCACCATGCCGGATCGCATTGCCGATCAGATTGCCGAACAGTCGCTTGAGTGACAGCCGCTTGAGCATGATCGCCGGCACTTCATGCAACTCCGCCCGCAGTTCGGCGCCTTCCGATTCAAACTGCGAAATCACTTCCACCAGCACTTCATTCAGATCACCGGTTTCGGTTTTTTCGTCGGACCCGTCGCGCACGAACATGATGAACTGATTGAGGATGGCGTTCATGTCCTCGATATCGCGGATCATGCCTTCGGTGAATTCCGATTCACCCAGCAGCTCGGCGGTCAGACGCATACGGGTCAGTGGCGTGCGCAGATCGTGGGAAATCCCCGCCAGCAACAGCGCCCGTTCGCGACTGGCCTGCTGCAGATCCTTGCTCATCTGCATGAATGCCTTGTTCACCGCCTGGATTTCGCGGGGGCCGGTTTCCTGGGTGAGATTGGTAATGACTTCACCGCGGCCGATACGCCGTGCCGCATTCGCCAGCCGTTTCAGCGGCCGATTCAGCTGGCGCACGAACAGCAGGGTCAGCAGGAACGCGATCGCCGGCGTTCCCACGGCCCAGGCAGTGAATGCCAGCGCTTCGTAACGGCCAAAATTTTCCAGCGGGAAACGCATCCACAGATCACCCAGTTCGGGCGTGGTGATCCACAGACTGGGACCGGGCGTGATACCAAATTTCACCTGGGCGCCGGGGCCCAGCCGCGACCGCATGGGATCGACGAACAGATCCACGAACAGGGTTTCGATATCCTCGGAAATGACATCCGGCTCAGTGGACAAGTCCACCTGATGCTCGCGACGGATGCGCTCGATAAATTCCTGCTTGCGTTCGCTGTCCACCAGCAGGCTGATGGTATCCACCTGCATCGCCACCAGCTGGGCATTCTGTTTTACGCCGGGCAGGTAAAGATAATAAGTCGCGAACAACAGGGTGGAAATCTGGCTCAACACCAGCACCAGGGAAGCAAACAGGATGGTGCGCCAGAAGGAAGATTGCGGGATCAGTTTCATGGGGAGGCTTCAGCAGGGTTAGTCCAGCACGCAGGTTGGGGAAATCGAATATGGACGCTCAGCGACAGGGATGTTGCTGTGCAGCCCCCATGGATGGGTTCATGGCGTGTCCAGATTCGAATTCCCCAACCTGCGGGCGATGGCACAAACTATTTCGCCGCCCCATCCGGCACAAACACGTACCCGACACCCCACACTGTCTGGATATAACGGGCATTGGACGGATCGTCTTCGATCAGCCGGCGCAGACGCGACACCTGCACATCGATACTGCGCTCCATCGCACTCCACTCGCGGCCGCGCGCCAGATTCATCAGCTTGTCACGGGTGAGCGGTTCACGGGGATGTTGCACCAGGGCTTTCATGACAGCAAATTCACCGGTGGTCAGCGACACCGCTTCACCGTTTTTGGTCAGCGTGCGGGTCGACAGATCCAGCATGAACGGACCGAACGACACCACTTCTTCCTGCTGCGACGGCGCGCCGGGCAACTCCTTCACCTGACGCCGCAGCACCGCCTTGATGCGGGCCAGCAGTTCGCGGGGATTGAACGGTTTGGGCAGGTAATCATCGGCACCGGCTTCCAGGCCATTGATGCGATCGGCATCGTCGCCCTTGGCGGTGAGCATGATGATGGGAATGGCATTGCCGGCGGAGCGCAGGCGCTCGCAAATGGACAGGCCGTCTTCACCGGGCAGCATCAGGTCCAGCACCATCAGGGAATACAGTTCGCGCCCCAGGGCGCGATCCATCTGCTCGGCGTCGGCCACCGCCTTCACGGTGTAGCCCTGCTCTTCCAGGTAGCGCTGCAACAGGGCGCGCAGGCGAGCGTCATCGTCCACCACCAGAATCTTTTCGAGTTGTTCCTGTTCGCGGGCCGCGTCTGCCATGGGAATTCCTGTCTGCTCATTACATCTGAACCGCTACGGTAGCGGCATCGCGAGGATATGTCATGAGCCGACATTGTTACAAGAATTGATGCGAACAGCGGCGAACCGGACCCGGATCGGCTAGTCTATTGCACTACCTGTCGACAATTCAGTACTTTAGCGATGCGCCTGGGCCTTGCCGCCCGGCGCCTCCAGACCCAATAACAAGACCGGAACGCACCCGCACCATGACTGCAGAAACCGCTTCACTGCGCCAGCGCCTGCTGCAACTGCCCAAGCCCCTGTTGTTCGTGCTGGGCACCGTACTGCTCATCCTGCTGATGGTGGCTCTGAGACCCACCCCGCAACTGAAGCCCGCTGCCGACCTGGTCCCGTTCGTATCGGCGATTCCCGCCCAGCCGCAGGCCCTGCGTCCGCTGGTGACGCTGTATGGCCGGGTGGAAACCCCGCGGGAATCCACCCTGTCATCCACCGTGAACGGCTTTGTCCAGACCGTGCTGGTGGAAGAAGGCCATACCGTGGCCGCGGGCCAGGCGCTGGTGCAGCTGGATACCAGTGATGTCGCGCTGATCCTGGCCCAGCGCGAAGCCGAAGTGGCGGACATGGAAGCCCAGCTGGCCTCGGAACAGCAGCGCCACCAGAACGACCTCAATGCACTCGAGGTGGAACGCAAGCTGCTGGATCTAGCCAACACCGCCGCCCAGCGCTACGAAAAACTGGTGACCAAAAACGTCGGTTCGGATCTGAGCCGCGACGAGGCGCTGCAGGCGGCCAAACGTCAGGCCCTGAATGTGCTGACCCGGGAACTGGCGGTACAGGATCATCCCAACCGGCTCAAGCGCCTGCAGGCCCAGCTCGACAAGGCTCGCGCCCTGCGCGATCAGGCCCGCCTCGACCTGGAACGCAGCACTATTACTGCACCGTTTGATGGTCGCATCACCCGGCTCAACGTATCCCCCGGCAACCGCCTGCGCCCGGGCGACCCGATCCTGACCCTGTTCGATCACACCCATCTGGAAGTCCGCGCACAGATTCCCTCGCGCTATGTGGGCGACATCCAGGCGGCACTGGCCAGCGGCATCGTGATGGACGCCCTGCTGGCGGTGGATGGCAAACGGATTCCGGTGCGCCTGGATCGTCTTGCCGGCGCGATTGGCATGGGTCAGGGCGGTGTGGATGGCCTGTTCCAGTTCGATCAGCCGGATCACCAGGTCACCCTGGGCAGAGCCGGCGAACTGTATCTGCACCTGCCGCCGGAGGACAATCTGGTCGCCGTACCACCCACGGCCATTTACGGCCAGGAGCGCATCTACGAAGTCAAAGACGGTGTGCTGCATACCATTGTAATCCGCCGCGCGGGCGAAACCCTGCTGGACACCGGCGAACACTGGCAGCTGGTACAGGGCGACATCCAGCCCGGCGCCATGATCCTCACCACCCAGCTGTCGAACGCCGTGGGCGGCATTGCAGTGCGCCTGCAGACGACGGCTGAAACGACAACGGCGGGAGACACCGCCGAGGCCCAGCCATGAGCCAGCCCAAGGGCATCATCGCCACCTTTGCCACCCACAAGGTGGCCGCCAACCTGCTGATGTTTCTGTTCATCCTGGCGGGGCTGTGGGGCCTGAAAAAACTCCAGACCCAGATCTTCCCCCAGTTCGACCTGGATTACATTTCCATTGCCGTGCCCTGGAGTGGCGCCAGCGCCGAGGACGTGGAGCGCTCCATCACCATTCCCATCGAGCAGGAACTCAAGTCCCTCACCGAAGTGAAAAAGATGACCTCCACCAGTGCCGCCGGCGCTGCCAGTATTACGCTGGAACTGCAGGAAGGCCTGGACGTGGGCGAAGTGCAGGACAAGGTCAAACAGCTGGTGGAATCCATCCGCAACCTGCCGGAAGAATCCGAGCGGCCGCTGATCCAGCAGGTGGAAAATTTCCAGCCCATCGCCAACTTCGTCATCACCGGCCCGGAAAGCATGAAAGAGCTGGCCCTGCTGGCCCGCCAGTTCGAACGGGAACTGCTGGCGCGGGGTATTCGCAAGATCAATTTTGTCGGCCTGCCGAAAGAAGAAATCGCGATTCAGGTGCCGTCGTCCACGCTGCATGAAACGGGCCTGTCGCTCAATCGCATCGCCAGTCTGGTGCAGCAGAACAGCATGGATCTGCCCGCCGGTACCGCCGCCAAAAACGAAGTGTCCAAGGAAATCCGCAGCCTCAGCCAGCAGCGCAGTGTGGCCGGTTTCGAGCAGCTGCCGCTGACCACCGACAGCAGTGGCCGGCTGCTGCGGGTGGGCGATATCGCCACGGTGGAACGGCGTCCGCTGGAAGACGAACCCACCGTCACACACAATGGCAATCCCGCCATCGAAATGCTGCTGATGCGCACCGAGGACGAAGACACACTGACCACCGCACGTATTTTCCGCGAGTGGGTGGATGACGTGCGCCCGCGCCTGCCCCAGGGCGTTGAACTGCTGGTGTACAACGAGCGCTGGCAGCACCTGCGCGATCGCATCGAACTGCTGATCAACAATGGTCTTAGCGGTCTGGTACTGGTCATCGCTACCCTGTTCCTGTTCCTCAATGTGCGGGTGGCGTTCTGGGTCACCGTCGGCATTCCCGTGTCGTTCCTGGCAACCCTCGGCATCCTCTACGTCACCGGCGGCAGCATCAACATGCTCAGCCTGTTCGGCCTGATCATGGCGCTGGGTATCATCGTCGACGACGCCATTGTGGTGGGCGAAGACACGCTGACCCACACGGAAATGGGTGAAGATGCCGAACGCTCTGCCATCGGTGGTGCGCGCCGGATGTTCGCACCGGTACTGGCGTCGTCGCTGACCACTATCGCTGCGTTCCTGCCGCTCACCATGATCGGTGGCGTGATGGGCAAAATCGCCTTCGATATTCCCATGGTGATCATCTGCGTGATCATCGCTTCGGTGGTGGAATGCTTTCTGATCCTGCCGGGCCACCTCAATCACAGTCTGCGCAAGCAGAGCGAATCAAAAGGCCCGTGGCCGATGTTCGCCGGTCTGGCGCGGTTCAAGCAGCGTTTTGACGACGGTTTCACCCGCTTCCGTGAAGAACGGCTGCGGCCGGCGGTGGATACTGCCATCCGCAACCGCCTCAGCGTCATCGTGGCGGGCCTCTGCGCCATGGTACTGGCCCTGGCGCTGCCCATCACCGGCACCCTGAAATTCACTTTTTTTCCCGCCATCGACGGCAACGAAATCCGCGCCAGCGTAGAATTCCATCCCGGCACCGATACCGCCACCGTCGATCGCTTTCTGCAGGAAATGGAACGCAGCCTGGAACAGACCCGCCAGCAGATCCTCAACGATAGCGGCAGCGATATCCTCAATGTTGCCATCACCTACCACGGCCGCTCCTTCTTCAACATGACCGGCAAGGAAATCGGCCCGGAACGCGGCGCTATCATCGTCGACCTGGTCAGCGGCCAGCGCCCGATCAGCAATACGGATTTCATGAATGCCTGGCGCAGCAATACGCAGTTCCCGCCGGGAGTTTCCAAATTTGCCATCGGCCAGCGCGAATCCGGGCCACCGGGCAAGCCCATCGCCATCAAGCTGATCGGGGGCAACGTCGACAAACTCAAGGCCGCCAGTCTGGAACTGCAGCAGGCCATCGCCCGCTATGCCGGCGTCACCAACATCGACGACGACCTGCCCTGGGGCAAGGAACAGCTGATCTTCGAACTCACGCCAACCGGTCGCCGCCTGGGCCTGGATACCGCCTATGTGGGGCGCCAGCTACGGGCCGCATTTGATGGCGCCATCGCGCAGATTTTCCATCTGGATGAAGACGAAATCGAAGTCCGCGTGACCCTGCCGGACAACGAACGGGACCGCAATCGCACCCTGGAAGAATTCCCGCTGATCCTGCCCGACGGCAGCGCTGTCCCCCTGAGCGAGGTGGTGCGGTTCCAGTCGCGCCAGGGCCTCGACAAACTCAACCACACCAACGGCCAGCTCAACGTGGTGGTGTCGGCGGATCTGGACGAAAAGCAGGGCAATGCCAACGAAATCTTTGCCGACCTGAACGCAAGTTTTCTGCCCGATCTGCAACGTCGCTACGGCCTCAGCATCGGCCTGGAAGGCAAAGCCCAGGACCAGCAGGAAACCATCGCCGACATGAAGACCGGCCTGATGATCGGGCTGGCCCTGATCTACATCGTGCTGGCCTGGGTGTTTTCCTCCTACACCTGGCCGCTGGCGGTGATGACGGCGATTCCGCTGGGGCTCACCGGTGCCATCTTCGGTCACTTCCTGCTCGGCATGGATCTGTCCATGTTCTCGATGATGGGACTGTTCGGCCTGTCCGGCATCGTGGTGAATGATTCCATCGTCCTGATCAGTTTCTACAGTCAACTGCGGGCCCGTGGCCTCAACGTGCATGATGCAATCGTCGAAGCCATCTGCGCCCGCTTCCGTGCCGTGGTACTGACCAGTCTGACTACCGTGGCGGGGCTGCTGCCCATCATGTTCGAAACCTCGCTGCAGGCCCAGTTCCTGATTCCGATGGCCATTTCGATGGTGTTTGGTCTGGCCTATGCCACCTTCCTGGTGCTGTTCTTCGTGCCGGGACTGCTCACCTACATCGAATCCGCCAAGCGCAAGCTGGGCGCCCTGATGACCCAACCAGCCAGAACAGTCTGATAACCCGCTCAGAACCGCCACAAAAACCGACTAAATTAAGTAGCTTTATGTAAAACAGTTCTGCTTGCGTCAAAATTGCCATAGCCAGCGGCAGCGGATTTTGGAACAATTCACTTTCCTTAATCCCCCTTTCCTGACCTGCCGCCGGTGAGCCAAGCGCTGCCGGCTTCAGCGTGGAGTCTCACAGGAATGACGTCATCGGACACGACATCGTTTGAAAACGGTTTCAGCCTGCAGCAGCGCCGGCCGGAGCGTCGTGGCGCCCTGCTGATCAACATCCAGAGCCGGGTGCTGGCCAACCTGTCCGATCTCATCAAAGCCCTGTTCAACCACACCGACGACGCCTTTTTCGAACTGGCGGAAAACGCCCACAACAATAACGAGCAGAACCAGTTTTTCGAGGCCATGCGGGAACTGCGCCTGCACGCCCACGACGTGGACGCCCGCTTCCGCGAATTGATGGCTGCCGAATTCGACGCCCTGCAGAAAGGGGAACCACCCCAGCCGGCCACCAAACCGGCTGACAGCGGACTCAGTCTGGTGGACAAGGACAAGGTCGAAATCGATGTCGCCGTGGGCAACATGCGCGCCAAGCTGCGCGCACTGTATCCCGACCTGCTGCTGCACCTGAGCCAGCGCCTGAACGAATACCTGAGCATCGACTGGCTCAACGAAGCCACCAATCCCCTCGGTCCGGAAAAACTCGTCAGCCATTTCGTCGACGCCGCCGAACGCCTGCAGGTACCGCTCAAGGTACGGCTGATGGTGTACAAGTATTTCGAACGTCACGTGATCGAAAACCTGCGAATCACCCTGGAAGAAGCCAACAAGATTCTGATCGATGCCGGCATCCTGCCCCATGTGCGGATGCCGCAGACGCGCAAACAGCCGGCCGGCAACGGGCAGCGCAAACCTGTCGACAGCATGACACCTGCAACACCCCTGCCCGCCGACCTGCCGCTGGAAGAAGCCGCCACCTACACCATCAGCTTCCCGCAGCTGCAGGCGGTGATGGCCAATTTCTACAACAGCAGCCTCAATCACCGCCTGTTCTCGGTGCAGCCGGGCCAGGGCGGCCGCGAGCTTGACGACAACGCGCTGTTTTCGGTCCTCAACCGGCTGCAGGATGCGCAGGCCCACTCCGCCGCCGATGAAGATCCCCACGGTCAGGTGGATCATCTGGACGTGCGTCTGCTGCTGGAACACCAGATTGCCCATATCGCCCGTGAAACCGGTGCGCGCAAGCTGCGCCAGGCCGACGACGATGTGATCAATCTGGTGAGCATGGTGTTCGAATTCATCCTGGATGATCGCAACATGCCGCCGGACATTTCCCTGCTGCTGGGGCGGTTGCAGATTCCGGTGATCAAGATTGCGCTCAAGAACAAGAAATTCTTCAGCGACGCCGAGCATCCGGTGCGGCGGCTGCTCAAGCTGCTGTCCCAGGCGGCCATCGGCTGGGAACAGGAATCCCTGCTGCAACGGGATATCCTGCTGGAAGAATTGCGCCACGTAGTACAGCGCATCCTCAACGAATTCACCGGCGACAACCTGGAGCTGTTCAGCGAACTGGAACAGAAGTTCGGTGCCTTCATCGCCGACGAAGCGCGCCGCGCCGAGCTGGTGGAAAAGCGCGTACTGCAGTCCGCCGAAGGCCAGGCCAAGATGGAGCAGGCCCGTCGCGTCATCAACCAGCTGATCAACGACCGCATGCAGGGCAAAACGTTGCCGGCGGTGGTGATCGACATGGTGGATGGCCCCTGGCGCATCCTGATGCTGCAGATCCTGCTGCGTACCGGGCGCGATTCCGATCAGTGGCGGGACTGCCTGCAGACCGTTGACGATCTGATCTGGAGCATCCAGCCGGCCAATGCCGCCGCTGACCGCGAGCGCTGGATCAAACTGATTCCGCTACTGCTCAAGCGCATCTGCAGCGGGCTGGAAAGCATCCAGCATCCCGGTCTCGAGGTGGAAAAATTCCTGTCCGCGCTGTGGGAAATCCACGGCCAGATCCTGCAGAACCCGCCCGACCAGCCGCTGCCCAACAGCCGCACCGTGGATCATGTACTGGCCGACCCCCTGTCGCCGCGCCAGAGCGCCATCGAGCGCCAGCGGCAAAAACTGGCCCAACGCAACATCCAGTTCGACCCGGATGCCCCGGCCAATGCAGATCTCAAGCGTCGCATCCAGAGTATGCCGCTGGGACAGTGGGTGGAAATCATTGGCGAGGACGGCAAGACCCGCCGCTGCAAGCTGGCGTTCCGCTCCACCGATTCGGACATGTATATCTTCGTCAACCGCCGCGGCCACAAGGCACTGGAAACCGATCTGGCCAGCATCGTGCGGATGATTCACATGGATGAATTCCGCCTGCTGCAGAGCGGTTCGTTCTGGGATCGCGCCCTCAGCGCCGTGATGGGCCGGATGAGCAAGGTGGAACCGGCCAAGGCCTGAGCTGCCGGCTCAGACACCCTGACGTACTGCGAGCTTTTCGCGCATGGCAAGTTCAATACCGCGGATCTGATGGCCGACCAGTTCCGGGTCCAGATCCACCGCCGGCAACACTTCGACAGTAGCCTTCAGGCGCCGGTGGCCCAGCAACTGCCACAGATGGCTGCCAAACCCCACATCCCCCACAAACGGCAGCGGATTCACGTCCCCTTCGGCCGAATAATGGATAAACAGCGGACACACCCGCACCGGCATGGCTTCGCAGACCTTGAACAGCTTCTTGTGAAAGCGGCGCACCTTGCTGCCATCGGTGGTGGTGCCTTCGGGAAAGAACAGCACGGACAGATTGCGGTTCAGATGGCCCGCCATGGCTTCCATGACATGATCGGTGTCACCAGAGCCGCGATAAATGAACAGGGTACCGATGCGCGCAGCCAGCGGGCCCACCAGCGGCCAATCCTTCACCTCGGCCTTGGACAGGAAATTCACCGGCGTCAGCGCCCCGATCAGGGGGATATCCACCCAGGAAATATGATTGGCGATCATGATCACCGCGCCCTCACGCTCGTGGGGCAGTTCACCGATCACCTCGACATCCACACCCAGGATCTGCAACAGACGGCCATACCAGTCCTGCACGGTAGACCGCACCCGGGGATGAAACGGTTCGCGGTGACCGCCTGCCCGTTTCAGCTGCCCAACCCCACGTAGCAGGTGCAACACCATGTGCAGGCCACGCCAGACTTTTTGCAATACGTTCATGCGGATACTCCCATGCAGGCGGGGAATGATTACCCAGGGGCTGCGGCGGATCAAGGCCTTTGACGCACGTCGGGTTTTGCCGCACCTTAACAGGGATAATAACCACAACTGCCGTTCAACCGCCCCTTGGACCCGTCATGAATACAACGCCATCAGCACCTGCCCCTCTCACACCGGCACAATTATGCCACCGGGTTGACACTGCGGACTGGTCATTCGATTCCAGTATTGAACTGGAAGCGCTGAACGAGATCGTCGGTCAGGAACGGGCGCTGGATGCGGTTCGCTTTGGCGTCGGCATCCGCCACGACGGTTACAACCTGTTTGTGCTGGGACCTGCCAGCACCGGCAGCCGCAATGTGGTGCGCATGCTGCTGGAACAGCAGGCCAGCACGGCGGAACGGCCTGCGGACTGGTGCTACGTCAACAACTTTGCAGCGCCCCATCAGCCCAAGCTGCTGCGTCTGCCGGCCGGTGAAGGTGCCGCGCTGCGTTATGCCATCGACGCCCTGATCCAGGATATGCTCAGCGCCATCCCGGGCGTGTTCGAAAGCGAGGATTACCGCAGTCGCCGCCACCAGCTGGAACAGGCATTCAAGGATCAGAACGAACAGGCCATGGCCGACATCGAGCAGGAGGCCGAAGCGAATGACATCGCACTGATGCGCACCTCCACCGGCATTGTGTTCAGTCCGCGCATGGGTGAAGACGTGATGACCAACGAGGATTTTGACAAGCTGCCCCAAGACCAGCAGGATCGCATCAACACCAGCATTGCGTCGCTGCATGAGCGCACCGTGCAACTGTTCAACCAGATTCCCCAATGGCGGCGCGAACTGCAGCAACGCATTCGCGAACTCAACCAGCAGGCAATCATGGCTGCCGTGGGACATTTTCTGCATGCACTGAAACAACGTTATGCAGATCTGCCGGACGTGGTGAATTATCTCAACCGCCTGGAGCAGGCCATCGTCGAGAATGCCTTTGATTTTGTGCCATCGGCAGACAGCAACGACAACGAATCCCCCGGTGCCAGTATCCCCCGCATCGACGACATGCCGGAACTGCGTCCTTACCGCGTTAATCTAATTGTCGACAACAGTGACACCCAGGGCGCGCCGGTGGTGTACGCGGACAATCCGTCGTTCGGCGAATTACTGGGGCGCGCAGAATACGTTAACCAGCTCGGCACGCTTATTACCAATTTCACGCTGATCAAGGGCGGTGCGCTGCACCGTGCCAACGGCGGTTACCTGATTCTGGATGCACGCCAGCTGCTGACCCAGCCCTTCGCCTGGGAAGGCATCAAGCGTTGTCTTTTTTCCGGCACCATCCGCATCGAATCACCGGGGCAGATGCTATCGCTGGTGAGCACGGTGTCGCTGGATCCGGAACCGGTACCGCTGAACGTAAAAATCGTGCTGGTGGGCGAACGCTTTCTGTATTACCTGCTGTATCACTACGATGCGGATTTTCGCGAGCTGTTCCGGGTGGCTGCGGACTTCGATGACGACATGCCGCGCACGCCGGAAAACCTGCTGCTGCACGCGCGCCTGATGGCCACACTGGCCCACAAGAACGACTTGCTGCCGCTGCAGAAAAAGGCCATCGCCCGGTTGCTGGAGCAGAGTTCGCGCCTCGCCGGCGATAGCGAAAAGCTGTCGGTATGGATTCACGATCTGGCGGACCTGCTGCGCGAAGCGGATTATCTGGCACGCCAGTCTGCCCACCCGCAGATTCTGGCGGACGATATTCAGGCCGCCATCGATGGGCGCATCCGGCGTTCCGATCGCATGCGCATTTCCTACCTGGAATCCATCCGCCGCGGCACCATCATGATCGACACGCAGGGCAGCCGCGTTGGCCAGGTCAATGGCCTCACTGTGGTCAGTCTGGGGGGGTTCGATTTCGGCTTTCCCACCCGCATCACCGCCACAGCGCGGCTGGGCAGCGGCAAAGTGGTGGACATCCAGCGCGAAGTGGCGCTGAGCGGCCCCATTCATTCCAAAGGCGTGCTGATCCTGAGCAGTTTTCTGGGCGCCCGTTATTGCCCGGAACAGCCATTATCACTGTCGGCCGCGCTGGTGTTCGAACAGACCTATGGTGCCGTGGACGGCGATTCGGCATCCTGCGCCGAATTGTGCGCGCTGCTGTCGGCCCTCGCAGAAGTGCCCATCAAACAGAATATCGCCATCACCGGCTCGGTCAACCAGCACGGCGAAGTGCAGGCAATCGGTGGCGTGAATGAAAAGATCGAAGGCTTTTTCCAGGTCTGCAAGGAGCGTGGTCTGAGCGGCGATCAGGCAGTACTGATTCCGGCCAGCAACATTCCTCATCTGATGCTGCGCGATGACGTGGTGGAAGCCTGCGCACAGCAGCAGTTTCACGTCTATCCGATTCGCACGGTCGATGAAGCCCTGGCACTGCTGACCGGAATACCCGCCGGCAGCCGATCTGACAGTGGCGAGTATCCAGCAGATTCCATTAACGGCAAGGTCGAGCAACGGCTGACGCGACTGGCCGAGAAAGCCCGCGCACTCAAAGCCGGCAAGGATGACACCGCAACCGCCGGTAGCAACCACAATGGCAGCACAGAAAAATGATCAACCAATATTGACTCGTTCACTCGTCACGGTCATACACCAACACTGCGCTGGCGTTTTCTTAAGGTTTTCTTAAGACTTTTCACATCCTATTCCATGCGTAATTTTCCCGCGCAACGCCCGGAATTGCGCGCCGTCAATTTCCCGTAATGTTTCTCAAAACCCTGGTCTGCGCCAGGCAAGCTTGTTGACGTGCGTCAACTCCGCACCGGTCGGTTATCTCAGAATAAATACAACAGGGTAGCTCTAGATTGACCAACATGCCTCATACCCTGATCACGTGAAGACAATGGAGCGAACCATGAAACGGACACCAACTCTCTTGACCGCCATTCTGCTTGCCAGCGTCGCTGCATCAGGCGTGTACGCCAAAGACCAGGATCGCACACAGGACAGACTTCATACGCAAGATCACTTGCAGACACAGGATCGCCTGCAGACCCGCGACCAGCTGCAGGACCAGGACCAGTTCGAAGGTGTGGAAAAACTGACCCGGCAAGAGCGCGAACAGTATCGTCAGCGTCTGCAGGAAGCGAAATCCAAGGAAGAACAGGAACGCATCCGCGCCGAGTATCGTGAACGGGTGCGGGAACGAACCTCACAGCCAGCTGAGACGGCCGAGTAAGACAGGCAGCATCCAATCACCGCTTTTTATTCACTGTTTTCATAACAGATCGAATCAACATCCTGATTGCATTCATTCGAAAATCCCGCCCGCGCCGTGGCGGTGCGGGAGCAGGATTGCGCATTGCATTTTTGTTGTAGCCACGGCACCAGACACTATCACTCTCCGGGGGATAATTTTGTATGTCCAGAACACGCACGTTTAACCAGGCCAGCGCCAAACCCTTTGGCTATCTGGCCGCATCAACCGCACTTTCCCTGTTACTCAGCGCCTGCGGCGGCGACAGCTCATCGAGCTGGACCGATTTCACCGAAGATTCGGATGACGTCGTAGCGCCCAGAATCATCGAAGCCAACATCACCACACTGGCCGCACAGATCGGTGGTGCCACCCAGGACGCCAAAGCCTACAACGATGGCACCAGTGACTGGGCGCTCTACACCATGGCCAACCGCTTTGCCGCCACACCGCTGGCCACCACGAAAGGTGCGGTTACTGAATTGTCGGTGCCCGGCTTCATCCAGCACATTACCGTGCTGCAGGGTTATGGCGGCCGCAATTACGCCCTGCTGTCGATGGGCAGCAAAGGCATCGGCATTGTCGATATCACCGATCCGGCGGCCATGACCTATGTCCGCACCATGACCGTGAATTACATGACGCCCGAATACACGTATTCCGACGGTGGCGGCACCATTTTCACCGAGGCAGCCTCGGTCGAACCGCATACAAACGGCCACGTCAATGATGTGCTGGTGGATGACAACGGCACGCCCGCCGATACGGCTGACGATCAGCTGTATATCGCCAACAGCAGCTATGGCGTTCAGAAAACCAGCCTTGCCAATCTGATGAATGCGGCCGCCGACGGTGTGCTCACCATCGATGGCACGCAGCTGTGGACGCTGAAGTATGCGGGCGAAGGCGCATGGGGTGGCCCGCTCAGCCTGACCATGCACGGCGGCAGACTGTATGTTGCCCTTGGCTTTCTGGGTATCGGCATCTACAACCCGACGGACCTGACCAAGCTCGGCAGCTATAACCTGTACACCGATTGCGATAACAGTGCGCAGGAAGACTGGTTTGGTTATCCAGAACGGAAAATTTCCTGCCCGGATTCTGGCGACGCTGATCTGGTGGTGGCGCCCCCGATGGATGGCGTCAATGCGGTGGATGCCGATGGCATGCCCAGCTATGTTCAGGCCGCCCACGAACTGGGTAACAAGAACAGCCTGACCTGGTATCCCTGGGCCGAGTTCGATCGCTACGGCAAGTACTACTACAACGCCCGCGCCATGGACATCGTGGATCTGCCCGGTCGCACTGTCGCCTACATTGCCTACAGTCTGGGTGGCCTGGTGGCCGTGGATGTCACCAATCCGGCTGCGCCAGCCTATGAGGGCTATGTTCCTGCAGTACCGGCCCATGGTCCGGATGAGCCATCCACCAACGTGGACAAGCGTGGCATTCTGTCGCATTCCGGTTCCGGCATGCTGAAAGAAGCCGGCGTAGTATCGGTGCAGGTGGTACCCGAAGCTGGTAATCCAACCCAATATCGCGCCTATTACACGGATCACTTCGCTGGCCTGGTGGTCGCCAGCGGTGCCCATGCGCCGGCCACGCAATGGCGCAATGGCGCCGGCAACTTCGATAACGACACCAACAACCGCGTGTTCTGGCCGGATTACGAGTTCGTCACGTCCTATGACATGACACCGGTGGTGGTCGGCGATGAATCCATTCCTGCGTTCCTGGTGGCCGATGGCAGTGGCAATTATCCAGCCCCGGTCATGCTGGCAACCGGCGAGATCAATGGCCACGGCGGCGCACTGGTACTGACAGCCAATGGCAATCACGCTGCCGCTGGTCAGGTCGATGCCATCCAGTCCTCCGGTGCGGGTGGCTTGAGCTTTGTGGATTTTGTTGATCTGACCTCACCGAACATTGCACTCACCAGTCGTTTCACCGTTCCTGTAAATATGGTGAGTACGGATGAGATTGGCGCTTACATTGACGGTACCGCTGGACAACCGATTGCCATCGGTCATACCGAAGGCGTCACTGTATCGGGTGATTACCTGTACCTGGCAGACGGTCCGCACGGTGTTACTGTGTGGAATATTGCGGACGGTACAACAGCCATCGATACACCCCATGTCGTCGCCAACACGTATCAAAGCGAATATCCCGAGAGTGGTATTGATGTCATTCCGACGCCCCATGCCTTCAAGGTGGGCTTTGGCAGCGATCCCAGTCAGGCCTATGTCATGAGCCAGAGCCTGGGCATGCGCCGGCTGGATCTGGCCAGCGTGCTGGACGGCACTGCCGAGGTGGGCGCGCCGGTATTGCTGAACGCCTTTGGCAGCGTATTCGAACACAGCATCGAAAACAGCGATGTCGACACGCTGAAAGTCACCGGACAAGACCATGCTTACGGCGTCACCTTCTCGGGCCGCTATGCCATCGTTGCTGACGGTGACAATGGTCTGACCGTGTATGACACCACGGCGGATCCTGCTACCGGCGATCATGTGGTTGCCAACATCGGTGATGCCGATGGTCAATCCGGCAAGCCACCGCTGGGACGTGCCGCCACCGTCAAACTGTGGACCAACAGTGCCACCGGCAGCACCTATGCTGTCATTGCCGCGGGCGCCTACGGGATTTCCGTGGTCGACATGACCGCGTTCCTCGCCAGTGGTGATCCGGCGGATCTGGGTCTCGACAAGCTGATCAAGACATTCGAACCGCTCAAGGCTGACGATGACAACGCGTTTGGATCTGCCGATGGCAAGAGCGTCGACGTCCACATCGTCAACGACATCGCCTACTTCAGTTACGACAGTTTTGGTCTGGTCGCGTATCACATGGCGGACCTGATCCGTCCGGCCACCGAAGAACGCCCTGCAGTTGTGCCTGATGGTCAGGACCCTGATGTGTGTGCAACCATTACCGATGTCACCAAGCTGAGTGAAAGCAGGGTGGCGTAGGGGAATGTCGTCCAACCGCAGCAGGTCACTTCAAACTGCAGTTCCAGGCAGGCTATGAAGAAGTCGAAGGTGGTGCCCTGTACATGACAGCGCAATATTTCCCGACCCGTTACCGCGATGCCAACGGCGATCTGGTTACCCTGTTTGAACCACGGCTGCTGTTCTACGTTGGCTACGGTGATGCCGGTGTGGTCAAACTGGACTGGAGCGATGTCGCCAATCCGCAACTGCTGGTTATCCGTGAAGTAGTGGGCGAAGCGGTAGGTACCGCGATCAACAATGGCCGTGTGTATGTCGCCGGGAATGCAGGCGGACTGAGTATTCTGAGATAGGCGACCGGGGGAATATCGACATGAAAAAGACAATCAAGTGGCTGATCGTACCCGTCGCAGCTTGTTGCGCCAGCACAGCATTCGCAACGGAAACGGGATTCTATGCCGGCCTCGGCGCCGGGGAATCGCACTACAAGAGCTGGGCATCCGCATCGGATGCCCGCAACCTGAACGAAGCCTACGGCGCCAGCATCGGAGTGGATGATTTCGACGGTATGGCCGGTTCCAGCACTGATCAGAGTGCCATTGGCTTCAAGGTATTCGCAGGCTATGCACTCAATCACTGGCTGGCAGTTGAAGCCAGCTATCTGGATGCAGGCGAAGTGGACGCTGGCAGTACCCGCACTGGCACCTTCTACGATCCGGTCGACAATTCACTGACCGGCACGGTGTCAGTCGGTGCATCGGCACAGACCACTGCCGCGATACTGGATGCCGTGGTGGGAATGCCGGTCGGCCAGATCGAAGTATTCGGCAAGGCTGGCGTGTACAGCGCACAAACCAAACTGAAACTGACCGGCACCAGCAGCATCATTGACGGTGACTATCGTTATTCCGATCGCACGGATGCCAGCGGCGGACATTACGGCATTGGCATCCGCTTTGCGGTAAAAGATGCGATTGGTTTTCGTGCCGAGTGGGAACGCCTGTACGGTGTTGAAGCCAATGATGCGAAGAGTGATGTTGATCTGCTTTCCGCCTCACTCACGTATCAGTTCTGACTGAAAGGCAGATGGATCAGGGTGCAACGCCCTGATCCATCTTCACACAACCTTCCTTAACCGGCCATTACTGATCAGCGCTATCGTCCGGCTGTTTCAGGCGCTGCCGGTAATCCTCCAGCAAGCCATCCAGTGCCCGGTCATTACGGGTAAAAGTACGGCATCGTTTGCAGATCATGCGATGAGCGGCCGCCTGCATTTTCATACCACGCGACGCGTGCTCAAGCTGGCCCGAACTCAACATGAAAATATATTCACGACAGGTCATCATGCCAGGGTACCTCCGCCAAACCAGCGTTCATTCAGACACAGGTGAATCTGCTTGCGGGCACGACTGAGGGACTGCCAGTAATCCGTTTTGCTGATGGACAAGGTGCCACAGATTTCCTCGGCATCACATTCCAGAAATTCTTTCATGCTGAACACCCGGGCCGGCTTGTGCGGCAGATGATTGACGCAGATATCCAGCACCTGGAAAAACTGTTCGCTTTCGGTGCTGCTTTCCGGCGTATGCCAGGCGGACGGCGCCACGCCACCCAGCCAATGACCACTCTGATCAAACAGCAAGGCATCCAGGTCTTCCTGTTCAACATCATGGGTCTGGGTGGGTGCACGATACCGCTGCCGCAGGCGGTCCATGACTTTGTTGCGCAGGATGCCGAACAGATAGCGGCGCGGTTCCACTGCCGCCAGGGTCGCGCGATCAGCACTCAACACGGCGGCAAAGGTTTCCTGCACAACATCTTCGGCATCGTCGACCGAGGACAGGTGCAGATAGGCAAAGCGCACCATCGACGCACGCCATTGTTCCACCCACTGCGCAACCACTGCCTGCATACCTGAAATCCCTCGCGCCCCAAGTCACATCCATCCCATCACTATACTGTAGGCGCTTGCAAGCGCCGCTGCCAGAGTTGGTCAATGGACCAGCGCCCCATACCGGTTGCCAGCAGCGTGAACAGCATGACCGCCATCATCAGTGGCACTTTGAATCCCAGGCCATCTTCGCTTTCGATCTGATCCCAACCTGCCAGCCCCAGATCAAAGTGCACGCTGCACACTGCCACCCAGGTAATGAACAGCAGGCCGGCCGGCGCCACGATACCCAACCATCCCAGCGCCAACAGTAACGCCAGTATTATTTCACCGCCACCCGCCAGCACCCAGTTGAGATCCGCGGGCAACAGGCTGACCGGGAACGGAAACGGCAAACCGGCAAACCATTCCGGCGCGGTCAAACCGGATGACAGCTTGCGGTACCCCGCCAGCATGAATTCCTGCGCCAGCCAGAGTCGCAGCAGCAGCAGGCCGGCAGGCTGCGCGACATCACGCACTTTGTTGTTCAAGGAAAACCAGAAATGCATCGGTCATGTCTCCGTAATAATGGGATTCCCAGCGGGATTCACGTACAAATGCCCGCACCAGCGCCTGCCATTGTTCCGCGCCCAACGCTTCCGGCAACTGCGGAAAATGGCTTTCGAGCATCTGTACCGCACCGAGATACACCAGATGCCGATACAACCGCATGCCGCGCTCATCATAGCCATCCGGCACGGTGTCGGTGACACCCCTTACATAGTCGTGGAAGGCAACCATTGCAGCTCCTGATTGATGGTATCCAGATCCGGTACATCGTTATCCCATTCCAGCAGGATCGGCAGGTTATGCTTCGCATTCAGCGTCTGTGCCATCTGGCGAGTAACGTTTTCGACGGGCTGACTGTGGGTGTCCACATACAGATCGAAGCGCGGGTCAAACTCATGACCAGCCACGTGCAGATAGGTCACCCGCGACAGATCCACCCGCGCAATGAACGCAGGCAAATCCAGCAGCCCATGATTCTTGAAATTGACCTGGACGTTATTCAGATCCAGCAGAATATTGCAGTCGGCGTACTCGGCAACCGCGCTGAGAAAATCCGGCTCCGGCAGATCACCGATATTGGTATACCAGGTGGGATTTTCGATGGCGATGCGACAGCCCAGCACATCCTGCACATAACGGATCCGGTCCCCGACACGCTGCACTTCGGCAGCGGTAAAGGGAATCGGAAACAGGTCGTACAGCTGATGCGCATCACCGCTGGCCGCCAGATGATCCGAGTAGTACACCACCCCCAGATCATCCATCAGTTCGCGAATGGCACGCAGGAAGCTGGCCTGGATTTCACCGCTGCCACCCAGATTCAGTGACACGCCATGCAGATGGACCGCGCGGCCCGATTGCAGCAACCGGTGCAGCGGCTCACGATCGCGCCGGATCCAGTTTTCCGGCACGACCTCAAAAAAATCAGCGTTGACGCGTGTCATGTCCCAATCGGACATTTCACGCCGGTAACCCAAACCAGCCATTGCCATTGCTCCCGGTTATTTCTTGCTGCAGGAAGCGTCTTTCTTCGAGCAGGAACCTTCTTTTTTGGAACAGGCTGCGTCTTTCTTCGAGCAGGCTGCGTCAGACTTGGAACAGGACGCCTCTTTCTTGGAACAGGCGCCATCCTTTTTGGAGCAGCTGGCATCTTTGGTGTCCGTGGCGGATTTCTTGCCGCAGGAACCGGCACCACACTTGCTGTCAGCGGCGTGGGCAGGCAGGGTAGCGGCGGAAGCAAGCACAGACAGGGCCAGTACGGCAGCAGAACGAATATTCATGAAACTCTCCAGGGTTGTGGTTGATTGCGTGCAGTGCATCTGCACACCCTGGTAGTCGCAGCGGAGGGAGGAATCCTGACAGCTTTTTTCAAAAAAATTTTCAGCTAATAAAAATGGCGGGGAATTCAGGTACTTCGCGTTGGAAAAGACGCCGGCCTGCCGCTGCAGACCGGCACTACGGTTCAGAACAGGTCAGGCATTGGCGTAACAATGCCCAGGCTGAAGAAATCCAGATGGCTGTCGTCGACGTCATAGCGCTCCACGCCAAGGCGCAGCCCCAGGGCGGGTGTAATGGCGTATTCAAGCGCAAGACCATAACCCAGATCGGTGCCATCACGATCGACGGACTCACTGACACCGCCCAGACTGGCGGTCTGCTCGGACGACCAGGCAAACAGCCCCAGCCGACCCTGCAGTGACCAGTTGCCATGACGGTACAGCTGGTATGCATAATGGGCGGTATAACCTTTGCCGGTCGCCGGCAGTTCACCGGTGACCGTATCGATGAAGGCAGCCTGGTTGGCGTTGAACAGGGCGCCTTCGATACGGACGTCGGCTTCCCCCAGATCCAGATAGCCGATTTCGATGGTGCCGCGTTCATGCACCTCGCCACCGACATAGAGCGACCAGCCGTCCCGCTCGGTATCGAACTGGGATGTCTGCAAACCATCCTGTACATCCGCCAGCGCACGGTTGAAGCTGCTTTGGGAATCGCTGCCCTGCACCTGGCCCAGACCGGTGCCCAGGTACCAGGCCTGGGCAGGTGAGGCAGCGGTCAGTGTCCAGCCACCCACCAGCAGCAGGCCAAAGGTCGCCAGTGGCACCCTGCGCAGCCGTGGTGCAGCAATCAGCACCAGCAACATGCCCAGCAGCCAAAGATTGACCGCACCACCGCTGCTGCCTTTGCTGCGTCCGGTAACCGTCACTTCCTGCGCCAGCGCAAGACCAACACCGCCGGGATCCACGATCGCCTGATTGCGCTCGCCGTCTGCATCGTTGGGGCCGCCATCTTCGATGGTCAGCTGCACACACCAGTGGCCTTCCGTCAGACCTGCGGTATAGGCACTGTCGCCGGGCGGCGGACAGTAGCCCTCGGCACCCGTAGCGGATGCGATCCGGTTGGCCGCATCTTCGACAAAATCCTGCCAGCCTGCCGCCGTCAGCTTGCGATAAACGGCATCTGCCGGGATGACAGCCAGCTGCGGAATCACCACGTTGACGGATTCACCAGCCACCGGAAGCGCATTCACCACGAAGTCCACGATACCGCCATCGAAACGGAAGTAGCGATCCGGCGCCAGCCCCGCTGCGGTCAGGTCGCTGCTATCGATGCCGGCACCGCCTTTGACCACCTGCAGCGCCACATCGCCCAGCCCGAGCCCCAGGCCCGGATCAGTTTCAATCAGGAATCGGATACCCTCGGCGCGGACTTCCTGCAGCGTGTTGGGCGCGGCAACCGCATCCAGGTAATCCGCAATGCCATCCTGATCGCTGTCACCGAAACCTTCGGTCAGGTCATCGATGCCATCAGCATCTTCATCGTCGATGCTGCTGAGTACCGGCAATTCCGCGATCACATTGATCAGCAGTTCGCTGGAACCGGTTGCGCTGCCATCGTTGGCCGTCACCGCAATGCGATACAGGCCGGGCGCCAGCGTCGAGGGATCAAAACTGTACTGGCTGGCGAGCATATCAAGATCTTCCAGCGCGTCATCCGCCTGCCAGGTCAGCGTGTGGGTATCACCCGGATTGGCATCCTGCACGGTTGCAGTCACCACCACATCACCTTCCAGCTGCCCGACCACCAGTGTGGTCAGACCGTTCTGCTGCACGCTCAACGCCACACTCGGTGCAACGTTGTCTTCATTGATACTGATTACATGCTGGCTCTGCACCGATGCCACCGCGTTCTCGGGCTCACCCATGGTCAGAATGATGGTTTCGATGTCTTCGGCCAGACCATCGGCGGTGACACTGAAACTGATCTCGCCCTGGGTGTCCGGATCATTGATGACGAGCGTCCCGCTCGCCAGTGTATGGTCGATACCGCTCTGGGCCGTGCCGCTCACACTATAGGGCACGCTGACCGGCCAGTTGGGCGCCGGACCATTGAGAATGACCTGCACCGTCACCGAGGCGCCTTCGGCAACCTGCTGATTCTTGCTGAACGACACCAGCGGATTTACGCTGACCAGCTGCGTGGCCGTGCCTACGTTCCCCGCCGCATCGGTTGCCGTCCAGGTGACTACATGATTGCCGGGACTGAAATGACTGGGTGCATCGGACGTGGCCACCACGTCACCATCCAGCCCATCCGACGCGGTTGCGACACCGACGGACACAGCAGTGAACAGGCCTTCGGCATCCACCAGGATGTCGGCGGGTGGCGTGATCACCGGTGCATAGTCATCCGCATTCGGATTGCTACCGGCAAGGAACTCGTCCAGATTCGAAGCACCGTCGCCATCGCTGTCGGTCGCAGCATCGGATGGATTACGTGGATCCAGCCCGTTTTCCGTTTCGAAGTCGTTGCTCATGCCGTCGCCGTCGATATCGGTATCCACATCATCGCCGATGCCATCGCCGTCCAGATCACCCACCACCACAATACTGAACGTTGCCAGATTGACGGTGGTGGTACCGTCGCTGACACCAATGACGATGTTCGCCGCAGTGCCGATGTTGGCAAACGCCGGTGTTCCGCTGAGCGCACCCGTGCTCGATGAGAAGGTTGCCCACGATGGACGGTTGGTAATAACGAAGGTAAGAACGTCACCGACATCCACATCCGATGCCGTTGGCGTAAAGCTGTAGGCGACGCCTTCCACCGCTGCGGTCGCGGGCGTTCCGCTGATGACCGGCGCATCGTTGGTGTTCACTACCGTCAGACTGAATGCCGGCAGCGAAGTCGATGCACTGGCACTGTCCGTCACCGTGATCACGATATTGCTGGTGACACCCACATGCTCGTTGGCAGGCGTACCACTGAGTTCACCGGTGTTGGTATTGAAGCTGGCCCAGGCCGGCATGTTAGTGATGCTGTACGTCAACGTGTCACCGGAATCTGCATCCGCGCCCAGCGCCACAAAGCTGTAGGCCGAATCTTCATTCACGCTGGTTGCCGGTGTACCCGTTATGGTGGGTACATCGTTGACGTTGTTGACGGTCACCATCAGCGCTGTACTGGTGCTGTTGCCGGCCAGATCCGTTGACTGCACCGTGATGCCGTGACTGGCACTGTCTTCAAAGTTGAGCAGCGCACCGTCGACGACCGTCACTGCGCCACTGGCGGCGTTGATGGCAAACCGACCCCCCGCATCGTCAGTCAACACAAACGCGGATGCGCCAGTGGAGGTCACGGTGCCAACTGCCGTGCCATCCGCAACATTTTCATTGACCGCGAGTGTTGCCGTCGCGGTTGCCGGCACCGTGGTATCTACCGTCACTGCCAGCGCTGCCGATGCCGCCGAACTGTTGCCGACATTGTCGGTCGCGATCACCGTCAGGTTATGAGCGCCCTCTGCCAGAACACTGGCCGTAATGCTCCAGTTGCCACTGCCGTCCGCCGACGTACTGCCCACCGCTCCATCCAGCGAACTGGTCAGGGTGACCGTGCTGTTGGCTTCGGCGCTGCCGGTCAGCGTGGGGGTGGTGTCGTTGGTCGTGTTATCCGTATCGGAGCTGCCGGAATCCGACGCCGCACTCAGATCCGGTGCGGACGGCGTCGCCGGCGCGTTGCTGTCAACGGTAATGCTCAATGCTGCCGACGCTGATGACACATTGCCAGCGCTGTCCGTCGCCGTTGCGGTGATGTTATGGGACCCGTCTGCCAACGTAGTGGCCGTGACGCTCCAGTTGCCGCTGCCATCCGCCGTTGCACTGCCCACCGTGCCTGCCACTGAACTGGTCACAGTAACCGTGCTGTTGGCTTCGGCGGTGCCGGTAAACGTCGGCGTGGTATCGCTGGTGATGTTGTCCGTGTCCGATTCACCGGTATCCGATCCGGCCGCCAGATCCGGCGCCGACGGCGCTGTCGGGCTGCTGGTATCGATTGAAATCGCCAGGCCCGCCGACGCAGCGGAGACATTGCCAGCAGCATCAGTGGCTGTGATCGTCATCGTGTGCGCGCCATCACTCAGCGTAGAAGCCGTGATGCTCCAGTTACCGCTGCCGTCTGCCGTTGCACTACCCGCCGTACCCGCCACCGAACTGCCCAGCGTGACGGTGCTGCCCGCTTCTGCCGTTCCCGTAAACGTGGGCGTGTTGTCGTTGGTGACATTATCAGTATTGGAACTGCCGGAATCCGACCCGCTCACCAGATCCGGCGCTGCCGGTGTGGCAGGTACCGACGCGTCGATCACCACGGCCAGCGCCGAGGACGCGCTGGACACGTTGCCTGCCGCGTCGGTGGCTGTCGCAGTGATGGTGTGAGTGGTTTCACCGAGCAAGCCAGCCGTGAATGACCAGTTGCCACTGCCATCCGCCGTGGTGGTACCCAGCGTTCCACTCACCGAACTGATCACAGTCACCGTGCTGTTGGCTTCGGCGGTGCCAGTCAACGTCGGCGTGGTATCGCTGGTGACGTTGTCGGTAGAAGAACTGCCGGTGTCGGACGCGGCTGAAAGATCCGGGGCCGACGGCGCAGCAGGTGCCGTCGTATCGATGGTGATCGACAGTCCGGCAGATGCTGCGGAGGTATTGTTGGCCGCGTCAGTGGCGGTTGCAGTGATGGTGTGACTGCCTGCACTCAGGGTGCTGGTGGTCACGCTCCAGTTACCGCTGCCATCCACCGTGGTGCTGCCAACCGTACCATTCACTGAACTGGTCAGCACCAACGTGCTGTTGGCTTCGGCGGTACCGGTAATGGTGGGCGTGTTATCGCTGGTGATATTGTCGGTGTTTGATGAACCAGTATCCGACGCAGTTGCCAGATCCGGTGTCGATGGTGCATCCGGCGGTGTGGTATCCACCAGCACCGTAATCTGGCTGCTGTCCGCCGTTGTCAGCGCGCCGGAAGAAGCGCGCAGATTGAAGGTTTCATTGCTGGAACCTGCTGCGGTGTAGGTGGCCGTCAACCCGGTGAAGGTAACAGTGCCGGTCGTTGGCGTCCGCGTCACGGTTGCCGCATTGCCGTCGGTGTCACTGGTACCTGTCAGCGCCGCACTTCCGGCACCGTTGGCTTCACTCAGCGTGATGCTGGTGCCGTATCCCGTATCGGTGGTGCCATTGGCATCCACTGCACGCACAACAGGCACCGTTGTAAAAGCGGTGCTCACAGCGTTATTGAGGGTGGTCGGCACCGGCTGGGTTGAGAATACCAGCCGCGTTGCAACGACATCCGACGTCACCGTGTTGGCATCTACCGTCGCCAGATTGGAACCGACACCGTCCTGATCATTGGCCGTCAGGGTGAAGCTTTGCTGATCCGCCGATGCTGTATAGGTCATGCCACTGAAGGTTGCAACGCCGGCAACGGCAACAGCCGTGTTGTTGGACAACGTACCAGCGCTACCTTCGGTGATGGTTACGGTTTCAGTAAAGTCGGTATCCACGTTGCCAAAGGCATCACGGGCACTGACCACCGGCTGCACGGTGAGCGCTACGCCGGAAACCGAACCCGCCGGCTGGGTGGTGAACGCCAGCGACGTTGCTACCACACTGATCGCCGTGCCAGTACCGTTGGTAACGGCACTGGTGGTGCCCATGCGAGTGCCTGTCACGGTCAGATCGGTATCGCCATCCACCGACAGGATGTAGGTGAGCCCTTCGGTGAGGCCGGTGTTGTTATTGAAATACGCGTTGATGGTGTAGGTTTCACTGCCGCCATTGGCAATGGAAATGCTCAGCCCGGAAAACGTGATGGTGTCGGATCCCGCGCTGTAGCTGCCGGTCACGTTGGACGCATCAGGTCCGTTGAGGCGCCAGGTCACCTGGCTGCGCTGGGTATCGCTTGCGGTACCCGACACGTGCACCACAATCTGGCTGACGGCCATGGCAATCGCGTCCGCCGTGCCGCCATCGCTCAGCGTGAAATCGAAAATGCTGACCGCCTCGCCTACCGTATCCACTGTGGTACCCAGCGCCACCGGTTCACTCACCCCGCTGCCGGCGGTCAGGCTGCCATCGCTATCCAGTGCGGTGACCACAACCGAGTTGTCGTAATTCACCGAGGTACCGCCATCACCATCGTTGACCGTGATGCGGACAGTGCGGGTATTGGCCGTCAGTGTGCCTGTTTCGGCATTCCGATAGGTGATAGCGTTGATCAGTGATGCCACCCTTGCGGTGGTCGCATTGGCATTCAGATTCACCACCAGATTGGTGCCGGTGGCAATATTGTTGGCCAATGTACCAACGACCGTACCGCTGACACTGACGTTGCTGCCGGCCGTCAATCCTGCCAGCGCAACAACGCCACTGGTGTCAAAACTCAGCACATCCTCAAGCACCGCCGCATTGGCCACGACTGACACGGTCAGATTGCCGCCACTGAAATCCGCCGAATCGACATCCGTTACCGTTGCCGTCCCCGCTGCCAGCAATCGCTGCGCACTCTGCCCCTGCTGGTAATTGATGGAATAACCGTTGGCATTGCTCAGGGTGGGCACATCATTCACCGCCGTGACATTCAGGGTGGTGGAACCGGCGGTGCCATTCACCGTGCCATCATTGGGCGTCAGCGTCAGTGTGGCGGATGTGGTCGAATTCGACGCGGTGGTGTACTGGATATTGGCAGTATCCAGATAGGTATTGATACTCGCCGCAGTACCCGCCAAGGTCATGCTCGCTGTACCGGAACCGCCGATCGTGACGCCGCTGATCAAGCCGTTACCATCGGTAGAGGCGATGGTGCCAGCACTGACGCCCAGCGTCAGTGTAATGTTGTCTCCATTGGAGTCTGCGACGGTAACCGCTGACAGATTCACCGGTGTCGCCACATCCTCGGTGACCGTCGCACTGGCCGGCGCCCCGGTGATGGTGGGCGCGGCGTTGGCGATGGTGAACACCAGGTTATCGATAAAGAAATCAACAGCCGTATCGGCGGTAATTACCAGTTGTGTTATGCCCAATAAGCTCCGAGAAACATCGACACCGTAAACTCCCGGCACCGAGAAGGAGGTAGGCGAACCCACGTCTGGCGTAAATGTCCACAACGCCACTGGGGCATTTGGGTTAGTGGCGGCAGCGTCTGCAGCCCGCATTTGCGATATATCGACCGGCACCGAAAATGACAAAGTCAACGATCCGGTGGTACTAAGTGAGTCGTCAGCGATCAGGACGTTTCCAGAGGTGCCTCCAGCTCCTCCTGCGTTCAAGACAGACACAGTGCCGGAGGTTGCACTGGAAGTAGCAGTCAACGTCACACCACTGACGGTAGTCGTGACCGACGCGCCATTATCCGTCGCGCTGGTGAAATCAAACGTCGCCGCCAGCAACGGATTGCACAGCAACCCCAGCAAAGCAGCCATTGCCCAGCGAATAGCCCCTGAGGCTGTTCGTGATGGACGGAGTGAGAGTTCAAGTGGGTGGGTAACGGATGCCGGGGACTGCGAAACGGGCATGGGGGACAGCATTGAAAGTCCTTTCTGGCGTGAACGGGGAAAGATGCCAACGGGCGCCGCGCCAGATGTTCAACCACTCGAGTTACCAAAAGCCGTGGCAGGACATGCACTTGGGAGAGAGATCTCAGGCGGCCTGTCAGACAGGCCATGGACACACCGGGCGTCCGTAAACTCTAGTAGACCGATTGAATTTTCGCCAAGCCGGAACCGGCCGCAAAAGCGGTGCTCAGCGCACTGATACCACCTCATACTGCCGGGCCCGGGCGGCCTGCTGAACGCTCACCACATCGCCGCTGACGGCCTTCAGCAAAGCCTTGCCCAGCGGCGCGGCGCCCGTTACTACCACCACTTCACGCCCCTGAAAGGTTACCTTCACACCACCGGCGGCCGGCCCCAGCAACACCCACTGCACGCGCCCCTCCTCGTCTTCCAGCTCCACCAGCGCACCGATCGCAATGGCCTCATCGTCCGAAAACGCCCTGGGCGACAGAGCGCGAAACGCGGCCAGATCCGCCTCACACTCTGCCAGCCTGCGTGCCTGCCCTTCGGTCAGATAGGCGGCTTCCAATCCCAGAGTGTCATATTTGTTTTCCGCGATGTTTTCTTCGTGGGTCGCCGTTTCATACGCCCGCAGCATCGCCACCCGGGCGTTTTCCACCAGCGCCTCCAGCGCAGCGATCACCGCCTGCTGCAATGCGCTTTTATCGACAGAAGAAAATTCCCGCTCAGTTGCCATGGGCCGCCGCCAGTGCAGAACGCACTTCGATCTCGGGCAGGGTACGCAGCTGCCGGGTGAACACCACGGGATCACCTTCCATACGATCATCCAGAAATATACTCACCACCAGCCCCATGAATCCCTTCTCGGGAAAACTGTGAATGACATAACCCAGATTGGGCAATCGCCCCGGGAACACTTCCGGTGGATCGAAGGCGGTCAGGTCATCTTCGATCAGCGGTGACACCGGTTCATTGAAATCCCCCAGATAATCCAGATACGCCACCACATCCATATTGCGCAAGGTACTCACCCAATACCAGTTTTCGTCAGCCGTGAACGGCGTGTTGCGCATCTGCTCTTCGATGGCACTGATTTCACCATCGACAATCCCCGGCTCCGTCGGGCCGTTGGCCATGCGTATCGTGGCACCCAGCAAGCGGTTGGCATCCAGCGACATTTTCAGATAGGGCTTGTTCATCAGCATGCGGCGGAACTCGGGCACCATAGCCCTGACATCGTACATCACCGACTTGGGATAATGATGTACCTGCATGCTCAGATGCATGATGGGCAGTTCCAGATAATACATGGTGAGGTCCAGCTGGGTGGTCGTGCGGATCGGGCCGATAATCTCGCCTTTGGGAATGGCCACCAGATCATCGTTGTTCAGCTCCATCGGAATCAGCGACGTCACCACGCCCAGATGCAGGCTGAGCTTGAGCGAATCCAGCGGCCGCTCACCGACGAAATTGGTCGCCGAAAAATCTTCCCACACCAGATGATTGTCGCGGTTGTAGCGCATCTGATAGAAATCCGTTTCCACCAGTCCCAGCTGGGAACTGTAACGCACATACTGTTCGTCAGAGCGCAGACGGGAACCTGCTACCAGATAGACAAAGCGCTCGACGCCATCGTCACCCTGCAGCTTTATCTCGGCCAGAATCTCACCGTCGTACAGATCCGCCGGCGTCCGCCGCGCCCCGGCATCCTTGAACAGGAACAGCAGTTTGTCGGTGGCATCGAAGCGTTTGGCATCACCGGCCATCGCCACATCCCAGCCCTCGAAATAGAGCGCGCCGCCGATATTGTACTGATCGATCTGAAACGGCACCGGCTCCATGACATTGTCGACCATTGCAGCCAGTGACAATTCTGTCAGCGGACGCCCCAGCGCCTGTGGCAGATCATCACCTTCAATCGTCATCACCTTGAACGCCTCCTGGGCGTTCAGCGGCGGCAACATTTCCGCGATGGCATTTCCAACCCACAACTGAGACAGCAACAGCACCAGTACACGCAGCAGCATTTTTTCGTTCCCCCAAGTCATCTGAAATCCGGGAGCATGGGCGCCCCCCAAACAACAACTCCCCGGATGATAACGATTACACCTGCCGACACAACGCCGACAGTGCAGCAAGTGGCGCGAAAAGCGATATGACTGACAGTCGGTATCAGTCCCAGCGGGATGGCGCGTAACGAAATACCGGCAGCGCAATCTTCCAGCGAATGGCACACATCCTCAGCAGCAGCCCGACACTGAACGCCGCCAGCAGCGTGGTATCCGCATCAGTTTGCTGCTCCAGCATCCACAGATACAGGGCACCCACCACCAGCGAAACGCTTGCATAGAGTTCGTGTCGCAACACCATCGGGGTCCGGTTGCACAGAATGTCCCGCAGGATGCCACCAAAAATCCCGGTAATGACACCGGCCATGAGCACCACCGGCAACTGATAGCCCAGCCGCAGGGCCACATCACAGCCAATCAGCGTGAACGCCACCAGACCGATCGCATCCAGTACCAGAAACAGCTGCTGTAGCTGACGCAGAAAACGTGCGATCACCACGGTCAGCAGGCCGCTGCCGAGGGTCAGATAGATGTAAGCGGGATGCTGGGTCCAGGTGACCGGAAAATTCCCCAGCAGAATATCGCGCACCGTACCACCGCCAAGCGCGGTGACAAACGCGATCAGGGCAACACCAAACAGGTCCATATTGCGGCGCCCGGCGGCAAGGGCCCCGGACATGGCTTCGGCGGCAATGGCAATCAGATAGACAGAGGTCAGCACACAGGTCTCCTGCGATGACGTGGCCTCTCCCCCTGTCCCCGGTACCTGAGAGTTTACAGGGTGAGCCCCTGCTTGCCCCTTCGGTGGACTGACGTGCAGTCGCTCTCCAGACGGCGTTAATGGGTGGTCGCAGTATGTGGGCCTGAGCGTTTATGGGAGTTTGCGCCTTCGGCGGGGTGGCGGGCACCCTCTCTCCTGCGAGTGGACGAATTATAGCCAACCCAATACCCAAGGGCCAGTGCAGTGGCCAGGCTGTTCGGCGCAGACACCGTCCATGGCGTCGGATACCTTTACAAAATTGCCAACCACGTCACATCCATAAAGCCTAACTATCTGAATAAAAAGGCATTAGAGAATCGGCCCGATTCCTGCTTGGGTTTGCGCGCAATTCACTTTCAATCCCATTGGGGGGTACCATGATCAAGCAAACCACTCGCCGACTCGGCGCTTTGGCTATCGGCATATTCGCTGCCAACGCCGGCGCCGCAGTCATCAGCGACAGCGACAACTTCAGCTTCAGCAACCTGTCTTTCTATGACTACTCCTACGGCGGCCCAAACGCATCCGCAGCAACCCGCACACGGAATAGCTACGTAAACCTCAATGGCTTCGACAGCAGCCTGGGTACGCTGACCGACGTCACGCTGTCGTTCACCACCAACTGGGGTCTGGGTGCCCGTATCAGCGCCGAAGACACCTACAACAACTGGGGCACCGACTACACCAACGGCAGCGTTCGGACCACTTCCACCATGACCATTGACCTGGTGAATCCGAACGGCCCTGAGAGCACTCGCGCACGGGCAGAAACCACCAGCTGTTCAGACAGCGGTCTGTGGAGCGCGGAGTGTTCGAACAGCTCTTACAGCAACGGCACGTTCAATGGCGGTCTGAATCTGGCCGGTATCGACCTGTCCGAATTCCTCGACACTACCGTTACCCTGCGCATCACCCAGCTGCTTGGCGCCCTGCTGACCAGCTGCGATAGCGACTCCGACTGTTACGGCTGGAACACCAATAACGGCTGGACAGGCAACCTCACCATTGCCTACACCTATGACGAAGTCAGCGTGCCGGAACCGGCTACTCTGGGCCTGCTGGGCCTGGGTCTGCTGGGCCTGGGCGTTGCTCGCCGCAAGGCCAAAGCCTGATCAGCCCACTGAAAAAGCCGCGATCAACGTCGCGGCTTTTTTCATCCAGCACGCTTGTTCCATCCCTTTTGCCCTCGCTTTTCAACAACCAATCCCCGGGTACCACCCCGCCCCACCCCGGTTTATAATCCCCCGCTTCCCCCTCAGGTAGTAGCCACGAGACCCTACACAAGATGATCAATATCGCCAAACTGATTGCCCAGGAACTGGGCGTCAACCCTGCCCAGGTCAATGCCGCCGTCGCCCTGCTGGACGAAGGCGCCACCGTTCCCTTCATCGCCCGTTACCGGAAAGAAGCCACTGGCGGCCTCGATGACACCCAGCTGCGGAACCTGGAAGAACGCCTGCGCTACCTGCGGGAAATGGAAGAACGCCGCGAAGCCATCCTCAAAAGCATCCGTGAGCAGGACAAACTCACACCGGAACTGGAAGCCGCGATCAACGCCGCCGACACCAAGACCGGCCTCGAAGACTTGTATCTGCCCTACAAGCCCAAGCGTCGCACCAAGGCCATGATTGCCCGCGAAGCCGGTCTCGAACCGCTGGCGCAGGATCTGTTCGGCAACCCGGAACTGAATCCGGAACAGGAAGCGGAAAAATATATCGACGCGGAAAAAGGCGTGGCCGACGTGAAAGCGGCACTGGAAGGCGCCAAATACATCCTGATGGAACAGTTCGGCGAAGATGCCGCCCTGCTGGGTAAATTGCGCGGCTTCCTGTTCAACACCGGCATCCTCACTGCCAAGCTGGTGGATGGAAAGGAAGAAGCCGGCGCCAAATTCCGCGACTATTTCGATCACAAGGAAGCCCTGAAATCCGCTCCATCCCACCGCGCATTGGCGATGTTCCGCGGTCGCAATGAAGGCGTGCTGCAACTGGCCATCACCGTCGACCAGGAAGAAGAAAGCAGCCGCCATCCCTGCGAAGACATGATCGCGCAGCAATTCGATATCCGTGACCAGGGCCGCCCGGCGGACAAGTGGCTGCAGGAAGTGGTGCGCTGGACCTGGAAAATCAAACTGCTCACCCATCTGGAAACCGATCTGCTGGGTGAACTGCGCGAA
Source organism: Gammaproteobacteria bacterium (assembly GCA_041395845.1). Lineage (GTDB taxonomy): Bacteria > Pseudomonadota > Gammaproteobacteria > Pseudomonadales > Ketobacteraceae > Ch67. Next base: position 34,616 of record JAWKZS010000023.1, read on the forward strand.
AAGGCTGAAGCCGAAGCCATCAAGGTATTCGCCATGAACCTGAAGGACCTGCTGATGGCTGCCCCTGCTGGCCCCCGCGCCACCATGGGCCTCGACCCCGGCCTGCGCACCGGCGTGAAAGTCGCCGTAGTGGATGCCACCGGCCAGCTGGTGGAGCACGGCGCCATCTTTCCCCATGAACCGCGCAACCAGTGGGATGAATCGCTGAAAGTGCTGGCGCATCTGGTGAAAAAGCACAACGTCGAACTGATTGCCATCGGCAACGGCACCGCCTCGCGGGAAACCGACAAGCTGGCGGCGGAACTCATCAAGAAGCACCCCGAACTGAAAGTGCAGAAAATCGTGGTGAGCGAAGCCGGCGCGTCGGTATATTCCGCCTCCGAACTTGCCGCGAAGGAATTCCCCAAACTGGATGTGTCCTACCGCGGTGCCGTGTCCATTGCCCGCCGCCTGCAGGACCCGCTCGCCGAACTGGTGAAAATCGATCCCAAGTCGATCGGTGTAGGCCAGTACCAGCATGACGTGTCGCAAACCCAGCTGGCCCGCAGCCTCGACGCGGTGGTGGAAGACTGCGTAAACGCCGTCGGCGTCGATGTGAATACGGCTTCAGAAGCTTTGCTGGCACGGATTTCCGGTTTGAACAAAACCATCGCCGGCAACATTGTGAATTTCCGCAATGCCAACGGCCAGTTCGCCAGCCGCGACGCCCTCAAGCAGGTACCGCGCCTGGGTGACAAAACCTTTGAACAGGCGGCCGGCTTTCTGCGCATCATGAATGGCAGCAACCCGCTGGACCGTTCCGCCGTGCACCCGGAAGCCTATCCGATCGTGGAAAAAATCGCGCAGAAGAACGAGCGCCAGGTGATTCAGGTGGTTGGCGATATAGGCTTTCTGAAAAAGCTCGCGGCCAACGATTACGTCGATGACAAATTCGGCTTGCCCACCGTCACCGACATTCTGAAGGAACTGGAAAAACCCGGCCGGGACCCGCGCCCTGAGTTCAAGACCGCCGAATTCAAGGAAGGCGTCGAAACCATGGACGACCTCAAGCCCGGCATGATCCTGGAAGGCGTCGTCACCAACGTTACCAACTTCGGCGCGTTCGTGGACATCGGCGTGCATCAGGATGGTCTGGTGCACATTTCACTGCTGTCCAACACCTACGTGGCCGATCCCCGCGAAGTGGTCAAGGCCGGCGACATCGTGCAAGTAAAAGTCATCGAGATCGATCTGCCCCGCAAGCGTATCAGCCTGAGCATGAAGCTGGACGAAGCGGCTGGCGAGAAAATCGATGGCAAGCGCCCCACCACCAACAAATTCGGCAAGCATGTAGAAAGCAAAGGTGGCAGCAACAAATCCTTTGCTGGCAAACTCGCCGGCAAGGGCCCTGCCAATGCCCCCGGCAAATCCGGCACCTTCGCCGATCTGTTTGCCAATGCCCGCTCACTGAAAGACAAGAAGTAAGATCGTATCCACCAGAACAAAGGGGCTCCGCAAGAGCCCCTTTTTCATTGCCGGTCTGACGGCATCACGACGACCAAAACCCATTACACCAGCTCGATGCGTTCCGGCTCGATGCGGATTTTCTTCTGTTTGAACAGATTGCCGATCGCCTTTTTGTAGCTGGCCTTGCTGACACGGTACTGCCGGTAAATATCATCCGGCGCGCTCTTGTCGGTCAGCACCGAAGCACCGCCGTTTTCCCGCAAGTGCTGGAGGATTTTCTCCGCCAGTTCATCCCGTGCCGCCTGATTCTGCAGGTGCAGGCACAGATCGATCTTGCCGTCACTCCGGATCGCTTTGATAAAGCCTTTCAGCTTCTGGCCGATGCGCAATGGTTGCAGCAAATCGGAATTGAAGATCACTCCCAGGGCGACGTTATCAATTACCGCCTTGAAACCCAGATCGGTTTTGCCACAGACCAGCAGATTGACCGGCTGCCCGGGACGCAGACTGCTGCTGCGCTCCTTCAGGTGTCGATTGAGCCGGGTAGATGCCGCCACCCGCCCGCTTTCCTCATCACAGAAAACATGCACGACATACGATTTGCCGACTTCCATGGGCTTGTGCTGCTCGCTGAAGGGCACCAGCAAATCCTTGGGCAATCCCCAGTCCAGAAACGCGCCGACCGGATTCACGGCCACCACTTTCAGATAGGCGCATTCCCCCACCTGGGCTCTGGGCTTGTCGGTGGTGGCCACCAGACGATCTTCGGAATCGACGTACACGAACACGTCGAGTGCGTCACCCACCTTGCACCCGGCCGGAACGTAACGTCGTGGCAACAGGATATCGCCCAGGCGGCGGCCATCCAGGTACACCCCGAAATCCACCGTACGCGCGACTCGCAAACGGTTGAAGCGACCAACCTGGGTTTCGTTGTCGTTAAGATCAGAATTCAATGAACTATCTCCAGTGGCCATGAGGTGGTGTTGGGTGACAGCAGCGGGTTGGCTGCCAGCGGCGCCATTATCGCGTAAAAGGCCGTGCCATGCATTGCCTGCCCGCTGCACCGGCGGGACCCCGGCAATATTGACCATTTGCATCCCTGCGCCTTTCACGCATAATCCGGTCAGCCTTTTCTCCGCACAGGATCACTGCGTGACTGACACTTTTCTGCAACGGCTTGAATCCATTCGTGAATCCGGACTGCACCACCACCTGACCCAGCTCAAGCGCGGGCTGGAAAAGGAAAGCCTGCGCATCACGCCCGACGGCCACCTGGCACAGAGTCGCCATCCGGAAGTGCTCGGTTCGGCGCTGACGCACAAGTGGATCACCACCGATTATTCGGAGGCACTGCTGGAATTCATCACACCAGCGTTCAACGACCTGCAGCGCCCGCTGCGCTTCCTCAGCGACATCCATCGCTTTGTCTATCAGCACCTGGGGGACGAAAAAATCTGGGTGAACAGCATGCCGTGCATCCTCGGCGATGAGCTGAACATCCCGATTGCAGAATATGGCAGCTCCAATTCCGGCCGCATGAAACACGTGTATCGTCATGGCCTGTGGCACCGCTATGGCCGCTACATGCAGACCATCGCCGGCATTCATTACAATCTGTCGATTCCCGAATCGTTCTGGCAGATGTACCACAGCCTTCAGCGCAGCGACGACTCACTGCAGGACTTCATTTCCGAAAACTATTTCGCGCTGATCCGGAATTTCCTGCGCAACGTGGGCCTGGTGGTTTACCTGTTCGGCGCTTCGCCGGCGGTGTGCCCGAGCTTTCTGCACGGCCGCGACCACAAGCTGGAAACCCTCAACAACCACACGCTCTACACCCGTTACGGCACTTCCCTGCGCATGAGCGACCTGGGTTATCACAACGATGCGCAAAGTGGTTTGAAGGTATCCTACAACTCCCTGAACGAATATGTGCGTTCGTTGCAGCACGCCATTCGCACGCCTTACGCGGAATACGAAAAAATTGGCGTGACCCGGAACGGTGAATACCAGCAGCTGAACACCAACATTCTGCAGATCGAAAACGAGTTCTACAGCAGCATCCGCCCCAAGCGCACCACCCACCGCGGCGAACGTCCCACCTGCGCGCTGGCCTCCCGCGGTGTGGAATACGTGGAACTGCGCTGCGTGGATCTGGATCCGTTCAGCCCGATGGGCATCAATGAATCCCAGATGATGCTGCTGGACGTGTTTGCGCTTTACTGCATGCTGCAGGACAGCCCGCCCATCGATGACATTGATCAGGAATGCAATTCCCACAATCTGCAGACCATCGTCAGCCAGGGCCGCAATCCGGACCTGAAACTGAATTCCCGTTGCAACAAACAACCCTTCCGGCAGTGGGCCCAGGAGCGGCTGGACGGCATGCTGCAGGTGGCGCGTCTGTTCGATCATGCCTACCAGAATGACGCGCACAGTACGGTGGTGCGCCAGCAGATGGAAAAGCTGAAAGACCCGAACCTGACCCCGTCGGCCCGGGTCATGCGCCAGCTGAGCGCGCGGGATCAGTCGTTCTTCCAGTTTGCGATGCACTGCGCGCTGGAGCAGGAAAAATTCTTCCGCAACCAGCCGTTGCCGCCAGATGAGTGCGTACCGTTTCTGCACGAGGCCAAACGCTCGCTGGAAGAACAAAGACGGCTGGAAGCCAGTGACAACATCAGTTTTGAGCAGTATCTTGAGGACTTCTTTGCACCCACCGTTGGGTGCTGATCGGGGTGGCAGTTGAGCTTTGCGCTATAACATTCTGAATCGCAAGGACTTTTGTCAGCACAATCTGGCCATGAGCGCGGTTGATGTGCAAAAAATCAAGCAGTTAGCGTGACTTCCTCGAAACCACTGCTACTCTTGAATTCAGATGTCGCATTTTCAAGGCTGTTATCACGGAAGCAAGCAGTAGCCTGGAACGCCCGTCCAGCGACATTTTGCAGCAGTACCACTGTCTACCGCATAACGAGGCAAGGGGCCGATGACTTTTAAAGAAATGGACAACCAGAACTGGAGTATCGAGACGCTGAACAAGGCCTACCGTCAAGGCTACATGTTCGGTCTGAGCGGCGAGCCCCAGGACACCTGTCCCTACAAGTCCGACGTAATCGCTGCCGCATGGGAAGCTGGCTGGAACGATGGCCGCTCCCAGGCACTCCCCCATCACGATCACGAACAGGACATGGCAATCGCCTGATCGCAGGCTGAATTTTTTGCCGGGTTGTGGGTCTATCGAAAGTATGATGCCGGCCGATTGTGGTTATAATCGGCCCCGATTCTTTAGCTGAGCAGATCCAACGAATATGACCTTACCCGGTTCCCGTCTGTGCAATGCCGCTGGTGTGGCAGGTGCCATCGTCTCTCTCTCTTTCGCTTATTTCTATCTGCAGCGCACGCTTGGGCTTGAAGCCTGTCCGCTGTGCCTGATCGATCGCGGCATTGTCATTATCATCGGTACCTTCTTCCTGCTGGCGCTGCTGCATAATCCCGCGCGGCTGGGGCAACGCGTCTATGCCACCGGCGCGCTGCTGTTCAGTGCATTGGGCATTGCCGTCTGCTGGCGTCACCTTTGGTTACAGGGGCTGCCAAAAGATCAGGTACCGGAATGCAGTCCGGGCCTGGATTACATGCTCGAAACCTTTCCCATCGGCGAAACCCTGCGCACGATTTTCACCAGCGCCGGCGAGTGCGCCGAAATCCAGTGGACCTTCATGGGCTTGTCCATTCCCGCCCAAACCCTGCTGGTTTTCATTGGTTTTGCCGCGCTGTCGCTGCTGCAGATCCTGCGTAAACAGGACTGAACGCGCAAAAAGTTTCCTGCATTTTTAGAATTTGTTTTTCTAAAAAATCTCATCAACTGGTTATTTGGCGGCGTTTTTGCGCTGCCTCCCCCCACCAGTCAACAGCCTGCTTTTTGTCAACTGCAGAATGCAGGTTTTTCCTGTCGTGGCCGCATCTTGTCCGGCCTGCCGAATTTCCATATTCTCGCTAGTCCGGGCTGTGATTTTTCTTCACGACGCCCGGGTGACCCGCAGCATTTTACGCTGCGTCAGTCACTTACAATTTGAACGCTTTGCATTTTTGCATCCATAGATAGGCGCGGTTTTAACCGTGTCCGTTGTGTAAAACGGTAACGACAGTCCGTCGCTTGCCGAGCGAAAACAACAGACCCGAAGGAAGATGAACATGTTGACCAAGACTTCAAATCCAGCAGAACAGTGGGGAACCGTGGACAAACTGATCCGCCACTGGCTCAAGGAACGCCAGGAACTCATCGTGCTGTACTGCAAGGTGGATGGCCTGAAAGAACTCACCCCCAAGGAAACCCCGATCGCCGTGAAGGTTCAGGCACTGTGCCAGGTCCTGATTGACTACGTGTCTGCCGGCCACTTCGAGGTGTATCACCAACTAATGAAAGAAGCAGAAGAGTTCAATGAAGATTACAGCGATCTGATTGCACGCCTGTTTCCGCAGATTGAAAAATCCACCGAGCTGGCACTCGAATTCAATGATCGTTATGCCACGGTGGAGCAATGCGAAAAATCCCTGCAGACCCTGGCGCGGGATCTGAATGCGCTGGGCATGGTGATGGTTGAGCGCTTCGAACTGGAAGACCAGCTGATCGAATCCCTGCACGATCGCCACCGCGAGCTGGTGGCCTGATACTGCTATCGTGGGTCACACATCGCGTGTGGCCCTTTCCTCCTCTTGCAACCCCTGCCCCGCCGCCACAATCCGTCACTCATTATTCGCAGTTTGCCCGCACTGAATCTACACTCTTGGTTATATCCCAGCGATTTCTAACAGCTTTTTGACCAATACAAGGTTCGGGGAATGGATCGCCGCTTTTTACCGTTACTCTTTGCCCTGCTGCTGGCCGCTTGCGGTGACCAGCCTGCGCAACAATGGACGCTGGCTACCAAGGGAGCGTTCAGCGCCGCCCTCAGCCCGAACGGGCAATACGCAACCGTGGGCGCCATTGAACACGGTGGCAGCCTGTGGCGCCTCAGCGATGGGGAACGCCTCTACAACTGGAATCACACCCAGGGCACCTATTCCATGCTGGTGGCCAGCACGTTTTCCACCGATTCCCGTTTCGTGATTACTGCCGAGAAAAAACGCATGGTATTGTGGAGCGTCGAGTCTGGCAGACCCGGCGGCTTTTGGCCGGTGGATGGCGGCATCGAAGCACTGGCGCTGTCGGATGGCGGCCGCTTCGCCCTGGTAGGCCAGGCCAACTACTCAGCCAACTACATTGATATTGCCACCGGACAGATCCTGCAAACCCTACCCCATGCCGGCAAGATCAACGCCGTCGCGATCAGCGCAGACGGTCGCATTGGCGTGACCGGTGCCGAGGATGGCATTGTGAAAGTCTGGGATCTGCCCAAAGGCAAGGAAACCTTCGCCTATCGCATGGGTGACGACATCAGCGCTGTAGCGCTGTCCCGCGACGGACAATACGTCTTCGGCGCACTGTATTACGGTCACGGCAAAATCTGGGAAGTGAAAACCGGCAAGGAAGTGGCGCAGATCGGCTATCGTCGCACCACCATGACCACCGCGCGTTTTGCGGCTGACAACAAGACCCTGCTGACCGGATTCACCGCCCGCCGGGTGGTATTGTGGGACGTAAAATCCGGCAAGAATTTGCTGGACTGGCGCGCTGATCCACCGTATCTGTGGCGCCGCTCCGGTCTCGTGGTGGTGGACGTTGCCTTTGGCAGCAAACCGGGGGAATACCTGAGTGTGTTTTCCAATGGGCTGGTCAACCTGTGGCGGGCGGAGCCTTAGCAGGCCATCAAAGCGCACTCAAAAAAAAGAGGTGGCCGAGGCCACCTCTTTTCATTTGCGCAGTCGCGGCGGTATCACTCGACCTTCTCGACACCCAGCAATTCCACATCGAACACCAGCGCCTGGTTGGGACCGATTTTCGGGCCCGCGCCACGAGCGCCATAAGCCAGATCGGCGGGAATGTAGAGCTTCCACTTGTCGCCAACATGCATCAGTTGCAGGGCTTCGGTCCAGCCCTTGATGACGCCGTTCACGGCAAAGGAGATCGGCTCGCCACGCTCGACGGAGCTGTCAAACACGGAACCGTCTGGCAGGGTGCCGTGGTAGTGCACATTCACCTTGTCATTGGCGTCCGGCGCTTCGCCGTCGCCCTTCTTGATCACTTCATACTGCAGACCGCTGGCAGTGGTGACCACTTCCTTGCGGGCCTTGTTCTTGGCAAGGAAGTCATCGCTGGCAGATTTGTTGGCTTCTGCCGCCTTGGCCATTTCCTGCTGCTGCTGTTCCATCTTGCGCGCCTGCAGGGCCTGCATGGTGGCGATGACTTCTTCCGGGCTCAGCATCGGATTGCCGCCCTTGAAGCCGTGCTCAACTCCCTTGAAATACATGTCCAGATCCATTTCCTGCAGATCGCGGGCAAAACCTTCACCCATGCGCAAACCGATTGCATAGCTGGCTTTCTGGTCTTCATTCTTGAAACTGGTAGCAGCGCTGTCAGCTGCTTTGGCTTCCTGGATCACGCCGGTACTCCCCGATTCGTCATTGTTGCAAGCAACCAGCGCTGCGCACATGGCCGCCAAAACCCACTTTTTCATAGTTCCTCCGCTTGGTCTGCTGTCCAAATTCAGGGTTGGCTGATGCACCGCAAGATTGCTGGTCTCTTTATCGCACCGCGCATACCGAATCCGTTGAAGCAGTCTTGTTGTTAATGAGACCGCACCGATGGTATCAGAAACACTGCACGGGCATAGTGTTTCGGTCCGGTTTTTTGTCGCCAATTGCGTGCACGTCTCCACAAGTCAGTAGATATTGTCCAAACAACTCGTATAATTGCTATCGACTGCGCCAACAAATCAGCTGAGGAGCGATGAACATGGCAGCCAAAAAAGCCGCGGTAAAACCCAAGGCCGCTAAAGCAACAAAAGCAGCTAAAGCCCCAAAGAAAGATCCGGTTGCGGACCTGTCCGCCCAGATCGCCAAACTGCAAGACCAACTGAACAAGGCTCTGGATAAGGCCGCAGCGGATGCCGCCAAGGCCGTTGCTGCTGCCAAGGCTGCTGCTGATAAAGCCGCTGCTGCTGCCAAGAAAAAGGCTGATGCCAAAACGACTGCTGCGGTTGCGGCTGCCAAAGCGGCACTGGCCAAAGCCCAGCAGGACGAAGCCGCTGCCAAGCGTGCGGCTGCCAACGCCAGCAAAGTAGCCAAGGCTGCAGCAACCGTTCAGAAGCAGATCGACAGGGCAGACAAGGCTGAAGCGAAAAAGGCTGCTGTAAAAGCCAAGGCCGAAGCCAAGAAAGCGGCAGCCGCAGCGAAGAAAGCCGCTGCCAAAGCCAAGGCTGATGCCAAGAAAGAAGCCGCTGCGAAAAAGGCGGCTGGCAAGAAAGCCAAAGCCAGCGCCAAGAAGGCTGCTCCCAAAAAGGCAGCCAGGAAAGCCGCTGCACCGAAAGCCAAAGCTGCCGCCAAGCCCAAAGCCGCAGCCAAGCCCAAAGCCGCAGCCAAGCCCAAAGCCGAAAAAGTGAAGAAGTCGCCGAAGGCTGCCAAGCCTGCCGCTGCGAAAGCAGAAGCCAAGCCGGCAAAAGCGGAGAAGCCCGCCAAAGCCGCAAAGCCTGCCAAGGCACCGAAGGCCGCCAAGCCCGCTAAAGCAGAAAAGCCTGCAAAGGCAGCCAAGCCCGCAACCCCCAAGGCTGAAGCCAAGCCTGCCGAAGCACCCGCTGCCAAAGCAGAAGCCAAGCCGGCCAAGCCTGCTGCGCCAAAGGCACCCAAACCCGCCGCGCCGAAACCGGTAGCCGCCAAGCCCGCCGCACCCAAGCCGGCAGCGCCTGCACCGGTTGCCGCCGAAGCGCCCAAGGCCGAAGAAAAGCCGTTCGAACTGAAGCCGGTGGAAGCACCTGCACCGGGCCGCAGCGTTTTCGATCCTGCCAGCGACGCCTGAGCCGTTTCGTAACCGTTCGCCGGTTCCCCATGAAAAAGGCCGCGCCCATCGGACGCGGCCTTTTTTGTGCCTGCCATTTTCGTTATCCTGCCCTGCCCGATCCAGACACACGCATACCATGATCCAGCTGAAATCCGTCGCGCTGTACCGCGGCAGCAAATGCCTGCTCAAAGACGCCAACTTCACTGCCTATCCCGGCTGGCACATCGCCCTGGTCGGCCACAACGGCTGCGGCAAATCATCCCTGTTTGCCCTGCTGCAGGGACGCCTGCAGGCCGACAGCGGTGAATGCCAGATACCGACCCAGTGGCGCATCGCCCACATGGCCCAGGAAGTCGAAGCGCTGGAAACCGGAGCGCTGGATTACGTGCTCGACGGTGACAAACCCCTGCGCGCCCTGCAGGCAGCACTGGCCAAGGCGGAAGCCGATCACGATGCCCATCGCATCGGCGAACTGCATCAGAAACTGGCGGATATCGACGCGTACACCGCCGAGTCCCGTGCCGCCAAACTGCTGGACGGTCTCGGTTTCACTCAGGGGCAATTCAGCCTGCCGGTGAAATCCTTTTCCGGCGGCTGGCGCATGCGTCTGAATCTGGCCCAGACCCTGATGTGCCCCAGCGACATGATGCTGCTGGACGAACCCACCAACCACCTGGATCTGGATGCCATCCTCTGGCTGGAAGACTGGTTGCGGCAGTATCCCGGCACCCTGATCCTGATTTCCCACGACCGGGAATTCATTGATGCCGTATCGCAGCACATCCTGCACATCGAACATCAGACCCTGAACTATTACAGCGGCAACTATTCCGCGTTTGAAATCCAGCGCGCCGCGCGGCTTGCCAACCAGCAGGCAGCGTTTGAAAAGCAGCAGCGGGAAAGGGCGCACCTGCAGTCGTTCATCGATCGATTCAAGGCCAAGGCCACCAAGGCCAAGCAGGCACAAAGCCGGATCAAGATGCTGGAGCGGATGGAAAAGATCGCACCGGCCCATGTGGACTCGCCGTTTCATTTTTCCATTCCCGCCGCAGAGAAAGTCTCCAACCCGCTGCTGGACATCAAGGATGCGGCGCTGGGCTATCCCGGCAAGATCATCCTGAACAAGGTGGCACTGCAGCTGCGTCCTGCCAGCCGTATTGGTCTGATCGGGCCGAACGGTGCGGGCAAGTCGACGCTGATCAAAACCCTGGCGGACGAGATTCCCCTGGTGAGCGGCCAGCGCACACCGGGCGAACACTGCAAGATCGGCTACTTCGCCCAGCATCAGCTGGACCAGCTGGACATGAACGCCACTCCGTTGCTGATGATGCAGCGCACGGCACCCAAAACCGACGAGCAGACCCTGCGCAACTACCTGGGCGGTTTCGGTTTTCATGGCGATGCGGTGCACGATTCCATCGCCCGCTTTTCCGGTGGCGAAAAAGCACGCCTCGCGCTGGCGCTGATTATCTGGCACAAGCCCAACCTGCTGCTGCTGGACGAACCGACCAATCACCTGGATCTGGAAATGCGCCTGGCGCTGACCCTGGCACTGCAGGATTACGAAGGGGCGCTGGTGCTGGTATCCCACGATCGCTCGCTGCTGCGCGCCACCACCGACGATCTGTTTCTGGTGGCGGATGGCAAAGTTGAAGAATTCAATGGCGATCTGGATGACTACGCCAAGTGGCTGAATGACTACCGGGCACTGCAGTTACAGGCCAGCGCAGAACCTGGCAGCAGCGACGCCAAGCGGGATCGCAAGGCCGATCGCCAGCGCGCCGCCGAGATCCGCAACCAGTTGCGGCCGCTGAAAAAGCAGATCGAAAAACTGGAAACGGAAATCGCCAAACTGGAAGCCTGCAAAAAGGCCATCGAAGAACAGCTGGCCGATCCGGCCCTGTACGACAACAGCAACAAGGCCAGGCTGGCAGAGCTGCTGAAACAGCAGGGTGACATCCGCAACACGCTGGAGGAGAAGGAAATGGCGTGGATGGAAGCGTCCGAGCAGCTGCAGCAGATGGAAAGCGAACTGTCCTGAGGGGCTCTATTCCGGCTTTTTCACGCCATTGAGATTGATGTTGTAGCGGGTGAATTCTTCCAGATCGATATCGTAGGCGCCATCGGTCAGCACTGATTTGATCCGGTGCTGCACGCCGCTGGCAGTCGCCCGCTCCAGCTTCAGATCAATGACCCGCTGCGGTACCGGATGCTTGTTGGCGTCCCGCAGCAGGGCAATCTTGGGCAACAGACGGTTATCGGAATCCGCCGACAGTACTACCCCCACCTCACCACTGTCCATCTCGACCACACTGCCGGGGGGATAAATGCCGATGCACTCGATAAATTTCACCGCCAGCTTCTGATCGAAGTGGGTGCCTGCGCTTTCATAAATGATCTTCAGCGCCTGGGCCGATGACTTCGGCGAACTGTAGCAACGGCGGCTGGTAATCGCGTCATAGGCGTCGACAATGCTCACTGCCCGCGCGTAAAAACTGATGGATTGCTCCGGCAGGCCTTCCGGATAACCCCGGCCGTCCATCCGCTCGTGGTGACTGTAGGCGGCCGATATCACTTCCGACGGCACCATGGGATCGGATAGCAGCAGATCCCGGCCGTGCTGGGCATGGAGCTTGATATGATTGAATTCTTCCTCCGTCAACCGGGTGGGTTTGAACAGGATGTCCTGATCCAGTTTCATTTTGCCTACATCGTGCAACACGCCCGACAACCCCAGCATTTCCAGCTGCTGTCGATTCAGTCCCAGATGACGCCCCAACGCCATGGCCAGCAGCCCCACGTTGACGCAGTGTTCTGCCGTGTACTGATCAGCATGCTTGATCCGGGTGAGCCACATCATGGCCGACGGATTGCGCTCGATGGAATCCACACACTCCTTGACGTGCTGCTTGACCAGTTTGGCCTGGATGTCGTCGGCGCCACCGCCGATCGACTGAAGCAGTCCTTGATTTCCTCGAGATTTTTCTGGTACGCCACGGATGCAGAACGAATCTCGTCTTCGACGCTAGTGGTATTTTCGTAGCGGGTGGTCGGTGTGCCCGGTGCGATCATGTTGGTGCGCAGATCGTGGCTCAGGTCATGGGTCTTGAGCACGTCGACATAGACGTACTCGCAGATATTGCGTAGGGTATCCAGGTCTTCCTGCTTGTGAATGGGGAAACCCTGAAACAGGAACGGTGTTTCCAGCCACGGCCGGTCGAGCTTGGCCACGTGCATGCCCAGCTCGAGCTGTGCGGCAGGCACTTTCACCAGATGAAGTTTTTTGTAGGAATCTTTCTTGTTGGTCATCGCGCTACAACTTGGCTGCAGTCTCATTAACTGTAGCCCAAGTTACGCACGATTCGAGGGCAGCCCGACCAGCGCAGAACAACCTAACCAAGTTCTGTTTTTCTGCGCTGGCGGCCTGCGGCTTACATGCGCTGGATAACGGCTTGCACCAGGGCGGAAATGCCTTTGGAGGCCTCGCTGATACGCCCGGCCAGCATGTAGGCGGGCGTAGTGATGAGGTTGTTGGCTTCATCGATGGTGAACTGGTCCACCGGACAGCCCTGATGGTTGCCACCCATCGCGCGCACGGCATCGGCGGCCGGATCGGCATCGTTGCCCAGGGTGCAGGTCACACCCTTCCCGAACAGTTTGGGCGCCATCGCCGGCGCGATGCAGATCAGGCCAACCGGCTTTTTCTTCGCATGCATGGCCTGCACGAAGGACACCACGTCCGGGTTGATAGTCATGTCGGCACCTTTGACCGCGAAGTTGCACAGGTTCTTGGCGACACCAAAACCGCCGGGGAAAATCACCGCGGCGTAGTCATCGGGATTGGCCTTGGCCAGATCGATGATGTTGCCGCGGCACAGTCGGGCGGACTCCACCAGCACGTTGCGCTTTTCCGGCATTTCTTCGCCGGTGATGTGGTTGAGCACGTGCATCTGCTCCACATTGGGTGCCATGCACTGGAACTCGATGCCGGCTTCATCCAGGCGCAATTGCACCAGGGTGGCTTCGTAGATTTCCGCGCCGTCGAAGACGCCGCATCCGGACAGGACGACTGCTACTTTCTTTGACATGGTTTGCTCCTGATCTTGATTGTCCGTGCCACGCAGGTACGGGGAAACGGTTCCGGGACACGCCATGAATCCATCCATGGAGGCTGCACAGCGACATCCCTGTCGCTGAGCGTCCCGCAACCGTTTCCCCGCACCTGCTCTTTGATAACTGTGCGAATTGTTTTGTCACAACCGCCAGTGATGAAACCGCTCCACCCACTTCAGCAGCTTCTCGGGCTTGTGGGCTCTCTTCCACTCCCCCGCCGCATACTTGTTCGCTTCGTTGAAGGTGGGATAGATATGAATGGTACCCAGCAATTTATTCAATCCCAACCCGTGTTTCATCGCCAGCACATACTCGGCAATCAGGTCACCGGCGTGGGCACCCACAATGGTGACACCCAGAATGCGATCACTGCCGGGCTTGGTGAGTACTTTCACAAAACCGTGGGCTTCCTCGTCGGCGATGGCGCGATCGAGATCATCGATACCGTATTTGACCACTTCGTACGGAATATTCTGCGCCTTGGCATCCTGTTCATTCAGCCCTACCCGGGCCACTTCCGGATCCGTGAACGTCGCCCAGGGAATCACCGAATAATCCACGCGGAACTTCTTGAACGGCGCGAACAGGCCGTTCACCGACGCATACCAGGCCTGATGGGCCGCCACATGGGTGAACTGGTACGGACCCGCCACATCACCACAGGCGAGGATATGGGGGTAATTGGGGATGCGCAGATACGGATCGACTTTCAGGGTGCGATTGGGATTGAGTTCGATGCCCAGTGCTTCCAGCCCCAGGCCATCCGTATTGGCAGTACGGCCCACGGCCACCAGGATTTCATCGCAGGGAATCTTCACCTTCTGGCCTTTGTGTTCGCAGATCACCACCTTGTCACGGGCGTACTGATCCACCGCCACCACCTTGTGCTCGGTGAGGACGCGAATACCTTCGAGCCGGAAGCGCTCCGCCACCAGTTCCGACACGTCCTCGTCCTCGCGGAACAGGATGCGCGGCAGCATTTCGATCTGGGTGATCTCCACTCCCAGGCGGGCGAAGGCCAGACTGAGTTCCGATCCGATGGGGCCGCCGCCCAGCACCACCATGCGCTTGGGCTTCTGGCGCAGGTTCCACACGGTATCCGAGGTCAGGTAACCGGTGTTGGCAAGGCCCGGCACCGGTGGCACCGCCGGGCGCGCACCAGTGGCAATCACGATACTGCGGGCGGTCAGGCGCTGACCGTTCACTTCCACCTCCCAGGGCGTCACCAGGGTCGCGTAGCCACTGATGCATTCCACGCCCAGATCCGTGTAACGCTCTACCGAATCATGGGGCTCGATGGCACGCACGGTACGCTGCACCCGCTCCATGACCTCGGCAAATTCGAATTCCGGCATCACCCGCTTGAGGCCGAAGTCCCGGGCCCGTCGCATGTCAGCAATCATGCGGCCGGTGCGCAGGAGGCTCTTGCTGGGCACACAGCCGGTGTTGAGGCAGTCGCCCCCCATCTTGTGACCTTCGATCAGGGTGACTTTGGCTTTCACCATGGCGGCAATATACGAGGTGACCAGTCCGGCTGCGCCGGCACCGATCACGATGAGATTGCGGTCGAATGTTTTCGGCTTTTTGAATTCAGGCATGAGCGCGCTTTGTCCTTAACCAGGCGACAGTCTTTTTGGCCACCAGCGGCAGCAATCCCAGAGCAACGAACGAGGCAATCAGCGGCGGTGACAGAATGCCCTGCATGGATTCCAGTTGCGCCAGCTGGGTACCGGCATTCACATACACCACGGTGCCCGCCAGCATGCCCAGCTGGCTGATCCAGTAAAACTGCCACACCTTGATCGGCGTGAGGCCCATGGCGATATTGATCAGGAAGAACGGAAACGCCGGCACCAGCCGCAGGGTGAACAGATAGAATCCGCCTTCCTTTTCAATACCGGCATTGAGGGTTTTCAGCTGTTCGGCAAAGCGCTGCTGGACGAAATCCCGTGCCACGAAGCGGGCAATCAGGAACGCCAGCGTCGCACCGATGGTACTGGCAAACGATACCAGCACCGTGCCCCACACCACCCCGAACAGCGCACCGGCCAGCAGGGTCATCACCGCCGCGCCGGGAATCGACAGACCGGTGACCAGTACATACACCGCAAAGAAAATCCCGCCGAACAACAGCGGCTGCTGCTCCAACTGGGCCTGCCAGTGGGGCGCCCGCGACTGGATGTAATAGAAATTCAGATACTGGCCAAGGTCGAACACCACCCAGGCGAGCGCCACCGCGCCCACCAACACCGCCAGAAACAGCACTTTTTTTAACATGATTCCGAGTATTCCCTTGATCCGGATTGAGACGCTTACGCGCCAAGAGGGTATGATTGAAAGATTCTGTTATGACGCTTCAACTGCAAAAAGGTTACACCATGACCCTGCCCACTTTGAACCGCGGCCCCTTCCCTGCCACCCGTCTGCGTCGCGTGCGCGCCACCGATTTTGCGCGCCGGCTGGTGCGGGAAACCATTCTGACACCGAACGACCTGATTTACCCCATGTTCGTGCTGGAAGGCAAAGGCATCCGCGAACCGGTGCCGTCCATGCCCGGGGTGGAAAGGGTGTCGCTGGACATCTTACAGGAAGAGGCCCGCCTGCTGAGTGGCCTGGGCGTGCCGGCGATTGCGATCTTTCCGGTCACCCCCCAGTCCGCCAAAAGCCTGGATGCCAGGGAAGCCTGGAATCCCGACGGCCTGGCCCAGCGGGCGGTGAAAGCCATCAAGGATGCCGTGCCGGACATGGGTGTGATCACCGACGTCGCGCTGGACCCGTTCACCACCCACGGCCAGGACGGCATCATCGACGACCACGGTTATGTGCTCAATGACATCACCACCGAAGCCTTGGTAAAGCAGGCGCTGTCCCACGCGGAAGCCGGTGCCGATATCGTGGCACCTTCGGACATGATGGACGGCCGCATCGGCGCCGTCCGCCAGCAGCTGGAAGCCGCCGGCCATCCCAATGTCTGCATTCTGGCCTATTCTGCTAAGTATGCCTCCAGCTATTACGGCCCGTTCCGCGACGCGGTGGGCTCGGCCTCGAACCTGAAAGGTGGCAACAAGTACACCTACCAGATGGACCCGGCCAACCTGAACGAAGCCCTGCACGAAGTGGCGCTGGATCTGCAGGAAGGTGCCGACATGGTGATGGTGAAACCCGGCATGCCCTATCTGGACATCGTGCGCGAAGTGAAAAGCCAGTTCGGCGCACCCACCTTTGTCTATCAGGTGAGTGGTGAATACGCCATGCACATGGCGGCGTTCCAGAATGGCTGGCTCAGTCATGATGCTGTCATACTGGAGTCATTAACCTGTATTAAAAGAGCAGGAGCCGATGGCATTCTGACCTATTTCGCCAAGGCTGCTGCACAACTGCTGAATCGCTAACCGGGAAGCCCCCGCAACGAAGTGGATACCATGACTGCCAACGTACCTGCCGAAGTCACCGAACAACCGGCCCTTGATCTGTCCAACAGCGCCTACTATTTCAACCGCTACCTGAGCCTGCTGGAATTCAACCTGCGGGTGCTGGCCCAGGCGGAAGACAAAAGCCTGCCGCTGCTGGAGCGGGTACGGTTCCTGATGATTTTCAGCAGCAACATGGATGAATTCTTCGAGATCCGGCTGGCCGGTCTGCAGCGGGACATTTCCTTCAACCAGGCGCGGCCGGAAGCCGACGGCATGCACCCGCAGGAAGTGCTCAAGATCATCAGCGAACGCTGCCGCATTGCGGTGGAGCGCCAGTACAAACTGTTCAACGAAGACCTGCTGCCGGCCCTGGCTGCCGAGAACATCCACTTCATCGCCCGGGAAAAATGGACCGCGCCCCAGGTGCAGTGGATCAAGCATTATTTCCGCCAGCAGGTGGCGCCGGTGATGACGCCGATCGGCCTGGACCTGGCGCACCCGTTTCCACGACTGGTCAACAAGAGCCTGAATTTCATCGTGACACTGGAAGGCAAGGACGCGTTCGGCCGCCAGCTGGGTCTGGCCGTGGTACCGGCGCCCAAGTCGCTGTCGCGCATCATCAAGCTGCCCGATGACATCTGCGAAGGCGGCGACAATTACGTGTTCCTGTCGTCGATCATTCACTACCACGCCGGCTATCTGTTCCCTGGCATGAAAGCCACCGGCTGCTACCAGTTCCGCCTGACCCGCAACTCGGATCTGTTCCTCGACGAGGAAAAAGTCGAAGACCTGTCTGCCGCGCTGAAAGGTGAACTGTTTTCCCGCCGCTATGGTGAAGAAGTGCGGCTGGAAGTGGCGGACAACATGCCGGAAGACCTGATCGACTTCCTGCTCAACAAATTCGGCCTCGACGACCACCAGCTGTTCAAGGTCAACGGCCCGGTGAATCTGGCGCGGATGATGCCGGTAATGGACATTACCAAGCCCAGCATGTTCTTTTCCCCGTTCAAGCCGAAGATTCCCGGCCTGCTGCAACGCAGCGACCGCATGCTGGATGTGGTGGGCAACCAGGATGTTCTGCTCAACCATCCTTATGAATCCTTCGCGCCGGTCATCAGCTTTTTGCGTCAGGCCGCCCGCGATCCCAACGTGGTAGCGATCAAGCAGACCCTGTATCGCACCGGTGCCAATTCGGAAATTCTCGACCTGCTGGTGGAAGCGGCCCGCAACGGCAAGGAAGTCACCGCCGTGGTGGAACTGCGCGCCCGCTTCGACGAAGAATCCAATATCGAAATCGCCAACCGGCTGCAGGAAGCCGGCGCCATCGTGGTGTACGGCATCGTCGGCTACAAGACCCACGCCAAAATGATGCTGATCGTGCGCCGCGAAGGTCAGCGCCTGCGCCGTTACGTGCATCTGGGTACCGGCAACTATCACGCCGGCAACGCGCGCATCTATTCTGATTACAGTTTGCTGTCGTCCAATGAGGAACTGGCGGAAGACGTGCACAAGATCTTCCAGGAACTCACCGGTATGGGACGGCCGGCACAGCTGAAATACCTGTACCACTCACCGTTCACCCTGCAACAGGAACTGCTGCAGCAGCACATCGAGGAAGAGCGCAACAACGCGCTGCAGGGACTGCCGGCGAAGATCATCCTCAAGTGCAACTCACTGACGGAAACCAAGACCATCGAAGCCCTGTACCGCGCGTCGCAGGCAGGTGTCGAAGTGAAGCTGATCGTGCGCGGCATGTGCGCGCTGCGACCGGGGATTCCCGGCGTCTCCGACAATATCGAAGTGCGCTCGGTCGTCGGTCGCTTCCTGGAGCACTCTCGGGTGTATTACTTCCACCGCAATGGCGACTTCAAAATCTATTTCGCCAGCGCCGACCTGATGGAACGCAACCTGTTCCGCCGGGTGGAAATCTGCTTCCCGGTGGTCGATCCGAAACTGGCACAGCGGGTGTACGACGAAGGTCTGGACATCTACCTGAAAGACAACTGCCAGGCCTGGGTGATGAACAGCGAGGGCAACTACACCAAGCTATCCCCCGCCGAAGGTGAGCCACGCATTTCTGCGCAGGAGTTTCTGATGGAGAAGCTGGGCTGATCCATCCACATTAATAGATCAACCAACCCCAGTGCTCCGTCGAATGCGACATTTTTCAGTTGTGGGTGACAGATTTGTCACCCTACAATCGGAACCGTTCAAGGCTTGACCTGACAACAACACTTTTATACTCGACCATCAGGGAAGATGTTTATGGGGCCCTCCATCCGATCGTGCTCGATCGTCGTTTTCGTTTGTCTGTTGCTTACTGGCTGCAAAATCAATGTGTCTGTGCTGGGCGAAGGCCAGATCAGCGTTTTGACGCCGGACATTGCCAGCTGCGCCAGCGCGCCCGGCGACCTGTGCCTGAACGCTGGCTACAACCAGGCTGTTGAACTTCGAGCAATCCCCGCACGGGGTTATGTTTTCGTAGGCTGGAGCGGGGCTTGCAGCGGCGTTGCAACCTGCACCCTGCATTCACTGGGTGATCGTCACGTCGTCGCAGTGTTCCGCACCGAAGACACATTCGGTTTCCCGATGATTCCAGCGATGCGCAATCTCGATGATTTCTTTTTCAGCGGCCCCTGGCCCAGCGATCTGCGGCGGCGCAATAATGGCACGCTGGATTTCACGGATTATCCGGTCGGCAACGGCCTGCTGGCCAAATCCGCCCGCGCAGAAGCCAGTCGACAGACTGGGTTTGCCCGCAATGGCAGTCTGTATATTCCGCTATTGAACCGTTTTGAGCAGTCGTTGGATAACGAGTCGGTTGCCTTCTACTATTCCGACATCATCCCCAGCTATCTGCAGCTGGTGAATCTGTCGCCTGATTCGCCCCACTATCTCGAGCGCATCCCGGTACAGAGCACGCTTCACACCAGCGACAATGTGAAAAGCACCAGCCTGCTACAGATAATCCCCAAGACCGGATATGTCCTCGACGCGAACACCACCTACGGCATGGTGCTGTTTGCCGGGTCGCCCTGGATCATCAAAAGTCGCCACATGCAGGACATCATCGACAATGGCGCAAATGGCCTGCAAGGCGAGCACTGGAACCGCATCAGGGCATTCGTCAACGAACACACCACGTTCACTGCCAATGACGTGGCTGCTTTCTCCGTGTTTACGACTCAGCCAGAAAATCCTGATTATCCCGCAATCAAAAAATTCGTGGACGATCAGCAACACAGCCGCTACGCAACGACCTATCGCACAGACGTTACCACCGCCTATGACTGCAGCGACAATAATCCTTTTTCCCGCCACACCCGTTTACGCGAATATCGAATCCATCTTCCTTACGTGCTAACCGGCAAGCCGCCTTACCTGCTAACTGGTGGCAGCCTGAGCAAAAATGCCGAAGATCATATCGTCGCGGGCGCAAATCCCATTGAGACTCGAATGATCATCACACTGCCGTGCACCGCGTCGGACGCAGATTCGCCTGTCCCCGTGGAAATCCACGCATTACCCACCGACTATGAGTTTGAAGAGTACTGGGGCGAGTACCTGAGCCTCACCGAGCGGCGCGAGCCAGATCAGAACGTCATCCGGGTGTTCGTGGCCGCGCCTCATACCCTGGGCAGAACCTATTTGATGGGCTATCAGTCACTCAATCTGATCACCGAACTGACAGGCAGCGAACCGGAAGAGCTGGCGGTTTTTCTGGGGGATTTCAATCCGTTCAATATCGCGGCAATAGAGCCTCAGTACATGCAGTACGCCATGGAAATTCTGTACGTGAAATCAGCGCTCAAACAGATGGCGTTATGGGGCCAGGAAGAACAACAATGGATGGATGAATACGGGGCATCCTTCCTGCCGCACTATGCAGACTTCAGCAACGCTCATCCCAATCTGGACAACATTACGCTGGTGGGTACCAGCCTGGGCGGGCTCAGTGCTCTTCACGCAAACGCCATCGATCCTACTCACACCAACCTGATACTGAATTACATGCCGCGACCCAACGCCTGGCATATCAATGATGTCTGGGAGTATCTGGATAGCTGGCTATCAGAGTCCGCCAAGGATGCACTCGCGAAAGTGATTGGGGTTGAATTCCCGGTCGCTGCGGGCGACCCACTGCTCGGCTTGGTCCAGACAGCGATCGATTCGGTAGACCCCGCCAATCTGGTGTCAGCCACCCGCGACCAGAATACACTGCTGGTACTGGCGGAGTACGCCAACACGCTGCATGGCGGGCATGCTGCTTACAGCATCGCTTCCGTGTTTGAGCAGCAAGTGGGGATTTCGGCGCGGTGGTCCAGCGAGTGGGAGGGTATCGACTATCCCATTGAAAACTACCTGGAGAACGCGCTTAGGCCAGTAACCATTGCGGTGACGGGCACGCCACTTCGGGCCGTGATTCCTCAATGGAACGAGGAATGGTCGATCCTTTCCTTCTCCACTCAAGTGCAGTCAGGCGAGGGATTCCGCTGGCAAAAGTAACGGTGAAATCCAGCGGATTTGGACTCCGCTGATCACAGCCCTTTCAATTGCACACTGCCCAGTGCAACGCCACCACGGGTGACGGGCAGTGTTTTTTCTTCCCCCTGCGCGATCTCGAAGCTGAGCGCATCATAGTCCGGCATTAGCAGCACGCCGCGACCGGACTTGCCCGGATTCGGCAATTCAATCTTCACGGTTTTGGCATCGCCGCCAAATTCCAGCACCGCATGGCGGCTGGCAGTGGTGTTGACGATGTAAGAGGGTTCGATGCGGGCCTGATCACTGCGCAGGACGGCAATGCTGTCTGCCGGCCAGGCGGTCTTCAACGTGCCGCGCTGGCGCGAGCGGATTCGCTCGGTAACGCTCTGCTTGCCGTCCATGGAAGCCTCAATGGTGTGAATCGCGAAATCCTCACTTTTGACCCGAATGTTCGCGCCGGGACGCATGAAATACAGTTTGCTGTCGAACCGGGTGGCGCTGATGGTCACGTCGATCGTATCAGGCAGCTTGCCGTCTTCCTGCCAGTACACAACGGCAAACGGCGGCAGCAGGTCATCGATGGTGAGCGAGCCGTCCAGGGCGATGGCGGGTGCACTGCTATTGGCCGGCGCAGATTTCTTGGCGGCGACGTTGACCGACGCACTGATAGGCGCAGCCTGTACGGGAACGGCGGGAGCACTGAGCGACGCCAGCCAGCGCCCCAGCTGCGGGCGTACCTGATCCAGACAGCGATCGAGCGTTGCCACGGCACCGTCCAGCTGGCGGGCAGTGTTGTCCGCCGGTAGATTCAAACGGGCCATACCGGCTTTGATGTCATCGCGGGTTTTACGTGCGGCTTCAAACCGGTTGCGGGCCTCCTCATATTCCGCACGGGTGCCGCTGTCGCGCTGGCGCAATGCGGTGCAGCTGTCATTACTGCGATTGATACGGGTGAGGTAGTCCTGCACAGTGGTTTGTGCCACCTGCAATTGCTGCTCACGGTCCGCGAGAGCGGTATGCAGGCGGGCGAGACAGGCATCACCGTCGGCAATGCGTTTTTCGATAGCGGCCTGCTCTGTCAGCGGGGCATTCCGGGATGCGGACTTGAGTGCGGCCAGTTCGGTTGCGGCTTCCTTGCGGCGGGCCTGCACGGCGGTCTGCAGCTTGCGGGCATTCTGCACCGACGCGCTGTCCGCACCGGTGCGGTTCATTTCCTCCAACGCTGCCTGACAACTGCTCTGGTAGGTTTCGCTGGCATCAAGCGCACTTTGCAGGGCGGATGTCAGCACTGCCTGCTGCTGACCCGAGCTGGCAATCTTGCGCTCCAGCCGCTCGCAGCGACGGATTTCACTGCGCAGGCTGAACACTTCGTTGAGCGCCGGCGCCTGGGCCAAAGCCTGATCCCGCAGTGCGACGAATTGCTGGTGGCTGGAGCGGGCGGTATCCACATCCCCCTGTTTCAGCTGGGCGTCCGCCGTATCGCACGCGGCAATGGCCCGCTCCAGCAGCGGACGTCCTTCGGTAATCTGCAGATCGGTTCCGACCCGCTGACAATGCTTGAGATTGCTGTCCATGCCACGCTGGGTGGATTGCAGGATAGCGCCATCGATGCCGGCCGCCTGCTGCAGCAGCGCTTCGTAACGACCGAATTCGGCCCGCGCCCGCGCGGTGTCGTTACTACCCAACGCCTCTTTGGCCGCCAGACAGTGATCAAAGCCTTTCAGGTAGAGATTGACGGCATCATCGAAACTGTCAGCAAGTACAACGTTGACAGACATCAGGACAGCAAGCCCTGACACCAGAGCACATATTTTTATTGTCGGCATTCTCAATGATCTTCGGTTGCGAGCACGAATGGACACTGCGAGCCTGTTCAGCAGGCTACTTTTTGTCAGTGTAGCAGGCTGACAAAAGTCAGCCTGACCCTGCATCGCAACCGGGGACAGTGCTCAGGCGGCTTGCGTCTCGCGCCAGTACGCCACCATGCGTCGCACTGTGGTATGGGTATGCGGCATCGCCAACCCCAGGTCCTGCGCCAGCGCCCGCGCGCTGGCAGTGGGATAGCGGGCGGCACTGATGAAGTTCAGGGATTCGGCGCTCATGTCCCAGCGCTTGCCCAGTCCTGCATTGAGGACGAACTTCAGCAGCCACACCGGAATGCGCTGCCGGGGCGCCGGCTGTTCCAGCCCTTCCGCCAGCCAGCCCACCAGTTCGCTCAGACGGGGCGTGCCTTCATCCAGTACCCAGTATTCCTGGCCAGCAGTCTCGTCGCGTTCGATCACGCCGGCGAGAAACGCCGCCAAGTAGTCCACTGCCACCACCGGCAACCAGTCCCGCGCCTTGCCCGGCACCGCCGTCAGCCGCCCCTTGCGCAGCGCATCCACCAGCTTGAGCAGGCCGGTATCCTGGGTGATTTCGCCGCTGTCGCTGGCACCGATGACCGTACAGGGATGCACAAAGGTCCAGGGCACCGAACGCGCCCGCAATGCCGCCTGCAACTGCACATAACCTTCGAGTTTCGACGCCTCGTAGGCCCCAAGGCGCCGGTACACCGGTTGCCAGTCACCGGAGGCCAGCTGGCGCAGCGCCGGCTGCACCGCCGGATTCCCCACCATGTAGCCGCCCACCCACACCAGCCGCTGCAAACCGGGATTGGCGTCCACCAGTTCCAGCAGCGGCTGCAGCGACGCCACATTGTCCCGTCGCGCCTGTTCCGGGGCCAGATTCCACACAAACCGGGTCGCCAGGTGATAAATCACGTCTACCTGGCTCAGCCGCGCCCAATCGTCTGGCGCCACCCCCCAGCGGGGCTGGCTCATGTCACCGGCGACAGCCTCCACCCGGGTGGGATCGCCGTCATGGGTCTGCAGCCAATCGCGCAGTTCGACCAGCTGTTGCTCCGGGCGCCGCAACAGTGCCAGCACCCGATAGCCCCGCGCGGTCAGATCCCGCAGCAGCCAGCGGCCGATGAATCCGGTAGCACCGGTCAGTAAAACGGTTGGTTTCATGCTGTTCTCCTTATATAGACTGGTCTGTATATTTTTGGATGAAAAAGAACCCTGTCAGAGCAGGGCCTGAGCGCTGTGAAGCGCCTGCTGTAATGGCATCAGACTGCGGCGGGCCCGGGCCAATACCAGCGCCCCTTCCAGCAGTGCCAGCAGGGCGTTGGCATGCTGTTCCGCCTGCTCCACGGGATGTCCATCCCGCTGCAGCGCCGCGCTCACTGCCCCTTGCCATTGCCGGTAGATGGCCTCGCTGCAGGCCTGGATCGCCGGATAGTCCCCGGCCGCCTCCAGCGTCAGCGTGGCTATCGGGCAACCTTTGCGAAAATCCGACGTCGCCAGCTCATCCATAAAGTACTGCCACAACAGGGGTAACACTGCTCGAACGGGATTACCCGTAGCCAGCAGCCCCTCCAGCAGCGCCGTCAGCTGGCGGCCGGACTGTTCCATGGCCGCCACCGCGATCGCTTCTTTTCCCGCCGGAAAATGAAAATAAAGCGAACCTTTGGGAGCACCACTTTCCTGAATGATCTGGTTCAACCCCGTGGCATGAAATCCCTGCGCCTGCATCAACTGCGCGGTGGCATCAATGATGCGTTGCCGGGTCGCCTCGCCTTTCTGGGCCATTGGGCCTGCCTCCACCACAAACAATAGACACACAATAAACCGACCGGTCTATTTATTCAAGCCCGTTATCGCAAAGAGCAAAATAACCCGCTCGACTTAAATTCCCCGCCGGATAGCCGAAGATCGCCTCCCATTCGGTTTCTGTTGATCTGGGCTAACGTCCGCGACGGTCAATGCTGGTACAAATGACCGAAACACCAGCAGAAGTCATCGGACAGATGACCGCATCAGGGAAGAGTTTCGGGAATAGCGATGAGGAACGATATGAAAACCGTTGTCAGTATCAGTCTGGGCAGCCCCGCGGGCGATTACGATTTCACTACCCGGTTTCTGGATCAGGACATCCGTGTACTGCGGTTGGGCTGCGATCAGGACGTTGACCGGGCCGAGCACTTACTCAGTGAATGGCAGCACCAGGCAGACGTGATCGCACTGGAAGGCATGCGCTCGCAACAGCGGGTTGGTGCGTTCCAGTTTGAACAGCGCCTGACCCGTCGCCTGCAGCATGCCAGCAGCATTCCGGTCACCACCGGCACCGAACTGCGGGATATCCTGCAGGAATGGCTGATCCGCCACGTCCAGAACGAACAGAAAGGCTATTTCAACAATGCCAACGTACTGGTGTTCAGTGGTGCGCAGCATTACCGCTCCGCCCGGGTGCTCAGCGAATTCACCGACAATCTGCGCTTTGCCGATCCGATCCTGCAACTGGGCATTCCCAAATTCCTGACGTCGCTGCAGTCGCTGGAACTGTACAGCAGCGGCAGCCATCAACTGCTGAAGTGGGCGCCACCACAAGTGCTGTCGCCAACCCTGGCACCGATTCCGGAATGGAACCATTACATCCTGCGCAAGGCACTGCACAAGGCCAACGTCGTGGTGGCTTACTTTGACGAACTGGCACCGTTCGGCCTGGAAGAACTGGCGGGCAAGACGGTCGTGACCTCGGCCATTTCACCGGAGCGCCTGCAGGCACTGGGCGAGCGCGGCGTGTACACAGTGCTGGACTACACCCCGCAGGCGTTTCCGCAAACCGTCTCCATCGCCGTGCTCGAAGCCATGATCATGGCGGCACTGGCCAAGTCGGCCCAGAACCTGTCTGAAGACGATATCCTCGACATCATCACCGCGCTGGAGCTGCAGCCACGGGTACTTTACCCCAACGGCTTCAAACGCCTGAGCCGGTTTGCGTTCGTGATTCATCCGCTGTCGCAGCAGTATTTCCGCAACGCCAAACCGATCGATCTGGTAGCCAAGGTCGCTCCGCAGGGCATGATGAACACCCTGGAAAAAATCATCGCCTACTCGCCGCCGTTCATTTATTCAAAAGTGTCCGGCATCCAGTCACCTACGGGGGCCGAGGCGGAAGGCTGGCTGATCACTGTGGGCGGCACGCCGAAGGAAATCATGCGCCACGGCCCGGAATTCACCTACCGGCGCCTGCTGGCGGCGGCCGACATGGCGAAGAAACTCGGCGCCCAGATCATGGGCCTGGGCGCGTTCACCAAGGTGGTGGGCGATGCCGGCGTCACCGTTGCCAAACGGGCGCCACTGCCGATCACCACCGGCAACAGCTACAGCGCATCCGGCGCGTTATGGGCGGCGCATGACGCGGTGCAGAAACTCGGCCTGGTGACCATCGGCCCCAGCGGCAAGATGGCCGGCAAAGCGATGGTGGTGGGCGCCACCGGCGCCATCGGTTCGGTGTGCGCACGCCTGCTGGCGAAAGCGGTGGATGATCTGTATCTGGTGGCACCGGAAGCCGGCAAGCTACTCGCGCTAAAAGAAGACATTGAACGGGAAACCCCGGGAGCGCTGGTGCACGTGATGGCCCACACCGACAAACACCTCAGCGACATGGACATGATCGTCACGGCCACGTCTGGTGCCGGCAAACGCATCCTCGACATCATGCAGGTCAAACCCGGCTGCGTGATCACCGACGTGGCGCGCCCGCTGGACATTCCCGCCGAAGACGTGGCGAAACGGCCTGACGTGCTGGTGATCGAGTCCGGCGAAATCCGTCTGCCCGGCAATGTCCAGATGAAAAACATCGGCCTGCCAAAGAATGTCGCCTATGCCTGTCTGGCGGAAACCATCGTGCTGGCGCTGGAAGGCCGCTTCGAAAACTACACCCTGGGCCGCAATATCGAGTGGGAAAAAGTGCGCGAGATCTACAAGCTGGGCCTCAGGCACGGCATGCAGCTGGCCTCGATTTCCGGCGTCAACGGCGTCTATAGCGACGACGACCTGCAACGGATTCGCCAGCTTGCACTGGAAAAGCGCGGCACTACGCTCAACGCAGAACCGGCAACACCAGCGTCCAGCAAGAAAAAATCCCCGCGCAAAACCGGCTCAACCCAGCACTGAGCCATCCACGCGGAAGCTTGCACACTGAAGTTTCCACACTGAGGCTTCCGCACCGATTCACTGATGCACGCTTGGCGTGCATCAGAATTCCAGCTTGTATCCCACTTTTTTCCAGGCTTCCTGCTCATCCTGCAGTTCCGCCTGCAGCAGCGGGTGCTCATCGAGCCACTTGCCGGGAAACTTCACTTTCATGCCCTTGCCAGTAACACTGAGCTTGAATTCCGGCGCCAGATCATCCCGCCGCGCCCGGTGCAGCAGGGTACTGAAACGCAGCAGCAGAATCAGCCGCTTGACCTTTTCCTGAAACAGGTTGGGCAATTCCTGAATGTCGGTCTGACGAATCTTGCGGCGTTGATTGCCCACCAGGGCCGCCAGCACCTTCTGATCCTGACGGGTAAAACCCGGCAAATCCGAATAAGTCAGCAGATAAGCGCCGTGCTTGTGATAGCCGGAGTGGGACACCGCGGTGCCAATCTCGTGGGTCAGTGCTGCCCAGTGCAACCAGCCCTGACAATACTGGCCCAGATCCCAGTCCTTCTTCACCTGGCCGAGCGCTTTCAGCGCGGTCTGCTGTACCCGCTCCGCCTGCGCCACATCCACACTGTAACGGTTCATCATCGCCACGATGGAGCGTTCGCGCACATCTTCATGGGCATGCCGGCCCAACAGGTCATAGAGAATGCCCTCGCGCATCGCGCCATCGGAATAATGCACTTCCTTGATGGCCAGCTGCTCGAAGATCGCAATCAGGATGGCCAGGCCCGATGGCAGCACCGAGCGCCGATCCGCCTTGATACCGGCAATATCCAGTGCATCCAGCTGATTGAACGACAGCACCTTGTCCCGCAGCTTGTAAAGCCCGGACAGGCTGATCGCTTCACCATACCAGCCGTTCTCCATCAGCGCATTCTGGATCGCCTTCACCGTACCGGACGCGCCCACCGCATCAATCCAGCCCTTCTTGCGATAGGTGTTCTCGATGGTTTCGATTTCCGCGCGCGCCGCCATCACTGCCTTGCGGAAATTGCCCTCGGTGATTTTGCCGTTGGAAAAATAGCGGTCCCGATATGATACGCAGCCCATATGGAGCGACTCGGTGAGAATCGGCTCGAAGCGTTTGCCAATGATGAACTCGGTGGACCCACCACCGATATCAAACACCAGCCGCTTGCCGCCATCATCTGCCAGGGTATGGGACACCCCCAGATAGATCAGCCGCGCCTCCTCGCGCCCCGCCACGACTTCCACCGGACACTGCAGAATCTGCCGCGCCTGTCGCAGAAACGCCTCGCCGTTGCGGGCCTGACGCAAGGTGTTGGTGCCGACACAGCGCACCCATTTGGCGTCGATATGGCTGATGCAGGCGGCAAACCGGCGCAGACAATCGAGGCCCCGGGCAAAGGCATCGGCATCCAGCATCTGCTTGCCGTCCAATCCCGACGCCAGCATGACCTTCTCGGCCATTTTCTGGATCGGCCGCACCTCGCCGTTTTCCAGCCGGGCAATGACCATGTGAAAACTGTTGGAGCCCATGTCGATGGCCGCCATCGTGGGCTCGCTGGACTGAACTGACGTCGGATTCTCGCTCAAGTTAAGGGTCCATTTGCAGGCGGGTGGCACCCGGAAAAATATGCGGCGGTGCCGACCCTCGTTGACTATATTGTTAAGGCTGTTGCGTCAAAGCACCCGATAATAGCACCATAGGACGGTGAAAACATGACGCAAAACAGGACTGGCGATTGAGCACTACGCAGGCAGACTGTACAATCCGTTCATTCTTATATTCTGGAAATGGCACCCTTTCGCCATTATTCGCACCGCAAGCTGGAGACAGACATGAGCAATATCGTAAACGTCACTGACGGCACATTCGAGTCGGAAGTACTGCAGTCAGACACCCCTGTGCTGGTGGACTACTGGGCTGAGTGGTGTGGCCCCTGCAAGATGATTGCCCCGATTCTGGACGAGATTTCCAGCGAATATGCCGGCAAGGTGAAAATCGCCAAGCTGAACATCGATGACAACAGCGACACCCCGCCCAAGTACGGCATCCGTGGCATTCCGACCCTGATGCTGTTCAAAAACGGCAACGTCGAGGCCACCAAGGTCGGCGCCCTGTCCAAATCACAATTGACAGCGTTCCTCGACAGTAATATATAATGCCAGAGCCCCGTCAGTGATGGCGGGGCGCTTTCGGATTGTGTCGACGCGCTGCCCGAAGGCACGCATCACAAACCTCACCTTTCTTGCACTCCCTTAAGCCTTCGCAAAAATAACGTTCTGTGCCCGGAAAGGTTTGGTGGTTCCAAGGGAACGAGCTGGACGCTTCACTAACTGGCTGCTAGATTGAATCCAAGTTCCCGTGCTGATTGTGGGGACGGTCCGGATCAGTCAATCCCTGCCCAAAACCATTATTCAAATAGCAAACGTTTAACCAACCGTGTGCACGCTTTTGTTTTCCACCTTCATGCCGTAGCACGCCCTATTCCAACTCACATATGACTTCCGCACAGATGAATCTCACCGAACTCAAACTAAAACCCATCGCAGAACTCGTACAAATGGCTGAAGAAATGGGCCTGGAAAACATGGCCCGGACACGTAAACAGGACGTGATCTTCAGTATCCTGAAAAAACATGCCAAGAGCGGTGAAGACATCTTCGGCGACGGCGTACTGGAAATTCTGCAAGACGGTTTTGGTTTCCTGCGTTCGGCCGAAGGCTCCTATCTGGCAGGTCCTGATGACATCTATGTGTCGCCCAGCCAGATTCGCCGCTTCAACCTGCGCACCGGGGACAGCATTTCCGGCAAGATCCGGCCCCCGAAAGAAGGCGAACGCTATTTTGCCCTGCTGAAAGTCAACGATATCAACTTTGATAAACCCGAAAACGCCAAGAACAAGATCCTGTTTGAAAACCTGACGCCGCTGTTCCCGCAAGAGCGTCTGGTGATGGAAATCGGTAACGGCTCCACAGAAGACATCACCGCCCGCACCATCGACCTGGTAGCACCCATCGGCAAAGGCCAGCGCGGCCTGATCGTATCCCCGCCGAAGGCCGGTAAAACCCTGATGCTGCAGAACATTGCCCAATCCATCGTACGCAACAGCCCCGAATGCCGCCTGATCGTCCTGCTGATCGACGAACGCCCGGAAGAAGTGACCGAAATGCGCCGCACCGTACGCGGTGAAGTGGTCGCGTCCACCTTTGACGAACCGCCAGCCCGTCACGTGCAGGTTGCCGAAATGGTGCTGGAAAAGGCCAAGCGTCTGGTGGAACACAAGCAGGACGTGGTGATTCTGCTGGACTCCATTACCCGTCTGGCCCGTGCCTACAACACCGTGATTCCTTCCTCCGGTAAAGTACTGACCGGTGGTGTAGACGCCCACGCCCTGGAACGCCCCAAGCGTTTCTTCGGTGCTGCCCGTAACATCGAAGAAGGCGGCAGCCTGACCATTCTGGCCACGGCGCTGGTGGACACCGGCTCGAAAATGGACGAGGTCATCTACGAAGAATTTAAAGGTACCGGCAACCAGGAAATCCACCTGGATCGCCGCATCGCGGAAAAGCGCGTATTCCCCGCCATCAACATCAACCGTTCCGGTACCCGTCGCGAAGACCTGCTGACCACCGAAGACGAACTGAAGAAGATGTGGATTCTGCGCAAGATCCTGCATCCGATGGACGAAATCGCCGCCATGGAATTCCTGATCGACAAGATGCGGGATACCAAGACCAACGAAGAATTCTTCGAGTCGATGAAGCGGAAGTAAAAACGCCCCACCGCACGAGAATCGCTGCTGGTGGGGAGCAGGCTGTCATGTCATTTTGCGCAGCCGAGCATCGCAGTCTGGACCGGAAACAAGGTGGCGAGTGTCTGAGCGCGCAGCGCGAGTTGCGCCACCGCCGGTGCAGACGAGAAGCACAGGGTAGCCGAAGGCCAAGCTGCATGACATGACAGCCTGCTCCCCACCAGTAACGATTCCGACAACCATGTTCCACACCATCACCTTCCTCCCGGCCAACCTGAACCTCGGCGTTCCCGCCGGTCAGACCATCCTGCAGGCCGCACTGCAACAGGGTTATCATTTCCCCTGGGGCTGTAATGCCGGCAGTTGCCGCGTCTGTGCTGGCCACCTGCGCCAGGGGCGTATCCGGCTGAAAAATTCGGACTGTGAAATCACCCCCGATTGCCCCGAAGCCCAGGCCGTTTTAACCTGTCTGGCCTATCCACTTAGCGACATCACCATCGAGGTATCCCGCGTGCAGCCACCCGGCCAGTTCCCAGTACAAACTGTCAGCGCCCAGATTACCGACGTACAGCAAGCCAGTCAGGACGTGAAGATCGTACGCTTTCTGCTGCCGGCCGGGCGCAAGATCCGCTACAGCGCCGGCCAGTACTGCGAACTGCTGATCGATGACAACACCAGCGCAGCGTTTTCCATCGCCTGCGCACCCCGGGATGATCGTATTCTCGAATTGCACATCCGCGCCAATCCGGACAGCAGCAGCTATCCGAAACTGGCGCCGAAACTGGTGGCTGGTGAACTGCTGAAGATCCGGCTGGGCATGGGCGACATTACGCCGTTTTCACTCAATGGCGCCGACAAGATCCTGCTGCTGGCGGGCAGTACCGGGTTCTCCCAGATCAAGGCACTGATCGAAGCGCTGATCGACGAAAAAGATCCACGCCCGCTGCACGTCTACTGGGGTGGCCGCAACGAAGCCGATCTTTATCTGCACGCGTGGATGCAGGAAATGACCCAGCAGCACCCCACCCTGCACTACGTGCCGGTGGTATCCGATCAGCCGGACTGGCAGGGCCGCAAAGGCTTTGTACACAAGGCCGCGCTGGAGGATGTCCGCGATTTTACCGGCTGGAAAATCGTCGGTGGCGGCTCGCCGGGCATGGTGTATGCGGCACTGGATGACTTCATTGCAGCAGGCATGCAGGCTGGGCAGATGGTATCGGATGTCTTTGCCTACGCGCCCCGCTGAAGCCTTGTGAATCATACAGTTATAAAAATTCCTTTATTTCTGGCACGTTCGGTCTGGTTGTCTACACTGACAATTTATTGATCAGTTCGAGCCAACAAAGGACACCCTCATGCGAACGACGACCATGCTAGCCGTGGCGTGCCTGCTTTTGTCCAGCGGATGCGCATTCCAGCCCTACAATGACAGCATTTACCAGGGTGTCCCACTGGGTCAGCCCAAGCAAAGCAGCGATGGCTCACTGCAGTACGCCGACGGCACCACCTACCGGGGCCAGACCCGCAATGGCATGCCCCACGGTACCGGCGAATTCATCATGGCCAACCAGGATCGCTATCAGGGGGATGTCAATGCAGGGCTGATGCAAGGCAATGGGGTGATGTTCTTCAAGGATGGGCGCCGCTACGAAGGCACGTTCAGCGCTGACCAGCCTGCCGGCACCGGCACGCTGACCCTGCCCAACGGCGATGTTTACAGCGGCGCCTTTGCCGGACTCGACAACATGGTCGGCACCAAACGCACCGCGAAAGGCACCTACGAAGGCAAGTTCATCCAGGGCAAGCTGGACGGCGACGTTCACTACCAACCCCACCAGAGCCAGCAGGATCGCTTCCAGCGCTGGCGGAATGGCACCATGATCTTCGATGCGCCAGGCCCCAAAGCCATCGCGGCAGCACAGAAAAACTGCAAGCTGCAATCGTCCCAATGGTTCCACATCGGCAAACAATGTGATGGTCAGGGCGAGGCCATGACGACGGATTACCAGCAACATGCCAAAGGCATCTTCCGCAACGGTGATCTGGTTTCCGGCGAAATCAGCAATCAAAACGGTGTCACCGTCAAAGGGCAATTCAAGCAGTTTCAACCGCACGGCAAAGCCCAGTACCTGGTCAACAACCAGAAACAGTACGACGGCGAATTCAGCGACGGCCAGCGTCATGGCAGCGGCATCTGCCTGGAAAACAAGGCACCAGAGCGTTGCGAATATCATCTGGGCAACCGGGTCGATACCGGTTATCTGAGCAAGCAGCTGAAACAGGAAATCGATGCACTGCAAAGCGATTACACCGCGTCTATCGAGCAAATCCGCGAGCAAACCCGCAACGCAGAAACCGAGTGGGCACAGGATTATCGTCGCCAGATGGACTACATCCGCGATGAAATCGATTCCGCCGAAGCCGGCGCCTTTGGCAAGAGCATGCTGATGGGCACCATGCATAACATGGCTGGTAACCAGGCACAGGCCGAGGCCTTTATTCAGCAGCAGGCCGATGAACTGCGGGAACGCAAGGATGAGCTGGCCCGGATGGAACGGGACTTCAATCGCGAACAGCGCGACGCCAAAGCCCGCTTCGCCCGCGAGCAGGCGGAAGAACTGAGCAACCTGAAAACCCGTCACGAGCGCAATCTGCAATCCGCGATCGCCAAATACAGCGAGCAATGCCAGCGTGTGCCCAACCGGCGCTGGGACAGCAGCAAGCACCTGTGCGTGCGTTGATGATCACATTGCCCAATTACACCGGATTGGAGAACAACATGAAAAAGATTCTATTGGTGATGGCCCTGCTGAGCCTGACTGGCTGTACCACTTTTTCCTTTTACAAAAGCCCACTGCAGGCAGAAACCGTCACGCCATTCAGCATGCGAACACCCGCTCCTGTGCGGTTTGAGATAACGGAAGACAACCAGGGATGGAATGCCCAGATCAAGCAGGCCCTGCTGGCCAGCGGCGTTGTGGTTGAGGACAACACCAGCTCACGCAGCTTATCCATCAGCACAACCTTTACCCGGGATGAGCATCTCACATGGATACTGGCAATCCTGTCGCTGGGCGTGATTCCTTCAACCGATACAATCCACGTGACCGCTGATCTCGTACTATCCAATGCAGACGGTTCGCAGCAGAAATACGCGTATGTCACCCAATACGACATTATGGAAGGATGGTTCACGCCATTGATGGGGCGCGACTGGGACGACAACACGCGGGAACTGGGCGCCATCGTCGGCTCGCATTTTCTCAATGACGTGAATCGCGGCAACGCTCTCTGATCACACGCACCGGCAAGGAGTTTTCCATGCGAGTCTGGCTGATTCTGGCGGCACTGGGCCTGGCCGCCTGCAAAACCCTGCCGGGTGAAACCACCGCGGCAGCGCAATGTCAGGATCAGATCTGCCACCACATGTTGGCGCACCAGGGCGCATTCACCGGCACGCTGGTGAACGGGAAAGCCGACGGCCATGGCCAGTACCGCGACACGACATCCAGCATCCGTTATGAAGGCAACTTCCGAGCGGGCAAGTTTGATGGCAACGGGGTGCTGATAACGCCGTCGAGCGTATTTACCGGCGTGTTTCGCGACGGTGTACCTGCACAGGGCGAGCTGGCGACCCCCGACCTGAAACTGGATATTACCAACAGCTACAAGGACCGCTTTCAGGCGCACTACGAGCTGGGCGACGGTATCCGTGGCGACGGCGAGTTCAGCTATGTTGCAGCAGCGGAGCACACGGTTGGCATCGTGGCATTCGATCAGTTGCTGCGTCAGGGTGAGCATCGTATCCAGTATGCCAACGGTGATACCTACACCGCCCGCTATTCCGACGGTGTGCAACAGGGCGCTGCGGTGTGGGAATCCGCCGACGGCAAGCAGGATCGGGTAGAAACCTGGGATAACGGCAAACTCATCACCAGCCGGCCAGGCCCCACCACCCTGCAACAGCAGGCGCGATCGGGCAAATGCAAGATTGATCCGGCACTGGGCACCTTCGCCTGGTTCGGCAAAGGCTGCAAGAACGGCCTGGCAGAGGGCAAGGGTGTCGCCTATTCGCTGGACGGCCTGCGCATCCTGACGGGTGAATTCAGAAACGGTCAGCTGGTGCAGGGCAGCGACCAGCAAGGCAGCACGCTGTTTCAGGGTCGCTTTCGCAACCTGAAACTGCAGGGTGAAGGCCAGCATTTTCTCAACGAAACCCTGCTGTTCAGCGGCCAGTACCACAACGGTGAAAAAGGCAAAGGCCTGTGTCTGGTCGATGGCAACTACATCCCCTGCGACCATTACGAAGGGCAGCGTATCATCGAAGAGCAGGAATTGTCGGGGCGTCACCAGATCGATATCGCCCGTGAACAGGTCCGCGCCCAGGACAGCGCCCGTCAGGCCTATGCCAGTCTCAACCGCATTCGTTCGGAAGCCGACGATACCTTCAATGCGCGGGACCGCCGCTGGCAACGGGATCGGGAACAGGAAGCATCTGATCGCGCCTTCAATCAGTCCATGAACAATGCATTCAAAAAATTCAACGACGACATGACGCAACTGGCCGAACAGAATCGCCAGTTCAATGAAAATCTGCGCCAGCAGCAGGCACAGATACAGGCCCAGCAGCCGCCCAAGCGGGATTACTACGCAGAGTCTTTGCAGCGCATCACCAGCCAGCAGAATCAGCAGCAGATTGCGAACCTGCAGCAACCGGCCAGCACACCGGCCCCCGCCAAACCCACGGTTGACGTGATCGCCGAGCAGGAAAACCGCTGCAAGGCACAGGGCGGCACGTTCAATCGCAGCACGCGCACCTGCCTCATTAATCGTACGCCAAATACTGCGTCCACCGGCAGCACCAGTACAGCGCCTGCCCGCGCAGGCTCGAAGGTAGCCACATCAACCGGATCAGCCCCGACACCGGTGTCTGATAGCGCCAGCAGCACAACCAGCCAGTCCAAGGGCTATGAGGGCTGTTACGGCCCTGCTGACCACCGCC
This sequence comes from Gammaproteobacteria bacterium, assembly GCA_041395845.1. Lineage (GTDB taxonomy): Bacteria > Pseudomonadota > Gammaproteobacteria > Pseudomonadales > Ketobacteraceae > Ch67. The sequence goes on from JAWKZS010000023.1 coordinate 70,762, forward strand.
GTGGCCGCGGCAACTGCATCCAGGTCGTCGAGGAAGCATTCAAGGGTGATTGCGACGATGGACGCAAATTCAAGATCCGCATCCAGAACACCTGCGACTATCGCGTAGTAGCCAACGTCGAACTGAAAACCACGCGCCAGTATCACTCGAGTGCGCAATTGACGATGAAACCGGGCGCCACCGCCAGCTGGGACACCTGCGCAGCCACCGGTGAATGGGGCTACGAGGCCTGGTTTTCGGTGAAAGGCTCCAGCGACTGGTTATGCAAGGGCGAAAGCAGCTGGGTCAACGAGCCCTTCTGATCAACCCGCTGAGGCCGGCATGCAGTGTTGATCCACCGCATGCCGGCGACATCCGCTTCCGCTACACTGGAATCACCTTATCGAAGGAGCATTCACGGCATGAGCATCAGCGATGGTTTCAGCGTCAAACTCGAATTACTGGAAAACTACATCTTCAAAGTGGATTTCGGCGACTTCGGTGACATCCTCACCGATGAACCCCCACCGCTGGGCAACGGCGAAGGTCCCAATCCGTCGCGGCTGATCGCGGCGGGCGTGGCCAACTGTCTGTGCGCCAGCCTGCTGTTTGCACTGCGCAAATTCAAGGATTCCCCCACTGGCATTCGCGCCGAAGTGAAAGGCGAGATGGAACGGCAGGACGGCCGCTGGCGCATCGGCAAGATGACCGTGACCATGGAAGTGGATGACGCCGCCACACTGGAGCATCTGCCCAAGGCGCTGGAGCAGTTCGAGGATTTTTGCGTGGTCACCCAGAGCATTCGCCAGGGTATTCCGGTGGACGTGAAGGTGGTGGACCAGCAGGGTAAGGTATTGAAGGGCTGACGTTATTGGGCGCGCTGCCACTGGTACGGCAAGGTGACAGCGCGCCTCATCACTACAGATTGACCGCCTGCTTTTTCTGCGCGTCGCGCTGCTGTTTTTTCGCTTCGATGCGATCCAGTTCCTGCAGGGTCACCAGTCCCGGGCCGTGAAAGCCCAGCATCACCAGATACGCCACCGGGTTGTAACGCAGTGCGCGGGGTACCGTGTC
>JAWKZS010000024.1:0-71215 GCA_041395845.1 Gammaproteobacteria bacterium
GCGGCGCTGACCATCAATGAAAATGCCGATCCGGATGTGCGGGTGGATTTTGAATCCCACTTCAATCGCATGATTCCCGAGAATGCGCCCTGGTATACGCATACGCTGGAGGGGCCGACATGCCGGCGCACCTGAAATCCAGTGTGCTGGGTTGCAGCCTGACGATTCCGATCCGGCAGGGACGGTTGGGGCTGGGGACCTGGCAGGGCATCTACCTGTGCGAGCACCGCAACCACGGTGGTAGCCGCCAGCTGCTGGTGACCCTTAATGGGGCGTAAATAGGCCTATCAGGATGAAAATCCGGCAATTTTTGCCATCAAGGCCACTCTGAGCCATTTCTTTATGCCTTTTAGTTTGCTATTAAGGCGCTCTAGAAATAAAGCGCATAGATGGCTGAATTCTTAGAAAAAAAAGCCATCTAAAAAACGCAATTTTTTTTAGCAATCCGCAAGGGCTCGACTATAAATATCCTTACCTCTGCAAGCAGGTGACGAAACTGAGGACCAAGCCATGTCTGAATACGAAGAAAACGACGAAATCAACGTAGAAGAGTCCGGCGAAAGCGATCTGCCCCCGGCGGAAGAACCGGTCCAGATTACCTTTGAAGATGGCCGCGACCGCACCGTGAGTTCACGGGAAGCGGAACGTCGCCGGCTGGAAGAAGACATGAAACGCTTCCTGAGCGGTGGTGGCAAGATTACCCAGGTGGACCCGAATGTCCGCATGGATCCGCCCAAGAAGCCGGAATCCAATTACGGAAGCCGCCCGATCTGATTGGCGACTGCTTGCAGCGTAACGGTGTAGTGAACTCTTATTGATTGCGAATGTTGTTTGAATGCTTGAACCCGGCCAATGTGCCGGGTTTTTTTTGCCTGCGAATTACGGGTCCTGCAGGCATTCCACGTACAGGGTGTTGACGTTGGAGCCGCCTTCCACCGGACCGAACAGATCCGCGCTACCGAAGATGCCGGAGCGGTGGTGTACCGAAAAGCCGAAAAAGCAGGGTTTCAGCCGCTGGGCACGGAAGATGTCGCCAAGATTCGCGTCGATACTGAAATCCAGATAGTTCAGCAGATGGGATGTCCCCTTGTTGCTGGCGTCCTTCTTGTTGGTTTCGTAATAAGGCACCCGTTCGGCGTAGGACACGCCTTCGGCGGCACCGAAGCGGGTCAGGATGCGATCAGACCAGGGAAAATTGCTGTAGATAAACTTGATGGCGCCTATGTATTCGAAGAACTCGCCGTATTCAGGTTCATTGAAGCGATACGCGATACCCAGGTTGGCCCAGATCTCCCAGTTGGTGCCGAAAAACGTACGCATCAGCTGCTTGCCGCCGAACACGCTCACCAGCTTGGTCTGGGTGTCATCGAATTCGATGTTGCTGCCACGCACGATGGTATTGAGTTTGGTGTCGGTGCTGGTACCGGCCGCCACCCGCAAGGACCATGGTCGCCGATCACCTTTCAGAAAATCGTAGCCGCGGCCGGTCGGCTTCATTTTTTCATCGGAAAATTCCAGCCGGTAATTGATGCCCAGCTTGAGTACGTCCTGTTCATTGACGATGGGGCTGTTGTAGATGGCGTTGTCGTGGCGTTCGTACTCGATACTGAAGGTCAGGAACTGGATATGGTCGATCTGGTAACGCAGGTCAGTACCGATGCGGAAACTGGTGGACTCATCGCTGTAGTAGACCGGGCGCTCGTCGGTGGCTTCGGACGGTTCGATGCCGTAGTAGTAGCGGTTGTAATCGTGAGAGTACCAGGTGACGCCCACCCAGGGCAGCACGTGCCAGCGATCATGCACATACTTGCGGCTCCAGAACGCTGATAGCACCTGGCCGTTATGGGTGCTGGAGGTATCCGATGACACATCCAGGGTGAAGTCCCCCAGATCGTGCACCCAGGTCACATCAATGCCGGTTTCGATGGCGTCGTCCCGTTTGATGTCGCCAATGTATTCGTTCTCTTTATCGTCGTAGCCGGCAAAGCGGTAGGCACCGTAGACATTCACCCGCCACTGGTCGCTGGTGTAGGCGTGAATGCCGGCTTTGGTGCCGGCCAGAAAAAACGTCGTGCCGGAATAGGCAAGCATGGGAATTACGTCGGAGTGGAAATCCTGCCCCACATAAGGCGAGGTCTGGGTGCGGCCGGTGATGGCCAGAGACCAGCGCTGACTGTAGTCGTCCGTCGGCAGGAAGCTGACATCGCTGAAGCTGTAACCCTGGGTCGTGGTGAACAGGCTGATGGCGGCGATGGCGGCAAGCAGGAAACGGCGGGGCAGACGAACGGCATCCATGGGTACAAAACTACCTGATCCGGGGGCAATGGCGCGCCATTGTACGGGGTTTTCCCGGGCCGCAAAACCGCGCCCGGGCCGGCGCGCCACAGGCTGCCTGTTATGCCTTTTTATTCAATGGGTTGCCGATGCCTCGATCGCCGCAATCAGTTGCGGAATCTGGCGCAGATCCCGGGTGTGGTATTCCACCTGCACGTCGGGGCGGTCGGGATGGTAGGGCGGCTGGAACCAGATGGTGTGAAAACCCAGTGCGGCAGCGGCCGCCACGTCTTCGTCCGGGTGATCGCCGATGTGTACGGCTTCCCCGGGCTGCACGCCGGCAAACGCCAGTGCGGCCTGGAACATGTCCGGGTGGGGTTTGGGTCGCGGCACCCGGTCGGCATTGAAATGGGCGGCAAAGTAGCGATCGATGCCGATGCGGGACAGGTCCGCGTTGCCGTTGGTCAGGGCGATCAGGGTGTAGCGCTGGCTCAGCTGCTGCAGCAGGTCTTCGGCGGCATGAAACAGGGTGACCTGGTTACGGTGATGAAAGAATACCTCGAACGCCTGTTCCGACATGCGTTCTGCCTGCTCATGGGCAACCGCGGTTTCGCGAAACACCTGGTACAGCAGTTTCTTGCGCAGATACGTCGGTTTGTGGGCGATGTCGGGATGTTGATTTACCACCTGGTCGCGCAGGGATTTGAGTGCTTGCCATTCCAGCTGTGCCACGGCTTCCGGCACATGCTGTTCGACCCACTGGCGCATGGCGTGATCGGCTTTGACGATCACCGGATCGATTTCCCACAGGGTGTTGTCGAGGTCGAAGGTTATCAGCTTGATCATTCGGAATCGTCAGCCTGTTGGTCCGGGTTGGGTTGCCTGGTAGTACGGGAGTGGGCGCGGGCGCGGGGGTGGGCCGCGTCGTACACCTTGGCCAGATGCTGGAAATCCAGGTGGGTATAAATCTGCGTGGTCGAAATATCGGCGTGGCCCAGCAGTTCCTGCACGCCGCGCAGATCGCCGCTGGATTCCAGCAGATGACTGGCGAAGGAGTGACGCAGCAGGTGGGGATGCAGCCCCCGGTCGATGCCCTGTTGGATACCCCATTGCTTGAGCCGCTTCTGCACGGTGGACGGATGCAGCCGGGTGCCGCGCTGACTGATAAACAGGAAATCCTGTTGCGGCGCAAACTGCTCGCGTACCTGCAGCCAGCCGTCGAGCGCCTGTTGCGCCAGACTGCCCACCGGCACGATGCGTTCCTTGCGGCCTTTGCCGATTACCCGCACGGTGTTGTCGCTGCGATCAAGATTGGCCAGGGTCAGGTTGAGCAGTTCCGCCAGGCGCAATCCCGAGGAATAGAACAGCTCGAGGATGGCCTTGTCCCGCAGTGCCAGCGGATCCGTGTCGCTAACGTTGAGCAGCTGCTGCATCTGGTCCACATCCAGGGTATGGGGCAGGCGCTTTTCACCCTTGGGCGCGCGGATGCCCTGGGCCGGATTGTGTTCGCACTGGTGTTGCTGCATCAGAAAGCGGAACAGGCCGCGCAGACTGGCCAGCTGGCGCTGCAGGGATTTGCTGCCGCTGCCCTTGCGATGGCGTTCGGCAATCAGCATGCGGATATGCTGGGGCTGGATCTGATTGCAGTCATCCAGCCCGTGTTTTTCGCACAACTGGATCAGGTGGTGCAGATCGCGCCGGTAGCCTTCGACCGTGTGCAGCGACAGCAGGCGTTTCTGCTGCAGATGATTCAGGTACTGGTCGATGGCGTGGGGCGCGGCGGGCATTACTCGCTCAGAAAATGCTGCAGGCGCCGGCTCAGGATATCACCGATGTAGCCGGCAAAGGCCGTGTCCATGCTGGAATTGAAATGATTGGGGTCGGTGCTGCCCACTGCCAGCAGGCCGATATCGCCCCGGTAATGCAGCGGAATCAGTGCCGCAGAACCTTCGGCCTGATCATAGCCGGGGAACAGGAACGCCATTTCCTGGCCGCGCAGGGTGGTGCAGATGATGCGGCTGCCCCGCAGCAGATCCCCCAGCACCGACTGCACCTCGTTCTGTGAGCTGCCGAGAATGGAGGGAGGCAGTTCCTGCTGGGTGTACAGCACCAGGCTGACGTGATCGAGATGGAAATCCTGCAGCAGGCTGATACGCAATACGGCTTCGCACTGTTGCAGGTTTTCGGCTTCCAGCAGGGCCAGGCCCAGCTGGCGGATCTGCTGGAACAGGCGATCGTTGTCCCGCGCGATGCTGACCAGTTCATTGAGTTTGTGGCGCAGTTCGGTGTTGCGGGTGCGCAGTACGCTGGCCTGCTTTTCCAGCAGGGATGACGCATTGTTGTGGCCGTGGGGCAGGTTCAGGTCGAACAGCAGGTCGGCGCGGTTGACGAAAAAGTCCGGGTTGGAACGCAGGAAGTTGGCGACATCGGCAGCGGTAAGTTTTTCTTGTTTTGGTTTGTTCGCTGTTAGTTCGCTCATACCGTGATAATCCCCTCGTATACGGTCGTGGCGGGCCCGGTCATCATGACCGGATGACCTTCGCCCTGCCATTCTATTTGCAGCGTACCGCCGGGCAGCGTCACGCTGACGTTATTGTTGACGCGCCCTGCGGCGATATTCACCACGGCAGCAGCGCAGGCGCCGGTACCGCAGGCCAGGGTTTCACCGGCTCCCCGTTCGTACACCCGCAGCAGCAGATGATCGCGATCCACCACCTCGCAGAAGCCGATGTTGGCCTTGTTGGGAAACAGCGGGTGCGCTTCCAGTTTGGGCCCGAGCTTTTCCACCGGCGCGGCTTCCACACTGTATACCTGCAGCACGCCATGGGGATTGCCCATGGAAACGCAGGCAAGTTCGATGCTGTCGCCATCCACATCGAACTTGTACAGCGACTGGCGATGATCGGCCTGTAGCGGAATCTGCGCTGGTTCGAACACGGGTTGCCCCATGTTGACGGTTACCAGTCCGGACGACTCCAGCTTGAGCTGGATGCGGCCACTCAGGGTTTCCACCGGAATCAGTTGCTTGCTGGTGAGTTTCTTATCATAGACGAAGCGGGCGAAACAGCGAGCGCCGTTGCCACATTGTTCCACTTCGCTGCCGTCGGCATTGAAAATGCGGTAACTGAAATCGACATCGGGTGATGACGGGGGGGACACCAGCAGCAGCTGATCAAAGCCGATGCCGGTGTGGCGATCGGCCCAGCGGCGGATCATTTCGGGGGACAATTCCACGTTTTGGGTGACCTGGTTGATCACCATGAAATCGTTGCCCAGGCCGTGCATTTTGGTGAATTCAATCTTCATGCGATTCAGGTTACCTTCCCTGCGGCTCAGGGTACAGTCGATTCCAGTCCCAGTTGATCGTCGTAGGTTTCACGGCGGCGCACGATGTGGAAGTGATCGCCGTCCACCATGATTTCGGCGGCACGGTTACGGGTATTGTAGTTGGAGCTCATGACAAACCCGTAGGCACCTGCCGAGCATACCGCGAGCAGGTCACCCGGCGCGATAGCCAGTTCGCGATCCTTGCCCAGAAAGTCGCCGGTTTCGCACACCGGGCCCACGATATCGTAAGTCTGCTTTTCGGCTTGCGTGTTTGGTGTCACCGGAATGATGTTTTGCCAGGCGCTGTACAGCGACGGCCGGATCAGGTCATTCATGGCGGCATCCACCACCGCAAAGTGTTTGACCTCGGTGGATTTCAGCAGTTGCACCTCGGTCACCAGAATGCCGGCGTTGGCGGCAATGGCGCGGCCCGGTTCCATCAGGATCTTGAGCGGGCGGTCGCCCAGTTTTTCCAGCAGCTTGCCCACGTAATCCTGGGGTGTGGGCGGGGTTTCGTCGCGGTAACGCACACCCAGGCCACCGCCGATGTCCAGATGCCCGATGTGGATTCCGTGAGCCGCCAGCTGGTCGATACGCTCCAGCACCTTGTCCAGCGCGTCCAGGAAGGGGGTGACGGTGGTGAGCTGGGAACCGATGTGACAATCGATGCCGGTAACCTTCAGGTGGGGCAGTGACGCCGCGTGCTGGTACACCGCCAGGCTGCGATCAATGTCGATGCCGAACTTGTTCTGCTTCAGGCCGGTGGAAATATAGGGGTGGGTCTGGGCGTCCACATCCGGGTTCACCCGCAGGGACACCTGGGCGATCTTGCCTGCTTCGCCTGCCACCTCGTTGAGGATGTCCAGTTCGGCTTCAGATTCAACGTTGAAGCAGTACACGCCCACTTCCAATGCCCGCTGCATTTCAGCGCGCAGTTTGCCAACGCCGGAAAATACCACCTTGGCCGGATCGCCACCCGCCCGCAGTACCCGCTCCAGCTCACCCTGGGACACGATATCGAAGCCGGCGCCCAGCTTGGCCAGCACGTTCAGCACCGCCAGGTTGGAATTGGCCTTCACCGCGTAGCAGATCAGGTGGGGGTGGCTGCCAAAGGCGGAATCAAAGGCCTGCCAGTGGGATTCCAGGGCGGCGCGGGAGTAGACGTAGCAGGGGGTGCCCACGGCGCGGGCAATGGCGGAAACGGCAACCTGCTCGGCGTGCAGGCTGTTGTTGTGGTAGTCAAACTGGCTCATGGTGTGGACTCTTGGGGGGTATCGGTCGGTTCGGTGCGGTCTTTCTTTGGCTCGGCATCAGATTCGCTGCTGGCAGCCGGGGTCGCCTCAGTGGCTGTCGGCGCCGGCAGGATCACTGGGGGACAGGTGGTGCAGGTGTCCGCCGGTGGAGGCTCGGCATCGGGCAGGTAAAGGGGGCCTTTCTGGCCACAGGCGATGATCAGGCCGGACAGGGCCAGTAGCAGCAGTGCGCGCATGGGAATTCCCGCTGAAAAAACAGGGGGCCATTATAACGGAGCCGGGCGGGCGCGGCGAATGGTTGGGGCTGGGGCGTTCAGTGATTCAGCCGGGATCGCCAGTCTTCCAGACGGGTGGGATCAAGGCGATCGATCATGGTGGTCGCGAAGTCGAGATCCCGGTCCAGTCCGAGGTTGACCGCATCCGCAATAAAATCGGGTTCCAGCTGGCGGCTCAGATCGGCAGAAAAGCCGGGATGTCTCTGTGCGCTGCGATTGGTTGCTTCGGCAATGAGTCTGACATCCAGAGCACCGACAAGCGTAGGTATTAGATCGGGATTGTCCTTCAGCGCGCCATTGACGGCGCGGGCAATGAGGTTGTGATCGAGCCCCTGCACGATATTGGAAATGAAATCCGGGTTGGTATGCAGGGCGTCGTCGCCGCAGATTCAGAATGTCTGTATGTCTGTCGGTCAAGCGCATGCTCATGCATCCGACCGAAGCACCCGTTCCAGAAATTCCAGACGATCCTGCCCGAAGAACATTTCGTCATTGAAGATGAATGTGGGGGCGCCAAAGACACCGCGTGCCACTGCTTCTTCTGTCAGAAGCTTGAGCTTTTCCTTAACCGCGTCGGTGTTGCTGGCGTCGAATACTGCCTGCGGCTCGAAGCCGGCAGCGGCCAGTACTGCGGCAACGACGTCGGGTTGTCCCATATTTTTTTCGTCAACCCAGATGGCGTTGAAGACTGCGGCCAGATAATCGTGCAGGCGCGGGCTGTCCAGCAGGGCGGTGGCGCCACGCATCAGCTGAAGGGTATTGATGGGAAAATGGGGATTGAACTGGAACGGTACGCCATACAGCTGTGCATGGCGCTGAAAATCGCGCAGGGTGTATTTGCCTTTCGCAGGGATTGCGATCGGCGACTGATTTCCGGTTGCCTTGAACACGCCACCCAGCAGCATCGGTTTCCACACCAGCTCGACGTTGTTGCGTTGCGCCAGCGCGGGCAGTTGGGTCCAGGCCAGATAGGTTGCCGGACTACCAACATCGAAAAAGACATCTACTTGTTTCATTGTGCTCACTCCTCGTCAGAACGTTTCCATCCAGGGGCGCAGATCCAGCTCGTGGGTCCAGCAATCCCGCGGTTGGCAATGCAGTTGCCAGTATTGCTCGGCAATGTGTTCGGGATTCAGGATGCCTTCCTGCTCTTTCCTGGCATACATGGCAGGAAAGTTTTGGCGGATGAAATCCGTGTCAATGGCGCCATCAATGATGGAGTGCGCGACGTGGATGCCCTGGGGGCCCAACTCACGTGCCATGCTTTGAGCGAGGCCGCGTAACGCGAATTTGGCGCTGGCGAAAGCGGCAAAACCATTACCACCCCGCAGCGACGCTGTTGCGCCGGTGAAAATGATGGTACCGCGTTGGCGGGGCAGCATGGCTTTGGCCGCTTCGCGGCCGGTCAGAAATCCGGCCAGCGCCGCCATTTCCCATACTTTGCGATATACCCTTTCAGTCGTTTCGGTGATGGAAAACCGGACGTTGGCTCCAATGTTGAATACCACCACCGTGATTTCGCCAATGCGGGTTTCAATATCCTGAAATAATTCCACCATGGCCTGTTCCTGCCTGGCATCGCAGGCGAACCCAATAGCCTTGCCGCCGCCGCTGTTGATGCTGTCGATCAGCGGGCGGAGAGCGTCTTCGTGGCGGCGGGTTGCCACGATGGTAAAACCTTCTCTTGAAAAACATCTTGCGATGGCGCCGCCGGTAGCGTCGCCGGCGCCGATGATGACCGCCACCTGCGGCCTGACGTCGGAGTCTGTCATGTGGTGCCTCCATTGGTTCCATTTTGGAACTGACTAATTGTTAGTTCCGTTTTGGAACTTGTCAAGCTATTCTGAAGTTTCGTTGTGTGTGGAGGTTTTTGGCATGCGTTGGGAAGAACTGGATCAGCAGCCCTGTTCCCTGGCTCGCACGTTGTCGGTCATAGGCGATCGCTGGACCCTGCTGGTGCTAAGAGACTGTTTTCTCGGGGTTCGCCGTTTTGATGAGTTTGAGCGCAGGCTGGGCATTACCCGGCATATATTGGCGGATCGGCTCAGGAAGCTGGTGGAGCACGGCATTCTGTACAAAAAACCGTACCAGCAGAAACCGCTGCGGGAAGAGTACCGGTTGACCGAAAAAGGGCTTGATCTGCATTCGATCATGCTGGCGCTGGTTAATTGGGGTGATCAGCACATGGCAGACCCGCGCGGCGCGCCGTTAGTCCATATTCACAAGCAGTGCGGCCAGCAGATGCAGCCAGTGACGGTATGTTCCTGCTGCGGTGAGCCGGTTCACGCCCGTGACATTCAGGTGCAGCCTGGCCCTGGGTGGCAGGGAGTGACGTATAGCAGACCCTAGTGCGTCAACGCAGCGTCATGTGAAGTGCAATCGAATTGCGTTTCTTTGTTGGTGGGATCGGCGCAAGCGGCGGGATCGTTTCCACATGCTTTCGACGGCTTCTTCCGTCTCGCGAGTGGCGGTCGCAGCATATCGCTCGTCATTTCGATCATGGTTCTTTCACGTTCTACCCGCGCAGACTTTTTCCCCGAAAGGTGTCGACAGGCCATTGGGTGTGAAACAGCGACTCTTTTTTTATCGTGCACCCGTTTCAAATCGGCGTTTGTCACTTTCATGCCGGCACGGATCAGCGCCTCAAGTAAGTGCAGGTCGTGCTCTGCTTTGATGTCCGAGATGGCATAAAAAAACAGGTCGTTGTCAAATCGGCTATTGCGATAAAAGGACATTTCCAATGCGGGTTTTCCGGACAGCAGGGCAGTCAGCGTATCCAAATCCTGTTGGCTTATGGCAACTCTTAACGGTGTGCGCCCGGCGCCATCCTCCTTGTTTACATCTGCGCCACACTTGATCATCAGAGGAATAATCGTGCTGTGTCGATACATGAAGGCAGCGTGAAAATGATTAAACCACGCACCGGTTATGCTCAGATTGGGATCTTCGGTTTCCAGAAAACTCTCTAGCGCCTTCTGGCTTAGCCCTGTTGATTGGCGGATCTCCTGTTTCACTTGAAGTTTTTCGGCTTCACTCATGCAGCTGGAGTAGGTGGGTCCACACAGAGTGAAGGAAACTAAAAAAAGTGTCGATTCAATCAAGCGTTGTAGCAAGGGTTTGCAAGTATCCATGGCGATGTGCCTATTCAGGTCATGGCTGTTCGGGTGTGCGAGGAAAATGTTGAATCGCACTCTGTGGCGCTGCCGAAATATTCATCTGCAAGCAGCAAATACAAAAATGATGTTTCAGTTTTTCTTGTTGCTTGGAGGCTTCTTTGTTTTGGTTTTCGCATTACCTGCTTTCAGCGAGGCAAACCCCATTAAGCGACGAAACTTCGGACACTCCATATGGCTGGGCGCAGAACAGGTGGCTGCGTGGCGAAGACCATCCCGCATGGTCGTCAGTTTGCGAATGGATTGATCCAGCTCGTCAGCCTTGTTCGCCAGCAGCTGACGGTCAATTGCCGGTTTGCCATCTTCAGTAAACATGCTGCCGATTTCGTCCAGTGTCAGTCCGGCTGCGCGGCCGAGTGCTATCAATGCCAGCCTCTCCAGTACATCCGAATTAAAAACCCTGCGCAGACCGTGCCGGCCAACGGAGCGAATCAGGTTTATTTCCTCGTAGTAACGCAATGTCGATGCAGGTACACCACTGATCTTTGCCACCTCGGAAATATCCATAGCAGCCCCTTGACCTCAAGTCGACTTGAGGAATTACGCTATCACCAACAGCCTGATGAAGCAAACTGAGGAGAGACCATGAGCATGCTCGTTTCGACGCTGGCCATCGGTATTGGTGCCACGGTGATGATGGATATCTGGGGAGTTGCGCGAAAAGTGTTACTGAAACAGCCAATCCCTAATTACCGCATGGTTGGGCGCTGGTTGGGTCACATGGCGAAAGGCCAGTTCAGGCACGATGCCATCGCTAAATCCGTTCCTGTTCGCGGCGAGCGTGTGATTGGGTGGACTGCACACTACCTGACAGGTATTGCGTTTGCTTCGTTGCTGACCGTTGGCTGGGATAACCATTGGGTTCAAGCACCGACGTTGATTCCGGCACTGATTGTCGGGCTGGGTACGGTGGTTGCACCTTTCTTCTTGATGCAGCCAGCAATGGGTGCTGGTATTGCCGCATCAAAAACGGCAAATCCTGTTTCCGCCCGGTGGCAAAGCCTTGGTAATCATCTGGCTTTTGGTCTCGGACTCTACCTTTCGGCTTTGAGTGTTCAACTGGCAAACGCTACGTAAGCGGTGAAGACGTTTTTCGACAACCTTCCATATTCAGGAGAAAACCATGCGCATTCCTGCACGCTATTCACCTATTCTTTTCAGCGCCTTGCTCTCTGCCATCATGGTGACGATTGTGTCGGCTTTCGTTCTTGCAGTATCAAAAGGAATTCATCTGCAATTCCTTAATGATTGGGTCAAAAGCTGTACAACGACCTGGCCCGTTGCGTTTCCGACCGTCGCAGTGGTTGCACCGTTCGTGCGACGTATCGTTGGCTATATCACTGTCTGAAACGGTAGTTTGGTGGAATGCGTTCCGGTCTAGCATCGGAATGCATATAGTCTTTGTGCAGGCGACGATTTTTCTACGGGGTTCAAGAAAGCTTCAGCGCCTGATTGATCGCCGATTCCAGTTTTTCCTTGTGCTGCAAAAACTGGACAGTCTGCAGGTTTGTGCTGCCGGACAGATCCAGCAGGGACAGATCCAGGTCGGTGATGTAGATGGGGTAGCGTTCCCGTTTGCGGCGCAGGGAGGCAATATAACCGGCGACGGCGGCGAACAGGGCTTCGCCGTATTCCAGTTGCGAAAATTCGCGGTCGTCGCAATAGACGGTGTAGTTGACGTCGCCGAAGGTGCCGGCCTGGGCGATGGCCTGCACCTGGTGATACGGGCGGTCCTCGGTGGCTTCGAGTCCTGGTTTGCGTTCGCTGCTCAATTCGCCGCGGTTGTTACGCCTGATTTCGTAGTAGGCAATGGTCTGCTGGATCGGCGTACTCTGCTGTTGCTGGGCGGCGCGGCGGTACTGGATGTTCTGCAGAAACAGCCGCACCGGATTGAGCAGGGTGTCTTCGTCGATGTGCTGTTTCTGGGTGTGGAACAGCGAGCCTTTTTCATCGTGCACGTAGATGTCGGTGCTGTCGGTATTACGCTGGAAAAATACCTGTACGCGGCCGGGCTGGGCCAGCTTGCTGATCACCCTTAGCGGGTGTTTTTCCAGGGCGTTGCGATCGAGCACGATGGGGCTGTACAGCGGTTGTGGCTCCGACAGTACATCGAGCAGTTCCTTGTGGCTGCGCAGGGCGCGCACGAACGGCGTATTGCGGCGGAATTGCAGCAGGTAGGTGTACTGTTCGATTTCGAGAATGTAGCGGGTCTGGATGGCACGGGTGCCGCTGTAGTAGCAGGCGATGATATCGCGGAACAGTTCTTCCACCCGGCTGGCGATGGAGCTGGCGCGGGACGGGCAGAAGCAGCGCACGTCCAGACGCGGCAGCGGCAGTGAGCCGTCCGGCGGAATCTGCCGCATGTAATTCACCAGGCAATCGATCAGGGCGTTTTCGCCGGAAAAATGATTGCAGATGATTTCGCCCCAGCTGTTGCACAGGATCTGATCCACGGTAAGCGCCAGATTGGTGTGAAATGCGCTGTAACTGAGCGCGTCGGATTTGTCGCTGAGGCGGTGAATGCCTTTCTGGGTCATGGGCCGCATCGGGTCGAGTCCGGCATTCACATATAACGTGATGCGGGTCGGATGGGCGGCATGGTGGAAATTTTCCTGGGGCGGATGGGGCGCGCCATCGGGGAACAGCTGGAACAGCGACTGGACGGTTTGCTGCAGTTCGCTGTCACCCATGTCGGTGCCGTTGGCTTCGACGGAAAAGCGGGTGCTGCTGTCGAGCAGGCCGTTGAAAAAGCACCAGGCAATCAGTTCGATCACGCTGCGGGATTTTTTGATCGGGTCGCGGCCGCGGGCTTCACGGTTTTTGATGTAGCCCTGAAACACGGCCCAGTAGTTGTTGATGCCGTGCTCGGTATCGCGCACAAAATGAAATGACAGGTGTTCTTCCACCAGTGAACTGGTGATGCCCGGATTGATCAGTTCGATCTTGCCGCCCTTGCGTTCGAACGCCGCGTAGAGCTTGCGCCCGAGCAGGTTCATATCGTCCTGCTTGATGGAGGCTTCGATCTGGTTGTCGCGGGCGAATGCCGACAGGAAGCGGTAGCTGTGATTGAGTTCCTGTACCAGTTCCTGACGTTCCAGCCGCACACGATTCACTTTCCAGTGTTTGCGGTTGTCCAGCTGTTTGATGTAGGGCTCGTCCCAGCCCCATTCGATGATGAGCCGCTGCATCAGGTCGCGGCGCCAGTTGGAGTCGCCGGGCCGCACCGAGCGACTGAGATTTTCGTTGACCTTGAAATAGAAACAGTGGCGGATCAGTTCGAGCCGGCGCAATTCCTGGCGCTGGGTCAGGTAGTGTTCGATCTTGCGGTACAGCATCACGTAAGGGTCCAGTTCGTCCAGATTGAGCTGGCCGCCATAGACCGCTTTCTTGTAGATCAGGCTCAGACATTCCACCTGCGGATGTTCGCTGGCGTACACCTCGGTGAGCACGATCTTGATCACCGATTTGTAGGGCGAGTCGATACCCTTGTACAGCTGCCACATGCCGGCGCCGATGAATTCCCCGGCGGGAAAGTCCGCGATGCCACCAAAGTCGACGTAGTCATCCTTGGGAATGAAACGTTTGCGCAGCAGTTTTTCTGCCAGCTCGGGGTAATGCTGTTCGTCGTAGGCGGGCACCATCCACCACAGCGGAAAGCGGCCGGCCACCATGATGCTGGTGCGGTAGAACTCGTCCAGCAGCAGATAGTGCTGGGCGCTGCCGCAGTCTTCGCCGGACAGGTCGCTGCGCACGCCGGTGCGGAACTTGATCGGGTCCATCAGGAAGAAATGCACTTCCAGCCCGATGCTGTCGGCCCAGCGTTCGATGCCGGTGAGCTTGTCCTGCAGTTCGTCGATCAGATCGCGGGACAGGCCGGGGTCGTAGCAGACCCAGATGTCCATGTCGCTGGCGTCGGAATGGGCCACGGTGCCGGTGCTGCCCATCAGGAAGATGCTGAAGATGCGCGGCTGGGTCACCGGTTTGCGCCGGTAGGCAAAGCTGCGCGAGATGGTCTGGGCGGCGCGCAGGTTGTCTTTGTCGGGGTCGAAACCGGACACACCGCAGGGCGTACGTCCAGACACGTAGCCGGGCAGTGAGGGGTGGTTGACGTGCAACAGCAGCGGTAACGAATCCAGGAACAGACGGTGCCGGCTGCCCAGGGTGGACAGCATGCGTTCCAGTCGACCACGATTGACCTGCAGGAAGCGTTCTTTCAATTGCTTCAATAACTTGCGATCAATGCCATCCTGCAGATCCGGTGCAATTTCTTTTGAATGTGACATCCCGTTCAGTATAGGGCGGGTTGGGAATTTTGCCTGTCAGGGGCGGATCAGGCAGCCCCGCCGGCGGGATCCCGGGGCAGGGTGTCGCTGAAGACCGCACAGCGGTTGCGGCCATCGCGTTTGGCGCGGTAGAGGGCGGCGTCGGCCTGGGTGATCAGGCTGTCGGGCGGGTCGGCGCTGGTGGGAATCTGGCAGGCAACGCCGATGCTGGCGGTGATGTTGAGGGTGGTGCGGCCCCAGCGGAACGGATGGCGCTGGGCCTGCTGCACCAGCAGGTTGGCTACCACTGCGGCGCCCTCGCGGGGTGTTTCCGGTAGCAGGATGGCAAATTCCTCGCCGCCGTAGCGGGCAACGAAATCCGTGGGGCGCTGGATCACGTCGCGCAGCATGTGGGCAAAGGTCTTGAGGACATAGTCACCGCAGGGGTGGCCGAAGGTATCGTTGACCTGTTTGAAATGGTCGATGTCCACCATCAGCAGGGACAGGGGCCGGCCAAAGCGCTGGGCGGTGGTCCACAGCTCGGTGAAGCGGGTGTCGAAACTGCGCCGGTTGGCGACGCCAGTAAGACTGTCGAGCGCGCTGAGCCGTTCCAGTTCGCGGTGGGCCTGTTCCAGATTGGCCAGGGTGTTTTCCAGATCGGCCGTGCGGGCTTCCACCAGGCGTTGCAGTTGTTCGCTGTTGGCCTTTTCGGCCAGCAAGGCGGCTTCCCGGAGGCGGCTGGTTTCCTTTTCGGCCTGCAGCGCCAGTTCCTGGGCGCGCATGCGCTCGTTGCGTTCAATATTCACCTGGCGCAGGGCCTTTTCCTTGGCGTCTTTTTCCTGGTTGATGCGAAAGGCCAGCGCGAAGGAAAAAATCAGGATTTCGACACTGATGCCCAGACGCAAACCATGCAGGGCCATGAAATCGTTGTAGATCAGCCCGGCTTTTGCTGCGGTGAAAAACAGCAGACAGAACAGCAGCAGGGCCCAGCCGATCAGGACGATCTGCGCCGAGCGGGCACCACCAATGGCGAGCCGCACAATGGACAGCACCGCCATCAGCGTGGACAGCACGGTGTTGACCACCATCAGCGCGATCACGGTCTGGTACGGCAACCACCACAGCAGTGTGCAGAGCAGGACATGGATGACCAGCAGGGATTTGTAGGCCAGCCAATGCAGCGGCACTTTTTCTGGCAAGTGCAGAAAATCGCGGAAGAACAGTGCGATCGACGCGAAGATCAGTACCGACAGATGCCCCGCCGCCAGATGCTGTGCCACCGGAATATCCGGAAACAGGTACTGGTACAGAATGCCGTCCTGCCACAGGAAAAACAGCAGCATGGTCACCACGTAGGACACATAAAACACGTAGCTGCGATCCAGCAGCACCAGATACAGCATCAGTGAATAGGCGGCGATGATCAGCAGCACGCCGTAGAACACGCCATTCACGGTGGAGCGCTCAGCATCCAGCACGGCGAAGTGTTGCTGGGTGGCGAGCAGCAGCGGCACTTCCATGGCTTCGCTGTTGCTGACATGGAGCAGCAGGCGATAGTGATGATGCGGTTCCAGTAGCAGTGGAAACAGAAAATGGCGGTGGGGAATGGGGCGCTGGGCGAAGGGTTGCCGGTCGCCGCTGTGCCAGGTCTGGATCAGCGTGTCGTCGCGATAGACATACACATAAAGCTGATCCAGCTGGGAGTTGGCGACTTCCAGCAGCCAGTTGGCGTCGCCGAGTGAAGCAGTCTGGAAATCCAGTTGCAGCCACACCGGTTGTTGCCGGTAACCCAGGTTGAGCGTGGCACCGCGCAGCGTGGTCCAGGCTGCCGGATCGGTGGGCGCCGCTGCGGGCTCGATCGCGTCGGCAGTGGCATCGGCGAATTGCAGATAACCGCCAAGTTTGGCGTAGTGGCTGTTGTCATCCAGTGGCAGGACGGATACGGCTGCACGTGCAGGCACCGTCGTTCCCGCCACCAGCAGCAGGATGCAGAAAAACAAAAAACCGCGCAGCAGGTTCACCCGGTATGTCCGTTGCGAAAAAGAAAAAAAGAAGGGGTGACGGGCACCCCCAAACGGATGGCAAACGGGTTAACGCACACCGGCGCGACGCAGGGCGCCCGGCTGGAATTCCACCTTGGAAAATGTTGCCGACCATTCCACGCCGGACGCTTCGTTGTTTTCCAGGCCCAGCGCCAGATAGCGTCCGGAGTTGATGTCATACAGCACTTCCAGCGAATAGCCCTGCACGGGCACGTGGTAGTAGAACATCTGATGGGCTTCGGCCACGCGCCACAGATTGCCGCGGCCATCGTAATGATCGATCACCGACGCCATCCAGCTGTCCTCGTCGAAATAGAACACGCGCTTGGCGTAGATATGGCGCGTGCCTTCCCGCAGGGTGGCTTCCACTTCGTACACACGGTGCAGTTCGTATCGGGTCAGATCCTGGTTGATATGGCCGGGCTTGATGATGTCGTCGTAGGGCAGGCCTTTTTCATCGAGATTGTAGGAGTTGTAGCCGATGTAGAGTTCTTTTTTGCCTTTGAAACTCCAGTTGTAGCGATCCGGCGAACCGTTGTAGAGATCGTAGTTGTCAGCGGTGCGCAGACCGTCGGCGGCAGTACCGGGGCCGTCATAGGCGACCTGCGGTGCGCGGCGCACGCGACGCTGGCCGGAGTTGTAGATCCAGGCCCGGCGCGGTTCGCTCACCTGATCGATGGTTTCATGCACCATCAGCACGTTGCCCGCCAGACGTGAGGGCGAAATCACCGTCTGCTTGCCATAGAACATGACGTTGGGATCTTCGCCGGCCACGTAGTCGGTCATGGCGGCGGGAATCACCACTTCATCATGGAACATCACCATGCTGTAGGCGCCGTTGGGTTGCGGCGTCACCTGGCCGGCAAAACGGTCGACACCGGTGCCGCGCCAGCGCGCGATGTGGTTCCACACCATTTCCAGGCCGTTCTTTGCCAGCGGGAACGGATAGCCCATGGGCGTGTAATGTTTGAGGCCGGTGACACCCAGGGTTTCGGTCTGCACCGCGTTCTGTCTGGTGATCCTGGCCACATCCTCGGGCATGCGGAAGGTGCGGCGGGTCTGGTACACCGGCATGCGGAAGCTGTCGGGATATTTCTGGAACATCGCGACCTGGCCGGGGCTCAGTTTGTCCTGGTATTGCGCCACGTTCTGCGCGGTGATGACGAACAGGGGCTTGTCATCGGGGAACGGATCGCACAGCCAGTTGCCACCCTGATAGCAGGCCGGTGGTTGTTGCAGTCCGCCCGTGTAGGCGGGAATGGAGCCGTCGGCATTGCTGGCTACCTGGGCGCCGGTAACAGTGAGTTCACTGCCACCGAGTTTGTCGGCCTGGGCCTGGTCCACCTTGGCAAAGGCCGTAGCGTTGGCGAAGGCGAGCGCCAGTGCGGCGCCCGTCGCGAGTAAATGTCTGCTTGCTGTTTTCATGTTGTCTGATCCTGCTGCTTAAAAGGAAACCTGGGCACTGACCGAGTAGTAGTCGCGGTCGGCCAGCTGGTTGTAGGGCTCGGCGCCAAAGAAATCCGTGTAGGCAATATTCACGCTGTAGTCGTTCAGATAAACGGCCTCCACGGCCAGTCCCAGGGCCTTGCGATCCTCGAGGAAATTCGCAATCGGGCTGGGGGTGGTGCCATAGACGTCATGACTGAAACTGAGGGTCGGGCGCAGGTTGATGCCGGCGAAGACGTTGTTGTATTCCCCGGAAAACCGCAGCTTGTAGCCCCAGGCGCCGCTGGTGGGGAAGTAGTCGTCTTCCGGCGCCGCGGTGAAGCTGTTCAGCGTTTCCCAGGCCACGTTCTGGATGAAGATGGGATAGGGCAGGTTGAACGGAAACGCGGGAATGCCCGGCACAGTGACCACATTGGGCAACCACGGGTGATTGAGGGTGGCGTTGTAACTGCTGTTGAGCAGGGTGGTGCTTTTGCCGGGCAGATCCAGATAGGAACCGGCAATGTCCAGCACCGCACTCCAGCGGGACGCGCCCAGAATGTTGTCGAAGAAATGGATGAACACCAGTTCCGCCTGGTAGTAATCCGTGGTGATGTAGCCCTGGTTGTATTCGCCGGGGGCATACTGGCTGTAACAGTCGTAAGCGACGGGCGCATCGGCACAGGCGAGGGAGGGCAGGCCGACTGCACCGGACAGCGCATCGCCATCCTCACGGGCAAAAGGCTGATCCTTGCGCATGCTGATTTCACCGGAAATCGCGGTGCCACCGCCGGGCAGGCCGATGTCCAGGGTGGTGCTGAAGCTGGCACCGATCAGCTGGATGTCTTCTGGATACTCGACAAAATAATCGCCGAACTGCAGCAGCGCGGTGCCGGCCAGCGGACCCAGCGCCAGTGCCGGCGAATCCGGGTCGGTCATCAGGAAGCGGCGGATGTCTACCAGACTGCCGGTGTCGTACTCACGGCCGGGTACGCCCTGCGCATTGATGAAGTTGATCAGGTCAGCAAGCAGTGTGCCTTCGATGTAGGGCGTGTGTCCGGAAATCACCGGCAGATTCGAATGCAGGTTGGTGTAGTAAAGGCTGAATTCGGTTTCGATGGATTCGGCAAAGTAACGGGCGGCCACACCGAACTGGCCGTCTTTATCGGGTTCGACATCACGACCGCGGGGCAGGGTGACCGCCGCCGCACTGGGATGGGAAGATTCCAGACCCGACGGCACGAACCCGGCGTAGCAACCGGCGCCCACCAGGTCGGTGATCGAGAAGAAGGTGCCGCATTCCGGCAATTCGGTTTCCCGCCAGTCCAGCAGGACGAAGCCTTCCAGCGTCAGTGCATCGCTGACCCCGAACGACGCCGACAGGGCGTTGAGGGGCAGCAGGGCGTCTTTCACTTCCGAGCCGGGCGCCAGCAGCGCGTTCACATCCACCGGATTGATGCTGTTGATGCCGTTGGCGAACAGCAGGCCTTCGCCCCAGCTGATCACCTGTTTGCCCAGGCGCACGTTAAGGGGTTTTTCGCCCACCCACCAGTTGGCCCAGACAAACGCATCGAGAATTTCCGCACTGCTGCCGGCGCTCTGGTTGGGCAGGCGGTTGTTGCCGTTGGCATCCTGCCAGTAATACGCCGGCAGATCGGTCACACCATCGCCGTTGACAATGCGGTGGTCGTACACCGCCTTGCCGCGAATGAAGGCGCCGTAATCCCGGTAGGTCATTTCCAGATCCACCACCAGCTTGGCCAGTTCGGAAAAGGTGGAGCCCTGTTTCCACAGCAGGTTGCTGTCATCGGCGGCGCTGGAACCGTGATAGTGGTGGGCGCCGGAGGGATTGTCACCTGCCGCCTGGGCTGCCAGGGCATTGGCCAGGCCAACACCCCGGTAATCCACGTCGTCGGCACGCCAGGACGCACCCACCGACAGGGTGGAATCCATCTGCAGGCGAAAATCACCGTTGTAGTATTCGAGGCCAAAGGCGGGGCCGGCCAGGGCCGACAGCGCCAGTACCATGAGCGTGCTACCTGCGCCGGTGCGCTTCTGTTCTGACATCAGAGACAAGCTCCCTTGCTGTTGTTATGGGGTGGGGGTTAGGCTGAGACAAAAACTATAGAACTTCTCGGTCACGCTTGGGAGTGGTTTTGATACTTTTTTAACAAATTGTCTCAAAATGGCTGATCTATGCCGCCAGCGATTGCAGTCCGACAGGGGCGGCGATTGTGACTATAATCCCTTGAATATTCATGAACTCTGGTGCCCGGGTGCCGGATAGGGAGTTGACGTTGAAGGGGTGGCATCGACTGGCAGTATTGCTGCTGGGGTGGCAGGTGCAGGCCGGCGCAGCGACGCTGGACAGTTGTATCCAGGAACGGCTGCAGACCGCAGACCCGACCCTGACGGTGGGCGAGATCAAGGCCGATTGCGAGGTGCTGCACGATCAGGACTACCGGCGCGAACCCCTGGCCATTGAACGGCTGGTGATGGAGCGGCGCACCGAGTGGAATCCGTTCGTGATCACGCCCCACAAGCAGAACTACATCCTGCCGTTCACCTATATGCACCATCCCAACAATGATCCCTATGAAGATCTGGCGGAGGAATCCCTGAAACACCAGGAAGCCAAGATGCAGGTGAGTTTCAAGGTGCCGCTGACCGAACACAATCTACTGGCAGACGGTGACAGCCTGCATTTCGGCTTTACCGCGCTGTCGTTCTGGCAGGTGTACAACCGGGAACTGTCGGCGCCGTTCCGCGAAACCAATTACCAGCCGGAAGTGTTTTACAGCCTGCCGCTGTCGCTGCAACGCACCGATCACGCTGCGATGTTACGGCTCGGTTTCGAACACCAGTCCAACGGTCAGACTCAGGTGCTCAGTCGCAGCTGGAACCGGATTTACGCCCAGCTGTTCTACGCCCGCAACAATTACCTGATTGCCTTCCGCCCCTGGTACCGGATTCCGGAAAATCCGAAAGATGATCCGGACGATGCCAGCGGTGACGACAATCCGGACATTGACGATTACATGGGTTATTTCGAACTCACCGGCGTGGTGCAGCATGCCGACGTGGAATTTTCGGCGCTGCTGCGGAACAACCTGCGCGGTGACAACAAGGGTGCCATCGAACTGGGGGTGAGTTTTCCCCTGTTCAACCGTCTGCGGGGTTACCTGCAGTATTTCAACGGCTATGGTGAAAGTCTGATTGACTACGACCATCGCAGTCAGCGGGTGGGATTGGGCATTCTGATCACCGACCTGATGTAAGCAACGGGGATTTTTATTCAGATGATTCGGTTAGTGGTGTCCGGCGTTTTGCTGGTGGTGTTTGTCATTCTGCTGGGACGCTGTCAGCTGGGCAATGTGGGGGTGGGCATGGGGCTCACGCTGCATGACACGCTGTCCGTGATCATGGGCGTGCAGTCGGACATCGAGCGCTATCATTATGCCAACCAGCGCCTGCCCCAGAACAATCGCGAACTGGGTGCGCCACCACCGCAGCAGTTCAACCGCAAATCGCCCCTGATCCGCGATATCGAAATCCTGCGCGACGGTGTGGTGTATATCCGGCTGCAGGCAGAAAACAAGGGCCGGCCAGTGGAGCTGGTGTATCGCCCGAAGGCGGAATCCCAATACCGGCTGCAATGGCAGTGTGAATCCTTCAATATCACCAAGGAATGGCGTGCTCTGTTGCCGCAGGTATGTGCCGATGCGGTGGCGGCGTTTGATCGCGCGGCGTTTGTCGAACCGGATACCAGTGAATATCTGGAGCGGGTGACCCGGGAGCAGCGGGAAGCGGCGGTGATTAATGTCGAGGAAATCACCCGACCGGAATGCGAAGCGGCATTGGCTACGCCAGCGTTCGTGCAGGTGACGGCGGATACGGTGGCGCTCTGGTCGTTGGGTGAAACTCCGAAGCCTGTGTTGCGTGTGCCACGCCCGGCGACCATGCATCGCACGGCGTTGCTGGGACGGGGTGACCGGTTGCTGGCGTATGCGGATGACCGTCTGCACAGCGCCGATGCCCGCAATCCGCAGCTGACCGCGTCCACGGTGGCGGCGTTCAATACCTCGCGCTGGCGCTGGCAGGACAATACGTTGTGGCTCAACAGCGGGCCGGCGCTACTGACGATCGATCTGTGTGATCGTAGCCCGCGCATCGCTACCCAGTATCTGATGAATCTGGGCGCGTTCAATCGCATCAGCGATTTTCTGTTGCAGGATGGCCGCGCCTATCTGAGCACGCAGGAATCCGTGGTGGGCAGCCCGGCATCGGCGTTACAGATCACGCTGCTGCAATCCGGCCGCACTGCAGGTTTTTTAAAGTTGGATGGCAAGGCGCAGGGGCTGGCACTGAACGGCCGCTATCTGTACGTGGCCACAGGCAGTTACGGCATTGCGGTGGTGGATATTTTCGATGCCACCCTGCCGCGTTTGCTGCGGCGGGTGTCCACCCGGGATGCGGCCCAGGATCTGTTGCTGCTGGATGGCCAGCTGCTGGTGGCGGATCGCCTGGGTGGGCTCGCGTTGTTCCAGCTGCAGGACGATCAGTTGCAGCTGGTGTCGCGGCCGTCCACCACGCTCACCGCAGAACAGCTGGAATGGCTGGGTAATGGCTATGTCAGCGTCACCGCCAAAGACGGCACCACCAGCCTGTGGCGCTGGCAGCACGGTGTGTTGACCGCGGTGGAGTTACGCTGATGCGCAAGGGAGCAGTGGGGATTTTTCTGGCGCTGATGTTCGTATTGCTGCTGACGTTTTTTCTGAAGCAGGAAGACTATCGCGATCGCATCGAACATTTTGCCGAGCTGGAAATCACCCTGGCCAAGATCCGTCAGCAGTTCCAGCTGCACCATCTGTCCTATGGCCGTTTTCCCCGCAGCAATCAGGAAGCGGAATTGCCGGCGCCGGAACAGCTGGTGGCGGGATCGCTCGATGGCCTGGTGGTGATGGAAGACCAGCGCCTGATGCTGCAGCTGAAATTGGTGGACGCCGAACCGGCCACCATCTTTCTCACGCCGGAAATGAATTCCGCCGACCAGTTTCTGTGGCACTGCCGGTCGCCGGATCTGCCGAAGGAATTGCGTGACAATCTGTTCGGCGGCTGCAAACTGACTCGCGAATATCTGAGCCTGGCCAGCGCCAGTGCGTTGCAGTGGAAACCCAAAGCGGTCGCGAAACCGGTGGCGGTGAAAACCGTGGAGCGCGCAGCTGATCCGCCGCCACAACCGGCACCGGATTGCACCGTTGCAGCATCGTCCCGGCAGGTGCTGCTGCATGATAACGGCCTGGGTATCTGGGATCTGTCCGGCCAGCCCCGTCGCAGCGGATTCCTGCCTTATGATGTGAAGCGGGCCGACGCGTTTTACACCCAGATTGGCGACACCCTGTTTGTGGCGCGCGACAACACCATTGCCTATGCCGATCTGCGCAGTGCGACACCGCAGTTGCAGAACACCGCGTTGTGGACCAAGGCCGGCACCCGCCTGTACGGCATCGGCAAGCGCCTGGTGTGGATCACCGATGACCAGAATCTGTTTGTCGGCGATATCTGTCAGCTGCCGGCGCTGCGCATCATTCACACCATGACGCTGGATCTGGGGCGGCGGGAAAAAATCGTACGCATGGATGTGGTGGATGATCTGGTTTATATGCTGAGCCGGCACGAATCCGACTGGGGCAACAGCAGCGAACTGAACATTTATCGGATGAAAGACAACGGCACTTTGCTGCACCGTTTCCATTTCCGCTTTGATGGCCTGGCCAACAGCATGCAGCTGGCGGAACCCTGGCTGCTGGTGGCCAACGGCCGCGAAGGCGTGACGTTTTATGAACGTACCCTGGATCAGCGCTGGATGCAGGCGCAGAAACTCACGGCGGTGGATTTTGCGATGGATGTGCTGCTGCAGGATGCGGTGTTGTGGGTGGCTGACGGGCAGTCCGGCCTGCTGCGATTTGAACGCAAACAGCCAACCGATCCCTGGCAGCGCAGCGCCCAGCAGCTACTGCCGTTCCCGGCGTTTCATCTGCGGCCCGTGGCAGGCGGCTTGCTGGTGAGCAGTGCCACCCAGCACGCCTGGTTCGATCCGGTAAGCGGGCAGTTGCAGTTGCTGGAACCGCCCGCCGCTGGACCTTGAGGAAACCTAGCGGTGGGCCTTGAGGCTTTGCGCCTCGGACTCCAGTTCGTAGAGGGCTTCGCTGTTGTCGTAATAGCACTCGCGCCAGCGTTGCCACTGGTTCATGGTGGCGGGTTCATTGGGATTGCGATAAGGCTCGGTGCCGCACTTGCGATCCCGTTCGGCTTTCAGTTTGGTGATGCGCTGATCCAGCGAGCGTGAGCGTTCCTGCAACTGCTGGCGCGCTTCAGCCACATCGCCTTTCTGGCTGTCCACCCATTTGATGGCGCATTCCAGATCCCGCTTCACCTGGCCGGATTCCGCCGGATCACGCCGGATGTTGTAGCGGGAAAGCTGCATGCGCCAGGTCACATCGCGCAGATCCGTGTCGGATTCCAGTTCCTGCTGCCATTCGGCACGCAGTTCTTCCAGCTCGAGCATTTTCACCGGATCGGTTTTGTCCACCTTGGGTAATTCGATGCTGCCGCAGCGCAGGGTTTTGCCGTTGCGACTCAGGTGGGTACTGCTGGTGGAAGTCAGGCTCACGGTATCCACCTGCATGTCCTGCTGTTCCTGCGGTTGCGGGGGAAACTGGCTGAAGGTGACATTGCCGTCCTTGTCGACAATCTTGTACAGCTTGCCGGCTTGCACCGGTGTAATGGCCAGTGACAGCAGCAGTGTGACACTGCAGGCGAACAGCAAACGACGCATCGGTACAACCCCAAAGGCAATCAGCCAAACAAAAAGTTGCCCTTAAGTTAAGTTGATTGGCGCGGGAATTCAAACCGGGATGGCCTGTGGACCACCCCGGCAGCGCACCACACTCAGCCGAGCATGTCAGCGAATTCAGACGTTTGCGTGAGGGGGATCGCCTGGGCAAATCCGGGGACGTTGATCTGGTCGGTGTTGATGGCCAGCGAGGCCTCGTCAATCAGATTGTCACCGAAATGATAGGCGACCTGGAAATCATCGCGCAGGGCGGCCTGATCATACTGGCGTGCCTGCTGTTCGGTGGCGATGCGCTGCTGCTGGTAGCGCTTCAGGGCATCGGTTCCGTAGCGTTTGCTCAGCATTTTCTTCACCACAGTGGGGGCCAGCACCACGCCGGTGGCGTTGTTGCCGCCAAAGCCCTTGCTGTTGATGAAGGCGACGTCGAGTCCGGTCTTGCCCTTGTCGATGTCCTGGCGGGAAATGTGCAGATGCTGCTGGTGCACGTCGTCGGCCACGGCATCGATGGTCTTGATGCCGGGAATGATGCCGTAGTGGAACGATCCCAGGGTGGCAACCAGCTGATCGCCGCTGGCGGGCCCGAGGAATGGCCCACATAGGCTTTCACGGCGGCAATCGGCCACTGCTCAATGCCGAAGGCCGCCGCCACGCGATCAAACAGTTCCGATTCGGTGACCCGGTTGGCCGGTGTGCTGGAACCATGGGCGTGAACAAAGCTGCGCTGGCGGATGCCGTCGTCGCCGACGATGGCGCGGGCCGCCGCCACTGCGCGGGCCAGGGTCAGGTAGTTGCCGGGACCGGGGGCGGAAATGGATTTCTTGAAACCGTCGGCATTGACGAAGACATCGGTGACCGCGCCGTGAATCTGCGCGCCCAGCTGCAGCGCCAGCGCGTCATCCATCAGGATCACGAACTGGGCGGATTCGGCGATGGTAAAGCCGCAGTTGTCGCCGAACGGGCGGCTGGAACGGCGGTAATCCGGTTCGGCGTTGCCGTCGATTTTCGCCAGGCCTTCTTTCGTGCACAGTGCGCTCATGGCGGCGAAGCCTTCCATCACTTCCGGGGTAATCGGTGCTTCTGCATTGCCGACGATGGCGACCCGGGTACGGCCGCTCTTGATGTCCTCGATGCCCATGCGCAGGTTGTAGAGGAAAGTGGCGCAGGCGCCAGTCGCCGCGCCGGTGGTGCCGACATGGCCCAGCACATAGGCGTTGATGAAGTCGGCGGGCATGGTGTTCATGCCCAGAGGCAACTGCTTGGCGGTGACGCGGCCACCTTTCTGGCGGGCCTGGATCATGACGGTATAACCGTAATCGTCCATCTGTCCCAGCATGCTGCCGGCGTACACGGAAATCTGATCCGGCTGCACCGCGTCGCGCACCACATGCCAGGGAATGCCGAGGGAATGCAGCGCATCGGACATGCCAACGACGGTCATTTGCAGCCCGCGGGGGTGAAAGCGCGCGTCGTACAGCGCAGAGGGATCGAAACCGCTGGGCAGCTGGCCGGCAGATTTCACCGGAAAATCCCGGGTCGACGGAATCTTCACGTCCAGATTGTCCACCAGGGTGATCTGCACATGGGTGGAGGAGTGCTCGGCTACCTGCCAGCAGGCGGGTATCGGGGTGGGCAGCTGCTTCTTGCTGACCAGAAACTGGGACTGGTTGTTGGCGGCGGCCACGGTCAGGCTCTGCTGCCAGGGGGTGTTGTCCACGTCGAAATAGGTGTTTTCCACCTTGCGGATCAGGGTGGCGTCCAGCACGGCGGCGCCGTAGCGGGTCTCGATGTCGGCCAGCGACAGGGTTTCACCGTCGGGGGACACAAAGTCGTTGCCATTGGCCCTGATCAGGCCGGTCATCACCGCCAGCCCGGCCAGGGTCTCGCGCCGGGTGTCCCCCTGCAGGGAGTCGATGATGATGCGGCGAAAGCCGTGGTGGAACGAGGAGCGTCCCGCCGCGTTGTAGCCGCCAAATCCCACGATAACCGGTAACTGAGTCATGCCTGCTGGTCCTTTCATCAAACTGTCATGGTGCTTGATGAGGCAGTGTAGGCGGGGGTTGGGCTGGCAGTGATGGGTGATCTGGTCATAGAATATGGCTAATTAGCCAAAACGGGGCCCGCCATGGCCAGAACGTCCCGCACCATCACCACCGAACCCCGGCCACCCCGGCGCCGGCTGGGGGCCAGTTTCATCCTGATCGAACACATGCTGGCCACCAGCATCACCCTGCCCATCGAAATGATGCGGGCGGCGGAATCGGCGGCGGTGGTGCGGGATCGCAATGCGGTGCGGCTGAACATTGCGGCGGCGGCGGTGAGTCGCGAGCCGGTGCCGACCCGGGCGGGCTTCCGGCTGCAACCGGATCTGGCCATCGACGAGATCGCCCATACCGACATGGTGATCCTGCCGGCCCTGTGGCGGAACCCGCGCCCCATCGTGCGGCAGAATCCCCAGCTGGTGGAATGGCTGCAGCGGCTGCACACCAAAGGCTGCATCCTGATTGCGGTGGGCACCGGAGCCTGCTTTCTGGCGGAAGCGGGTCTGCTCGACGGCAAGCCGGCCACCACCCACTGGCACTACTTCGACCAGTTCGAGCGCGACTATCCCAACGTGCAGCTGAAGCGCCAGTACTTCATCACCCAGGCGAATAATGTGTACTGCGCCGCCAGCGTGAATGCGGTGGCGGACCTGACCGTGCATTTTATTCGCCGCACCTATGACGCGGTGATCGCCAGCCATGTGGAGCGGAATTTTTCCCACGAGATCCGCCGTTCCTACGAAGCCACCAGCTACTTCGACGACAAGCATCGCTATCATCCGGACGAAGCCATCGTACAGGCGCAGATCTGGTTGCAGCAGCATGTGCAGAAGGATCTGCTGCTGGCGGACGTGGCCACCAAATTCGGCATGAGTGTGCGTACCTTTAACCGGCGTTTCCGCAATGCCACCGGCAAGACGCCGCAGCAATATCTGCAGGCATTGCGCATCGACATGGCCAAGGATCTGTTGCAGACCACCAACCTGTCGATCGCGGAAGTGGCCTATCAGGTGGGCTACCAGGATCTGGGCTATTTTGCCCAGCTGTTCCGCCGGCTGCTGGCGGTGACGCCGGGGCAGTATCGCGCCACCGTGCGGGCGAAACTGTTCAGTGCGGGGGAGTAACGCCCACCATCAGTAACCCGACAGAAATTTCACCACGCGCCGCTGCACGGTTTCCGGTGCGTGTTTCTGTAACAGTGCCAGCACCTTGAACGGCGTCGTCACCCGATCATGCAGTGGCCGCGTTGCCACCGCCTGCCACACCCGCTGCGCCACATCCTCCGGCGTCAGCTGCACCCCCAGCAATGAAATCGCCCGCACCTTGCTGCGCACCGGCGAATCAATCATGTCAGTGTCCACGAACGGCGGCATGATGTCCGTCACCGCAATGTCGTGGCGCGCCCATTCCACGTTGAGCGCTTCGGTGAGTGCGCGCACGGCAAACTTGCTGGCGGAATAGGTGGCGAGGGTAGGGGAACCGTACATGGCCGATGCCGAACTCATGTTGATGACATGGGCACCTTCGGTGGCGCGCAGATACTCGAACGCCGCCTGACAGCCGTTGATAACACCCTTTACATTGATGTCCACCATGGCGTGTTGCTGTTCCAGCGGAATGGTTTCGAAATCCCCCGCGTACAGCACACCGGCATTGTTCACCAGCACGTTGAGCTGGCCGTCACTGCGGCGCACAAAATCCTGCAGCGCGCTTTGCAGCTGGTTGAAATCCGCCACGTCGGCGACGTGCCAGCTGCAGTGTTCGTTGCCCAGTTCCGTCGCCAGTGCCTGCAGTTTGTCGGCACTGCGGGCGGCCAGACCCACGCGCCAGCCTTTGCCGGCAAACAGACGGGCGGTGGCGGCGCCAATGCCGGCAGTGGCACCGGTGATGAAGATGGCAGGCTGGTTAGCGGGGGAATGGGCGGCGGACATCTGAAGATCCTTCTGCAAGATGATGAATCAGGGGTAAACGAATACAGCAGTATTGTCACCCCTGCATCCCGCAGGGTCATTGCCCGTAACGCTCAGATCGCCCTGAGCGTTTTGGCGCTTGTGCCGGCCATGGAAACATGCATGCGAATTCTGTTTACAGCACGCCCGTGCCGGTTTCAGCTGCGCACCGTCCGGATACCGAATTCGATCCCGGCGTGGGTCGCCAGCTGTTGCCGCAGGATATCGCCCAGCGCCACGCTGGTGGTGGTGAAGCCGCCCTGGTTACCGGCACTGCCGCGGGTCTGCAGCAGGCACCAGGCGGTATCGCACAGCATGGCCGCGGTGCCGCCGTGGCCCGGGTCCCACTCGCTGAACACATAGCCGCGCAGGGTCTTGCCGGAGCGGGTGCGGCCGATCATTTCAAAACTGAACGGGCCGTTGCGCTGGATCTGTTTGTCGCTGGGGCCATCGCCAACTTTCGGGCCCAGGCTGTGCAGGGTGCGGGTGAAGGCGGAATTCGGATCGCCTTCGACGAACAGTTTGGTGAAGAACGTCTCCAGCTGCGCGCGGGTTTTGGCCGCCAGCCCGCTGCCGGCCAGTTTGGCTTCGTCGTAAATAAAATCCTCACCGTACTGGAAATTGGTCAGCGCGTGGGAGCGGCGCACGATGCGGGTGTTGATGCCGCCCACCGGAAACGGCATCACGTACTGGTTGAAATCCGCATCGAACTGCACCTGTTTCAATTCGGGGTTGAAGGCGCCGCGCATGCGGTCGCGGGGATTCAGGCTGTTGGGGTCGGCAATCAGGTCCGCCAGGGCCTGATCATTGGCCACTGCTTTCATGACGCCGAGGCCGCTGGCAAAGCTGCCGCCGGACACCGCGATGTGGCCCTTGTCGAAACAGTTCTTGATGTGCACGCAGTATTCGCCGAATTTTTCCTGCGCGGTCTGCTGCAAAAACTGCACACCCAGATCCGAGGGAATCGAATCGAAACCGCAGGCATTGAGGATGCGGGCACCACTGCTGCGGGCCAGATCGTCATACTGGTCGATCATCCGGCGCAGCCAGTGCAGTTCGCCGCTCAGGTCGCAGTAATCGGTACCGTGGCGGGCGCAGGCGGCCACCATTTCGGTGGCGTACTGGGCCGCCGGGGCCACCGTGGCGCAGATCACCCGGGCACTGCGGGCCAGCTTGTCGGCGGCCGCCGCATCGGCGCCGGGCACCTGCAGCAGGCTCAGATCCGGCGCCCCAATCTGGTCACGAATGCGCCGCAGCCGGCCCAGGTCGCGGCCCGCAATGGCCCAGCGTAGCGTGCCCTGCTTGCCGTAGGTTTCATGCAGATAGCGCGCCGCCTGACGGCCGGTAAAGCCGGTGGCGCCCCAGAGTACGATGTCGTATTGACGTGCATCCTGAGCGGTCATTTCGAGCAATCCCCAGTGTCCATTTCGCTGTTGTGTGGTTCTTGTTGTCGGGTATACACTGTATACGAAACGGAAGAGGCCCGTCACGCCTCTTTTTCCTACGCCGATTAGAACAACGAAGCGCGGACCAGCGCACAGGAGGCATCCATGTCCCAGGCAATGACCCTTCCAGCGGGCCCCACCGAATCCAAATTCAAGCAGGCCATGAAAATGGGCACCGGGATTTACGGCTACCTGTCGGAATGCCACGAAAAATTCGGTGATGCCTTTACCCTGCGCTTTCCCGGCCTGGATCCGCTGGTGTGGGTGGCAAGCCCGGAAATGGCGAAAGACTTTTTCAACCTCAAGCCGGATCAGATCGACCAGCGCCAGCTGATGATTCCCATCGATGTGGGCGACAACCAGACCGGCTTTCTCAATGGCAAGGAACACCAGGATTCCCGCAAGGTGATGATTCCGCCGCTGGTGGCCAAGCGCCTGCAGGACCGTGCCGAAGTGATGCACGAAATCACCACCAAATACATCAACCAGATGAAGCCCGGCGACGAACACGACATGCCGCGCCTGATCGGTGACATCACCCTGGACATTGCCTGCTTCACGTTGCTGGGTCTGAAGGAAGGCCCCAAGCAGCAGCGCTATCGCGACCTGATGCTGCGCTGGATTCAGGCCTCCACCAACGACACCATGTTCCTGCTGGGCAACGTGTTCGGCGCACCGAAATTCCGCAGCATGCTGCACCGCGCCTACCTGAAGAAAACCGCCAAGGGCAACTTTGGCCATGGCAAAAAAGGCATTCTGCCCTGGAGTTATTCCGTCGAACTGAAAGCCCAGCTGGCGGATCTGATGCGGCAGGAGATTCGCGAGATCCGCGCCAGCGGTGACACCACCCGCACCGATCTGATTGCCACCCTGTCCCGTGCGACTTATGAAGACGGCACCCTGCTGCCGGAAGAGCGGGTGATCTCCGAAAGCATGGGCATGCTGGTGGGCGGCCACGAAACCAGTGCTGCTACCGGAGCCTGGTTCATGCTGTGGCTGCTCAAGCGCCCCGATGTGCTGAAGAAGATGCGCGAGGAAGTGCTGGAATGCATCGCCCGGGAAGGCAAGTTCGATCCCCTGAAAGTCATCGAACTGCCGTATCTGAATGCCTGCCTGAACGAATCCCAGCGCCTGACCCCGTCCGCGGTGGGCACCATGCGTCACCTGATCGTTGACTGCAAGATTGGTTCGCTCACCCTGCCGGCGGGTACCAACGTCCTGGCGGGTGCGTACCTGATCCAGCGTCGCAAGGATATCTGGGGTGAGGATGCGGAAGTGTTCCGTCCGGAACGCTGGCTGGAAGGCGCCAAGCCCGGCCCGTTCGAATTCTTCCCGTTCGGTGGCGGTCGTCGTGCCTGCATCGGTTCCAATCAGGCGCGTCAGCAGTTGCGCATCATCTTTGCCGAGTTCGCCCGCCGGGTGGAATTCACGTCGAAGTTTTCCAATAACGATGTGTGGCCGGGTCAGCGTCAGGTCAGTGGCCAGACCGAGCCGGAAGGCGGGGTACCGGTGACGGTGGTGAAGATATTGCCGGAAACCACCGGTTGTCCGCAGGCGGCCCTGGCACAAACGGCGTGATGAAGGGCGTACCGGTCAGTGGCCGGTACCTTTTTGTTGTGGGTGTCAAAACAGCTCGACTGATGCAGCGTTGCCTGACGTAACCACAGCGGGTGCGGTGGCGGTTGCTGGCTGAAGGGAGGAGTGGTTCAGGGTAAACTGTTCGGCCAGTTTGCGCAGCGCTGCCGCGTGTACCTCCAGATCGCTGATGGCGGCAAAGGCACCCGATGCTGACGCCATATTGCTGTCAGCCAGCTGCTGTACCTTGTCCGCTGCGGTGACGACAGCATCGCTTTGTGCATACTGCTGTACCAGCGCTTCGCGCACGGCCGTCATCTGGGTAACGAAATTGGCCATGCGCACGGAGAAATCGCGGCTGGCATCACCTGCGTCGCGTGCCTGGGCGGCACCTTCCGCCACATAGATCTGGCCTTGCTGCATACCCGCGACCACGGTCGCGGTTTCTTCCCGCATCAGGCCCATGCGTTCACTGATCTCGACGGTGGCTTCAGCGGTTCGTTTCGCCAGCCGTCGCACTTCGTCAGCAACGACTGCAAAACCGCGGCCTGATTCTCCGGCCCGTGCCGCTTCAATGGCAGCATTGAGTGCCAGCAGATTGGTCTGATCCGCTACGTCGTGAATGATGCTGACGATCTCATTCACTTCGGTGGCGCGGGTGTTGAGCTGGTTGATGTCACGTGCCAGCCGTTCTACCTCCTGACAGGCACGTTCCAGTCGCGCTACTGCTTCGCTAATGGTGATTACTGTACTGCCGGTAATGGCTTCTACTTCACTCAAGGCGCTACTGGCTGCTGCGGTAATGGCATCGGCAGTATCCACACTGTTGCGCATGCGCATGACCTGCTGTCGGCTGTCAGCAACTGCCTTGAGCTGATCCGAGGACCGGCTGGCGACCACGGCCAGGCTGCTGCCAATCAGGTCGGCACCCCCGCGTACCGCCCCGGCTTCATCCAGTACCTGGCGGACGATTCCGGCCAGTCGGTTGATGATCGCATTGAAGGCATCCGTAATGGCGCCAATTTCACGGGTGGATGAGACTTCGAGGGTGTGGCCCAGATCGCCCCGGCCGTGGGCCAGCGCGTCCATTGCCTGCTGCAGCGCTTTCAGTGGCCGTGTGAGATGACGGGCGATCAATGCCGCTATCGGCAGGGACACCAGCAGCATCAGCGCCCCCACGGCAAGGCTGAGCATCATGACCTGCAATCGGGTCTGTTCCACCTCGTCCAGCTCGATGTCGGCAATCAGCAGGTACGGCTCGCCGCTGCTGTTGCGGCGTGGCAGATAAACGGAACGGAACCTGCCCCATTGATCTTCGTACTCGACGAAGCGTTGTTGACCATCCGCCAGGCTCAGGCGGATTTCGTCGGGGGCATCCTCATAGGGACGGAGATACCAGTTTTCCTCTACCGGCTTGCCATCGTCACCGGTTACCCATGACGAGGCCCGAAACTCCAGCTGGCCGTCGTGCAGCATGACACTGTAAAGATTGGCGAGACCGGCTTCCTGCTGGTAGCGGGTGAGGGTTGCATTCAGAGCGTGTTCATTGGCCAGCTGATCCAGCCGTTGATCATGAAAATGCTCCCCAATGATGTGGCCGATGGCTGCAGCGCCGGCGACCAGCCGGTCATCCATGCGATGCATTTCTGACGTCAGCACGGAGCGGTAAAGCAGCAGGGAAAACACCAGGCTGACAAGCAGCGCCAGCAGCGCACAGGCAAGAAAAAGGCGGGAAGCGAGTGAGTGATCAGCGGGCTTTATGTTCATACAGAAATCGCTGGAGGACACTCAAAAAGGCTAGCCAGCCATCCTGTTGTTGGCAAGGATTGAACGGTGGGGAAGGCTCAGGTTTTACCGGCGCTGTAATCGCCCATCAGGAAGGTCTGGTGGCTGCCATTCTTCAGCAGATAACGTCGCGCTCCTGACGGCCGCAGGCCGCTGCGGAACACATACATGGCGGACGACGGCAGTGGCACCGGGCGTACAAAGCGGGCACTGATACGGTTGATGCTGCTGCCGTCCGCTTCCCGTTGCTGCAATGCAGCCCAGCACAGGGACAGGCTGGCAAAGCCGTGCAGCACCTTCTGCCCGAACAGGGAATGGCGTGCCACCGCGTCGGCCCAGTGTACCGGGTTGAAATCCCCCGTCAGCAGGGCGAAACGCAGCCCGTCATGTTCATCCACCGCCCAGGCGCCGGCGGTTTCCCAGCGACTTTCCTGGCCGGCCCGTTCCGGCCCCGGTTCTGCGGCCGGCTGCTTGGGCAGCATCGAATGGAACAGGGCATCCACTGCCCGATCGTGACGGCGGGTGCGGGTAATCACCCGTGCCGTCAGGGTCGTGCGCTGATCGTTTTCCGATACCTCCACCAGTTCACCCGACAGTAGCATGCGTTCGCCGGTGTGAATGGTGCCGTTCACCTTGATATCACAGCCCATATTGACGATGCCGGCGGTGCTGAAGCCGCTCTGGATCAGCACCCGCAGCGCCAGCGGTACGCTCCACTGGGAAAACATGTGCGGCGGTACGATGCCGGGCTGACGCTGGCTGGCGGGCATGCCGACCCAGGACTGGTAGTTGTCCACCAGCACGGTGCGGGGGGCTTCGATTTCGTCGTTGATCCAGACGTCCCGATTGTCCGCCGGCTTGCGGCGGGCGATCTGGATGGCGCTGGCCACACTGGTCTGTGCCAGTGCTGCCAGATTCCGGCGTTGCTCAAGAGCCAGGCTGAAGGGAATGGTCTTGTCATGCATGGGCTGGAATGGTCCAAGGGCCAAGATGGTTTAGGGAGACTAGTGAACTCTGATAAAACAGTCAATGCAGCTGCATGATGCACATGCATTATGATGGTATGCCATTTGCCGGCCTGCACGGCATGGGATAAAGTAACAAAATGTCTCGAACGCGCCCGAACACTCTTTCAAAGTCGCCCAAGCGGAGTCCTTCACCGCCGAACGCGCCTGCCCGTCAGGGCGGTGACGACGGCACCCGCCGCCGGCTGATCGATGCCGCTATCCGCCTGTTCGATCGCTACGGGGTGGAAGGCGCGTCCCTGCGTCAGGTGATTGCCGAAGCAGGCCAGTCCAACCAGTCGGTGATCCAGTATTACTTTGGTGGCAAGGATGGCCTGGTGGCAGCGGCGCTGGACGAGGTGGTGGAGCAGTTCCGGGTGGTGCAGGCGACCATGGAGGCGGAACTGGCTGCGGCCGGGCCGCAACCGGGT
Source organism: Gammaproteobacteria bacterium (assembly GCA_041395845.1). Classification (GTDB taxonomy): domain Bacteria; phylum Pseudomonadota; class Gammaproteobacteria; order Pseudomonadales; family Ketobacteraceae; genus Ch67. Next base: position 35,116 of record JAWKZS010000024.1, read on the forward strand.
CTGCGGGCAGTGATCGGTGCCTATCTGCGGCCACTGATCCAGGCCCACACCCAATCCGATACCCTGCAGCATTCGGTTGGATTTCTCGGCCGGGTATCCCAGTCGGCGTCGGATTATTACGGGCTGGTGGCCAGCCGTTTTTCCCCCTATCACGCGGCCCTGCTGGAACGGCTCACTGCCACCCTGCCAGACTATCCGCGCACCGTGGTGTCCGAGCGCTTGCGCTATGCGGTGGGAACCATTCTGCACAGTCTCGCCACGGCGCGGGAACAGCTGCGCTCCCCCGGCGTTGATCGTGACGGCGAGCGCTGGATCGACGAGGTCATCGATTTCGTCGCCGGTGGCATCCGCGGATACTCCCCGTCCTGCCAGTAACCGGCAACCGCTGGCGCCGGGTCAGAAATAGGCGCTGTAACTCAACTCCACCAGAAACGCTTCCACCTTGCTCTTGATGTCGGTGCCCGCGTACGGGTTGTAGATGAAGTTGTTCCAGTCGTCGGTGCTGTTGACGTTGGTACTGGCGTTCGCGGGGACATCCGAGGTGGCTATCACGTAACCGATCCCCATTTCCAGAATCCGGCCCTTGCCCATGCGGTATTCGAAACCGGCGCCGTACAGGTCGGCGTCCCCGAGTGGCAGCAGCACGTCCTGCTTGTCGGTGGGAATCGAACTCTTGCGGGGCTCATAACCAAAGCGCAGCGCCAGATTCATGTTGTACTGATACTCCACGCCAACCGCCCAGTTCCAGATGCTGTCATAGCCACGGGGAAAGGTGATGCTGTCCGGGGTGGCATAGGACGACACGTTGGTGGCCAGCTTGGTGAAATCCAGTTCCTTGTCGAAATAGACCGTCAACCCGGTCCATTCGTCCCAGTCGGTCCATTTGGCGTCCAGGTTCAGTTTCCAGCGTGGTGTCAGTTGCAGGCTGATGCCGGTGGCGAAATGGGCGGGGGTGATGATGTCCAGCTTGGCCTTGCCACGCTCCCGGCCGCCTTCGTCCACCAGGCCGGTGGGCCAGGGCAGGATTGCATCCAGAAAGGCACCCACATCGGACTGGTACACGCCGCCGAAGAAATTCACCCACTCGTCGTTGTAGTCCACCTGATAGGTGCCATCCAGATGGGCGGTGCTTTCGCTCTGGTAGACAAAGCCCCAGGTGAACCATTCCACCGGCTGCCACAGCAGGCCCATGTTGAAGCCCACCACCAGGGCCGATTCGGCGTCGAATTGCAGATAGGCGGCGTCGGTGTAGGGGCCCATGCGGGCGATGTCTTCCTGCAGGCCGCAGAAATTCAGCACCGGATCGGGATCACCCGGGTCGGGACACAGCGCCTGATCCTGCAGCTGCCGGGTCAGCAGTTCCCCAAAGGCAAGGGCGAAATTCGGCACCCGGATGCGGGTGGCGGCGGTGGCGCCCTGCCAGGAAAAATTCACCCCGAGGCCGGCGGTAATGGTGTCGGTCAGTTTGAGTGCCACAGTGGGGGAAAAGTAGGTGATCTTGGCTAGGGACAGGGCTTCGCCCATGTAGGTGGCAGGATCGTTTTCGTCGCGCACGTAGCCGGCGGCCATGGGGGCGTACACGGTGGTGCCGAAGGTATAGTTGGCCCCCGGCGGACTGTAGGAGGCGCCCCCCAGCGGGATGATCAGAAACGGCAACGGCCATTCGGTGATGCCTTCCTGAAACGGAATCCGCAGGCCGATGGTGGTGGTGGAACTGGTCTGGTTTTCCACTTCGTCCACATAGCCGAAGTCGTCGATCATCTGCTGGGTCTTGGCGTCGTGGCCGCCGAATTCCACTTCGAACCCCATGGCAGCACCGAGGACCTTCAGGTTGTACTGGCGGCCGTCGAGCCGGGCCAGGCCCGCCGGGTTGTAATGGATGGAATCCAGCCCCGGCGGATCGGCGGTCACCGCATTGCCCAGGGACAGGGCCTTGGCGTTGCCCATGGTGAGGTTTTCGACGATGGCAGCAGGGCAGGTGACGGGCAGCAGCACGGCCGCCAGTACTACCAGATGACCCTTGCGCACGCGGACACACTTCCCCGACATGCGGATTTCCCCCTGAATATTGTGATTATTATGGTGTTGCCTGTCGCAGTGGGCGTTCGGTTCGGCCCGGCGGGATCGAAACAGTGACCCTGCAGTATCAGAGGGTATCAGGTTCTGGATTTATGTAAATAGGCTTTACTATGTGGGAAGGCGACAAGGGGGCGGGGGATGGCGCCCGGTGACAAGTCCGGGCGCCAGGGGGGTGCATTGCCGGCTCAGAAACCCCAGTAGCGGGATACGGAGAAGCCCAGGTAAAAGGCGTCTTTGTCGATGCTGTCCAGCTCGGCACGCAGGGACCAGTCCGGGTTGGCTTGCCACTGCAGGCCGCCTCCCAGGGCGATCTGGCTGTTTTCCACTTCGTCCATCTGCAGGCGGGAGCCGCTGACGCGGGTGTCCAGGCTGGCAATACCGAGTTTGACGAACAGGGCCAGTTCATCCCGCACCAGGGGCAGCTGGTAGCCGCCCCACAGGGCAGTGGCCTTGTAGCGGATGGTTTCGTCGCCAGTGATGGCCGGGTTGTTGGCTTCCAGCACGGCTTCGCCCAGGTCGTAGTAGGCCAGTTCTGCGAACCAGTGCTGGGTGAGTCGATAGCCAATCGCCAGCTTGAAGCCGTCGTCGCTCTTGTCGGTTACCGACCAGCCGCTGTCGGCTTCATCCGGTTCCAGGCGAGTGCTGCCCAGACCAAACGAGCCGTACCAGCAGCTGGCTTGATACTGCACCGCATCGGTCGCAGCGCAGGGCTCGGCGGCCTGGGTGTTGGCTGCCAGCGCCGTCAGCAGCACGCCCAGTGCGCGCTGGCGCCGCAGCAGGCTGGCGAGGCCGAGGAGCGCCAGCAACATCAGGGTCAGACCATCCAGACTGCCACTACCCTTGAGGGCAGTTTTGACCTTGCCGGGCTTCTGCAGGCGATCATTGATACCGTCACCGTTGAAGTCGCCATTTTCATCGCCATCAGGGATGCCGTCGTTGTCGCTGTCGTCATCAAGCCGATCAATGATGCCGTCACGATCGGTGTCGCCGTCACCTTCTTCGCTGTCCGGCACGCCATCGTTGTCGTCATCGGTGTCGACGTTGGCGGGAATGCCGTCACCATCGGTATCTGCCTGCGAACCCCAGACGCCGTTGTCGCCGTCGATGCTGTCGTCGATGCCGTCACCGTCGCTGTCGAGACTGCGGTCGATCATGCCGTCGTTGTTCTGATCCCAGTCCGCGAAACGTTGCTGCACGTCGTAGATGCCGTCATCGTCGCTGTCCAGATCACGCAGATCGGGCTCGCCGTCGCTGTCGGTATCCAGCGGGCTGTCCACCAGGGACTGGCCGTCGTCGGCAATGCCGTCGCTGTTGCTGTCGAGCAAGCCAGCTTCTTCAACGTCCAGCAGGCCGTCGTCGTCAGCGTCCAGATCGCGGTAGTCAGGAATGCCATCCGCATCGGTGTCGCGGGCTGCCACGGCATCATCGATTCCATCGTTGTTGCTGTCGCTGCCGCCGGTGCTGTCGACGTCAAACACGTCATCGATGCCGTCGCCATCGCTGTCGCTGGTGATCAGGACGGATTCGGCGGTGTCGCTGACGCCGTCATTGTCGCTGTCGAGGTCCAGCATGTCGGCTGTACCATCGCCATCGGTATCCGGCAATGACCAGTCATCGTCAATGCCATCGTTGTTGCTGTCGGTGCCGCCGGTTGCGTCGACATCCATCACGTCATCGATGCCGTCGTTATCGCTGTCATTGCCGCTCAGGCCGGCTTCCACGGAGTCGGGAATGCCGTCACCGTCGCTGTCAGCATCGTACACGTCGGCGATGCCGTCATTGTCGGTGTCGCGCAGGGCAGCGTCGTCGTCCACGCCATCGCCGTTGCTGTCGGTGCCGCCAGTCTGATCGACATCGAACTCATCGATGATGCCGTCACCATCCGTATCGGAGCCGTTCAGCAGCGCTTCGATGATATCGGGAATGCCATCGTTATCGCTGTCGCTGTCGAGTGCGTCGATGATGCCGTCACCATCAGAGTCCAGGGTGGATTCCAGTGCATCGGGAAGGCCATCACCATCTTCGTCACTGCTGTTGTCGACGTAATCGGGGATGCCGTCATTGTCGGTGTCGCTGGTGCCTTCGATATCGTCTTCAACGCCGTCGCCATCACTGTCGGTATCCAGGTAGTCGGCGATACCATCGTTGTCACTGTCCTGGGTGGTGGCAGTGTCATCGATACCGTCACCGTTGCTGTCGGTGCCACCGGTCTGGTCGACGTCGAAGCTGTCATCGATGCCGTCGCCATCGCTGTCGGAACCGGAGGCACCACTTTCGGCGCTGTCATCGATGCCATCACCATCACTGTCGCTGTCGAGGAAATCCGGGGTGCCATCGTTGTCGGTGTCTGCCGGTGCCGTGGCGTCGTCGATGCCATCGTTATTGGCATCGGTGCCGCCGGTCTGGTCGACGTCGAAGCTGTCGTCAATACCGTCACCGTCGGTGTCATTGCCGCTGTTGCCGCTTTCCAGAATGTCGGGAATGCCGTCGTTGTCGGAATCCAGATCCAGGTAATCAGGGATGCCGTCGTTGTCGGTATCGGCGATGGATTCCACCGCATCGGGAATGCCGTCGTTATCCGAATCCGGGTCCAGATAATCCGGCAGGCCGTCGTTGTCGCTGTCGCTATTGGATTCGTCGATATCAGGGATGCCGTCGTTGTCGGAATCAGTGTCCAGGTAATCGGGAATGCCGTCATTGTCAGCGTCTTCGGTGGTGCCTTCCTGGTCGTTAGGAATGCCATCGCCGTCTTCGTCACCCGCCGGATTGCGATTCAGGGTGATGCTGTCGCTGTCGCCCAGTACGCTGTTCAGGGTCAGGCGAACGGTGGCAGTCAGGCTTACGGCGCCCAGGTTTGCCGGTGTGGTGTACGTCGCCGAGTAAGTGCCATTGCCGTTATCGGTAACGCTGCCCACGCTGCCAACAGTTACGCTCAGGGCAACGGTGTCGCCACCGCTGGTGAGCAGGTTGCCGTTGCTGTCACGCAACTGCACCGAAATCGACGCGGTATTGACGCCGTCGGCAATCAGGGTGGACGGACTTGCGCTCACTGTGCTCGTGCCTGTGTTGGCAGCACCCGGCACAAACGTCACGACAGCATTATCGGTGATCGCATTGCTGTTGACGGTGCCGGTGACAGTGGCGGTGCCAGCCGTGACGGATGAGGTCAGGGTGGCGGAATAAGTGCCGTTGCCATTGTCAGTCACGCTGCCCAGCGTGCCAGCAGTGGTGTTGAGTACCACGGTGTCGCCACCGCTGGTCAGACTGTTGCCGTTGGCATCGATCAGTTGCACGGTGATGGTGGCAGTGGTGACTCCATCAGCAACAATACTGGCGCTGGAGGTGCTGATGGTGCTGGTGGCACCGGCGGCAGCACCCGGCACAAAACTCACGACAGCATTATCGGTGATCGCATTGCTGTTGACGGTACCGGTGACAGTGGTGGTGCCAGCCGTGACGGATGAGGTCAGGGTGGCGGAATAAGTGCCGTTGCCATTGTCGGTTACGCTGCCCAGGCTGCCGGCAGTGGTGTTCAGCACAACGGTGTCGCCGCCGCTGGCCAGGCTGTTGCCATTGGCATCGATCAGTTGCACGGTGATGGTGGCAGTGGTGACACCATCGGCCACGATGCTGGTGCTGGACGTGCTGATCGTGCTGGTCGCGCCGGCGGCTGCACCCGGTACAAAACTCACGATGGCATTGTCGGTAATCGCATTGGCGTTGACGGTGCCGGTGACAGTGGCAGTGCCGGCTGTTACGGATGACGTCAGCGTCGCAGAGTAAGTGCCGTTACCATTGTCAGTCACGCTGCCCAGGCTGCCGGCAGTGGTGTTCAATACGACGGTGTCGCCGCCGCTGGCCAGGCTGTTGCCATTGGCATCGATCAGTTGCACGGTGATAGCGGCAGTGGTGACACCATCAGCAACAATACTGGCGCTGGACGTGCTGATGGTGCTGGTGGCACCGGCCGCAGCACCCGGCACAAAACTCACGACAGCATTATCGGTGATCGCATTGCTGTTGACGGTACCGGTGACAGTGGCGGTGCCAGCCGTGACGGAAGACGTCAGGGTGGCGGAATAGCTGCCGTTGCCATTGTCAGTCACGCTGCCCAGGCTGCCAGCAGTGCTGTTCAGTACGACGGTGTCGCCACCGCTGGTCAGGCTGTTGCCGTTGGCATCGACGACCTGCACCGTGATGGTGGTGGCGCTGATGCCGTTGGCGACGATGCTGGCGGCGGCAGAGGTGATCTGCGTGGTACCGGCGGCGGCTGCCCCAGGAACAAAGCTGACCTGCGCCGTATCGGTAATCGGCGCAGCATTCACACTTGCGCTGACAGTGGCGGTTCCTGCGGTGGTGGCGGCCGTCAGGACTGCAGAGTAGGTGCCGTCGCCATTATCGGTGACGCTGCCAACACTTCCGCTGGTGGTGCTGATCACCACGGTGTCGCCGCCACTGGTCAGGTTGTTGCCGTTGGCATCGATCAATTGCACCGTCACTGTAGTGGTGCTGGTGCCATCGGCGGTCAGCGATGCCGCTACGGTGCTAACGGTGCTGGTTCCGGTTGCGGCGGCGCCGGGTACCATTGCTACGGTTGCGTCATCGGTGATGGCGTTGCCGTTGATGGTACCGGTAATGGTAGCGGTGCCAGCGGTGGCTGCCGCAGTGAAGGTTGCAGAGTAGGTGCCGTCCCCGTTATCCGTTACCGATCCCAGTGATCCCGAGCTGGTGTTCAGCACAACGGTATCGCCACCGCTGGAAATATTCGTACTGGTAGCATCCTTGGCCTGAACGGTGATGGTCGATGTGCTGCTACCGTCGGCGGTGATGCTGGTCGGACTGGCGCTGATGGTGGTGGTCGAACCCGCTGCTGGCAATTGCGGCCCGACATTCTGCACATGTTCGAATGAAATGGTTTCCACGTCCTGCTGGATCGGGAAGCTGCCATTGTCCGTGTCGATGTAGAAAAGCTGGGCCTGAATGGTGTAGGTACCAGAGCCGCCGTTCAACGGATAGGTTGGTGCGTAGGTACGAGTGAGGTTGTCGCCGGCAGTGGCATTGATGGTTTCGGTAATGACACTGGAGTTGTTGCCATTGGGATCAATCAGGTTCAGATCCACCCGGTAGGTTGCGGTCTGGGCAACGGCGATCTGTGCCGACGTGTTTATCGTGATGGTGCCGGCATTGATGGTGTAGCCGGTGATTTCAACACTGGTGGTATTGGCGCGATCGGCCGCACCACCATCGATCACCAGCTGGCCCCAGTAGACGGTTACGACCCAGCCCGCATTGTTGCGGTCGACGAATACCTGCACCAGGTTGTTGCCGGATTGCACCAGACCAACAGGAATTTCGAATGCGGTGGTGCTCTGTACGTTGTTGGCACCGCCGAGGTAGCCGATGAACTGGCCGTTGAAATAGACGTCGTCAATCTCGCCCTGTTCTTCGTCCACGTCATTGGCGCGAATGGTGAGGAATGCCGATGTGGTCGGGAGCGGTCCGTTGACATCGATATTGAATTCAATCGGATGAATTCCCGCGCCCCGGCTCACCGTGACGTCCATATCGTTGTCGGCGACACCCGTCCCCGCATTGTTTTCGTTATCTGTATCCGTGTAATACGTTCCACCGGCAACTGCCAGTTGAGACGCACCCAACATCAAACCTGTAACTACCACCAGCCAACGCAACACGCTCATCAATCTCCATCCTCTACCAATGATCGCGTCCGTGCACAGCCCCTGACATATTCCGTTATTTGTGAAACAGTAGGCATTCTGGCAAAAGCTTAGCAGAAGTTTTTGCGCTTGCAATGTGCGGGAAAAATGCCCCTGACAGGAGCCGTTGAGAAACGTAAAAAAATGCAATAACGCGACGAAGGAATTGTGCAGGTTCGTCATCTGGATACGAACCTGCACAGAGTTTCAGAGAGTCAAGGAAGGACGCTGGAAAAATATTTTTCGCGGATCAGCCGGCAGGATAAAACTGCTGCTCCAGCTGTTGCAGGATGGCCAGTACTTTTTCCGGTTCGGGGTGGCGGATATTGATGTGGCCCACCTTGCGACCCGGGCGCACGGTCTTGTTATACCAGTGCAGGGTGGTGTGTGCACTCAGCGCCTGTTGCGGTGTGGCTTCCACACCGATCAGGTTGAGCATGGCACCGGTGACAGCTGTGTCGGTGTTGCCCAGGGGCAAACCGAGAATGGCGCGGACGTGATTTTCAAACTGACAGGTAACGGCTGCCTGCTGGGTCCAGTGGCCGCTGTTGTGTACCCGCGGTGCCAGTTCATTCACGACCAGGCCGCCGTCAATCACGAAACATTCCATCGCGATCATGCCGACGTACTGCCAGTGCTCCAGCAGGCGGATCAGGTGATCCTGCATGCGGCTGATCCAGGCGGGTTCAACGCCCTGTGCCGGCGCGATGGATGAACGCAGAATGCCGTGCACGTGGTGATTCAGTACGGCGGGATACAGGCGCACTTCGCCGGTGGCGCTGCGCGCGGCCAGCAGGGACACTTCGCACTGGAAGCGGATAAAGGCTTCCACCACCCAGTCACCCTGCGGTTGCTGCTGCAGGAAGGCTTCCAGCGCCGCGCTGTCCGCAAGGCGCCACTGGTTCTTGCCGTCGTAGCCGTGTTCAGCAGCCTTCACCACCAGCGGGTAACCCAGCTTGTCCGCCGCTGCCCACAGGCTGGCAGCATCGCTGGCAAACGCATGGGGCGTGGACGGAATGCCGAGGGCGTCGAGACGCATTTTTTCCCGGCGGCGGTTCTGGGATTCGTACACGGCGGTGGCATTGGGATGAATCGCGCAGTAGGCCGACAGCGCCTGCAGCAGCTGGGTGTCCACGGCTTCCTTTTCCACCGTGATCACATCCGGGCGGCCCAGGGCTTCGTACAGCTGGCCGGGATCGGCGCCGGGCGCACGCTCCACAATGGTGCCCAGGCCCTGCACGCAGTCGGTGTTCTCGCCGGGTTCGATCAGAAAGGCAAAGCGTACGTTCAGAGGCCAGCTGGCCAGCGCCAGCATGCGGGCCAGCTGGCCGCAGCCGAGGATTGCAACCCGCATTTATTCTACCTCTTCGGCCACGGCGTCGGTTTGGGCCTTGCGCCAGGCCTGCAGGCGGGCGCTCAGGTCAGCGTCCTGCAGGGCCAGGATCTGGGCGGCCAGCAGGCCGGCGTTGAACGCGCCGGATTCCCCGATGGCCTGGGTCGCCACCGCCACGCCCTTGGGCATCTGCACGATGGACAGCAGGCTGTCGAGGCCGTTGAGCTGCTTGCTGGAGACCGGCACCGCGATCACCGGCAGATGGGTCATGGCGGCGGTCATACCCGGCAAATGGGCGGCGCCGCCGGCCCCGGCAATGATCACCTTGATACCACGGCCGGCGGCCTGGGTGGCAAACTCGACCAGGCGCTGGGGGGTGCGGTGGGCCGACACCACCTTGGTCTCGTAGGTCACGCCCAGATCCTTCAGCGGCCCCAGGGCCTGCTGAAGGGTGGGCCAATCGGAGCGGGAGCCCATGATAATGCTGACCAGCGCTTGTGACATGCGGTGAATTCCTCGTAAAACGATACTAGAACGGCCTTGGTGGGGTTGCCCCCGAGCGGCGGGCGGCATTATATCATCCATGGCCCCCACCAGCACCCACCCCGGCGGGCCGGTTCAGAACAGTTCCACGCTGTCGCCAGTCTCTTCCCTGGCCTGTTCGGACACCAGATGCATCAGTGACGTGATCGACCCAATCAGCGACAGGAAGTGATCCTCGATCAGGCTATCGTTTTCCTGCAGCTGATCCAGGCTGTCGGCGGCATTGCCGGCCAGTTCGAGTAGCTGGCGCTCTTCCTCGATGTTCATGTCAGCTGTGTGGGCGGCCAGTTCAATGTCGCACCCAGTCTCAGCATGATGCGCTTGACTTTCGCTGGTTGACTCGCTCGCAGCGGTGCGGATCAGCTGCATGATCGAGAGGACTTCCCTCGTGTTGCCGTGCAATCTGTTCTTTCACCAGAATCTGCTTGATCCGGGATTCCGCAGGGTGCCGAAATGCGCGAGGCTGTCCTTGAGCTGGCCGAAGCCTTCTGCGTCTTCGACCGGACAGTTTGCGATCAGCAAGGTGACATGATCGATATGCAGTCCCAGTATCCGTTCAACGGATACCATGCGCCGTCCGGCGGTAGCCAGCTGATCCAGCAGATAACGCCGCGATGCAGAAGGTTGCCGGGCAGGGCGGTATATCTGGCGTTCGCCGGTACGAATGCAGATGGTGGCGCTGAGTTTCTTCTCGTCGAGAAAGGTCTGTACCAGATCGGCGAGTTCTTCCAGGTTCTGGCACTGTTCGCTGGTGTCAAAGAAATGGATCAGGGAACCATAGGCGGCGGCCGAAGCCATAGCGTTGCGAGCGGTGCGGGTGGCTTGCAGGAATTTTTCCCGCAGCGCCATGTTGCGCTCGTAGCGCAGCTGCGCAGTCCTTAATACGGCAGGGATGGATTCACTGTCAGGCAGATCCACCTGGTCGTCCACATCCAGCTGCGTGTCAGGGTTGAAGGGGATGTCCGGTGGGGTGAGTACAGCGATGTAGAGATCGCGGCCCATGGGGGTCGAGCGCAGGCGTCGCACGGTTTCAGCAACGTCCAGCGGGGGGCGATTCACGATGATGGTGTTGCGAAAAGGCCAGCGGTTGTCCTGAGTGCTCAGCCACGCTGCCGAGGCGGTGTCATCTGATAGGGTGCGAGCATCTATGACCGTGGCCTCGGGGATAATGTGCTGGTATTGCGCTACCCTGGCGGGATCTGGTGCCAAAATCAGCATGTGACGGGAGTCGCGGGCGATAGTATCTTTCATGTAAGCGGATCACAGGGAAAAGCGTAATATCCCAGTATAGACCTGCCCGCCACGGAATTCCCCAGACCGTTATCTCGATCTAATTCGCTGGAAGACCATTGCCGCATGGATATCGCTTCAATCTTCACTGTCTTTTTCATTGCCTTGTCTTCCTGGTGGGCTGCCCGTCACGTCGATGCCTGGGAGCGTGACCGCTGGCTGATATCCCTCGGCTATACCCTGGTGTCCATTCTGGTACTGGTGGTAGTAGGCCTGATCAACAAGCGCCTGTATCTGTTCATCTTCTTGTTGTACTTTCTGCTGCTGTTCAATCTGGAGCGGTCGATCAAATCCCGCTTCGGTCACATCTGGTTTTCAGTTTTTGTGGGTATCAGCGGCATGTTTCCCATTGCGATCTATCAACTCTTCCTGCAGGACCTGTGAAGCAGACCGCGTTTCAAAACCGCGCAGGCGCCTGCTCAAACCGGCAGCTGCCTGCTAGACTCAGATCAAATGTCCCGAATGGCTGTTGTGCTGCTGTGGCCCGCTTGATCTCCCGTTTTCTCGTTGTTCTGTCGGTGTTGCTGTCGGCCCGGGTGCTGGCGGCAGACGGGCAGCTGCCCGCCGCGTCCGACGGCTGCCAGATTCTCTTTGCGGAAGGCGATCCGCGTCTGTATGAATTCATCGAGACCCGCCGTACGGTCAATTTCAAAGACTACGAAGGACGTCGCATTGGTTCGATCCAGTACGTCGCGCTGCCCATTTTCAATCCCGACGATCCCGACGAAGACAATGCGCTGTATCGTGCAGTGAACTGGCTGCATATCCTGACCAAAACCAGTCCACTCAAGCGCCAGGTGCTGGTGCATGAAAATGATCCGCTGGATGTCGAGCAGGTACGTGAAAGCGAGCGCATCCTGCGGGGTGCCGGTTATCTGTATGACGCCATGATCCTGCCGGCGCGGGTGTGTGCCGATTCGGTGGATCTGCTGGTGGTGGTGCGGGATGTGTGGACCTTGCAGCCAACGGTGTCGTTCAGTCGCACTGGCGGTGAAAACAGCAAGGGTTTCGGTATCAGCGACAAGAACATTCTCGGTTATGGTCATGCCGTATCGCTGATGTACAAGGCCGATGACGAGCGCAAGGGTGTTGGCATCAGCTTCAGTTCGGATCACGTCTGGGATGGTCACACAGCGCTGGACCTCGAGCACGTGGATAACAATGACGGCAGTTCCGACCGCATTGCCCTGAGCCGTCCGTTCTATGCCATCGATACACCCTGGTCCGCTGGTGCACTGTATGAAACGTACGATATCGAGCAGGAGATCAGCACGGCTGATGTCACATCGAATGAATACGATCAGCACAGCGAAAACATGGAAGTGTTCGGGGGTGCGCTGCTGCGGCTGCAGGATAATCTGGTGTGGCGCGGCAGTGTCGGTATTACGCGGGAGCGGGACAATTACGACAATCAGCGGGAAGGTTACACCGACCCGTTGCCGCAGGATCAGATCATTGCCTATCCGTGGATCGAATTTGATTCGGTGGAATATCGCTACTGGACCACGTCCAATCTGTACCAGTTATTCCGTAACGAAGACATCAACCTGGGCACCCAGTATGCCATCAGGATCGGTGCCACCAGCAGCGCCCTGGGGTCCACCGAAAACCGCTGGATCACCATGATCAACTGGCAGCGCACCAGCAGCTTCGGCAAGAATCATGCGATGCGCAACAGTGTGTATCTGAATCTCGCCCGCAATCGTGATACGGGTGAGCAGGAAGATTCAACCTGGGGTTACACCGGCATCTACGATCATTTTATCGATGATCTGAATCGCTGGCATGTGCAGTTCCAGTATCAGGGTGGCAACGGGCTGGAGGTGGGCGACATGTTCACCATCGGCGGCGGTGAGGTGCTGCGCGGTTATGAAAAGGATACCCAGCGCGGCGATCGCTACGCCGTACTGAATATCGAACACCGGCATTTCTTCGATGTGCATCCATTCAATCTGTTTCGCATCGGTTCGGCCGTGTTTTTCGAGGCAGGGCGGGCCTGGGAATCCCGGCCCACCCTGGAACAGAGCGACGCGGTGCTATATGACATCGGTGTCGGGCTGCGCATCAATTCTTCCAAGGCGCGGCCGGATCACATCTTTCACATCAACCTGGCTGCACCGCTCACCGAGCGCGACATCAGCGACAAATACCTGATCTCATTCTTTGCCAGCACCACCATCTGAATGTCCGTGATGATGGTGTGACTGATCCCGGCAGGTTTCATCGGGAAATTCCAGTTCGATGGTGGTGTGGGTCAGCTCAAATTCTTCCAGTGCCTCGGCCACATGCTGTTTCATTTTTCGCTGTTGCGGTCCATCGAGTTCGCGGGTCAGTACCAGATGTGCCGTCAGCACGTGGTGCTCGCCATCCAGTGACCACAGATGCAGGTGATGCACATCGCGTACGGTTTCCAGTGCCGTCAGTTTGCTGTGCACTGCTTTGTGCAGCGCCGGACTGGGGGTGGATTGGGCAAACAGATTCAGCGTTGCCCACAGATTGCGCGCCACGTTGTACAGAATGAACAGCGTGAACAGAATCGACAGGATCGGGTCGAGGATCGGCCATTCCACAAACAGCAATACGATCGACACGATCAGCACCGCGACCCAGCCCAGCACGTCTTCCAGCAGATGCCAGTTCAGCACTTTCTCGTTGAGGGAATGCCCCCCGCTCAGCCGATAGGCGGCATAACCGTTGACCGCAATTCCAAGGATGGCAAGGGCCAGCATGCCTTCGGCCACCGGCATTTCCGGTGCAAACAGCTTGGGAATGGCGTCGGCCAGCACCCAGGCGGAACCCACCAGCAGCACCAGGCCGTTGAACAGCGCGCCGAACAGTGACAGGCGGCGATAGCCATAAGTGAAATGCCGCGTGGCCTGGCGATTGCCCAGCTTGTTCAGCACCCAGGCGGTACCGATGGACAGGCTGTCGCCCAGGTCGTGCACGGCGTCGGCCATGATGGCCGAACTGTTGGTGAGCCAGCCGCCGATGAATTCCACGATGGTGAAGAACAGGTTGAGGAAAAAGGCCCAGCCGATCCGCTCTGAGGCGCTGTCGTGATGGTGATGGTGATGGTGAGGGTGAGGGTGCATGTGGTGGTCCGGTGTCACGGGAATGCAGACAGTATCGCTGCAATCGGTCTGGAATGCATCGGGCCCTGCCAATGAAAGCGGGCGGGCTTTCGGGTATGCTCGGCCCATCGTATTTTATCGGGCAGTGTGCATGGATATTCTGATCATTCTGGGACTGATTCTGCTGAATGGCGTGTTTGCCATGTCGGAAATCGCCATTGTTTCGGCCCGGCGCGGCCGGCTGCAACGGGCCGCGGATGGCGGTGATGCCGGTGCGGCCAAGGCGTTGCAGTTGGCCACCGAGCCCACCCGCTTCCTGTCCACCATTCAGGTGGGGATCACCCTGGTGGGCATTCTGGTGGGTACCATTGCCATGGGTGAAGCGTCGTTTGTGCGCGGTCTGGAGGCCTGGTTTGCTTCCCATGAACTCACCCGTCCGATTGCCACCGGCCTGGCCTGGGCACTGATGGTGATCATGGTCACCTATGCCTCTCTGATTCTGGGGGAACTGGTACCCAAACGGATTGCCCTGATCAACCCGGAGCGCATCGCCCGATTCGTGGCGCGGCCGATGGATCTGCTGGCCCAGGGAGCCCGTCCATTGGTGTGGCTGTTGAGCGTATCCACCGAACTCGTGGTGCGGCTGTTCCGCATTCGGCCGTCAGCGACCGACAGCCTGATCGAAGAAGAAATCCACACGCTGGTGCGCATGGGTGCCGAGTCCGGCGAGCTGGAACGTTCCGAGCAGGATCTGGTGCAGAATGTACTGCGCCTGGATGACAAGCGGGTGGGCAACATCATGACCCTGCGCGAGGATCTGTATTACCTTGATCTGGAAGATGGCGACGCAGTGAATCTGGCGAAAATCCGCGATGGCTCCCATTCCTGGTTGCCGGTATGCAGCGGCGGTATCGCGAAGGTAGAGGGCATACTGTCCGCCAAGGAAGTGCTGGGCGCGTGCATGGGTACCGGCATCGCCGATCTGCGCACGTTACTGCATCCGGCGTTGCAGATTTCGGTGGATACTACCGTGCTGGAATTGCTGGAAGCATTCCGGGAATCCAATGCCAAGCTGGCTGTCGTGCTGGATCATCAAGGCCAGACTGCCGGGCTGGTGACCATGGCGGACATCATGATGGCCATCATCGGTGATCTGGCGTCGGCGGACGAAGACTACGAACCGGATTTCGTGGCCCGCGAAGACGGTTCCTGGCTGGTGGATGGCCAGGTGGACATTGCATCCCTGAAAGACAAATTCTCCCTGCGCAAACTGCCGGACGAAGAGCGTGCCGGCTATCACAGTCTGGGCGGTTTCATTCTTTCGTTCCTCGATCGCATGCCGCGCACCGGTGATGTCTTCACCGTGCAGCATCTGCGTTTCGAAGTGGTGGACATGGACGGCAACCGGGTGGACAAGGTGCTGATCAGCGTGGCGGACAATGACGCTGCCAGTTCCGGCGAGGAGCGTTCGGCGTTTTCGGATTGAGAACAGGTGCCACCGCTGCCAGCGGTTGATTGCGGTGACTGGCAGCGGCGGCAAAGCGTCAGAAGTAGAGTTTGGCACCGACCTTGGCGGTGTCGATGTCCGTTTCATAGTCGTCAATGGCATCCGGCAACGATGAATCCTCCAGATCCACCTGATAGCGCAGATATTCCACATCAATGGCAACGTTATCGGTGACGAAAAAGTCCATGCCAACGCCGTAGAACGGTTCGTTACCGGTAATGTCGGTGGCATAGCGTTGCCCCAATACTTCCACATTGATGTCGGAACGCCACCAGAACTGGCCGGCCTTGGCGTAAAGCCCGACGGCATTCCCAATGGGCAGACGGAGCAACCCCGCCAGGCTGTAACCGGTCAGATCCACTTCGGCAAAGTCACCTTCCAGTTTGCCAAAATCGGAATAGCCGGCCTCGACACCGAAGTACGGCGTGATCAAACCACCGATCACCACATCATAGAAATCATTGTCTTCGTCGAAGGTCTCGCTGTCGCTGCTGAAGCGGCCGTAATGCCCACCGATGAACAGCCCGGTAGTGCGGTCGTCGGCAGTGGCGGAACCGGCGCTGTCGGCCCGTGCGTTCAGGGTGGTAAAAGCCAGTGCGGCGGGCAGGGTCAGAATGCCCAGCAGTTTCATGGTCGGGTTCATGATGACATCCTCTGTATGGCATGCGCAGCGGAGTCGGTGTGCGCATCGGGATTCGGAAAAGGCGCTCCGGAAGCAATCCGGAGCGCGGTGTTGGCGGCGTTAGCTGTTACCTTCCACTTTCAGGTTGTTGTGAACATCGCGGACACCTTCGGTGTTGCGGGTGATGTAATACACCAGATCGCGCTCTGCTTCGGTGTTGACCTTGCCGTTCAGGGTTACTTCCTTGTTGTCGGTGTCCACATCGATGTTCAGGCCGCTCACTTCAGAATTGGCCAGCAGTTTCGATTTCACCTTCACAGTAATGGTGGTGTCTGAAATGTTGGCCATCAGTCCCTGTTGGGCCTGCTGTTTGTCGTTGGCTTTCTCGGCGTTCACCTGCAGCTGGTTGTCCACCTCATCAACACCGTCGATGCTGATGGCGATTTCCCTGGCCAGTGATTTGGTGACGTCGGAATCCACATAGCCCTTGAGAATGGCTTTGGAGCCGTGCACTTCCACATCGATATCCAGCGGATTGAGGTTCGTGTTGAACAGATAAGCACCTTCAATCATGCCTTCCTTCCAGCCTTCTTTCATGTCGGCTTTCACCGATTCCATGGTGCCGGATTTCTGCTGTGCAGTATCGGCGTAAGTGTGCAGCGCCGGTACCAGCAGCGCGCCGGAAACCACGGTGATCAGGGACATTTTCTTGATGAAGGGCGTTGAGTTTTTCATGGCGTCTTCCTCGTTGTGTCTGTTTGCGTGGGTTTCAACAGGCAAACGTTGCAACGCAGGAAGGGTTCCGAAAAAAATTGGATGTGAATGCCGGGCAGCGGTCAGGCGGGCTCGATCTGCCCGCACAGCATATAGCCGACGCCGCGCACCGTGCGAATGATCTGGGGTGGTTTGGTGGTGTCGCCGATTTTTTTACGCAGGCGTGCAATCTGGATGTCGATGGCACGATCATAAACATCGAAACTGGCGTTGCCTTCCCGTGTCAGTTCGAATAACTGTTCCCGGCTCAGCACCCGGTTGGCCGATTGCACAAGCACGTTCAGCAGTTTGAATTCGCCGGTGGTGAGATCGGCGGAACGGGATTGGTCGTCGAATAGCTGATAGCGGGACAGATCGAGAATCCAGCCATTGGGAAGACGCAGGCGGTCAGCGGGCGTCGTCTGGGGCGGTGCCATCTGCGTTGCCGGTTCCAGCCGGCGCATCACCGCTTTGATCCGGGCGGACATTTCCCGCATCTCGAACGGTTTTGTCAGATAATCATCGGCGCCCATTTCCAGGCACACCACTTTCTCGGTGGTGTCATCCTTTCCCGAAATCACGATGATGCCGGCATTGCAGCTGGATTTGAGCGCGGGAATCAGGCTCAGGCCGTCGCCATCGGGTAGTACCAGATCCAGCAGCACTACGTTGATGGCGGTATTGGCGAGTTGGGCCTGGGCGGATTTGAAATCGTTGGCGAACAGCACGTGATAGCCGTCATCCGTGAGATATTCGCCAAGCACGAATTGCAGATGCTCGTCGTCTTCAACACTCAGAATGGTGCCCTTGTGCACAGAATCAGTCCTTGTCCGGTGGGTCATGGGTCTGAACCCGCACACTATAGCGGCAATGTTACATTCCTGAAACAATTTTTTGACTGCCTGAAACGTTGGCGACAAAGGCCCGTTACGTGTGCGGCGTAGTCTGGTTCCATCGCAAGCGCAAACCTGCATGGAAGGAGAACCACATGTTGACGCAGCAAGAACTGGTACGTGAGATGAACAGTCTGAAACGCTTTGCAATGAAACTGACACGCAACAGCAGCGACGCCGATGATCTGTTGCAGGCGACCCTGCTCAAATCGCTGGAGCATGCTGATTCATTCCAGCGCGGCACCCATGTTTTTGGCTGGACTTCCCGCATTCTGTACAACACTTTTGTCAGTCAGTATCGCCAGCGTGTCCGCTTTGATACCCAGCACGATCCGCAGGTATATATCGATCAGATGAGTGTGGATGCAACGCAGGAAAACAGCATGGAACTGGCACTGGTGCTGAAAGCAGTGAGTGCGCTGTCGCCCGAGCATCAGGATATTCTGCAGCGGGTGTGCATTGATGGCCTGGCTTACGCAGATGTGGCCGATGAGTTGGGGGTTCCGGTGGGCACCGTGCGTTCACGACTGTCCCGTGCCCGCGCAGCGCTGCAGGATGTGTTGCAGGTGAAGACTAGTGCGCTGATGTCCGGTAGCGGCGAAGCTTTTCTGCAGGCGTAAGCGTCTCGGCTTCATGCAGATTGCTGCTGGCCGGACACGCTCAACCAGGTCAGCAGCTGCCGCTGCAGGTCTGCTTCAACGATGGGTTTGGGCAGGTAGGCATCCATTCCGGCGTCGATACATTGATCCTTGTCGCCCATCAGTGCATGTGCCGTCATGCCGATGATGGGTGTGCGGGGCCGCTGCTGATCCTGCTCCTGCTGGCGAATGGAGCGGGTGGCGGTGTAGCCATCCATTTCCGGCATCTGGATATCCATCAGGATCAGATCGTAGTGACGGTCTTGCCACAGATCCAGCGCCATCACGCCGGTGGTGGCAACGTCATAGGGAATTCCCAGTTCCTCCAGCAGATAGCCCACCAGCACGATGTTGCCGCTGTAGTCTTCCACCAGCAGAATGCGGGTGTCGTCGGTAATCACGGCACGGATGCGATGGTGCAGATCCGCTGCCGGCGCGATATCGTCCCGCGGTTCCGATGCGGTCATGGGCAGCGTTTGGGGCAGCAGCAGCGAGAACGTGGAACCCGCACCCGGGGTGCTGCTGACCACGATGGTGCCGCCCATCAGTTGTGCCAGATTGCGCGAAATGGCCAGACCCAGGCCGCTGCCACCGTATTTGCGGGATTCCGATGAGTTGACCTGCTTGAAGCGTTCGAAAATCAGTTCGAAATCGTCGGCGCTGATGCCGATACCGGTGTCCGCCACATCGACGCGCAGGAACGTTGCACCGTTGCGCTCTTCGAACCAGGCATGCACGCTGACCTTGCCCTGGTCGGTGAATTTGATGGCGTTGCTGATCAGGTTGACGCAGATCTGACGGATGCGGGCGCGGTCACCACGATAATGGTGATCCCTGATCTCGCTGTAGTCGCACAGAAAGCTGATGCCCTTCTCGTTGGCCCGCAGTGCCATCATGCTGACCAGTTCTTCGAACAGCTGGCCAAGGTTGAAGTTCTGCGTTTGCAACTCAACTTCACCGCTTTCGATCCTGGAAAAATCCAGCACATCGTTGATCAGATCCTTGAGTGCAGCGGAACTCAAGGTGAGTGTATGCACCATTTTCTGCTGGCGCTCATTCAGGGATTGGCTTTGCCGTTGCAGGATTTCGGCGATACCGCTGATGGCGGTCAGTGGCGTGCGGATCTCGTGACTCATGTGCGCCAGGAATTCACTCTTGGCCCGGTTGGCCTTTTGTGCCAGCTCTTTTTCGGCCTGCAGTTTTTCGTTGCTGCGCACGATCTCGCTGATATCGGTATGAGCGCCGACGATGCGCACCGGTTTGTGCTGCCGGTCATAGAGAATCTTGCCCCGCGCCTGTATCCAGATCCAGCGCCCGGATTGATGACGCATGCGGAATTCCGCGTGGTATTCGGGCTTGTCGCTGGCCTCGAGCGCCGCCACGGATGCCCACACATTGCTGCGGTCGTCCAGATGAACCTGATCGACAAACTGCTCGACACGGTAGTTGGCCGGTTTGTCGACTCCCAGCAGGCGGAAAAACTGATCGGAGCAGTACAGCCGCTGCGTCGGCAGATCCCAGTCGAAAATCCCGTCCTGGGTACCATCCACTGCCAGTGCAAAACGTTCCTCGGACTCTTTCAGTGAGGCTTCCGCCTGGGTGCGGCCCTGATGGGCCGACAGCAGGAAGGCATTGAGCACCAGCAGCAACACCGTGCCGACGATGATGCCCACCAGCAGGGTATCCACATAATTCTGTTTTTCCCGTTCCAGCGTGTTGATGCGCCGTTCCAGCAGCGCGTATTCCTCGGCCAGAATGGCGTCGCTGATGCGGGCAAGATTTTCCCGCAGATTGTCGATCACGGTGACATCGTCGGATGGGCCGATCACCGCCTGGGGGTGAAAGCGCGCTGCGCGTTCCTCCAGCTGGTTGGCGAACATCACAAAATAGGTGCGGGCTTCATCCAGCCGGCTTTGCTGGGTTTGGTTCTTGCTGGTGAGTTCGGTGAGCTGGGCGAGCTGTTCGGAAACCGTGGATTTTTTGTGGTCGTACTTTTCCAGAAAACGTTCGTCACCGGACAGGATGTAACCCCGTTGCGCGGCAAGCATGCCTTCCAGCAGCGCAGTGGTCTGTTCGGCGATATTGATGACCTGGTAGGTTTTGGACACCAGACTGTCGCGGCGGTCGACCGATGCGCGGCTGGCAATCAGGGTGTAACACAGATAGGACGCCAGCGAGCACAGCAGGACCACGAAAATGATGTAGTTGCGTGACAGCATGTGATGAAACCGGAATGTCGGCATGAAAGGGGCATCCCTGTCGGTAAAGCCCCACTAATAGGCCGATTGGACCGCTGTGTAAAGTTTTGCGCCCGCGTAGCGTGCGGTACTTCAAAGTGGTGGATGATTTCCGCCCGGTTCTTCGCCAGCGTTACCAGCGTGGTTGCCGATATCCGCGGTGGCTGACGGGGTGGCACTGTCGTCCAGTGCGTGAATGATACTGACAGACAGCAGGCCTGCCAGCAGGATGGCAATAATGGAGAAGAGGGCTTTGTTGGTCATGGCGACCTCCACGGTCGGGAACAAGGTATCCGTTGCTGGAAAGCTGATACCTTGCTCCAGACGCTTGGCGCGGGAGGAGGGTTCCGTGCCGGCAGTGTCAGTTACGCCGCGCCAGCTTTTCCCGTGCCCGCTGCGCTGCCGCTTTCACCTGCGCCGGTGCGGTGCCGCCCAGATGATTGCGTGCGTTCACCGAGCCTTCCAGGGTCAGCACGGCAAACACGTCATCGGTGATGATCGGGCTGAACTGCTGCAATTCCTGCAACGACATTTCCGCCAGATCCTTCTTCTGCGCCACGCCGTAACCCACCGCCTTGCCGACGATTTCGTGGGAATCCCGGAATGCCACGCCTTTCTTCACCAGATAATCCGCCAGATCGGTGGCGGTGGAAAAACCACGCCGCGCCGCTTCGCGCATGTTGTCTTTCTTCACCTGCAGTGCCGGCATCATGTCGGCGTAGGCACGCAGGCAGTTGAGCACGGTTTCCACGGTGTCAAACAGCGGTTCCTTGTCTTCCTGATTGTCCTTGTTGTACGCCAGACACTGGGATTTCATCAGGGTGAGCAGGGAAATCAGATGGCCGTTGACGCGGCCGGTCTTGCCGCGCACCAGTTCCGGAACGTCGGGATTTTTCTTCTGCGGCATGATCGATGAGCCGGTGCAGAAACGGTCCGGCAGATCGACAAAATTGAACTGTGCCGAGGCCCACAGCACCAGTTCTTCCGAGAAGCGTGACAGGTGGGTCATGATCAGCGCGGACGCGGCGGCAAACTCGATGGCAAAGTCACGATCGCTCACGCCATCCAGGGAATTTTCGCAGATCGCTTCAAAGCCCAGCAGACGGGCCGTGATGGTGCGGTCGATGGGGTAGGTGGTGCCGGCCAGGGCGGCAGAGCCCAGCGGCATCCGGTTGACCCGCTTGCGGCAATCCACCAGGCGCTCGTAATCGCGAAACAGCATTTCGTTCCAGGCATTCATGTGATGGCCAAAGGTCACCGGCTGGGCGGTCTGCAGGTGGGTGAAGCCGGGCATGATGGTGTCCGCCTCGCGCTCCGCCAGATCCACCAGGCCGGTCTGCAGGCGGGTGATTTCCGCCAGGATTACATCGATGGCATCGCGCATGTACAGACGGATGTCGGTGGCCACCTGATCGTTGCGGGAACGGCCGGTGTGCAGCTTCTTGCCGGTGATGCCGATGCGGTCGGTCAGGCGCGCTTCGATATTCATGTGCACGTCTTCCAGCTTGACGCTCCATTCGAAGGTGCCGGCGCGGATCTCGCTGCGGATCTGTTCCAGTCCGTCGATGATCTGCTGCTTCTCGGCCTGGGTCAGAACCCCGACCTCCGCCAGCATGGTGGCGTGGGCGATGGAGCCGTTGATGTCCTGCTCGGCCATCTTCTTGTCGAAGGTAACAGACGCAGTGAAGGCTTCGACGAAGGCATCGGTGGCTTCGGTGAAACGGCCACCCCAGAGTTTGTCGGCGCCGGAGGAAGGATTCTGTTCAGACATGATGGATTCCAGAAAATGCGGGCGATTGGCAATAACCGAATGCGGTCAGTGACATATACTGAACTGACCTTCATTGAGGCGCGGATTATATCGCAGACGGAACGCTATGGCATCGGATCAGACCACAACCACCCCGGACGGCGAGGAAACCTTCTTTCTGCCTGACATGTGCGCCCGCCAGCCGGTGTTTTTCCTGGTGCTGGTGGCCGAACTCATGTCCATCGTGATCGTGCTGGTCAGCCGCGGGCTCTACCCGTTCGACTGGCAGCAGCTGGGGTTGGTGTCGCTGTTCGTGCAGTGGGTGGCCCTGTCCAGCGCGGGCCTGCTTTGCCAGATGCGGGATTATCTGCGCCGTCTGCCCCAGACCCGGGCCGTGGTGATCAGTTACCTGCTGATTCCGCTGAATACCTGGCTGATGAGCGTAATCAGCCTGTACCTGCTGTATCAGGAAGCCGACAGCATCTGGACGCTGGTGTTCGCCGAGGCAGTACTGCGCAACGTGGTGGTGGCGGCCATTTTTGGTGGTCTGGTGATCCGCTATTTCTACCTGCAGGCCATGCTGATTGCCCGACGCCAGTCGGAACTGCTGCATCGCATCCAGGCCCTGCAGTCCCGCATCCGTCCGCACTTTCTTTTCAACAGCATGAACATCATCGCCAGCCTGATCGACAGCGATCCGCGTCAGGCCGAAACCGTGGTGGAAGACCTGTCGGCCCTGTTTCGCGCCAGCCTAAATCATGTTGGCAATCAGGTGCCGCTGAACGAGGAAATCGACCTCTGCGAGCGCTATCTGAATATCGAAAAACTGAGGCTGGGCAAGCGCTTACAGGTGCATTGGGAAATTCGCACGGTGCCGCCCGAGGTCAAGATCCCCCTGCTGACCCTGCAGCCGTTACTGGAAAATGCCATTCTTCACGGTATACAACCTTTACAAAAAGGTGGAATTGTCGAGATTATTGCGACTTATTCTCATGGTATCTTTGAACTCAAGATCACCAACCCCTTTGTGGCAGACGCGGCATCGGGGGTGGAGCGGGGCAACCGGATGGCCCTGGACAATACCCGCAACCGGCTGGTGGCACTCTATGGCGAGCGCGCCAAGCTGACCGGGTATGCGGAGGGAAACCGCTACATTACGCGGCTGTCCTATCCCTTCGCGGTGGAGCAGCCAACCGGAAAAGCCGGCAAGACAACAACAAAAAGAAGTGTAGCCCCATGATTCGAGTGCTGATTTGTGATGACGAGCCGCTGGCTCGTGACCGCCTGCGCCGTATGCTGGAGAAAATTCCTGAAACCTTGTGCGTTGGGGAAGCGGACAACGGTGAGGAATTACTGGAACAGATACCGCAGCTGCGCCCCGATTTGATTCTGCTGGATATTCGCATGCCGGGCATGGATGGCCTGCAGGCGGCCGCCCGGCTGAGTGAAAGCGACAATCCCCCGGCCATCGTGTTCTGTACCGCCTACGATGAACACGCCATCGCCGCGTTCAGGGTCAATGCCATCGACTACCTGCTCAAGCCGGTGCGCCAGGAGGATCTGGACAAGGCCCTGCACAAGGCGTCGCGCATCAACAAGGCCCAGATGGCGGCCGTACGCCGCGAGATGGGCGACGAGGTGGCCGAGGATCAGGACGGCAGAAAAGTCCGCGAATACATCAGTGCCCGCAGCCGGCGCGGAATCGAACTGATCCCGGTGGGCGACGTGCGCTACTTTCTGGCGGACCAGAAATACGTCACCGTGCGCCACAGCCAGGGCGAAACCCTGCTGGATGAAACCCTGAAGGATCTGGAAGACGAATTCGGCGACCGCTTTATCCGGGTGCACCGCAATGCTCTGGTGGCACTGGCCTATGTGGAAGGGCTGGAGCAGCGCAACAACCAGCATCAGCTGAAATTGCAGGGTGTCGATGAACGGCTCACCGTCAGCCGCCGTCACGCCTCGGCCATCAAGCGGATACTGCAGAGCCTGTGAAAAATTCCCCCGCCTGTGATAGGGTTTGCCCCCATTGATCCCCGGTACAAGGCAGACCCTTCATGAGCGGAAACGTCCTTCGCATCGCCACCCGGCAAAGCCCCCTGGCCCTCTGGCAGGCTGAATTCGTCAAAGACCGCCTGCAGCACTTCCATCCCGGCCTGCAGGTGGAGCTGGTCACCATGAAAACCCGCGGCGATGTCATCCTCGACACCCCGCTGGCCAAGGTGGGCGGCAAGGGCCTGTTCGTCAAGGAACTCGAAGTCGCCATGCTCGAACACCGGGCTGACATTGCCGTGCATTCCATGAAGGACGTGCCGGTGGAATTCCCCGAGGGGCTCGGTCTGGCGGTGATCTGCGAGCGGGAAGATCCCCGCGATGCCTTCGTCTCCAATCATTTCAACAGCATCGATGAGCTGCCCCAGGGTGCCCGGGTCGGTACCTGCAGCCTGCGCCGCCAGAGTCAGATCCGCGAACGCCGCCCCGATCTGCAGATTTTCGATCTGCGCGGCAACGTCAATTCCCGCCTGCAAAAGCTCGATGACGGCCAGTTCGACGCCATCATCCTGGCCTGTGCCGGCCTCAAGCGGCTGGGCTTCGACAGCCGTATCCGCAGCGCCATGGCGCCGGAACAGAGCCTGCCGGCAGTGGGGCAGGGCGCCGTGGGCATTGAATGCCGGCTCGACGATGCGGCCACCCTGGCCCTGCTTGAGCCCCTGCGTCACGCCGACACCACCACCCGGGTACTGGCGGAGCGGGGCATGAACAACCGGCTGGAAGGTGGCTGTCAGGTGCCCATCGCCGGTTATGCCGAACTCGACGGTGACCAGCTCTGGCTGCGCGGCCTGGTGGGCGAGCCCGACGGTTCCCGCCTGGTGCGGGCCGACATCCGCGGCCATCGCGATCAGGCCGAAGCGCTGGGTCGCCAGCTGGCCGAACAGCTGCTGGCGGACGGCGCCGGCGACATTCTCAAGCGTCTCTATCACCGGGCCTGAGCCATGACATCCCTGCAGGGGCGTACCGTGGTGGTCACCCGCCCGGCGGATCAGGCGGCCGATCTGATCGCCACGCTGCAACAGGCGGGGGCACAGCCGCTGTCGCTACCCACCCTGTCGATCGAGCCCCGTGTGCTGGATCAGGCCGATCGCCAGAAAATCCTCGATCTGGACCAGTACCGTGCCGTGATCTGCGTGTCGGTGAATGCCGCCCGGCTGGGGCTGGATGCGCTGGCGGATTACTGGCCCCAGTGGCCGCTGCACCAGCTCTGGTATGCGGTGGGGCCCGCCACCGGCGCCGCCATGCAGGACTGGGGCGTGCGGGTCACGGTGGGCCAGCAGGGCGCGACCAGCGAAACCCTGCTTGACGATCCCCAGCTGAAAATGGTGGCCGGCGAGCGGATTCTGATCCTGCGCGGTGAAGGCGGCCGGGAAACCCTGGCAGACACCCTGCGGGAACGGGGCGCCCGGGTGGACTATCTGGAACTCTATCGCCGGGTCCAGCCCAGCGTTGATCCCGCGCCCCTGTTTGCTGCGCTGGATCAAACCCCGCTCCCCATTCTGACGGTGACAAGCGGGGACGGTTTGCGTAACCTCATGGCAGTTGCCGATAAAAGGTTGAATCGATTGCAGCAGTGTCCGTTGATCGTGATCAGCGGCCGGCTGGGGGAATTTGCCCGTCAGCAGGGATTTGCGACGGTCTGGCAGGCCGCCAGTCCGGCCACCGCTGACATCATGGCCACACTCAACAATAACGCTTAAAAGCCTGACAGGTTGGCGAATGACAGACGAACAAGTAAAACCACTGCCCGCGCCGGCACCCGCCGCCTCGCCCGCGACACCCGCCAAGAAAGCCCATCGCATGAGTACCAGCGCACGCCTGCTGCTGGCCATTGCACTGCTGATCGCCATTGCCGGCGCCGCCGGGGCGGGCTTTCTGCTGTACTGGAGCGAACTGAAACGGGTCGAAAGCCTGCAGGAAATCACCCTGCTCAAGAGCAGTATCAATGATCAGGCGGCGCAGATCACCCAGCTGCGCAACGAGCAGCAGCAAACCTCGTCCTACGTGCAGCAGGATCGCAGCGCCCTGCAGAAAGCCAGCGTATCCCGCGAAGAACTCAACACCCGCATGGCCGCGCTGGAAAAGCAGATCGCCATCGTCACCGGTTCCCACCGCATCGACTGGATGCTGAAAGAAATCGAACACTTCATCATGCTGGCGGAGCGGCGCGTGTCGCTGCTCGGCGATGCGAAAGGTGCACTGGCACTGCTGCAGGAAGCCGACAACATCGCCCGCGACCTGAACGAACCGGCGGCCCGCAGCCTGCGCGATGCCCTGACCAAGGACATGCATGCGCTGCAGATCGCCTCGGAAGCCAGTCTGGATATCGATGGTATTTTTCTGCGCATTTCCAATCTGGTACAGCGGGTACCCAAACTGAATATTCCCCGTTATGAACTCTACCAGACACCACCGGGCGCCGAAGCCGGCGTGGCAGCCTCCAGTGAAGGCATCGAACTGTTCTTCGACCGGTTCGTGAATTTTCTGACCTCGCTGGTACGTTACCAGAAACATGACAAGCAGAAACCGGTGCTGCTCACCGCCGAGCGCGATTACATGGCACAGGGTATCGTGCTGCTGCTGGAGCAAGGCCAGCTGGCGCTGCTGCGGGGCGACACCAATGCCTACCGCCTCAGCCTGAGCGAAGCGCGCAATCGCATCGATTCCTTCCTGCTGGTGCAGCAGGACGAAGCCAAACTGTTCATCACTGAACTCGACGCGCTGGCCGCCATCAAGCTGCGTCCGCCCATGCCCACGGTGGATGGCTCGGTGCGTGCCGTGCAGGTATTCCGCGAATTCTGGAGCAAGGAAAAACCCGCCCGTGAACAGGCCCTGCTGAAACTCGAATTGCAGCAGGCCGCCGATAAAGCCAAAGCGGGGGCGCAGCAGTGATCCGACTGATTCGCCTGTTCGCGCTCAAACCCTCGACCGTCATGTTCCTGGTGATGGGCAGTCTGGTCGGCGCCCTGTTCTTCAAGGCCGTCGCCCGCGATCCGGGTTATGTGCTGCTGGCCCACGGTCGCCACACCATCGAAACCAGCCTGCTGGTGGGGCTGCTGGCCATGGTGCTGTTTTTTCTGTTTCTGTACTGGTTGTGGCGGTTTCTGCGCTGGGCACTCGATCCCCTGCGCGGTCAGCGCAAAGCCAACAGCCGCACCATTCGCGGCCTGATCGCCTTTGCCGAAGGCGACTGGCACAACGCCGAAAAACTCATGGCCAAAGGCGCCGCCGGCAACGACATCGCCCTGATCAATTATCTGACCGCCGCCCAGGCCGCCCACGAACAGGGTGAAGAAGATCGCCGCGACGATTACCTGCGCCTGGCCCACCAGACCGCCAAAGGCATCGACATCGCCGTGGGCCTCACCAAGGCGCGGCTGCAATTCCAGAGCGAACAGTGGGAAGAATGTCTCGCCACCCTGATGGTGCTGAAGAAAAACGCCAAGACACCCAGCTATCCCTACGTCATCAAAATGCTGTCGCAGGTGTATGTGCAGGTGCAGGATTGGGACAGCCTGCTGGAACTGCTGCCGGAACTGAAAAAACGCAAAGTCGTCAGCGCCGACGAACTGCACGATCTGGAACGCCGCAGTTACGAAGGCAAACTGAAACAGGCCCAGCGCGGCAGCGGTGAAGACCGCCTGCGCAACCTGCAACAGGTCTGGCAGAAAACTCCGCGTAAACTGCATCACGAACTGGCGCTGATCCAGGCCTATTCCGAGGCGCTGATCAACCTGAACGCCGGGGAAGAAGCCGAAAAAATCCTCACCGATGCCCTGCGCAAAAACTGGGACGACAACCTGGCCCGCTTGTACGGCATCGTCAAGGGCGCCGATGTTGCCAAGCAATTGCTGTGGGCCGAAAACTGGCTGAAAGAACGCCCCAACAACGCCATGCTGCTGCTGACCCTGGGCCGCCTCAGCCTGCAACTACAGCAGTGGGAACAGGCACGCAGTTATTTCGAAGCCAGCATTCGTTCCCGCCGCAGCGCCGAAGCCCACGGCGAACTCGGCCGCCTGCTCAGCCACCTGGGCGAGCACGAAGCCAGCAACGAAAACTTCCAGGCCGGGCTGGCGCTGATCAGCCAGCGGTTGCCGGATTTGCCGATGCCGGCGCACGCGTAACGCGGCGTTGTTATTGGTGCCCGGATCAAAAAAGCCCGCATTTGCGGGCTTTTTGCGTTAATACCATCACCGGCTTTCCAGGTCTTCGCGCACACAGGTCTTGAGTGCGCTGCAGGCTTGGTCGAATGGCAACGAGAGTAAATAGTCGTTGATGCTGGAGCCTGGCGGGACGAGGCTGCAGTTGAGATAGATTTGTTCATCGGGAGCAAGTGCTCCAGACAGACTGCGTGAAACTCCTAACGTGAATCCTGGCCCAAGCGAATAGCCTGGCCATCTAGACGATGTCATCAAGTATTCATATCTTGTGATGTTTCCGGAAGCAACGGCTGAATGGATCAGGCCTGGAATGGGCGCTGCGAATTGTGTGACAGACGTATTGTCTGTCTGATCCAGAATCGGACCGTCAGGCCGACGTTCGAAGCTGGAATATGTTCCATTTAAGTATCCGACAAGAATTGGCAATGCTCTGTATGTAGAATGCCTGCGGAGTTCTGTCTCGGATGCGATCCAAGAGCCATCGCCGTATCCATCGTTGGAGGACCAGACGCTTTGATCGCTCATTTTGACAAGTGTTGATGCATTGAAATTCGATGTTTCGCTCGTGGTGGTTTCTGCGTAGTCACGCGTCATCGTAATACAGCCTACCAAAGCCACTTCCGCCTTCTGTATTTCTACCTCACCAACCGCAAACTTCCGTAACGTATTTACAAACTCTTTCCGTTCCTCCGGTGTCAATTCGTCGGCGAATGCATTTTCAGCTGCGAGCAGTGGCCCGGCCAGTTCAGGCAGGTATACGAATGCCACGGTGGCATCTCGGGCTGCGGTTGGCGTGAAATGGCCAGTCGCTGTCGGTGGATCGCTGTTTTCAACCGGCTCGAGCACAAAGTCACTCTCGGCAGTCAGTTCATGCCATTGAGCATGGTCCGGCAGAATGCCGATAAGCGTGCCGGTGTTTTCAACCGGTTGCGCAGTAAACGTGTAGGTATCGGCTTCCTGCTTTTTATCCAGTTCGTAGTGTGGCGTGTTCAGGAGTATAAAACTGTCAGGGCTCAGCGGAATGTCTGCAATGTTACCACTCAGAGCACGGCCAATGGTTACGTCTGCCATCATCTTTTCCCACCAGCCAAGTTCTTGGTACGCGTTGTGTGTTTTTATGTTGTAAGCGACGTTGGATTGCAGGCTGGGTTGGTAGCGCAGCGCCATATAACGCATCTCATGGGGTGTAATGTTGTCGAAGTGCTGACTCAATACGTCATAGTGCGGTCTCTCGCGTGTCGCACCTTCGGCAATAAATCGACTGTTGATTCCGGTGGTAATGCCAAGCCGGTTGAACGAGGTGAGATTAACCCGCACGCCGAAAAGCAAATCGAAATGAAATTCGTATTCGGTTTCGGTGCTGGCCTTGGCGAACAGATGGCTGGTATTGAATTCCGGACTGAATCTTGATGTGTCCGGCGTTGTCCGTTCAAAATTATAAGGTATGCCAATTAGAGGTTCTGATTCGAATGCAATGATTTCATCGAAGGTATAGGACATGATGTCGTTGGTAACGATATCTACGTTTTCGCCCTTTGATGCACCCACGCTGTAACTCAGTGCTGGTGTCAAAGAATAGTTGACCGTCAGCTCGTTGACGCCCAGTAGATTTGCCAGCCTTCGTCCCAGAGGGTGCCCAATCGGCACCTTGATTTTGATCGAACGTTGAATCGCTTTGCCTTCCCTGATTGTCTTGGAGGCAGTATCGAGTAACGGTAGGTCGTACCCGATATTTCCAAACAGGCGTGTCGTAACCGATCCTGTGGAGCGAATCGAACCACCGTCAAGAATGGCATCTTCTTCATCGCTAATAGGGGGCAAATCGATGTAACCATAGTTTGTCTTTATTTCGACATTGATATCGCAGCCTATTTCGATGCCACCTCTTATGTGCACCAGTGGGTTGTCGATGGGGCTGACCAGCTCAATGCGCGGGTTTTCCAGATTTTCATCCATGCATGAAATGGGGGTATCGGTTTTTTCTGAAAATTGAACATAGGGAATATCGGTTGGATCTATCCCGGAGAGCGCGTCTTTCAGGCGCCAGCCTGCGCTGCTATCGTTGCTTGCTGCGGACATATTGATATCGCCGCTGGCGATGATTTCGCGAAAATCTGCTGGCCTTCCCCTGATTTGATATGGTTGACCGTAGGCTGACGCGCCTGTAGTGGCGCTGATTGACATTGTCGGTGCAGACAGCACTTCTTCCACGTAAATGATATGTGCATCGCTCAGCGCATCCACGATCAGGTAGTCGCCGGCTTCCGGTACTTCTGTCCCTGTGATCGTAAACGTGATGATCCCCGTGTCTGCATCATATACAGGATCGCTAAGCTGGGTGTCGGCGACGAAGATATCGTTGTCTTCTTTGAATGTTACCGCTTCCCATGCCATCTTCAGACTGATCGGTTTTGTTTCTACAGAGCGATTGCCTTCCATGTCGACGGCGATGACGTTGATATAGACCTGCTCTCTTGGTTGCATTCCCGAAATGAGCGTTTCACTCTGGCCTTGTAGCGAAGCGTGCAATGTGTCGGGCGAGGGAAAGAAATCCGCTTCCGATGATATGTGAATTTCGTAGGTGATCTGACTTTCAGGCGTGGTGTTGTCAGTGGCGCTGGTCCATTACAGAAAAATATCGGTGGGTGTCGTCGATTGGGCAAGGCTGATGGCTACCGGTGTCGGCCTTTCCGCCGACAGCGTCTGATTGGGTGCTACGATAATCTTGATAGTGGCGGGCACCGACGTTGAGTTACCGCTGGTCGCCACAAATAACAACTCATCGTCACCGGTAAATCCAGCATAGGGTGTGTAAAGCAGTTGTGGCGCTGTACCGGTTACGGTGCCATGCCGGGGTGGCGTGTGAATCTGGTATTGCAGATTGCTGTTATCGGACGCTGTCGCAGACAGTGTGATATCAACCTGGCTTCCTTCGTACAAGCCAAGCAGCTGGTCGTTGGCGGTGATCGTGATTTTACCTGGCTTGCATCCCGCGATTGCCAACAACATGAAGATACATGCCAGCCACTTCGTAATATGGCTGTAGTGGATTCCTTGCCGCATTTATGGTTACTCCTTAAGAGTATCTTTAGCTGCTTTGATTAATGTTGGTTTAAGGCGTGGGTAATCGATTTTGGCGAAGAGTGCCGTGGCGTATTCGCGGTGATAGAAGTTGGGTGCTATGACGTTGACACCCCTGGAAAGTTCTTTCATTCGATAGGGGCTTTGTTTTTCATCAAAAATGATGATGTTGCCGCCTTCTTCTGTAATCGCATTCAGATTGTCTGATTTTTTTAGTTCGGCAAAGGATTGTGCCTGTACTTCGATGACCGACTTCTTTGCTTCAAGCAGGGTCGCGGCGAGAACGCCTGAGTTGCGGACCAGTGCAGAAAAATGGTTGGCCTTTCCGCCCAGGGTAATAACGGCGTTGTCTACTTCTGCGGTGAATTCATTGGTGTTTTCGTTTATGCCGACCCGCAAATACCCGTAATTTTCTGCTCTAACGTAGGTGAGGTTTTTGCAGTAGGTATCAGCCGTTGGCCAGCGCGACGGAATGGCTAGAGGCGGCAGGGTGATTATCAGGGTGTCGCCATGGCTGTTGACCCTGACATGTTGCAGCAGGTTGCTTTCAATCGAGAGTTGAATGGATTTGCAGTTGTGGTTGCGGTAGAGCTTGCTTATCGTCATATCGATCGGCCCTGACAGCACCAGGCGACTGAACGGCGGAACATCCCGCACGCGGCTAATAATGTCACCATTGCCTGAAACGATTGCCTCGTCAGCGCAGGCGAGGGACGCGAGCGCCACCAGGATGAGGGGCCATATTCTGTGTTTGAGGGTTGACATGGATGATCTCTCGTTGAGCAACAAACCTTACAGATAGACAGGTTTGAAGAAAGAAAGACGGCTTTTATGCCGATGCCGTCCCGCTAATTCCCCCATCCCCAACAAGGTAACCGCGGCAGGTCCGTGTCACTTGCCGCCATTGCACCACAGTACCAACCGCCGTAGGCTCAGGCGAAAAACAACAATAACGCCTACGGAAGAGGGCCTGACCATGGACTACACCCCCGTTCGTTCCCCCGCTGTCGGTCTGACCAGCCTGTGTCTGTCGCTGGTGCTGGCCGGTTGCTATAACCCCAACGGCACCTTGCCCGAGCCGCCCAAAGCCAGGGTCGCTGTCGATCATTCCACGGCAGATGTGGATGCGGTGGTAGAACAGCGGTTTCTGCAGCTGGCGTCGCCTGCGTCCACGTTCAACGGGCCGGTGCCGGCAGCCTGTGACCAGATCCAGTATTACCAGTTCCGCCTGCGCAGTGCGCCCGAGCCCGACGCGGTGCTGGTATTGATGCCGGGGGTGTATTCCGGCGCCAACGTGTTCAGCTACCTTGCCAAAGAGCTGATCTATGCGGCCCATACCCGCACTGGCGCCGCGCCGCTGAATCTCGAAGTGCTGGCGGTGGATCGGCGCGATAACTGTATCGAGGATCTGACCGGCCTTAACGCCGCCGAGCAGGCGCGAGATACCCAGGTGGCACTGGATTACTACTTCAATGGTGTGCCGCTCGACGGCCAGCTGTTCGATGGTTTCAAGTCCAGCGATGACGTGCCCTATCTGAGTGAAATGGGGTTGGCGCAGGTGATGGAGGATGTGCATGCCGTCCTCACCACGCATGTGCCGGACCCGCTCCAGCGCCAGCAGAAGGCGTTTATCGGCGGTCATTCCATGGGGGCCAGTCTGGCGTGGGTGTATGCGGGCTGGGATTTCGATGGCGATGAAACCACGCTGGCGGATGCCGGTTACCAGAATGTGGCCGGGGTGATCCGGCTCGACAGCCGCTACACGCCCGCCGACAGTCAGGAAGCAGCGCCGCTGCCGGCAACGGAAAACGACGCGGTAATTGCCGACTATCTGGCGAAAGTCGAACGCCTGCGGGATGGCCGTGACGACCGGGTGGCTGCACTGCCGGGCCTCAGTGGCGAAACCATGTCGCTGCTGGAAATCCAGGCCATGGAAGCCCACTGGCATCCCGACGACGAAGCCTTGCTGCTGCGCAACCTGGAGCAGGGCGCCGATACCCGGCTGCTGCTGACCGCCGTGCACTCCCGCGATATTTTCACCGTGCTGCGGGGCACGCCCACCTTCAACGATTTCCGCTACACCAATCGCGCCGCGCTGGGAGTGATTCTGGATGACAACTTCATGCCGGTGCCGATCATCCAGGCGAGCATGGGGCATCTCAGTGCCGGGCCGGTAGTAAGCAAGCGGTTTCCGGCCGATGCGCTGAGCCTGGTGTCGGGTTTGCTGGGGGATTTCGCCCGCCTGCTGGGGGATGGCAAGAATCTGTTTATCGCCAGCGATGCAGGCCCGAATCTGCAGAGTCTGGGGCAGGGGCCGCTGTATGACTGGGCCGACTTCGATCAGGTGGGGGACGCCAGTGATCCAGATTACACCGGTGCCAACGGCAAAACCCTGCTGACTACCACCCGCAACGAAGTCAGCAATCTGCAGGATGTGGCGCGGGTGCTGTACGAAGGCGAGACCAATTTCACCGAATGGTACATGAGCCAGCGCCTGATGCTGGATCAGCAGTTCATTCGTGGCGGCAAGCGGGTACCGGGGCTGCCGTTCCTGCATGAGCAGGAAAGTTTCGCGCTGCCGCTGATCGAAATCGGCGCCGAACAATTCTCGGGGTATCCGACCTTTGCGACGCTGGGCGAAGCCGTGGTGGCCGAAGGTCACAACCATCTGGACGTGTTGCTGCAGTCGGCGAACACGTCCGCCTATCGTCCCAATGATGTGATTCCGCCGCTGTTGCAGTTTGTCGAGGCGACAGTGCGTTGAACACTGCAGGCCCTGCTGTCAGCGGATAAACAGCAGGGCCTGCAGCAGCGCGGCAAAGTGGCGGGTTTCCTGCTCGATATCGATGTCGCGCCGGGTATTCAGTACCAGCATCAGCCAGTAACCGTTGCCGGCCCGTGCAGCGGTCAGCAGGTTTTCTTTCAGCCGTGGATTGTCACTGCCGCGCAGTTGCGGCCCCAGCGCCTGCTCGATCCACTGCGCGCTGTTTTCTTCCATCAGTTCCACCAGCCGGCTGGATATCAGCGACATGCCGTTGATCAGGCGCACCAGGGTGTTGCGGTTATTGATGATCTGCTGGAGTGAATAACGCACGGCGATTTCCAGATGCTGCTGCACGTTGCCGGTAGGCGCATTGCGGATCAGCGTGGCCAGTTCGAAGATCGACACTTCCATGAAGCGTTCCAGCCAGGCCAGATAGACATCCTCCTTGCTGCCGAAATACTGGTAGATGGTGGCGTAGGGGTGGCCGCTTTCCAGATGGATCTCGCTCATGGTGGCGCGACGGTAGCCCTGCTGCTGCAAAACCCGAGCGCTGGCGTCCAGAATGGCGTTGTACTTTGCCACGGCGCGCGCCTGTTGTGGTTTACGCCGTTGTTTTTTCGCGTCTTTTTGCCTGTCTTTCTTCATGAGTGGTGGGAATCGGGTGTCTTGGCTGAATGTGAGAGCATTGCGGAATTTCTCACATTAGAATTTTTCCTTTCAGACTGCAATGGATGACGCAGAGGAGGAAATCTCATGGCAGAACGTCGCACCGTCACACCGCTGCCGCCAGGGCACGCCAACGGGCGGGCACCGGGGCGCGGTTCCATCATGTGGGACACGCTGACTGATATGGCGGCGCTGCCGCTGATCATTCCCACCGCTACCATGCAGTCGGCGCTGCCGGCGGTGGGCACGGCGGTGAACAAATACGGTATCTACAAATCCGACCCGCAGGCGCGGGGGCGGCGCACCAACTGGTCGATGATCCGCTTTCTGTACGATGGCGGTGATTTTGCCCGCCGCGAGGCCGGGGATCTGCGCGCTCTGCACGCCAACATCAAGGGCGTGAATCCGGATGGCTCGAAGTATTACGCGCTCAATCCCAAGACCTTTCGTATCGTGCCGGACACGTTCCTGGATGCGGTGATCCGCATCCGCCAGGATCTGGGCAAGCCGCTGACAGCAGTGGAAGAAGAAAAGCTGTATCGGGAATACATGGACCTGTGTCTGCTGCTGGGGATTCCCCAGAAAGACATCGAGCCGACGCTGAAAGACTTTTATGTGTATTACGAAGACCTGATCCGCAACACCATGACCTTCAACGACACGGTGCAGTTTCTGATTGGCCGTGGCATTGAATTGCCGGCGCGGCTGAAACGCTTCAAACGGCTGCAACCACTGGCAGATGCATTCCATCGCCGCTACGTGTACCCGACGCTGCGCCTGTGCCAGATCCGTTGTCTGCATCCGCTCTATCGCGAGAAATTCAATCTGCCCTGGAGCGAGCACGACGAAGCGCGCTATCAGAAACTGTGCCGGCGGCTACGCCGTTTTGCTGACACGGTGCCC
Organism: Gammaproteobacteria bacterium; assembly: GCA_041395845.1. GTDB lineage: Bacteria > Pseudomonadota > Gammaproteobacteria > Pseudomonadales > Ketobacteraceae > Ch67. The sequence goes on from JAWKZS010000024.1 coordinate 71,175, forward strand.
CGCGCACTGCGTTACAACCCGGTGGCGTATCTGGTGATGCT
>JAWKZS010000025.1:0-68208 GCA_041395845.1 Gammaproteobacteria bacterium
TCCCAGGTGAAATTGCCAGGTGCGGTTTGCGGAAACACTTCCGGCATGCCACGCTCGTACTGATCGGGAATCTCCCGATCCGCAAAGGTGTAATAGTAATTCTGATAAACCGGATCACCGGCGCGGGCCCTTTGCGCCCATTCGTGTTCGCGGGAGGTATGATTCGCCACCACATCCAGGGTCAGCAGAATGTCCCGCTTGCGTAATTCCCCTGCTAACGCCCGCAATTCGTCGTTGGTTCCGACGCGGGGATCAATCTGACGAAAATCGCTGACCGCATAACCGCCATCGGACGCACCTTCGGGACACTTCAGGATCGGCATGATGTGCAGCATGTTCACGCCCAGTTCCTGAAAATAATGCAGATGCTCGCCCACGCCTTTCAGGTCACCGGCAAACCCATCACTGTACAGCGCCATGCCGACCCATTTCTGATCCAGAAACCAGTTGTGGTTCTGCTCACGCGCCAGATCGATGGTGCGCAATTCCGCACTGCGCAAAATGTACTGCCGCGCCATCACTTCCACCAGTTGCTGCATGCTGGGTTCGAAATCCTCACACTGGCCATACAGCTGCTTCATCAGATTGTGGATTGCGTAAAAGTTGGCGCCAAGACGGGTGTAAAAGTGGCGCAGATCGGCCTGGATCAGGTCCGCTGGCAGCTGATTGAGTATCTGGTTGAGCAGTGAATGGGATACCTGTTCGTACATCGTCATACTCCCCATTCGGTTCGGAAGTGGTGATAAAAGGCCTGATGATCCGTGGTCGCGCCGCGAATACCCACGATGGCAGACGCGAACCGTTGTGCGCGCTGCAGCGTCAGTGCACTGTCCCAGCCGTGCAACATGCCAAGCAGAAAGACACTGGTAAACGCATCGCCGGCGCCCACGGCATCCACAAAGGTTGCTGCATTAACCTGGGGTGCAACCCGCTGACAGTCGCCATCAGCCTGATACAGCTCGGCGCCGGCAGCGCCTTTAGTCAGCAACAGCTGCTGCAGCCGTGGCAAGCGCAAGCAGTGCTCGATGCGTGCGGTTTCTGTCAGCACATCCGGCAGCAACTGTTGCAATTCATCGGCGTTGAGCTTGATCCAGCTGGCCTGTTCCAGTAACGGCCATACGGTTTCCGGCTGCCACCAGGGATCACGCAGGTTCACATCCATGAACAGGGGCGCGTTGGTTTCCTGTTGCAGGCGACGGAAGGCTTGTCGGCTGATAACGTCACGCAGCGCCAGCGTGCCGTGATAGATGAATGGTACACTGGTGAGCACCGGCAAACGGCGCGCATCAATCAGATCCCAGGCAGCTGGTTTGACAATGTCATAATGCGGTTCGCATTCGACAATGCTGACCTGGACCCTGCCTGTCGGCGCCGCATCGCTGATCTGCATGCCCGTGCGCCGCATCTGCCATTGCTCCATGCGCGCCAGAATGGCCTGACCTTCGTCGTCATAACCTACGCAGGAAACCAGCAGCGGATCGGCACCGAATGCCGTCAGGTGCCAGGCCACATTGAAAGGTGCGCCGCCCAGCACACGCTCGCCGCTGGCAAAACAGTCGAACAGCACCTCGCCAAAAATGACCGGTTTCATCTGCGTTCTGCGGCCTCGCCAAAAAAGTGTTGGATACCTTCCAGAATACCGGCTGCGTAACAGCCGTTGCCGATTCGCCCCTGTGCCAGATACAGGCGGGACTGAATGCCATCCTGCTGCACCCGCCGCTGTGCCTCACTCTGCACTTCTCCGGTGGCGTTTGCCACCAGCACGGCGGGGAGCGCACTGCACAGCACATCGAGATCATTACCACTGTCACCGGCGAATAGCACAGCATCATCCTCGATCTGCAGCTGGCGCATCAGAAAATGGATCGCCCCCAGCTTGCCGGCGGACGCGGGAATCACATCGAGCAGACCAACCTGCTTTTCTTCATCGAGACTGAACACCAGCTGCACCTGCCAGTTCTGCTGGGTGAAGCGCAGCTGCATTTCCGTTTCGTGGAGGGTCAGATCCCAGTCGATCGGGGTATAGAAACTCAGTTTGTAGCGGCCCTGCTTGTGGGATTCCTGCAACGACAGCCCGGGAATATCCGCCACCAGCGCGTACAGATCCGTGGGCTGGGCGAAGCGCCAGTCGACACCGATCTGCTGCTGCCAGCGTTCATCGTGATGCCAGGACGCATCCGGGAGATACAGACTGGTGCCCACATCGGCGATCACAAAATCCGGCAGCGGTAATTCATATTCCGCGATCGCTTGCTGCACCAGCCCACGATCGCGACCGCTGACAAAAGCGAGTTTCACCTGGTGCTGTTGCAGATACGCTGCCAGCTGTTGGCGCACACCCGGTGACTCGACACAACTGCCATTGGGCAGCAGCGTGCGATCCAGATCGGTACACAGCAGCTTCAGCGGGGTCATGATGAAATTTCCTCGCAACCCTGGAAGAAATCGTAATGATCAATCGCTTCGATGATGCCGGCCGCATAGGGCTGACGTGAAAAATACACTCGGTCGTAATCACTCAAGGTGCTGAGTTCTTCATGATGGCGATTGCTGACCACTACCCCCAGGGTATTGCCACGCAGCATGTCCTGATCGGCACCGCTGCCACCGGCCACCAGGATATGATCCAGCGCCAGACCCCACTGTTGCGCATACCAGCGCAGCGCGAGGCCTTTTGATGCCCGGATCGGTACGATATCCAGATACTGGCCAAACGACAGGGTGCAATTGACACTGATATCGTTCTTCAGCAGCAGATGATGGATGTCCTCGACAGCAGGCGCTTTCTGGGAATCGTAGTAAAACGATAATTTGAAATCGGACTGCTCTGCCCGGGGTTGCAGTTTGAGGCCGGGCAACTCCTGCAGCAGCGCACGCACCTTGGTCGGACGCCACAGATGATCGATGTAATCCTGCCAGGCGGTGTCCCTTGTCAGCGCCTGGCCATACCAGATCTCGGTGCCCAGGCTGGTGATCAATACATCCGGGGCAGGCAGCTGGTATTGGCGCACCAGCTTGAGTGCCGAATCCAGCCGGCGCCCGGTGGCGATACCAAAACTGCAGCAGCGATTGTGTTCCCGCAACAACTGCATCAGGCGGGCAAGACTCTGGCTGTCGCCAATCAGGCTCTGATCTAGATCGGAAAACAGCGAGCGATCCCGATACAGACGGGCACGGCGCTGCAAGGTGATACGCTGTGCCGGCTGGAACTGTTTCACTAACGGCGTGATTATGTCCAAGTAGCACTCGACGTGGGCTTGCCAGGAATAATGCCGGCGCACGCCGCTCAATCCTGCCTGCGCCAGCTGCTGCCACTGGTTCGGATCAGACAGCACCTGCAGCAACCGTTGCGCAATGGCATCCGTATCCAGCGGGTCCACCAGATAGCCGTTATGGCAGTTGGCGATGATATCCCGCGGCCCGCCGTCTTCGGTGGCGACGATCGGCAAACCGCTGGCCGCCGCTTCGATCAGCGTCAGGCCGAACGGCTCGGTGAGCGCCGGGTTGATGAACACTCCCTGCTGCAGTGCTGCCAACCGATACAGCAGTGGCACATCATCCGCTGCATGATGTTTGGGATAGGCCACCTTGCCGTACAAATCATACAGGTCGACGTAATACAGCAGATCCGTCAACACGGTGCGACTGCCTTCATCCATTTCGCGCAGATCGTCCCGGTTACCGGCGACAATGACCAGATTGGCGCGGGCCTGCAGCTCGGGATGCTCACCGTAGGCCATCAACAAACTGGCGATATTCTTGCGCCGGTCCGGCCGCGAAATGGCAAGGATGCAGGGCTTGTCAGGATCGTGCAGGAAGCGCGCAACTGCCTGGGCAATATCGCTGTCGCGCTCCGTTCCGCTCGCCGGAAAGAATTTCTCCATGTCAGTGCCAGGAGGCACCACCTCCATCCGCTCCGGCCGATAGCAGTCATACAATCCATACTGCTCTTCGATTTCCTGATGGGTACTGGTGATGACACAATCCACCGTCGCCAGAATGTTTTCTTCCGCCTCGATCCGCCGTGACATGTTGTACAGGCGCTCGATATCCGCCAGTTTCAGACCGGAGGCAATCAGCCGCTTGCGTTTGCTGTGCCCCAGAGAGTGGCCGGTAAAAACAAACGGCAGGGAAAGCTGGCGGGATAACAGACTGGCCACATAACCGGCATCGGCATAGTGACCATGAATCAGATCCGGCAGCCGGGTCTGGTCATACAGATAACTGCTGGCGGAATCGGCGAAATTATCCAGATAATCCCACAGCTGTTCCTTCGGCAGGTAGTGATCGGGACCACAGGGAATCCGCACCAGATTCACACCGGATGCCAGCTGCTCGGCGGACTGGGCATAGTCATCATCAACGGCAGGATCACGGATCAGGCGGGTCAGCAGATCCACCCGCTCAACGGCAGGATGGCGACCCAGGGCGCGGGCAAGCTCCACCACGTACTTGGTTTGCCCGCCGGTATCGGCATCCCGCCCCAGCTCGAGGTCGTGGCCGCGAATCAATCCGTGAATACTGATCAGGACAATATACAAGCCCGTATCATCAACGTTCATGCTGTTCTCTCGTCTTGGATGTCTGATGAACCGGGGCATGGCCGGCATCAGGGAGTCTTGGCAGAAAAGTGATACGTGTTTTGACTGTACCATCTTGAAGCAAGTCCGACAAATCAGAGCGATATCAGCAACCTGCTGTGACAGTTGCACTGCAGTGCCGGCGTTATTTCATGGCACACCAGTTCCCCCGCAGCGGTCGGATGGGTTAACCTCCGCCGCATTGTTGCTGCAAATGGTTCGCACATGGCTGCATTTTCATGCTCTGGTTTCGTGGTTCGCTCACTGGTTTTGCTGCTGGCCTTAACGCTGGGCTGGTCTGCGCAGGCAGCCTCTGCTCGCAACCCGTGCGGACATTTAAGCGAGATTATCGCCAGCCAGCAGGCGCGCATTGGCGCGTTGCAGCAGCAGACCAACCGGCTGGAGCAACTACTGGCTGGCCAGATCGATGATGCTTTCATTCTCGGCGAGGTGATCGATGTTCCGCTGGATATCGAAGCCGATGTAAAGAACGCGAAACTGCAGTGGGCGCGCAAACGTCAGTCGCTGCAGCCGGCGTCGCTGGCAGAACCACTGCGCGCCTGCGGCAGCGACAGCCAACGCTGGCAATCCCAGGCCGACCAGTTGCTGGCGCTGGAGCGTCTGCATCAGGACAGGGTCTGGCAGTTGCTCGATAGCCCCAAGGCACAGCGCCTGGCACTGGTGCGTGGTACCAATCAGTGGCTGATCATGGCCAACATTCAGAAACAGCTGGTGCCAACCCCCACCGACAGCGCCGACATGCAGGCTTCCTATCAGGCCATCCAGCAATGGATCGACGGCTGGCGCGCGGCATTTCGTGCCTGGCTGCCGACACTGATGCAGTCCACGGCTGCCCACGAAGAACTGAACACACGCTGGGAAGAGACCCTGGTGCTGCCCCGCCCGGCAGCCGCGATTGACTGGACCGTGCTGCTCGAAAAGGCACAAACCGGCACCACGCCGTCGGCTCCCCTGTTGTGGCTCGAAGCGATGGAAGAAGCACGCATCGCGCTACGGGTCGAAGCCGGGCGTTGGCGCAACCGTCTGATCCGGGAATGGGGCTGGCGTGGTTTTTTTGCCGATATGACCCAGCCACTTCGGTTCGCGCTCCGACTGACAGAGGAGATCACCAGCGCGCCGCGCAACCTGGTCGACAGCGTCACACGTCCATTCATCCGCGAATACCGCCGCGCCCTGCGTACTGATAATCTGCTGCCATTGCTGTCGTTCTGGATCATCCAGAGCGTTACGCTGTTGGGTGTTTTCTGGTTGCTGGTGCGACTGGCCGCCATCGGTCCCCGCCACCTGTCCAGCCTGCAGCAAAAGCTGATTACCCAATTCCCGGATGGCATGCCCGCCCGCGTAATTACTGCGCTGTTCTGGATCATCAAGCCCAATGCGGCGTGGCTGGTGGTGTTGACCGGTTCTGCCATCTGCCTGTATCTGGTGCAGGAAGAGTGGTACATCCTCAGCTGGGTGGGACCGCTGGGCATGCTGTACGCCAGTGTCCGTGCCGTGCGCATTGCACTGGAGTGGCTGATGTCGCGCAGCTACACCCGTTCTGGCCAGTTCATTTCATCACCCATCGCCGACCAGCTTTCGCAGGATGTGCAATATGCCTCGTGGTTTCTGGTAGTGGCCTGGCTCAGCCGCTGGCTGGTACTGGCAACCGGGGGCGGCTACAGTTATTTCCTCACCATTGTGCTGAACGCGGTGATCATCTGGTGGGTATTGCAGTGGCTGCTGCAACGCCATGCCGACAGCATCGCCCGCTTTCTGCTGGCAAGCGCTCATCGCAAACCCAAAACGGCTGCCGACCTGCAGACAGCCCTGCGCTGGAGCGTGCGCCTGTTCTGGCCACTCCTTTTCGTCATCGCTCATCTTTACGATCTGTTGTTGCGACTGAACCAGCACCTGATGATTTTCGACAGCTACCGCACGCTTTCCGTCAAGCTGCTGCGGATGCGCCTGGAAGCGATAGAAGAAGAGCGGGACAGCGAAGAGGAAGAACCTGACGCACCGGATCAGAATTACAGTGACTGGTTGCTGCGGGAATTGCGATCCAGTGACGCCATCATCGAGGCGGCCGACAACAGTTATTTGCTGACACCGATCCGCCAGTGGTTTGCAGAGCGTTCCGACGATAATGTGTTGCTGGTGGTCGGCGACCAGGGCAGTGGCAAAACCACGCTGGTGAAACAGCTGAGCCAGATCTGGCAGGAAACCCCGGTCACCTATATGCCAATCCCGCCCAAGACCCTGGCGCCGGACGAGGTGCTGGCCCTGGTGGGTAACACCCTCAAACTGCCAGCCTGCAGCAGTATTGCCGAGCTGGTGAGCCAGGATGCCGGACTGCCTCCCCAGATTGTTGTCGTTGACAACACCCATAATCTGTTTCTGTCAGAAGTGGGCAAGCTCGACGCCTATCGCCGCTTCATCCAGTGTCTCAATGCACACCTGTCCAACGTGTTCTGGGTAGTGGTGATGCATGGGCCCAGCTGGACGTATCTGGACTGTGTATTCAATCGCGAACAACGCTTTACCCATGTTTATCGCATGCGCAAGTGGACCCCCGGCGACATCCGCAAGCTGATCCTGTCGCGCCATCAGGGCAGCCGCCGCCGGCTGCGTTATGATGAATTGCTGCTGTCCGCCTCTGCCGGCAGCGAATCCAGCAGCGTGCGGGCAGCCGATTCACGGGTATTCAATATCATCTGGGAACAGAGTGCCGGCAATCCGCTGGTGGCGTTGCACCTGTGGCTGGCGGCAGCCCGCACCCGCGACCGCGTGGTGGAAATCGGTGTTCCGCAAAAGCCGGCGGCTGCCGCATTGAACAGCCTCAATGACGATGCATGCTTTATTCTGGCCACGATCATCACCCACAAATCACTCAATTCCTACGAGATCATGGAAGCCACAAACTACGCAGAACCGATTGTGCGCCACGCCATCAAGCAGGGCATGAATCTGGGGCTGCTGTGGCGTAGCGAGGACAAACGCTATGGTGTGCACCCGGCCTGGCAGCAAACGCTGGCCGCACACCTGACCCGCAAGAACATGCTGTGGACCCGCTGAGGCAGGAGACCGCGAACCATGGATAACCAAACGCTTCACAGTATTGCCGCGTTCGGCGATCTGCTGGATCTGGGCAAGATTTCGATGCTGGTGATGGCTGCCATATTTTTGTGGCTGGTCAACCGGCTGTTGCGTCACCTGGCACAAACCCTGATGGAAAAAATTCCATCACGGCGTTTCATGATTCTGCAGTTCGCCACCCTGCTCACCTTCGTCTGGTATATCGGCGGGTTTTACATGATGGTGGCGGGCATACTGCAGCCCCCCAAGGAAATGCTGCTGGCCATTGGCGGCAGTGCTGCGGTCGCAATCGGTATCGCGCTCAAGGACGTTGCTGCATCCATCATTGCCGGCGTCATCCTGCTGTTCGACCGCCCATTCCAGGTGGGCGACCGGGTCAGTTTCGGCGATACCTACGGCGAGATTGTCAGCATTGGCCTGCGCTCGGTACGCCTGAACACCCTCGACGACAACCTGGTCACCATACCCAATGCACGATTCATTACCGAGGTCGTGGCATCCGGCAATGCCGGCGCACTCGATATGATGGTGGTATGTGATTTTCATGTGGCGCTGGATGCAGACCTGGCAACCGCACAGAATCTGGTGTACGAAGCCATTGTCACCAGCCGGTTCGCCTACCTGAAAAAGCCGGTCAGTTTTGCCATTAACGAAGTGGTGGTGGCCAATCGCCTGGCCATCCAGATTCGGGCCAAGGCCTACGTCCTCGACGTCCATTACGAGAAAGCATTCCAGAGCGACGTGGTCACCCGCGTATCACGGCTGTTCATTGAAAACGGTATCCAGCGTCCGGTTTTTCAGAGTCAGATCACCATACCCATCGCCCAGACGAACGGCCTGACAGCCCCCCAACCCTGTGCCACACTTAATCAATCAGATTGATTGACGACTAGTCACACAGGAAGTAGAACCATGGCCGCCCGCTGCAAGGCCCCCACGTCAATGGGGCTGGAATTCCCCCTTAGCGACGACATCCTTTCCCATTATTTACGCAACGAAGAAGAGCTGGTTCAGGATCTGTTGCTGGGCTACTCGCTGGAAAGCAAAACCCGCGAACAGATCCGCGCCTACGCCCGCGATCTGCTCAATGCGATCCGCAACGCCAAGCCTGGCCTGCGGGTGGAAACCCTGCTGAAGGAATACGGCCTCGACAGCAAGGAAGGCGTGATCCTCATGTGTCTGGCGGAAGCGCTGCTGCGGATTCCCGATCACGACACGGCGGAGCGTTTCGTGCGTGACCGGCTCGATCAGGGCAACTGGGCCGAGCATCTGGGCCACAGCGATTCCATGTGGGTCAACGCATCCACCTGGGGTCTATTGCTCACCGGCAAACTGCTGCATGAAGACGAACACCCCCACGGTTTCAAGGAATCCCTGCGCCACATGATGAAGCGGTTGGGGGAACCGCTGGCCATGTCCGCCATTCGCCAGTCCATGACCATCATCGGTCAGCAGTTTGTCGCCGGCGAAACCATCGTCGAGGCGGTCCAGCATGCCCGGCGGGAAGCCGAAAAAGGCTATTACCATTCCTTCGACATGCTGGGCGAAGCGGCGATGACACGCCAGGACGTGCAGCGCTATCAGGATGCCTACGCCAGCGCGATCAACGACATCGCGGAGCAATTCGAACATCGGCTTAATGCCGGCAGCCTGTCCATTAAGCTGTCGGCACTGCATCCGCGCTTTGAACTGCGTCAGCAAAAAGCCATGGATCAGCTGCACGACACACTGGTGGAACTGTTGCTGCTGGCCCAGGAAAAGGATGTAGCGGTCACCATCGATGCGGAAGAATCCTGGCGCCTGGAACCGGTGCTGATGCAATTCGCCCGCGCCGCCAGCCATCGCAAATTGCGCCAATGGGGCAAGCTTGGCCTGGCCGTGCAGGCCTACCAGAAACGCGCGCCGAAAGTGCTGCAATGGCTGATGGATGTGTCACGCAGCCTGCACTGCCAGATTCCGGTGCGGCTGGTAAAAGGCGCCTACTGGGACACCGAAATCAAGCAGACACAACAGCAGGGTCTGGAGGAATACCCGGTCTTCACGCAAAAGTCCCATACCGATCTCAGTTACCTGTACTGCGTGCAGATGCTGCTGGAAGGCCGGCATTTCCTGTTCCCGCAATTTGCCACCCACAATGCACACACGGTGGCGAGCATCATCACGCTCGCCGAGGAAAAAGGCTTCCGCCAGTTCGAATTCCAGCGCCTGCACGGCATGGGCGAAGCCCTGTACGATCATGTGCTGTCGACGTTCGATGATGCCCGCTGCCGGGTGTACGCGCCGGTGGGAAGTTTTCAGGATCTGCTGCCCTATCTGGTGCGCCGCCTGCTGGAAAACGGCGCCAACACCTCGTTCGTGCGGCAGGTGCAGCTGGCCCAGAGCGAAGGCGCCTGGCTGATCGAAGAACCCCGCGACACCATCAAGGCCATGGAGCGCTTTCGCAATCCGCGCATCCCGCTGCCACGCCGTATTTTCTATCCGGAACGGCGCAATTCCCGCGGCATCAATCTGGAATCCCTGCGCAGCCTGCAGATGCTGGGCAAGGACATGCAGGCCAAGCTGACCCAGCGTTACGATCTGCAGCCGGACATGACTGATCCGGATCGCCGCCGCGACATTCACTCGCCTGCCAATCCGGATGAAAAAATTGGTTCATATGTGGTGGCCCATCGGCAGGACTGCCTGCATGCGTTCGATCGCAGCCGCGCCGCATTTGCCGAATGGCGCTTCACCAGTGCGGATGAGCGCGCGATTCTGCTGGAAGAAACCGCCCTGCTGTTTGAAAAGCATTACGAAGAACTGATGCTGCTCACCATGCGCGAAGCCGGCAAGACCCTCAACAACGCGCTGGCGGAAGTGCGCGAAGCCACCGATTTTTTGCGCTACTACGCCAATCAGGCCCGCAAACTGTTCGAGCCGCAGAAATTGCCCAGTGTCACCGGCGAGGAAAACCATCTGCATCTGGAAGGCAAAGGCCCGGTACTGTGTATCAGCCCGTGGAATTTTCCGCTGGCGATTTTCACCGGCCAGATTTCTGCTGCACTGGTGGCCGGCAACACCGTACTGGCCAAGCCCTCTACATTAACGCCGCTGATTGCCGCCCGTGCGGTTGAATTGTTCCATCAGGCCGGCGTCCCCGACGACGTGCTGCAACTGCTCACCGCCAGCGGCAAAACCGTGGAAGACAGCATCCTGCAGGAATCCGCCCTGCGCGCCGTCATGTTCACCGGTTCGACTTCGGCCGCCACTCACATCAATCGCCAAATCGCCACTCGCAGCGGCCCGATCATTTCGCTGATAGCGGAAACCGGCGGCCAGAACGCGATGATCGTCGACAGTTCGGCGCTGGTGGAACAGGTCACCCGCGACATCGTGCAGTCGGCATTCGACAGTGCTGGCCAACGCTGTTCCGCACTGCGGGTGCTGTTCGTGCAGGAAGACATCAGACAGCGTCTGCTCGACACCCTGACCGGCTATCTTGACACGTTCCGCATCGGCGATCCGCTGGACTGGGAAACCGATATCGGCCCGGTGATCGACGCCAAGGCCCGCGCCGAACTGCTGCTGCACATCGAACGCTTCCAGCACAAGGGGCGCGTGCTGTACCAGAGCCCGATGCCGGAGTTGCCCGGCCACTATGTGCCGCCGACCATCATCGAACTGCATGACCTGGATGAATTGCTGGATGAAGTGTTCGGCCCGGTGTTGCACGTGATCACCTTCAAGGCCGACGCGGTGGACGAGGTGGTGGATCAGATCAATCGAACCGGTTTCGGACTGACCCTGGGTGTGCACAGCCGCATCAACAGTTTCTGCCAGCAGGTGGCGCGACGGGCCCAGGTCGGCAACGTCTATATCAATCGCAACATGATCGGTGCCACCGTGGGATCGCAACCGTTCGGTGGCCAGGATCTGTCGGGCACCGGGCCCAAGGCCGGCGGCCCACATTATCTGCTGCGGCTGGCGAACGAAAAAACCGTGTCGGTGAATACGGCAGCGATTGGCGGCAACACCCAGTTGCTGGTGGAGGATTGATAGACAGGAACCATGCCGACTTCCGATCTTTCTTTCCGCAACGTCCCCGGCGATCTGGCCATGTGGTTTTTCATCCTGGCCGAGCTGATGGTGTTCGGCCTGCTGATCATCGCCTTTGCGGTTACCGAAACCTTGCACGCCGACGTGTTCCGTCACAGTCGCACCCTGCTCGATACTTCCACCGGTTTGATTCTCACGCTCAGTCTGTTGACGTCGGGTTTTCTGGCGGCGCTGGCGGTTGCCCAGGTGCGACGGCAGCAGCAACGCAGTGCGGCGTTGCTACTGGGCAGCGCACTGCTGTCGGCGGCATTCTATGTGGTGATCAAATTCAATGAATATTCTCATCTGGCCAGTCAGGGACTCGATATCGAGTACGACCTGTTCTTCACCCTGTACTGGATTCTCACCGGCTTTCATTTTCTGCATGTACTGCTGGGACTGGTGATCCTGGCGTTTATGGCAGTGCGCTGCTGGCTGGCCGCCTATGGCCCGGAACGGCGGCGCAATCTGGAATCCGGCGTCCTCTACTGGCACATGGTGGATCTGGTGTGGGTGATGCTGTTTCCGCTGGTGTACGTGCTCAATGCAGGATGACGCCATGACCGGGCTTTCCACTCACCCTTCCCACCGCACACTGCTGCTGAGCTGGCTGGCCCTGGTGATCCTGTCGGTCATCACCGTCAGCGCCAGCGGACTGCCACACCCCCAACTAACCGCCCTGGTCGTGCTGCTCGCGGGATTCAGCAAAGCCTGGATCATTATTGATCAATTCATGGAGTTGCGGCACAGCACCCGGATCTGGCGTCTGCTGATGCTGGGCTGGCCCCTGGTGATGGCCATCGCCATTGGTGCCGGGATTGCCAGCCGCTGAACCGGCGACCGATTCCGGGCCATCCGACAAAAGCGTTTGCCAAAGCGGGAAAATTGCTTTTAGCTTATATAGTTACCTTTACGGTTTGCCATGCAGTCAATTGCCTTTCCCGGCATTACAGGAGCCCCTTCGCCCCGCCATGCACAACCAGGACTACGTCAAATGGTTCCGCAACAGTTCGCCCTACATCAACGCCCACCGCGATAAGACCTTTGTCATTGCGTTTGGCGGCGAAGCGGTGCAACACCCGAATTTTGCCCATCTGGTGCAGGACATTGTGCTGCTGCACAGCCTGGGCATCCGGCTGGTGCTGGTGCATGGCGCCCGCCCGCAGATCGACGCCCGGCTGCAGGCCGGCAACATCACCACCCGGGTGGAAGCCCATCGCCGGGTGACCGATCTGGCGGCACTGCCGGCGGTAATCGAAGCCATCGGCCGCACCCGCATCCAGGTGGAAGCAGCTCTCAACCAGGGTATCGCCAGCGCCCATTTGCGGGGCGCCAAGATGCAGGTGGCCGGCGGCAATTTCGTGACCGCGCGCCCCTATGGCGTTCGCAACGGCGTCGACTACCAGCACAGCGGCGAAGTGCGCAAGATCAACGCCGAGGGCATCCAGCAGCAATTGCAGCTGGGGGGGCTGGTGCTGCTGTCACCGCTGGGCTATTCCCCCACCGGCGAAATCTTCAATCTGCTGTGGGAAGAAGTGGCCGAAGCCGCTGCCGCGGCCCTGCACGCCGACAAACTGATTTACCTGAGCGCCGATGACGGCATCCTCGACGATAACGGACAGCTGATCCGCGAACTCACCGTGCCCCAGGCCACCGCACTGCTGGCGGAGCGGGCCGTGCCCGATTACACCCTGATCAGCGCCACCCGCGCCCTGCGTCAGGTCAGCCGCGCCCATATCATCAGCTACCAGAGTGATGGCGATCTGCTGGAAGAACTGTTCACCGTTGACGGCAGCGGCACGCTGGTCACCCAGCAAAGTTTTGAAAACATCCGGCTGGCCACCATCGATGATGTGGGTGGTATTCTCGAACTGATCGAACCGCTGGAACAGGACGGCATCCTGGTACGGCGCTCCCGCGAGCTGCTGGAAACCGAGATCGCCCATTTCACCCTGATCGAGCGCGACCAGAAGATCGTCGCCTGTGCGGCGCTGTATCCGTTCACCAGCGATCATGTGGGCGAACTGGCCTGCGTGGCGGTGCATCCGGATTACCGTCACGGCCAGCGCGGCGACAAACTGCTGCAGGCGATTGAACAACGGGCGCGCATGCTGGGTCTGACCCAGTTGTTCGTGCTTACCACCCGGACTGCCCACTGGTTCATGGAGCGGGGATTTGTCGCTGCCGCAGTATCCGAACTGCCGCCGCCCAAGCAATCCCTGTACAATTACCAGCGCAATTCCAAGGTCTTCATCAAGCGACTGGGGAATATCACGGAATGATCGGGTCGCACAGGCAAGACCACCCAACTTGCATCACCATCGAACGGCTCATGATGAGGCCGGCCGATGCGAGGGGAACCGATACAAGATTATGCCATTAAGCCGAATGCTGATGCCGCTGGCAGCACAACTGGTCACCAGCCGCAAACTGCGCCAGTTCCGTCGTGGCTGGTTCGAAATCAAACGTCGCCTGGTGCCGTCGCTCAATACCGTGATTTTCTATCACCGGGTGAACGACCCCTATTCCTATCTGCTGCTGCAGGCGATGCCACGGTTCCTGGAAGATTTTCGGGTCAGGCTGCAATTCCGTTTCGTGCTCGACCTGCCGGAAGGCGACAATCCGCAGCCGGCCCTGCTGGAACAGTACGCGCTGGCCGACGCCAGGCGCCTGGCGGCGCTGCATGACCTGACCTTCCCGGAAGGGGCCGAACAGCCCAGCTACGAAGATGCATTCCACGCCTGCGCGATTCTGCTGAAACACCAGAACCGGCCCAAGCTGCTGCATCTGGTCACCGAAGTCACTGGCGCCCTGTGGGGTTGCAGCACCACCACTTTTGAAAGCTGCATGAAGCGCTATGGCACCCTGCCGGACCGCGAGACCCAGGCCCAGCTGAACGCTGCACAATCCGACCTCATGTCCCGCGGCCATTACAATTCCGCCATGCTGTATTACGGCGGTGAATGGTACTGGGGCCTGGACCGTCTGGGTCATTTGGCCGACCGTCTCAGCAAGTCCGGCATCCGCCGTGCCACTGGCGATATTGCCGACTACCAGCGCCAGTACCGTCATGTACTGCAAAGCTACAACACCCTGCGGCCCCGGCCACGCCAGGTCAAACCGCTGGATTTCTACTTTTCGTTCCGCAGTCCCTATTCCTATCTGGCGGCCGACCGCGTGTTCAAGCTGGCGGAACTCTACAAGATTCCGGTCAACGTCAAACCGGTGATGCCGATGGTGACCCGCGGTATTCCGCTATCGAAAGCCAAGCGCGCCTACATCGTGCGTGACGCCCGCCGCGAAGCAGAAAAATACAACCTGCCGTTCGGCAAGATCTGTGATCCGCTGGGCGACGGCATCAACCGCTGCATGGCGCTGTTCCTGTTCGCGCAGAGCAAGGGGAAGGAGAAAGAGTTCCTGGTCTCTGCTGCGTCGGGCATCTGGGCCGAAGGTCTGGATGTGAACCGGACTTCCCACCTGAAGAAAATTCTGGAGCGGGTCGGGCTGAACTGGGAAGAAGGCCAGCGCTGGCTCGGCAACGAGGACTGGCGCGAACTGGCCCGGCACAATTCCGATGAACTGGCGGATATGGGCTTGTGGGGCGTGCCTGCATTCAAGTACGGCAATCTGGTACTATGGGGACAGGATCGGCTGTGGGCACTGGAAAAAGCCGTGCTGGCCGGTTCGCCCAACGGTTCCTGACCCGTCGAAACGCTTTTACCCATTTCAACCGCTCCCCGGCAAGGCTTTCCACCATGCGTTCCATTGTGTTGCTGTTCTGTCTGTGGCTCGGCCTGACATCCGCGCAGGCTGCCACCCCTTCCGATACTGACATCGACGCCTTGCTGCAGGCGTCCGGCATGCAGGCCCAGCTCGATCAGATTCCCGCGGCGTTGCAGATCGCCGGCCAGCAGCAGAACGGCCTGGGCGCCGGTATCGTCAAACCTCTCGCCGACGCGCTGCGCTCCGTCTTCAATCCGGCAGACATGGAACAGATCATGACCCGGGAACTGGCGCGGGATCTGGACAGCGCCACCCTGACCGAAGCCATGCGCTGGTTCAAGACCGATGCGGCCAAAAAGATTCTGGCGGGGGAACAGCGCATGACCGACCCGTCCGTGATGGATCGCATCAGCGAAGCCACTGACAAGCAGCAGGTGCCGGGGCTGACCGAAACGCGCCGCCAGTTACTGCTGGACGTGGACAATGCCACCAGCGCCACCGATGCGGCACTGGACATGATGATGAACATGCAGGCGGCCTTCCTGACCGCGTTTTCCCATTTGCTGATGCCGGATCAGGCCAACGAATTCAGCGCCACATTGGCATCCTTCGCCGCCACCCGCGACCAGTACCGCGATGACCTGCAGGCACAATTTCTGCTGCAGCAGGCCATTCTGATGGAAGATGTGACCGACGACGAACTGCGCCAGTGGCGGGACTTTGCCCGCACCGAGGCCGGCAGCAAAACAGTTAAAGCCCTGAATCACGCCCTCGATGTCACCCTGCGCAGCGTGGCAGAACGCATTCCGGCAGCCATGATCCGGGAAGAACAGGCCCGTCAGCCGGCGCAACGCAGTGCGCCGGCAGTACCGGCGGATACCGCTGATTAACGTTCGCTGCAGGTTTTATTGTTGTCGGTTGGGCAAGGACGCCCTGAGGATTGGGTGACCGCCGTTTTCACATCTGCCGGCCGCGCCGCGGGCTTGACCACGTTGGTGGCCGGTTTCGGCGCAGGCTTCACCGGCTGTTTGGCCGGCGCTGGTTGCACCGGCTCACGATTGAATTCGTAAATGTCAGCAGCCGCCAGCGAACAACTCATCAGCATGCCGGCCAGAAAAGTGATTGTCTTCATGACGACACCCCCATGCAGTCCAGCCTGATTATAGGCTCAGGCAAAAACGGCACGGAAGCACCACTTACAACTTTATCATGATGGTAAAGCCGTAAATCCGACGACCGGAACCGGCACAAGCGGTCACTCCCCTCTCAGCGCGGCGCCAATCCCAGCTCGCACACCCGCCCGTTCAGATCCGCCTTGCCGGTTTTTGCCAGCAGCGTCCGCGCATGATCCAGCCCGGCGGATTCCACCAGAAACTGCTTGATCGCCAGTGCACGCTGGTCCGCCAGGGTTTGCAGATCAGCATCGCTGATCAGCTGTCGCGCCGCCACATCCTGCAACATCTGCTGATAGATCGGCGCTGTCAGGTTCTGGCCTTTCAGCGCCGGATCAGCGGCTATCAGGGCGGCTTCGCGATCGTCATCATCGGGCAGCTGCAATGCGGCGTTGAGGTCATCCAGCTCGTCGCGGTTATCGTCGTCATCGAGCAGGGTTGTCAGGTCCAGCGCCGACGGTGCCAGTTTACGGCGAGCAGCAATGGCATCGCGTACACGCAACACTTGCAGCGCTGCGGCGTCGGCCTCGGCACTGGCATTGCCTTTGATATTCACTGCCAGTTGCGGACGCTGCTTCAGCGCTTCCACCAGCTGTGCAAGCTTGCCCTGCTCTTGTGCGTCGAGTTCACTGGAGCCGGCGGCAAATTCCACCTTGCCCAGATCCTCGGACCCACCCACCAGCGATCCCAGCAGCTGGAATGGCGACGTCGCCGCTTTCACAATCACATTCATCAATGCCTTCAATACGATGCCGGACACACTGAAACCCGGATCATCCAGATCGCCGCTGACGCCCACGTCCAGATCGATCACACCACTGCTGTCCCGCAGCAATGCCAGGCCCAGCCCGATGGGTGCATCCACGGCCTGCTCACTCGCCACGGCATCCCCCAGATAGAGCTGGTTGGCGACAATGTTGTTGCTGCCTTTCAGACGGCGTTGCTGCAGGGCGTAATCCAGCTCCAGCGCCAGGGTTCCGCTCTTCAGCTGATAGCCGATGTAGGTGCCGGTGTAGGGGGACAGACGCGACATTTCCAGCCCCTGCAGCTGACTGGTGAACGCAAATCCCGGCTGCTGATCGAGTGGTGCCAGCGTGCCTTTGGCGGTGAAAGGTGCATACTTGTCGATCTTGGATGCCAGTGAAAACTGCGCTGGCTGTGTACCGGCGGAGGTCAGATCACTGAGCTGGAATTGCAGATTGTTGAGGGCGGTGCGGAACGCCGGTTCGACACTGTTATCACGGAAACGGGTGGTGCCATCCTTGATGACCACACGGGCGATGCGCACGTCGAATGGGGCATCCGTATGTTGTTCAGCGCCTGCTGTTTCCGTTGCTGCCGGTTGCGGCGCCGGTTTCATCAACGTTGCCAGATTCATCTGTTTGTCGGCAGCGATTTCCGCGGCAAATTCCGGCTGGTTCAACTGTATCTGCGCGATCTGCAACTGGCGCTGCGCCAGATCCAGCTGCAACTGTTCTATATCCAGCGCCTGCCACTGCATGACACTTTTCCCGCTACGACTGTCGCTGCCCTGCAGATCCTGCACCGTCAGATTCAGCGCCAGTTGCAGTGGCAGCGGATCGGCACTGTGCATTTTCACCGTGCCATCCACATTCAGGGTACCTTTCTGCAACTGCAGCCAGCTTTGTGCCTGCACATAGGGATTGAACGGCTGCAGCGGTAACTGCTGCAACTGATAACGCAGATCCAGCGCGAAAGGCAGCAGCGTGAGCTCGCCATCCACCTGCAACGTACCACTGTCATTCAGCGTGGCGCTCAGGGTCAGCGGCACTGCGGCACCTTCCACCAGACTGATATTGTTCAGCCGCAGCGCCAGCGCATTCAGACGCTGGGTCGCGTTCAGATTGTTACTGAAGTCGGTGAACGTCACTGCACTGTTGTCGACACGGAATTCACCCAGGGCAAAGGCCCATGGCGTTGTTGCGGACGCATCAGCGGCTGGTTGCGCTGCCGGCTGGTCCGGTTGCAGTAATGGCGCGATGCGCAACTCACCCTGGTCCTTCAGCCACTGATGGGTTTGCAGGCCATCGAGCGCAATGGCATTCACGGCGACGTTCTGTTCCAGCAAATTGATACTGATGCCATCCACTGCAAGCTTTTCCAGCCGCAGCAGTGCGGGTTTGGCTTGTGCGTCATCGATCGCCAGTTGATCGAGCACAAGGCTGCCCTGCCGTACCAGCACCTGCAGCGTCTGCTGCTGTTCAATGTCCACCTCGGCCTGCAGACTCAGCGTACCGTTGTTCAGTTTGACCGGCACCACATTGGCAATGAAATCCGCAAAGGTTGGCAGTTGAATACCATCGAGCTTCACCTGACTGTTCACCAGCAGCGGATCGGCGCGGTATTCACCGCTCAACTGCAGGCTGCCGCCACCGGGCATCTGCGCCTGCAGACTGAACGGATTGAGTTTGTCATCGCCCGTGGCCAGATACAGATCGTGCACGCCGATGGTGATCTGATCGAGCACGGAATTGGCAGGCACCGCACCGCTGACGTCATCAAATTCAAACCGTCCGTTGTTGATCTGGATGCGGTCCACCCGCAGGGCAAAGGCAGTTTTTTCCTCGGGTGTTTCTTCCACGGTTTTTTCTTCTGCCGGGAAGCGCGCCAGAATACTGCTGAAATTGAAATCCTGCGGCCGGCGCTCGATATTGATGCCCGGCGCATCCAGCTCCACGGCGGACAGACGCAACTGCCAGCCGAACAGGGAACCCCACAGATCCAGATTCACATACAGGCGCTGCCAAGCCAGCAGCGGCTGCTCGGGCCGGTCGGCAACGGCGAACTGTTCGACCTCAAGCGCCAGCGCGAATGGATTGAACGCGATGCGCTGCACCTGGATATCACGGTCGATCAGCTGGGCCACATCCGTTTGCACCACCTGCTGGAGTTTGCCGGGCAGATACAGGTAGCTGAGGGCGACATACAGCAGATAGAGCAGCACCAGTGCCGCCAGCAGCCACTGATGCCAACGCAGATTCGCAAGGGTTTGTTTGAGGGGAGCCACGATCCTGTCCTGTGAGTTTCGTTCAGTCCCACATTATAACGATTGAGGCGCGGGAGGACAGGAAGAATGGGCTTTGGTTGGGGGCAGGACAAAGGCAGCGGGCAGAGCCCCGCAGACAGGTAGCGGTTGCGGGACCATCTGCGGCCATGGATGGCCGCTGTTGAGCGTCACAGGGATGTGCTTGAAGCGTGTCCCGCGGCCGCTACCTGTCTGCGGGGCGTCACGGCAAGGTGATAGCCCGCATCAAAAATTAAACCCGATCCCAATATGGTAAACCCAGGGATCCACCGTGACGTCCATTTCCGCATTGCCAACGCGGGCAATTTCATAAGTCGGCAGGCCCGGGGTTTCCACCCAGATATCCTTCACCGTGGCAGTGGCTTCGAGTCCGCCAACGAATTTCACATCGGCATTCACCCACCAATCTTTCCACACCCGCATCTCGACACCGGCCTGCACCGCGTATCCCACCACCGGATCGATTTCCAGTTCCGGCTCACTCACTGCAGTCAGAATCGGGTTGGTGACCTCGGCATCAAAAGTGAACATCATCGCGATACCGGCACCCACATACGGGCGGATCGGCTGACCGGGCAGAAAGCGATACACCAGCGTCACCACCGGTGGTAGCGCCTTGGCTTCGCCGAATTCTTCACCCAGTGCAGGGACGCCGGTGGGCGTCTGATCCAGTGCGATGGGCGCGATGGATTCTGTTTTCAATGTCCCGGTGGTGGTGAATTCCACATCCAGCGGCAGCGCCAGAATGGTTTCCACCGACCAGTTGCCATCACCCCACGGCAACTGATAGCCGACGATCACCGAGGGAAAATCCACCTGACCAACATCCGCACCCGAACCGGCGATGGGGCCGTTGCTGATGGCCAGTTCGGCAGTGCCCGACACATCACTCAGCCGCACTTCGCTGCTCGATGCATCCGGCACCAGCGAGGTATAACCGGCGCGAAAATAAAAGGGTTTGGCGCCGGCTTCCAGCCCCAGCCAGTCGGTTTTCACCGTGCTCCAGAAACCGGAATCCGTTGCCGTCTGTTCTGCCTGCGCGGCCAGGCTCATGCCGATACCAAACATTGCCGCGATGATGGAATGCAATCTCATGGGTTTCACCTCAACGACGGCCTTTCAACGGAGTGCCAATGAGTCGCAGCTTCATGGCATCGGCGGGAATGCGCAGACTGATGGTGCCTGTCTGCAGAGGTGACAGCGGTACTACAGCGGTCACGTTGATGACAATGTCGATCGGCTCCACGTTACTCTGCTCAATCACGATGCGGCCATCTTCCTGGAAGGTGACCGGGCCTTTCACAATCGCGGTCAAAGGCTTGCTCACCAGGTCGTGGGATACCGAACTCAGTGAATCCAGGAACGCGGAATCCGGCCGGATTTCCATGTCGGGCGCATCCATATACAGATCAAGCTGACCGATAAACTGCGGCTGATCCTGACCTTCCTCTTCCACGATATAGCCAGTAATCGGGCCGCTGCTTTCGCGCAAACGCAACACGTTCAGGCCGGTATTGGTATCTTCAATCGCGACGTTGATGGGAATGAACAGCGCCGTCACCCGTGCCGACGATGCCAGCGTGATGGACGTGCCGTACAAAATGCCAGGATTGATCTGCACCGGAATCTGCGAATCACCCCGCAAGGTCATATCCCAGATAGCGCCATCCACGGTGAGCGGTTCCGGCTGACCCACCGTCACCGGCAAGGTACCGTTCAGATAAAGCGTGCCATCACCGACCATGGACGCACTGGTGACAATACCACTCCAGCCGGTGATGCTGACCGCAGCGCTGTTTTCCTCCCGCGCCGTTTCACCGGCATCGAGCAAGCCATTACCGTTGATATCCGCATAACGTTCCAGCTTCAGCGGCAGGAATACATCATCGTTGGCAGCAACCACGCTGAAACGGCTGACGATATTGGCGCCCCCCGCGCTGGATGCCGTGGCACCGTTGAGCGGATCGGTATTGAGCGGACGACCGTTACTGCCGCAGATTTCACTGGCACTGTCGCAGGTCGCATTCGCACCGCCCACCAGGGTCAGCCGGTATTGCGCGCCCACGGTCCAGGGTTCTGACGGAATGAAGCGGAAGCCGCGGGTCTCGGCAATCAGCGAGCCAGACACCACGCTCTGGCAGGTCGTGCCGGTGTCATCCCAGCGCTCCACCCTCACCCGTCCACTATTGCAACTGTTGCCCAGCACCAGCGTGTTCAGGTTCATCGGCTGATTGAACTGCACTTCCAGATAGCCATCTTCCACCACGGTAAACGGCTGGTAATTGGTGTCACCACTCTGGCCACCGACGCAATGTCCCGGGCTGGGTTGCGTGGTGCCGGTCAGCGCACAGGCCGCACCCGGCGCAATCGACGTCACCAGCGGTCCCACCGGCGCTGTAGCCAGCGGATTTTCCGTACTGAAAGCAATCACGCCATCGCCACCACTGGCATCGCTGACGTCCAGTGCCAGCGCATTGTGATCCTCGCTCAGATCCGTCAGCGCGCCCAGGGTGATTTCATAATCATGACCGGCACTGAGCGCGTTGTCCGGTTTCAGCAGCACCGTGCTGCCATCGTAGGTCAGCTGGAAGGGCACCAGTGCACTGGCGGTCACATCGAACAGCTGGATCTGGTCGTTGGCCTCGACACCCGCGTTATCGATGGCTTCACTGAAAATCAGCGACAGACCATCGCGAATCGGAAAATCATCGGAACCATCCGCCGGATAGGCACCGGTCAGCCGCGGTGCCTCCGTGTCCCGCGGCCGCGTCAGATTGCGTTCGGAATTGATGCCCAGCACCATGTGCGCCGGCGCCAGATCCGATCCCAGCAGATCCATGGTCAACGTACGCACCGTTTGAATCTGCAGCTGACCATTCACCGCCTTGGCAATACCGGTGGCCTGCACGTGGGGAATGGTCTGGTTCAACACGGCATTGCCCTTGGCATCCGTACTGCTGAGCGCCAGATCGAAAATCAGATAGACATACACCGGCGATTTATCGTCATCGGGCAAGGTACTGGCACTGCGGAACGGGTTGCGTCCCATGAAACCGGTGACATCGGTGAGGAACGTGGCCTTGATATCGCCGGTCTGCAGATTCGCCGCCACTTCACCGCCGAGCGCCAGATCGAGTCCGGTGATATTGAGGAAATTGCCCCGGCGGATCACGAACGGAATCAGTCCACCGAAGCGCGACGGATCCGCCAGCTGGATCTGCAGCGTGCTGTCGAGCAGATTGATATCGTTCACGCCGATCAGCGGCGAGTACAGATCAATGGCATTGAGCGGGCGACCAGTGATGGACGACGTCACCGGGAAACCGGACTCGCCAAACGCCACCGTGGTATTGAAATGCTCGGTGATCACACAGTCGCAAGCATTGGCGGCCACCGGCACCAGTTCATAGGTCGCCCCACCCAGCGCTTCCCCATTGCGATCGCGGATCGCCGACGACAGCCGCAAACGATACGTGGCGCCGGGGGTCAGATCGTCATCCGGATCGAAACTCACATGCTGCTTGCGCGCAATCAACGCACCGACCACCGGCTCCTCGGTTTCGGTCACAACCAGCGTGTCGGGATCGACCGCGCGCACCACTTCGACAAATTCGAAGCTCGATCCCACCTGCACGGTTTTTTCATCCAGCGGCTCGCTGAATTCCACCCGCACGGTGGAAAAATCCATGAACGGATAGCGGGTTGCCGGCGGTTGGGCCGGCGGCACCGGCAAGGTCAGATAGGCATCGGGATCTTCGCCGTTGATCGCCGTTACCCGGGGAATCACACCACCCAGTGGATCGATCTGGCTGGTGGTAAAGGTCAGCAGCGGATCATCCGCCGGCAGATTGGTGCTGCTTTCCCCGATCACCGCGCTGCGCACGAATAGACGGTAACGGGAACCCTGGCGCAGCTGGTCGGTTTCAAACTGCACCACCTTGCCATTCACCGTGGGCGCAATCGCCACCACATTGTCGTTGGCATCCACCAGGCAGAAATTGCCGGACACATTGCCGCTGCCATCCACCGAACAGCTGGCCGCCACTGCATTGCTGCTGGCCGCCTTGCTGAAGGTGACATAAAAGCGGGTGCCCAGGGGCACATCGGACTGGCCGTTAATGGGATAGGTGAACACCACCCCGTGGGACAGGGTCGGCGGGGAATAACGCTCGCTGGAACTGCCGCCGCAACCGGCCAGCGCCAGCAACGACACCACACCCAGGCCAAGGGCCCGGTTTGCAAAGATCCGATTCATGACAACCTCGGTACTTGTTGTTATGCGATCCGTTGCCACGGGGCCTTTCAAGGGCTCCTGTCCTTCCCGTCTGCTATTCACTATGGTTCAGGATTCGCTAACTGGCCAGTCAACTGGCTTAATTTTGTCCAGGACGGCGTCGGCCGTTCACCACAAACCCTTGAATGCGGTTGGTATTCGGGGGAAACTTGCCGGATCGCAACACCGACAAGAACAACAACGAGGGGACTCATGAACAAAAGGATGCTGACCAGCCTGGCCCTGTGCGCCGGACTCACCCTGACCGGCTGTACCAACACCATCAAATACGACAGCGCGCCCGTCGCCCCGGCCGTCACCAACGACATCTCGGTGGAAACCCTGCAGCAATCCACCGGCTCCATGATTGCCGCCATGGTGGAAAACCCCGGCGTGCAGGACGCTACCCGCAGCAAGCGCCCGGTACTGGCCGTGTTCGGTCTGGTGGATTTCACCGGTGAAGGCGTCGACATTGCCGCCCTCAACAGCGACATCCTCAACGAACTCAACAAGACTGCCCGCTTCCGCTTCGCCGACTCCGCCAACCTGAGCGAGGCCAGCCAGCAGCAGAATCCCGACCTGTACACCCTGCTGGAATCCCCCGCTGCTGCCCAGTCGCTGACCGAGGCAGTCAACGCCGACTACCTGCTGATTGGTGAAGTGAGTAAAGTCATCCGTACCCAGCCCACCCTGAAGGAAACCTTCTATCGGGTGTCGCTGAAACTGGTGGACCCGCAGGGCAAAACCTTCGTCTGGGAAGAAAAACGCGAATTCCTCAAGAGCCAGAAGAAGATCGTTTACGGCGTCTGAATCTGCCGCCATTCCCCGTGGACAGCTGGTACCGGGCCCAACGGCTGCGGTGCCAGTACTCCCATCCCGAATACCAGCAGGGCCAGCGCTGCGGCCAGTTTCATCAAGGTCACCGTGAATTGAATGCGGGGCATGTTGGCGCTCCAGGTAGTGAAAGTACCCCCATTGCACGCCCGCACCCTGTTCCCGAACCGTACCCATTCTGCCAAAGCGCTGCTCAATTCTGATGAATTGTGGCCCGTCACAGCGCGCCGCCCCGACTTGTTATACACTGAGCGCCATCAAGACCTTATGGATTTGCCGATCCTTATATGGCCAAGCACATTGCCCTGGTGGAAGACGAAGCCGCCATCCGCGAAAACTACAAGACCTACCTGGAACGTCTGGGTTACCAGATCAGCACCTACGATTCCCGTCCCGGCGCCCTGCAGGCGTTCAGCGATCTGCTGCCGGACATGGCTGTCATCGACATCGGGCTGCAGGATGAAATCGAAGGCGGCTTCGACCTGTGCCGTGAACTGCGCCAGCTGTCGCCCCAGCTGCCGATCATCTTTCTGACCGCCCGCGACAGCGAGCTGGATGCCATCTCCGGCCTGCGCCTGGGGGCCGACGACTACCTGACCAAGGACATCAGCCTGCCCCACCTGGCGGCCCGCATCACAGCCCTGTTCCGGCGCCTGGACAACCTGAGCAAGCCCACCGCGCTCGCCAACAAGGTGGAACGCCATGCCCTGCTGCTGGATCTCGACCGCATGCACGCCACCTGGCAGGACCACAATCTGGACCTGACCCTCACCGAATTCTGGATCATCCATGCGCTGGCCAAGCATCCCGGCCACGTGAAGAACCGCCAGCAGCTGATGGACGCCGCTAATGTGGTGCTGGACGACAACACCATCACCTCGCACATCAAGCGCATCCGCAAGAAATTCAATCTGATCGACCCGAGCTTCGACGGCATTCAGACCGTCTATGGCATGGGTTACCGCTGGCATATTCCGGACGCCTGATCTGTGGGATTACGCGCGCAACTTCTGCTGGTGTCCCTGGTCATCCTGCTGTTGCCGTGGGGCGGCTGCCAGTACGTGCAGGAAATGGAACACGTACTGCGGGACAACCATGGCCGCGCCATGATCGAGCAGACCGCCCTGCTGGCCCGCATGGTCAACCAGTCGGTGGAACTGCCGGAACCGGTGCGCGACACCCCGTTCTACACCCCGATCCGCTACCAGCCGGTGGAACTCGATGGCTACGGCGACGACTGGCGCAGCCACACCGAAGAACTGCTGATCAGCAAGACCGCGCCGCTCACCGCCCAATTGCAGAAAGGCCTGTATCAGGAAGATCTCTACCTATTTCTGCAGGTGCATGACACCGCCCGCACCTACCATGACCCCAGCCGCTCATTCCGCTTCAGCGATCATGTCCGTCTGGTGACCCGCAACGCCGACACCGTGATCACCTGGCTGTTCTTTACCAGCGGCCCTGGCCGTCTGCAGGTCTACCGTCAGCGCAACGATCGCGCCCTGCGGGAAGCACCGGAAGTGGACGCCTGGTGGCAGGAAACCCGGGGCGGCTACCAGCTGGAAATCCGCCTGCCCACCGGTCAGCTGCTGGACAGCCTGGACCTGCAGATCTACGACCGGGAATCGCCGGACAAACGTGCCCAGCTGGTACTGTCCACGCGGCGTGGCGAACCGTCGCGCTGGCTCAAGCCACTACCGGAACTGCAGGATCTGGTGCACCCCTGGCGTACCGAAGACACCGACCTGACCATCGTCGGCCCCCGCGGCTGGCCGCTGGCGCCCCAGAAGAACTGGCTCAGCGCCAATGTGGAAGAACCGGAAGTGCAGCTGGATCAGGGCTTCATGCGCCAGACTCTGAACCGTTTCTACCGTTTCTGGGTGGATCAGCTGACCCCGCGGCGTAACCAGGCCCCCTGGCCCTTACCGCAATGGCAGGTCAGCCGCGCCCAGGTGCGCCTGCCACTGGAAAAATTCGGCCCTGATCGCAGCCGTCCCCAGGCCCACTGGTACCGCAGCGGCGACGACAACCGTTCCGCCCTGCTGGTGACCCTGCCACTGTACCAGCAGGACCAGTTCAAGGGCTTCATGATCTTCACCCAGAGCGGCGAAGCCCTGCTGTCCCTCACCAACGACGCCCTGCGCCGGGTCACCAACCGGGTGGCGCTGGTGATGCTGATCGTGGTGTCCGTGCTGATCCTGTATGCCTCAGTGCTGTCCTGGCGCATCCGCCAGCTTAAACGGCAGGCGGAAGCGGCCATCAGCGGCGAAGGCCGGGTGGGGGAGTTCGTGCCGTCGCGCCGGCCCGACGAGCTGGGTGACCTGTCCCGCAGTTACGACCAGCTGCTGCAGCGGGTGCGCAACTACACCGGCTATCTGGAAACCCTGGGGGGCAAACTGGCCCACGAATTGCGCACCCCGCTGGCGATCGTCAAATCCTCGCTGGAACTGGCCCAGGCCACCCCCGGCAACAACAACGAATACCTGAACCGCGCCCTGGAGGGCACGGAACGGCTGCGCCAGATCCTGTCCGCCATGAGCGAAGCCAGCCGGGTGGAACATGCCATCCAGCAGACCGAGTTCCAGCCCTTCGACCTGCGCGCCCTGGTGGATGCCATGGCCCAGGCCTACGCCGACACCTGGCCCGATCATGACTACCAGAGCCAGCTGCCTGACGAAGTGGCCTGGATCAACGGCAACCCGGAACTGCTGGCCCAGCTGCTGGACAAGCTGGTAGACAACGCCCGTGACTTTGCCCCTGCCGGCAGTACCATCGAACTGGGGGTCAGCCGCTACAAGCAGCACTGGCTGCTCACCGTCAGCAACCAGGGGCCTACCCTGCCACCCAATCTGGAAGGCCAGCTGTTCGACTCCCTGGTATCCCAGCGCGACGCCGAACACCGCGGCGACACGCCTCACCTGGGACTGGGCCTGTACATCGTGCGCCTGATTGCCCTGGCCCATCACGGTCAGGTCGAAGCCCACAACCGGGCCCAGGGCGATGGCGTGATCTTCACCATCACCCTGCCCGCCACCGACCAGTGACCCGGGGCGACACACGGCAGCCCCGCTAACAGGCTGTTTTGCAACAAGCTGCTAAGCTTGAAGAACGGTGGCCACCCTGCCGGCCATTGCAATCCACCCCGAATTGGGCAAATATCGATCAAACAACAAAAACAGGACCTGCGCATGTCGTCGGAAGAAGATCGTCGCCGCGCCCCCCGCGCGCCCATCAGCGACACCCTGTTCATCAAGTCCATCTCGTCCCGTCAGGTGAGCATGATGGAACCGGCCACCTGCAACACCGTGAATGCATCGGCTACCGGCCTGCAGGTGGAACTGGACTTCGACGTGCTGGAAACCGCTGAAATTGCCCTCTGGATCCAGATGGACAGCGGCGAACGCACCCTGGTGAGCGGCACCATCCGCTGGAGCCGCAGCACCGAGCGCAACACCTTTCTGGTGGGCATCGAACTGGACGCGGAATCCGGCCCGGCCATCGCCAGCTGGCTCAACAATATTCACTGACACCGTTATCAGTTAATCCCCATGCTTGCGCTGCGCCCCGCGGATTGGCCACAATACGGCGGGGACCGGCGGTCATTACCAGCCGCCGCACAATAATAACGACGACGCATCAGCATCGAGGGAAAACAGATGAAGACCTCCATTGCCGCAACCCTGGTTGCGCTCACCCTGGCAGGCTGCAGTTCCTCTGTCCTGCAACCCAAGGACGATCCGATCATCACCGAACTGCAAGGCAAGAGTGCCGACTTTGTGGAATCCAAACTGGGCCTGCCCAATCGCCGCAGCGAAACCCGCTCCGGCGCGCAGATCTGGACCTATCTGGACAAACAGAAAGGCATGGCTGCCAAACAGTGTGAAGTCACCCTGTCCATCCGTGACGCCAAGGTGGAAAGCGTGGTGATCAGCACCGACAACCAGTCACTGCTGTCGAGCATGGTCAGTGGTTGCAACGACATTCGCAAGACCCTCACCGGTCACAGCTGAACGGTTGCCACACCCATTACCGGCCCGCGTAATTTGTAAGAATGTTTGAGAACACCGCCAGCACGGCGGTGTTCAACTGGCCTTTGCCCATCCCCGCCTTTAGAATTCCCGCATTCATCAAGACAACACTCGCAAGGGAATCCGCAATGGTCATCCAGCCCAAGGTCAAAGGTTTCATCTGTACCACCGCACATCCCGTTGGCTGCGCCGCCAACGTCAGCGAACAGATCCGGTTTGTGCAGGCCCAGGGGCCCATCAGCAACGCACCCAAGCGGGTTCTGGTGATCGGTGCATCCACCGGGTACGGACTGGCATCTCGCATCACGGCTGCCTTTGGCGGCGGTGCCGGCACCCTGGGCATCTTTTTCGAAAAACCCGCATCTGGCAAGCGCACCGCGTCGGCAGGCTGGTACAACGCCGCAGCCTTCCAGCAGG
Source organism: Gammaproteobacteria bacterium (assembly GCA_041395845.1). Classification (GTDB taxonomy): domain Bacteria; phylum Pseudomonadota; class Gammaproteobacteria; order Pseudomonadales; family Ketobacteraceae; genus Ch67. The sequence continues at coordinate 29,244 of JAWKZS010000025.1, forward strand.
CGGCTGAACAGGCTGGACTCTATTCCAAAAACATCAATGGCGATGCGTTTTCCAATGCAGTCAAACAGCAGGCCATCGATCTGATCAAAGCGGATCTGGGTCAGGTGGATCTGGTGGTGTACAGCCTGGCGTCACCGCGCCGCGTGCATCCGGACACCGGTGTACTGCACTCATCGACCCTCAAGCCGATCGGCAAACCGTTCAAGACCAACGGTCTCGACACCGACCGCGAAATCATCAAGGAATTTTCCATCGAGCCGGCGGTGCAGGAAGAAATCGACAACACCGTCGCCGTGATGGGCGGTGACGACTGGGAACGCTGGCTCAACGCCCTGAGCGCAGCGGGCGTACTGGCACCGGGCTGCAAAACCACCGCCTACACCTATGTCGGCGAACGGGTGACCCGCGACATTTACTGGGATGGCACCATCGGCGCCGCCAAGAAAGATCTGGATCGCGCTGCCGCCGCCATGCAGGCCAAAGGCTTCGATGCCACGGTTTCAGTTTTGAAAGCCGTGGTGACACAGTCCAGCGCCGCGATTCCGGTGATGCCGCTGTACCTGGCGCTACTGTTCCGGGTGATGAAAGCCGACGGCTCTCACGAAGGCTGCATCGAGCAGGTGTACCGTCTGTTCAAGGAATGTCTCTACAGCGCGACCCCGCGCACCGATGACAGCGGCCGCAACCGGGTGGACGAAAAGGAACTGCGTGACGTGATCCAGAATCAGGTCGCCGAACTCTGGCCGCAGGTCACCACCGAGAACCTCAACGACATCAGCGATTTCCGCGGTTTCCGCGCCGACTTCCTCAAGCTATTCGGCTTCGGGGTGGACGGCGTGAATTATGATGCGGACGTGGAAGCGGATGTGGCGATCGGGAATCTGGTCGATACCACGGCGGAGTGATTCGTTCACGCTCACACGCCGACCGCTACTGACATAAGCAACACATAAAAAAAGCCCCGACCTGTTTCCAGTGCCGGGGCTTTTTTGTCTTTACAGCTGCGCGAAATCAACCATCCGCTTTTTTCAGCGCCGCCTTGAAACGCTGACCGAACTGCGCCCGTTCCATCGCGCCGACCGGGCCAATCAGACACCATTCCACCTGCAGCTGTTCGATCAGTTCGGCGCCGGACACCGCCTGATTCTGCCGCCCCTGCAGGCCACTCGACAGGCGACTGACCTGCAGTTCCATGCGTCGCTGCTGATCCTGTTGCGGGGAATCGATACCAGCGGCGATTTCCATACGGATACACAGATCGTGCAGACGCTCTGCGTTTTCTGCCAGGGTTTGCGCATCGGGTTTGCCACTGTCCTGCAGCAGTTTCACCACGGCATCATATCGGGCCTGCAAGCCGTGTTGTGCCGCTGGTGGTAGATCCTGTTCACCGTTCCAGTCCGCATCGGCGTTGCTGCTGAACAGGTCGCCCTGGGTCGCACTGAGCAACGCATCTTCGAGTTCATCGCAGATGCCGGCGCGGCGCCACAATTCCTGGTACGCCACCTGCCGCAGCTGTGCCTGTGCCTGGGTCAGTGCATGCTTCACGTGCTCACACACTGCCTTGTAACGCTTCTGGATGGCATCGTTATGTTCGCGGGGGAACTGGCCCAATGCTTCGAAACGCTGACGCAGCTGGGAAAATTCCTGCCGCGCCGTCGCCACGTCGTCGATATGATTTTCGGCCAGCTGTTCGATCTGCTCGCACAGATGCTCGGCGTGCACCACATTCTGTTCGCGTTCTTTCTGTACGGCGTCACGCTGCTGATCGCGGCGGGCAAAAATCTGGTCGCAGGCAGCACGGAAGCGTTTCCACAAACGGGCATCATCTTTGCGGGCCACCATGCCCACTTCACGCCACTGCCGCTGCAGGCCTTTGGCCTGATCAATCGCTGATGCCACATCGTCGGACTGCGCCAGCGCTTCGGCCTGTTCGATCAGCTTTTCGCGCGCGCTGCGGTTGCGATTGAATTCGTCCTGCAACTTGCCGCGCAACTGATCCAGCAAACCGTTGAAGCGATCCTGTACCGCCTTGCCTTCCTTGCGTTCCACCGGCGTGTACAGGCGCCATTCGTTTTTCGCGGTTTCATAGACTTCGTTCACCGCTTTCCAGTCCGCATTGGCCCAGTCATACTGGTTCAGATAGGTTTCCAGCTGGTCGCACAGGCCCTGACGCTGGGCCAGGTTCTGGTTGCGAATGTCGTGCAGTTTGTCGAAATAGGCACGGCAGGGTTCGTAGGCTTTTTCCGCCGCTACGCTGAAGCGATCCCACAGTTCTTTATTGCGCCCCTTGTCCGCCTCGCCCAGCGCACGCCATTCGTCCTGCAGACGGCGGATGCGATTGGACAGCGCCTGCGGGTCGATCTCGGCGCCCACCAGGGCTTCCATTTCCTGACAGAGTTCTTCTTTTTTCGGCGTCGATACAAAGCCCTGCCAGTCGCGCAGTTCATTCACCCGGATGGTGAGTTCGCGCAACTGTTTCTGGTAGCCGCTGGCGGTTTTCATCGGCAGGTGCTTGACCAGATGGCTGGCGTCCTTGAGCAGACGCTGGGCCGATTTCAGATGCCCCTGCTCGATTTCGCTGGTCAGATCGGTGAAGATACCCTTGATGTTGTTGATGGCGTCCTGTTCCAGCCCCTTGGCCTTGGTTTGCAGCCGTTCCACATGAGCCAGTGCCTGCTGGTGGAGCTTAAGGGATTCCGGCCAGGCCAATTCTTCCGGCCATTGCAGATCGCCCAGCGCTTTATCCAGGTTTTTTTTCAGATCCTGCAACGCGGACATGGTGGTTTCTTCCACTTCCAGCGCACCGGCAGCGACTTTCTGGATGCGGGCTTCACGCTCGCCCAGCTGGCGCACCGCATCCAGTGCGCGCTGCAGCAGGCCGTGAATGCGCAGGAAGCGCTTGCGTTCATCCGCGGCGGGTTCCACCACGGTGGCCGCTTCATCCCAGCGGGTTTTCTGGGTATTGAGCAACGCCTGCAGGGCAGGAATATCCTCCGCTGATAGCACGGCATTGAAGCTGAGCTGCTTCACCGCTTCTTCCAGCTGCTCGCAGGCCGCCATGCGTTCGTGCAGGGCTTCACGCTGACGCGCGGTTTCTTCCTGCAGGCGATTCTGTTCATTGTGAATGTCGTCGACGGTCGCCTTGCACAGGGTAAAGGCGCGATTGAAACGCTGGCCCTGTTCGTTATCGGCGTGGTGCTGCAGACGCTGCCAGAGTTTCTGCAGATGCTCGACTCTTGCGGCATACAGATTGTCGTACGGCAGCCGGGACAGGGTTTCGATCTGCTGGCAAATATCGTGAATCTGCTGCTCGATGCTGGCTTCCTGCTGCTGCTCGGCGCGCATCGCGTTGAGCTTGTCTTTGCAGATGCGCCACACGCCTTTGTCCTTGCCCTTGCTGGCTTTGATTACCCGCTCCAGCACATCCTCTGACACCAGTTTCTGCGCCGCTGCCTGCCGCATCTGCGCTACCGGCAGATTCATGGCATAGTGCTCCAGCACATTTTCATCTTTCAGATGTTCCAGCGCCAATGCACCCAGCGCGGCATTTTTGGTCTGATCGATGATGGACGCCAGTGCCTGGGAATCCAGACTGCTGATCATGTTGCGGAATACCGGATCAATTCCGGCGGCATTCTGCGCCACGGTGGTCAGCAGGAATTCGATGGCACGATGCCGCACCGCATTATCCTTTTCCTGCGCGATCAGCGTGATCATTTTTTCCCGCTGGGGAATGCGCTTGATCGCTGCCAGCCGCACGTCACTTTCCGTGTCGCCCTTGGCCATCAGTTCAATGATGTGCAGATCGTTGCTGTTATTCACATCCAGATGCTGAAGAGCCTGGATGCGGACCTGGGGTTTGGCGCTTTGCCACTTGGGCTTGAACAGATTCTTGAACATGATGATTAAGGTCTTTTCCGTTGATAGGTCACAATGCTGTACGCAATTGCAGAAGCCGTATCGGCTGCCACATCCTCGCGTTCGATTTCCTGCCACTCGCGGCTGTCGAGCTCAGGAAAAAACGCGTCGCCTTCCGGCGTCAGATGCACTTCCGTTACGTAGAGGGTATCCACCAGTGGCAATGCCTGGCGGTAAATCTCGGCGCCACCGATGACAACGATCTCGTCATTGCCATCCGTCAGCAGCGCGCGGGCCTGTTCGAACGCCTGCGGCAGTGATTGCACCGCGTAGCAGTTGTCCGGCAGCGCGAGCGCCTGACGACTGATCACCACATGGGGACGTCCGGGCAATACCCGCCCCAGTGAGTCAAAGGTCTTGCGCCCCATGATGATCGGCTTGCCCAGGGTGCGACGTTTGAAGTGCGCCAGTTCCGAGGGAATATGCCACGGCATTTTGTTGCCGTTGCCAATCACATTGTTATCGGCTTTCGCCACGATCAGTGAAATCATGCGTCACACTGCCACCGGCGCCTTGATGGCCGGGTGGGGATCGTAACCTGTGAGTTCGAAATCGTCGTAAGTGAAATCAAACAGCGATGTGACGGCCGGATTGAGCTTCATCTGCGGCAGCGGACGCGGGTCGCGACTCAGCTGCAGATCCACCTGTTCCATATGATTCAGATAAATGTGTACGTCGCCGAAGGTATGAATGAAATCACCGGGCTGCAAACCGCACACCTGGGCCATCATCAGTGTCAGCAGGGAATAGGACGCGATATTGAACGGCACGCCGAGGAATACATCACCGCTGCGCTGGTACAGCTGGCAGGACAGTTTGCCGTCCACCACATAAAACTGGAACAGGCAGTGGCAGGGCGGCAGCGCCTGCTTGCCCGCGGCGGCATTTTCTTTTGGCGAAAATTTCACGTCCGGCAACACTACCGGGTTCCACGCGCTCAACACCAGCCGGCGCGAATCCGGGTTGCGTTTGATTTCATCCAGCAGTTGCTGCAGCTGATCGACGGTTTCGCCGTTGGGGCCTTCCCAGCTGCGCCACTGCTTGCCATACACCGGGCCAAGCTCGCCGTTTGCATCCGCCCACTCATCCCAGATCGATACGCCGTTTTCTTTCAGATAGGCGATATTGGTTTCACCGCGAATGAACCACAGCAGTTCGTGAATGATGGATTTCAGATGCACTTTTTTCGTCGTCACCAGCGGAAATCCTTCCGCCAGATTGAACCGCATCTGGTAGCCGAACACACTGATGGTACCGGTGCCGGTACGATCACTTTTGGTCACGCCGTTGTCTTTGATGTGGCGCAGAAGATCAAGATACGCTTTCATGATGCAGTCATGCCCTGGATTGACGCCCGTAGGCCAGATAAAGCAGAAACACACCCACCAGAATCAGCGGCACAGACAGCAGCTGTCCCATGGTGAGCCAGTCGAAGGCGATAAAGCCCAGATGGGCATCCGGTTCACGGGCGAATTCCACCACGAAACGGAAGATGCCGTAAAACAGCGCGAACAGGCCGGACACCGCATAACGGGGCCGCGGCTTGCGCGAGAAAAACCACAGGATGGTGAACAGCGCCAGACCTTCCAGCGTCGCCTGATAAAGTTGCGACGGATGCCGCGCCAGTTCGCCACCGGTGGGGAATACCATGCCCCAGGGGCCATCCGTGATCCGGCCATAGAGTTCACCACCGATGAAGTTGCCGATGCGACCCAGCCCCAATCCGATCGGCACGATGGGCGCACCGTAATCGAGAATATCCCAGTAGCTTTTTTTCGTGTGGCGGGCGAACAGCCACACCGCAATCATCACGCCGAGCAGACCGCCATGAAACGACATCCCGCCCTGCCACACCTTGAACAGGGTCAGTGGATCGTTAAGGAAGGCGCTGAAGTTGTAGAACAGGATATAGCCGATACGGCCACCCAGAATCACCCCCATGGCGCCGTAGAAAATCAGATCGCTGACCTGTTCGGTGGTCCAGCCGGAATTGGGGCGCTTGGCACGCCGGTTCAGCAGTAAAAAGCCAGCCACAAAACCCACCAGGTACATGATGCCGTACCAGCGGATATCCAGGGGGCCAATGGAAATTGCGACCGGATTGATCTCCGGATACTTCAGCATGAGCCAGTCCTTTCGGGTCGTTATCGTTATATGAAGGAGGCCGCCCGGGGATTGCAGCGCAGGCGGTTTTTCAGGAGGATGCTAGTGTACACCATTGCCCCCGGCCGGACACATGTGCCTGATTCTGATCGCCCTGCAGCAACATTCCCGTTACCCGCTGGTCATCGCGGCCAACCGGGATGAGTATTTTCGCCGCCCCGCCGCACCAGCGGACTTCTGGGCGGACACCCCGCAGTTGCTGGCGGGCCGCGATCTGCAGGCCGGCGGCACCTGGCTGGGCATCACCCGTAGTGGCCGCTTTGCAGCGGTCACCAACGTGCGGGAGCCGGGCCGTCAGCGCAGCGATGCCCGCTCCCGGGGGGACCTGACCACCGGATTCCTCACGGACACCCGCGATCCGCAGGACTATCTGGCGCAGCTGGGAGCCGAGGCTGACACCTACAACGGCTTCAACCTGATCTGTGGCACCCCCAACAGCCTGTTCCACTATTCCAATCGCGCCCCGGCGCCGGTCCGGCTGCAGGCGGGCCTGCACGGTGTGAGTAATCACCTGCTGGATACGCCCTGGCCCAAGCTGGTGTCCGGCAAACAGGCGCTGGGGGATGTGGTGAGCCAGGCGGATTTCAATCTGGACGATCTACTGCCGGTGCTGGCCCACCGGGAACCGGCGCCGCCGCATCTGCTGCCGGACACTGGCGTGGGATCATTGATGGAGAGCGTGCTGTCGAGCCGGTTTATCCATGCGCCTGCCATGGATTATGGCACCCGGGTCAGCACGGTTTTGCGGGTCGACAACCGGGGTCATGTTGAATGGCAGGAATGGACCTGGGATCGCAATGGCCAGTGCATTGACGTGCGCAGACACGGGTTCGAACTGATCAACGATTGAGAAGCGTTACAAAGGAGACCGCATCCATGCCATCACCCAAAATCGAATGGGACGCCGACGCCCGGGCGCGCCTGCAGAAAGCCCCGTTTTTCATTCGCCCGCTGGCTCGCAGCAAAGTGGAAAAGGCCGCACGGGAGCAGGGCATAACGCGCATTACCCTGGCGTTCATGGAGCAGATCAAACAGCAGGAAATGGGACGCTGATCAGCTCATGTCCGCGTTCAGCCACTGCCGCAGCTGGTGGTAGTCGGTCTTGCCGTTGGCATTGACCGGCAGCTGGTCCAGCACCGTGATCTTCTGCGGCTGCATGTAGGCCGGCAGAGCAGCACGCAAGGCTTCCAATAATTGTTCAGGCGGATGCGCCGGCGCCACCACAAAGCCGGCAATGCCGGTGTAGAGTCCATCGGCGCTTTGCGGATGGGGCAATACGGCGACCAGCTCCGTACCGGCCACCTGACGCAGACGGTGTTCCACTTCCTGCAATTCCACCCGGTAGCCGTTGATCTTGACCTGACGGTCAATACGGCCCACGTAGCAAAGTCCCACCACCGGATCGAGCACCGCACAATCACCGGTGCGGTACCAGCGCCGCGGGCCGCCCGGCAGCGGTTCATGCTCGACAAATACTGCAGCCGTCTTGTCCGGATCGGCCAGATAACCTGCTGTCAGCTGATCGCCGGCCAGCCATAACTCGCCGGTTTCACCCGGTGCCGCACACTGTCCCTGTTCGTTGATGACGCAAGCCCGCTGGCCGGGATAGGGCCTGCCAATGGGAACCACACTACGCTGCTGCCAGGCAGAATCATCGCGGGCAAGGGTGTAGGCGGTAATCGCGATGGTGGCTTCGGTGGGGCCATAGAGATTCGCCACCAGCGCATCCGGTGCCGCCGCCATCCACGCCAGCGCCGAGCTGGTCGGCAAGGCTTCGCCACAGAAAAAGGCGAATTGCAGCGACGGCAATATTCCGGGACGCAACAGGCCGCTCTGCTTGGCGATACTGGCCATGCTGGGCACCGAAAACCACACCTGGATCTGGTGACGGCGCACGAACTGCAGCGGCATCAACAGATCCGCCTCCGCCGGCACCACCAGACAGCCGCCGGAATTCCAGCACACGAACATATCATGCACCGACAGATCAAAGGTGAGATCAAACAGCTGGGTAAAACGCAGCCCCTGCGGCAACGGATACAGGGCAGAAAAATGCTGCAGATAGGCGTTCAGACAACTGACCGGTACCGGGATACCCTTGGGCACACCGGTGGTGCCGGAGGTGAACAGCAGGTACGCCGGATAGTCATCGGCGACGTTAACCGCATCCAGCGTTGCATCGGCTGCCAGTTCCGGCAGTTCCGGCAGGCTGAGTACAGCCGTTGCCTGCGCATCGGCGATCTGGTGCCACTGGGAACGGGCTTCGTCACCCACAATTACCACCGGTGCGCCGGACAACTGCCACATACGCTGATTGCGCGTCGGTGGAAACGCCGGATTCAGCGGCACCCAGGTGAGTCCTTCAGCCGCACAGGCCAGCACTGCGGCATAGGCCGTCAGACTGCGCGCGGCGAACACTGCCACCGGCGCACCCACGGCCAGCGCCTGCTGCCGCAATGCCACGCGCAAACGGTCGACCACGACCGACAATTCACGGTAGGAATAGCTGACACCCTGTACCCACAAGGCAGGTGCGGCCGGGGTTTCCTGCACATAACGGGCGAAACTGTTCTGATACGGATTCATACGCGTTGCCTAAACTTTACCTACAGTCCGGATCGCACAATCCGGTAGAATTTCCCGCCAGCGATCGAACCCGGCAGTGGAGCCATACATGGAAGCAAACTTCATCAGCACCTACCTGATTCCCGGCGTGCTCGCCGTCATGATGATCGGCATGGGCATGACCCTGGAACCGGTGGATTTCCGGCGCCTGTTTACCTATCCCAAAGCGGTCATCACCGGTCTGGTCGCACAGATTCTGTTGCTGCCGGCGCTGGGTTTACTGATTGTCAGCGTTATTCCCATGGAACCGGCCTTTGCCGTGGGCGTCATGATCATCAGCCTGTGCCCCGGCGGCGTCGGCTCGAATCTGCTGACACTGATTGCCCGGGCCGACACAGCCCTTTCGGTCACCCTCACCGCCATCAGCAACGTGGTGCTGGTGTTCACCCTGCCCTGGCTGATCAATCTGTCACTGCGCCTGCTGATGGACAATAACGGCGATGTCCAACTGCCGGTGGGCCAGACCATTATCACCACATCTCTGCTGACCGTGGTACCCATCGCGATCGGCATGGTGCTGCGCCACTTTGCCGCTGACCTGGCCCGTCGCGCAGAAAATGGCTTCCGGATTTTTTCCGGTGTGTTTCTGCTGTTGCTGATGCTCAGCATCGGCATCAAGAACAAGGATGTGTTCATGGAATCGCTGCTGACCTTGGGCCCGGCGATTCTGGCGCTCAATCTGGGCTCGATGCTGCTCGGGTTTGCAGTGGCCAGCGCCGTTGGCCTGGTATTGGCACAACGCACCACCATTGCGATTGAAACCGGCTTCCAGAATGCAGCGCTGGCCATCCTGGTCACCACTACCTTTCTGCACAATCCGCAAATGGCGCTGGCACCCGCGTTTTACGGCGGTTTCATGTTTGTCGGCGCCTTTATCCTGATCGGTCTGCTCAGGCTGTCGACACGGTCGCGGCCGGCGTAATCGCATTCTCGCCAGTCAGCAGTTCGATCCAGCGCGTCATCATGGACTCCAGCTGCGCCGGGGTTGCTGCCAGAAACGGGTGCAACCCCATCGTCAGCGTCATACGCCCATTCAAGGTTGCCGCTGCCGCCGCCACCGGGGCCGTGCGCGTGCTGCAGGGTGCAAAAAACATGTAGGGCGCTTCACCTTTATCGGTATTCCAGTTCCACACACCCAGATTGGAAAACGTGCCCATCTGACTGTTGTGACTGCCGTAGTAACGCCGAATCTGCTTGCGTACCAGATTCGGTCCCACCTTGCAGATCGTGCTGAGAAAATCCCAGCTGCCCCAATGCACACCGGACTGGAACAGCTGCTGGACGTTGGCATGCACATCCCTGGCAGTATCACCTTCCCGCAATACCACCGTGACAATCGATGACTGATTATCGGTGGGGCTGGCGGCCTTCACCTGACCACGCAAATTGACGGTGTTACCCCAAGCGCGCTCGGGCTGCGGCAACGTCAGCACGGGCGCCACAGCCTCGTTGAGCGCCCACAGCAACCAGGAATTGAGGGTTACCCCCTGCGCCTTGGCGGCGGCAATGGCCTGCGCGGTCTGCGCCTCACTCAACAGACGGCCACGCAATAACTGACTGTGCTTGGCAACACGCCCATCCGCACTGGGTTGCCACTGGCGCCACCGCACCGGTGCCGGCGTGCGCGTACGAAACTTGCGCCAGGCCAGCTGCAAACGCTGCAGCGTTCCCGGCACCACACCCTTGTACAATGGCATAGCAATGGACACGCCCTGCGATGCCTGTGCGTTGATGAACAGACCAACACCATCGACATCCTGATGACGGAAGAAAGACCAGCGCTGCGGTTGCTGGTCATCGTACACCAGCGCCCACGGCACATCGGTGTCATCACCGAATTCTTCCATGATGTCGAACAGCCGGTAGATATAGTTTCCCTGGCTCATGCTGAACCTGCTCCTGTTGCCGTCGCAATATCACCCGCAGCATAGCGGGCCTTCCAGCCCTCGGTCAGGGCAAGCGTGTCATGATGCCAGGGATGAAAATCCCGCCGGTAGAAATCCAGAAAATCCTGCTTCAGCGTCTTTACCAGACCACCGCTGCCAAACAGAAACTGCAAACCGTCGCGCCAGACACTGCGGTCAAACAACAGACCATCGCGACGCAGCATGTGCAACAGTCGCGCCGCCACGCGCACGCCGATCAGCAGCAAGGCAAAGTTCATCCAGATCACCCGGGTGCGATAGCGCCCACCCAGCGCCTGGTACACATCCCAGGCCACCGACTTGTGTTCGATCTCTTCCACCGCATGCCACTGCCACAGCGCTTTCATCGCCGGGTCCGCATCCACCATCAGATCGCCGCGCAGAATCGCTGCGGACAGGATCGAGGTAATGTGTTCGCAGGACAGCGTTACCGCCAGCGCCTGCATCGGATTGAGCCAGCGCCGGATGATGCGGGTGGCACGATTCATCGAACGATCCATTTTGTCGATGTCATAACCCCAGCGCTTCATCAGGTGGTTGTATTTGTGATGCTCACGGGAATGAAAGGCTTCCTGCCCGATGAAGCCGCGGATCTGCTTTTTCAGTTGCGGGTCCTGCAGCTGTTCACGCACCTGACGCAGGCTGTAGATGAACAGATCCTCACCCACCGGCAGCGTCGTGGAAAACGCATCAAACAGGTGACTGATGAACGGCGAACCGGCATACCAGAATTTGGGTGTGCCGGGCGGGAAATCAATGCTGACCGGACGCGGCGTGATATCCAGATGGGCAGGTGTCGTCATGGAAAACTCCTCAGCCGTTGCTCATCAGGACTGCTCCAGTCCTGCCACCTGCGCCCGCTTGAGCTTGCGCAGCCGGTCCTGTGCCGACACGGTGTGAATGTCCCACACCCAGCCGCATTTTTCCGCGAACTTCAGGACATAATAACCATAATCCACCTGCCACCAGTCGTGGGAATTCTTGCCGGACTTGGGAAACGCATGGTGGTTGTTATGCCACGAACCACCCAGACTCAGCAGTGCAAACCAGAAATTGTTGCGGCTGTTATCCTTGCTGTTATACGGCTGTGTGCCCATCAGGTGACACACGGAGTTGACCATGAAGGTGCCCTGCTGGGTCACATACAGACGAATCACACCACCCAGCAGGAATCCACGCAGTGCTGCCTCCAGCGTGCCTTCCCACAGACCGCTGATAGCGGCAGGAATCAGCAACCCCATAATCACCCAGGTGTAGTAGAAACTGTTTTTGGACAACCGGGTGATGATCGGGTCCTTGTACAGCCACAGTGCATTTTTATCTGGCAGTGGCGGCCGGTACGACCACTTCCACAACACCTGCGCATGCAGAAAGCCACGCAGCCAGCCTTTCACACCCCGGCCCTGATGCATCGGCGTGTGGTATCGGATTCCTGATCACTGAAACGGTGATGATGAATGTGATTGGTGGCCCAGGCGATCACCGTGCCTTGACCGCCCATGGAGGCAAACACCACCAGCAACCCCTTGAGCCAGGGTTTCACTTCGAACGACCGGTGGGAAAAGTAGCGGTGATAACCCAGCTCAATTCCCACGACGGTGACAAACCACATCAGGATCAGGCCGACGATATCCACACCCTGCACGCCCGTGTTCAGCAACACGACCAGCCCAATCAGGGTTCCCACAAACGGCAACACATCCAGCAGGATGAAGTGGCGTTTCTGCATGGCGGAAATATTCATCGCGTGATCCTGCAATACGGGTTTCGGTTACGCCAGTTTTGACTGGCACACATCCAGCAGCTGGGCAACGGTTTGCACGCCGTCCAGATCTTCCTGCACCAACGTGATGTTGAGCAGCTCCTGCAATTCCACCACGGTTTCGATCAGCACAAAGGAATCGGCCACCAGATCGGTCAGGCGGGCCGTTTCGGTTACCCGGGCAGGATCGATGCGCAATAGTTTGGCCAGTTCGCTGATCAGTTCTTGACGCTGCATGTCGTTGCTCCTCAGAACGCGTAGTTTTGTTTATCCAGAATATGACCGACGCGCTCATCATGCTCGGCGATCAGACGGCCGTAGACTTCTTCATCGGCCTTGCGATAGTGCTCGTAGGTTTTCCTGACCCGGTCGGCACCGTATTTTTCTTCCATCTGCTTGAGTGCTTCACCGACCCAGTGGATGTGCCATTTTTCGTCTTCCATGATGGTTTCGATGGTGGCACGCACGGCTGGATGCACGTCCTTGACTCGGGCATGGCGCGCATACTGGGAAATGATGCGACGCTCGAACACCTGGGTCAGGCAGAGAATTTCCATGATATTAGTCGGCATCCCCGCCGCTTCGATGTAATGATCCTGATAGGCAAAGGTCATCTTCAGCGGGTCTCTGCCCATTTCGTTCAGTGCTTTGGTCCAGTACCAGGCATGCTGGCTTTCATCAGCAAAATGCTTGGTCAGGTCGTACTGGATCGGACCGGCCGGCAGCGACTTGGCGAGACGGGCAAAAAACTGCGCGCCGGAAATTTCGGAGTGACGGTAAAAACTTACAATCCAGTGATCATTGTCATTCATTGCGGAAACTCCATTTTGAAAGCGATCGACAACAGGCCGCCGGGCACTTCCAGACTCAGGTAACGGAAAAAGTGATAACGGTTGCCCTGCAGAATGCGTGCCGTACCATGTCGCCGGGACGGCTGCACCAACTCATACGCGGTCACCCAGCGCTGCTGACCGTCACGGTCGGCCTTGTAACAGGCTTCCTTCACGGTCCAGATCCGCAGCCAGTCACGGGAACCGGCTGCCGGTAATTGCTGCTGCTCCCGCCGGGTCAGCATCAGGCGGGCGTGGCGAGCATCCAGCGCACGCCAGGGTTCATAATCGATACCGACACCGACGATGCCGGGCGCCCGCACCACCAGCGCGTAGGCGCAATCACCGGCGTGCGTCAGCGAGTGATCCAGCTGCGCTCCCCGGATCGGTCGGTTGGCCAGCCTGCTCAGCCCGAGCCAGCGCAGCGCGGGTTGCAACAGGCGCCGCGCGCCGGCACTGGCATCATCACCACGACAGCGCCACACCCGCACCTCTGCCGGCAGGTATTCGCTGATCCGCTGCTCGATACCAGTCACGCGCTGCATCAGACTTCTCGACCCCATTTGGTCTGGATCAGATAGCGCACGGTATTCAACACCAGCAGCTCCGGATCCGGCGCATGATATTGTGGCAATGCTGCACGCAGATGATCATTCTGGAACGCCTTATCCACGAACAGCTGGCGGGCAAATGGCCGAATACTTTCCACCGCCTGCGACACCACCTGCCCGGACAGCCCTTTCAACTCATTGGCCAGCATTTCGAACAGTTCAAACTCGGTGAATAGCGGACGCAGAATCCGGCGTTTGCGGAAACCTTCGTCGGTGGAAAACACATTGAAGCAGGCGTCCACCAGCTTACCCAGTGGCAATGATTCCTCGCGACGGTGACAGACGTGATAAATCATTTTGTCAGCATCTGCGCTCATGCTGAGCGCAGCAATGCTGTCTGCCACAAACTCGCCGGTGACCAGATAAATGTGAATATCTTCCTGGCCTGGCATGGTGGAAATCAATCCGTAGAACAGCAGCCGCATCGTGTTGTGGAACACGTTGTACTGCACCACACTGCCCGCATCATCATGGGAAATCACGGTGGCGACGCGGTAGATATGCCAGGGCAGATCATCAAATTCATTCTGCAGAATGGCTTCAGCTTCGCACTTGGAACGCTCATAGTGATTGGCAAACGGACCGGCCGGCGGCAGCGGTTGCTCCGCCACCACACCCTGGGTCAGACCCGCAGCATACGCCGTGCTCACATAGCAGAAGCGCTTCAGATTCGGACAGCGGCGCGCAAACGCCAGCATCTTGCGAGTGCCGTCACGATTGATCGCGTTGGCAACGTCCTCGGCCACATTGAACGCCGTCACTGCGGCGCCGTGGATGATGCGATCTACCCCCGCCGGATCCACACTGGCAAACGGCTCAGCGTCCGTCAGGTTGCCGGTATGAAGACTGATACGATCCAGCACGTCAGCACGCGCCGCGCGGATGGCAGATTCTTTGCTGGCAAATTCTTCAGCATCACGGGAACGCACCCACAACAGCAGATGCGCATCGGTCTGGGCCAGCAGGCGATCGCAGATCATGCTGCCGATATAACCATCGGCGCCGGTAATCAGAATGGTTTCTGCCATGACCTGCCCTTATTGCGCCGCAAAAAACGCAGCGTGAATGGTATTCAGTGAATAGAAATTTTCCGGTTGCACCTGATCGATATCCACCGGACGCCCCTGCAGGTGTTCGAGGAACAGAATCAGATCCATGATCTGGATCGAGGTCAGGATTTTCTGTTCCAGCAGCGCGGTGTCATCACCCAGACTGTCAGCGGCTACCTGGGGATTCTTCACAAGAATCCATTCGCGGATTTTGGTCTTGAAGTCGCTCATAGTGCTGGGGCCTCGGTCATCATGCCGTTTTCAAGGAAATACTGGATGCAGCTGGCAGACACTGCTTCGCGGTGCGTCCGGCAAACCGGTGACGTCCACGCCTTCTGGTACAGGTCATAGCTGTTGTCGATCCCGGCATCCGCATACACCGCCGGGTTGTAGTATTCCCGCCAGGTGGACACCATGTAGTTGGCCAGATAAGACTGCACCCCGGCCACGGTTTCCGGCTTCCAGGTCGGTGACCATTGGTCGAACAGTTTTTTGGTCAGCTCACGGCCGAACGCCAGATGGCGGGATTCATCATTGTGGTGATACTGGTTGATCTGCTGTGCCAACGGGTGCAAACGCTCGTCGCGCCCCATGCGAAGATTGTAGTGATCCACCAGCTCTTCAAATATCACCACCTTGGCAAAGAACAGGAAATCCGCTTCGCCCTTTTCATACTTGCGCGGAAAACTCATTTTCTTGTCGGCGTACACCTTCTTGCCATAGCGATGACAGAAGGTGCCGAACACGGTCATATGCTTGTTTTCTTCATCGAGAAAGTGGTGCAGGTATTCCGACAGCTCCGGATTCCAGTCCATGTAATAGAGATGATCGGCCAGGCCGCCAATCAGGGCTTTTTCACCATGGATGTTCAGGCCGAAGAAATTCACGGTTTCCCAGAACGCCAAACGCTTCTGCTGGGCTTCATCGAGCGCGGCAAATTCTTCCAGGCCATAAATGGAAATGAGTTCCGGCGAAAAATACCATTCGTCGAGGCTCAGGGTTTCCGGCCACTGAAACACTTCATAGGGGCTGTTGTAACGCTTGACGGAAGCGTCACTCAGTTTACGGGCGATGCGGGCGAGTCTTTCCATTAGTCAGCGACCTTTTCCAGAAGAATGCACGACCAGTTCAATCCGAAACCGGCCATGGGTAAAAGAATCTTGTCACCGGGCTGAATCCTGCTATCGGCCTGCACCGTTTTCAGATTGATGATGTTGTCACCGGAAATGCAGTGACCCGCGGTGCCGATGGTCGGCATCAGGATGCGCTCGAAATCAAATCGCAACACACTGGCCAGAATGCGCCAGGCTTTCTGGTTGGTGTTCTGGGGCACGATCCACTGCACATCAGCGGGCGTAATGCCGGCCTTGCGGCACAGCTCCGTGATCATGCGGTGGCTGTAACTGAAGTAGAAACCCGCGGTTTCTTCATCATTGGCGGTCGCCATGGCACCATTGGTGATGTGGTGGGCGCCCAGATAGCGATAGCCCCGCGGTGTACGACTGACCATACAGGCCGCGCCACCATCGGAAATCAGGTTATAGGCCTGCTCATAGACGGCGCCGGGCGGAAAGCGATCGGCCGTGATGCAAAGGATCTGCTGCAGGTCCGGTTCCGCTTTCAGCATGGCATTGGCCACCCGGATGGAGCCGAGCATGCCGGTACAGGCCTGCTGGTTGATGCCCATGACAAAGGACTTGTCCATGCCGAAGTCCGACTGCAACCGGCTGGCGGGAAAATCCATCAGGTGTTTGACGTCGCGACTGCTATCGAACTGCGCCACATCGCCATTGTTGCCATTGAGCGGCAGACAGGTGACATACAGGATGGCGTCTGTTTCGGGCAACAGATCGCGGGTCTGGGGATAGCTGGACAGCATGTCATCCAGGGCGCCCCGGGCCAGGTCATAAGCGCTTTCGTCTTCACAGAAGTGGTGAGCTGCAAAGCCGGCGTCGGCCAGGGCACTGGCGGCGGAAAACAGCGCACCATCCTGTTCGGCCTGCACCAGACTGCGCTGGCGTGCGCCCAACCGGTACGCGGGAAAATCCAGGTAAATGTCGCTCATTGACTCTATCCCACATCCTTCTTCGGTAGCGTTTACGCGCCAAAAAGGAAAACAAAAGAAAATTTCGGTTAAAGTTTAGACGAAGCCCGCATAATTGGCTATTTTTTAACCATCAGTGATTTTGCTGATATGCTTATAAAAGCCTGCTGCTATGGGTCGACACTCTATATCATGCCGGTTTCGAGTCAATGAAAGTTAATAAAACGCTACATTTTGGCGGGCAAAACCAACAATTTGGCGACCTTCCGGTCAGCCTGGGAAATTACATTCCCTAACAAATCGCTAATGATTTGGTAAGGAGAAGAACGGCTGCTGTGCTCTATTCTTATAAAGGACAGGCATAAACAACCCACTTTGATATCCCGGAAAGGTCATGTTTAAGAGTTCGAACCGCGTCGAAAGTGAAAAGGATATGGCCGCAGCACTGGATTCATGTTCGTTTTCGAACCTTGTAGAAACCGCCGCCAGCCACTACGGACGCCACCCGGCATTCTCCGACCGCAGTGGTGGCGCATGGCAATCCATTGATTTCCTGGCGGTGCGCCGGCACAGCTTCGCCCTGGCACACTGGCTGATGGAACAGGGACTGAACGGACGTTGCATGATCCTGTCGGAATCCCGGATCGAATGGCCCCTGACCTTTTTCGGTATTACCTGCGCCGGCGGCGTGGCGGTTCCGGTGGACGCAAAATCCACGGCGGCTGAACTGGCAACGTTCCTGACCTGCACCAACCCCGGCGTGCTGCTGGTATCACCCCGACTGCGCAAACTGGCCGCCGAGGCCGGCAGCGCGGCAAACTGGTCTGGCACCCTGCTGGTGATGGACATTCACAGTACTGAGTCCGACAGCCTGGGCGGTTTGCCAGCCGCACCCGCGCAGGTGCAGTGGCCGGCGCATCATCCACACCAGACGGCGGTTATTGCCTTTACCTCCGCGACTTCCGGTCAGCCCAAGGCCGTGCAGACCAGCGCCGGCAACCTGTTCCACCAGATGCAGTCACTGAAAAACCTGTTCAACAGCAAACCTGGCGATGCTTTCCTGTCCCTGCTGCCACTCAATCATCTGCTGGAATTGTCCTGTGGTTTTCTCACCGTATTCTGCTGCGGCGCCCATGTGAATTTTCTGAATTCCATTCTGCCCCACGAAATCAAGGACGCACTCAAGCAGCGTGATATTACCCACATGATTGTGGTACCGCTGCTGATGGAAATGATCCGCAAGGGCATCGAGCGCAATTTCCAGAACCGGCTCGGCGCACAAGGCAAAACCCTGCTGCAGGCGCTGCAAACCGCATCGAGCCTGTCTCCCAGCCATCAGGTTCGCCGTTTTCTGAACCGTTTCATTCTGAATGAACTGGGGCCGCGTCTGAATACCGTGATTGTCGGCGGCGCGACACTGGATGCCTCCACCGTGAATTTCTTCAGCAACATCGGCATCAACGCCTGCCAGGGTTACGGCCTGACCGAAACCAGCCCGGTGGCTACCGTCAATCCGCCCTATCGCATTCGCAAAGGTTCGGTCGGCAAGCCACTGCCTGGCTGCAAGGTTCGCATCGATCGCCAGCCCGGCGAACGCATCGGCGAGATTCTGGTGAAAGGCCCCTGCATCATGAACGGTTATCTGGATGATCCGGACCTGACCCGCGCAGTGATGGACGAGCGCGGCTGGTTCCGCACTGGCGACCTGGGTTATCTGGACAGCCAGGGTTATCTGTTCATTACCGGCCGCAAGAAAAATCTGATCGTGCTGGAAGGTGGCAAAAAGGTGTATCCGGAAGAAGTGGAAAAGGCGCTGTCGGCCAGCCTGCTGTTTCAGGAACTCTGTGTCACCGCCATCAAGGTGGACCATCCGTCATTCGCCGGGCGCAAGACCGAACAGGTATGCGCCGTCATCGTGCCGCAACCCACATTGCTGGCAGAGCATGACAGTGCAGCGCTGCAGGCGCTGTGTGAAGCCGAAGTACAGCGTCTGACCGCCGATCTGTCGGCCTACAAGCGGCCTACCCGCATCATCGTCCAGTCTGCAGAACTGCCCAAGACGCGCACCGGCAAGGTGAAAGCGCCCCTGGTGCAGCAACAGCTGGCTAACCATTTTTCCTGAATCACGCGCAGCAACGAAGGAGTTATCCGTGGATTTCGCAGCAGTCATACTGTTGGTTTTTAATTTTCTCTACATCGGGGCGACGCCGGCCTTCTTTTTCCGCAAGGACGGCAATTTCAACCTGATGTGGTTCATCACCGGACTGCCGCTGTTCCTCTGGCCGGTTGCCGTGTTCGGGTTGTACTGGGGCTATCTGAATCCTGCACTGGATCTGAACCAGGATGCCTATCAGGTGATGGCCACCATTGGTGTGGTTCTCAACTGCGCGTCCGTTGCGCTGATCTCGCTCACCCTGGGCACTCACCGGATTCCGCTGGCGCTGTGGCACCAGGATAACGACGCGCCCCGCACCATCGTCACTTGGGGCGCCTACCGCTTTATCCGTCACCCGTTCTATACATCGTTCATCCTGGCCCACCTCGGCTGTCTGCTGATTGCACCGCACTGGTTTCAGGCCCTGCTGCTGGCGTATCAGATCCTCATTCTGAACTCCACCGCCGCACGGGAAGAAAAACGTTTGTGCGCCAGTGCCTTCGGCGCGGAATACCAGGCATTCATGCAGCACACCGGACGCTTCTTTCCCAAATTGCAGGGCGAGCGCTTCTTTGAACGCTACCTGATCTGGGTTACCGAACATCGGCATCTCGTGCTCGGCCTGCTGGTGGGTTTTACCATTTTCTTCTCGCTGTTCCTGGTACGCATGGGCATCAACGCCACTCCGTATTTCATTTCACCGGATCACCCGGTGCGCGTGATGGAAAGTGAAATCAAGAGCCTGTTCACCAACACCGAAGAACAGGCCTTTGTTGCGTTGATCGACGAAAAGAACGGTATTTTCACCCAGGCCAATCTGGCGCTGGTGGAAACCCTGACCGGCCAGCTGGAAAACATTGCTTTTGCGTCTGCCCGCGATATCGACACCCTGCGCGGCATTGCCGGCAAGGACGACCACGCCAACGGCATTGTGGATCGCATCGCCCAGAACGGTATCGGCCCGGATGATTACGATGCCATTCGTCAGTTGATTACCTATGGCACTGAGTCAAAAAATTTCTCGCCGCGCCAGCTCGACAAGCTCAACGATGTGCTGGTGAAAGTGCGTCCCGTCAAGCGCGTGCGCAGTCTGTTTACCGTGGAAGATATCAAGGTGGATGGCGATACCCTGGAAGTGGCGCCGCTGCTGGATGCCGTGCCTGCCGATGAACAGGGCCTGGCAGCCCTGAAAGCCGATGTGCTCGCCAATCCGCTGCTGGTCGGCGCCGTGGTGTCGGCCGATGGCGTCGCTACCAATCTGCAGGTCGAACTGAATATTGCCGAAGACGATGCCCCCAACATGCAGGCCATGTACGGCGCCATCGAACATCTGCTGGACGGTGTGAGCACTGACGCCAGCCTGCATTTCACCGGCCCGCCAATGGTGACCGCACAGATTGCCGACACCATTCAGACCGACAACATGAAGTTTTTCCCGCTGGTAACCCTGGTGATCGGCCTCATCCTGTTCTTCAGTTTCCGCCGCTTCCAGGGCGTTATCCTGCCGATGGTGGTGTCCAGCCTTTCGACCCTGTGGACATTGGGACTGATGGGCATTTTCGGCGTCGACATCAACATCGTCACCGCCAGCCTGCCGGTGTTCCTGATGACCATTGCGGTGGCGGATTCCATCCATTACCTGACCCACTACTATCGCGACCTGGAAACCTATGATCCGGTGGAAGCGGTGAAGCATTCACTGCGCGCACTGTTCAGCCCGCTGCTGATGACCAGTGTCACCACCTTCTTCGGCTTCCTGGCGCTGTCCAACACCAGTCTGGTATTCGTGCAGCAATTCGGTCTGTTCGTGGCGGCGGGTGTGATCTTCGCCTTCATCATCACCGTGACCTTGCTGCCTGCGCTGCTGCCGATCATGAAGCAGCCCAATGCGGAGACCAATCACGCACGTAATGGCCTGCTGCGCTCCATCGACTCCCTGTTCTCGGCAATCTACCAGACCCTGGGCAAGATCCCTGCGCTGGTGGTGATTGCGACGCTGGCCACCATCGTCGGCTGCGGTTATCTGATTCGCGATCTGACCGTGGACAATCACAACATTGCCGCGTTCCAGGCTGACTCGCGCATTCGCGTCGATGACGAAATTCTTAACCGGCATTTTGGCGGTACTGTGCCAATCAACTTCTGGTTCAGTGCCACGGACGATCGCCGCTTCACCCAGCCGGACGTGGTCGACGCCATCGACAAGATCAGCGCGCGCCTGCTGCAGCACGACATCATCGGTTACGTCGGTGCGCCCAGCAATCTGGTCAAGCGCATCAACCAGCTGCTGAATGACACCGATTACAGCCTGCCCCAGGACATGAGCGGTGACCTGATCGCGCAATACTATCTGCTGTACGAAAACGGCAGCGGTCAGGAGATTCGCGACACCCTGGATCAGAACTACATGAATGCACGTCTGGTTGCGCTGTCGCACACGGACCAGTCCTCCAAGGTGCGCGCCGTGGTGCAGGACGTAACCGCCTATGCTGCGACGGTGCTGCCTGCGGATGTGAAACTGCAGGTCGCCGGTTTCGGCCAGATCATGGTAGTGAGCACCGACGAAATCGTGAACGGCCAGATCACCAGTCTGGTACTGGCTACCGTTCTGATCACGGCGGTGATGATCTTCCTGTTCCGCTCGGTACTGGTGGCACTGCTGGGTATTGTGCCGCTGGCCCTCACCATCCTGATCAACTTTGCCACCATGGAAGCCACCGGCATGGCAATTGATATCGGCACGGCGTTGATCGCCGGTATCGTGTTCGGCATCGGTGTGGATTACGCGATCCATTTCCTGGCCGCCCTCAAGCGCGCGACCGCACAGGGTCAGTCACTGGAAGAAGCCTTGCGTGCGACCGTATCCAGCGTGTCGCGACCAATCGTGGTGAATTCCGTAAGTCTTGCGCTGGGCTTCTGTGTATTGATGGCATCCAGCTACGGCGTCACCGCCCGCCTGGGCCTGCTGATCGGTGCCACCATGATCGTGTGTGCACTGCTGACCCTGATCATCCTGCCGGTGCTCGTTAAGAGCACCCAACCGAAAGCCCTGCAGTAATCCGCATCCTCTGACCCGGGAACGCTGCATCTGACCGGTTCCCGGGTGTTATCACCCCGTCAGATCAATGCCGGGCCCTGTGTCGCGGGTTATACTCGCGCCAGGGTTTTCACCGGATGCATGCAATGATTCGAACAGCCAATCCGGCGCCGTCAGATGCGATAGCGCCAACCGCCTGGCTGCACCAGCCACTGCAACACAACAGCCTGCGCTATCTGGCCTGGTACATGTTCACCCTGCTGGGCGTGATGCTGCTGACCAGTTATGCGTTTGCGTCCCAGCACATCAGCCTGCCGGGCCGGGTTTACTGGCTGCTCATGCCTACGCAGGCACTGCTGGCCCTGTCCACCCTGATCGCCCATCACCGCGGCAACCGGGTCAACGTTGCGCTGTACCTGGCGCTGCTGCTGGGCTCCATCCTGCTGCTGGGCTGGTACCTGTACGACAGCGGTGGCCACACCAATCCGGTGATTTCCATTCTGCTGGTGCCGCTGGCCATGAGCGCAGCGCTGCTGGGGTGGCAAGCCACTGGCGTCATCGCAGTCGCTGTGCTGGCCGCCTATTCGATCCTTACCCAGTACTTCATTCCGCTGTCATCCCATCATGATCACGGCGCCCACTTCATGCAGCTGCATCTGGCCGGCATGTGGCTGACGTTCCTGCTGTCGGTATTGCTGATTCTGGGACTGGTATTGCCGCTGGCGCTGTCGTCCCGTGCACAGCAACGGCTGATTGCCCAACAGCAGGAAAAAATTCTCCAGGACGAGCGCCTGATCGCCATGGCCACGTTCGCTGCCAGCGCTGCCCACAAGCTGGGCACCCCCCTGTCGACCCTGGCCGTACTGACCGAAGACCTGCGCGAGGAACTGCAGTCCGATCCCGGCATTGCGGCGGATCTGGCGCTGATGGCACAGCAGATCCAGACCTGCAAAAGCACACTCCATGACATGATGCGGCGGGCCGATAATCTGCGTAACAACGTCCGCACTCCCATCACCCTGACCGAGCTGATCCAGCAGCTGCGCCAGCAATTCAACCTGCTCCATCCGGATCGCAGTCTGCAGATTGCCACTGCTCCAGTGCCCGCAGTGAGCGTGGACGGCGACGAAACCCTGGAGCTGGCACTGCTGAACCTGCTCGACAATGCCGCGCGCGAAAGCGGGGCGGATCCCCGCTTGGAACTGGCAACCGAGGGCAATCAGATCTGTCTGCGCATCATCGATTCCGGCCCCGGTGTACCGGACACCGTGGCTCGGCAGCTGGGCGAACCTTTTGTCACCGGACGCCAGGACGGCCTGGGGCTGGGCCTGTTCCTGTCCCACACCACCATCAACCGCCTGGGCGGCACCCTGCGCCTGCTGTCAGGCGAACAGGGCACCTTGACCGAAGTGCGCCTGCCACTGACGGGAGCCGCCCCATGAAAACCCAGGATACGTACAGCCTGCTGCTGATCGACGACGACACGGTCTTCAGCGCGACACTGGCGCGCTCACTGACACGCAAAGGCATGGCCGTCAGCACAGCGGCAGACGCCGGCGAAACCCTGCAGATCCTCCACCAACAGTCTTTCGACCTGATACTGCTCGACCTCAACCTGAACGGGGAAAGCGGCCTGAAACTGCTGTCACAGATCCTGCAACTGCAGCCTGATGCGCGCATCGTGATGCTGACCGCCTACTCCAGCGTGGCAACCGCGGTGGAAGCCATCAAGCGTGGCGCGGAAAACTATCTGTGTAAGCCCGTCGCCGCCACAGACATTCTCAACCTGATGGAAAGCCATGATGCTGGCGACATGGCAGAAGGGGCCAGCGTCAACGACAATCCATTATCGGTGGATCGGCTGGAATGGGAGCATTTGCAGCGGGTTCTGATGGAACACGATGGCAACATTTCCGCCACCGCACGGGCCCTCAACATGCACCGCCGCACACTGCAGCGGAAACTGCAGAAACGGCCGGTGGCAAAATAGGATCAGGGCGACGCACCAGGGACGGGAGGAGCGCTTTCCATGTGCTGGTTGGGCGCGCAGGTTTCTTCATAATCCACCACGAACTGATCAAAACCCAGCATCAGTACACCAATTCCCTGCCGGGTGACCGGATCGATGATCGGCGTTGAAATCTTGATCAGCATGGAATGGGTGCTTTCATCGGCGGTATCACCTTCTACATGCACCTGCCCTGGCAACAGCCCGATCGCCTGGGTGAACTGGGTTTCGTCACCCTGCCAGAAATCCGTGGTCTTGTTGGTGGCGGCCACCAGCCCCCCATCGCGCCCCATGATCATGCCCTCGCCCCGGTAGGACACTGAACTGATGGTCTGCTCCAGCTTGGTCACCAGCGGATGGGTCATCACCCGACTCACTTCCGGTGCCCCGTCCGGCAACGCCGCCCACCGGGCATCCAGGGCCAGGTAATCCGGCGGCGCCTTGTTGTAGGCCTGCACCGCCGTTACCAGCTCGGCACGTCGGGCCAGCGTCACCACGTAGCGATTAAGGCAACTCCAGGCGGGATTTCCGCTCACCGTTTCTGCCGACGCAGAAAGCCAGGAACCTAGCAGCACAACACCAATGATCAGTCGCATAAGGCAGTCTAGCCGTCCTCATACCCTTCCCCCGTCAGAGGGTCGGTTCCTTTGCCGGCCCGGGCAGATGCACCGGGCGAATGAAACTTCCCAATCCCGCACGATCCAGCATCAGATCCATATGGCTGCGGATCACGTGGGCGTTATCCATGGTCCAGACCTGTTCGAGAATTTCCTTGGCCCGCGACAGACCCACCTTGCGCAGCACCCACTTCACCCGCAGCAGACTGCTGGCACTCATGCTCAGGGTATCGTAACCCATCGCCATCAGCAGGATCGCGCCACGAGGATCGCCGGCCATTTCGCCGCAGATGGACACCCGCTTGCCTTCGGCTTTCACTTCGGTCACCACATGCTGCAGGGCCCGCAGTACGGCGGGATGAAACGCATGATACAGATTCGCCACCCGGCGGTTGTTGCGATCCACCGCCAGCAGATACTGGGTCAGGTCGTTACTGCCGACAGAAACGAAATCACACTGCTGGACGAACTCGCGACACTGGTACACCGCCGCCGGCACTTCAATCATCACGCCGACTTCCGGCATCTGCACGTGGGCGCCTTCTTCCAGCACTTCCAGATAGGCGCGGTGAATCAGGTGCATGGCTTCTTCGATTTCGGTAATCGAACTCACCATCGGCAGCATGATGCGCAGGTTGTCCAGACTTTCGCTGGCCCACAGCATCGCGCGGATCTGTACCAGGAAGATTTCCGGATGATCCAGCGTCACGCGGATGCCGCGCCAGCCCAGGAACGGGTTGTCTTCCTGGATCGGAAAATACGGTAGCGCCTTGTCACCGCCGATATCCAGCGTGCGCATGGTGACCGGCGCCGGATGAAAGGCTTCCAGCTGCTGGCGATAGATTTCCATCTGCTCCAGTTCGGACGGAAAACGGTCGCGCACCATAAAGGGAATTTCAGTGCGGTACAGGCCCACGCCTTCGGCACCGCGCTGCAACGAGATGCCCACGTCCGTCATCAGGCCCGTGTTGACATGCAGCGTCATGCGATGGCCGTCGGTGGTGATGCAGGGCAGATCCGCCACCACTTCCAGTTCTTTCGACAGCTGCTTTTCTTCGTCGACGATGCTCTGGTACTGGCGCAGCACTTCGTCGCTGGGGGCCACGATCACTTCGCCACGGTGGCCATCGACAATCAGTTCGAGCCCTTCCAGCCGCGACAGCGGGAATTCACCCACCCCCACCACCGTAGGAATGCCCATGGAGCGGGCGACAATGGACATGTGACTGTTGCTGGAGCCGTGCTGGGACACGATCCCGATGATGCGCTCGCGGGGGATGTCCACGAAAATGGTGGGCGTGATGTCGTCACCGACGATAATGGCTCTCTGGGGGATAGACGCCGTCGACGGTTTGCTCTGCTGCAGATAGGCCAGCACCCGCAGACCCAGATCGCGCACGTCCGATGCCCGCGCCCGCAGGTAGGCATCTTCCATGGATTCGAATGCCGCCACGTGCTTCATCACCACGTCGCGCAGGGCACCCTGGGCCCAGTTGCCGGCCTCGACCTTGGCGCGGATTTCGCCGGCCAGGGCGTTGTCATCCAGCATGCGTTCATACACCTGGAACAGCGCCTGTTCTTCCGGGGGCAGGGTCAGAATCGCCTTTTCACTCAGCTGGCGAATATCGTTGCGCACCGCCTTGAGCGCATCACTGAGCGCCTTGAGTTCCTTCTTGACGTTCTTCGCCGCCCGGTTCGGTACGGATTTGAAACTTGCCGGCGGATACACCACATGGGCCTTACCGATGGCCACGCCGGTACAGCCGGACACGCCGTCAAACTTTGCGGTCAGGGTGCCCTTGTTACCGAAAATCCCGTCAATGGCACCGGTCGCTTCTGCGTGGGCCACCACCGCCGCCAGCTGGGCCGAAATCGTTACCAGAAAGGCTTCTTCGGTCTGGTCGAAACGGCGGCTTTCACGCTGCTGGACAACCAATACACCCAACAGTTTGCGGTGGTGAATGATGGGAACGCCGAGGAACGAATGGAACGGCTCTTCGCCGGTTTCCTGCAGGTAGCGGAACTTGGGATGACTGGGGGCGTTGTCGAGGTTGATAGGTTCTTCCCGCATCCCCACCTGGCCCACGAGGCCTTCGGAAAAATGCAGGGTGGCCAGTCCGACGGCGGATTTATTGAGACCCTCGGTGGCCATCAGGTAGTAGCGGTTGGCGCCGTGATCGAGCAGGTAGATCGAGCAGACTTCGGTGCCCATGGACTGACGGACCCGGGCGGCCATGACATCGAGCGCCGCGCGCAAGTCCGGCGCGGAATTCACCTCTTGAACGATCCGCCTCAGGGTTTCCAGCATGTTGGCACTCTCTGGCCCACCGGGCTGTCCAGCCGGGCAGGCAACATTCCCAAATTATTATCGTTGTTGTTCAGTCCGCACGGGGCTGGCCCACCACCGAATGCAGGGACGGCGCCAGTTCTTTCAAAGCCTTGCGGTACACTTCCCGCTTGAACGACACAACCTGGTTCAGCGGATACCAGTAACTCACCCAACGCCAGTCATCAAATTCCGGCGGGTTGCCGTACTTGAAACTGACCCGGCTTTCGCAGCCGGTCAACATCAGTAAAAACCATTTCTGTTTCTGTCCGATGCACAACGGCCGGCTGCGATAACGCAGGAAACGCTTGGGTAGACGATAACGCAACCAGCCTGACGTGCAGCCTACAATCTGTACATCCCGGTCCTGCAGACCGATCTCTTCCCGCAGTTCGCGGTAGAGGGCGTCTTCCGGAGATTCGTTTTCAGCAATACCGCCCTGAGGAAACTGCCACGCGTCCTGGCCTACCCGGCGCGCCCACAGCACCTGGCCCTCGCGATTCGCCAGAATGATTCCGACGTTTGGCCTGTACCCATCCTCATCTATCACGCTGAAAATTCCGTTGAAATGAACAGGTAATAAATACCTTAGTATCGGACTTCACACAACTGCAACGCACCGCAGCACGAAGCCCCGGCAGGTGCCGCGCTTTTTGATACTATAGACATATTCATTTGATTTTTCTAAGTTTTTAATTGCCGTATCTGCAGTGGTGATTTTTCCGCCCGGTGCAAGCTGATACACTGGCCTTTACCCAACAAGAGATGCCTCGATGAGCCTTGCCATTTTTGATCTGGATAACACCCTGCTGAATGGGGACAGTGATCACGCGTGGGGGGAATTCATGGTGCGCCACAACATCGTGGAACCCGAATTTTACCGCCAGCAGAACGATCACTTTTATGAACTCTATAAGCAGAGCAAGCTGGATATCATGGAGTATCTGGAGTTTGCCCTGGCGCCGCTGACCCGGTTCCCGGTTGAAGAACTGGAACTGCTGCACCGCCAGTTCATGCAGGAGTTTGTCGCTCCCATGCGCCTGCGCAAGGCTGATGAATTGTTGCGCAAACATCGGGAGCAGGGGGATTTCCTGCTGATCATCACCGCCACCAACCGCTTCGTCACCGCCCCCATCGCCCGCGCCCTGGGCGTAGATGATTTGCTGGCCACCGAACCGGAACGGGTGGGCAACCGCTATACTGGCAAGGTCAAAGGCGTGCCCTGTTACCAGCACGGTAAAGTGCAGCGCCTGCAGGAATGGCTGGCGGACACCGAACACTCGCTCGACAACAGCTATTTCTACAGTGACTCGATCAACGATCTGCCGCTGCTGGAAGCCGTCACCCATCCTTTCGTGGTCGACGGCGATGAGCGGCTGCAGGCCGAAGCCCGCCAGCGCAACTGGCCCATGCTTTCATTACGGGATGCCTGACCCATGCGTAGCCCTGCCGCTGCCCTTGCCCTTGCTGCCCTGCTGGTGGCCGGCTGTGAACAACCGCCGGAGCAGCGGGTCACTACTCCGCCCTCGGTGAGCAAGACCAATGCCCTGCCCCTGACCCCGGCATCCCAGGAACAGGCGCGCAATCTCAAGCAGCTGGGACAGGAATGGCTGACCCAGCTGGTGGACTGCACCACCCTGCTGGAAACCGACACCCGACAGTTTCTGGCCATCAGCAACGACGCGGGGCTCGAAAACGTAAAACAGCTGTGGCACACCTGTCACACCCTGTACCGGGCCACCGAACTGCTGCTGGGCGTCACTCCCGAGCAGCAACAGGCCATGCAACGGGCCCGCCGCAATATTGCCAGCCCGCTGGAAATGCCAGGCTATGTGGACAGCATTGAAGGTTATGCGGGCAGCGGCATCGTCAACGATGCGTCACTCACCATCAGTGAAGCGAACCTGCGGCAGCAGCATGGCCTGACCTCGGACGAGGATGTCGCGATCGGCTTTGATGTGATTGCGTTTCTGGTGTGGGGCGAGCAGCGCTTCAATCCCCAGCTGGCACCCCGCCCCCTGAGCGAACTGACCTACACCGCCGCCTGGGAAAACGGCCGCACCGACCTGCCGGTGAGCGAACACCCCCAGAACCGGCGCCGCCTGTACCTGCAACTGGCCAGCACCCTGCTCAAGCTGGACTGCAGCCGCCTGCTGGCGGTCTGGCAGAAAGGCCCGCTGCCCCGCTCGGAAGACGAGGCGCGCCAATGGAAACTGCAGACCCTGCAGAATGGCCTGGCCCTGCTCGAACGCTACCCGGACAATTCTGACGTTTCCATGGCCCTGTCCCAGTGGCTGTCGACCACCTCGGCAACCGCCTCCAACCAGTCCAGCGATGGCGCGATCACCGTGGCCACCGATCCGGCCGAGTTGCGCAACAATGTGCAGCAGGCCATCAAGGCCCTTACAGGGCAGGGCTGATCCGGTACAGCAGTGCCTTCAGATAGCGGGTTTCGGCAATGGCCGGGTGCACCGGGTGATCCGGACCCTGGCCGCCCCGGAACACCAGCTGGGCATGGCGATCCACATGACGGGCGGCGCCCCGCACCAGATCTTCCAGATCCGCTTCCGGCAGATGCATGGAGCAGGAGCCGGACAGCAGCAGGCCATTGGGCTGCAGCAGCCGGATCGCCAGGGTATTGAGTTTCTTGTAGGCGCTCAGACCGTTGTTGTAATCCTTGCGCCGCTTGATGAAGGCCGGCGGATCGACGATCACCACATCGAATTTCTGCTGGTCTGACAGCAGGGCTTCCAGCACATCGAAGGCATTGCCTTCCAGGGTGGTGACCTGCTCTTCGACCCCCTGCAGCTGGGCGTTGGCCTGCAGCTGGTCCAGGGCGCTTTCCGATGCATCCACCGCGAACAGTTCGCTGGCGCCCGCCGCCAGGCATTGCAGACCCCAGCCACCCACGTAGGAAAACACGTCCAGCACCCGTTTGCCGTTCACCCAGCGCATCAGTTCACGACGGTTTTCCCGGTGATCGTAGAACCAGCCTGTTTTCTGGCCTTCGCGGCTGTCCACCTGGAAGGCAACACCGTTTTCCTGCACCGGCAGGTGATCCGGCCAGTTGCCGAACGCCACCTCGACGCTCAGACCCAGCCCCTCCTGCTCCCGCAAAGGACTGTCATTGCGCCACAGTACTGCCGCGGGGTGGAGCACTGCCTGCAGGGCCGCCAGCAGCGGCTGCCTGAGCTGGTCCATGCCGGCGGTATTGAGCTGGGCCACCAGATAATCGCCGAAACGGTCCACCACCAGGCCCGGCAGACCATCGGCGTCACCGTACACCAGGCGATAGAAAGGCTCCGGGTACACCGTCTCGCGCAGGTCCAGGGCGCTTTGCAGCCGTTGCTCCAGCAGCTTCTGGTTCAGTGCCGTGCGCCAGTCCCGGGTCAGCAGGCGGCAGCAGATCAGGGAGTGGGGATTGGCGTAGCCACGGCCCAGGGGCTGGCCACTGCTGGTTTCCACGATCACCTCGGCACCGGGCGCCAGCGCAGTCAGGGGAGTGGCAGCGGTATCCACTTCGTTACTGTAAATCCACAAGTGACCACCCTTGAGACGGCGATCTTCCTTGGCTTTCAATCGGATACGGGGGATGTTGTCGGCGGACACGGCATTGGCTCGAGGCAGGGGAAAAGACAGATAGTGGTGGCCTGCTACACTTTCAGGGTCAACCACTGCGATCGGCGATTATACCCCAATGACCCATCACACCCCACTGGACGACGAGCAAATAAAACGCATTCTGCGGGGCATCACGGTTCCACCCCAACCGCAGATCATCGTGGATATCCACATGGAACAGGCCATGCCGAACCCGGATATCCGTCGCATCGGCAAGCTGATCAGCCAGGATGTGGGTCTGGCCGGGACCATCCTCAAGGTGGTGAACTCCAGCCTGTTCGGCCTGAAGAACCGCATCACCTCGATCGAGCAGGCGGTGCAGATCCTGGGCCTGCAGACCATCATCCGCATCACCGAAGGGCTGTCGATCAAGGGCCAGATGGATGATGAAACCATCATCGCCCTCGGTGGCTTCTGGGACAGTGCCATGGATATCGCCTCGGTCGCCGCCACCATCGCCCGCGACATTGGTTACCAGTCACCGGACAAGGCCTATTGCCTCGGGCTGTTCCACAACTGCGGCGTGCCACTGCTGATGCAGGCTCACGCCAATTACGCTGACATCATGCGCGAATCCTATTCCCGCCCCGGTGAGCGGGTAATCGACACCGAAAACCGGCTGCTGAAAACCAATCATGCGGTAGTCGGTTATTTTGTTGCCAAGTCGTGGAGCCTGCCACCCGACCTGTGTGAAGTCATCGCCGAACACCACAGCTGCGAAGACATCTTCCGGGAAAATACCCGCGCCACCTACGACAGCGGCAAGAAGACCCTGCTGGCGATTCTGAAAATGGCGGAACACATTTGCGATCTGCCAAAAATTCTGGGCGGCAGCAGTGTGGATCATGAGTGGGACACCATCAGCCATGATCTGCTCAATTACGTTGGATTGAGCGATCTGGATTTCGACGACATGACGGCCCGCCTGGAAAACCTCGGCATGGGCCAGGGCAGTTTCAGCGATCAAAGCAGTCTGTGATTTGCGTGAAACATGTCGGCGGCAGGGAATTGTTTTGTCCTGCGCCTGTCTTCATTAGACTGTACACTCCCGCTACCGTCAGACCGGAATAGCCCTGATGACTCCATTGTTCCAACGCCTGCTCCGCGGCAGCCTGCTGCTGTGCAGTCTGCTGCCTGTCCTGGGCCATGCCACACTGACCGGCGTTACCGTCAATCCCAAACAGGCTGCTGCCGATATGGCCGCCGGACAGACCATCGCCATTCGCTGGATCGTGTCAACAACGCCATCCCACACCAGTGGTGCCTATTCGGCGCAGGGACAGCTGATCGATCCGGTGACCAGCGCCGTGCTGCAGACCGTGACCCATCCGCTGAAGCAGCCCAGCGGCGCCGGCCCGGTGCGACTGGACGAAACCCTCACGCTGACACCGACCCAACTGCAGGAATGGCAAGCAAAAGGCATCAGTGCACTGCGCTATCAGCGCAGTTTTGGCAGCAATGCCAACGACACGAGCATCGTTACCACGGAACTGTCCATCACACCGAATGGCAACGCCGATGCGAACACCCCACGGGCACCCAGTGCGGGTCTGTTCATGCACAAGCTGGGCATGCGCTTCGAAAACGCGCGCAACCGGCGCAGCTTCAGCGCCAACAGTTCTTTACGGGCGCGGGTGGATCTACGCTATTCCGGCACCGGCGTGTTCGATGGCGAATGGCAGGTGGCACTGCCCACCACCGACAAGGCGACTCCCCAATTCACAGCGCTGGTAAAAGTGCGCAAGCAGCTGGGGCTCGGACGTCGCGACTATCTGGTGAGCCCGGAACTGCCAACGACAGAACCCGGCGTTTACCGGGTGCGATTCTGCGTCCTGCCGCAACTCATTACGCCCGAGCAGCTGAGCGTGGACACGCAATGCCCGGAACCGGAACTGGTAAGCGAACTGGCGTATCGCGTTGAAGGCAGTGGCGCGCGGGAATCGCAAGCGCTGGAACTGTTAACGCCCCGCGCCATTACCGTTACGCCTACGACGCCACTGGAATGGAAAGCAGTCACCGGGGCGGCCGCCTATCAATTGCAGATTTACAGCGGCAGTGAAGATGAAAGCCTGGATGGCTCGGACTTCGTGTTGCGCATGCTCAGCAGCGGCGCGAAAACCCGGCTGCACCTGTCGGACTGGGCACGCCAACAGCTGGAAGCGGGTAAACGTTATCGCTGGCGCATCTCGGCCTATGACGAAAACGGTCAGCAAATCGGCGCCAGTGCGGTCGCCGAATTCACCTATATGCCCTGAACACTGTTTTATTCCGCCGGTGACTCCGGCGCCGATCCGCCCTTGCTCATGTGCTTGAGGCGGGTCATGCGCACATCCAGCGACCGGATCTGTTCCAGAATCTGTTTCATCTTGTCGTGGGTGCGCAGATCCAGATCCAGCTTGCCGTCCATCACCCGTACCAGCGGATAGATACTGTTTTCCAGTGTATTCGCCAGGGTTTTCAGGATCTCGTCGATACCGGGAACCGGCTGGTTGATCACTTCCACCTGCTGATTGATGGTGGCGATGGCGTCGGCAAAACCGCGCAGCGAGTGTTCCAGTACCTGCACCAATTGCTGCTGGGTCTGCTCGATGCGTCCCACCAGATCGCGGGCCCAGCCGGACTCGTCCTGGCTGCGGCTATGGGTGATCGCCTGCGCCGCCTGTTGCAGATGCTCATTCATGCTGTGCAGTTGCAACACCACCTTGGTGCCGGTGTCCGCATCATCACCACCCACCTGTTTCTGGCGCTGGAATTCCTTGCGGATGGCATCCCAGCGTGCCTGCTGCTCCGCTGTCAGGGTGCCACGCAGTTCCCCCAGCTTGAGCAGATTGGCTTCGGTGCCGGTAGTGAGCAGTTGCGCTTCACCCAGATAGTGATCGTCGATCAGCGTGAGCATTTCCTGCGCGGTCATCACCGCGGAAATTTTTTCAGCCATCTTGTTCATGTTGCGGTAACTGCCTTGCAGCTTGAATGGCGGTTCGGTGCGATAGCGGTCATCCTGCGCCGCCGAGGCGATGTACTGCTGGTTCACTTTCAAAACGACGCCCTGGATCTGGAACAGCTTCTGCAGCGTCTCGACAATTTCACGGGATTCCGCCGCCGAATACGGATGTTTCATTTCCGCTTCGTTGATGGTGCGGCCCCTGGCCTTGTCGATGAAGCGATAAAAATCCGCCATGTCCCGGGTCGCCAGCGGCGCCAGTACCGGATTCGACGTCATGCTGTTTTCGATATAGCTGAGGGCAAACACCTCTTCCATGCCGCCGAGCACATCACCCAGGTTGTAGATATCCGCACGGTTCGCCAGCATGTCGGGAATCTTGAACACGTCGCCGGATTCCGTGTACGGGTTGCCCGCCATCACCACGCAGAATTTTTTGCCCCGCATGTCGTAGGTTTTGGTCTGGCCTTTCCACACACCTTCGATGCGGCGGGTGCCATCACACAGGGAAATGAATTTCTGCAGAAACTCCGGATCAGTATGCTGGATGTCATCCAGATACAGCATGGCGTTGTTGCCCATCTCCAGCGCCAGATTGAGTTTTTCCAGTTCCTGGCGGGCAGTGGCATTGGGCGCCTGCTGCGGATCGAGTGAAGTGACCTCATGGCCCAGGGACGGACAGTTGATCTTCATGAAAATCAGGCCGAGGCGATTCGCCACGTATTCCATCAGCGTGGTTTTGCCGTAGCCCGGCGGCGAGATCAGCATCAGCAGACCCATCAGGTCGGTGCGCTTGTTGTCGCCCACCGTGCCCATCTGTTTCGCCAGGTTGTCACCGATGATCGGCAGATAGGACTCGTTGATCAGCTTGTTGCGCACAAAGGATGACAGTGGCCGAGGCTTGAACTGGCTGAGCCGCAGGCGTTTCTTTTCCTGCTCGATCACCTGCTGGCGCTGTTGCAGAAACGCTTGATAGCCGGGCACAGTAATCTCGTCATGCTGCTGCAAGCGCAGCAGGAATTCATCCAGCTGGAAGCGCAGGCGACCTTGCTCGATGCGGGCGTGAGACGACAACAGTCCATCCACTTCCACACTGAGTTTCAATTCCCGCGGCTGCCAGCGCAGCTGGTTGTCCACCAGCAGTCGCACGGCAGCTTCTTCGGCGTACGGCGCCAGCTCGGTATTGGCCTGTTTGTGCAGCCAGGCGCGAATCCAGCCCAGCACGAAACGGTAAGCATCACCGGGGCGGGCTTGCAGGGCCTTGATGCTGGCATCCAGCGTGTTGCTGGCATTGGCCGCCCCCAGCGCCAGCCGCAGCTGATCCACCAATGTCACTGCAGCACGGGTCACGGAAAATTCAACATTGCCCCGCGCCAGTTCCAGCAGCAGATAGTTGGCCGCACGGGTCTGCTGGGCGCTATCGCACTCCAATGCATTGGCCTGCAGGAACGGCACCAGCAACTGGCGGATTTCTTCCAGCAGTTGTTGCAGCGCAGTGTCCGCACCAAACAGTTTCTGCATCTGCACCGCCGCTTGCGCCTGCACCGGCCAGTGCCGGGTGGCATCCTGTTGCTGCACCGTGCTCCAGAACAGTATCGCCAGCGCCCGCGACTGGCCATCGAAGCGCAGCAGCTCGGCCATTTCAAATACCGGCAGCAGCGCTAGCAGTATCCGCGCAGCATCATGATCATGAATACCGCGCTCATAGCCTTCACGATAACGGGGTTCGGCGTAGCGGCGCACCAGTTCCAGCAATGCATCTTCCTGCAGCCGTGCCTGTTGCAACGTCGTCCAGTCGAGTCCGTCACGCTGCTGCTGGGCACGCTGCAGAATCGAATACGCCAGATATTCCGCCCGACTCACCTGCGCCGTTTCCGACACCAGCGCCATCGACCAGTATTGCCGCGAATTCGCCAGCACATCCGCCGGCAATTTTTCATAAAAATCAGTACCGGTCAGATGAAAATACAGGCCATCGTCGCGGGCCAGCAGGGTCAGATCCAATTCCTGGGTGTTGACACTGAAACGGTGGCGGGGTCCCAGTCGGATAACGTTGCCACCGGCTTCGTAAATATCCGCCTTGTCACGCAGGCCGCGCACCGACTGATCGCGCAC
This sequence comes from Gammaproteobacteria bacterium, assembly GCA_041395845.1. Taxonomy (GTDB): domain Bacteria; phylum Pseudomonadota; class Gammaproteobacteria; order Pseudomonadales; family Ketobacteraceae; genus Ch67. The sequence goes on from JAWKZS010000025.1 coordinate 64,991, forward strand.
GCCCTTGAGTTTGGCTTCCACATCATCGGCGCGCACGCTGTCATCCAGGTCGCGCAACTGATTCGCCAGCTGGCGCAACTTTTCCACCAGCGGATCGGAACTGAAAAAGGTATTGAACTCGTCTTCGCTCTTGAATTTTTCGCTGCGCCGCTTGATGCCATCGATGATGCGGTTGGCCGCGTCCTGCAAGGTCTGGGCGCGGCGCTGGCGCTCATCCAGCAACTGCTGTTTGTGGGTTTCGAAGGATTCAAAAATTTCTTCGCGCTTGGCGAGAATATCCGCCAGGAACTGATCGTATTCACCAAACTGGCTTTCCAGTTCCTGCAGCTGGTTCATGATGCGGGACAACTGTTCGTCGCAGCGTTCCGGCGTGGTCGCCATGCTCAAACCGTTGGTGACACTCTGGGCCAGCAATTTGAACTGGGCAGAAAACTGCGCCAGCGCCTCGGCGGAACCCAGATCCTTGCGCTTGTTCTGGGCCCGCGCCCGGGCCTGGTTCAGCTGGGCATAGAGCGCCGAAATGCCGTCGATGATGCGGGTGCGGGTATTGGCTTCCGCCTGGGTGATGCCACTGATGGTTTCGGTGAGCAGATCCAGCCCGGCGCCGAGCTTTTCCAGGGCATCCAGCGGCGCCTGCAAATCGGCGCGGATAGTCACACCGGCGATGATTTTTTCCTGCTCCGCCAGATCCTGATACAGCGGCTTGAGCGCTTCATCCTTCGCCAGAAAGGCCACGGTTTTTTCCGACAGCTGCTGCTGGGCTTTTTCCAGTTGCTGACCCATGGCAGCGATGCGGTCGGTATCGATATAGCGGTATTCAGCGATAGTCAGCAGATGGCCCCGCAGGCGGCGAATATCCGCCAGCCCCTGCACAAAAGGCTGCGGCGAATGCCAGCTGTCCGGCTGCAGCTGTTTGAGCAGGGCTTTCACCTCCGCATCGGCTTTCTGCAGAGCCTCATCGGAACTGCGGCGGATCGCCGTGACTTTTTCGAACTCATCCAGAATCAGCTCGCCGGTATCGATCACCTGACGCAACAGGCTGCGGACATCCTTCAGCTCTTCGGCATCCAGCCAGTGATACTGATCGAACAGGCGGCCGGTGAATTTGCACAGTTCGTGATAATGGGTGGAACGGGGATCAGGCTTGCGGATCAGCTGACACACGCTGAACAGATCGGAAATTCCCCGCACCAGTTCGGCATTGCCGATGCGGCCAAAAAAACTTTTCGACGGTGCCGCCTGGCTGGCATACAGGTCAGAGCAAAACGGCGTCTGCCAGATCTGCATGGGGTGCACACGGGTCGCTTCCTGCTCGGCATAAAACACCACGATGCGGCCATCCTCGAACCGGCCATAACCATGGGCATAGACCGGATTGCGCAGCTGGCGCTCGATCATATTGTAGGGATACAGTGCGACCAGACCGGTTGCCGGCTCATAGAACAGAAACAGCACGTCTTCGCCGTTGGGAGACTTGATCGCGCGCTTGAAGCGCAGCCCGCCATTGGGCTCGTCAAACGTCTTGTAGTCACCGGTCTGCAGGTAGTAACCACCCGGAAACACGATGCCGTGATTTTCCGGCAGCTGCACACAGCTCTGGCCGATGGCATCGATGCGCACGACTTTTTCATTCAGCCGGTTGAACACCAGATAGCGCCACTGGTTTTCCTGGTAAGGCCGGATCTTCAGCAGAATCAGCTGACCCAGTTCCGCGTAGAAAAACTCGGCATCATCCAGCGACTGATTGGGATCTTCCACGGGTTCGGCGTAAATGCCTTTACCCGTGGCCGTGTTGTTTTCCACCTTGATGGTCAGATCACCTTCGATGGTGTCGACAAAAATCGTGTCAAGAATATTCAGGTGCGGATGGCGACCCTCGACAATCAATTCACGTGCCACCGGTCGCCATTCAAAATCGTAAGGTGACGGCAGCTGGATATCCCGCTCGCCACGGTTATCGATGTACTCGATCTGGCTGCCATCGGCAGATACCGACCAGCGGAACACCCGCACATCCGTAAGCCGCTCGCCGATCTGGAAACTCGCCAGCAGCTTGCCATCGCGCTGTACCAGCTGGGTGAGAAATGTATTCTTGTAATAGGTGTACAGTTCGCTGAAATCGGACTGAAAGCGGGCATCCGCCAGAAAAGTATTGTCCAGCGCCAGCGGATCCATTTCCAGCGCGCCGTCACGCTCGGTCAATTTGAACAACGCAAACACATCGGCAATCTGGGTGGTCTTTTTCAGACCCAGAAACACGTTGTAGCCGAACAGCAGATGATCCCCCACCCGCACGATATCCCGTGCCACGCAGTTGTTTTCGGTGCGCACGCGAGTGCGGCCGATCACCTGCATTTCGGTGGAACCGAATTCATCCAGTCGCTGCTGGTTCAGGCCGGTCGCCAGCGCTTCCAGCTGGTTGCCCTGATCCTGCAGACGCTTGCGGATCACCTCATAGGCACTGCCCTGGGTAACCGCCTGCTCCACCTGATTCAGTCCGGTATCACCCGGTTGTTTGCTATTGGATGTGCTGTTGGAACTGGACGTGTCGTTTGCAGCCACTCGTTTCATCCTCGACCTGAGTCTGCAGCCTGCGCGGAAAAATGGGCGGGCAACCGCACCGGGTTACCCGCCTGTTCAGATAGCGCCAATCAGCCCTTGGCGTCGTTGCTGGAATCGACGGCCACTGTGTCGCCACCAGCACCCAGATTGATCAGCCGGTTCAATGCCTGCTGGATCATCGGGCTCTTGGCCGCCATGCCGTTCACCGCATTGCCGATCGACAGTGCCTTGGCAAAGTTGTTGAAGTAGTCGCCTTCGCCGCCGACGATTTCGATCTTGGCTTTCTGCAATGCAGCGGACAGCACTTCCGCCTGCTCCTTGGCGATTTCCTTGTTGGCGTCGATGGTGGACATGACTTCCTGGAAGGCCAGTTCCAGCCGCATGCGCAACTCCTCGAATTCCCGCGCCTCGGGGCTCATGTTGGCCATGGCGTTGAACTTCTCGGTCAGGCCATCCGCTTCCGCACGACCTTTCTCGCGAATCACGTCGGCTGCCGCAATACCCTTCTCGCGTTCCGCCAGTGCCAGTGCCTTGCCGATGGCTTCGTCACCGGATGCCTGCGCCGCCAGTTTTTCCTTGAGCGCGCGGGCTTCCGCAAAGCCTACCTGCTCGTCACCGCGGGCCTTGGCAGTGAGTTTTTCTTCCAGCACCTTGGC
>JAWKZS010000026.1:0-62347 GCA_041395845.1 Gammaproteobacteria bacterium
CCGGCAATTCAACGGTTTAGATAAATCAGCCAAGAAGGAGCGCTGTTCTCAGATGTATTTTTTAACACTGTTTGAAAACATGGTCTAAAACTTAAAGGGATTTGTTCGTATCGTGTATGTATTTTAAGGAGCAATGGGATGAAAACAAAAGCAATCAAGGCAGGATTTGCCGTTTCTGCACTGGCACTGGCGGTGTCGCCGACGATGGCCACCGACCTTCGTATTGATGGTTTTGCGTCGTTTGTCGCTGGTCAGGTTCTGGACCAAGATGAATTGGATGCCACCGGCACCTACAACGGCTACGACAACAGGGTCAACTTTCAACAGGATTCGGTCTATGCCATACAGTTCAGGGGTGACCTGAAAGAAGATTTGGCCATCACCGCCCAAGTTATTGCCAATGGCGCGAATAACTATGACGCAGAAGTGGCGTGGGCCTACGCTACTTACCAAGTCAGCAATGAATTGAGCTTGAAGGTCGGGCGTTCCCGGATTCCATTCTTCATGTTCTCGGATTTTCTGGACGTGGGTTATGCGTACACCTGGATTAAGCCACCTGTCAGTGTTTACGGGGATACCGGCAATTTCAAAAATCTGGATGGAGTTAACATCGAATATACTACTGAAGTGGCAGGATGGTTCTCTCGCTTATCGCTGATGGGAGGAAGGAGTGAGGCCCCCATCGAAGTACCCGAGATTGGGGAATCCGATACGTCGGTCAAAAATATGTTGATCGGCGCATGGAGTGTGAATCGAGACTGGTTCGCCATGAGGGTTTCACATGCCCAAGCAGATTTACTAACTAGCCGGCAGCAAAGGATACCGATTGCGCTTTGAAGAACGACATGACCAACTTTTTGTCCTGAGCAATCAACTCAAGATCTATGAACGTCCGCTGATGCAATGATTCGCCATTCTTCAGTGGTGATCTGGCCGTACCGGTACTGCGCAAATAATTCCACACCAACTCATCGGGATTCAAATCTGGAGCGTACGGCGGCAACAGGAATACCTGAATTCTCTTCTCCTGTTTCTTGAGAAAATCGCGTACTGCTTTACTCTTGTGAACCGGATGCCCATCCATGATGACAAATATTGGCTTCTTTCGATTCTTCAGCAAATCCTTCAATGCTTCTATGAATACTTCTGCATTGAATTTGCCCGTAAAAAGCCAATACCAGAATCCTCCTGTGCTCGAAAGCGCGGATATTGCGTTGATACCTTGACGTTTCCCGGACGTCTCAACAATCGGAGTTTTGCCTTTTTCACCCCAAGTACGTAGGAGTGGATCGTCAGAACGAATGGCTGCTTCGTCTAGCCAGAATATTTCCGCTCCTTGTTTCTTCGCCTTTTTCCGGATGGCTGGATAGGTTTCCTGCTTCCACTGTTCAATCTCTTCGTCGTTGCGTTCGTACGCTCGACGCAATGGGCGTTGCGGAGTAAGGCCCAAACGATGCAGCATGTCGCCCACCGCGGTGACACCGATGTCTATTCCAAAGCGATCCTTGATCAGATCTGCAACTATTTGTCGTGTCCACAAACCAAAGTCAAACCCGTATTGTCTGGGATCACCCTGGAGTATCCAGCGTTTTACTTCCTCTGCTTCAAAATCCGAAAGCGCTCGACCCCGTCCTGGTCTCGGCTTAGGAGCCAGCGCATCCAACCCTTTTTCTCGGGCTATTTTGACCCATTTGTAAATGGTCTTTTCTCCCAGGCCATAACTGCGGCCTACCTGCGTCGGTGATTCTCCGGCCAGCACGCGCTGCGCCGCCAATCTGCGCAGGAAAGCTTGTTCTTCTGTCGTATATTTGCGAGCGTCTTGTTTCATGGGTGTAATTATCGCACACTACGCATCAGTATTCTTTATTTCCGATCCGGTAATAACCTTCAGCGCCTTTGATGAAATGATTGATTTGCTCACACAGCCGCCATCATTGGGAGGGCTCGGTATTGCGCTAAACACTGAAGAGATCAACCAGCTCTCCGTTGATAGTGATAGAGCTTCTTTTAGCGGCGTTGGTTTTACAATCGATCATGGCAACTGGATAGCCGCCGCCGAGTATACGGAATTGGAATTCGATGATTCCCCCATAGTGTCAGATACGATTTCTTGGTACGTATCATTGGGATATCGCTGGAATAAATTCACTTATTATGTCGTTTATTCTGAAGACGAAGACAAAACCAACGAAGAAACCACGAATATTGTTGATACCAAAGTCATGCCAGTGCTGGCTTCTTTGCCGCCGGAAGCAGCGGCACCAATTAATGGCGCGCTGAACAGTCTTTATTATGTCGAAACTGAAAGCAATTCCTATAGCATAGGCTTACGATACGATTTTCATTCAGCTGCGGCGCTCAAGACGGAGTACTACACCACCGACGATGACATAACCGGTATGAATCCCTCGATGATTCGTATGTCAATTGATCTTGTCTACTAAGGGAGGAGCCCCGACATGAATTCCAACGTTAAAAGTATTCTTTGCGCTTCCCTGCTGGTCATTTTCTGCAATGTTGTACATGCAGAAATTGCAGTCATCGTCAATCTGGCCAATACCGACGCTATTAAAAAGGAAAGCATTGCATCCCTGTATTTAGCCAAAACCAGGACCTTCCCCGGTGGCACAAATGCGATTCCGCTGGATCGCCCTGAAGGTTCCCCCATCCGTGTGGAATTTGTCAGCAAGGTGATCGAGAAGGACGAATCACAGATGAAGTCCTACTGGTCGCGCCTGATCTTCACCGGCAAGGGTGTACCTCCCAAGGTGCTTGAATCCGATGCCGAGGTGAAGGAAATGGTGGCCCGCAATCCAGATGCCATCGGCTTTATTGACGCAGGTGCAGTGGACAGTACGGTGAAAGTGGTGGCCACATTCTGAGGCTTGCTTCCAACTTTTATTTTTTGCGCTTTTTCAACTATTGCGACCCCGGCCTGATGGCACCGGGGTTTTTATTTTCCGCCCACCATCACCTGTTCAAGCAGAATGGGTCAGGGGACGCATACCCCTCTTGAATGAACCCGAAATCTGTGCCGCATATCTATCTGCCTCTTTTGTAAAAAGGTCATTGTGAATCACATGCCCCTTCTTCCGACGAGCTTTCCCCATGCAGTCGCAGGAACATTGTGACTACAAATGCTGCATGTTCTTCAAGATCCTTTTCTGAATAGTGCGGTATTACACCGTAAAGGGCGCGGACAAGATCCATGCGCAGCAGCATTCCCAGAAACAACTCTGCGCTGCGTAAGGGGTGACAGCATTGAATCTGCCCCTCGGCAGCGAATGCGGCCAACCCATGCGCCAGATGTTCCAGGATATTTTGGGGGCCTTGACCGTAAAAGCCTTGCAGATCCAGCTCGGCCCCCTGGGCGGCAATGAGCGCCCGCAGGAATTGCAGATGGTCCTCGCTCACCAGAAAGTCGAGAATGGTGCGGCTAAAGGCAAGCAACGAGCGCCGAACGTCCATCTTGCTACCCTGTGCCGGGGTTAAGGCCTCCGAGAACACTTCCGCTTGTTGCCGCATGACCGCCGAGATCAGATCGTTGCGATTGGCGTGTCGGCTGTAAACGGTCACCTTGGAGACACCGGCTTTCCTCGCGACAGATTCCATCGTGACGGCCTGTAGCCCCTCTTTGAACAGCAATTCTCGGGCTGCTTGCAGAATGGCGAGATCCTTGCCGCAATCCATGGGGCGCCCGGGCGTAGCGGCTTGTGATTTTGGATCGGACGTGATATCTGTACGCTCGCGTTCACTATTGGTGCGGGGCTTACTGTTCATGCGTTTAATACTCTTTATCGCCTTGTTGGTGCTTCTCGGCGGTTGCAAAGCGCCTTCCGATTCCGGGGTGACAGCACCGCCAGTCAAGAGCGTATACACAGTGACGCTCACAGAGCAATCTCAGATCTTACCGCAATCGTACTCGGGCACGGTACGTGCGCGCCACGAAATTCCAGTGGCATTCCAGGTCGGCGGACGGATTCAGCATCGGCTCGTCAATGCGGGGCAGACAGTGGCGCCCGGCGATGTGCTATTCAGACTCGATCCACAAGAGCTGGAGCAAACGCTTGTGGCCACAAAAGCCATGTTATCGGCAGCGACTGCAGAACTGGAGGTAGCGGAGGCCGATGTCGTCCGCTACCGTGCGTTGTTTGGTAAGGACAGCATCAGTCAACAGGCATTCGAGCGGGAGAAAATGGCGGAACGGGCGGCCAAGGCCCAGTGGGAATCCGCGCAAGCTCAGGTTCGCCATGCGGAAATCGCACTGCGGCATACCGTATTAAAAGCAACGGCCCCCGGTATTTTGATTGATGTCAGCGGCAACGTTGGGCAGGTGGTGGCGGCCGGGCAACCCATCGCGTTGCTGGCCGACCTGAACGAATGGGAGATCGAGGTTTTCCTGCCGGATGGGTTCCCGCCTCCGCCAACGGCCTCGGCTCACTTCGGTAACCGAACGGTCGACCTCAAGCTACGCGAAGTCGCCGGCGCCGCAGATGCCACCAGTCGCACTTGGCGAGTGCGCTACTCCCTCGAAAAACGTCTCGACCTGAAGCTGGGCATGCTAGTACACGTTGTTATGCAAGCCAATCTGGACGATCACCCCCGGTTCACGGTTCCGCTGTCTGCGCTGGATGAGCGAGGTGACGGCGCTCACGTCTGGAAGATCGTCGAACAGAGAGCGCAGCGTTTCCCAGTGAGCATAATGGACGCGGGCCCAAGTCAGGCGCGAATCCATGGCGCGCATCTGCAGCTTGGTGATCGAATCATCGCATTGGGCACCCACCTGCTTGAACCTGACCAATCGGTGAGGGCGCGTCAGCCATGATGTTTCCCAACCTTTCTTCGTTTGCGGTAAAGCAGCGGTCGGTAACACTTTATTTCATTCTTCTGTCGGTACTTGCAGGCGCCTACGCGTTTGCGTCGCTGGGGCGGGCGGAAGATCCTGCCATTACTCTGCAGATGGTAGTGGTGTCGGCAGTATGGCCGGGGGCGACGCCTGCTGAAATCGAGCGGCAAGTCGTGCTCCCAATCGAAAAGAAAATCCAGGAGGTGGATTACGTCGAGGAGATAAACACCACCGTCAAGGCGGACCGGGCCGACCTTCAGGTCAAATTCTACAGTTACACGCCCATGGATAAATTACCGGAGCTGCAGTTCCAGTTAAGGAAGCGCATGCTGGATATCGCGGCATCCTTGCCCAAGGGTGTCATTGGTCCCCTTGTCAATGATGACTTCTCTGATGTCTATTTCAGCCTCTACAGCCTTAGCGCACCAGGCCTGCCCATGCGCGAAGTCGCCCGCTTTGCCGAGCGTCTTCGCGATGAGTTGCAGCTCATTTCCGGTGTGCGCAAAGCCATGCTGATCGGTGAGCGAGAAGAGCGCATCTTTATCGACCTCGATAATGTCAAGATGACCAATAGCGGCATTTCATCGCAGACAGTGTTCGAGACCATCCAGGCCTACAACACCCTGATCCCCTCAGGTCAGATAGACACGGCTGGTCCACGCTTGCGCTTTCGCCTTGATGCGGATCTGTCCGCACTGCAGCGACTGGAGACATTGCCGATCCGCACCGGTACTACAGTGGTGCACCTGGGGGATCTGGCGAGGGTTTATCAGGGTTATGAAGAGCCGCCATCGTATATGGTTCGCGTCAACGGCCAGGATGCCTTGCTCATCGGCGTGGTCATGGCCAAGGGCGAGAATGGCCTGGACCTTGGCGAAAGACTTGCCGCATTTCTTCAGAAGGAGAAAGCGGAATTGCCGCTCGGCATGACCTTGGACCAGATCACCAACCAGGCCGACGCGATAACGGCGGCAGTCAACCTGTTTCAAGTAAAGTTCATCGTCGCGGTGGTCGTCGTTATGGGCGTGGGATTTCTGGCGCTGGGCTTCCGGGCAGGGCTGATCGTGGGGATCGCCGTGCCGATTACCCTCGGGCTGACTTTTGTGCTGATGAAATCCAGCGGTATCAATCTCGACCGCATCACGCTCGGCGCCTTGATCATTGCTCTGGGGCTGCTGGTGGATGATGCAATCATCGCGATCGAAATCATGCTGGTGAAGCTGGAAGAAGGCGCGAGCAAGATGACGGCGGCCACTCATGCGTGGACAGCGACCGCATCACCCATGCTGTTTGGCACTCTGATCACGATGTTTGGTTTTGTGCCGATCGGGTTTGCCAAATCCGGCGTCGGAGAGTATGCCGGCAATATCTTTTGGGTGCTGGCGTTTTCACTATTGATTTCCTGGCTGGTTGCCGTCACTTTCACGCCTTATCTGGGCGTGCAATTGCTGGCGAAGCCGCGCCATGATGCGGAAAAGAAGGATCATCATGGGGTGTATGATTCCCCCTTTTACAGCAGGTTTCGCACGGTGGTGGATGTTTGCGTGCGCCGTCGCGGCGCCGTGGTGCTCGCTACGGTCACCCTCTTCGTCTTGGCTGTGGCGGGCATGGCTGGCGCGGTGGAGAAGCAGTTTTTCCCCGGCTCGGACCGCCCGGAAATTCTCATCGATTTATCCTTACCTCCTAGTACTTCCATCGCCGTTACCGATGCGACGGTGAAGCGCATCGAGCACCTGTTGAAAGATATGGATGGCGTCAAAAACTATGCGAGCTATATCGGTGGAGGCTCGCCGCGTTTCTTCATATCGGTGAATCCCGAGCATCCCGATTCGTCTTTCGCCAAAGTCGTCGTGACTGCCGCAGGTCCTCATGAACGCGATAGGATCATGCGTGCCCTAGAGAACCAAGTGGAGGCCGGTGCATTTCCCGAGGCGCGCGTGCGCATCCGGCAGTTGCTGTTCGGCCCCCCGGTGGACTGGCCGGTGAGCTTCCGTGTAATGGGACGGGACACGGCGACCCTGCGCGAACTCGCCGGCAAGGTGCGAGAGGTTATGTTGCAACATCCCCATGTGGTCGACCCGCACCTAGAATGGAATCAGCGCGTGCCTACCCTGAAGCTGAACATGGATGACGAACGCTTGCGCTTGCTGGGTATGACGCCGCGGGATGTGGCGCAGCAGATCCAGTATCGTTTGCAAGGGCTCCCGGTGACCGAGGTTCGGCAAGGCATCAGGACGGTGGATCTGTTGGTGCGCGGTCAGGGCGGTACGCAGTCGCCGCTGGACATGCCAATCTACGAAGTTCGCAACAACGCGGGTCAGAAAATCCCCTTGAGTCATCTGGGCACCACCGAATTGGTATACGAAGATGCCGTGATACGCCGCCATCAGCGCCAGTTGTTCCTGGCGGTGCAGGCTGAAGTCAAGGGCGCGCAGGCGCAGGATGTCACCAAGGCGGTGTGGAACGATTTGCAGCCGCTGCGGGCTGCATTACCGGAGGGGTATCGTATTGACATCGGCGGCAGCCTGGAGCGTTCCAAGGAGTCGGAAGATTCCATCAATCAGGTGTTTCCCTTAATGCTGGCCTTGATGATCACTTGCGTGATGATGCAAACACGCACGTTCACCGGCACATTGATCGTGCTGGCAACGGCGCCCTTGGGCGTAATTGGCGCCGTGATCGCGCTGCTGGTGTTCCAAAAGCCCTTCGGCTTCGTCGCCTTGCTCGGACTGATCGGCCTGGCCGGCATTCTGATGCGCAACACGCTTATTCTGACCCAGCAGGTCAGCGACAATCTAGCCGACGGCCTAACCCCTCGGGACGCGGTGATAGAAGCGGCAGTGCGGCGTGCACGACCGGTGGTGTTGACGGCTCTAGCGGCGGCGTTGGCATTCATCCCATTGACGACGGATGTGTTCTGGGGCCCGATGGCCTACGTGCTGATTGGTGGCGTGGTCGCCGGGACGGTTATTACCCTATTGTTCGTGCCAGCACTCTACGCACTGGCGTTCAGATTCTCGGCGAAGGAAGAGAGCGGGAATCTGCCATGAAACCATCCGCACGCCAAGGACCAGCGGGACCATTTGAACGGAAACCTGCGTATTTGAACGGTCGGATAGCAATGAGACTGCTTCTAACACACACCCGAACCCGATGCGCTGCTTGTGCTGACGCAGGAAGTGGCGCAACCTTTGTCCCTGTCCGCTCCTCGCCCAAAGTTGCCGGACAGCATTGATGCTTCATCGGATGGAAAGCTTTTCAAGCAGTCCGTTCTTTACGTCTAACTCCGTCTGCAATTTGGCTAGGCTTAGCTCCAGCCCCCTGGCTTTTCCAGCTTCGGCATCAAGCGTCTGTAACAGCGACTGAAGTCGAGAATCAAGCGCGTTTTTCTCCTCGGTCACAGCAAGGAGTTTTGCGCTAGTGTCACTGGCGAGCTCGGCCTGCTTCGTTTTCTCGCTTAGCTGCTTTTCCAGTTGCTTCACCTGCTTTCGGTGTTCACCCACTTCACCAACCAGGCTGGCATTATCCCGGTTGAGCTGGGTGAGTTCACTCTGTTTGACGATCAGGGTCTGATTGAGATTGCGCAATTCGGCCTGTAGTTGCTGAACCTGGGTGTCGTGGCGTAATTGCTCCTGTTGACGTTGCTCCTGGGCGGAGGTGCGGAAGTGTTCCAATGCGTCCCGCGCATTCCGATGCTTTTCTTCCAGCGATGCCAGGTGCTTCTGGTTTTCGTCGAGCTGTTGTTCGAGCCCTTTCACCTGCTGTTCGGAACGCTCGGCCCGCAGATCCGCATTATGGAGGCGAGTTTTAGTCTCATCATGTGCTGTGTTCTCGCGCTCCAAACGGGTCGCAAGAGCCGCGTTGTCAGCGCTCAGCTCTTTGAGCCGGGCCTGCGCGGCGCTGAGCTGTGCTACCAGCTGTGTTTTCTCGGTCTGCCAGGCCTGATTGGCAGCTTCCGCCCGTTGCAGGGCTTCGTCACGCAGCTTGGCGGCCATGCGGGCAACCATGTCCTTCAGTGCGCTGGATAGAAGGGCTTCATCGCCCAGCTGGGTGGCTTCTTCGGCTTCCAGCTCCTTCAGATAGCGGTGGATCGTGGTCTTTGAGCCCGTATTGCCCAGTTCAACCCGTACCGCGTCCACTGATGGATTGATACCCCGTGCCAGCAGCGTATCCCGCGCCTGCCGCACATTGAACTTGTTCAAGCCTGCCCGCGCCATCGACGTCCCCCCATTTTAAGATAATGTATTACATACCATGTAAATACATTCTATATTGATTGGTCTCCACCCACAATAACCGGACTATAAATAGAATGGGTAATAAAGTGTTATCCTATCGGAGGCTGGTTTTTCGCGGTAAACTCGGGCTCAACCGTTACGAATCCCGGTTTTCCAGCGCCTGATCAGGAGGCCCCATGCCGACCCGTGCCCAGTACATCGAGGCTGCCACGCGGGATAACACCCGTCGCAGCTATCGGGCCGCACTTCGGCATTACGAAGAAGAATGGGGCGGACTGTTGCCTGCAACCGCCGACAGCGTCAGCCGCTACCTGACCGATCACGCCGACACGCTGTCAGTCAATACACTCAAGCAGCGGCTGGCGGCGCTGGCCAAATGGCACAACGATCAAGGCTTTCCTGATCCCACCAAAGCACCGCTGGTAAAAACCATACTCAAGGGCATACGGCGCCTGCATCCCGCCGTTGAGAAACAGGCCAAACCCTTGCAACTGGAGCAACTGGAGATCGTCGATACGTGGCTGCGTCACCAGGCGGATAACTCCAATAGAGATGCGGCGATGCAGTTGCGGTGTATCCGAGATCGGGCGCTGCTGTTGCTGGGTTTCTGGCGGGGCTTTCGCAGCGATGAGCTATGTCGCCTGCGGGTGGAACACGTGACTCTCACTCCGGGCGAGGGATTGACGCTCTTTCTCCCCACCAGCAAGGGCGATCGGGACAATCAGGGGCGCACCTTTCGGGCACCAGCCTTACGAGCACTGTGCCCGGTGGAGGCCGTCAATACCTGGCTGACTCTGACCGGCAGAACGGAGGGGCCATTGTTTCCCCGCATCGATCGCTGGGGGCGTCTGTCCGAGACGCCCATGAATCCCGGCAGTATCAACAAGTGGCTGCGCGAGTTGTTTACCAAGGCTGGTCTGCCTGAGTCCGAGCGGTACAGCAGCCATTCGCTCCGACGCGGGTTTGCCGGGTGGGCCAATGCCAACCAATGGGATGTAAAGACCCTGATGCAATACGTGGGATGGAGTGATGTGCAGTCGGCCCTGCGTTATATCGACGGTGCCGATCCGTTTGCGGCCTTCCGTTCCCCCAGAACGGCCCTTGCGTCACCGCCTATAATAGATGTATAAACACATAAACACCTATTAAGTGGAGCAAATGCTATGGATACCGTACGTTGGAATCTGGCCGTGTCCGCCGACACCGACCAAGCGCTGCGGCTGTTCCTGGCCAGTCAGGGCGGCGGGCGCAAGGGCGATCTTTCGCGCTTCGTAGAGGAAGCGGTGCGTGCGCATATCCTGGAATTGACCGCGGAACAGGCCAAGGCCGCCAATGCCGAGGTCAATGAAGATGACTTGAGCGCCATGGTGGATGAAGCCTTGAATTGGGCGCGGCAACGCTGATGCGGGTCGTTCTGGACAGCAACATTCTTTTCAGTGCCCTGATCTCACCCCACAGCTACCCCCACACCATTTACTGCGCCTGGCGGGCAGCCCGTTTCGAGCTGGTGACGTCGCGCCACCAACTGGACGAGATTCGCCGAGCCAGTCGTTATCCGCGCCTGCAAGCGGTACTGCAACCGGCCAAAGTCGGCACCATGATCAACAACCTGCAACGGGCACTGCTTCTGGAAACCTTGACCCTGGACCAGGAATGCAGCGATCCCAATGATGCCTTCCTGCTGGCGATGGCCGTGCAGGGCGAAGCGGATTATCTGGTGACAGGCGACAAACGCGCTGGCCTCTTGCAGCGTGGCCATATCGAACGCACCCGCATTGTCATTCCCGCTGTGTTTTGTGAGGAAGTGCTGTAAGTGTCGTTCCCTCATCCACCCATCTTCGCATGGGGCGCTCTCCAAACTTCTCCTGCCACCAAACACTCGTAAGGCTGCACAAGTATGGTGGCAATCTACCAGACAGCCTACCCACGGCTGAAGCAGACATTTACCCAAAAGGATTTGGATGAGATCTATACCCCGACAGCAGCTGAGCTGCGCTTTGCATTACGGCACTGCAAACGGGGCAGCACTTCGTTTCTGGGTTTGCTGGTGCAACTGAAGATCGTGCAACGGCTGGGGCGCTTCGTCACCTTCGGCGATGTCCCTACGCCCATCATCCAGCACATCAAACAGTTGGTACGCAACCGCAGCTCGCTTGCAGACCTCAGTGCCTATTTCAGTTCAGGCGCAAAAGATCGGCATGTTCGTTTGATCCGTCAGCATTTGAAGCTGCGTCCCTATGACACCGATTCAACAAACGACAAAGTACTTCAATGGGCAACCAGCGCTGCCAAGACCAAGGAGGCGCTGGCAGACATCATCAATGTCGCGCTGGAATACCTGGTCAAAGAGCAATTTGAAATCCCACCCTTCAGTGTTCTGCAACGGCTCTGTCAAAGCGCACGGTCGCAGGTCAATAACACCTATTATGATCAATTGGTGGGGTATCTGAATGCCGAGGGGCGCGCCATCGTTAACCGTTTGCTCAACGCATCCGGCTCTGAACAATTCGGCTGGCGTGACCTCAAACAGGAAGCCAAACGGCCGACGCCACGCAACATCCAGGCTTATATTCGCTACCTGGAGTGGCTGTCCTCCCTGCAATCCATGCTGCCTACGGATCTGGGTCTGCCTCCGACCAAGCATCAGCAATACCTTAATGAGGCCAAGGCACTCGATCTGGCGGAAATGAAGCAACTCAAGGCCAACAAACGCACCGCGTTGGTGGTTGTGTTGATACGGCATCAATACGCCCAAACCCTCGACAGCGCTGCTGACATCGTCATCAAGACCTTGCGCAAAATGGAGCATTCGGCCGAAAAACGGCTGGAAGAATATCGGGCAGACCAACAGAAACAGATCGATCGCTTGATCTCGGTATTGTCGGGAACCGTCAAGGTCTACCTGGATAAACCAGAGTCCGTTGCCGCCTTCGATCCCATCCTGGGCAAAGAAGGCAAAAATATACTCGCGCTTTGCGAGCAGTATATGGCTTATGCGGGCAACAACTATTATCCGTTCATGGTGCCCCTATACAAAAAACAGCGACCAGCGTTATTTCGCGCGGTGGAAATTCTCAAGCTGGAAGCGGCTACCGAAGACACTGACGTCCTGAAGGTCTTCGAATTTATTTGCCTGTACAAACAACGCAGAACGGAAACGCTCCCAATCCAGGAAAATCCTGACGATCCCAATAGCAAAAACCTCCTCAATATCCGCTGGATTCGCGATAAGTGGTGGAAGCTGGTCACTGGCAAAGCCACCAAATCTGCCCAGATCACCCATGTGAACAAGCTGGCCTTTGAGCTCTGTGTATTTGACCGCATCGCAGAGGAACTGAGCACTGGCGATCTGTACATTCCTTACAGCGAAACCTTTGATGATTATCGGGAGCAGATGATCAGCTGGGAGCAATACGATACAGAGCTGCCAGGTTACTGCGAAGAGCTGGGACTGGTGAAGGGTAGCACCGAGTTCACCCAAGCGCTCAAGACGCAATTGACGGAGGCTTGTTACGCGGCTGATCGCAATTTTCCAGATGACGAACAGGTGCGCATTGAAAACGGCAAGCTGATCATTGGCAAGAGTAAAGCAGAAGAGGCTTCGCGGGAGATTGAGGCAATTTCAGAGTTGCTGCAGGATCGGTTGGAAAAGATCAATTTGCTGGATCTCATCATCAATGCGGAACGTTGGCTGTCGTTGCATAAGTTGTTTGGCCCCTTATCAGGCTTTGAATCCAGGGTGGATGATCCATTCCTGCGCTTTGTGCTGACGTTATTCTGTTATGGCACGAATATCGGACCCACTGAAACGGAACGCTCCGTTCGTGGAATCAGCCGCAAACAGGTAGCTTGGCTCAACCTCAAGCGAACCACCGTTGAGCGTCTGGATAAGGCCATATTCAAAGTCAGCAATGCGTACAAGAAATTTAATCTGATTGAGTGCTGGGGATCGGGGAACAGCGTATCGGCAGACGGCAAATTGTGGGATCTGTACGAGGATAATCTGCTGTCAGAATACCATCTACGATACGGCCGGTTTGGCGGCATTGCTTATTACCACGTGTCCGACACCTACATTGCGCTGTTCAGTCACTTCATTCCGTGCGGGGTATATGAGGCGATCTATATCCTGGATGGGTTGCTGAATGACGAGTCCGACTTTAAGCCGGACACGGTACATGGTGACACCCAAGCCCAATCAACACCTGTATTCGGGCTGGCATATTTGCTGGGCATCAAATTGATGCCGCGCATTCGTAACATCAAGGATTTGAATTTCTATAAACCGGATCGCAATATGGTGCTCCAGCACATTCAGTCCTTGTTTCATGAGCCGATTCAGTGGGACCGCATCGAGAAGTACTATCCCGACATGCTAAGGACGACAATGTCGATCAAGGCGGGCAAGATCACAGCCTCAACCATCCTGCGGCGTTTTGGCACCAAAAACCGGAAGAACAAACTGTATTTTGCATTCCGCGAGCTGGGCCGGGTGGTGAGGACGATGTTTCTGCTGGAGTACATCACCGATTTGGAACTACGCAAAACGATTCAGGCAGCTACCTGCAAAAGCGAGGAGTTCAACGAGTTTGCGCGTTGGTTGTTCTTCGCCAACAGCGGAAAGATCGCGTCCAATCTGAAGCACGAGCAGGGGAAGATCGTAAAGTTCAACCACCTGCTGGCCAACCTGGCCATTCTCTACAACGTTAACGCGATGACCACAGCGTTCAACGACCTACGTGCGGAAGGGCACGATATCAGGCGGGAGCACATGGCCAAGTTCTCGCCGTACCACACGGCACATCTGGGCCGGCTGGGTAGCTTTGAGTTGGATCTAAATAAGGAAGTGAAGCCGATGCGGGTTAAACTGGAAATTGAATAAAGCTAGCTATTTCATATAGTTAAGAGCGAAGTGGCTAAATCCAACACTTTTACCGGCCGGACCTCTTGTTGCTCGATGTGGATCACTTCAAGAATTTCAACGACTTCTATGGGCATCTGCAGGGTGATCAGTGCCTGCAGCAGGTGGCCGGCGCGCTATCGGGCTGCTGCATGCGACCACTGGATTTTGCCGGACGCTATGGAGGCGAGGAATTCGTAGTGATGTGGTTCGATGCGGAGCCCGCCGAAGTGGAGGCCTTTGCCCCCCGGGTGAAAAGCGCGATCGAGAAAATGGCGATCCGTCACGACGCATCGGGTACCCACACCCACGTGACCATCTCCGGTGGCATGATTACCGGTGTTCCCACATCCCAGCACATGGCCGAGAGAATCCTCCATCAGGCCGACCAGTGTCTCTATCGCGCCAAAGACAGCGGCCGCAATCGCATCGTGATCCAGGATCTGGGCAGTGAGCACGACCTTCGCGGCATCATCAAATAACCTGAATCACTAAGCGACACACTTTTCATTCGAAAATCGTCTGACAAACCACCGACATTGGTCATATCGTGATGCCGTCCTGCAATCCTTTTCGGCCAGCGCTGTCTAAACTGATTATGTAGACCCCTACTCTGCATCCGGGTTGTTGCGAGAAAAAATGGTGCCCACACTCCAGACATCTACCAAGCTCTTGCTCAGGCTGCTCGCGGTTCTTTGGACGCTGTCCTGCATGTCTGTTGCCAGGGCAGCCATTGATCCCCTGGTGCTGGATGACAACAGTGATGCCATCAATCTTGCCCATCATCTGGAATATGCCGTTGATGCCACCAATCAGGTGACCCTGGAACACATCCGCAGCGACCATGGCGCGCTGCGCTGGCAGATCATCACGCCCCATTATGACCATCTCAATTTCGGCTATGTGGAAGACAGCTACTGGTTCCATTTCCGGCTGATCAACAACAGCAATCACATGCTGCGCAAGTCCCTGGAAATCGGCTATCCGGTACTGGACTTCATCGACGTGAACCTGCTGTTTCGCAGCGGCCATGAACAGACACTGAGTCTGGGCGACAAGCGTCCGTTTCATGACCGGCCGATAGAGCATCGCAATTTCGTGGTGCCGCTGCACATTCCGGCACAGGATGCGGTGGACGTATATCTGCGCGTCCGCACCACCAGTTCGCTGCAGCTGCCACTGATACTGTGGCGTGACGAAACCCTGCTGGAAGTATCCCAGGCAGAAATGCTCGGGCTGGGCATTTACTACGGCACCATGGTTGTGATGGTGCTCTACAACCTGTTCGTGTTCTTTTCGGTACGCGAAGTCAATTACCTGTATTACGTGTTGTACGTCTCCAGCATGGCCCTGTTTCTGGCCAGTCTGAACGGCGTTTCCTACCAGTACCTGTGGCCCACCAGCATCTGGTGGAACGATCAGAGCATCCTGTTTTTTCTGGCGGGTGTAGTGCTGTTTGCGGCCCTGTTCACCATCAATTTTCTGCGTGTACCCGAGGTATTTCCCCGCCTGTATCCGATCGGTACGCTGATCGTGATCATCAGTGCAATGGTCATGGTGTCGACACTGCTGTTGCCCTACCAGATCATGATTCGCGTCGTCATTGTGTGGGCGGTTGTCGGCATTACCATCGCACTGATCGTTGGCATGTACCGCTGGCTACACGGCGATTCGTCTGCAAAGTATTACTGCATTGCCTGGTATACGCTGCTGATCGGCGGTGTGATTCTAGCGATGAACAAGTTCGATGTGCTGCCCCGCAATCTGCTCACGGAAAATGCCACCCAGCTCGGCTCGGCGCTGGAAGTCATTCTGCTGTCGTTTGCCCTAGCGGACCGTCTCAACACCGAAAAGCGCAAGCGCTACGAAGCTCAACTACAGGCGCTGGAAAACGAACGCATTGCCCGCCTTGCGCAGGCCGAAGCCCTGCAGCAGGAAAAGAACGCCCGCATGGCACAGGAAAAAGCACTGGAGCACGAAAGAGACGCGCGTAACGCACAGGACAAGGCACTGGAGATCCAGCGCCGTGCTAACGAGAATCTGGAATATCGCGTCAAGGAACGTACCCATGAGCTGGAAATTGCCAACAAGCGCCTGGAAGAACTGACCTTCACCGATGGCCTCACCGGTATCCGCAACCGCCGCTATCTGAACCGTGCACTGGATCGGGAGTTTGCCCGCGCCAAGCGGGAAAAACTGCCACTGTCATTGCTGCTGATCGATATTGATCACTTCAAACATTTCAACGACAAGTATGGCCATCTGGTCGGTGATGATTGTCTCCGGGTGGTAGCGTCCACGATCGAAACCTCGGCTCTGCGCGAGAATGACATCGTCGCCCGTTACGGCGGAGAGGAATTCTGTGTCGTGCTGCCCAACACAGACGAAACCGGCGCCCATCAGGTGGCAGAAGCCATTCGCCAGCGCGTCAACGACCTTGATTTCAATGCCAGCGGACAACTGGTGACCATTACCGTCAGCATCGGTCTGACCACCTGCATTCCCGAGCGCAGCCACGAGATCGACCAGTTCATCGCCGCGGCGGACGCCGCCCTCTACGACTCCAAGCACAACGGCCGCAACCGGGTCACCAGCCAGCTTCCCAGCTTCGGCAACCCACTCCCCGATACCGGTACCGACTCACCACCCGCTTGACCAAAGAAATGAATCATGGTTCACTTCATTCAAAGAACTGAACCTGGATTCATTTCATGGTTTATCGCGCGACCGCCAACACGGAAAGCCGCAAGGCCCAAGTGCATGAAAACATTCTGAAAGCAGCAAAAGCACTGGTGAGTGAAAACGGTTTTCGCACCCTGTCGGTACAGGCAGTGGCAGAGCGGGCTGGCATCGCTACCGGCACCCTGTATCGCTACTTCGATTCGAAAACGGCGCTCTGCGTTGCCCTGTTCGAACGGGCCACCCAGCGCGAAATCGCGCAGGTAACAGCGGCCAGCGAAATTGCTGGCAGCAGCACCGACAAGCTGCAGCACGCCCTGACCATCTTTGCCGAACGGGCGATGCAGAATCCGACCCTGGCCTATGCCCTGATTGCCGAACCGGTGGACCCGGAACTGGATCAGGCGCGCCTGGATTACCGCCGCCAGTGGGCCGATACCTTCAGCGCCCTGATACGCACCGGCATTCGCAAACAGGAATTCATCAGCCAGCCGGAACAGTTGTGTGCCGCCGCCATGGTGGGCGCCATGGCCGAAGCCCTGATCACGCCGGATTCGTCCCACCTAACCCCACAGCAACGCAAAAAGCAGATCCAGCAACTGGTGCAGTTCTGCATGCGTGCCGTCATTCGCAATCCCGGAGCCTGACATGTCCGATCAACCGTACAACGCACTGGCCGAAACCCACGACGTGTTCAACCAGCCTTATCCGCTGGAAAACTACAACCTGTTCAGTAGCGATGTGGCACTGCAACAAATCGTTGCAAAAGAAGGCGGCGCTGCACGCCGGGACGATCTGCTGCGTTTTGGCAAACTCACCGGTTCAGCCGAGGTGATCAAGTGGGGATTCCAGGCCAACAAACACAAACCGGAATTCCGTACCCATGATCGTCATGGCCGGCGGGTGGATGAAGTGGATTTTCATCCTGCCTATCACCAACTGATGGCGACCTCGATCGAAAACGGTCTGCACTCCATTCCCTGGACTGATACGCAACCCAACGCCAACGTTTATCGCGCCACACTTTCCTACATGATGTCGCAAGTAGATGCCGGTCATGGCTGTCCGATCACCATGACGTTTGCCGCCATTCCCACCTTGCGCAAACAGCCGGATATCGCTGCCCAGTGGGAACCCAAGATCACGCAGCGGGTTTACGATCCGGCCAACAAGCCGTTCAGCGAAAAGCCGGGACTCACCATTGGCATGGCCATGACCGAAAAGCAGGGCGGTTCTGATGTGCGCGCCAACACCACCCGCGCCCTCCCGCTGGCGCAACGGGGCGGCGGCCAACTGTACGAACTGGTGGGCCACAAATATTTTGTGTCGGCTCCCATGTGCGATGCATTTCTGGTGCTGGCGCAGGCTGAAGGTGGCATTTCCTGTTTTCTGGTACCACGCTGGCGCAATGATGGCAGCAAGAACCCACTGCAGATCCAGCAGCTCAAAAACAAGATGGGCAATGTCTCCAACGCATCCTCCGAAGCAGAGTTGCGCGGCGCTCATGGCTGGCTGATCGGTGAAGAGGGGCGCGGCGTCGCCAACATTCTGGAAATGGTGGCACTGACCCGCTTCGATTGCATGATCGGTTCCGCCGGCGGTATGCGGCAGGCGATGATGCAGATTCTCCACCACTGTCAGCATCGTTCCGCGTTTGGTAAAAAACTGGTGGATCAACCGCTGATGCAGAACGTGCTGGCAGATCTGGCACTGGAAAGCGAGGCGGCCATCGCACTGGGCATGCGAATCGCACACGGACTCGATAACCCGCACGATGAGCACGAACAATTGCTGGTACGCATCGGCACCGCCATCGGCAAATACTGGATCTGCAAGCGTACCCCACCGCATGCCTACGAAGCCATGGAATGCATCGGTGGCAGCGCCGTGATGGAAGACAGCATCATGCCGCGGCTGTATCGCGAAGCGCCGGTTAATGCGATCTGGGAAGGCAGCGGCAACGTTCAGTGTCTGGATATGCTGCGTGCCATGGCACGCACACCGGGCAGTGTCGAAGCGCTGATGCACGAACTGGAATCCGCGCAAGGTCATTACACCAGCTACGACCAGCATCTGCATATGCTGAAAGCGGAGCTGGCTGATAAGAGCGACATTGAATACCGTGCCCGGGGTATCGTCGAGAATATGGCGCTGGCACTGCAGGCCAGCGTACTGGTGCGCCAGGGCAACACCCTGCTGGCCGATGCATTCTGTGCCGCACGTTTCCAGACCCGCTCGCACCAGATGTTCGGTACCCTGCCCCGCGGCATCGATTGTCGCGCCATCATTGACCGCGCCACACCCGACGTGTAAGGAACCGACATGCTGAACGCCGACGAACTGCAACAGTATCTGGCTGACATTTTTCCCGCCTTCAATGCGCGCATCGTCAGCCTCGATCCTGACAGAACCGTACTGGAACTGGCGACCGATGACGGCAATCTGCGTCCCGGCGGCACCATATCGGGCCCCACACTGATGGCGTTGGCAGACGCCGCGATGTATGCCGCCATCCTCGCACGCATCGGCAGGGTGGCGCTGGCGGTGACTACCAATCTCAATATCAACTTCTACCGCAAACCCGCGCCGGGCACCCTGCGTGCCGAAGTTCGCATTCTCAAGCTGGGACAACGCCTTGCCGTGGGTGATGTGCTACTCTTTTCCAACGATGCTGTGCAATCCGTTGCACACGCGTCGGTGACCTATTCGATTCCACCTGCTGCGCAAGCATCCAATTCGAAGAATGAAATTCCATAGGTCGCTAAAAGTATAGGTAAAATTCACATTGACTTTGAGAGACATCTGACACCAGCGCACACGGAAACGAAAAAGCTTGATCAAATAAATTACTCTGCTTAATCTACATTGGGGCATGTGCGTTTCGAATGGGATCACCCAAACCAATGTTTTGCCCTCTGCTCAGGTGCTGGTATTTCCACATTGGGCACAATCCATGGATTAAATTACAAAGTTGAGGACATCATGAAAAAACAATTCGCGATTGCTACGCTAGCAGCTAGTAGCTTGTTTCTCGGTGGCTGCGCAACATCATTTCCTGCTGGTGGGTTGCTGACAGACGTCTCATTGCCGGCCGGCGCCACTTCAGCCGCAAATGCCGGCGCAAAAAAGGGTGTCGCTACTTGCAATAGCTATTTGGCATTGGTCGCCGTTGGCGATTGTACCGTGGAGACAGCGAAAAAGAACGGCGGCATCACCGAAGTAACCCATATGGATTGGAAAGCAAACAATATCCTGGGTATTATCGGCACTTACACACTTACTGTGTACGGTAAGTAAGCCTATACGGCCTGATCTTGATCAGGCCGTATGCTCCTCTCGCCCATTCCCAACCCTCTGATGAACTTGAATTGATTTTATTGGCACGATACACATAGTTCGTTTTGCCAAGTATATATGGCGATACAGCGACGGCACCGGTTTCCTCGATCTGCGCCTGCGCACCAGCTATCACGACCTCACCGACAATACCACCGGCTATCTCGACGGCGCTGCCATCAACCTGGGCGAATTGCAGCTGCGCCAGCGCGAAGAAGATTCCCTGCAGATCGAGATGCTCAACTTTGTCGACATCAACTCCCATGCGCCGCGCAACCTGTTCTTCGATCCCATCACCTGGCGGGTCCGTGCCGGGTTTGATCGGGTCTACAGCGAAACGGACGACGCACTGACGGCCCGTGTCGATGGCGGTGCCGGCGTCACCTATCCCGTCGGCAACCGTCATCTGGCTTATGCCATGCTGAACGGCCGGCTGGAATACAATGCCCTGACCGAGGACAATTGGGGCATTGGCGCGGGCCCCCTGATCGGCGCACTGCTATACCTGCCCATCGGCACCCTGCAAGTGGAAGCCGCCCATTACGCTTTCGCTGACGGGCACGAACGTCATGATCTGAAACTCGTGCACAACCTGCCGCTGGGCAGAAACGACGCCCTGCGCCTGAGCATTCTGCAACGTCAACAACTGGACACCCGTTTTGATGAAGCCAGTCTCGAATATCGTCACTTTTTTTAAGGCGCTGGGCGTGAGCCTGTTCGCACTGCTGGGCAGCGCCTGCAGCAGCTACTATTTCTATCCGATGAAGGAAATGGTGCGCACGCCGGCGGACATTGATCTGGCCTATCAGGATATTGAACTGGTCACCAGCGATGCCGTCAGGCTGCACGCGTGGCTGCTGACAACAGAACAACCCAAGGGGCTGGTGCTGTTCCTGCACGGCAACGCAGAAAACATCAGCACCCACATTGGCAGCGTCTACTGGCTGCCCAAACGGAGCTACGAGGTTCTGCTGCCGGATTATCGCGGCTATGGCCGCTCCGAAGGCACACCAGATTTTCCTGAGGCCTATCTGGATGTGGCGGCCGCCTATGACTGGGCCCGCCGCTATGCGGCTGAACGCAATCTACCCGTGTTCATCCTGGGCCAAAGTCTCGGGGCTGCCATCAGCAGTTATTATTTCAGCGCACTGCCGGCAGATGAACGCGCCTTCAATGCGGTCGCACTGGATGCCGTCTTTTCCGGTCATGCCGACATTGCCCGTGACGCCCTGCGTGGCAATCCGATCACCTGGCCATTCCAGTTTATCGTGCCCCATCTGGTGCCACAGGATCATGATCCCAAAGCCTACATCGGCCAGCTGGCGCCCACGCCGGTGCTGTTTTTTCACAGCCCGGACGACAACATCATTCCCTACCATCATGGCGAAGTCGTGTACCGCCACGCCGGTGAGCCGAAGCAGTGGGTCACCACCGAAGGACCCCACATTGCCACCTTCAACTTTCCACAGTACCGCGAACAGCTGGTGCAGTTTTTTGAGCGCAACAGCACTCAACGACTGGCGCGCAGCCTCACCCCCACTTCCCGCCCACAAACGGATTGAAACGCTTTTCCTGGGCGAAGGTGGACATGGGGCCGTGGCCGGGAATGAAATTGATGTCATCCCCCAGGGTGAACAGTTTCTGGCGGATGGAATCGATCAGCTGCTGGTGATTGCCGCCGGGGAAGTCGGTGCGACCGATGGAACCGGCGAACAGGACATCACCGACAATGGCAAGCTTGCTCGTGGGATCAAAAAATACCACGTGACCAGGGGTATGGCCCGGACAGTGAATGACGCTCAGGGTGACGTTTCCGACCTGTACGGATTCGCCGTCTTCCAGCCAGCGATCCGGCGTGAAGATTTTGGCAGGTTTGAAACCGAACATGCTGGCCTGCTGGGGCAACCCCTGAATCCAGTAATCGTCGCCCTTGTGGGGGCCGATGATGGGCAATTTGCAGGATTCCGCCAATTCGGCGGTACCACCGGCATGATCGATGTGCGCATGAGTAAGCAGGATTTTGTCCAGTTCGACACCTTCTTCCTTCACGGCGGCCAGAATTCGTTCCAAATCACCACCCGGATCCACCACGGCAGCCTTGCGGGTTTGCTCACACCAGATCAGGGAACAGTTCTGTTCGAACGGCGTCACAGGAATAATGCGGTATTGCATGGACAAATCCTCTCTCTCATTTGTTTGCTATGATACCACCTTTGCATAACGGGTACCCCCAGTCGCCATGACCGAAACCACCACCTATCCCGGCCACGCCTTTCATGCGTCTTTCAAGAACGGCCGCGCATCCGGCCAGATCAGTATCAGTGCCAGCGGTGTGCGCTTCACTAACGACAGCGCCAGCGTGCAGTTGCCGCTGCACGGCCTGCAATGCAGCCTGGGTGGTGCCAGTGACCGGCTGATCTTTCTGAGCCATGCCAGCGAACCGGGGTGGAAACTCTACACCAGCGAACGGGCGCTGCTGAACGATCCGCACCTGCAGCAGGTGCCATCGATCAGGGCGCAGCTGCAGAAAGCCAAACAGAAACATGTGATGAACTGGGGTGTGTTTGCGGTAGTTGCCCTGCTGATCGTCGCACTGCCCGCGCTGCTGCTGTTCAACATGGACGGGCTGTCCGGTCGCCTCGCCCGCCATGTCCCGGTGGAATGGGAACAGCAGCTGGGCGATCAGGTGTTCAAGCAGTACAAGGTCAACAGCCATTTCATGGATCAGGCAAAGGCAGACGCCCTGCTGAAACCACTGGTGCAACCGCTGCTGGACGCCAATCCCGACAAGCGTTTCGAGTACCGCATTCACATCAACCGGGATGAAGAGGTCAACGCCTTTGCCCTGCCCGGCGGCTATGTGGTTATCAACACCGGGCTGATCATCCGGGCGGAAACGCCCGAGGAACTGCTCGGCGTGGTGGCTCATGAAATCGCCCATGTGACGGAGCAGCATGGCGTACGCAACATTATCGGCACGGCGGGGATCTATCTCACCGTCAATGCCCTGCTCGGCGACATGACCGGGCTGCTGGCACTGATCGCCGACGCCGCACCGTTCCTGATCAACCAGAGCTATTCCCGCGGTTTCGAAACCGAAGCGGATGAAAAAGGGGGCGCGCTGCTGGAGCGTGCCAACATTGATCCGCGCGGCCTCACGTCATTCTTCGAAAAGCTGCGGGAAGAGGAAGAAAAACGCCTCAAGGAAATGGCGGGCGATGACAACCAGGATCTGGCGGAAGCGACGCTATCACTCATCAGCACCCATCCGGCCACCGAGGATCGCATCGCGCATCTGGAAAAAATCACCCAGCCCAAACCGGGACAGCGTTATCGCGATCTGGATGAACCTTTCCTACACTTGCAGGATGCCGTCAAACAATTCGTGACCAATAGCGCACAGGAGTAACACCATGAAAGCCGAGATCAAGGGGAGCGCGGCGTTTTCCTATGTGGACGTGGAGCTGGAGCCCGGTGACACCTTCACCGCAGAATCCGATGCCATGTCCAGCATGGACGCCAACATCGAACTGCGCTCCCGTTTCAATGGCGGATTTTTCATTGCGCTGCTGCGCAAATTCCTCGGGGGCGAAACCCTGTTCATCAACGACTTCAGCAATCCCACCAACGAGCCGCGCCGGATGACCATCGTGCAACCGACACCGGGCGCCGTGCGTTGCGTTGAACTGAACGATGAAACGCTTTACATGCAACCCGGTTCGTTCCTGGCCTGCACCCCGGGCGTGAAAGTGGGTGTGAAGTTCGCAGGCTTCATTTCCTGGCTGGCGCGGGAAGGCCTCTTTCGCATTGCCGTCAGTGGCACCGGTAAAGTCTGGTACGGCGCCTTCGGCGCACTACTGGAAAAGGAAATCGACGGCGAGTACATCGTCGATACCAGCCATCTGGTCTCCTACGAACCCGGCATCAAACTGAAACTGCAACTGGCCGGTGGCATATTTTCTTCGATCTTCGGCGGCGAAGGCCTGGTCACCCGCGTGGTGGGCAAAGGCAAGATCGTGATTCAGACCCGCAGCGTCCACGGCCTCGCCGGCTGGATCAATCCGCGGTTGCCCTAAGGAGTTTGCTTGATGGACATTGAATTATTGCATCGCCCCGGCAACACGGCGGCCAGAATACTTCTGCAGGAAGGCGAAGTCTGTACCACCGAATCCGGTGCCATGATCGCCATGAGCGGCAACATGGATATCACCACCAGCACGCACAAGAAAGGCAAAGGTGGCATCCTCAAGGCGATCAAACGGATGGTGGCAGGGGAATCCCTGTTCCTTAACCATTTCGAGCCGAAAAGCGGCAGCGGTGAGTTGTGGCTGGGCACCGCACTGGCCGGCGACATGGTCAGCCTGACGCTGGATAACGAGAGCCTGATCGTACAGGGCAGTTCGTTCCTCGCCTGCGAAGAGGGCATCGACATCGATCTGGGCTGGCAGGGCTTCAAATCAATCCTGTCCGGTGAAAGCGTGTTCTGGGTGAATCTCAAAGGCCAGGGCAAAATCGTGCTGTCGTCCTTCGGCGCCATCTATCCGATCGAGGTGGACGGCGATTACATCGTCGACACCGGCCATATTGTCGCGTTCAATGAAACGCTGGATTTTTCCATCACCAAGGCTGGTTCCAGCTGGTTGCATTCGATCATCGGCGGCGAAGGCCTGGTATGCAAATTCAGCGGCAAAGGGACGGTATGGTGCCAGTCGCACAATCCGGTGAGTTTCGGCAAGGCGATCAGCAGCGGCCTGCGTCCGCGTTCGGTGTAAAGGAGTTTGAGGATGGAATACAACGTCAAGATCACCGGCACCGATCCCTATGCCGATCCGGCCCGTGTTATCAGTGCGTTTGCGCAGCTGGCCAAGGTCAGTGAAGAACAGGCACGCAGCGTGTTTGACAGGGCGCCTGTCGTGATCAAAAAGGGCCTCGATCAGGCGACAGCGGAAAAATTCCGCAGCGCCCTGGAACGCATTGGCGCACGCGCTGAAATCGATCCGCCACTGCCCGGCACCGAATCCCCATCAGCTGTCGAAAACGCATCCGCCGTAGCGCCGGCGACAGTCGCCGAACCGGCCCCGGCGGAAGCGGTGCGCCAAGTCGTCGTTGAAGAACAGCCGGGCTACCAGTTTCGCATCGAAGGCCGGCCGGATTACGCGTTCCTGACCGTGCAGATCCCACCGGACGAAACCCTGAAAGTGGAAGCGTCCGCCATGGCGACCATGGATACCAACCTGCGCATGAAAACCAAACTGCGTGGTGGCCTCGGTCGCTTCGTCACCGGTGAATCCATTTTCGTCAACGAATTCACCGCCGAAGGTGGCCCGGCGGAAATCGGTATCGCCCCCGGTTCCCCCGGTGACATGGTGCACCTGTACCTGAACAATGACACCGTGTTCCTGCAGAATTCTGCATTTGTCGCCGCTGCTATGGATGTGAAGCTGGAAACCAAATGGCAGGGTTTCGTGAAAGGATTTTTCTCGGGGGAAAACCTGTTCCTGATCCGCGCCAGCGGCCAGGGCGATCTGTGGTTCAACACCTATGGCGCCATGATTGAAATCGACGTCAATGGTGATTACGTGGTGGATACCGGCAATATCGTCGCCTTCACCGACGGCCTGGAATACAACATTACCAAGGTGGGTGGCTACAAATCCCTGTTCTTCTCGGGCGAAGGCTTTGTCTGCCGCTTTTCGGGCCAGGGCAAAGTCTGGATCCAGACCCGCGGCGTATCGGCGTTCGCCTGGTGGGCGCACTGGTATCGCCCGGTCAGCAATCGCTGACACCCGTCCGCACAGGGAGGCAGTATGGCCGTAGTCATTCAGGTCGTGGGGCTGGCGTTTATTGGCTGGGTGATTGTGCGCTGGTTTCCGCAGCAACGCCGACGCAAACGCCAACGCTATATCGATGACTACCGCTTTCATCCGGCGATCCGCAAGAAACTGCAGGATCGTCACCCACAACTGAGCGAGCCGGACACGGATCTGGTGTTCGAATGTCTGCGCGACTATTTCCGCATCTGCAATCTGGCGGGCAAGCGCATGGTGTCGATGCCTTCCCAGGTAGTGGACGACGCCTGGCACGAATTCATCCTGTTCACCCGGGCCTACCAGCGCTACTGCCAGCAGGCCCTCGGTCGCTTCCTGCACCACGTGCCTGCCGAGGCCATGCGCACGCCTACCCTGGCCCAGGACGGCATCAAGCGGGCCTGGAAACTGGCCTGTCATCTGGAGAACATCAATCCCCGGCAACCTGAACGCCTGCCGCAGCTGTTTGCAATTGACAGCCAGCTCAACATCCGTAATGGTTTCCGCTACAGCCTCAACTGTGCAGACCGCAACGCACCTCACCGCGGCGACAGCTACTGTGCCAGCCACATCGGCTGCAGCAGCGGTTGTGGCGGCGGATGCAGTGGCGACAGCAGCGGTGACAGTAGCGGCTGTGGCGGCGGTTGCGGAGGCGGCGACTGACCGCTTCTCTACCAGGCCAACGCCATCTGAAGGACATTGCCATGCGACCATTGCTTATTGCCATGCTCACCCTGCTGCCATCGCTGCACCTGCTGGCCTACGACGGCGGGGAGTACCCTGACCAGTATGACAACCAGGGCGACGTGTATCAGGAGCCGGCCTACCAGGAAGAAACCTACCCCGAGGAAAGCTACCCGGAAGAAACGTATCCCGAGGATTCCTACCGCGAGGAGCCTTATCAGGAAGAAGCTTACCAGCAGGACACCGCCCCGGCGGAACCCGCCTATGAAGATCCGGAAGCCGCCGCCCACCTGCAGGAAATCCGCACCATGTGCCAGGAATACGCCCGCGACATGCCGCCCGAAGAGCAGGCCGGCTACATCGAAGACTGCATCCGCAGCCAGGGTTACTGAGGCATCATCGTCAAATCACGAGATATACGACATATAAAAATTTTTGCTGTAAATTTGCGATCCGGGTGTTCTTTAATGCGCAGGTTTTCACAACCGGGCCCGGCATGTATACCGGCCCCCCGCAGCGGCAGTCCGAGAGGTAGGCAATGAGCGGCGCGAGCACCGAGGGCGATTGGGATTTCAGTGACTACGAAGAAGGTGAAAGCTTCGAGGCCATTCCCAATCTGGATCCCGACAAGGGCAAGAACAGCAAGAAAAACAAGCTGGATATCCGGCGCAAGCTGGAAGACCGTTTGGAGCGCAAGCGTCTGGAAGACCAGATCGGCAGCCTCGACGACGACTGGTTCGACTGATTATCCCATTCAGATATCGAGGGGCCGCAGCTGGGTCAGTACCCGGCTGATCGTGTCACGACGGTCACTGGCGGTACGGTAGACGCCGTACAGGGGCCGGGTAAATGCCGGGGCCCCTTTGACCACCTTTAGCCCTTCACCACCACTCCGCGCCAACACACTCTGGGGCAGGTACGCCGCTCCGGGCTGGTGCTGCAGATAATCCAGCGCGATGGTTCCCATGTTGGTATGCAGCACCGGCGCACAGGCATCACCGTAGCGCTTGGCATGGAACAGTTCGAACGACACCCCCCAATCCACCATCACATAACTGTCCTGCATGGCAGTCTTGAGCGTCGCGTTCGGGTCGCTGCTCACCAGCACCAGCTTCACCTGGCCGATCCGGTCAGCCTTGAATCCCGCCAGCACCGGCGGTTCCAGCAATAGCGCCAGATCCAGCGTACGTTCCAGCAGCATGCGGTTGAGCACATCGGCAGGATGGGCCTCGGTGCGCAGCGCCACGTCCGGCAGCAGGCCATAGAGCGCCCCCAGGGTTCCCTGCAGGCCGAACTGCCAGCAGCTGTAGGGCGCCGCGATACTGAGCTGGCTGTGCTGGTCGGACTGCAACACCACATCCTGCCGCGCCCGCGACCAGGCCAGCAGCAGGGTTTCCGCATGGGGCACCAGACGCTCGCCTTCCGGCGTCAGCTGGATGTTGTTGCGGGAGCGGATGAACAGCTCCACCCCCAGAATGTGCTCCAGCTGCCGCACCCGGGCACTCACCGCTGCCGGCGTCAGGTACAGATGATCCGCCGCCCGGCCGAAATGGCGGGTCTTGTTCACTTCGAGAAAAGTCTTCAGCAGATCAATATCCATGGAGTGGATGTTCCGAACAGCGGCGGCCGGGCAAGCTTAGGGGAACGCCAGCAGCCGGTGCAAGGGTTTCGTCCCGGGCGGGAACGGAATGTGATAACGTAGGCGCCCTTCTTATTCTCGTCTCAGACCCTGGCAGACCGCGGTGAACGCAACCCATTCCTTCAAGAACGATCTATTGCTGGTAGGCGTGACCCTGCTGGCCGCCGCCGGCTGGATGTTCTCGAAGAATGCCCTGCAAGGCATGCCACCGCTGTATTTTCTGGGCATCCGCTTTACCCTGGCAGGACTGATCCTGGCGGCCCTTGCCGTTCCCCAGCTGCGTCAACTGAGCGCACTGCAGTGGCGTCAGGCCGCCCAGCTTGGCTGCCTGTTTGCCGTCGCCCTGATGATCTGGATCATCGGCCTGCATCACACGGTCCACGTGGGCGAAGGCGCCTTCATCACCAGCATGGGCGTGGTGATCGTTCCGGTGTTTGCCCGCTTCATCTTCAAGGACACCCTGCCACTATCCACCTGGGTCGCCATACCGGTGGCGCTGGCCGGGCTCGGTCTCCTGTCCCTCAACCGGGGTGTCCGTCTGGAGGCGGGGCAGATCCTGTTCCTGGTGTCGGCCACCCTGTTCGCGCTGCATTTCAACCTGATCACCCGGGTGGTCGCCTCGATTCCCGCCCTGGCGCTCACGTCGATCCAGCTGACCGTCGTTGGCATCGTGTCCTGGGGCGTGGCTCTGCTGGTCGAGGATTACCCTGCCACGGTCGGTATCGACATCTGGGGCTGGTTGCTGGCGGCCGTTCTGCTGGCCAGCAGCGGCCGGTTCCTGCTGCAGACCTATGCCCAGAGTCGCACCTCGGCCAGCCATGCCGCTATCATCATGGTGCTGGAGCCGGTTTGGGCCTCCCTGATGGCCGGACTTTGGCTGGACGAATCGATGACAATGCTACAGCTGGCAGGCTGCTCACTGATTTTCATGGCCCTGCTGGTGAATCGCTGGCGGGTCATCCGCAATCTGATCCGATCCCGGTGGTAAACCATGACAACCCAACAATCGACTGAACAGCGCCTGATTGATCTGGAAACCCGCATTGCCTTCCAGGAAGACGCCATCCAGGACCTGAGCGACGTACTCTATCGCCAGCAACAGCAACTGGATCGCCTGGAGCAGATATGTACCCTGATTCTGCAACGCATGCAGGATCTGCCGGCAGCGGGCGGCAGTAACGGCGGCGACGAAAGACCGCCCCACTACTGAGGCATCACAGGCGCCCGGACAAGAGGAACCTTCATGCTGGACGACGGCATTCAACAGCTTCTGCAACAGATTTACGCCAGCAAACGCACGCCCTGGAACCAGATTCCGCTGCCCTCGCTGCGCCGCGCCCTGCACAAGGCCCTGGCCAGCTACGACATGCCCGCGCTGCCCCTGGCCGACGTGCAGGACAGCCAGACCGATACCGGCATTCCGGTGCGCATCTATCGCCCCCGCACCGACGCCTGCCTGCCGGTGCTGATGTACCTGCACGGCGGTGGCTGGGTGACCCTGGGCCTCGACAGTCATGACAGCTTCTGCCGGCTGCTGGCCCAGCAGGGTGACTGCATCGTGGTGGCGGTGGATTACCGGCTGGCACCGGAACACCGCTTTCCCGCCGGCATTGAGGATGCCGTTGCCAGCTTCCTCTGGCTGCACACCCAGATGGAACAGCTCAACGGCGATCCGCAGCGTATCGGCATCGGCGGCGACAGTGCCGGCGCCAACATCGCACTGGCGCTCTGTCAGTTGCTGGACAGCGATCCGGCGATGCGACCTGCCCTGCAATGCCTCATCTACCCGGTCACCGATCTGGTCACCCGCACGCCATCGCGGGACCAGTTCAGCAAAGGTTACGGACTGGATCAGCCGGAGCTGGATTTTTACGAGCGCAATTACCTCAACCACCTGGGCGAGCGCAACGATCTGCGGGTGTCGCCCCTGCTGGCAGACGATGTGAGTCACTATCCGCCAACGCTGCTGTTCACCGCCGGCCATGAT
The DNA here is from genome assembly GCA_041395845.1 of Gammaproteobacteria bacterium. Taxonomy (GTDB): domain Bacteria; phylum Pseudomonadota; class Gammaproteobacteria; order Pseudomonadales; family Ketobacteraceae; genus Ch67. The sequence continues at coordinate 30,117 of JAWKZS010000026.1, forward strand.
CCGCTGCGGGACGAAGGCGATGCCTTCGCCACCAAATTACGCGCGCAGGGCGTCAGCGTGACACATGAATGTTTCGACAGCCTGATTCACGGCTTCCTGCAGATGGGCCGTGTCCCTGCTGCACGCAGCGCAATGGAAAAAATTGCGCAACAACTGCACAACGGATGGAAAAATCTACCCGCAATCTGAATTGTGCACGGGTAACGCTTTACCGGAACCGGCTTTCTTGGCAGTCTCTCGCTGGCTGCGGAAAATGATTGTCCCCACAACGTTTTACCGCAGCCTGCCCCAGCCTATCGCTCAGGAGACTTCCCGCCATGCTTCGTCCGTTTCTGCGCACTGCGCTTGCCCTTTCCACCCCCACCGCAGTCGCCATCACGCTGACCGCCTGCTCCCTGTTCAAACCGGAGCCGGTCGACATCAAACTCTACGTGTTCGAATGCGGCAACATCACCGTGAAGAACGTCGCGCTGTTTTCCCCCGGCGTCAACGAAGGCAAAAGCAAACAGCTCACCAACAGCTGCTATCTGATCCAGCACCCGCAGGGCAATCTGCTGTGGGATACCGGCCTGCCGGACAAGATCGGCCCCGAGGGCATCGACATCTGGGACGGTGCCTTTCACCTCAGCGTCACCCAGCCACTGGCGACACAACTGGACAGCATCCAGATCAAGCCGGAGGACATTCGCTTCCTGGGCATTTCCCATTTCCATTCCGATCACACCGGCAATGCCAACCTGTTCAGCAACGCCAGCCTGCTGATTCAGCGTGAAGAATTTGATGCGGCTTTCGGGCCCGAGCCGCAGACCTACGGTTTCGCGCCGGAAAGCTACAGCCAGCTCGATCGCAACAAGATCGAAGTCCTGAATGGCGATCACGATGTGTTTGACGATGGCAGCGTGATCATCAAGAAAGCCGTGGGCCACACCCCCGGTCACCAGATGCTGCTGGTCAATCTGCCCTCCACCGGGCCGGTGATGCTGTCCGGCGACCTGTACCATTTCTCCAGCAACCGTCAGCACCGCCGCGTGCCATCGTTCAATTTCAACAAGGAACAGACCCTGCGGGCGATGGACGCCATCGAAAAATTTGTCGCCGAGCAGAAAGCCCAGTTCTGGATCCAGCACGATCTGGAACAGAACAAGGACATCCGCCACGCTCCGGCGTTCTATAACTGACAGGGACTTCAGCGATGACTTCCAAACTGCTGGTGGGCCCGATCCTGGGCCTGGAATCCGACACGCTTTACACCGTATGTTTCAGCACCGCCAAATCCGCTGCCCGCGCCTCGGTGACCTACAACGGCCAGAACGTCGACGCCCGCAAAATTGGCGCGACACCGTCGAGCCAGATCTGGCGCACGGAATTGCCTGTGCCCGCACAGGCCGATCCCCGTCTGGTGCGCTACAAAGTCCTGGTAGATGGCAATCCGGCCAGCAACCGGGACGGTGACGAGTGGACCTTTTACGTGCCTGGCGCCGATGAAAAGCCTCGCATCCTGTATGCATCCTGCAATGGATTTTCCAGCCCGGATCTGATGACCAAGACTGAGCGGCCCTACATCCTGTGGGGCAAGATCCGCAAATTCCAGCAGGCAGAAATCGCCAAGGTCAGTACCGACGACATTCCGGCGCCCTACTCACTGATGCTGCTGGGCGGCGACCAGCTGTATGCCGATGATCTGTGGACCCAGGTGCCGTTCCTGAGCAAATGGAGTCACGAACGCCACAATAAAAAAATCGCCACCCGCGCCAGTCAAACGCTGCTGGATCAGCTGGAACGCTTTTACGACAGCCTGTATCAGTCCCGCTGGAACAAACCGGACATGTCGCTGATGCTCGCCACCATTCCCAGCGTCATGATGTGGGACGACCACGATATTTTCGACGGCTGGGGCAGTTATCCGACCGAGCTGCAGCATTGCGCGGTATTCCAGGCCATTTACGGCGTAGCGAAAAAATATTTCGAGCTGTTCCAGGTGCGTTCCCGCGCCAACCACAGCCTGCTCGATCACAACGCACCATTCTATGCCATGGCGCTGCGCTTTCGCGGCTATCACATCCTGGCCATGGATCATCGCGCCGAACGCACCCAGAAGCAGGTCATGAGCGAACGGCAGTGGAACCTGGTGCTGAATCATCTGGACACTCACGTCAACGATGGTGATCTGCTGGTGTTGTCGGCGGTGCCGGTGGTGTATCGGGATTTCTCCTTCACCGAAACCGTATTCGACATGACGCCCTGGGAAGAAGAACTCACCGACGATCTGAAAGATCACTGGCGCGCCAAGGAACATCAGGGTGAGCGTGCACGTCTGATCATGCGTCTGCTAAAAAATGTCGACAAACGCCAGCTGGCCGGCCCCTGTCGCACCGTCATTCTGTCCGGCGATGTGCACATCGGCTGTCTGGGCGTTATCAACGATCGCCGCGAAAGCAAGCCGCGCAAAATTCATCAGGTAGTGTCGTCCGGCATCGTGCATCCGGCACCGAGCAAGATCCAGTGGTACGGCATCATGGCCGTCACCAATGATGATCCGGAATACCTGAACGAAGATCGCAGCATCGAAATCAGCATGCTCAAACCGCACAGTTCGGAAAAATATCTGCGCAGCCGTAACTACGTCAGCCTGCTGGAAGGCAGCGACAATAAACTGTGGCTGAACTGGATCTGCGATTCGAACGAAAAACCGGTATATCCGCTGGAGTGATGCCATTGCGCAACAGAGCCCCGGCCTACGGGGCTCTGGCAAGGCTCACAGACCGACCATGGCCTGAATGATGAAGTAGTGGTCTTCGAACATCTGCTCGGGATCGAGCTCCCCCAGCGGCACCCACTGCGCCGTGCGGGCATCATCACCCCCTTTCACCTTGGGCAGCTCACTGCTCGGTTCCAGCTCAATGTAAAACGCATGAGTGATGGTACGGCCCCGCGCCGAGCGATAAGGTTCGTCAAACACATCCGCGCGCCTGATTGAACCGCGCAACACCGGCACCGGCACTTTTATGCGGGTTTCCTCTTTCAGTTCCCGCAGACAAGCATCGCGGATCCGCTCGTGGGGATCGACAAATCCGCCCGGCAGCGCCAGCAGGCCTTTGCCCGGACGCGCCTTGCGTTCCACCAGCAGTACATGACCGGACTGCACCACCACCGCATCCACCGTAACAAAACTCGGCTCATAGGGCGCAGCGGCCCAGGCCCGGCGATATTTGGCGACAAATGCCTGCTCGTCACGCAATTCCTGACAGGCCGCGGTCGCGGAAAACATCTGTAGCCACTCACTGACCGCCGGCGGCAACTGTTCCAGCGCCATTTGCGCAAACGCCGGATCACGTTCCGTTTGTGCTGCAAAAAATCCGGCACGCAGTGCAGTGGCATTGATGCCGGCATAATGTTCCACCTGCGCCGATACCCACTGCGGAAACAGATTCAGATAGTAGGACGAATGTTCCTTGCGATGACCGATCAAGCCGATGCGCGGCGTCTTGTGCGGCAGACGATGATGGGTCGCCACCAGACCATTTACCGTGACCTGCACGTTACGTACCCACTGCTCATCGTTGTAGTGCGCATCCATCAGTGGCGCCACCAGCAGGCGGGACTGCACCGAGTCCGGCAACGATGCGCGCAACATCTGCTCGCGCTCCTGCCACTGCCAGGGATTGCGGGTGGAACGGGGTTGATGGGATGAACCACACAAAACGATCAGATGACCGGCCTGCTGCAGTCCGGCTTCGACAACGGCCAGATGACCTTTGTGAAACGGCTGAAAACGCCCGATATAAACCAGGAAATCAAACGGGTAAGACATGCGGCAAGCTCCTTGCGCAGTATTGGGATCCATTCAGGTCTGTCCTGAATGCGCGCGTCATCACGCGACTGCAGATTACCGCACAGGCTGCTGTCATGAAAGAACGAACCAGGCGTCAGGTAGACGAATCCTCCGCAACCACCACACGATTGCGGCCCGCTGCCTTGGCGCTGTACAACGCCTTGTCAGCGCGGCGCAACATGGTATCGATACTGGCCAGCCGATCCTGCTCGTTGCAATACAGCCCCATGCTGGCAGACACGCGCAAACGCTGGCCGTCATTGAGCAACACTTCGAGCGTCTCGATCTGTTGGCGACAACGCTCCGCCAGACGGCGGGCTCCATCGGTATCGGAACCGGGCAACACCAGCAGAAACTCCTCGCCACCGTAGCGTCCTACCCGATCATTCTGGCGCACCGTTTTCTGCAATGCATCTGCTGCCGCGATCAGCACATAATCACCGGCTTCATGACCCCAGGTATCGTTGATCTGCTTGAAGTGGTCCAGATCCAGCATCACCACCGCCATCGGCAGGCCCTGCTGAATGCTGCGATCATGCTCGCGCCGCAACTGGGTAAGAATACTGCGACGATTGAACAAGCCGGTGAGCGGATCGATCCGGCTCATCACCCGCACCTCTTCTTCCCGCTCGCGCCAGCGCCGCAACACCAGATAGGCCAGCCCGAACAGAAACACCAGATGCGGTACCGTGTGCATGATGAAGCTGAGGGTCCAGAACATCGACACACTGCCGTCAGGCGCCACCAGTTGCGCCACCGCAGGTGAATACACCAGATCACCACTGGCCGACAGCAGTGACAGCACCAGAATACTCAGGCTGGCCGTGCAGAATGCGCCCACGACCGCCGCACGGTCGAAGAAAATGAAGCCCAGCACCGGCGCGCCGGCCAGCACGATGCCTGTCGGCAACGACAGCGTGCCGATCAGCCAGGCGAAATAACAGTGGGAAAGTCCGTAATAGTTGGCAGCCAGATGCTCGTAAAGCCGGCTGTCGCCGAGGAAACGATGCATTACAGGCACCAGCAGGGTCAGCGCAAGGGACAGCAGCAGAATGGCGTGAAATACCGGTAACTGGCCGATGACAAAAGGTTTGTCGACGTAGGCATCCAGCTCCGGCTGGGCCAGCACATAATTGGCCACGGTATATTCCCGTGCATGTATGCCCACAGGGTATATTCGCCGTGCATTACCAGCGTCACCGCCAGCAACATGGTTGCCTTGGCAGCCGAACTCCATTCCAGCGGATTTCCCAGGCGGGTGCCCAGACGCTCAAACCAATCCATGATGCCGAAAACCCCAACACCGCTACTGATGAGCCTAGATTATAGCGGATAGATATTGATCAAAACGCACACTTCAATTCAGAATGTATACCTTGTGTAACCATGCTGCACGTCCGTCCCAGAGGCGGGTGTCACTCAAATCAGCGCAAGATTGCCCTTGGTCTCCAGCCAGTCCTTGCGATCGCCGGCCCGCTTCTTGGCCAGCAACATATCCAGTATGTCGTTGGTGTCGTCGCCCGGTTCCACCACCAGCTGCATCAGCTTGCGGGTATCCCGTGCCATGGTGGTCTCCCGCAGCTGCATGGGATTCATTTCACCCAGGCCCTTGAAGCGGGTTACCTGCGGCGTACCGCGTTTTTTCTCGGCCTTGATGCGATCCAGAACGCCCTGCTTTTCGTCATCATCCAGCGCGTAATAGACTTCCTTGCCGATATCGATCCGGTACAGCGGCGGCATGGCGACATAGACATGCCCCGCCATCACCAGCGGACGGAAATGGCGCAGAAACAGCGCACACAACAGCGTCGCGATGTGGGCACCATCCGAATCCGCATCCGCCAGAATACAGACACGGGCGTAACGCAGATTGGAAAGATCATCGGAACCCGGCTCCAGGCCAATCGCCACGGAAATGTCATGCACTTCCTGCGACGCCAGAATTTCGTTGGAATCCACTTCCCAGGTGTTGAGAATTTTGCCGCGCAGGGGCATCACCGCCTGATATTCGCGATCGCGGGCCTGCTTGGCGGAACCACCTGCCGAATCCCCTTCCACCAGAAACAGTTCAGAGCGCTCGGAATCCTGGCTGGAACAGTCCGCCAGCTTGCCGGGCAAGGCCGGGCCGGCGGTGACTTTTTTGCGCACGACTTTCTTGCTGGCACGCAAACGGGTCTGCGCATTGCTGATCGCCAGTTCCGCCAGCGCATCACCATCGGCGGTGTGCTGGTGCAGCCACAGACTGAACGCATCTTTCACCACGCCCTGCACGAAAGCAGCGGTCTGGCGCGACGACAGTTTTTCCTTGGTCTGGCCGGCAAACTGCGGGTCCTGCATTTTTACCGACAGAACGAAGGTACATTTGTCCCACACGTCTTCGGCACTGAGTTTCACGCCCCGCGGCAGCAGATTACGATTTTCGCAGTACTCCCGCATCGCTTCCGCCAGGCCGGTGCGCAAGCCGTTGACGTGAGTGCCACCCTGCGCAGTGGGAATCAGGTTGACGTAGCTTTCCATCACCAGCTCGCCGCCTTCCGGCAACCACTGCACCGCCCAGTCCACCGCTTCGGTTTCCGCCTGCATGCTGCCGGTAAACGGTTCCTGTGGCAGTACGGTGAACCCCTGGTTGGCCGACTGCAGGTAATCCTGCAAGCCGGACTGGTAATGCCATTCCTGCACTTCACCGGTGTTTTCATCGGTGAATTTCACCCGCAGGCCCGGGCACAGCACCGCCTTGGCGCGCAGCAGATGAGTGAGACGTGAAACGGAATACTTTGCCGTATCGAAATACTTCGGGTCCGGCAGGAAACGTACCGCGGTGCCGGTCGCGCGTTTGGGACAAGTGCCGATGATTTCCAGATCCGTGGCCTTGTCGCCATCGCGGAAGCCCATCCGATAGATGTTGCCATCACGCTGGATGGTGACTTCCAGCGCTTTCGACAGCGCATTCACCACCGACACACCGACGCCGTGCAGACCGCCCGAGAACTGGTAATTCTTGTTGGAAAATTTGCCCCCCGCATGCAGGGTGCACAGGATCACTTCAACGCCGGGCACCCCTTTTTCCGGATGGATATCCACCGGCATGCCGCGGCCGTCGTCTTTCACTTCACAGGAACCATCCTTGAAGATGGTGACTTCAATCGTGCTGGCATGACCGGCCAGGGCTTCGTCCACCGAGTTGTCGATGACTTCCTGGGCCAGGTGATTGGGCCGGGTAGTGTCGGTGTACATGCCGGGGCGTTTGCGCACCGGATCAAGGCCGCTGAGAACTTCTATGGATTCGGCTGTGTAATTGTCTGCTGCCATGGGTCTGTGTGTTTCCGTTAAGTCAGGCAAGGCCAAAAAAGGCAAAAATCGTCGCGATATGCTGTTCGAAATGGTCAAATCCGTGGGAACCACCAGGCTCCACGATCTGGCGGCAACCGGCGTATTTTTCCACGCCCTGCCGGTAGTCGAGCACCTCGTCGCCGGTCTGGGTGAGCAGCAGGTAGCGCTCGGGCCGGGTAATCGGGTCGACATCCAGCGCTTGCAGTTGCCGGATATGCTCTTCAGTGAAGATGTATTTCTCGCCGGTGTAAATGTTGTGATTCTCGCCCAGATAGTCTTTCAGCAATTCATAGGGGCGCACCGCCGGATTGATCAGCACCAGCGGCAGATCATACTGCTCCGCCATGCAGGTACCGTAGAAACCGCCCATCGAACTGCCCACCAGTCCCACCTGCTCGGGCAGACAGGTTTCGATCGCCTGCCGCAGAATCGCGATGGCCTGCTGCGGATCATAGGGCAGCGCCGGCACGTGGTAACGAATCCGGGCATGTCCCTGCACCGCGTCGCCGAGCACGCGCGCCTTGGCAGATTGGGGGGAACTGTTGAAGCCGTGAATATAAAAAAGATGAAAGGTTTCAGGCATGTAATTCGCGTAAGTCGTTTGCGTCGCGGGATGACGCCAGCGCTAAAGGCTAATAGCCCTTCACACTATAATCAACCACGAATTCCACGCCGGTAACGCGGGATACCCCGGTAGCAATGCGACCATCGGGATACAGATCGAACCAGCGATAACCTGGGGATTCACCATCCACCGCAAAATCGCTGCTTCGGGGCTTAAACTGCACGCAGGTAGAAGGCACCGACATCAGCTTCACGCCCTTGCGTTCCGATTCGAAGATCTGGTGCACGTGACCCCAGATAATGGCCTTCACATGGGAATGACGATCCACTACGTCGAAGAATGCCGCCGCATTACCCACGATCTGCTGGTCCAGCCAGGCACTGCCCACCGGCACCGGCTGGTGATGCAGGGCAATCATCACATGTTTGTCGCGGGCGGACTGCAAGGCACCGTCAAGAAACGCCAGCTCAGTATCGGTGAAATTGCCCGGCACTTTGCCACGAATAGTGGAATCCAGCATGATGATGTGCCAGCCATTGCGATCGATCACGCACGGACTCATGCGTTCGGCGATCTGATGGTTGGACATGATATCGGTGAGATCGTGATTACCCGGCAGCCAGTACACCGGACAGGAAAAGCGGGCCATGTGCTGATGAAAGCGGGCGTAGGATTCGCCGGTGCCATCCTGGGACAGATCACCGGTGGCCAGGATCAGTTCCAGTGCCGGCTGTTCCGCCTCGATCAGATCGATCACCCGCGCCAGACTCTGCTCCGTATTCAAACCCAATAGCTTGCCATCCGGATTCTTGAACAGATGACAATCGGATAGTTGAACAACACGAATTGGCGTGGATGTCGGGCTAGAGGCCAAGGGTCAATCCATTCGTCCGGTTTTTGTTAGTTGGGACCCGATACCGCCGAGTGAACCAAAGGGTCATGTTCTAACCAGTATAACGGGTTTTATCAAAGAGTTGTGAAGTCCGTTGGCGTTTTTTGGAATACCCGCCGTGAATTTTCACAATACCCGCACAGGCGGTCTCAATCATCGTCCCGGATACGCGCCAACACCTGGCCGGTGCGCAGACAGAATTCCAGCCATTCCCCCAGAAACGCATTCTGCTGGGCCTTTTCGTCGCGCTGGTACATGTTGTCGTTGGGATAGTCGTAGGTGCCGCTCAGGTGACGATTACGCTGGAAGGCCAGTACTTCAGCCATCTGGGCATCATGATAAAGCCGCACGGTCAGGGTAGGTTTGGGCACCCAGTCATTGAGCAGGGATTCCTGCGCCACTGCCACGGTGGTGGTGTACTTGCTGCGTTCCACCACACTGATGCTCACCTGACGCAACTGGTCAGTAGCCGCTTCGACACCGAACAGCCATTCCTCTTCATCGTCGAGCGCGGGCAATAGCCGGATCAGCCGATGGTAATTGATCTCGCAATCACTCAGCATTCTGCGCAAATCCGGTGTGTAACGTCTGCTTACTGCCATTTTTCCTGAAGCCGTGGGTAGTTCATTTGCAGCCATTGCAGAGCAATGATGGTGGCTGCGTTGTTGATGTAATTTTCCTGCAGGATGTGCCAGGCTTCCTCGCGCGGAAACACCTGCACCCAGATGTCCTCGCCTTCTTCCTTCAGGCCGTGCACCCCACCCACGTGGGTGGAATCGATGCCGCCACAGTACAGATACATTTTTTCGTTACTGCCGCCAGGACTGGGGAAGTATTCGCAGATGTACTCCAGGTCCAGCACATCGCTGCCCGCTTCCTCAACGGCTTCCCGATGGATCACCTGCTCCGGCGACTCACCGGGCTCTACCATACCGGCCACCAGTTCCAGCTGCCAGGGGCCTTCCGGGGAACCCAGGGCACCAATACGGAACTGCTCCACCAGCACCACTGCATCCTTGTACGGGTCATACAGCAGCACGCCAACCGCCGGGCCGCGATCGAAACACTCCCGGGTAATAACCGGACTCCAGCCACCCTCAATCAGACGGTGCTTGAGCCGGTAACGGTGCATGCGGAAAAAGCCTTGATAAACCGTGGTTTTTTCCACCACCTCGACGTCTTCCGCCGAAAAGCAGGGACCTTCCTTCGCGTCCATGAACTGCTCCCATGAATCTGTGGGTCATCCTGAAAGGCTAGCCAGAAACCGCGCCGGTCTCAAACCAAAACCGGCGCTGTCCAGGTGTGATTCAGATTTTGCGATAGATTTCAGCGCCTTGCGCCTTGAACTCGGCGGACTTTTCCTGCATGCCCTGCTCGGCCTGCTGCGCCTCCTGGCTGGCGGCATAGTCGCGCACATCCTGGGTGATCTTCATCGAGCAGAACTTGGGGCCGCACATTGAGCAGAAATGGGCCACCTTGTGGGCTTCCTTGGGCAGGGTCTCGTCGTGATAGGCACGGGCGGTGTCCGGATCCAGCGCCAGGTTGAACTGGTCTTCCCAGCGGAACTCGAAGCGGGCCTTGGACATGGCATTGTCGCGGATCTGGGCGCCGGGATGGCCCTTGGCCAGGTCCGCCGCGTGGGCGGCGATCTTGTAGGCGATCAGCCCCTGCTTCACATCATCCTTGTTGGGCAGGCCCAGATGCTCTTTGGGTGTCACGTAGCAGAGCATGGCGGTACCGTACCAGCCGATCATGGCCGCGCCGATACCGGAGGTGATGTGGTCATAACCCGGCGCAATGTCAGTGGTCAGGGGGCCCAATGTGTAGAACGGCGCGCCGTGGCAGTGCTTCAGCTGCTCGTCCATGTTCTTCTTGATCATGTGCATCGGCACATGGCCGGGGCCTTCGATCATGACCTGGGCGCTGTGCTCCCAGGCCTTGGTGGTGAGCTCACCCAGGGTACGCAGCTCGCCGAACTGGGCCTCGTCGTTGGCGTCGGCAATGGAGCCCGGCCGCAAGCCATCCCCCAACGAGAACGTCACGTCGTAGGCGGTCATGATCTCGCAGATTTCATCGAAATGGGTATAGAGGAAGTTTTCCTTGTGATGGGCCAGACACCACTTCGCCATGATCGAGCCGCCGCGGGACACGATACCGGTGAGACGCTTGGCGGTGAGCGGTACATAGCGCAGCAGCACGCCGGCATGGATGGTGAAGTAGTCCACGCCCTGCTCCGCCTGCTCGATCAGGGTGTCACGGAACAGTTCCCAGGTCAGGTCTTCCGGCACACCGTCCACTTTTTCCAGCGCCTGATAGATAGGTACCGTGCCGATGGGCACCGGGGCGTTGCGGATGATCCACTCGCGGGTTTCGTGGATGTTCTTGCCGGTAGACAGGTCCATCACGGTATCAGCACCCCAGCGGGTAGCCCAGGTCATCTTCGCCACTTCTTCTTCAATGGAAGACGAGAGGGCGGAGTTGCCTATATTCGCATTGATCTTCACCAGGAAGTTGCGGCCCAGAATCGCCGGCTCCAGTTCCAGGTGATTGATATTCGCAGGAATAACGGCGCGCCCGGCCGCCACTTCCTGACGTACGAATTCCGGGGTGATTTCGTCGGGAATGTTGGCGCCAAAGGACTCGCCAGGATGCTGTTGCTGCAGCAGGCCCAGCTCGCGGGCTTCCTGCAATTTCATGTTTTCGCGGATGGCCACGAACTCCATTTCCGCTGTCACGATACCCTTGCGGGCATAATACATCTGGCTGACATTGGCACCGGAACGGGCGCGTCGGGGCGCATGCAGGTGGCCAAAGCGCAGGTTTTCCAGCATCGGATCAGCCTTGCGGCGGCGACCATAAGCCGAGGTGAGATCGGTCAGCAGCTCGGTGTCACCGCGCCGCTCGATCCAGCCCTGGCGGATCGGGGCCAGGCCCTTGCGGACGTCAATCTGCACCGTCGGATCCGTATAGGGGCCGGAGGTATCGTACACATACACGGGTGCATTCTTTTCACCCCCCATGTCGGTCGGGGTATCGCCGAGGGTGATTTCGCGCATGGGCACCCGGATATCCGGCTGACTCCCCTGCACATACACCTTGCGGGAGTTCGGAAACGGCTGGATGGAGGCCTGGTCCACCTGGGCGTTCTGGCTGAGAAAATCGTTGGAAAATGCGCTCATCGTGATCTCTTTGTTCCGGTTACAGAGAGAAATTCCCTGTAAAAATGAAGGAAATGGCTGCTACAGAAAGGCGTGAATGGGAACTATAACGAGCAGGACGCAAGGGGGCAACCGGACGTTGGTCGCGGCTCATGCGCGCGTCAGCAGACGGTTCACATGTTCATACAAACGGTCAACGGCGCCCCGATTGCGGAATACCACCTGACGCCCATCCACTGCGAGCCGCAAGCGGCGCGGCTCGTCGCGGAACAGGGCCAGCACCGCCTGGGCCAGACCCAGCGGGGTTGTCACCGTGATCAGCACTCCCAGTTCGGTCAGCAATTCCGCCACCATGCGGAAATTGAATACATGGGGCCCGGTGATGACCGGCGTTCCCATGGCCAGCGGCTCCAGCATGTTATGCCCACCGACCGGCTCGAGACTACCACCAACAAACGCAACATCGGCCGCACCCAGCATGGGTAGCAGCTCACCCATCACGTCACCGAGCACCACAGCGGTGTCTGCCGTCACCGGATCACCGGCGCTGTAGCGGGCAAAACACCACCCTTGCTGTTGCAACAATTCGGCCACCGGCTCAAACCGCTCCGGGTGACGCGGCACCAGCACCAGCAGTGCTTCCGGCATTTCACAATGTATCAGGCGAAAAGCCTCCAGCACCTGCTCGTCCTCACCCGGATGGGTGCTGGCCGCAATGAAGACCCGGCGCTCAGTACCCCAGTGGCGACGCAGCTTTTCCGCTTTGGCAAGCAGGCTTTCATCGAGCTTGAGATCAAACTTCACCGTGCCCGTCACCTGCAGGGTCGCGGGCGGCAGACCCATCTCCACCAGACGCTCACCATCCTGCTCCGACTGCGCTGCAACCAGCGTGATTTCCCGCAACATGGGGCGGGTCAGCATGGGCAACTTCTGATAGCCAAGGGCAGACTTTTCCGACATCCGGGCATTGGCAATGACCACAGGAATCCGGCGCAGCCAGCTGAAATGGATCAGGTTGGGCCACAGCTCGGTTTCCATCACCACCAGCAGGCGCGGATTGAAACGGCTGAGAAACCGGTTGATGGCATCCGGCAGATCATAGGGCAGGTAAACGTGCACCACCTGACCAGCCGCGATTTCGGCCGACAGCGCAGCACGCACCCGCTCCGAGCCGGTGGGCGTCATGGTGGTGATGACCAGGGGTAGATCCGGATGGGTTTCCCGCAGCTTGTTGATGAGCGGCTGCGCCGCCATGAATTCCCCGACCGATACGGTGTGCAACCAGATCGAAGAAGCCAACCCAGCTCTGTCGCCATACAGCCCGAACCGCTCGGCGATGCGTGCACGATAGCCCGGATTGGTCCGGGCACGCTGATACAGGCGGAAAACCAGTAGAGGGGTCGCCAGATAGAACAGAAGGGTGTAGAGCCAGCGGGCAAGCATTTGAATTCCTTCGCTGTAGCACGAATCCGGATTATAGGCCGAGCAGCGCCGACACCAAAGAATTCAACCCGATAATTTTGCAGCGTTTCACTTGTCAGGGGTGGTCAATCTCAAGATACTTGCGACTCGCCACCTGCGTGAACGCACACTTCACAGCACCCATTTCGACCAAGCTACACGACAGACCACCTATGACAATCAATGCCTGGATCATCGCCCTGAATCCGCAGAATCCCGTCGCCCTGGAGCTTCAACGCACGCTGGTCGAGCAGGGCATTCACGCCGAGATCAAACCAGCCGTGGATGGCCGCCAGCAGATGCCGTCACTGCAGGGACGCGAGCAACTGTCACAGCGCAAGGCACTGATCTATCGCAAGGCCCCCCTTACCAGCGCCGAAGTCGGCTGTTATCTGTCCCACTACCGGCTGATTCAGCAGGCATGGGACCAGGGCCTGTCCCATATCTGTCTGTTCGAGGACGATGTGGTCGCCGAGTCGGGCTTGGGCGATCTATTGCGCGGCATTGTAGCGCTGGACGATTCCGCCCACCTGGTCCGTCTGATGTCACTGAAAATTCGCAAGCGCAAGATCGTTCAGGATTTGCCCGGCGACTACACGCTCGTGCGCCCTTTACGCGGAGCGCTGGGCACGCAGGGCTACGTCGTTAATCGCACCGGCATGAAGAAGATTCTGGATTTCGGAGCGACGATCTATCTGCCCATCGACAAGCTCTACGACAACTTCTTTCTGTACGATCTGAATTGCTTCAGCGTGGAGCCGCACGCAGTGTATGAGATTGTCAGGCCGACGAGCGTGAAGAAGGCGGGCGAAAAGCCCAAACTGGATGCACCACTTTGGCTAGCGTTTCATTGCTACAAGGTCTATCGCAGTATCTGCAGAGCATATTATCGACTGAAGCATCAAACGACGTCAGTATTACTTCATGCACCGGGACGAATTCTTCCTGCACAAAAAACCGACACACATAGTGGGCAAGACCCAACGCATCAAAACGTGATAATTGGGCTGTCGGACAGATGTGCGCCACTGTTGCAAAGGTCTTCTGCCAGTCCAGCGCACGCTCGTCATAACTCTTGCGCCAAGGATGCTGGAGTGACGCACGGTGGAGACGGCACCACACATCTTCATCGGTAAGACACTGGATCACCCGGGCAGCATAAGCCGCACATCCTCTCTGATGAAACCGGTCACATCATGTTGCACCAGATCCTTCAGGAACCATGACCACAACTAATAGATCGTGGCAATGACCTTGCGCCCAATGGCCTGCAGCGCCACCTGACATCCGGTTTCACGATATGCCCCGGATACACCAGCGCCTTGCAGGTGTTGATCAGGCCAGCAAGTTCATCCTTGGGCAACGAACCCTTGTAAAGGATGTTATGAGCTGCCAGCGCCTCGGCATCGAACGGGAACGGCGACGAGGGCGGTAATACAGACCACGAATTCAGCATCCGGCAAACGATGGATATACTGTTTCCAGACTTCGATCACCCATTTCAGATTGCGGCTTGCATGACGCGAAGAACACCCGCCGCCGACGTTCGGCAAAACGGGGCATATCCGCCTGCAGAAACATGGGCCGATGGCGTGAGGAATCACTTGTAAGCTGCGATAGGAATCATTTCGGCGTCTGCTGCCGGGCATCATTGGACAGACACACCAGATGAGGCCGTTTCAGGATCAGACCTAAAATTCGCCAGTGTTTCCGATGCGTGGAAAGCTTGGTGCGGTTGTGCTGCCAGACCAATAAGGAATGCCCTTGCGAACCCGCATCAGAGGTTTGGCTGAATTATTGGCAATGACGAGATCTGCCTCGATACGCAAAACTGCACCATGTGGACGGTAATAGACACCTTCATAGCTAATGTGCGCTTCGCGGCGTTGTAGATTGTGACGCTGTGCCCTAAACGAGCAAATGCCTCGGCAAGCATAATGACACTGGTTGAAATGCCGCCCATGGGTCAATCGGCAAATCCCGCCCATCAATATTTCCTTCAAAGATAAAACTATATTCGCCATTTTCGGGATCTCAAAAATACTCGAATGGTTGAAAGACTTATTCCAAAGTTGGGACTTGTTTAAAGATGTCTTATTCCAGCAGCTTTCAGCTTTTCAGGTGGAAGCACCATGAGCAATCTCTCATAAATTTTCTCCCACAAATTATTCAAAGACGGAAGCACTATAGCTTTGTGGCGAGCAATTATCTTGGCGTATTTGTCATTTTTGTTCTCTGTCAATCATGCTTCCAATGATAAAATCGGAGATTCGCACCATCCACATCAAGCAACAGTTCTTTTACGCCAAAGGTCGACATTAGTTCATTGTACTTATGAGACCAACCCAAAACGATAGAGGCACACCACAAGCGATACTAGAAACGGCACCATGAAAACGCGAGGTAAAAACAAATCGAGAATGCGATATAATTTGTTTGACAAGGTGCGCATTTTCTGGGTTTACACATCCATGCCAAACGATCCCGCACCATGACACAACGCCAAGTCTTTATGCCCCCCTCATGATTCAGGGCATAAAGTGTTATGTCGGCGTCGTTGAGGCTTCGACAACTTTAGAAATCAAATCAAAATAGTTTGATTCGCTCATCGTTTCAGATGCGAACATTTTAGAGTTGGGTATTACAAGCGCATAGGAATCCGATGCAGGAAACATTTTCTCTACAGCCGGCAGCGAAAATGTGATATCGGGATACTCTCAGAAAAAATCGTCAATGATTGTTTTTAGGTGCATCGCAGAGCGCTCGTCTCGAGCACAAACTATTTCTGCATACTCAAAAACCGGTCGCAACACCTCACTGAATGCTGGATCAGAAAATGGCCCAAATGCTGGAGGCAGCAGAAAAAGGAATGCGCCGTTTACGCCAGAATTCCAAGCGGCTTCCCAGCCTGACGCGCGCCTTCTCAACACCCCAAAATCACCATATGCAAAGCCAGAAATATCTACGACAAAATCAACTTCAGAACCCAAGACAAGGCCATATTTAATGCGCTGATTCAGTCGCTTTCTCAAAGGATTTGATTTAATGGCCTTCTTCAATCTCTTTGAAAAAGTAGCATTATGGTCTTGATTGATAATACAGGTATATAAGCCAAGCCGGCTTTTTCAACAAAAGGCAAGCGCTGGGACGTGTACAAAAAATACAATCCCCAAAACGCTCTGTAATCTTAGCCATAACGGTCAGCGCCATCAGCCCGCGCCTTGTATTAGGGCAGCCCAAACTTCAACAATTCGACGCATAACTTTTTTAATCATAAATTACCATCAGCTGATCTTGTAGATTTTTTTGAGAGTAAGGAATCATCGCTTCCTGTTTTGGATAACCGAAACCAATTAACATTATGGGGATCTCATAGCGCTCTAACCCTAATAGCTGTCGCGCAGCACTATGATTTTCCCGGAACATCAGGCCAGTTAATTGGAACACTGGCAAGCCCTTGGTGCAGTAAAAGACAACATTAGTTGTGAAGCAGCCAAGCATGAATCTATATAGATCAAATGCCGATCTCGAGGTAGGCAAACATGACAGATCACCAACCACCATTATCAAGTTTTGTAGTTCATTCCAAATCCTTTCGTTCCGAAAGGTAGATTGATCACCTTTTTCAGCAAATCCTTATTTCTGATCCAAAGAAATCTGAATGGCTGCCGGTTACATGCTGAAGGAGCTCTACCAGCCGACAGAATCGCCAACTCAACATGCCTTTGATCTACGAAAGCATCTTCAAACCAGCGGTAGAAAACCCGAGCCTTGCACAAGTCATAAAATTTCTGCCCATCGATTTTCCGACCAACGACGCGCTGCCAAAGCTTCTGGGAAAACGTTCTTTCCTGCCGGAAATCCTGCACACCTAACAAATTATTGAACTGTTGCATGGCACTTATTCTGGGCGACGCGGAGCTATCGACGACCCTCAAAGTACTTGTCCAACACATCAAATGCCCAGACAACCCCATCTCCATCAAAGCTCGACGAGATCAGCCGCGCCAGCACCTGGACTGTTTCAACATAATCCTCGGCGAAATCGGCTTTGACACTGGGAAGCATAATGCTTCAAGCCGATGAATATTTCGCCGCAGCAATGGTGAACTATTAATCGGATTCTGCAGCTTTTCTTTGTATGCTTCCAATCCGGACTTGACACTCTCAACCTCATCGAGAACGGATTCATCCGCAAGATTCTCCTGCATACTTTTTTGCTTTCGCGATTTTTTTATCACGAGCACTAAACAACCGGATTTTCTTCCCAAGAATTTTCATTGGCGCTAACTCGCTAATTTCAGATGTCACCCGGAACAAAAAAATACCTGCAGACTATCTCCACAAAACCTGCACCTAACGTTAAGCCTCTCACAAAACCCAGCAAAAACCTCCTTACAACAAAACGTTACAATCAGGCCATTATTGCTTTCTGAAAAACCACGAGCTGTCGGAGAACGTGCAACAACCAATTTTGCCGCCTTTATTCGCTATCAAACGGCTTAACCTAATGGACTCAATCGTTTTGGCTGACGCCTCTGCTTCCATAAGCGACCAATTTGCTCTGGTCATATCTGAATTTTTCAGCGAATCTTCTTTGCTATTCGACAAAGGCCTTTCATCCATAGGCTGTGGAAATGCAACAAGCTCATTCCGTTCAAGTTATACGCGCCACAGCAATTCCTTTGTCCTGCGAATCACAGGCGGAAAGGATTCATCATACCCACCCAACTGCCAAAAGATAGTCGCGAGGCAAACCTATATTGCCATAGGTTCCATTAAAACCTGGATCTGCTCCTGTCCTAGACACTGCGCAACGCCATCGCCTTGGATTTTTGGCCTGAACACCTACACCACGCTTACATCGGCTTGTGCATTGAGCGCGCGCGCGCAAAACTCTGATACAGTGCCCGAGCAAGCGGTTTTCCTCTTCACCTTTGGCCTTCTGAAACCACCAGAGAATGCACTAAAAACGGTGTTTGATAATTGCTCCCGCTGCAAAACCCGTGCTACATTTGTTACTGCATGAGAAATAAAGTTATCGCAATCAAGATTGACGAGAAATACCCTGCACCAAGGCTATAGAGAAGTGTTTTTTGCTTTTGGAGCATGCCAGTATTTTAAATCCTTTGATACAGCGTAATTAAAATATGGACGCACACCTGCTTACATATATCTCATTCATGTATTCGCTCGCCTTCCTCGTCTTTAATGAAATTTACCAAGCACAATTCGACTCTGCCTTCAAATTGTTCAATGACATTCAAATTGTGTTCCAAGGTTCCCCTGAGCTGATCGCCCCTATTCATACATGTTGAACAATAAGATAATTCCGGCTCAAGGCTCATATCCCCTCGCTACAAGTTTCCATACCTAAACGAACGGCTTATCACCGAGATTCATAAACTGCATGATACAACTCTGAATAAAACCCTCCTTTTCGCTAAATCCTGCATGAGCCCCTGACTCCACGATCCTGCCCTCACTCATCACCAAAAGCCTGTCCGCCTTTATGATCGTAGACAGTCGATGCGCAATTACGATGGTTGTTCTGGTATTCGCCAATTCTTCAATCGCTCGAGTAATGATTGTCTCGGACTCGTTATCCAGCGCCGAAGTTGCTTCATCCAAGATTAGAATTGGGGAATTCTTTTAAAAATGCCCGAGCAATAGACACACGCTGACGCTGACCACCGGAGAGCTTTAATCCATTCACTCAATCATTGTGTCCAGCCCTTTCTGGCAACCGCTCCACAAACCCAGGCGTGAGCACTAACCGCGCCTCGCGAATCTGCTCATCACTATATGACAATATCGCCGTAGGCAATATTGTTTCTCAGCGTATCATCAAACAGTGATATATTCTGCGAAACAGCGGCAATATGCTTGCGCAAATTCAGCTTGTATTCATTGATATCCACGCCATCCAGATAGATATGCTGGTCACCAACCTGATAAGTCCGGTATACCCGCGATTGGCCAATTCCGTTTTGCCACTGCCGGATTTTCCGACAAGCGCGACCATCTCACCCGGAGCAACGTCAAAAGGAGATATCAACAAGCACATCCTTGTCTGACTTGGGGTACTTGAAATTCAGCTGTTTTACCTCCAGCTTGCCATCAACATGATCTGTCTGATACTCACCCTCATCGCGCTCTTCAGGCTGATCAGTGTCGAAAACCAGCTGAGCGCCAACAATGCCGCGCTGGATATTGATATTTACACCGCTAAGCTGCTGCATGGACTTTGGAATCAGCGATATCGCTGTCAGGTACCCCACCAACTCGCTAGCGTTACTTTCAGCCAATATAGCTGGATTCAGCAGAAGAAATATGATGGTTGCCACGCCAGGGCAACAAAGAACTGACTCAGCGGTGTCATAATGGAAGTTAACTGCGAATTTCCAACTGAGTCCGAAAACGACCGGTCCAATGCCGTTTCGTAACGACGCAACTCGTACTGCTCAGCGCCAAATCCCCGGACGATTCCATAGTTGGTTAACAGCTCTTTGAGACCTGCACCATTTCACCTGCGGCCCCTTCTGTTCTTCTTGGCGATTTTGCGCAGTTTGCGAGTGGAATACGAAACAAGCAACGCAAGAATGGGTGCCACGAACAGGAAAATCAGAGACAGTTTCCAGTTCAAAATAGAATACGTAACCCAACAGACACACCAGCGTGATCGATTCACGAATCAGTATTTTCAACGAGTTGGTAACGGCGTTCTGAAGACGGTTCACACCACTGTTTAGCCGATGCAGCAACTGCCCCCGACTGGCAGACACTGTCATAGTATTCTGCCGGCAGCACCGTCATCTTGTGAAAACTTCCTTCTTATTTTGCTAACCAGACTGGCGCTAACATACTCGTTGTAATAATTCCCGATAAAAGAACCGATACCGTACCAGAAATATGCCAACGGCCACAAATGCAATGTCCATCTGGTATCTGTGTTGTTGGTATTCAGGGCCTCAATAATCATTTCCATCAACTTGGCCAGCATCGTCAGACGCGCCAAAGATGACAAATCCGACAATACCAATGCAAAAAAACCAAGCAGCCCTTTCAGATAACGCAAAAGACGCTTGTAGGTTTGCCAGCTTGACATTTCATTTGCCTGTTTTGCCATTTATTCAACTCCAGCAGCACATTCGCGCATTCAATCTTACTCTTAACCAGCAAGACTTTCTTGAACTTCACACCCAGCCTGCGCGTAGACTTTATATCCTCAACCGCAGAACACCCCTTAGAATGGCTCTACATCCCAACCCCGCCAGACTGTTCGTATCTGTCTGTTCCTGTGCCTGCCCGAACATGTTGCAGAGACTCATTCGCAGTTACGTGTCCCTGCAGATTCCCGAGGAGTTCAGCTTCTGCCTGATCGTGGTCGAAAACGACCCGCACCCAACATGCGGGATTCGTGGCCAATCTCAACAATGACCCCGAACATCCAGTTCTGTGGCGTATGGGAACCACGGCCGGCATTCCAATTGCTCGCAACCGCTGCCTTGACATTGCAATGGAGAACAAGGCGACTCATTTGGCATTCGTAGATGATGACGAGTGGTTTCCCTGAAGACTGGCTAACCCACATTCAGCTATCGCACTCAACCACCCGGAAAGTGTTATACAAGGCCCGGTGATATCTGTCCTTCCACCTGATGCCGCGGAGCATTTCCTTGCCACTCTTTCAGCGCAACCGAAACTTACGGGCGACCAACCTCCACATGTCTGACCAATAACAAGCTCTGGTTCCCATGGAGTGCTTTGAACGTTTCCAGCTGCGCTTTGACGAATCCCGCCCCTTGGCTGGCGGCACTGACAGCAAACTGTTCCGGCAGGCTCATGCTCAGGGCGCGCAGCTCATATACTGCGTCGAAGCGAGATGTTTGAAGAAGTTCCTCCAGAACGCATCACTTATCGGTGGTTATCGAAGCGCTACTTTCGCATTGGCCTGACCATGGGAGAGCACGCCAAGCTTAACGAGGCCACGCGACAAATTCAAGCATGCCTTGTCGACCCTTTACCGCTCTGTTACTCAACGCCTTGAAATCGCTGCTTTATGCACTGACACTCAACCGCAAGAAGCACTGGAAGAGCTGGTTGAAAAGTTGCAAGTTAATGGGCGAATGCCTGGGCCCATTTGGTGTAAGAGTGAATTTCACAAAAGTTGAAGGCTCATGATCCGGTATTCGTTACAGAGTCTCTCACCCGCTCCAGCGCATCAACGTAACGAGAAACACCGTTTCCAACTCAGTTCCCGCGGCAAACGCCAACGCCGCCTGTGCATATCCCTGCGTGCTTTGTCCGAAAGCAACTGGTGCACGGCATCAGCAATATTTGCCACACCCCCTTCAGGCACCACAATACCTGTGACGCCATCCTTCACCATTTCCGGTGCCCCGCCTGTATCTGTGGTCACCACAGGAACACCATTGGCTTGCGCTTCACAAAATGGTTCCGCCCCATGGTCTCGGTATGTACGTATGAGCGCTGCTCACGGCAATGCACAATGGACTTTGATGTTGAGAGGTACACATCAGCGCACTGATACAGACCATATATATCGTCTGGCGACACTTGCCGTAAAAGCGGACAGTCGTCCTGCAACCCCAATCGCGCAGCGCGCTCCTGAAGGGACGATGATCCTCGCCATCCCCTGACAATCAGATTAAAGAATCGCTCGCCCCGCTGCTTAAGCAACGCAAGTGCGTCAAGCGCATCCTCTACTCCCTTGAAATCCACCAGCCGTCCGCAGGTTGGTGATAATCGGTCTATCCGCTGGCAATCCCAACTGCGCGACACGATTTTTCAAGACCGGGCGGGATTTCACACCCACCTTTACCACTTCAAGCAATGATGCCGGCACGCCAACTTCACAGGTTCGCCGGTAGCTGTACTGACTGTTCACGAAGAACCGGTCAAGACAGGCGACATGCCGCTGGTGTTCGCCTTATCCTCTCCCTGGTCACCCTGCATAAAAAAGATATCGTTTCCACCTGAGCGCGCCACCTTGCGCATACCCGGCTTTTTGCAGTTCGCAGTAATGAGGATGCAAATCCAGGCTATTGTGGAAGATCACCGTTTCACGGGAATCAAAACCCAGCGAAGCCAGCAACCCCACTACATTGGATGTCCGCTGGAGTACCTTCTTCTTGCGGTAATGTGTCATCACCTCGGTTCCACCATAACTGACCAAGGCGCAGTCTTCCTTGAAGATCAGCCAGCGACGCAGCTTCTTTTTCTGGCTGACGACAGCAGCAATATTCAGCTTGCCATGAATAGCCAGATAGCGGATGAGGTTGTAAGCATTTCGTCTCCATGCCACCGACGTATTCGAGGCAAGGTTCTGTGAGTAAACAATGACATTAAGTGAATTGGCACAGGCTATCCTCACCGACCATCAATTGAGCGATAGCACAACTTTGCGCCCTACCACACCATTGGCGACGCCCCAATATTTGCAGGCTTTCAGCCAGAGTTTGACGCTCCACATTCTTGTTACCCGCCAACGTAACGAATAGCGCGCCTACCGCTTGCCCTGACAATACGACCGCGGAAACCAGTATTCGCTCCTTTGAGCGTCCTTTTCCGCTTGCGCTAAGCTTCGGTTATTCCCGCCCGATACTGTTTGGACAACCAGCGCAGGTTGGCGCGCTTTCAGGCACGGCCTCATGCACCAGTGCCTCAGCACAGCGCCGAATCTCCACTCCCCGGGCAACGGCCTCGACGAAAAAGATGGTGTCTGTGCCGCCGGCAAGTGGATCGTCTCATCAAAGCGCAATCCCAGATCCCGGGTAACATGGATGGACTGGATGGATGTTGTTGGTCGGTGTATATGAGCCAGTTTTTCACCGGTGACATACACACGGTTGCCATAAGCGGCGCGAATATATTCAGGGGTACTTCTGCGTGGCAGCTCAGAGATCACACCTCCTGACACTACCACCCTGCCGCCCAGCTGTTGTGCATAACCGTATAACTGCACCAACCAATCCGATCGAACCCATTCGTCATCATCAATGAATACCAGATAGTCGCTACGCAACGCATGGGCTTCTCGACGGCGCGATTGCGTGCACAGGAATTCCACGACGTGGCTCGCAGATATAGCGCAGAGCGAAGGGAAACGAGGACACCAGCGCTTCGACAACCGGCCTTGCTGACTGCCCTGAATCATTATCGTCGATGGTGACTGTAACGCTGGTGTCTGCAGGGAGCAGTATCGTTGCGATGCTGTCGAGACACTGCCGCAGCAGTTGTGCTGCTGGCAGGTGCATATCGCAATATTGATCGCGCTCATTTGGCCTCGCCCAAGTTCAGTTGCACCCACTGGTGCCAGACAATGGGGCGAATCAAACCAATTGAACCAGGGAAGCGATGCGGGTATTGCTGCCCGCGCTGCGCTGGCAATGGATTTTAGTGACGATGATGTCAGACCCAGCCCGGCTCGGCGCCTGAATGCTTTCCGCACTGTGATCTGACCAGCGCAAAGCGCCAATCCAGCGCCGAACAGAACATCTCAATCTTGTCTAACCTACTGATTCAAAAAGGTAAACTGTTACCATGAAAATCACTGTATTCGGCACCGGTTATGTCGGCCTTGTCACAGGCGCCTGCCTGGCGGATGTGGGCCACTCGGTTATCTGCATGGACGTGGACCAGGGCAAGATTGAGCGCCTGAAGCAGGGGATCATCCCCATCCACGAACCCGGTATTGACGGGGTGGTCAAGCGCTGCATCGGTGAAGGAACCTTACAGTTTACCACCTCGGCTGCCGATGCCGTTGCCCATGGCCAGCTGATTTTCATCGCCGTCGGCACCCCGCCGGACGAAGACGGCTCGGCCGACCTGCAGTACGTACTGGCGGTGGCCCGCTCCATTGGTGACCACATGGCGGACTACAAGGTCGTTATCGACAAGTCCACCGTTCCCGTCGGTACCGCCGAAAAAGTCGCCGCCGCCATCGCCGCCCAGCTGCAAGCCCGCGGTGCCGACGTGCCGTTCGACGTCTGCTCCAACCCGGAATTCCTCAAGGAAGGCAGTGCACTGGAAGACTTCACCAAGGGCGCCCGCATCATCGTCGGCACCGATTCCGAGCAGGTGGTTGAGCTGATGCGCGAGTGCTACGCCCCCTACAACCGCAACCATGACAAGCTGATGTTCATGGATATCCGCGCGGCGGAACTGACCAAATATGCGGCCAACGCCATGCTGGCCACCAAGATTTCCTTTATGAACGAGATGGCCCAGCTGGCCGAGCGCCTGGGAGTCGATATCGAGCATGTACGGGAAGGCATCGGCTCCGACCCCCGCATCGGCTATCACTTTATCTACCCCGGCTGCGGTTACGGTGGCTCCTGTTTTCCCAAGGATGTGAAGGCGCTGACCCGCACGGCCAAGAGCATCGGTTATAACGCCGAGCTGCTGGAAGCGGTGGATGCCGTGAACGAACGCCAGAAGTCCATCCTGTTCCAGAAACTGCACAAGGCCTTCGATGGCGACCTGAAAGGCAAGACCGTTGCGGTATGGGGCCTGGCGTTCAAACCCAACACCGACGATATGCGCGAAGCCCCCAGCCGGGTCTTGATGGAGGCCCTGTGGGAAGCCGGCGCGAAGGTGCAGGCCTTCGACCCGGAAGCCCGCAACGAATGCGCCCGCATTTACGGCGAACGTCCGGACCTGAAGCTGACCAGCACCCGTAATGAAGCCGTTGCCGGCGCCGACGCCCTGGTGATCTGCACCGAATGGAAGGCGTTCCGCACAGTGGACTTTGCCTGGCTGAAAACCCAGCTACGCTTCCCGATCATTGTGGATGGCCGCAACCTGTACCGGCCGGAAGACGCCAAGGAAGCCGGCTTCCTGTACTACGCGGTTGCCCGCGGCGAATCCATCGCCCTGTCCTGATCCCATGCGATTGGCCCCGGTAACGGGGCCTTTGAAGCCTCTAGATGCCAGACTCAACTACCATGAATCGCCCCCTGCGTATCGTCCAGGTCCTGCCTGCCTTGAATGAAGGCGGGGTGGAACGTGGCACGGTGGAATTCGCCCGCGAACTGGTCAAGCTGGGTCACGAGTCCATCGTGATTTCCAACGGTGGGCGGCAGGTAGAGCGCCTGCTGGCGGAAGGTACTCGCCACATCCACATGCCGGTCCACAAGAAGTCGCTGACCTCGCTGCTGCAGGTGCGGCCCATGCGCAAGCTGCTGGCGGAACTGGAGCCGGACATCGTCCATGTTCGGTCGCGGATTCCGGCCTGGATCGTCTGGCTGGCCTGGCGCAAGTTGCCGGCAAAACAACGCCCTGGACTGGTCAGCACCTTCCACGGCCTGTACTCGGTCAACCGCTACAGCGCCATCATGGGCAAGGCAGAGCGGGTCATTGCGATTTCGGACTGCGTGCACCAGTACATTCTGCGCAATTACGATGTGAACCCGGCCATCATCACCCGCATCTTCCGTGGCCTGGACCGCAGCGCATTCAACAAGGATGCCTGCACGCCGCAGTGGCGGGAGCAGCTGTTCCAGCAGTACCCGGCGTTGCGGGACAAGCGACTGATCCTGATGCCGGGGCGGCTGTCTCGCTGGAAGGGTCAGGAAGCCTTCATTGCCATGATGGCGGAGCTGGGTCGGTTGAATCCGGCCTGCCATGGGGTCGTGGTGGGCGCGGCGGAACCGGACAAGGCCCACTATGAACAGGAATTGCGGGACCTGTGTCACGCCAAGGGAGTGACGGATCAGGTGACCTTTGTCGGTCATCGTTCCGATATCCAGGCGTTTTATGGCCTGGCCAGCGTGACCTGCCACATGTCCAGCAAGGCAGAACCCTTCGGTCGCACCGTACCCGAAGCCCTGGCATCCGGCTGCCCGGTGGTGGCCTATGATCGTGGTGGCGCCAGCGAATCCCTCAACGCCTGCTTCCCGCAGGGACTGGTGCCCCCCGATGACATCAGCGCCTTTGCTCGGCGGGTGGCGGATCTGGTGGATCAATCCTTCGATATCCAGCTGCCGGAGGCGTTTTATCTGGAACACCAGGTAAATGCGACCCTGCAGGTGTATCGGGATCTGCTGTCCAGGCGCTGATCCCCGCCGTTCCTCTGCCGGCGCCCTGATGTATACTACGCGCCGGTTCTTTCCCGCCCATTGCATTACGAGATCTGCCCATGCGAGTACTCAACGTCGCCTATCAACAACTCCGACGCTACGGCGCCACCCGGGTCAGCTGGGCGCAGAAACTCACCTTCGGGCTGATCAAGAACGATCACTTCACCCAGGGCTTCAGTGACCGGGACGTGGCGGCATTCGAAGCGCCGCTGGGCATCCGCGATCTGGGTGTGAAAAAAGCCAACCAGCGCCTGCTGGAAACCGTGACAGCGTTCGAACCGGACCTGGTGATCGCCGGCCATTGCGACATGATCAGCAACGACACCCTGCAGGCCATCCGCAAGCTGATGCCCAACTGCGCCATTGTGCACTGCAACAATGATCCGCTGTTCGTGCCCAGCAACGTGGAGCGGATCAAGCACCGCGCCACTGTCACCGATGCCGTGTTCGTGTCCACCGGCCGGCCCGAACTGAAGATGTTCGAAGGCAGCAGGGCGCGGGTCTATCACATGCCCAACCCGGTGGACGCGTCGATCGAAAATCTCGACAACAGTCACCGCACCGACCTGCCCATCGATCTGCTGTTCTGTTCCAATAGTGATGATTTCACCCAGCGCCTGCAGAACGTGAAGTTCCTCAAGGACCAGCTCGAAGGCCAGCTGAACTTCAAGACCTACGGCAGCTTTGGCGAAAAGCCGGTGTGGGGCCGCGATTATGATCGCGCGCTGGCGCAAACCAAGATGGGTCTGAACTTCAATCGCCAGGAAGTACACTACTGGTACTCCTCGGCCCGCATGGCGCAGTTGGCCGGCAATGGCATCCTGCAGTTCACTCACGCCAACCTGAAATTCGATGAGCTGCTACCTGCCGAAAGCGTGGTGTATTTCCGCGAGATGGACGACCTGCTGGCCAGCATCCGCGAATTCCACCATGATGATGCCAAGCGCCAGGCGTGGGCGGCGCGGGCGCGGGACTTTTTCCACACCGAAATGAATTCAAAACTGTACGCACAATACATTGTCGAAGCCTCACTGCAGATCCCGTTCAGCCATGACTATGTGTGGGCGCGGGATATTCATCTGGACGGTTCGATGAAATGACAGTGATCCTGTCGACCGAAGCGCCGTTTGCCCGCGGCGGGAATCGCTTGTGTTTTGTGCATCCTGATTTTCCGGATCGGGTGATCAAGGTGCAGCGTCCGGATTTCCCGCTGGAAAGCGCCGACAGCGCAAGGGGTTTCCCAAAACCTGCGCCCCCTGTCGAGTTTCGATGACAGCTTGCAGGAATATCGCGAGATATCAGCCTTGCATCAACGTTACGGCGAGCCGCGCCTATCAGCACGTCAGCCGCTGTTATGGCTTCATAGAGACTGACATGGCAAAGGCCTGGTGTCCGAACTGATTCGCGACGCCAGCGGCAAGCATTTCCCACACGCTCAAGCAGTACATCTGGGATCACGGCTTTGACGCCAATGCCCAGCAGGCCATTGCAGAATTTACCGCGCACTGGGGAAGCGCTCGCAGCGCCATCACGGGATTTGCTGCTGCACAACCTGGTGGCTCAGCGCGAGAAAACGGCACCATCACGCGCCTGGTGATCATTGACGGCATCGGCAACCCCAGCTGGGTTCCCTTGTGGTTTTGGCCACGCTCCGTTCGCATCAGACAAAGCTCGCCGCAAGCTGAACCTGCGTGAGCGCATCGAGACCTTGGTGGGCCAGCGGGGACAGGAACAGTTCCCGGGTATCATGGGCGCCTGTTCCACGACGGCACCACATCCCAACAGGATCAGGCCTGAGCCAGAGACTACACTACAATTGCATTAACGTTAGAAGGAAACGCCATGCCGCCGGCTCCTCCGCATCGCCCAGATCCTAGCAGGCGCCGAACACGGTGGTGCCGAGAATTTTTTTGTGCGTCTGGTCAGTGCGCTGAACCAGCGGCCTGAACTGCAGGAAAAAGCATTCATCCGCAACCACCAGCATCGCATCGACGCCCTGCGCAACAATGGTGTCGACACCGAAGGTTTCCGTTTTGGCGGCAAGCTGGACGTGCTGGGTCACTGGCGCTATCGACATGCGCTCAACGCTTTTAATCCCGATATCGTGATGACCTGGATGGGGCGCGCCAGCGAAACCACGCCGGCCGGCAAGGGCCGCTACCTGCTGGTGAACCGGCTGGGCCACTATTACAACCTGAAGTATTACCGCCATGCGGATTACTGGGTGGGCATCAGTCGCGGCATCTGCCAGCACATGATCGACGGTGGCATGCCGAAGGACCGCGTGTTCTACATTCCCAACTTTGCCGATGAAACCCCGGTGCAGCCGATTGCGCGAGACAGCTTCAACACGCCCACGGATCGCCCGCTGATTTTGTCCGCCGGGCGCCTGCATACCAACAAGGCATTCGAAGTGTTGCTGCAAGCCATGACGGATGTGCCCAATGCCATCCTGTGGCTGGCAGGCACCGGGCCGGAAGAAGCGGCGCTCAAATCACTGTGCAACAAGCTGGGTCTGGATGAACGGGTGCGCTTTCTGGGTTGGCGCAACGATGTCACTGCACTGATGCGGACGGCGGACCTGTTTGTGTGCCCCTCCCGCCACGAAGGTTTGGGTTCCATCGTGATGGAATCCTGGGCCCACCGCTGCCCGATCGTCGCCACCAATTCCCAGGGGCCCGGCGAAGCGATCACTGACGGCGTCAGCGGTCTGGTCACCCCGGTGGATGATGCCAAAGCCCTGGGTACAGCCATTCGGCGGGTGCTAGACAATCCGGATCTGCGCCAGCAACTGATCGAAGGCGGCAGCAACGTCTATGCGGAAGGCTATTGCCGCGAGCACATCGTGCAGGAATACGTGAACCTGTATCAGCAGTTGATGCAGCAGCGCTGATCAGCGCGGCAGAAACTCCAGCAGCCAGCGGGCGCCGCGGTCGGCTTCCCACAGCCGGGTTTCACTGACCGGCAGCGGCTGCTGCACATCCCAGTGGCTGTAATCGCGAATCCAGCCCTGCCCCAGCAGATAATTCATGTCTTTCACCACCCGCGACTGGCGCAGGGGTTTCAGATCCAGCAGGCCGGTGGGCGCACCCGATGTAATGCATTCATACACCATGGACACGCTGTCCCGGGTCACCCACAGCTGGCCGGTTTTATCCAGCTGCTGCTTGATGAAACCGCGCTGGGTGTCCCGGTGGGAAATCAGGGTCAGGTTGGGCAGTGCCCTGGCCTGAAGTGCCGGCAGAAAGGCCTCCGGCGTGCGGCGGGAGTCGGTCAGAGTCCACTGCACCTGCGGCTGGGCCCAGCAGATCGCCTCGACCTGCGCGATCACGTAGCCATCGTCCCACTGGTAATGGGCATTGGTACCGCCGATCAGGAAGGTACCGGTCCCGGTATCCCGCCCTTCATAGCGCGGCACCACCGGGTTCATCACCCCTACCGTGGGCAGCACGTTTTTACGGGTGGGCGGATTGTCGTGCACCGGCGTGATGTTGGCGTCGAACAGCGCCATGGGGAACGCCCCCCGCATCAGCAGGATGGTCTTGGCCCCCAGAATGTGGCGCAGCTTGAGGATCAGACTGTGGGTGCCCGCCCCCGCCCCCAGAATCCAGTCCGGCCGGGGCAATTCCGGCTTCACCGGGCGCTTGAGCAGGGTATCCAGCAGGCTGACATGCAGTGTTTCAGTGTTGATCCAGTGCACCGAGAATGGCGCCAGGGCCTGCAAACGCTCCACCAGACCTTCCTGCTGGCTGCGGTGACCGGGCTTGTCGTCGGTGACCACCCAGAGGATGGTGGGCTTGGCGGATTCGGGCATCAGGTGAACTGTCGGTAGCAAGGCGGGGGAGAATGCGCTGCGGGCAGACACCCGCAGCGCAACCGGATCAAACGTAGCTGATCCAGTCCTTGTGCTTCTCGGAACGGCCCATGACCGCATCGAAATACAGCTTCTGCAGCTGTTCGGTGATGGGGCCACGCTTGCCGGAACCGATCACACGTCCATCCAGCTGCTGGATCGGCAGTACTTCGGCGGCGGTGCCGGTAAAGAAGGCTTCGTCAGCCACATAGACTTCATCACGGGTGATGCGCTTTTCAATTACTTCGTAACCCAGCTCGTTGGCCAGCTGCATAACGGTGGCACGGGTAATACCGTCCAGGCACGAAGTCAGTTCCGGTGTGTAGATCTTGCCCTTGTACACTACGAAAACGTTCTCGCCGCTGCCTTCAGCTACATAACCTTCCGGGTCGAGCAGCAGGGCTTCTTCACAACCGCAGGCCAGGGCTTCGTTCAGCGCCAGCATGGAGTTGATGTAGTGACCGTTCGCCTTTGCCTTGCACATGGAAATGTTGACGTGGTGACGGGTGTAGGACGAGGTCCGCACCTTGATACCCAGTTCCTTCGCTTCCGGCGTCATGTAGGACGGCCATTCCCAGGCAGCCACGATCATGTGCACCTTCAGGTTATTGGCGCGCAGACCCATGCCTTCGGAGCCGAAGAACACCATCGGACGCAGGTAAGCGTGGGGCAGATTGTTGGCGCGCACGGCAGCCAGTTGGGCCTCGTTCACCTGTTCTTTGGTGAAGGGCATCTTCATGTTCATGATGTGGGCGGAGCGGAACAGGCGATCAGTGTGTTCCTGGAGACGGAAAATGCCCGGGCCGTTGACGGTAGCGTAGGCGCGCACGCCTTCAAACACGCCCATGCCGTAGTGCAGGGTGTGGGTGAGCACGTGGACCTGGGCATCGCGCCAGGGAACCAGTTCGCCGTCAAACCAGATGAGACCATCGCGGTCGGCCATGGACATGAGCTTTAACTCCTTGAAATCTTGGGAAAATTCGATTGCATCGACTTTGGCATGGACCAAAGGGCTTAGAATGATAACACAGGGTATTGGGACGAAGAACCAAGGTGTGGCAAGTTCTGGGGGAGTTTTGGCGGCTTGCGCCCGGCATATCACTACGCCATCGCAATGATCGCGCTGCCAATCGCAACATCCTGCGTCACGGCAAAATCTCCTCACCATCCCAGCCAAAGCATCTACCGGTCTGCGCCGGGGTCAAACCTGCCAGCACAGTCAACAGCTTCCCGGCCGCGTAGTCAGGCGTAAACAGCTTTCCATCGGGAACGTTACCCTGGAATGGCTTGGATAAATCGCTGTCGACCGTGCCGGGATGCAGGCCGACCACGATGGCGTGCGGGTTTCTTCGGCGAACTTCAATAGCGGCGGTTTTGATGACCATGTTCAGCGCAGCTTTTGACGCACGATACGCATACCAACCGCCCAGCTGATTGTCAGAGATGCTGCCCACCCGTGCCGACAGCGCCGCGAAGATCGACACTCGATCCTTGCCCAGCTTTGGCAGAAAATATTTTGCGACCAGTGCGGGCGTGATGGTGTTGACTTCAAACAGCTGATGGAAGTTGTGTGCGGACAACTCTTTCAGGGACTTTTCCGGCCTGACGTCCCCATCATGCAGCATGCCATTCGCGACAATTACCAGATCCAGTGGCTTTTCCTGCGCTGCCAAGTCCGCGGCTGCGGCAATGGATGCTTCGTTGCCATAATCAATGTGATGCGGCCCATTGCGCGAAAACGCGAACAGGCTGGCGTTGGGGTAGGTTGTCGCGATACGTGAAACGAACGCATTCCCGATGGCGCCAGACGCACCAATCACTGCAATATTGTGCGGATCAAAACTCACGGGTGCGCCCTTGCATTGCATTGGCAAGATGGAGCGCGGATGTGAAGGCGCCCTCAACTC
Source organism: Gammaproteobacteria bacterium (assembly GCA_041395845.1). Lineage (GTDB taxonomy): Bacteria > Pseudomonadota > Gammaproteobacteria > Pseudomonadales > Ketobacteraceae > Ch67. Next base: position 62,218 of record JAWKZS010000026.1, read on the forward strand.
GACCACCAAGACACCAGTCGCCACAAGCAGCCAGCTGGTGTTTGTCATCAATGAACACCGCGCTTTGTGCGGTTCGCGTCGCATTATTCGCAAAGCGCCAGCCGTGAACCGTTTTGAAATCAACAGCACG
>JAWKZS010000027.1:0-61662 GCA_041395845.1 Gammaproteobacteria bacterium
CCATGCATAAAAAGCAGAGCAAAACCTGCTTCAGCATGGTTCGCTTTGGCAATGTGCTCGGCTCTTCCGGTTCAGTGATTCCCCTGTTCCGTCAGCAGATCGCCAATGGTGGCCCGGTGACGGTAACGCATCCTGACATCATCCGTTATTTCATGACGATTCCCGAAGCTGCGCAGCTGGTGATCCAGGCCGGTGCGATGGCAAAAGGCGGTGATGTCTTTGTGCTGGATATGGGCGAACCGGTGCGGATCGCGGATCTGGCTCGCAAGATGATTGCGCTGATGGGTTGCACTGTAAAAGACGATGATCTGGATGGTGATATCGAAATCGTGTATTCCGGTTTGCGTCCCGGTGAAAAGCTGTTTGAAGAATTGCTGATCGGTGAAAATGTCACGCCGACGCAGCATTCCCGCGTACTGCGTGCCTCGGAAGTGTCCATTGACTGGCCACAGTTGACCCAGTATCTCAAGGAGCTGGATCGTTTGTGCAAGGATGAAAACTGCGAGGCAATTCGGGAAATGCTGATGCGCTGCCCGCTGGGTTTCAGCCCGCAAAGCCCGCTGGAGGATCTGTTGTGGAAACAGCGGACCAGCAATCAGTCAGATGCCGAGGAGGCTGTACCGGCGAAAGCATCGGTGGTGGTGTTGAAAGATCGCAAGGAGTTGGTGAGCTGATACGTCTGCTCACCATCCTGGACGCTAGCGCTGTGTAAGCATGTATCAAGCAGTTAGGGATGTGCCGGGGACGGCAATTAATTCAGGCAATAAAAAAGGGAGCCGTTTAGGCTCCCTTCTCGTATTGGCTCCACAGGCAGGGCTCGAACCTGCGACCCAGCGGTTAACAGCCGCTTGCTCTACCGACTGAGCTACTGTGGATCAGCGTTGAGGCCGCAAATATTAATGACCTCGGCGCCCTCGGTCAACACTTTTTTTCGATATTTATTCAACGGCTTAGCCAATTCGTTTCAGTGGCCGGGCGCGCGTAACCAGGCGTCGTATATCGCCTTTGTGCCTCGGCAGCCCCTTGCAATCGGCTTTGAACTCTCTATAGTGTCGCCTGTTTTACTGGCCGTTAATGTCTTCACAAGAGGGGATGTGCCTTGTACGTTGATCAAGCGTCGAAAGAACAATTGCAAGCCGCGCTCGCGGATCTGGAAAGCCAATATGCACAGGCGAAAGCCGCCAAGTTGGGCCTGGATCTGACCCGTGGCAAACCCGGCAGCGCCCAGCTGGATCTGTCCAACAGCATGGACCCGATTCTGCAGGGTAATTTCAAGGGCTCGGACGGTACCGACACCCGCAATTACGGTGGCCTTGATGGCTTGCCCGAAGCCAAGGCCCTGTTCTGCCAGATGTTGGGTGTAAAGCCTGAAGAGACGCTGATCGGCGGTAACGCCAGTCTGACCCTGATGTTCCAGACCCTGAACTTTGCCCACAACTTTGGAGTTCGTGGCGCTGCGTCGGCCTGGAATAAGGAAGGCAAGATCAAATTCCTGTGCCCGGTGCCAGGCTACGACCGCCATTTCGCCATCTGCGAAGAGCTGGGCATCGAGATGATCCCGGTCGCCATGGACGAAAATGGCCCTGATATGGATCAGGTAGAAGCCCTGGTGAAGGCCGATCCCCAGATCAAAGGTATATGGTGCGTGCCGCGCTTCTCGAATCCGTCCGGTATTGTGTACAGCGCGGCGGTGGTCGAGCGCATTGCCAAACTGGGCAAGATTGCTGGCGCCAATTTCCGCGTGATGTGGGACAACGCCTATTCCATTCACGCCCTGCACCGTGGTGCACCGGAACTGGCGAACATCATGGATCTGGCCCGTCAGTACGGCACTGAAGATTCGGTGTTCATCTTTGGTTCCACCTCCAAGATCACCTTCGCTGGTGCCGGTCTGGCCTTCATGGGCGCGTCGGTGGAAAACCTCAAGCATTTCAAGAAGCATCTGGGCATTATCACTATCGGTCCGGACAAGGTGAATCAGCTGCGCCACGTGAAATTCTTCGGCGATTTCAACGGTTTGCTGAGCCATATGGACAAGCATGCCGAGCTGCTGAAGCCCCGTTTTGATGCGGTGATCCAGCACCTGGATGCCGGCCTGAAAAACACCGATATGGGTAGCTGGACCGTGCCCGAAGGCGGCTATTTCGTGTCCTTTGATGCCCGTCCGGGCCTCGCCAAGGCGATTGTGAAACTGGCGGATGATGTGGGTGTGAAGCTGACTCCGGCTGGCGCGACCTTCCCCTATGGCAAGGATCCGCAGGACCGCAATATCCGTCTGGCTCCGAGCTTCCCGTCCCTGGCCGATATCAACAAGGCGATGGAAGTGTTTGTGCTGTGCGTGAAACTGGCGTCAGTGCGTCAAAAGCTGGCCGCCTGATCCAAAAGCCAAACAGCGATCGAAGAGGGCGCCTGCGGGCGCCTTTTTCATGCCTGCAAAATCGACAGGGTTGCCAGTGTTACGCAGATTCTGGGATCATCGTGGGTTCGCTGTTGTTGGCAGGTAAGCATCCATGAGTTCCGCATTCCGTTTCAAGGTCAATTCCAAATTCGAACCAGCGGGTGATCAGCCGACAGCGATCGCCTCACTGGTGGATGGTCTGAACGATGGCCTGTCCCATCAGACCCTGCTGGGGGTTACCGGATCGGGCAAGACCTTCACCATCGCCAAGGTGGTCGAGGCCGTGCAGCGACCCACCCTGGTGATGGCCCATAACAAAACCCTGGCGGCGCAGCTGTACGGCGAATTCAAGGAATTCTTTCCCGACAACGCCGTGGAGTATTTCGTTTCCTACTACGACTACTATCAGCCCGAGGCCTATGTGCCGGCGTCCGACACGTTCATCGAGAAGGATTCCTCGGTGAACGAACACATCGAGCAAATGCGTCTGTCCGCCACCAAGGCGCTGCTGGAGCGTCCGGATACCATTATCGTCGCCACGGTGTCGGCCATTTACGGTCTGGGTGATCCCGGCAGTTACCTGCAGATGGTGCTGCATCTGGATCGCGGCGAAAAGATCGATCAGCGCAAGATTCTGCGGCGACTGGCGGAATTGCAGTACACCCGCAATGATCTGGAATTCCATCGCGCTACCTATCGCGCGCGGGGTGATGTGATTGACGTGTTCCCGGCGGAATCCGAGCGTGAGGCGCTGCGTATCGAGCTGTTCGATGACGAGATCGAAAATCTTTCCCTGTTCGATCCGCTCACCGGTGAAGTGCTGCAAAAAATTCCGCGCTATACGGTTTATCCAAAATCCCACTATGTGACACCGCGGGAAACCATCCTGTCCGCCATCGACAACATCAAGATCGAGCTGCAACAGCGACTGCAGTATTTTTTGGATGAGAACAAGCTGCTGGAGCATCAGAGACTGTCCGAACGTACCCGTTTCGATCTGGAAATGATGCAGGAACTGGGTTACTGCACCGGCATCGAAAACTATTCCCGTTATCTGTCTGGGCGCGGCCCCGGCGAGCCACCGCCAACCCTGTTCGAATATCTGCCGCAGAATGCGCTGGTGGTGCTGGATGAATCCCATGTCACCGTGCCGCAGATCGGCGCCATGTACAAAGGCGACCGCTCCCGCAAGGAAACCCTGGTGCAGTACGGCTTCCGCCTGCCATCAGCGCTGGATAACCGCCCGCTGCGGTTCGATGAGTGGGAAAAACTCTGTCCGCAGACTATTTTCGTATCCGCCACACCGGCGCAATACGAAGCGGATCATACCCAGCAGGTGGTGGAACAGATCGTGCGCCCGACGGGCCTTGTTGACCCGGAACTGGAAGTGCGTCCGGCTACCACGCAGGTAGAGGACTTGCTGTCCCAGATTCATGATCGCGTCTCCAGGGAAGAGCGAGTGCTGGTGACGACGCTCACCAAGCGCATGGCGGAAGACCTTACCGATTACCTGCTGGAACAGGGCGTGAAAGTGCGTTATCTGCATTCCGACATCGATACCGTGGAGCGCGTAGAAATCATTCGCGATCTGCGCCTCGGCGAATTCGACGTGCTGGTGGGTATCAACCTGTTGCGGGAAGGTCTGGATATGCCGGAAGTGTCCTTGGTGGCGATTCTGGATGCGGACAAGGAAGGTTTCCTGCGTTCCGAGCGTTCCCTGATCCAGACCATTGGTCGTGCTGCCCGTAACCTTAACGGCAAGGCCATTCTGTACGCAGACCGTGTCACGGATTCCATGCGTCGTGCCATCGACGAGACCGATCGTCGGCGAGCGAAGCAGATTGATTTCAACCAGCAGCACGGCATCACACCCAAAGGCATTCGCAAATCGGTCGAAGATATTCTGGAAGGGGCCCGTGCGCCCGGCGGCAAGAAAGGTCAGCAGCGTAAAGTGGCCGAGCCGTTACCAAAATATGCCGTTGCGCCGGAAGCCATGGAGCCGAAACAGGCCGCAGCACTGCTGCGTGAGCTGGAGCAGAAGATGTTCCAGCACGCCAAGAATCTGGAGTTCGAACAGGCCGCCCGGCTGCGTGACGAGATCCAGCGCCTGAAAAACGACGTTTTCATCCACTGAGCGGGCGCCTGTGATAATCTTTCGCCCGTTCAATGCAGGCAGTCATTTCAAGTAGGGAGTAGCAATGAAAATTCTGGTGACCGGCGCGGCAGGCTTTATCGGTGCAGCCCTGAGTGAGCGTCTGCTGGCGCGGGGCGACAAGGTGATCGGCCTGGATAACCTCAATGACTATTATGACGTCAGCCTCAAGGAAGCTCGCCTGGCCCGGTTACAGGGGCAGCCAAATTTCACCTTTATCAAGGCCGGGCTGGAGGATCGGGAGGCGGTCAATGACCTGTTCCGCACCCATCAGCCCCAGCGCGTGGTCAATCTGGCAGCGCAAGCCGGGGTCCGTTACTCCCTGGAAAATCCGCTGGCCTACATCGACGCCAATATCGTCGGTTTCACCAATATCCTCGAAGGCTGCCGCCACCACGGGGTCGAGCACCTTGTGTATGCATCAAGCAGCTCGGTCTATGGCGCCAATACCCGGATGCCGTTTTCGGTGCACGACAATGTCGATCACCCGGTATCCCTCTATGCGGCGAGCAAGAAGGCCAATGAACTGATGGCCCATACCTACAGCCATCTGTTCAACCTGCCCACTACCGGACTGCGCTTCTTCACCGTCTACGGCCCCTGGGGCCGACCGGATATGGCCCTGTTCATGTTCACCAAGGCCATCCTGGCGGGCAAGCCGATTGACGTTTTCAACTACGGCAAGCACCGCCGCGACTTTACCTATATAGATGACATTGTCGAAGGTGTCATCCGCACCCTGGATAACGTGGCCCAGCCCAATCCGGCCTGGAGTGGGGATCAGCCCGACCCGGGCACCAGTAGAGCGCCGTACCGAATCTACAATATCGGCAGCAATCGCCCGGTCGAACTGCTCCGCTATATCGAGGTGTTGGAAGAGTGTCTGGGCAAAAAGGCCGAGAAGAACCTGCTGCCACTGCAGCCAGGTGATGTACCGGATACCTACGCCGATGTGGACGCCCTGGCAGAAGACGTCGGTTACCGCCCGTCCACCCCCGTGGAAGAGGGGGTTCGTCGGTTTGTTGACTGGTATCGGGGCCACTATAAAGTCTGAAAAATGAAATCAGGGCTTGCACTTACAGGGGTGTGGTGGTATTTTTGCGCGCCTGTGTGAAAGGCACTTTCTAGGCACGTAGCTCAGTTGGTTAGAGCACCACCTTGACATGGTGGGGGTCGATGGTTCGAGTCCATTCGTGCCTACCAGATACAGCAAAAGGGCATCGACGGGTGCCCTTTTTGCAATCTGCCGCGAATTCAGCAGCTTGAGAATTTCCCCGGGCTGTATAGAATGCAATGGCAGTACAAAGCTGAATTTCGAAATCAAGCACTTCAAGGCCTTGAAGCGCTTGTTTTTTTATTAACGGGCTCGGAGGAATAGCCATTAAGCAGCGCAGCAAACGCCCCTTACCATCGACTCGCAAGAATCGTATCAACGATGAAATCACGAGTCGCGAAGTCCGCCTGATTGGCTCTGACGGAGCGCAGGTGGGTGTAGTCCCGATTGATCAGGCACTGGAACTGGCTGAAAAAGAAGAGCTGGATCTGGTTGAAATCTCCGCCGAGGCGGAACCGCCTGTCTGCCGGATCATGGACTATGGCAAGCATGTGTTTGAAGAGAAAAAGCGCCAGGCTGAAGCCCGTAAGAAGCAGAAACAGATCCAGGTGAAGGAGATGAAAATCCGCCCTGGGACTGAAGAAGGGGACTACCAGGTAAAACTTCGCAACCTGAAACGGTTCCTGGAAGATGGTGACAAAGCCAAGATCACGCTGCGTTTCCGCGGCCGCGAAATGGCTCACCAAGAGCTCGGCCTCGAGATGATGCGTCGTATCGAGACTGATCTGGATGAGTTCGGCTCAGTGGAACAGGCTGCCAAGATCGAAGGCCGGCAGATGACCATGGTATTGGCACCGAAAAAACGCAAGTAAGCCTTTGGCTTGCTTCAACTAGTTAATCATTGTGAAAACAATGCGGAGCAGAAAATGCCTAAGATGAAAACCAACCGTGGGGCGGCCAAGCGTTTCAAGAAAACCGCCAACGGCTTCAAGCGCAAGCACGCCTTCAAGCGTCACATCCTGACCAAGAAGAGCTCCAAGCGTATCCGTCAACTGCGTCCCATGGGAATGGTGCATGCATCTGACGTCGCACTGGTTGCTCGTATGATGCCTTACGTATAACGGTCGGATTGAACTGGAGGAATAGAGCATGGCACATGTTAAGCGTGGTGTTATCGCCAGAAGGCGCCACAAAAAGATTCTGAAGGCCGCTAAAGGCTACTATGGCGCACGCAGCCGCGTGTTGCGCGTAGCCAAGCAGGCTGTTACCCGCGCCGGTCAGTATGCATACCGTGACCGTCGTCAGCGCAAGCGTCAGTTCCGCGCACTGTGGATCACCCGTATCAACGCGGCAGCGCGCATGAACGGTCTGTCCTACAGCCGTTTCATCAATGGCCTGAAGAAAGCCAGTGTTGAAATCGACCGTAAAGTACTGGCAGACATCGCTGTGCACGATATGGCAACTTTTGCTGCGTTGGCAGAAAAAGCAAAAGCCGGCCTGTCCAGCTAAGCGGAGCAGATTCGTTGTCACATTGAGGTGACGAATCCTGCATAGAATGGGGGAAGGGCTCGGGCTCTTCCCCTTTTTCGTTTTTGGTGACTGAAAACTACCGGATCACTCATGAATAACCTGCAAACACTCCTCGAACAGGCCCTGTCTGCTGTAACCCAGGCGGAAACCGTCAATGCGCTCGAACTGGTGCGCGTGCAATTCCTGGGCAAGAAAGGTGAAATCACCGAGCAGCTGAAGAATCTGGGCAAGCTGCCCCCCGAACAGCGTCGCGAAGCTGGAGCGGAAATTAACCGCGTTAAAGATGCGGTGCAGGAGGCCCTCAAAGGGCGGCAGGAAGTGCTGGAGCAGGCCGAACTCAACTCAAAGCTGGCGCGCGAGAGTGTGGATGTCACCCTGGCTGGGCGCCGTAATGTCGTTGGTGGATTGCACCCGGTGACCCGTTCCATGCAGCGTATTGAATCCTTCTTTGCGAACATGGGCTTCCAGGTGGTGGAAGGTCCCGAGATCGAAGACGACTATCATAATTTTGAAGCGCTCAATATTCCGGGCCATCACCCGGCGCGAGCGATGCACGACACCTTCTATTTCGATGCTTCGACCTTGCTGCGTACCCACACGTCACCGGTACAGGTGCGGGTGATGGAGCAGGGCGGCGCGCCCTATCGCATTATCTGTCCGGGCCGCGTTTACCGTTGTGACTCGGATCTTACCCATACCCCAATGTTCCACCAAGTAGAAGGCCTGCTGGTGGATCAGGACATCACCTTTGCCGACCTCAAAGGCATGCTGGCGATCTTCCTGCGTGACTTTTTTGAGAAAGAGCTGGATGTGCGGTTCCGTCCGTCTTACTTCCCATTCACCGAGCCGTCTGCGGAAGTCGATATCCAGTGCGTCATGTGTAACGGCAAAGGCTGCCGCGTCTGCAAGCAGACCGGCTGGCTGGAAGTGCTGGGTTGCGGCATGGTGCATCCAAAAGTATTCGAGCATGTGAATGTGGATACGGAGAAATTCACTGGTTTTGCGTTCGGTATGGGCGTGGAACGCCTGACCATGCTGCGCTACGGCGTGAACGATCTGCGATTGTTCTTCGAGAACGATCTGAAATTCCTGCGGCAATTCCGCTAAACCGTCGTTACGTGCGCAGTTACAACAGAATTCAGGGGAATCATCATGCGTTTCAGTGAAAAATGGCTTCGTGAATGGGTAAATCCGGCGATCACCACCGACGAACTGGTGGCCCAGCTCACCATGGCGGGATTGGAAGTGGACAGTGCCGAGGCGGTGGCCGGTGAATTCAGCGGTGTAGTGGTTGGCGAGATCGTGGCAGCCGAGCAACATCCTGATGCGGACAAGTTGCGCGTATGCAAAGTAAATGTGGGCGAAGCGGAATTGCTGAGTATCGTGTGCGGCGCGCCCAATGCCCGCGTGGGTATTAAAGTCCCATGTGCGAAAATCGGTGCTGTACTGCCGGGCAATTTCGCCATCAAACGCGCCAAGCTGCGCGGTGTGGAATCCTTCGGCATGTTGTGTGCCGCGTCGGAGCTGGGATTGACCGATTCTGTGGATGGTTTGCTTGAACTGGCGGCTGATGCACCGGTTGGCGCAGACTTGCGCGAATATCTGCAGCTGGATGATCGTGCCATCGAAGTGGATCTGACACCCAACCGCGGCGACTGCCTGGGCATCGCCGGTATGGCGCGCGAGGTGGGCGTGCTGAATCGTGCGGAAGTCACCCCGGTTCACTGCGTGGAAGTGAAGCAAACCATCGCTGATGTCTTCCCGGTGGATGTGCAGGCCAAGGCTCATTGTCCCCGCTATGTTGGTCGGGTCATGCGTGGCGTTGATCTGTCCCTTCCGACGCCACAGTGGATGGTAGAGCGTCTGCGTCGCAGCGACATTCGTTCGATCGATGCCGTGGTGGATGTCACCAACTACGTGCTGCTCGAACTGGGTCAACCCATGCATGCCTTCGATCTCAATCAGTTGAAGGGCGGTATTGTGGTGCGCCTTGCCCGCGAAGGGGAAAAGCTGACCCTGCTGGACGGTCAGGAGATTGCGCTGACAACGGATTCCCTGGTCATTGCCGATCAGGCGCGTCCGCTGGCGCTGGCAGGTGTGATGGGCGGTGAGGCATCCGGCGTTACAGCACAGACCGTTGATCTGTTCCTGGAAAGTGCTTTCTTTGAACCCATTGCCATCGCTGGTCGTGCGCGCAGTTATGGTTTGCATACGGATTCTTCCCATCGCTTCGAGCGTGGCGTGGATTTCGAACTGCAGCACAAGGCTATCGAGCGGGCAACTGCATTGCTGCTGGATATCGTTGGTGGTCAGGCGGGGCCGGTCATTGAGGTGGTGAGCACCGAAAATCTGCCGCACCTGCCATCTATCCAGTTGCGGCGTGAGCGCATCAAACGCGTGCTCGGCTTCGAATTGCCTGATGGTGAGGTGGCAGAAATTCTTGAGCGTCTGGGTATGGACGTGGTGACAACAACCGACGGTTGGCACGTGGTGCCCCCCAGCTACCGCTTCGATATCCGCATTGAAGTGGACTTGATCGAAGAGTTGGGTCGGGTGTGGGGATATAACAATCTGCCGACCCATCTGCCCAAGCTGGAAGCGGCCGCTGCACCCCGTTCCGAACACCAGTTGGCGCTGACCAGCCTGAAACAGGCACTGATTGATCGTGAGTATCAGGAAGTCATTACCTACACCTTTGTCGACAAAAAGCTGGTTGAGTTGCTGACACCGGAGCAGACCCCCGTATCGTTGGCAAACCCCATTTCGGCCGACATGTCGGAGATGCGCACAACGCTGTGGGCTGGCCTCATCAAAACTGCGATTCACAACCTCAACCGTCAGCAGGACCGTATCCGTATTTTTGAAACGGGCCTGGCGTTCACCACGGTGAATGGCTTGCAGCAGGAGCCACGTATTGCAGGCCTGATTGGCGGTAATGTGACCCCGGAAAACTGGTCTGAAAAAGCCCGCAACGTCGATTTCTATGATGTAAAGGGCGATGTCGAAGCGTTGCTGGGACTGTCCGGCGGCGATTTATCCTACCGTTTTGAGAAGGCAACGCTGGCTGCTTTGCACCCGGGGCAAACCGCCGCCATCCTGAAAGACAATGAAGTTGTAGGATATGTAGGGGCTTTGCACCCGGAGCTGCAGAAAAAGCTCGATATTGCGTCAAAGATATACCTATTTGAATTAGCTTTGTCCGGAATCACCCGGCGAAGCTTGCCGCAGTTCAAAGAACTGTCGAAATATCCGGAAGTTAGACGCGATTTGGCTTTAATTGTGGATGAAAAGATTTCTGCACAGGCTATACTGAATTTTGTGCGGGAATCGGCTGGTGCTTTATTGACCGATCTCGTGCTGTTCGACGTGTATCAGGGCGCCAATCTGGAAGCAGGCAAAAAGAGCATTGCTTTCGGTATGACACTGCAGGATGCGACGCGAACACTACAGGACGAAGATATCAACCCCGTGGTTGAACGAGTGGTTGCTTCGTTGCGAGAAAAGTTCAATGTCATATTGAGGGAATAAGGCATGAGTGCGTTGACCAAGGCTGATCTGGCTGAAAAGCTGTTCGAGGAGCTTGGGTTGAACAAGCGGGAAGCCAAGGAAATGGTTGAGCTCTTCTTTGAAGAGATTCGTGCATCGCTTGAAGCCAATGAGCATGTGAAGCTGTCTGGTTTTGGCAATTTCGACTTGCGTGACAAACGTCAGCGCCCGGGCCGGAATCCCAAGACTGGTGAGGAAATCCCTATTTCCGCCCGTCGCGTGGTGACGTTCCGCCCCGGCCAGAAGTTGAAGCAACGAGTGGAAGCTTATGCTGGAACCAAGCAACAATAACGAATTACCGACCATACCGGGAAAACGGTATTTTACGATTGGGGAAGTGAGCGAACTCTGTGACGTGAAACCGCATGTTTTGCGTTATTGGGAGCAGGAATTTACCCAGTTGAAACCGGTGAAGCGGCGGGGCAACCGCCGCTACTACCAACGCCAGGACGTGATCATGATCCGACAGATTCGCAGTCTGTTGTACGATCAGGGTTACACCATTGGCGGTGCCCGACAGAAGCTCACCGGTGACGATGCCCGTGACGACGTCACCAAGTCTTCCCAGTTGATCCGCCAGATGATCAGCGAACTGGAAGATGTCCTGTTTGTCCTCAAGGAACACTGATTTTCCAGGTTCGGTGGCAAAAAACCGTTTCCTATTTGAATGGTTTAGGGTATTATTTGCCACCTCTTGTGACGGTTGGTTTTGTTCTAACTCGTTGAAAAGCAAGAAATTCGGGGCGTAGCGCAGCTTGGTAGCGCACTTGCATGGGGTGCAAGGGGTCGAAGGTTCAAATCCTTCCGTCCCGACCAGTTAACAGGTCAAGAAAGCGTACGGGGATGGTGTTGAAGCAGGATGGCCTGCCCGTACAAATCCTTCCGTCCCGACCAGATATCAAAAGCCGGTGTTGAATCAACACTGGCTTTTTTGTGCCCGCCGTTTGTGATTTTTATCCCTTTATCAGTTCCTTCAAGGCGCTTGATAATGCAGGTAGCAGTAAGGATTGGCTTGCATTCATGGAGGCGCAGATGGCGTCAGCGATGGAAATGGACTCCAAGGTTCTTGTGCTGGATGAGGGGCAATTGCGGCGGGAGTGTCCATCAAGGGCATTGCAACCTTTGGGATTGCCACGGTTGGTCGTCCTTTCTGCGCCGTTGCGCGGCAAGGAGTTGGTCCTGGAGCCGCGCCAGAGCCAGGCGATCTGGACTTTGGGTTCGGGCGCCGGGGCTGACTTTGTGATTCTGGATGCGACGCTGCGGGCGATTCATTTGTTTGTGGAGCGTATTGGTGACGACTGGTTGTTGTCGAGTCACCCGGATTGCTGGGGCTTTCGCGTGAATGAGGAGCCGGTGGAAACTGCGGTGGTGGAGCACGGTGACCGCATCATTGTCGGTCGCCTTGAGATGGTTTTCGTCGGTGGACAGGAGAGTGCTGAGGTGGAACCGGCGGTGAGTGCTGGTACTCGCAAGTGGTGGCGACGCTTTCGCAGGGTTTCCTGAAAAGAGAAGGGGCTCGATTGAGCCCCTTTTTTCAAACCGCCGCAGCGAAATTCACATTGAGTAACTGCAGACGTTTACGCTGCATCTTCAGCATATATTCCATTTCCTTGAAGCGGGTGCGCACGGCGGCGCGCTGCCATTTTTCCTGCAGCTCCTGCTTCTTCTCGGCCAGTGCCTGGCGCTTCTGACCGTACCATTCGGCGCGCAGCTGTTTCCATTCGGACATGGTTTCCATGAACTGCTGATATTCTTTTTCTAGGGTTTCTTTCCAGGCTTCCATATTCGGCAGCTGGATACGCTTGAGTTGGGCTTGGGCTTTCTCGAACTGCATCTGCACCAGGGCTTCCTGAATCTTGAAATCCGGTACCCGACGCAGATTGCTGGTGAGGCCCACCCAGGACAGGGAGGCAATTAGCCATTTGGTGGGATCGAACTGCCACCAGCGGACGCCGTTGCGGTAGTCGGTCTGGAAGTAGTGATGGAAGTTGTGATAGCCCTCGCCATAGGTCACCAGTGCCAGCACGAAGTTGTCGCGGGCGGTGTTGGTGTTGGTGTAAGGCTGGTTGCCCCACATGTGGCACAGGCTGTTGATGAAGAAGGTGACGTGGTGGCTGATGACCAGGCGCAACACCCCGACGAGCAGCAGGGTGCCAATCACGTCGCCCAGTGCCCAGCCCAGCAGGGCAGGCAAACCGATGTTGCTGAACAGTACCAGCGGCAGGTAGTACTTGTGCTGGAACATCACGATTGGGTCGCGCTGCAGATCCTGGGCGTTCGACAGATCAACGTCGCCGCTTGGGTAATTGCGCAGCATCCAGCCGATGTGGGCAAACCAGAAGCCTCGGTTGATGGAGTACGGGTCTTTCTCGTTGTCATCCACATGGCGGTGGTGGCGGCGGTGGCCGGAGCCCCAGATCAGGATGCTGTTCTGCAGGGCACAGGCACCCCAGAAGGCGAAGAAGGCACGGACGACCGGATTGGCGTCGTAGGCCCGGTGTGACCACAGGCGGTGGTACCCGGCGGTAATGGAGAATCCGCAGAATGCCAGGAATACGACAAACCACACCCACTGGGCGAGGCTGTAACCGACGAGGATTCCGTAGGCTGGAACGGCTGTGATGGCGATTAAAAAGGTGACGCTGAACAGGATGGTTGTGACCCAGATGCGGGGCGCGTTTTCTTGAACATCTGTAGACATGATGCCTTTCTCGGGGAGTATTTTGGTTGAGTCGTAATCAGTATAGCGGCCCGAATGCCAAAATGTGTTAGGGGCCAAAGTATGAAATATCGATATTACAGGAATTCGCGAGGCACGTATATCCGCCCGGGGAGGGGCTAGGGAGGGGGGGACAGGAAGGTGGCGTGTTGCAACCTTCCTGTAACGGTGCGCGGGCTATTCAGCGGTGGTTTTCCGCGACGAGCCCAGTTCCACCAGTTCGTTGAAGTACTGCTCGCCGCTTTCGCGGGCTTTGACCACCAGGCCAACAGAGGCGTTACGCAGCTGGTCGAGTGATCCTTTCACGTCTTCGAACGGTGTGGTGATGTCCTTGCGCAGCTGTGTCAGCAGTGAGGCGTCGTCAGCTTGCTGGGATTCGCCTGCCTTGACCAGTTCTTCGAACTGTTTGTTGCTTTCCTCGCGAATCTTCACGTAGAGACCGCGGGATGCATTGATGATTTGATCGATGGATTTGGAGAACTGGTCCAGTTGTTCTTTCATACGATTGGTAATCTCGCTCATTGGTTGTCCCTCACGCGAACGATCGATGGATAATAAATGAAGCCTGCGCAACCTGTCAGCTTCTGGAAAACGCAGTTTCCGACAACAAGTTGACAGGGTTGCAGCAGGCTTCGGATGGTAGTCCGTTTTATTAGAATGTTAAATCTAAAAACGGACACCTTTCTGTCACATCGTCAGGCTTGCGCTGCCTTGCGATCGGATTTTCGGCGCTGGGGGAGCACACCGCTGACCAGTTTGCGGGCAGTGCCGTAGGCGGAGCGGCGCTCCCGGGGAAAGAAAGGACCGATTCCGCGGATGTTTTCGGCGTCGGGCAGTAGCTGGCGTCGTTCGGCGCATTCAACGATGGTGCCCGTGATCTGCACGATGCGGGCGTCGCCAAACGGTGTGCCTACACCGCTGTTGAGGGTCATGGCGGCGGACAGGTTCCGCACCGGATCGGCCCAGGCACCGGAGCCGCCAAAGCCGAAGTGACCGAAGCTGTGTCCGGTGGCATGTCCAAATGCAAACACCCGGTGGTATCCGAGTCGCCAATGCATCGGTACTGGAATGACATGTCCGATGGTGCGGTTCTGTACTTTCATGAGGCTGCTGACTGCGTCTTTCGACAGGATCTGGGTGCCGTCGAGTTCGCCGCCGTTGGCCAGCGCTGCGTACAGTTTTGCCAGTGAGCGGGCCGTGAACATGCCGTTGGCGGCGGGGATGCAGGCGGTGACGAAATCGGGGTGGTTGAAATCCAGCTCCGTGGCGCCTTTGGGGACCAGAGCCGCGATGGTGGATTCGAGGTTGATGTTGGCCGCTTTCAGTCCGACGCCGATGGTTTTCATCAGGCTGGACTCGATCAGCCGGTCCGGGCGCAGGCGCGTTCTGCGGTTGCCGATACTGTTGACCAGTTCGGCGCGGCGTTGCATCTGGTTGTCGGGCAGGCCCACGTAGAGTCCGTCCAGTTCCAGCGGCGCCGTCAGGTGTTCGTACAGGGCTTGTGCGAAGGACTTGCCGGTAACGCGCTGGATCAATTCTCCCACCAGCCAGCCAAACGTCAGCGCATGATAGCCATTGGTGACGCCGGGTGAATGAATGGGCGTTGCCCGCTCCAGCGCGCGGGTCATGTAGTGCCAGTCCGTCATCTGCTCGGCATCGTCGATCATGTGGCGAATATGATACAGGCCTGCTTCGTGACACAGCAGTTGCCGAATAGTGATGGGTTGTTTGTAGCGTTGCCCGAATTCGGGCCAGTGTTGGCTGACAGGATCGTCGTACTGCAATCGGCCCTGATCGACCAGCACGTGTAGCAGGGTGGAGGCGACGCCTTTGGTGGTGGAGAAGGACATGGCGAGGGTGTCGGAGCGCCAGGCGTCGCCATCGCGGTTGCGAGTGCCGCCCCAGATGTCCACGACGCACTCGCCTCGGTGGTAGACAGCCAAGGCTGCGCCGCCAGGCCGGTTGCGGGGAATCTGTCGCATCAAAACATCGGCCACCTTGCCAAAATCCGGATGTACATAGCCCTGTAGCATGAGTGATCCTTTTTTGTCGTTGTTATTAGATCAACATATAGCAGCCTTTGGGGATTTCGACAGTAACTTCGCCGAAAAATGGTATGGGTGGTGGTGCTGTTGATTACGCAACACCCAAAACGGTTTTTGTTACACATTGGTCGTTCCAACCAGATTTTTGGGCGCTGCAGTCATTGGTCGGGGCGCTGGTTTTTGATTCAATCGCATCCCGTTGTTCATTGGTAGCAGGAGCAGGGCATGTCCAGTCAGTGGTATCTGGGGTTTGGTGCGTCTGAGGCGTTGTATCGTCTCAACCAGGAGTATCGCGCATCGTTGACGTCAGAAAGTGAAAAGAGTCAGTCCGATCGCCTGTATGCGTTGTTGTCAGAATTCGCGGATGAATGTCTGGATCAGTATTTTCTTTCGCCGGTGGAAAATATCCAGCTCAATGGCGTCGGCAAAAAAATCGTTCACGGCGGCGTGTCAGCCATCAAGAAAACCATCCATCTGACACTGAAACAGGTGATCAAGAAGTTGTCCGCCGCCGATCGCCAGCAGCTGGCGGATTACATCAATGGCATGATGCTGCCGTTGCGGGAAAGCAAGCGCTATCCCACTTATGTGGCGGTGCCGATCAGTGATCAATTGCGCAAGCGTCTGCGGGATCCGGTGGAGCAGGGCCGTGACAATCCGGCAGCGGTGGTCGATGCCTATGCGGCAGCGCTGTGTGATCTGATTGAAACAGCGATCGACGCCTATCTGAATGAGCCGATCCGCATGCTGAAGATGGGAATAGTGATGAACAAGATCGCGTCGGTGGCCAGCGATACGATTTCGGGAGCTGCGCAAACGGTGGTGAAGAAGGTGTTGCACTCGATGAACGAGAAGGAGATGCAGCACTTCTTTGAATTCTCGGAATCGATTCTGTATCAGCCGCAGCAGGCGAAAGCTGCATAGTGATGCGAAAGAAGGGGCCATCGGCCCCTTCTTCGTTTTGGCGCTGGTCTGGCTTATTTCACCATGTTGCCAAGACGGGCAGTGATGATTTCCTGCGCGTCGGCGACGATGCGATGTACCAGGGTTTTACAGTCGGGCACATCCTTGATCAGACCCATGATCATGCCGGCAGTCCAGATGCCGTATTCCAGATCGCCTTTGTCCATGACTTCACGACCTTTCACGCCGGCCACCAGCGGTGCCAGATCTTCGAAATTGGTCGGGCCTGGTTTGGCTTCGATTTCCACCACTTGTTCCGCGACGCTGTTCTTGAATACGCGGGCGGTGTTTTTCAGGGTGCGGAAGATCAGGGCAGTGTCGAGTTCGGTGGCTTCGACCATGCGCTGCTTCAGGTTTTCGTGGACCGGTGCTTCCTTGGTGGCTACGAAACGGGTGCCCATGTTGATGCCGTCGGCTCCCAGTGCCAGGGCAGCAGCCAGGCCGCGACCGTCGCCGAAACCGCCGGAGGCGATCATCGGGATTTTCAGCACGTTGGCCGCGCAGGGAATCAGCACCAGGCCCGGGATGTCGTCTTCACCCGGGTGGCCGGCACATTCGAAGCCGTCGATGGAGACCATGTCGCAACCGATTTTTTCGGCTTTCAGGGCGTGACGGACCGAGGTGCACTTGTGCACGACCTTGACGCCGGCTTCCTTGAAGGCAGGCATGAACTGCTCGGGGCTGCGGCCTGCGGTTTCGACGATCTTGACGCCGCCTTCAATGATGGCGCGGGCGTATTCATCGTAGGGAACCGGCTTGATGGTGGGCAGCAGGGTCAGGTTGACGCCGAAAGGCTTGTCAGTCAGATCCCGTGTGCGCTGGATTTCCCGGGCCAGTTCTTCCGGGGTCGGCTGGGTCAGGGCGGTGATGATGCCCAGTGCGCCGGCATTGGAAACGGCTGCTGCCAGTTCGGCGCGGCCAACGCCCATCATGCCGCCCTGTACGATTGGATGTTCGATGCCCAGCAGTTCTGTCGCGCGTGTTTTTATCATGTGAGTCACTCCGTAGTCTTTGTCTCCCACCTTGGGGATGGCGCGACTACACCAAATTCGCCGGGGAGTGGCAATAGCGCGGTGCCGGCCAGCAACCTAGAGTGAATGAATTGTTTGAATTGGTGACTGCTCAGCCACGATTTGGGGGGTGTGGAGCGGGGCCCGCGATCCCAGGTGCTGGGTGAGGGCAGAGATGCGCTGCTGGATCGAATAAATATCGATGACATTACCGAGCAGCATGTGGTCGAGGGGCGACTGGCCTTCCAGCAGGACATGAGTGGTACGCAGCCAGAGGCGAAGTTCCTGGGCAGTTTGGGTGAGCTGGCGCAGTTTGTCGTCGATGTGGAACAGGTACGAAATGCGCTCGAGGGTGTCGCGCGGAATGGTGCCGGTCTTGCCGTTTTTCCAGTTGGCGTAGGTGGAGGTGGCGGTGAGGCCGAGCAGGGTCATGGCTTCGGGCCGTGACAGACGCCAGCGGTGGGCCAGGCTGAAAAATCCCTTTAATGCCAGTTGTGCAATGCCGCGGCGGGCTTCGACGTCCTCGCTATACATGGCGTCACCTTGGTGGTGGGTTTTATTTGTTATAGCAAAGGCGAAAAAAAAAGGCCAACATTCGGTGATGTTGGCCTTTGATTTTCTTGGGCTACCGGATCAGTAGCGGTACTTGCCGGCGTTGATATCCGCGAGTACTTCGGGGGTTACGAGTACGTATTCATCGCCGCCTGGCAGCAACGCGTAGACTGGTTCACCTTTGGTCTTGGCGGGATCAAAACCTTCGTCCTTCAGATGGGATTTCTGATATTTGAAGGTGCCGGTGGTTTCCATCTGCTTCTTGATGCGCAGGAACAGCGGAACCGCGTAGGCGGGCATCTGGGCACGCAGGTAGCGGCAGATATCTTTGAAATCCAGCTGTTCTTCGGGCACCGCAGGGGTAATGGAGGCCATACCGGCGCGACCGTTGGTGTTGGGGATTTCCACGCCATAGGCAACCGCTTCGGAAATCTGCGGATGACCGGAGACCAGGTTTTCGACTTCGGTAGTGGAGACGTTTTCACCCTTCCAGCGATACGTGTCGCCAAGACGGTCAACGAACTGGGCGTGACCGAAACCTATGTCGCGCAGCATGTCACCGGTGTTGAACCAGCGATCGCCTTTGTCGAACACGTCGGTCAGGATGACTTTTTTGGTCTTCTCCGGATCGGTGTAGCCGTCCAGCGGTGCTTTGTCGCTGATTTCAGCAATCAGCAGACCCTGGCCGCCTTTCTGGACTTTCTTCATGAAGCCGTCGGCGCCACGCACCGGTTCTTCTTTGTCTTTGTCATATTCAACCAGAACCCACTTCATCGGCGAGAAGCCAACGGTGTTGTCGAAGTTGAAGATGTTGGTGAAGCCGATGTTGCCGTCGGACGCAGCGTACAGTTCGATGATTTCGTCGATCTTGAAGCGTTCCTTGAACGGCATCCAGACGTTGGGACGCAGACCGTTACCGATCATCTTGCGCACCGGGTTGTTGGCGTCGTCGGACTGCTTGGGCTGATCCAGCAGGTAGCGGCACAGTTCACCGACGTAGCCGATGGCAGTCGCGTTGAACTTGCGGGCGTCTTTCCAGAAGTTGGAGGCGCTGAATTTCCGTCGGATGGCGAAACCGGAGGCACCGGCAATCGCAGAGCCCCAGCATACGCACAGACCGGTAGCGTGATACAGCGGCAGCGTGGAATACATGACGTCATCGGCGCCCAGACGCATGGCCATGATGCCGAAGCCACCGTAGGCTTTCATCCAGCGGCCGTGCTTGAAGATACCCGCTTTCGGCAGACCGGTGGTGCCGGAGGTGTAGATGTAGAAGCAGGGATCGTTCATGTAAATCCGGTTGGTGGTTTCCGGATTGTGGGTGGGGCTGTTGGCGGATTCGGTGGTCAGGTTTTTGTAGTTTGCCGGTGCAACGCCCGGGTCTTTGGTGGTATCGCGGTCGGCGACCCAGTAAACCTTGTCAGCGTTGACGTCGAGGTCGTTGCGGACTTCGTTGAACGCATCAACGAGCTCTTCACCGACGATGGCCGCTTTGGGTTTGACCAGGTTGAAGCTGTGAATCAGGACTTTGTGGGTCTGGGAGGTGTTGAGCATGGCACCCACAGCGCCGATCTTGGCAACGGCAAGGACGTTCACCAGCAGCTCGGGACGGTTCTCGACGAAGATGCCGACAACATCGCCTTTCTTGATGCCCTGGCTGATCAGGTAGTGGGCGATGCGGTTGGCCCACTGGTTGACTTCGTCATAGGTGAAGCGAACGTTTTCATACAGGATGGCCGAACCACGCGGATTCTTTTTTACCGCCTGTTCGAATGTCCAGCCCAGGCCGCAGGGCACGCCGGGATCCTTGATATTACTGATTTTGAGTCCCTTGATGATCCGGGGCAGATTGCGCATGATGAAAGGCGCTTTCTTGAGCATCATGCCCCAGGTGATCACATCAGTAGTACTGCTTGTCATGTTACCCCCAGTGGGAAGTCCGGTTAAAAATAGGAATGCGACACGGCTGTTGCCTGAAGCGTCAACAAATCGCGCCTGAAGAGTGGATGTGTCCGACAGAAAGCCCGTCAACCCGGGAAAGCGAATGCGTTACGCTGCTATTTTTGTTTGGGTTTGACTTATTATCCACTTCGCGTCGGCGTACGATAACCCCAACACCCCCCCGGTTCAAGCCTTTGTCCGGCAAAAAGCCGGGGGTTGATAGCGGGCGTCAGGACCTGTCCTTTGGTGTCAAAAACAGGCCCTGATTCGCCCGATCAGGACGCTGGTTTCAGGGTGAGAATCAGCTGACGGATCTTCAGTTGATCGCCTTTGCCGACCTGGATGCTGTCCACGATGCCGTCCATATCGGCCCGCAACGGATGCTCCATCTTCATCGCTTCCAGCACGGCCAGGGTGGTGCCTTTCTGCACGCTCTGGCCCGGGTTCCACCAGCAGATCCACCAGATTGCCATCCATGGGAGCCAGCAGGCGACCGGAGCCGGCGGCATCCGCCTTGAGTGCCGGTGCGTGGGTGGCGACGGTGGCGTGGATGCAGCTGTCACCAGCATCCATATAAAGGTTGTGGCCTTCGATATGGAACCAGGCGTTGCGGCGAATGCCGTCGCAGCTGGCGATCAGGCGGGGCGCATCCAGGACGTGGACCTGGATCGTCATGTGCTGGTCGGCGCTGGCTACGCTGAATTGGCTGCCCTGATGGTGGACCTCGAGTCGATGTTTATGCTGATTCAGCTGCAGAGTGACGGGAACGCGTCGCTGGGCACTGTGCAGGGATGGCATCGGTGACAGCCCGACCCAGGCGACGGCGGCGAGGGCCAGCGAGCGGAAATCAGGTGTAGCGGGTTCCGCCAGCGCTGCTTCGTGCTGGGGAATGAACGCAGTGGTGGCGCCCTGCTGGATGAAATCCGCCTGGGTAATCAGCCGGCGCAGGAAGCCCTTGTTGGTTTTGGTGCCCAGCAGCACGGTGTTTTCCAGCAGCCGGTCGAGTTTGCGGATGGCGGTGGTGCGGTCGCTGGCGTGGGTGATCATCTTGGCCAGCATCGGATCGTAGAACGGGCTGATGTCGGTGCCGGGCAGGACGCCGTGATCGGCGCGGGTGCCCGGCAGCTGTTCCCAGTGCCAGACATGCACCGGCCCCGTCTGCGGCAGGAACTGGTTGGCAGGGTCTTCGGCGTAGAGCCGTACTTCGATGGCGTGGCCCTTCAGCTGGACCTGGTGCTGCTGCAGCGGCAGCGGTTCACCCGCAGCAATCCGCAGCTGCCATTCCACCAGATCCAGGCCGGTCACCAGTTCTGTCACCGGGTGTTCCACCTGCAGGCGGGTGTTCATTTCGAGAAAGTAGTAGTCGCCGGATTCATCCAGCAGGAATTCCACGGTGCCGGCGCCGACATAATTTACCAGCTGGGCCACGGCGACGGCGGATTCGCCCATGCGCTGACGCAGTTCCGGTGACAGGCGGGCGAGGGGGCTTCTTCCACCACTTTCTGGTGGCGGCGCTGGATCGAGCAGTCCCGTTCCCCAGGTGGATGATGTTGCCGTGGCTGTCGCCGAACACCTGGATTTCCACATGGCGGGGATTGAGGATGGCTTTTTCAGAATCAGTTCGCCGGAACCGAAGGCGTTTTCGGCTTCGGATCTGGCGGACTTGAGCGCGGCATCCAGCTGATCGGTTTGCGTGACCAGGCGCATGCCGCGACCACCACCGCCGGCAGAGGCCTTGATCATCAGCGGAAACCGATGCGCTGGGCTTCTGTTTTGAGGGTGTCGATGGACTGGTCGGCGCCGTCGTAACCGGGAATGGTCGGTACATCATTTTTCTGCGCGGCGATCTTGGCCTGGCGCTTGGAACCCATCAGGTCAATGGCATGCACTGTGGGGCCGATAAAGACGATGCCGTGGTCGGCGCAGGCCTGGGCGAAGGCGGCGTTTTCGGACAGGAATCCGTAACCCGGGTGGATGGCATCGGCGCCGGTTGTTGTTGCCGCCTGAATGATGGCATCGATATTCAGATAGGACTGGGTGACCTGGGGCGGGCCGATGCGGATGGCTTCGTCTGCCTGCTGTACGTGATAGGCCGCAGCGTCGGCGTCGCTGTACACCGCGACCGTGCGATAGCCCATCGCTTTGCGGTGCGCATGACCCGGGCGGCGATTTCGCCCCGGTTGGCGATCAGGATCTTGGAAAATGCGGGCATGGTATTGTCCACCTTCATTGGGCCCAGTGGGGCAGGCGTTTCTGTACGAATGCGAGTGTGCCTTCAGTGCCTTCTTCACCTTGCACCGCCTTGGCGAAGGCGAGGGCGGCGTCATCCAGCAGCGTGTCCATGTCGACCTGACCTACCCGGTGCATGAGGGCTTTGGTGATGCGGTTGGCGCCGGGGGCGCAGCGCTTCACTTTGCCCAGTACGGTGTTGATGGTGTTTTCCAGTGCGTTGGCATCAGCGGCGGCAAAGTGGGCAATGCCCAGTTTGACCGCTTCCCCACCGTCGAAACGTTCGCCCAGCAGCGCAAGGCGCCGGGCTTGGGTCAGACCAATGCGCTGCACCACGAACGGCGCGATCTGGGCAGGAATGATACCCAGACCGGTTTCCGGCAGACCGAATTGGGCCGACTTCAGGGCGATGCCGACGTCGGACACGCAGGCAAGGCCAAAACCGCCACCGAGCACTGCGCCTTCCAGCACGGTGATCAGCACTTGCGGAATCTGGTTGGCCTGTGTCATCAGATAACCAAAGGCACGATTCAGATCCACCAGCGACTGGGTCGGATCGGTGTTGGTCTGGGCTGCCTTGGCCCGGCCTTCCGCCAGATCGCGCACATCTGCGCCGGCACAGAAGTGGCCGTTGCTGCCGCGAATCACCACCGCGCGGGTGGTGTGATCGTCCTGCAGGCGAGTGAACAGGGCACGCAGCTCATTCACCATGAACAGACTCATGGCGTTGCGGCTTTGCGGCCGGTTCAGCGTGACATGCACAACATTGTCGAAGGTTTCGATCAGGAGTGTGGATTCGGTCATGGGTGCGCCTTGTTATTTCTTGCCCGGAAGAATGTCCATGGTCTTGCAGATGATGCCGAGCATGACTTCATCCGCACCGCCGCCAATCGACGCCAGACGGCTGTCGCGATAGGAACGGGATACGACGTTGTCCCACATGAAGCCCATGCCGCCCCAGAATTGCAGACAGCCATCGCTGACTTGACGGGCCAGGCGTCCACCTTTGAGTTTGCACATGGAAGCCAGCTGCAGGATGCGCTGCGGGTTGCCACCGTTGATGTATTGTTCGCAGGTGGAATAAACCAGCGC
Source organism: Gammaproteobacteria bacterium (assembly GCA_041395845.1). Taxonomy (GTDB): domain Bacteria; phylum Pseudomonadota; class Gammaproteobacteria; order Pseudomonadales; family Ketobacteraceae; genus Ch67. The sequence continues at coordinate 23,232 of JAWKZS010000027.1, forward strand.
GCGCAGGGCTTCGACTTCGGTCTGCAGTTCGGCCAGCTTGAAATGCACATACTGGTTGTCAATCAGTGGCTGATCGAACGCATGACGTTCCTTGGTGTAAGCGATGGTGGCGTTGATGACTTCTTCCAGTCCCCCGATGGCGTTCGCAGCACCCCACAGGCGCTCTTCCTGGAATTGCATCATCTGGATCATGAAACCCTGACCTTCGGCGCCCAGCAGGTTGCGCCGGGGTACCCGCACATTGTCGAAGAACACTTGCGCGGTATCGGAGGAACGCATGCCCAGTTTGTCGAGTGGTTGCGACAGTGATATACCGGCGGCATCCCGTGGCACGATGATCAGGGATTTGTTCTTGTGTTTCTGGTCGTCGCTGGTGTTGGCGAGCAGACAGAAGAAATCCGCCTGGGTGGAATTGGTGATCCACATCTTGGTGCCGTTGATGACATAGTCGCCATCCTGTTTGGTGGCGCGGGTCTTGATATTGGCTACGTCGGAACCGGCACCGGGTTCGCTCACGGCAATGGAGGCCACCATTTCACCGCGAATGGCCGGTACCAGAAATTCCTTGCACAATTCCTCGCTGCCGAAGCGAGCCAGGGCTGGTGTGGCCATGTCCGTCTGTACGCCGATGGCCAGTGGTACACCGCCGCAATGGGCGCGACCAAATTCTTCGGCGGCGATCAGGTTATAGGAATAATCCAGCCCCATACCGCCGTATTGTTCCGGCTTCTGGATGCCGAGCAGGCCCAGATCGCCCAGTTGCTTGAAAACCTTGTGGGCAGGAAAGGGCGGATTGGCTTCCCACGCTTCGACGTTGGGATTGATTTCCTTCTGCACAAAGTTACGGACGGTGCGGCGGATTTCTTCGTGTTCCTGAGTGAATTTCATCTGCGTTTCCTCTTGTAGTCGTTATAAACGGGCAACACCAAAAGCGTTGGCTTGCAGTGGGCGCAATTGCGCCTCGCGAACCGTGTCAAGAACAAAGCCGAGCACGGCACGGGTGTCGCGCGGGTCGATCAATCCGTCATCCCACAAGTGCGCCGTGCCGTAAAGGGCTGTCGACTGTTTTTCCAGGTTGATGGCGGTGGTCTGTTCCAGCATGTCGAGGACTTTTTCGTCCGGCTCCATGCCCATTGCGCGCTGCTTGGCTTCGGCGACGATGCGCAACACCTTGCCAGCCTGGGCGCCACCCATGACAGCAGTCTTGTTGTTGGGCCAGGCGAAAATGAAATGGGGATCCAGGCCACGACCGCACATGGCGTAATTGCCTGCGCCGTAGGAACCGCCCACCACCACGGAAAATTTTGGTACCCGTGCATTGGCGACTGCCTGAATCATCTTTGAGCCGTGTTTTATCATGCCATTGCGTTCCGATTCGGTGCCCACCATGAAACCGGTAGTGTTGTGCAGGAACAGCAGCGGTGTACTGCTCTGATCGCACAGCTGGATGAACTGGGCAGCCTTGGCCGCGCCGGCAGGCGTGATCGGGCCATTGTTGCCGATGATGCCAATAGCATGGCCGTGAATGCGGGCCCAGCCACAAACGGTCTGACTGTCCCATTCGTATTTGAAATCCAGGTAGTCGGAACCGTCGACTACGCGCGCGATGATTTCACGACAATCGTAGGGGCGCTTGGGATCGCAGGGCACCACGCCGAGCAGTTCTTCGCGGTCATACAGGGGGTCGGAGAAGGTTGCTGCGGTGCGCGCTGGCAGCTGTTCATTCCACGGCAGCTTCGCGACGATTTCCCGCGCCAGCCGGATGCCATCGGCATCATTTTCCGCCAGATATTCTGCGGTGCCCGCGGTGTAGGCATGCATTTCGGCGCCGCCCAGATCTTCGTCGGTGGCGATTTCACCGGTTGCGGCTTTCAGCAGCGGTGGGCCGGCCAGAAACATTTTGGTGCGCTTGCGTACCGCAATGATGTAATCGGATAGACCCGGTTGATAGGCGCCACCGGCCGTAGCGTTACCATGCACAACTGTAATTTGTGGAATTCCTGCCGCAGACAGACGTGCCTGATTGGCAAAGGTGCGGGCGCCTTCGACAAAAATTTCGCCGGCGTAATTCAGGTTGGCACCGCCACTTTCCGACAGGGTTACCGTCGGCAATTTGTTCTGTGCGACGATAGTCTGCAAGCGCAAGGATTTGTGCAAGCCTGCCGGTGATACGGTGCCACCCTTGATGGCGCTGTTGTTTGCCACCACCATGCAGCGCACGCCCTGCACGTAACCGATGCCGGCGATGACGCCACCACCGGCACTGCTGCCATCCTTGTCGTCATGCATCTGGTAACCTGCCAGCGACATCAGTTCCAGAAACGGCGAACCGGGGTCCAGCAACAGATTGACACGCTGACGCGGCAGCAGCTGGCCACGCTTTTCAAACTTGGGCAGCGCTTTGGCTTCCGTATTCGCCACTTTCTGTTCGATGCCACGGAATTCATCCACCAGCGTTTGCATGAACTCCCGGTTGGCCGCGAATTCCGCGCTGCTACTGTTCAGTTGCGATTCGATGACCGGCATGATTATTGGCTCTCGTCGGTTTTGAAAATATCAGGCACTACTTCACGGTGGAAACCAGCAAACGGTTTGCACTTGTTGTGTGCCTGCAACGGGTAAATGGCGACGTTACCCTGAGACGCAGCGCCGTCGATGCGCAGCGTGGTGCCGCTGACAAAGGCGGCGCCATCGCTGAGCAGATAGCAGATGGCGCTGCTGACTTCCGCTTCGTTACCCATGCGACCCAGTGGCACGGCGGCTTTCAGCGTCTTGATCACCGCCTTGAAACTGTCGGGATAGGTGTCCATACCGCTGGAGGTGATCCAGCCCGGTGCAACGGCATTCACCCGCACACCGGCATGGCCCCATTCGTACGCAGCAGTCTGGGTAAAGTTCACCATGCCCGCACGGGCAGCGCCGGAATGCCCCATTCCCGGCATCCCGTTCCACATGTCTGCCACGATGTTCACGATGGAACCACCGCTGCGGCTCATGGACTGGTTGAACACTTCCCGCGCCATCAGAAAGCCGCCGGTCAGGTTGGTGTTGATCACTGCATCCCAGCCTTTTTTGGAAATGGCCATCAGCGGTGATGGAAACTGCCCGCCCGCATTATTGACCAGACCGTGAATGTTGCCGCGCTGCTGCACGATGGCGGCGACGGTCACTTTCACTGCCTCTTCGTCGCGAATGTCACAGGCCTGCGCGCTGGCGTTGCCGCCGTCTTCCTGGATTTCGCCCAGTACGGTGTCGAGTTTTTCCTGCTTGCGACCCACCAGCACGACATGCGCGCCCAGTGCCGCCAGTTCATGCGCGGTACAGCGACCAATGCCGCTGCCGCCGCCAGTGACGATGATGGTTCGATCCTTGAAAAGATCCGGATGAAAAATGGAACGGTATCCCATGATTAATCTGCCTTTACTTGTTGTGCGATTGCAGCTGAAACAGGAATCGGAAAATCCAGTAATTGCTGGGCGAAGGCTTTACCTTGCGGGTCCATGCGCAGGCTGGCAATGCCACCACCGCCGAGACTGTTTTCCAGCAGGAAGTTGAACGCGTCAAAGCCGGGTAATTCCCAGCGGGTGACTTTGCCGTTATTGGTATCGAGTACGTGAGCCATCCAGTGCGCAACCGCCTGTTCGGTCAGCGCCGCACGAATAAACGGAAGAAATTCGGGCTTGCGTGATATCACGCCGATATTGGCATGATTACCCTTGTCGCCGCTGCGGGCCCATGCCAGTGTCACCAGCGGAACAGTGCTATCGGTAGTCACCGCAATCGCATCCGTCGGTTGCGACGCGGAACGGGTGACTATTGGCTGCCCGGCAGGAACGTTCACGTCCATTTTTGTACCGGCTATTTCAACCACCGGCTGTACGGATGCTTTCGGCACCAGACAGGAAAACAGACAGATGCGTGGCGATACTTTGGGCCGTCCGCCGACGATGCCGGTGATACCCGGCGCCATGCCGGTAGCGGCCTGGGCGATCTCGCGCGCGAACAGTTCCAGCGCTTTCTTGTCCGCATGGCGAGCGGCAATCTTGACCACCACTTCGCGCGGATTCAATGCCTGTGCGTGCGGACCATAGGTGGCCTCGCTGCCGAGCACTTCCACGTCGGTAGCAATAAAATCCGCCATGCCTTTGGCTGCCAGCAGCGCGCTGGTTTTCTTCAGTAGTGCAGCGCTGACGCGTTCTGCCTTGCGTTTCGCATCAATGCCCGCGAGCATGAACGATGCCACCACCCGAAAACCATCCGGATAAGTGGCGGATACCTTGTATTGATCCGTTGCCGGTGTGCCTCGCGCACCTGTGACCGACACGCGATGCTCGCCTGCCTGCTGCAGCTTGACCTGGGTAAAGTCGCAGACTACATCCGGCAAGATGTAGGCAGAAGGATTGCCAATTTCGTATACCAGCTGTTCACCGACGGTCGCAGGGGTGACCAGACCGCCAGTGCTGGCGGGTTTGGTGACGATGAAACTGCCGTCTGCATGGCATTCCACAATGGGAAAGCCCATGTTGTCGTAGTCGGGAACCGACTCCCAATCCGTAAAGTTGCCGCCCGTGCACTGCGCACCGCATTCGATGATATGCCCCGCCAGACTGCCCTGGGCCAGCCTGTCGTAATCCTGCCAGTCCCAGCCGAATTCGTGCACCAGCGGGCCGAGCACCAGCGCGCTGTCCACCACGCGGCCGGTAATCACGATGTCCGCACCGGCCTGCAGCGCCGCCACAATGCCGGGAGCCCCCAGATATGCATTCATGCTCACCAGAAAACCGGGCAGGGGAGTGCCGCGATCCATTTCGCGAATGTCGGCCGCTTTCAGTGTCGCCACCTGCGGCATCAGATCGTCACCAGTCACGACCGCGACTTTCAGCGAAAGGCCCACCGCATCGATGAGCTGTTGCAGCGCTGCTGCGCATCCGGCGGGATTGACGCCGCCCGCGTTGGTGATCACCTTGATCTGCTTGCTGGCAATGTCGCCGAGCAAGGGGCGCATGATGCTGGTAATGAAATCGGTGGCATAACCGGCCCCCGGATCTTTCATGCGGGCGCCCGCCATGATGGACATGGTGATCTCGGCCAGATAATCAAACACCAGATAATCGATGTCGGCCTGGCGCACCAGTTGGAAAGCGGCGGTTTCGGTATCACCCCAGAAGGCAGAGGCGCAGCCGATCTTCACAGTTTTTTCTGACATTTCCCGTATCCCTCAGTGCCGCTGCCAAGACGGCAGCTGGGCAAGCGCTCAAAGTCGTACTACACTACCAAGCAAGCGCTTGGTTTGTAAAGTCCCTTCAGGCAACTGGCTTTTTGGAACGCTTTAGGGTAAACAGTGGCGCCTTCGCACAAGGTCAACGAATTTTGGACAGGTGACAGACGACATGAATAACAGCGTCGCGAAACTGGCAAATGGCATGGATGACACTCCGCGCGGGCGCCTGCTCGCAGCGGCGGCCCATCTGTTTCGCACCAGGGGCTTCGAGCGCACAACGGTACGTGATCTGGCGCAAGCCGTCGGTATTCAGTCTGGCAGCATCTTCCATCATTTCAAAACCAAGGAAGAAATCCTGCGCTGCGTGATGGAAGAGGTGATCCACTTCAATACGGACCGGATGAAGGCAGCGCTCGAAGCGGCAACTGATATGCGGGAAAAACTGCTCGCGCTGATTCGTTCGGAACTGCTGTCCATCAACGGTGAAACCGGTGAAGCCATGGCCGTACTGATATACGAATGGCGCAGTCTCAAGCCGGAAAGCCAGCGCTATATCCTGACCCTGCGTGAGCACTACGAACAGCTCTGGCTCACGACGCTGGATCAGGCCAAACAGGCAGGCCTGGTGCAGGCCCATGTTGATACCTTCATCCTGCGGCGTTTTCTGACCGGCGCGCTGAGCTGGTCCAATTACTGGTACAAGCCCCAGGGCGCGCTGACCCTGGATCAGCTGGCGGATCAGGCGCTGGCCCTAATTGTTAAAAATTGAAACCGTCCTGCCCATCAAAACGGGGCTAAACAGGCCAAATATGCGTTGTATTGGGCCATTCGGTGGCCGGATTTAACAAGTTCGCCCACGCCCCGCCTAAATCAGTGATTTTATTCACAATCTGGATACGAAAGTTACAATTCACTTGATTGAGCTGACTTTTATAAAGCTGCTAGTATCCGACCCAACATGCGCAATTCCAGTACAGAAAACACTGCGTGTGCCACTGTTTTCCTGCGCGTCTTTGCGGCGCCGATGGGGTGGAAGACAGAAACTAATCAAGAAGAAAAAAAACAAAGGTGACAGTTATGAACGCTTCAGAGGCAGCGTTGATTGACCATGGGTTGGCGTCTGAACGGGGTCCGGATGCCAGAGACAGAATCCTGTCCGCTGCGGAATCACTGTTCGCATTGCGCGGGTTCGAAGGGGTCTCGACGACCCAGATTGCCAAGGTTGCCGGTATTACCCAGCCACTGATTCATTACCATTTCAAAAACAAGGAAGCGCTGTGGAAAGCCACTGTCGCACGCCTGTTCAGCAAACTTTCCAGCGAAATGGCCGACGAAATCAAGAGCCTGCAAAAGGCTGACAAACGGCGCAGTCTGGTGGAAATGATCCGCTGTTATGTATCCTTCGTTGCCCGCTATCCCCAGTTCGGCCAGTTTGTGCTGCGTGAAGGCGTGCAGGAATCCACGCGTCTTGAATGGATGGTGGAAGAGTGGATCAAGCCCCTGCTCAAACCGTTCCACGATGTCTATGAGGAAGGCGTCGAGGAAGGCTGGGTCAAGGATATTCCGTTTCCGCAGGTCATGATGCTGATTGCTGGCTCTGCCAGTCACTTCTTTTCCCTGGCACCCTTGGTGCAGTCCCTTTATGACATTGACGCTACCAGTCCGGATCAGGTGTTAGCCCACAGTGATGCGGTGGTAGATATGGCAGTCAGTGCGCTGCTGCGTGAGCCGGTGCGAGCGGCTCAGGCCATGCCGATCTGATTGCATTTTTCCGGGGGGAAGGTAAAAAGGGGCTGCCTGTGGGTGGCCCCTTTTTACTTGGGGCTGCGCGGGCAAACGCAATCAGGACATCAGGAGCATACATGATCGGTAATCCTATCCCTTGGGGCAGCCGCGGCTGGGTGATTCTGGAAGAGGGCAACCTGAATCCACAGACCTTCCAGCTGGACGTGGTTCACTATCTGGTGGCCATGCCGTCGGGGCAGACGGTAGAAGGTATATTTACCCTCGATCAGGCCAAGGCCTATATTATGGATCAGGAGCGCAAAGGTCAGAAAAAAGAATGAGTTAGAACGTCTGGTGTAGGGCGCCTCGCGGCGCCGGGCCGGCGTAATAATTTTGCCTTTTTCGCATTTAGCGTTTGACAGCAAAAGCAAAAAACGTAAAATGCGTCCCACTCTACGGGTGGTTAGCTCAGCTGGGAGAGCATCGCCCTTACAAGGCGAGGGTCACAGGTTCGAACCCTGTACCACCCACCAGATCCGGAGCGGTAGTTCAGTTGGTTAGAATACCGGCCTGTCACGCCGGGGGTCGCGGGTTCGAGCCCCGTCCGCTCCGCCACTACACAAAAGCCCTTAGCTGTTAAAAGCTAAGGGCTTTTTTGTTTTCACTCCCGCCCAAACCACAGAAAAACCCTCACCACAGAAAACGCTCGTGACCAATTTGTGACCATTCTGTGCCGGTTATCAGTGCCGTGACGTTTTCTTTGCCGGATTCACATCCTGGGGGCGCTGGTTGGCGTTGGCGCTGCTTGCAGTGGTGCTGTTTGTCGCCACGGTTTCCTACACTGCGCAGACCCGGCCCGATGACCCGCATGCGGTGGTCTGGTATGGCGCGCTGTTTCTCGGCGTTTACTATGTGGCGCTGTGCTGGACCATCATGGCGCTGTACCAGCGCTACCTGAATCGCTTCAGCCGGGTGGGGCGCTATTTGTCCGAGTCATCCTACTGGATCTACCTCGCCCACCTTCCGCTGGCGATTGCGATTCCGATAGTAATGAACGGTTGGGCTGTATCGGCCTGGATCAAGTTTCCGCTGGCGTTGCTGGCTGTTTTTACGCTGTGCGTCGTTTCCTACCACTTCCTGGTGCGCTCCACTGCGCTGGGCTGGTTGCTGAATGGTCATCGCCGGCCATTCGCGTGGCGTTTCCACTGATTGCCGACGCCGAAACCGCGCTTACTGCTCCGCGCCGGAAGCTGCCATCAGCTGCCCTGCATTATCCGTCCTGGTATTCAGTGCTAACGCCAGCGCTTCGCCGTGGTTGAGCGGAATCGCATGGCGCTCGAACTGCATGCCGTTCCAGGTCAGAATGCGGGTGTTTTCCAGCCGGTTGTTATGGAATGTCAGGGTCAGTTCACGAGGCTTGCCGTCGGGCATCACCTTGCTGACGGCGATGTCCAGATCCGTCAGACGGATGCGGAAGTCGGTTGTGATCGGATTGCGTTCCAGGTTGCGCAGGTTGGCTTCGATGGCGTTGATCATGCCGTCAGGTGCAGTGATCCTTAGCGTGTTGGCATCGATCCGGGTGATCATGAAATCCTGCTGCAGCGACGAGATCATCCAGAATTTGTCTGGCAGCGGCAGCCCTTCAGCAAACCGCATCGGCGTTGCGCCCAGGCCAATCGGCATCGGGATGCCGAAGGTGATCAGGCTTTCCTGCGGGCTTTCGATGGGAATATCCCGTGCCAGCGGCAGCGTCATCAGTTGGCTCCACAGTTGCGGGCTGTAGCTGAACACCGGCAAGAGCAACGGCGACAGGATCAGATGCAGCACCACCAGTACCCAGGTGCCGCCCCGTTGCAGACGGGAGGTTTGCAGCTTGCAGAACAGGGCATGGAAGAGCATGCCAAGCAGCGCCGATGCGCCGATGCCCACGAACAGCAGATTGCGATCGGCAGGCACCGTGGCCGTGACCGGCGCCACCGAGAACAGCGCGCCCAGCGCCCAGAAGCGTGCCGCCGCCGACGCCCGCAGCAACGGCCACAGCAGATAAACCACGCCAGCGATGAACAGCCAGGCCAGGGCCAGATAGGCCGGCACCGGTTTCGGGCTGAAACCATAAATTTCCGCCGGAATGATGCCCAGCTGCGCGAACAGCAGCACCGGAATCCGTTCGAACAGTTTCGACAAAAAAATCAGCGGCGATTCCACCGGATCGATGTAGTTGAGATCGGAATTGTTGGCGCCGAAATTCCCCAGCTTGTACAGCGTCCACCACAGGATGCAGGTGACGGCAAACGGCCACAGCGCCAGCAGCCCTTTCCACGGCCCCTTGCGATCGAGAATCAGGGCATAGGCACCCAGATAGCAGGAGGTGCTGATACCGATTTCGCCGCTGAACAGGCTGGCAATCAGCAGGCTCAGACTGGCAACGAAATGGCGTGGTGCTTCAGTCTCGCGCCAGCGCACGTACTGCTGGATCGCCAGCACGCCGAAGACAGCAGCGATCAGCGCGTTGCGGTTGGCAATCCAGCTGATGGTCAGGCCATGGGTGGCATCCAGCATGAACACCGCCAGGCCGATCAGGGCGGGTTGAGCGCTCATGCCCATTTGCCTGAACAGCCGGAATACCAGATACCCCAGGCCCAGATACCACAGCAGGCTGTGCAGGTGCATCATGGCAGGGAATCCACGCCACAGCTGGTGATCGATCCAGTGACTGATCTCGGACACCGGCCGCCAGAACTGGTAACGCATGCCTTCGTCGGTCCACCAGGGAATCACCCCCAGATCCATCAGCACCTTGTTGCGGGCCGGCTCCGCGTCGATCCACGAGAACAACCCGAAGAGGGACCAGTCATTGGCCGTTGGAATCGCAATATCAGGACTGAGCAGGGCGTAGTGGATGTAGTCATCCCCCAGGTAGCCGGAAAACAGGGCGGGGATACAGGCGATAAGTGTTATCACCAGTATGGGTTGCAGGCGTAGCAGCCTGGTCGCTGTAATCGGCATCATTGCGCAATCCTTGCGGGCCGTCGTGGGTCCCTGTATCCAGATTTCGAGGCGACCGATCGGTCGTGTTGGTGTTGCGGCCAACGGTAACCATCGGGTGCGTATCTGACAAGCACATTTGTTGAGGTGTTTGGTAAACAGGCCTGGATGGAAGGGGCCGACACATAGGTCGGTGCATGGCGAGTGACAAAAATTTCATTAAAAACGGAAACTTCCTTTTGACAGGCCGGCTAAAAACCGTAAAATGGCCGACCTCTACGGGTGGTTAGCTCAGCTGGGAGAGCATCGCCCTTACAAGGCGAGGGTCACAGGTTCGAACCCTGTACCACCCACCAGATCCGGAGCGGTAGTTCAGTTGGTTAGAATACCGGCCTGTCACGCCGGGGGTCGCGGGTTCGAGCCCCGTCCGCTCCGCCACTACATGAAAGCCCCTGACATCTGTCAGGGGCTTTTTTGTTTTCCGGCCCTGCTCATTGTTGGCCGGGTCGTTTTTGCCCCGCCGAATGTCATGATCTGCCATCGCCTCCCTTGTGCTAGCTGATATAGTCCCAGCACGACCATTTTGGACCAGTAAGGGAGCCGGGCCATGTCCCAGATTGAACAGCCGACCGAAGAAAAATCCAGCTTTATCGAAGATCTGAAAGACACGCTGCGGCGTGGCAAAACCATTGATGGTTACGACTACAAGGCCAAGAAGCGTTATCACGAGCCTGCACCCGAGCAGAATTATGCGGACGAATTCCGTCAGGTCGTGGAAACCCGTCGCTCCGTGCGCAAGTTTACCGACAAGAAAATCCCCAAGGACGTCCTCGATGCCTGCCTGGATATGGCGTTGCTGGCGCCCAGTTCCTGCAATCTGCAGCCCTGGGAATTCCATGTGGTGCAATCCGCCGACAAGAAGCAGAAGCTGGTGGAAGCCTGCATGAGCCAGAATGCCGCAACCACGGCAGCTGAACTGATTGTGGTGGTGGCCCGTACCAACAACTGGCGCAAGATTGCCAAGCTGAACATTGATCAGTGGCCGCAGCCGCAGATTCCCAAGCACTGGAAGGAGTTCTACACCAAGGGCGTGGCATTCACCTATTGGCAGGGGCCACTTCATGCGGTGGGCGCGGTGAAGAAGGCCTTCACCAATGTGGCCGGTCTGTTCCGCCCGATGCCGCGGGGGCCGTTCACCAAGTCCGACATGCGGGTGTGGGCGATCAAGAGCACGGCACTGGCGGCAGAAAACCTGATGCTGGCGTTTCGGGCTCACGGTTTTGATTCCTGTCCGATGGAAGGCATGGATGAAGAGCGGGTGCGCAAGCTGCTGAAGCTGCCGTCCGATGCGGAAGTGGTGATGGTGGTGGGCGCCGGTGAGCGGGCGAAGGATGGGGTGTATTTCCCCCGGGTGAAGTTCGACCGCGATAACTTCGTGCGGTACGTGTAGGCAATTTATTGATCCAGGTTAATGGATCGCGGAATCTTCGCCGGGTTGTCGTGAATCTGTCATTTTGCCGGTTTTAAATGGGAACTGCAGACGCTGGAACGGATCGAAAGATATGGCACGATCTGTGAAAGGGATCTGCAGTCAACCAACCAAGGAGAATGACACATGGAACACTACCAAGAAGAACTGCTTGAACGTCGTGAATTCGAATTCGACGATGAAGGCGACGATGCATACGAGCTGTGATTCACGCTCGTATGCACAACCCTATGATTTTCTGTCCATTTCCAATGATTTCCGATATTCCCCCGGGGTTGTTCCTGACCACCGCTTGAACGCCCTCTGAAACGCCCCCGGGGTCGAAAACCCCAGCAGATACGCAATCTCGCCAAACGATAACCCCGTGTTTTTCATGTAGCTCAAGGCTACGTCCCGGCGCATTTCGTCCACCAGGGTCTGGAATGCCGTGTCCTCGTCTTTCAGTTTGCGGCGCAGGGTCCAGGGCGGCATGCACAATTGTTGTGCAACCTCCTCGATGGACGGTGTTTTGCCGTGCAGCATGGTCCCCAGCACCTTCAGTACCTTGTTGCGGTAGCTGTCTGCCAGCGCCACCTGGGTCAGCAGTTCGTCGCAGGTCTTGCGCAGGCTTTGGTGCAGGGTGGGATTGCTGTGCAGCAGCGGTACCTGCAGGGCGCCGGGTGCCAGGGCCAGGCCGTTGGCTTCCTGATGGAACAGTACGGGGCAGGGAAAGGCGGAGGGATAGGACTCGTAATAGGCCGGAGTGGAAAACTCGATATGGGCCTGGGCGACCAGATCGTTGCGGCCAGTCATCCACTGGATCGCCGATACCCAGCCACTCAGGACCGCGTCCACCACAAAGTAGGTGTAGTCGTTGTAGGGTGCGATGGAATAGAACGCCAGCCGCGCCTGATTGCCCTGCTCGATCAGCTGGGATGATCCCCGGTAACAGCGGCCGTAAAGGGGTTCATAATCCGTGAGCACCCGCAGGGCATCCCCCAAGGTGGCGGCGGTCATGGCGGCCAGTCCCACATAACCAAAGCGTGAGATGCTGGCCTGACGGCCGAGGATCAGGCCAATGTCCGGATGGCCGGTCTGGCGGATGGCGCCGTGACCCAGGCGCATCAGGTAGATCAGGTCGATGCGGTTGTCGCCGTCCTGCAATTCGCGGGGATTCAGATCGGCATCCGCCAGCAGCCGGTTGACCGACGCCCCCATGGATTCGGCACAGGTCAGCAGATAGCTGATGTAACTGGCGGTGGTGTCTCCAATCTTCATGGGCCGGCACTGCTCGTCTGCGGTTGGGTGGCGACATTATATATGCGCTGCACGGGAATGGCATGAGGCGCGTATTTGGACGTTTTTTGGGCGAATGATCACGTTTTGCCCGCTATGTGGGTCACTTACAGGCCCATCAAGCCCACCTACAATGATTCAATCTGGCAAAGCCTGACTACACTTTACCTATTCCCGTTTTTCCTGGCAGCACCCAGTGTCAATGATGGCACTGATTCAGTACAAAGGATGTCCACTGGAAAGAGTCATGCGCGATTCAGCATATTCGAACGAGGCGGTACTGTTTTTCGAAAAAGGTCAAATTACCAAGGAGATGACCTATTCGGAATTCGAGGCAATTCTTGACGGCGTTGTGGGGTTGAACGACTTCGCCGGCGAGAAGATTCTGGCCGCCTTTGTGGTGGTGAATGGTCGTCTTAAAGTGACGGCAGCGGTGCTGTTCAGTATCGGATTCGATCGTCAGGGTTATGCCGATCGCGCCTGGAACCTGCCACTGCGCCATCTGGCGGATACCGGGGGCAGCGGCCCGGATCTGGGCGCCGGCCCCATCAAGCTTTCCTGCAAGAGCCAGTGCTCGGTGTCTTGGCACACTTCCAGTCTGTGGGATCCTGATCTTTCCCCCAAAACCAATACGTTCACCCGGATTCGTGAAACTGTGACGGCCAATCGGCTGCATCTGCCCAGCAGTCAGGAATCGGAGGTGCCCGTCGCACCCGCCGCGTCGTTGCAGCCGCCACCGAACTGGGGCGTGCCGGCAGCCCCGCGCGCACCCCAATCCCCCTGGGCAGGTGCCGGCACCGAGCCGCCGACCTTGCAGCCGGGCTGGGGTGGGGTGGATGATTCCGGTCTGACCGAAAGCCAGCTGGCAGCGCTGGAGTCCGAACATCGCAAAAAGATTGCCGCACTCATCAAGCAGCAGCGTCTGCATATCCAGACGCTTACCAACGAAAGCCAGCAGGCGCTGGCAGAAACCAAGCTGAACTTTGAGAAGGATCTGCAGATCGCCAAGCTGGAGATCGCCCGTCTGCGCAGCGAACACGAATCCCTGCACAGCCAGAACATTGCCTTGCGGGAACAGAACGAGGCCCAGCGCAAGCAGCTCGACGCCCTGAAAAAAGCCCATGAAATCGAGGCCCAGGCCGCTCAGCAGAACGAAAAGCAGATCGAAGAACTGCGGCGCGAATACAGCGAATTGATGGAGCAGAAAATCCAGGAAGCGACCGCCAAACTCAAGGAAGACATCGAACTGCGTAATATGGAATTGATGTATCGCCACGATGTGGCCAAACAATTGCGCGAGGAACTGTGCCAGCTGCGCAAGGACAAGATCCGGCTGGTCAACGAAGGCGGCGACAAATTCCTCGAACGGCTGGAAAATCTGGGCATCAGCTTTATTGCATTTCACCCCGGTGCCGGCCACATTTCGATTCCGCTGGCGGACATGGGCGAGTACATGGAAAATCCCATCGCCTATGCGGCCAACAAGTGTCTGGTGTCGGAAGATCACTACCGCCTGTGGCTAGGCCATTATCAAAAGCCGGAATGCAAGGCGCCGCTCACCAATGACACGGTGTGTGGCTGCCGGATTCGCCGGGTGGATGTGCCCAGTCAGTTTCTGGCGGGGGAATCCGACCGCTGTGACAAGCACAAACCCCGCAGCCACGGCGACAATGTGGTGAATCTGCGCGGCTGATGTCGCGATGATGCTTTACCATTAGGGCTGTTTCGTTGTGGAGCAGTCCATGTCTTCTTCCCCGATTCCTGAATATGAAGCCATTCTGCAGCAGCGGTTGCCAGCGGCATTCATGGCGGAGTTGCGCGCGCCGGTTATCGAGCCGTTAGCGTATGCGCCCTGGCAGACAGCGGACGTGAGCGTGGATGTGCTGCCTTGCGATCGCGTACACCCGGTGATATCCGGCAACAAGTGGTACAAGCTCAAATTCAATCTGGTGGCGGCGTGGCAGCAGGATTGCAACACGCTGGCGAGCTTTGGTGGTGCCTGGTCCAATCATCTGCATGCGCTGGCGTACTGTGCCAACCGGCTGGGCATGAACAGCATTGGTTATGTCCGCGGTGATGAACTCGATGCCGACGCCAATCCCATGCTCCGTGATGCGCAGGCGTGGGGAATGGAGCTGCGTTTTCTGACCCGTGAGCAGTACCGAAACAAACAGGTAGCGCTGGATGCAACGACCTGGCTGATTCCGGAAGGTGGTGATAATGAGTGGGGTGTGCTCGGCTGCACGACATTACTGACACCTGAACAGGCTGCGGCCTATGATGTCGTGGTGTTGCCGTGGGGAACCGGTTGTACCTGTATCGGTGTGTGGCGCGCAGTGACACACGTCACCCGCCTGTGTGGCGTATCGGTATTGAAAGGCGACTGGCCAGCGCGGCAGTTTGCCGATTACCGGCATGCGCATCCGCAGCCGGATTCGCGTCCTGCCGAGATACTGACGACCTATCACTGCGGTGGCTACGGCAGAACAACGGCAGAATTGTTGAGTTTTATCCGCAAATTTGGCGACAATACGGGCCTTTCGCTCGATCCCGTGTACAGTGGCAAAGCCCTGTTTGCACTGGACGAGCGGATTCGCAAGCAGGCATTGCCGGCAGGAAGCCGGGTGCTGTTCATCCATACCGGCGGTCTGCAAGGCGTGCGCGGTTTTCAATCCCTGACAGGGTAATGGTGCAATGGAAGAGAAAGAATCCTTTCGCTGTGTTGGTCTGATCGGCCGTCCCGGCAGCCCCCATGTGGTGGATACGCTGCAGGCGATCATCACGTTCCTGCAGCAACGCAATCTGCAGATTCTGCTGGATCAGGAACTGTCTGATCTGATGCCCGATGACACCCACCAGCGCGCCACCCGCAAAATGCTCGGTGAAACCTGCGATCTGGTGATCGTGGTGGGCGGTGATGGCTGTCTGCTGGGGGCGGCTCGTGATCTGGCTCGCTACAAGGTACCGTTGCTGGGGGTGAACCGGGGCCGGCTGGGCTTTCTCACGGATATCCTGCCCAGTGAAGTGGAGGATCGCATCAGTGAAGTGCTGGACGGTGAATACACCACGGATTACCGCTTTTTGCTCGAAGCCCAGGTCAAGCGCGATGGCCAGCTGATTGGTGAAAGTTCGGCGCTCAACGATGTGGTGTTCCACTCCGGCAGCTCGGTAAAAATGCTCGAATTTGAATTGTTCGTGGATGGCGATTTTGTCTATCGTCAGCGCTCCGACGGATTGATCGTGTCCACTCCTACCGGTTCCACCGCTTATGCGCTGTCCGGAGGCGGTCCGATCATGCATCCGCGTCTGGATGCCATCGTACTGGTGCCGATGTTCCCGCATACGCTGAGCAGTCGCCCCATCGTGATCGATGGCAACAGCGAGATCAAAATCTTTGTGCCGCCCACCAATGAATTCCGCCCATTGCTGAATTGCGACGGTCAGGGTGGGGTGGTGGTGGACCCCGGTGACTGGATTTACATCCGCAAGCGGGCTCATCCGCTCAGGCTGCTGCATCCGCGCAATCACAGTTTTTACGAAGCCTGCCGTTCCAAACTGGGCTGGAGTGAAATTCTCTGATGCATCCATCCGGGCAGGTCAGCGGTTACGACATCATTGGCGACGTGCACGGTTGCGCGGATGCCTTGTGCCTGCTGCTGGAAAAACTCGGCTACCGCGAGGGTGCGCGGGGCTGGCATCATCCGGAGCGCAAGGCGGTGTTTGTCGGGGACATCATTGACCGTGGCACCCAGATTCGCGCCGCCATGCATCTGGTGCGACGGATGGTGGATGCCGGAGCCGCCAGCCTGGTACTGGGCAATCACGAATACAACGCCGTTGCCTACCAGGCCAGTCGTGATAACGACGATCCTTACCTGATCCAGCTGCATCACCGGCTGGGGCGTCATCTGCAGCAAACCCTGCATGAATACCGCTTTCATGCGGACGAATGGCTCGATACTATCAGCTGGCTGCGCGACCAGCCGCTGTGTCTGGAATTCAGCAACTTCCGTGTTGTGCATGCCTGCTGGGATGCCCGGCGGGTTGGCCAGGCGCTGGCGGTGAATGACGGTCGCTGTCTGCAGGATGAGGATTTTCTGCAAGAAAGCCTGCGTTACCGGACCGAGCCGAATCGCATTGTTGAACGTCTGCTCAAAGGCACCGACCTGATCCTGCCGGAGGGCGTGACGGTGCTGGGTTCAGATGGGATCGAGCGCAACCGGATTCGCACCAAGTTCTGGAAACGCCAGCCGGAAACCTATGGCGATGTGCTGTTCCAGCCCGACAAGCTGCCGGACGAGTGGATGCAGCGCGCCCTGACCGAGCAGGACAAACAGCGCCTGCTGCATTATGGCCGCGATGAAAAAGTCCTGTTTGTCGGGCATTACTGGCGGCGCGGCGAACCGCGGATCATTCGCGACAATATTGCCTGCCTGGATTACAGTGCCGTCAAGAGCGGCCGGCTGGTGGCGTATCGTATGGGGCAGGAGCAGCAGCTGAACAATGAGCAGTTTGTCTGGGTGAAGACAGCATTGGCCTGACGACTCCGGCAAAACGGCGCGCCGCGCCTACACTTGGCAGATAACAATTGAACGCGAAACAGGGAATGCGTCACTCATGATTCTGAAGGGGAACCTTGCATCACTGCTGTTGTGGCTGCTGCTCACGGCGGTCAGCGTGTTGCTGACCGGATGGATGCACTATCTGGGCAATCAGGCGCCATCCCAGCAGGATGCCCGGCAGATCACCCGGGTGCTGCAATATGAATTGGGTCAGCTGCAGGAGCGGCTGCAATGGATTGCGGCATTGCCGTCGGGGGCCATTGATGCCGGGCTCACCCGGGCGGACGTGCGACTGGTGGTGGACCGGGCCGATATCCGTCTGTTTCAGCTGGCGCCTGCACTGGAACAGGCCCGTGAGCCATTGCTGGTCCAGCTGGTGAACTTTCTCAATCAGCCGGTGGCGGTTAACTTTGGTGTGACGTACTGGCGCGACAAGGTGCTGCTGGTGGCGGTGCAGGAAGCCACTGACGAGAAACGCCTTGCCGGTGTGTTCCTGGACGACTGGCTTGCCAACTGGGTAGCCACCACCGGTATCGAAGCGCGGCTCGAAAGTGGCGCCCGGGTGGAAAGCCTGCGTGCATCCGGTCATGCGCTGGTGCCATTGCCGGCGATCTTTGGCGAACCGGTCTATGTGGATGCCAAGCCTCTTCTGCTCAGTGAAGCGATTCCGTTCCGCTGGTGGCCCGCGCTGCTGGTGGGTGCCTGTATCAGCGCCCTGATCGTGTGGAGCTTTTCCTACCGCCCCGTGTGGCAGCGGGTATCTTCTTTGCGTCAGCAGGTACGCAAGATCATGCAGTCCAGTTCCTTCCGGGAGCGGGTGCAACTGCAGGGCAAGGATGAAATCGGTGATCTGGCGGTGCTGTTCAACAGCCTGTTCAGTTCCCTGGAATACAGCCATAACCTGATGGCGAAGACCAACATGGTGTCGAGCGAATTGCTGGCCAAGATGGACTCGTCCGCCGCCCATCTGGCAGAGCCCCCTGTGGATGAGCAGGATCTCAAGCAGACCCTCGACATTGCGTCCCGCCTGAACGAAGCGCTGGTGAACGGGCTGATCGAACTCTACCTGCAGCCGGTGTTCGGCAGCGACCGCACGTCGATTACCGGGTACGAAGCGTTCAGCCGCTGGCTCGATCCGGAGCTGGGCATGATCATGCCACCGGAATACCTGGCAGTAGCGGAAAAAGCCGGGCTGGTGGAACCGCTGACCCGCCTGACCCTGCAACAGACCCTGGCGACCCTGCGCCGGCTCAACAATGGCAAGCAGGAGTTGCGGGTGTCGCTCAATCTGAGTGCGGCCCAGTTCTTTGCCCCCGGTCTCATGCAATCCCTGTATGAATGCGATGAAACCGATCGCGCCCTGTTCCGCTATCTGGAAGTCGAAGTCAAGGAATCCGCCCTGACCCGCAATTTCGATCACGCCTCGCTGCTGGTGGAAAAATTGCGGGAGCTGGGTATCGGTGTCTGCATCGATGACTACGGCCTGAGTCGTTACTCCCTGATGTATCTGCAGAAACTGCCCGTCACCAGTATCAAGCTGGCGCGGGTGTTCAGCGAGCGCATTTCACGGGAGCCGCGGGAAGTGGCATTCATCGAAGGCGTATCCCGTTTTGCCGGTGGTCTGGGGGTGCGGGTGATCGTCAAGAATATTGAAAATGAACAACAGCTACTGAGTCTGCGGGCGGATCTGCCGGTCTACTATCAGGGACTTGCCATGGGTGGCCTGGTGCCTGCAGACATGGCCTGAACGGCGGTGATGCGGCCGGGTCGTGGTGGTATAATCGGCAAGATATTTGCGGAGATCACCATGACCCTTGATGAAATGATTGCCTCGATCAATCCTGAAACCTACGAAGCCCTCAAGCGCGCCGTTGAACTGGGTAAATGGCAGGATGGCAGCCGCCTGACCCCGGAGCAGCGTGCCAACTGCCTGCAGGCGGTGATTGCCTATGGCGAGCGCAATCTGCCGGTGCAGGAGCGGGTAGGCTTCATCGATCGTGGTGTGAAGGAAGAAGGCGAGATGTGCGGTGATGACCATCACCACGTCGAGCAGCCGGTCAAATTCCTGCAGTAATACTTTTCAGCACTGACCCTTACCAGCGCGCCTTGTCCCACATGTGCGGATTGGCCCAGTACTTGGGATTGAGCCAGTCCGGTGCGGGTTTGTAGGTTTTCAGATCGTAGCCATAAAACACATGCTCGCCGTCGGCGCCTGCCGTCACGGCGCGGCGGCGCATGGCCAGTGCCAGAAAGTCCGCTTCCTTCCAGTCATGATGCTGCTCCGGCAGGGTTTCCACCAGCACGCGGCTGCTCAGCAGATCCCGTGCCTTGGCCAGCAGCTGCAACAGATGCTGCTTGTCCAGGGCAAATACATCTGCCGCCACGAACACCAGATCGAATCGTTCAAAGAACGCGCCATCCAGTGCCGCTTCCGGCGTCAGGCAGGTTACGGCGCTGTCTGACGTAGCCGCAGCGCATGTAATCATCAGTGCAGATTGCAGATTGTCCTGGTGCAGAATGGCCTGAACGGGCAGGGGAAAAGTCGGCATGGCGTCGCATTGTGAAATCGGAATGGCTGCGACATACTGCAAGACATTGTTGCTGAACACAAGTCCTGCAGGAATTCGTCCATGAAAGAAAACAATGCACCACGCACCATCCGGCTCGATGACTATCGCGCGCCGGCTTACCTGATCGAAACCACGGATCTGGATGTGCGTATTTTCGACCAGTACACCGATGTCACCGCCGTGCTGCAGATCGTGCGCAATCCCGCGGTGGCCGATGCGGCGGGGCGCCCGCTGGAACTCAATGGCGCCAACCTGACCCTGACCGGGCTGCAGCTCGACGGCAAAGTGCTGGATGAACAGCACTACCAGCTGCACGATGAATGGCTGGTGATCCCCTCGGTGCCGGCTCGGTTTACCCTCACCATCGATACCCGCATTGATCCGAAAGCCAACACATCACTCGAAGGGCTGTATCTGTCCAAGGGCATGTATTGCACCCAGTGCGAGGCGGAAGGCTTCCGCAAGATTACCTACTATCTGGACCGCCCCGATGTGATGGCCACCTTCCGCACCCGGGTGGAAGCCGACAAGCAAACCTGTCCGGTGCTGCTGTCCAACGGCAATCCGGTGGCGCGGGGTGATCTGGCCGATGGCCGTCACTTTGTGGTGTGGGAAGATCCGTTCAAGAAACCCTGTTATCTGTTTGCGCTGGTGGCCGGTGATCTTGCCGTGGTGGAAGACCATTTCGTCACTCGCTCCGGCCGCAAGGTGCTGTTGCAGATATTTGTCGAACCCCACGATCTGGATAAATGTGATCACGGGATGGAATCCCTGAAAAAATCCATGCGCTGGGATGAAGAAGTGTATGGCCGCGAATACGATCTGGATATCTACATGATCGTCGCCGTGTCCCATTTCAATATGGGTGCGATGGAAAACAAGGGCCTCAATATTTTCAATACCTCGTGCGTGCTGGCCAATGCGGCGACCACCACCGACGCCGGCTTCCAGCGGGTGGAAAGCGTGATTGCCCACGAATACTTCCACAACTGGAGCGGTAACCGTGTTACCTGTCGCGACTGGTTCCAGCTCAGTCTGAAGGAAGGCTTTACGGTATTTCGTGATCAGGAATTTTCTGCCGACATGGGCTCGCGCACAGTGAATCGCATCGATGATGTGGCGATGCTGCGCACGGTGCAGTTTGCCGAGGATTCAGGCCCCATGGCCCATCCGGTACGGCCCGACAGCTATATCGAGATCAATAATTTCTACACCACCACCGTGTATGAAAAAGGCGCCGAAGTTGTGCGCATGATTCATCGCCTGGTGGGTGCGGATGGCTTCCGCAAGGGCACCGATCTGTATTTCGAGCGTCACGATGGTCAGGCGGTCACCTGCGATGATTTCGTGCGGGCGATGGAAGACGCCAATGGCATCGATCTGACCCAGTTCAAGCGCTGGTATTCCCAGGCGGGAACGCCCCGTTTGCAGGTGCGGAGCGACTATGACGCGGCAACGCAAACCTATATCTTGCAGGTAGCACAGACCACGCCGGCCACGCCGGGTCAATCCGAAAAACAGCCAGTGGTGATTCCGCTGGCGCTGGGACTGCTGGACAGTAATGGCCGTGATCTGGCGCTGCAGTTGCAGAACGACAATGGCCGCCTGCAGGACGGTGTCGTCGCCATTACGGCGGCCAGTGAAACCCTGGTGTTTACCGGCGTGCAGGAAAAGCCGGTGCCGTCGTTGCTGCGCGGTTTTTCGGCACCCGTGAAACTGGATTATCCCTACAGCCGCGAAGAACTCGCCTTCCTGATGTCCCACGACAGCGATGGATTCAATCGCTGGGACGCAGGACAACAATTGTCGGTGCAGATCCTGTGTGACGGCATTGCCGCCTTCAACGCGGGCAAGCCCATCGAGGCCGATCCGTTGCTACTGGGGGCGTTCCGCCGTCTGCTGGAAGATACCTCGCTGGATCAGGCGATGGTGGCGCGCATGTTCGAATTGCCGTCGGAACTCTATCTGGCCGAAATCCTGCCGCGGCCGATCGACGTGGATGGCATTCACCATGCCCGCGAACAGCTCAAGCGCAGCGTGGCTCGCGGGTTGCGATCACAGCTGCTGGAAACCTACGAGCGCACCCGGGTGACCGGCCCCTATCGTTACGCCGACGCGGACGTGGCGCAGCGCGCGCTGCACAATGTCTGCCTGGGCTATCTGCTCACCCTGGAAGACGACAACGTCACGCAACTGTGCCTGCAGCAGTATGAAAATGCCAACAACATGACGGAACAGCTGGCCGCCTTCCGCGCGCTGGTACATTCGAACCGCAGCGAAAAGGATCAGGTGATTGCCGATTTCTACCAGCGCTGGCAGCGGGAAGCCCTGGTGGTGGATCAGTGGTTTACCGCCCAGGCCACTGCACCGCAGGCAGACACGCTGGATCGGGTGGAAGCCTTGCTGCAACACGTCGCGTTCGAAATCACCAATCCCAACAAGGTGCGGGCGCTGATCGGGTCGTTCTGCAACGCCAATCCGGTGAATTTCCACCGCGCCGATGGTGAAGGCTATCGATTCCTGGCGGATCGGATCATCCAGCTGAATGCGCTCAATCCGCAGATTGCCTCGCGCATGTCCACCCTGCTGACGCGCTGGCGCAATTATGATGACCAGCGGGCCACACGCATTCGTGAGCAGTTGCAGCGGATTCGCAAAGAATCGCTGTCGCCAGACGTATACGAGGTGATTACCAAAGCACTCGGCTGATACTGATCCGCAGTGCACTTGACGAAAGAGCAGGCCGACAAGCCTGCTCTTTTTTTATAAACATAAATTCGCTAGTTCTTATTAGTAATAAATATTTGTGATTGCCCGCCGGATTGGCTAATTTATGGCGCGTTTTTATCCGACCGCCAGTCAATTATGCGACACCTTTCTGGCGCTTTACGGTTTATCAGCTTAACTTGTTCATTACACACTTTTTTTGGCGTGCGTGCAGAACGCGCTGCGGGCGTTGTGGCCGGTGGCTCATTGCGCCGTTTGGGAATGCGATGAAAATGAGGTATCCGTTGATGTACAAGCTGTTTCACGGAATTGTGCTGGCTTGTGGATTGTCATTGGCGTCGACAGCGGCGCTCGCCAAGGTGCCGGAAAGCGAAGCGGCCAAGCTGGGCAAAGAACTGACGCCTTATGGTGCCGAGCGTGCCGGTAATGCTGCGGGCACCATTCCCGCGTGGGACGGTGGCATCACCGCCGACAAAGTCCCTGCCGAATACACCCGCCCCAGCATGCATCATCCCGATCCGTTTGCCGATGACAAGATGCTGTACAAGATCACGGCAGCCAACATGGCGCAATACCAGGATCAGTTGCCGGCCGGTATCCAGGCCTTGCTGAAGACCTATCCCGATACGTTTTATGTGCCGGTTTATCCCAGCCGCCGTTCTGCATCCGCACCGCAGTGGGTGTACGACAACATTGCGCGTAATGCCCGCACTGCTGAACTGGTGGAATCCGGCAATGGTTTTACCGATGCCTACGGTGGTGTGCCGTTCCCCATCCCGAAAAATGCGGCTGGCGAGATCGAACCACTGATGATCCTGTGGAATCACCTGACACGCTGGCGCGGCATTTACGTGAAGCGCAGTTCTGCGGATGCCTCCGTGCAGCGCAATGGCACCTTCAGTCTGCTGGTCAACGAACAGGAAGTGGATTTCCTGTATTACCATCGCGACGGCAGTTTCGACAAACTTGATAACCGCGTGCTGTATTTCTATTCCACCGTGAAATCACCGGCACGTCTGGCGGGCAGTGCGGTGCTGGTGCACGACACCCTGGATCAGACCCGCGAGCCGCGGGCAGCTTGGGGTTACAACGCGGGCCAGCGCAGGGTACGGCGTGCACCGAATCTGGCTTACGACATGCCGGTGGCCAGTGCCGATGGCCTGATGACTGCCGACGATCTGGATATCTTCAACGGTGCACCAGATCGCCATGACTGGGTTTTTGTGGGCAAGAAAGAAATGCTCATTCCCTACAACAACTACCGCCTGAATTCGCCCGACTACAAATACGCCGATCTGCTGACGCCGGGACACGTCAATCCGGAAGCCACCCGGTTTGAACTTCACCGGGTCTGGGTAATCGAAGGCCGTCTCAAGTCTGGCCAGCGTCACCTGTATTCCCGGCGCACGTTTTATCTGGATGAAGACAGCTGGAACATTGCCGTGGCGGATCAGTACGATGCTCGCGGTGAATTGTGGCGGGTCAGCCTGTCCTACCTGATGAACTATTACGAACAACCCGTACTGTGGACCGCGCTGGATGTTTATCACGATCTGACGTCGCAGCGGTACTTTGCCGGCTTCCTCGACAACGAGGAGCAGGGCTTGCTCGAGTTCAGTGATGAGCCACCGGAAGAGGGCTACTTTTCACCCCAGTCATTGCGCCGTCGCAGCAAGCGTTGACGAGGATGGATGCTGCAAATTCGGTCAAACACTGGGTGAAACCGGACACGCTGGCCGGTTTCACTGCGTAATGCGGCAAAGTACGGTATAAATAGTGCAGGCTGGCGCGAGCCGGTAAACAACCTATAAGCGTTACAACTTTTCGGGTCACCCCTGGTGGTGACAAATCGGGACAACCTGTTTGAGGTAATTGGCATTTTTATGCGGTATCCAATCCAACCCAGAACAACAAGAATCCGCAGTGCGCTGCTCGGGGGGCTGCTGGCCGCAGTTGCCTGGATGCCCCTGCAGACCGAAGCGGGCAATCGCAAGGATGAGTTGCCGATGCGCCCCGCGATCATGTCAGCCAAGGCTGCCAAGGCGCTGTTGACGGACGTGAGTGTCAGCGGCAACAAGATCGCTGTCGTGGGTGAGCGGGGTCATATCCTCACATCCATCGATGACGGCCGCACCTGGACCCAGGGCAAGGTACCGGTTCAAACCCTCCTTACCGGCGTGTTCTTCGTATCCGAGCAGGAAGGCTGGGCCATCGGTCATGAAGCCGTCATTCTGCACACGCGGGACGGTGGCGAGAACTGGGAAGTGCAATATGCCAACCCGCACAAGGCATTCACCGATGAAGAGCTGGAACAGCTGAGTGAAGAAGAGTTCAACGTGCTGCCGCGCTACGGATCTCCGCTACTGGACCTGTGGTTCCGTGACGCGAAGGAAGGTTTCGTGGTCGGTGCCTATGGCATGTTGCTGCATACCCGTGATGGTGGCGAAAACTGGGAAGACTGGTCCGACCGGCTCGACAATCCCGATAACTGGCATCTCAATGCGATCGGCTCGGTGGATGGCAAGACCCTGTATATTGCCGGAGAAAAAGGCCAGCTGTTCAGTTCACAGGATGGCGGCACCAGCTGGAACACCCTGACCGGTCCCTATGAAGGTTCCTATTTCGGCATCATGGCAGGCCCGGCGCCGGAACAGGTAATGATCTTCGGACTGGCGGGCAACATGTTCTCCAGTGAAGACGCCGGTACAACCTGGGTAGAAATCACCAGCCCCACCGAGAACAGCCTGATGAGTGGTACACGGCTGGATCAGCAGATCATTCTGGTCGGTAACTCCGGCAGCATCCTGATCAGCAAGGATGGCGGCAAGAGTTTCACCCTGCAGACGACCAAAGACCGGCAGGCGATCGTCGGGATTGCAAAAACCCCAGGCGGCAAATTGTTGATGGTGGGACAGGGCGGCGTGAAGCTGGCGTCACCGGCTTCCATGTAACCGTCTTTCAGCCTCTGTTTTTTATCGGGATTACGCGTTTATGACCATCAAGAAAGCTTCCGCGATCGAAAATCTGATTTTCAGTATTCGGGCGCCCATACTCATCATTTTCTCGTTGCTGACGGTGTTCTTCGCCTTTGAGGCATCCAACGTCAAGCTGAGTACCGATCTGCGCAAGATGGTACCGCTCAAGCACGAGTTCATTCAGAACCTGTTCAAACACAAGGATGAACTGTCGCTGGGTAACGACATCCGCATCGCGGTGGCCAACACCCAGGGCGACATCTTTGAAGCGGAGTTTCTCGAAGTGCTGCGTCAGGTCACTGACGAAGTGTTTTATCTGCCCGGCGTCGACAAGTCGAAGGTGGCGTCCCTGTGGACTCCCAACGTGCGTTGGGTCGAAGTGACTGAAGAAGGCTTCCGCGGCGGCGAGGTGATTCCCCCGACCTACGACGGATCGCCACAATCCATCCAGCAGCTGCAGGCGAACGTGCTGCGGTCCGGTCAGGTGGGTCGTCTGGTGGCAGATGATTTCAGATCCGCCATCGTCTACGTGCCGCTGATTGAATACCCGGAGGGCAGCCCGGAAAAGATCAACTACAAGCAGTTCTCGGATACCCTGGAAGAGAAGATCCGCCAGCGTTTCGAAAGCGACAAGTACAAGATTCACATCGTCGGTTTTGCCAAGAAAGTCGGTGACCTGATCAACGGTGCCACCGGGGTTGTGCTGTTCTTCATTATCGCCATCTGCATTACCTTCGTGCTGCTGTTGCTCGATTCCAAATGTATTCGCAGCACCATCACTGTCATCCTGTGTTCGGTGATTGCTGTGATCTGGCAGGTGGGTATCCTGACGCTGCTGGGTTATGGCATCGATCCGTATTCCATGCTGGTTCCGTTCCTGGTGTTCGCTATCGGTGTCAGCCATGGAGTGCAGCTGATCAACGAGTTTGCGGTGGAGTCGACCAAGGTATCCGACAAGTTGCTGGCGGCCCGTCTGACTTTTCGCGCCCTCTATGTGCCGGGCATTCTGGCGCTGGTGAGTGACGCGATCGGTTTCCTGACCCTGTATGTGATCGAGATCCGCGTCATCCAGGATCTGGCGGTTGCAGCCTGTCTGGGTGTGTTCGTGATCATCCTGACCAACCTGGTGCTGGTGCCGGTGATCCTGTCGTTCCTGGGTGTGGGGCGTGGTGCCGTCAACTCGGTGCTGAAGAAGCAGCAGCGCGATCCCAAGTTCTGGCGCGCCATTTCCCATTTTGCGACTGGCCGTGCGGCTACCGTGTCGCTGCTGATTGCAGCCATCGGTGCTGGTGTGGGCCTGTACATCGGCAAGGATCTGAAGATCGGTGACCTGGACCCCGGTGCGCCGGAATTGCGGCCGGAATCCCGTTATAACCAGGATGACATGTTCATCAATACCCGCTATTCCGTCAGCGCCGATGTGCTGGTAGTGATGGTGGAGACGCCGGAAGAGGGTTGCAGCAGCGTCGAGGCGATGGACAAGATCGACCGCTTCATGTGGCACATGGAAAACGTCAAGGGCGTGCAGTCTGCGCTGTCCCTGGTGACGGTGTCCAAGCTGGTCATCACCGGTTTCAACGAAGGCAACTGGAAGTGGGCCCAGCTGTCGAAAGAACAGGACATCCTCAACAACTCCATGCAGAACCTGCCCAGCGGTCTGATGAACGTGGCCTGCAGTCTGGCACCGGTCATCCTGTTCCTGGAAGATCACAAGGCGGCGACGCTGAACCGGGTCGTCAAGGCGGTGCGCGAGTTTGCCAAGGTGGAAGATGATCCGGCGGTAGCGCGCTTCGTGCTGGCTTCCGGTAATGCCGGGGTAGAAGCGGCCACCAACCAGACCATTTCCCGCGCTCAGGTCACCATGCTGATCCTGGTGTACGGTGTGGTAACCACCCTGTGTCTGATCACCTTCCGTTCCTGGCGTGCGGTGGTGTGCGTGATGGTGCCACTGGTCCTGACCACGGTGCTCTGTAATGCCCTGATGACCGTGCTGGGTATCGGCGTGAAAGTGGCAACCTTGCCGGTGATCGCGCTGGGCGTGGGTATCGGGGTCGACTATGGCATCTATATCTATACCCGTCTGAAAGGTTTCATGGAGGATGGCCTGACCCTGGACGAAGCCTACTTCGAAACCCTGCGGGTCACGGGCAAGGCGGTGTGCTTCACCGGTCTGACCCTGGCGATCGGTGTGGGCACCTGGATCTTCTCTGACATCAAGTTCCAGGCCGATATGGGTATCCTGCTGACCTTCATGTTCGTCTGGAACATGATCGGTGCGATCTGGCTGCTGCCAGCACTGGCGCACTTCCTGATCCGCAGCAAGGACTTCACCAAGGGCAAAGCCAAAGCGGCGTCCTGAAAACAGCGATAAAAGGAAAGGGCCGTGGGGCAACTTCACGGCCCTTTTTTTATGAGCATTTGTTCGCTCAATTACCCTGACAAACCGCCGTTGTTGAACTATAAAAATACGACCCTGTAGTCATGGAATCCCTCCGGCAGTGCTGGAGGCCGCGTCGTTCCTGGGTTGTAGCGGGTATTCATAACAAAAATACCCACTATACGATCTATTAATTTCTTTTATGAGTTGTGCCCCGATAGAATGGCCAGCACTTGCAGAACAGGGCTGTCCTGCTGCAACTCACAAATCCCAAACCAAGAGGATTCACCATGTCCAACTACTCAAGCACCATTGACCAGGCTGCTTCTGTTATTTCCGCCAATGGCCCGAGCTGGGAAAGCATCAGCCCCGAGTACGTGGCTCGCATGCGTCTGCAGAACCGTTTCAAGACCGGTCTGGACGTGGCCAAGTACACTGCCAAGATCATGCGCGAAGACATGGCTGCGTATGACAAGGACTCCTCTCAGTACACCCAGTCTCTGGGTTGCTGGCACGGCTTCATTGGCCAGCAGAAGCTGATCGCCATCAAGAAGCACCACGGTTCTACCAAGCGCCGTTACCTGTACCTGTCCGGCTGGATGATTGCAGCCCTGCGTTCCGAGTTCGGCCCGCTGCCTGACCAGTCCATGCACGAAAAGACTTCTGTTCCTGGTCTGATCGAAGAACTGTACACCTTCCTGCGCCAGGCTGACGCCCGCGAACTGGGTGGTCTGTTCCGCGAACTGGATGCTGCCCGCGCTGCTGGCGACGCTGCCAAAGAGAAGGCTGTTCAGGCGAAGATCGACAATTTCGAAACTCACGTTGTACCCATCATTGCTGACATCGACGCCGGTTTCGGTAACGCAGAAGCGACTTACCTGCTGGCCAAGAAGATGATCGAAGCCGGTGCCTGCTGTATCCAGCTGGAAAACCAGGTTTCCGATGAGAAGCAGTGCGGTCACCAGGACGGTAAAGTAACCGTTCCCCACGAAGACTTCCTGGCGAAGATCCGTGCGGTTCGTTACGCGTTCATGGAGCTGGGCGTTGACGACGGCGTTATCGTTGCCCGTACCGACTCTCTGGGTGCAGGCCTGACCAAGCAGATCGCTTACACCAAGCAGCCGGGCGACCTGGGCGACCAGTACAACAGCTTCCTGGATTGCGAAGAAGTTTCTCCGGCCGACATGAAGAACGGCGACGTGATCCTGAACCGCAATGGCAAGCTGCTGCGCCCCAAGCGCCTGCCGTCCAACCTGTTCCAGTTCCGCGCTGGTACTGGTGAAGACCGCTGCGTTCTGGACTGTATCACCAGCCTGCAGAACGGCGCAGACCTGCTGTGGATCGAAACCGAGAAGCCGCACGTTGGCCAGATCAAGGGCATGGTTGACCGCATCCGTGCAGTGATCCCGAACGCCAAGCTGGTGTACAACAACAGCCCGTCCTTCAACTGGACCCTGAACTTCCGTCAGCAGGTATTCGATGCATGGCAGGCTGAAGGCAAGGATCTGTCTGCTTACGATCGTGCCAAGCTGATGAGCGTGGATTACGATAGCAGCGAACTGGCGCTGGAAGCAGATCGTCGCATCCAGAACTTCCAGGCAGATGGTTCGCGTCAGGCCGGTATCTTCCACCACCTGATCACGCTGCCGACTTACCACACTGCGGCCCTGTCTACCGACAACCTGGCCAAGGGCTACTTCGGCGAAGAAGGCATGCTGGCTTACGTTGCTGGCGTACAGCGCAAGGAAATCCGTCAGGGTATCGCCTGCGTTAAGCACCAGAACATGTCCGGTTCCGACATCGGTGACGACCACAAGGAATACTTTGCTGGTGAAGCTGCTCTGAAGGCGGCCGGTAAAGACAACACCATGAACCAGTTCTCCTGATCTGATTCATTCGTGTAACAAGCAGTAAGTTGGCACATCGCAAGTGTGCAGGGGCTGGTTGGCAACAACCAGCCCTTTTTATTTGTACTGACGCAGGTAGCGTTGCAAGAACTGAATCAGTGCCGACAGTTCCAGCGGTTTGGTGAGGTGTTCGTTCATGCCGGCCGCGATGCTCTTGCTGGCCTTGTCGCCGATGCTGCTGGCGGTGAGCGCGACGATGCAGGCGGGTTTCAGTCCGTTGGCCTGCTCATGCTGGCGGATGGCGCGGGTGGCGGCATAGCCGTCCTGCTTGGGCATGTTGCAGTCCATGAAAATCAGGTCGTATTGTCGGGTAGTGGCGGCCTGTTCGGCGGCTTCACCGTCTTCCACCATCTCGGGGCGCAGACCGGCTTTTTCCAGCAGGGTACGGGTGACCAACTGGTTGACCGGATTGTCTTCCGCCACCAGCACATGCAGGCGCGACATGGCTTGCAGCAGTTCATCGGAAATGGTTTCGCTGTTGTGGCGATCGGTGTAGCCGAGCAGGGCCTGTATCATGTGCAACGGTGTGAATGGCTTGCGCACCACCTGAAATGCGCACAGTGAGCGGTTGAAGCGGTTGGTCGGTTGCATGCCGGTCAACAGCACTACCGGTGTCTGTGCGCGGATCTGCTTCAGGGCGGCGGCAATGACATCGGGTGCCGCGTGCAGATCACTGCCATCGTCGATAATGACGCCGTCGACGTTCTGGCGCTGCAGCAGGTTGTTGAGTTGGTAGAACGTGCTCACCAGCTCAAACTGGTGGGCGCCATCGGCCTGCAATTGCAGGAACAGGGCCTGAAGATGGGGCTGGTTGCAGACAGCAACGACACGGTGGGCGCTGAATTGCTGGAAGAAAGCGCTGTCATCCTGCAGTGCCTTCACCCGTGCCGAAAAATGGAAACGGCTGCCGGTACCGTATTCGCTTTCGACGCCAATGGTACCGTCCATCAGTTCCGTCAGCTTCTTGCAGATGTTGAGTCCCAGACCGGTGCCGCCATATTGGCGCGCAATGCTGGCGTCCGCCTGGTTGAATGCCTGAAACAGCTGTTGCTGCTGATCAGTGGTAAGACCGATGCCGGTATCCTGCACGCTGCAATGCAGCAGAAAGTCCGATCCTGCCTGCTCGCAGGTCACATCAATTTTCACATAGCCGCGTTCAGTGAATTTCACCGCATTGCCCACCAGATTCAGCAACACCTGACGGATGCGGGTGGGGTCACCATGCAGCTGGGCCGGCACGTCCGGATTTACATGAACGAGCAATGGTAGCTGCTTGCGTTCCGCTGCCAGCGAAAAGGTCTGGATCACGTCGTTGAGCAGGCCATCCAGATTGAACTCGATATGCTCGATGCTCATCTTGCCCGCTTCGATTTTGCTCAGGTCCAGCACGTCATTGATGATGGATAACAGGGCCTTGCCGGAGGAGTGGATGACGTTGGCGTAATAGCGCTCCGTATCCGCCAGGTTACCGCTTTTTAGAATTTCACTCATGCCGATCACGCCGTTGAGGGGGGTGCGGATTTCGTGACTCATGGTGGCCAGAAACTCGCTCTTGGCGCGACTCTCGGCCTGGGCCTGGTAGATAGCTTTTTCCGCTCTGGATTTTTCATCCCGTTCGATGTTGATGCGGTCCGCAAGGGCGAACGACAGCAGCAGGACTTCGAGGAATTCCCCGGTCTTCAGCAGACTTTCAGTGATGTTGTTGGAGGGAATGATACCGAGCTTGCTCAGATCGTAGATCACGACCATCACCAGCAATGCACCCCAGGCCGCCACAAAGAAACGCGCCGCCCGATGACCCCGATGCAGCATCATGATGCCGCTGCCCAGCACCAGTATGGCTCCCAGCATCGATAGCAGGATGGAGGGTTGCACCAGCAGCTGGTAGTCGACAAACAGGCCGGCCAGGGTGCCTGCCAGCGCCAGTAGCGTATGGGCGATAAAGATCCGGTTGAGCAGGGGTGCGTGCCGGGCCAGCTCCAGAAACTGGCGGCTGAATTCCATCGCCAGCACGATCGGTGCCAGTATGAAAGGCCCCACGCACTGGTTTTGCCACCACACATTGTCAGGCCACAGGAATCGGAACCAGTAGCCATCCAGTTGGCCTGCCAGGGCAATGAAGGAAATGACGTACAACACGTAGTAGAGGTAGCTGCGCAGCCGCACCGACAGCCAGATGAAGAAGTTGTAGAGCGTCATGATCAGCAGGCCGCCGTAGAACAGGCCGTTGCCGAAATCCCGCAGGTCCTGGCTGTTCTCAAACGCGGCGGGTTCCCACAGGGTCATGGGGGTGCGCAGGGCGGATGTGGATTCCACCCTGAACAGCAGGGTCAGTTGTCGCTGCGGCGGAAGTTCGAGGGGAAACACCAGATTGCGACTGATGATGGGCCGCTGCACGAAAGGCAGGGTATCGCCGGTGAAATAGGTCTGCCTGGTCAATTGGCCTTCCAGTACCACCAGTTCGACCTTGTCGAGCATGCTGTAATCGATTTCGAGCCGGCGCTGCAGCGTTTCCGGCGTCGTGTTCAGCAATTCCAGACGTAGCCAGATGATGTCGCTGCTGAATCCGTAATCCGGAACGGACCGGGTTTCGGACAACCATTCAATGGCGGAATGGCGGTTGATCATCTCTGCCATCGATATTGCCGGAGTCGTTTCGCGCCAGTAATGGAGGCGGCTGCTGACGGGAAGCTGGGGCTGGTTGAGGCTGATGTCGACGGGTTCTGCGAGGGCGGGGCAAACCACCGCTATGAGCGCAATAAAGCACCCGATCAGCCAACCCAAACGGTAAGCATCCTTCGCCATCCCTATCAGCCTGCTCTTAGCCCGACTCCATTCTTCAGCTTAGCAGGGATTTGTCGGCCGATTGCTCAGTTCCCGCTCAACCCTGGGTGGGGAACAGGGGGGCAAGGCTGGGGGGCTTTGCAGTGGCCTGTTGTGCCTGCTGCTGTAATGCCTGTTCCACGGCGTCGGCCAGTGCTTTGCCCTGCCAGTCCTGGGGCCGATCTGACTTGTAGAGGGCGGCATCCAGCGCGCGCAGGGCTTGCGCCAGCGGGGGGGCGGGCGTGCGGGCCAGTACATCATCCAGATTGTGGATCGCAGCAGTCTGAAAGCGTTGACGATACAGGGCAATCAATCCTGAACGGGCAGCTTTTGCATCGTTGGCGCGGGCGGCAGTCAGGAAACGGTTACGGGCATCCTTTTCGGCGGCTTTGGAGTAGGCCGGCTCCGGAGGCTGTTCCGCTGCCGGTTGTGGGCGGCGCCGGCGCAGCAGATAGGCAAAAACCGCGACAGTGACCAGCCACAGCAGCACCGCCGCAAGCGCGACCCACTGCCAGGTGATGGGGGCTTCACCGCCACCCAGTGAAGCGGGGGCGGTGTCATCGGCAGAGGACGCGACGGGTGCCTGGGGTGCTGCATCGGTCTGGGTCTTGCGGGCGGCTCCACTGATGCTGATGGCGCGGGCAGGCAATTGGGCGACCTTCAGCTGTTGTTCGTCCACGTCCCACCAGGTGACCTCTATGGCTGGCAGGGTCACATTACCCGCCTGGGTGGCGATCATGGCGATATTCTCGGTGCGCGTGCTGAGCATGCCGCGGGGGCCGATGTTGCTCTGGATGCCCGGCTGTTCCGGGTAAATCTTCATGCCAGGGAGTTCCGGTACGGTAATCGGCGGCAAGGCTGACGGGGCAAGTCCTTCCGCTTCCAATACAACCTGCCGGGTAACCGGTTCGCCCACTTTCCAGTCGGCCGAATCCGGCGTCCAGGTTTCGCGCAACTGCAGGGAGCGGGCTGGCAGCCAGGGCTTGCCCGCTGGGTAGCTCGACGGCTGCGGTTTGACGCGAACCGTCAATTCGGGTGAAGCCCGCTGAATCTGTTTGCCGTTGAACGGATCGAACATGAAGCTGCGGTTGTTGGCGAGGAAAATCGTGCCCACGATCTTGGCGGGCGGAATCACCAGTTCGCCGCTTTGCTGGGGGAAAATGGCATAGCGCAATTCAATGATCTTGTAGCTGCGTCCATCAACCGTCGAGGTGTATTCGCGCTGGTTGCCCAGCATTTCCATCACGGCATTGTCGACCGTTGGCGGCGTGTAGGACGACTCATGCAGGTCGATGCGCCGATACAGACGTACCGTGTAGATCACCTGTTCCTGCACGTAGACATCTTTCTTGTCCACCTGGGCGTCCATAAAGATGACTTCGTTGCTGTTGACGGAATTCACCTGACTGCGCTGGGTGACATGCAGCTTCAGCGGCTTGCTGGATTCGTTGCCATACTGCAGGGGCGGAATCGCGAGGAAGCCCTCCGTCTTCGGCAGCAGGGTCAGAATCCAGCTCGATGAGGATTTGATCTGGCCATTGGTCATGCTGAACTGCGAGCTCTGACGGTTGGACAGGATCTCGAAATCTTTTTTCAGAGGCGAGAAATCCGGCGCTTCACCAAAGGATTGTTCGTCGACGGTGACCGTCAGGTTGACGGTGTCACCGGCCTGAATTTCAGCGCTGTCCAGTGTCACTTCAAGATTCACGGCCCAGCCGGTGCGGGCGATGAGCATCAGTAACAACAGGATCGTGATGCGCAACGGGCTTACCATGTTGAATCTCCGTCGGTCGGTGCCTTGCGTAGCTGGGTTTCCTGCTGGAATTTGCGGCGCAGCAGACCGCCCGGATCATCGGGAATCCGGCGTAGCCATTGTTCCAGCGCCTGCTGGTCTTCGGTCTGTTCCAGGTCTTCCGGCCTTGGCTGCGGCATGGGCTGCGATTGTTCCTGTTCGTCTTCGGGTGTCTGTTCGTCGGGCTGAGGCTGCTTTTGGTCCTGTTGCTCCTCGTCCTGCTTCTGCTGTTGATCGTTCTGCTGCTGGTTTTGTTCCTGCTGTTGCTGATCTTGCTGCTGTTCCTGTTGATCCTGGTTCTGTTGCTGGTCCTGGTTCTGTTCCTGATTTTGGTCCTGTTGCTCGTTTTGCTGATCCTGTTGCTGCTTCTGATCCTGCTGGTCGGCGTTATCGTCGTTCTGGGAGTTTTGCTGCTGCTCCTGTTGTTCCTTGAGCTTTTTCACCAGATCCAGATTGAATTTCGCGTCCTCGTTGTCCGGATTCTGTTGCAGGGATTTTTCGTAGGCGGCGATGGCTTCGTCGAATTTCTGCTGGCGTGCCAGTGCATTGCCCAGGTTGTACTGGCTGTCGGCGTCCGGTTGCCCGGCAAAGGTGTCAGCGGCGGCTTCAAAATTGCCTGCGCGGTAATGACTGGTGCCTTTCCAGTGGCTGTCTTCGAAGGTGTCGGCAGCGGATTTGGCATCACCCTGACGCAGTAATGCCTGCGCCTGCTGGTCCGGGGTTTGCCACAGGTCCTGCCATTCAAACGCTGCGGCGGGGCGGGGGTGCAGTAACAGGGTAGCGGTCAGCGCCGGCAGCAGCAGGGCGCCGAGCCAGCCGCGGCGGTATCCCAGTGCCGCGAAGGGCAGCAGCAGCGCCACCACCCAGGGACCGAACTCATCCCACACATCGAATTCGCGGCGGGAATCCTTGATTTCGTTGCCACCGAGCAGACGGGTGTCAGCAAGCAGGTAATTGATGTCGTCGTCAGTGGCGCTGATGGTGCTGAAGCGCCCGCCCAGCTGGCGTGCCGCCTGCTTGAGTCCATCTATTGCAAGACGGGGTACCACGATCTGGCCATCGGCACCTTTGACGAAGGTTCCATCGGGCAGGGCGATCGGAGCACCATCGGTGGTGCCGATGCCCATGATCGACAGCGGTGTGGCATCGTTCATAACAGGCTGCAGCTCGGCGACGAAATTGGCGGGCACGCTGTCCGTCATCAGCAGAATGCGGCCTTCCGTGATGCCACCCTGCTTGAAGACTTCCAGCGCCTTTTTCACGGCACCGATGGGATCGCTTCCCTTGATGGGCATGATATCCGGCGATAGCGCGGCCACCATACTCAGAATGGTGTTGCTGTCGTCGGTCAGCGGTGTCACCACATGGGATGTGCCCGCGTAGACCACCAATGCTGTCAGGCCTTCGTCGCTGCGCTGCAGAATATCGCTGAGTTTCATGCGGGCGCGCATCAGACGGGAGGGCGCCAGATCGGTAGCATACATGGACAGGGACAGATCCAGCACGATCACCTGGGCATCGATTTTTTTCTGCACTGCCTGGGGGAGTTTCTGCCAGGTAGGCCCGGCCATGGCGATGCAGGCCAGCAGCCAGCCAACCAGCAGCAGGATCAGCGGCGTACGGCTCTGGGCACGCTGACTGCCCTGGATCAGATGGGGCAACAGATGGGGTGAAATGACCTTGTCCCAGCTGCCATAAGCGGCCCGACGCTTCCACAGCAGATACACCAGCAGCAGGGCGGGAAACGCCCCCAGCAGCCAGAAGGGGCGGACAAAGTGAAAATCCTGGAGGGCGGTCAGCAGCGCATTCATGGCGTCAACTCCTGACCCGCCATGGCCTGCTCGCGCTGACGCAGGGCGCGATGCATCAGTGCATTGCGAAGGACGCTGGACAGCGCGAGAGCGGCCGACAGCAGCAGTGCCAGTCCCAGGGGATAGTAATAGAGTGCGCGAATGGGGCGGAAGGTTTCCGGATCGGATTCCACCGGTTCAAGCTGATCCAGCAGCTGGTAAATCTGGCGCAGGGATTCGGTACTCTTGGCGCGGAAATATCGGCCGCCAGTGATCTGGGCAATGCCGGACAGGGTTTCTTCATCCAGATCGGCAGACGGATTGATCCGGCGGGAACCCAGGCGGGTGCCCAGGATGCCGGGCGTTACCATTTCATCAGCACCGACCCCGACGGTGTAGATTTTCAGGCCCTTCTGCGCGGCCAGCTTGGCCGCCTGCAGCGGTGCGATTTCGCCTGCGGTATTGGCGCCGTCGGTCAGCAGGATCAGCACCTTGCTGTCATTGGGGCGGTCCTGCAGCCGTTTCAGCGCCAGGCCGATGGCGTCTCCTATGGCCGTGGACTTGCCCGCGATGCCGATCTGCGCTTCGTCCAGCAGCTGGCGCAGGGTCACCCGGTCGAAGGTCAGCGGCGTCTGCAGATAGGCCTGACTGCCGAACAGGATCAGACCAAGGCGATCGCCGTTACGGCGTTCAATGAATTCGTGCAGCACATGCTTGATCGCAGTAAGACGGTCAACCTGCTCACCCTTCACCCGTAAGTCCTGGTACACCATACTGCCCGACACATCCACCGCGAGCATGAGGTCGCGGGCCTTGTCCCGAATCGTGATCGGATCACCGATATACAAGGGGCCAGCAGCGGCGATCACCAGCAGTGTCCAGATACAGAACAACAGGAACCGCATGCTTCGGCTGTGGCTGCCCGCCTGGCGTTCCTTGCTGTTGGCCAGTTCGTTGATACTGGCAAAAAAGGGAACCCGCAGCATGCCGTTGTCGGCACTTGCCGCCCGCTTCATCAGGGCCCGGAAAATCCAGGGCAGCGGGAACAACAGCAATGGCCACCACATCTTGAGAATGATCAGCATTGTTTCTTCAACCAAGCGAGGGTGACATTCAACAGGGCCGGCCCGTCGATCTGCGGATCCGGCACAAAGCGTTGGCTGACCAGCGCGCGACCGGCACCATTGGAAAATTCGGTGCTGTTACCGGTTTGATCCAGAAACGCCAGCCATTGTTCCCCGGTCAGCCCTGCGGTCTGTTCGCGGCCGTAGCGCGTGATGCAGGTGCGTTTCAGCAGTACCGACAGCTCCGCCAGCAGCCGGCTCGCATCCTTGTGAGTCAGGTAAGCGGCATGAATGGTCTGCCACTGGGCCAGCGCTTCGCGTTTGTATGCAAGACGACGATGACGCACGATGCGCCAGATGACCAGCCCTGCCATCGCCAGGAACAGCAGGGCAGCGACCAGCCACCATCCTGGCGCGGGCGGCCACCAGCCCACGGGGTCGGGCAGGTGAATGTCGCGCAGTTCTGCCAGCGGATCAGCGCCGTTCATTGACGGACTCCTGCCTTGGCTTTCAGACCGAGGGCTGCGCGCAGCCGCTCCGTGAGAATGTCGTGAGTGGCGATCTCGATCAGGGGCACGGCGATACTGCTCAATTGATCGCGCAGGCGCGTCTGCCGCTCTACATAACGCAGCGAATAGTCCTTGCGCAGATCGCGGGCCGAGGTGTTGATCCGCACATTGCGTTCGCCATCGCTGAAACCGTAGGTGCCCGGTGGCGGCAGCTGTCGCTCCATCAGATCCTGAATCTGGATGGCAATCAGATCACTGTGACGGGCGCACAAGCTCAGATGCTGCAGTGTAATATCGTCGAAATGCTGGAAATCACTGATCAGAAAAATCAGGCTGCCGGGACGTACTACCTGATTGAGGCCGCCAAGGGCCTGGGTGATGGATTGTCTTGAACCACCGCGGGGATCACAGCGGCCTTCCAGCATCTGATTGAACTGGATCAGCATGCGGAAAAAGGTTTGAATGCCTTTCTTGCCTTCTTTGGGCCGCAATTCCTGCACGTCGGTATCGTTGAACAGGAATCCGCCGATGCGGTCGCCATGGGAGCGGCTCGCCCACGCCAGCAGGGCGGCTACCCGCGCGGCCACCACCGATTTGAACGCGTTCTGGGTGCCGAAAAACATGGATTCGCGCTGATCCA
>JAWKZS010000028.1:0-58835 GCA_041395845.1 Gammaproteobacteria bacterium
TGAACCCGACCGGTATTGGGTGTGGTTCCCTGATAGCCTGGCGCCGCCAGCGTCAGCACATGATAACCGGGGAACGGTGACACCCCGTTGACACTGGTTTCGCCAGCCGCCAGCTGGTCGGTGAAATCCGACAGGGTGATATCCGGTGCCAACACCGTCGTTCCACCACAGAGCAACGCATCATCCCCCTCGTTGAGCTGGAAGCCACCGGCACTGTTCCAGTATTGCAGCCGCAATGTGACTGGCAATGGTGTCATGACGGAACCCACTGCACTGTCGACCCAGCCCCGCCCCCAGCGCAGATGACTGACGGTGGCTGTGGCATGGACAACATTCTCGATACGAAAATCCGCACAGCTGGCACCAACCTTGTAGCAGGCACCATCGCTATCGGTAAACTGCGCTGCCGCAATCACCATATCCACCGCAGGATCATAGGGCACATCACCCGCGTCCGGCGTGACATTCAATTTGTTGATGGTCATGTCGTGGGTACCGAACACCAGCACGCCATCACCATCGAAATCAGCATGGCTGACCCAGTTGCGGGACACGCTGGCGCTGTTGCTGTCGAAGCAGCCTGCCACCACACTGCCGCCACTTTCACAGACCGAACCGGTGGGCAGGCTGGACACATCCAGCAGCAACGTGTGCTGTGGCTCAGCGAGTTTCCAGAAGTCCGAGGAGTAGTTCCGGGTAATCTGTCCGGTAACGCTATGGGCCTGCACCGTCAGCTGTGGTTCGCTGACAAACCCGAAAGGTTGACCCTGATACGTGAAGCCACAATCCCAGCTGCCGGTGCCATCACGCAATTGCGGTGCGTTATCCACCACGGTGAAATAATCCGGATAAAAACGGCCGACGCGATCAATACGACCGGTGACGGCACTGCTGCCCAGATAACTGTTGTCTGCCAAGGCGGCATTCAGCTGAATGATACCGACCTCTTCATAGCGCAGCGTGGCGTTGGCGCTGCCGGCGACGAAACTGTTCAGCGTAGTACCACCGGACACACCCGGATCATGGGCCGCAGGATCGGCCGGCAGTAACAGGCTGGAACTCAACACGACCGATTCGCCTTCCGAACCAAACGCCGGTGTCGCGCCGTTATCGGACAGGACTGCACCCGTGTCGGGATAACCATCATCGTTGGTATCATCGCTGGCTTGATGCAAAACGGCTCTGACCGTGACAGGGAAATCCGCTCCCGCTTTCACAAAGGCTGCACCACTGGCGTTGGCCGCAGCGGGGTTACCGGTCGCCTGCACATCTAACGCAAACGGCCGCGTGGTCCATTGCGCGCTGCTGCCCGTGACATCCAGCGGCTCATCGTTGAGATCCACCACCAGTCCACTGCTGTCATCCAGCAGATTGAAACGGTACTGACCGACATCCGTGGTGATCCAGTTGGCCGCTGCCAGCCCCTGCACGAAATTCAGCGTCACGTTATTGCTCGCAGGCAGTGCGAATGGCAGCTGTACCGGCGTGGTGGTTGTTGAGACGCTGGGCGCGACACTGGACGGCACCGCGCCCGAACTGGTAAGCCATGCCTTCAGGGAAAAATCACCGTTGTATTCAAGGAATCGGCCGCAACTGCCGGTGACAGGGTCACGTCGCAGCATTTCAATCTGAATCCCATGATCACGACCGGCGACAATGTCAGTGTTAAGACTGTCTGCCACACTGATCTGGAAGGCATTTTCACTGAACTGGATCGCCGCCGAAGTGCCCGTGGCAGTGCCGCCCGTGTCCGTCGCCGTTACTGTCAAACGGTCGGCATGGGTATTACTCAATTGCAGGTTGACCCTGCCATTATCGGCAGCAACGAAGGTGTACTGCGCCAGCCCGTTATCGTCGGTGTCAGGATTTGGCGACAGGACACCATTGCCGCTGCCCCTGGCCCAGTTGCCGTGCGCGCTGCTGGTTTCCAGATTGATAGAGCCCGTGTAACCGGTATAAGTAGATCCATCCGCCTGCAATGCAGTTACTGTCACGGTGGTGGGTGCACAGACACTGGCCGTTGCAGCAGCGGAAACAGAGAAGCGATCCAGCGCGCTCGGACAGGTGCGCGTCTCGTTCATGATGGCCTGGATGTCGGTGGCGATCAGTGCTTTTTTGAATATCTTGATTTCATCGATGGAGCCAATCCAGTTTCGGTTGGTCAGCCCCTGGTCAGCACCGATCTCCAGTGGATCAGCATTGGTAACCAGGCGCTCACCGCTGTAGGTACGAAACGCCACCTCGACGCCATTCAGAAAAATACTCTGACGACCATTGCGATAAACGATAGCCACATGTTCCCATTGGCCAAGTCGAATGCGCGCCGTGCCCGACGTGAATGAGCGCGTGCCGGCATTGCTGTTCCACCACCAGTAGATGGCTCCGGTATTATTGATATGAAATTCATAGTTCTCATCTTTTGACAGGATGGATTTCAGTTCCGTGCCCAGACTGGTCAGGTTGATCCAAGCCGTGACCGTGAGTTCGTCCGTCAGATCAATGTCGTTGTTGTCCGGAATGCGAATGAAATTGGTACCGTTCATGATCGCACCGTTACAGATGCGTGCCGGACCATTCACGGTTCCATTCACCGTGTTGCCGTTGGCGTTCAGCCCCGAAGAGTCCACCACCTCATTGGCACTACCATTCCACACCGGTCCGTCGAGACGATATTCCACGACCAATCCATTGGTAGCATCGGGCGCCACTCTGCAGGTATAAACACCCAGGCCATTGGGGCTTGCGCTATTGACGGTACGATAGGTTCCACTGTTGAGCCGCCAGTCCAGACGGATTTCGCCCACCTCAAAGTTTGCGCTGCGATTGTAATACTCCAGTACGAAAGGGTAACGCTCCCCTGCAGTCAGCGTATAGGCGCCACTGCTGTCGGTCGTAGCGGCATGATTGGTCCAGTTGTTAATGACCGCTGATGAAAGATCATCAACCCATAACCGCACACCATCATCGCTCACCGTACGAAACTGATAGGAGCCCGTTACAGCAGGCTCGAAGAAGCCTACCCAACGTATGGAGAAGCCACCGGAACCGGTCCCGAAAGGCGTATCAAACCAGCCCCAGTTATCATCAATGCTGGTGTCAATCTGGGTGCGGGTCACCGGGTTGGTTAACGTCGTATTGTTGAAGTAACTGCCAACGATACCGGACTGGGTTGCCGTGTAGTACACGGTATCACTCGCCGACGCCAGTACCGCACCCAGCTCGTCGCTGACATTGCTAACGGTCAGGGTGTAGCGGGTTCCTTCGATCAGCGCAGTGGCGGTGGTCAGAATCACGTCATAGCCGTTGTCCGCCAGTTCGGCGCGCGTGATCGCAACAGAGGCACCACTCGAACTCACCAGCTGATAATTGCCAATCACTTCCACTGACGAACTCAGCCGCTCCTGACCTGTCGCGGCGCTGAAACTTACCAGCAATCCCCGCGAATCACCGCAGACGGTGCTGACATAATCCAGCACCGGCCCGGAGCCTGTACCACAAAGCCCGCCAAAATCCGCATTGGCCACCGCGGCAGCATCATAGGTGATCTGACCGGGAACATTGATAGAACCACCCGCGGTGACGCTTCCCGTGACCCGCGTATCACCGGTCAGGGTGACATTGCCTGTCGCGTAGATAATGGCGTTGACATTGACACGGTCGCGCGCTGCCGCGCTGGTGAACGTGAGATTGCCGTTGACGATGATGATCAGATCTTCGGGCGCACCGCCCTGATTTAGATCCGTTGATCCACCGACCACCAGGTTGCCATTGAAATACAACCGGGTCGAGGTTCCACCACTGGCAGTCAGGTCACCGATGGTTACCGTTGTCGCACCATAGTGATAATCGCCGGTACCCAAACTGCGCGCAGGTCAGGCGCCCGTACCGGTGAAATTCGGCAACGTGGGCGTCACCGTTGCATTAGGCGTGCTCCGTGCCGGCCAGATGGCATCGCAGGCCGCCGCCCAGGTCAGCGAAACCGGCAACAGACATAACCACAGTGCAAGCAGCGCTCTACTGAACATCCAGCACCATTTCCAGGGTCCGTGAAACATAATCCGCATCGGCGGGACTGGTGCCATAGACCGCCCGCGAACTCACTTCAAAAATCACACCGCTGACACCGCCTTCCAGATAGGCGTGGCGGCACAACTGAACGCAATCCGAAAGCCGTTGATGGTGAAATTCGCCGGTGCAGCCGGGCAGCTGCTGTTACGATTGATTTCGTAGGCGGCCCACTCATTGGCAGCCTGCGCCGCCCAATATGCCCGGGTACCCAGCAATGCCAGATTACCAGCGGCCGTTTCGAGGTCAGCAGACGGCTCATGTACGCCACCAGCAACGCCACTACAACCATCAGGAAAATCACCGCTGGCAATGCAAAGCCATTACGATATTGCCTGCGGATCATGGCCGGTTCTCCACCTGAATGACGCGCACCAGCGAGATGGTTTCGCCGCCTTCACTCAACTGCAGCTGAATCGTGACGAGTCCATGGATAAGATCCAGCGCGGTGTAACCAAAACTGCAGCTACTGACACTGTCCACCAGCAATGCGGTCGACGCCGTCGAGAGTGGTGCCGCACCCGTTGCAACCGGTTGACTGGACTGAATGCCATAGCTGGCATAACGGTTGATCTGACCGGTACCCGGATTGCAGATGTAACTGGCCGCGCCGGATACCGCAAAGAAACGGCTGGCAACCGAATCCTGGGAAAACTGGAAGCCACTGCCCAGCGTCACAGTCGGCCCGCTGATGGAGAGTGTCATCGACGCTGGCGTAATGACGTGGGCACCCGCAGGCAACACACTGCCGTCGCTCGCGTTCTGGTAAACATTGAAGCCACTGGCCGCTGCAGGTGTATTGCCGATCACCAGACGCTGCCCGGCTGCCAGCGCAGGCAACGGACCAATGACATCAAACTGTGCATCAACCCCGGAAAAATCCAGCGGATCTTCTGCCAGCGCGCCGCTGAAGCGACGATAGCGTCCGAACGTTTCGATGGGAATCCTTTCGATGGCATTACCACTGATGCGAATCGAATAGGGCACCGCATTTCGCAGCTCGCGTGCCATCTGACGCAACGCGCCATCGGCCCTGGCCACCAGCGTCGCCCGCCGCGACGTATCAACATAACCTTCCATCTGCCGCCCCACCAGCGTTGAAGCCAGCACAGCCACCACACCGGTAATCGCAATCACGATGACCAGCTCAACCAGTGTGAATCCGCTGATCCGATCAGCTGCAGGCTGGCGTGGATTCATAATCCGTCCGGTATCCGGTAACCGACAGGGTTTCATTCAGGGGACTCGTGACCGCTACGGTAATTTTGAGCGCACAGGTGGTGGGCACGGCACCCAGCTCGCCGCTGGCAATGGCAGCGACACTGATCGCTACGGCATAACCGGTCAGCCCACTGACAGCAGCACCGGTCG
Source organism: Gammaproteobacteria bacterium (assembly GCA_041395845.1). Lineage (GTDB taxonomy): Bacteria > Pseudomonadota > Gammaproteobacteria > Pseudomonadales > Ketobacteraceae > Ch67. Next base: position 5,437 of record JAWKZS010000028.1, read on the forward strand.
GCAAGGTGATGGTGGAAGCGCTGTAACCGTTGTAATCACACACGTTATTGAAACTGCTGCGCGACGATTCCGGGGCAGGACAACGGCTACCGGTGGCGGGATCCAGAAATGCTTTGCCGCTGGCTTCCTCGAGAAACGATTCGGCAATGGCCAGCGCCTGGGCGCGAATCATCGGATCACTACTGCGGCCAACGATCGAGCTGTACGATGACATCAGCGCCACCACCAGAATGCCCGAGAGGGCAATGGCCATCACCAGCTCTACCAGCGTCAAACCGCGCGCGTTAGCGGACATAGCCGGTTGCTCCGTCGATATGGATCGTTTCACTGCCAACGGTGATCTGCGCCGTCGAGGACAGCACTGCGAGGCTGCTGTTGCGGGCGCGCCCTTCGGGGTCGAACACCAATGGGTCCACCGTGGCTGAATAGGTTACACCGGCGGGGAGTGTCGACAATTCCGTATAGCCCGCGTTAAAGCCATCCGGACTGGTGATATCGGCCAGACTGAGACCATTGGCACTGTTGCAGTCGCTATCCACCTGCACGCGAAAGCCACTGGCAGTGAAATCGATCTGGGTCAGACAACCGGTCCCGCTGGCTTTGGCCTGGGCATAGCGGATCGCCTGCAGTACATCGTCGTAGAACGTGCGCGCTTCGAATACGTCAGTAGACGCAAAACGGGGTCCGACCACAACAGCCAGGACCCCGAGAATGGCGATGACAGTGATGAGTTCGATCAGGGTGAAGCCTGAGTCATCACGCAATGCAAACATCCACCACATTCACAAATCAGCAACCGGTTATCGCGCCGATAGTGGGTGACGTATTTGCAGATGCCGGTTGAGTGTACGTAAATGAACAAGCTCCACCAGTAATCGCAATTACCCCTGCAGCACTCTGCGAGCATGTGTAACGTCCGCAACCCGCTAGCAGATGCAGATGTCTCCCTGTGGTGTCGGCGACGTTAGCGTCCAACGTTCCACCCGGATAGCCATGAACGAGCGCAATCGTTTGACCTTCAAGTGATACCGTCCCGGTCGCACCTGTCTGGCCACCCGCCAACGCAGCAGCATGCGCGATTGCAGACGCAGATTTCACCGAACCCAGTGCGCCTTCGATGGATGCTCTTTCAGCATCACCACTCAAATCCGCAAACCGCGGCAACGCAAACGCCGACAGAATACCCAGAATAACAATCACCATGATCAGTTCGATCAGGGTAAAACCGGATTGTTGCTTTTTCATTGGTAACACCTCTTGTTCAACCATGCGTTAAATATTGGTAACCACTTCGCCGGTCCTGGCGTTGTAGACGATATTGCTGCCATCATCCGTGCGGCGATAGGTGTAGCGACAGTTGCCGTTGACCGTATCGACCAGATAATCCGAATTGACTGCGATGTTGGTGGACACCGACGGGGCATTGGCAATCAGCACACCTTGCCAGATGCGAACACAGCGTTCGGGACTGTCCATCACCGCGCTGGCGCTGGAACCGGAACCCTGACCAACATCCGTGGGCCAGCCATCCGCACTGGTGGCCACATCATCGTTGCCAAAACCCTGCACGCCGGTTACAGCCAGCGAACTGCCATTGGCTACCCATTGCGCACGCACCAGCACGACGGCGGATGCCATTGCCCCGCCCGCACCCAGTACCGCCGCTTCGTGGGCGTTGTCGTAGGTTTCCAGCATGCGCGGCAAGGCCACCGCCGCCAGAATCGAAATCAGCGCAATCACCACCACCATTTCGATCAGCGTAAAGCCGCGCATGTCATCGCGCGACGGGCACCGATAGCCCTGCAAACCAGACGTTAAAACCACGGTATTTCCAGTCATATTCACGTGAGTAACCTGCCTTAACTATAGTCCACCGTATGAAACCTGCAGACCGTTTAACGAATCGTTACAACCGCTTGGCGCTACATCAGCCGCGTTTCATTGCACCGCCGAGTTCCCACATCGGCAGGAACACGCCCAGCGCCAGTACCAGCACCAGAATTCCCAGAAAAACCAGCACGATAGGTTCGATCGCGTCGGCCAGGCGCTTGAGGTCGTAATCCACTTCCTCGTCATAAAAATCGGCTACGTCATGCAATAATTTGTCGAGGGAGCCGGTTTCTTCCCCTACGGCAATCATCTGCAACACCAGTTCGGAAAAAATGCCGGCCGCCGCCGAGGTGCGCGCCAGCGAATCCCCGCGCTCAACACCACGCCTAATGGAATCAATGTGATAGGCGATATACTGGTTGCCTACCGTGGGCGCAACGATGGCCAGGGCCTGCAGGATGGGCACACCGGACTCGAAGGTCATGGCAAAACTGCGGGCGAAACGCGACAGCGCCACCCGCTCGAAAATGCTGCCGATGATCGGAATGCGCATCTTGACCCGATCCCACCAAAAGCGGCCTTCCTTGGTGTTGATATAACGAAAAAATCCAAACAGACCGCCGACAATAGTGCCCAGAATCAGCCACCAGTACGCCACCGTGAATTCCGACATCGCCACCAGAAACTGGGTCGGCAGCGGCAGATCAGCACCCACCTTTTTGAATACCTTGGCAAACTGCGGAATCACAAACAGGTTCACGATGAACATGGCGATCACCATCGCCGAGATCACCGCGATGGGATAGCGCATGGCCTGGGATACGCGGTTACGGGTTTCCCGCTCCAGTGCAATGTGATCGATCAGCTTGGCAAAGGCTTCATCCAGTTTGCCGGTGTTTTCGCCGATATGAATCATGCTGACGAACATGCTGTTGAATATCTTGCCGTGGGCACTCAGTGCATTCGCCAGCGTCTGTCCGGTCGCCAGACGCGTCGACACATCCCCGAGGGCGCCTTTCAGTACATCGTTTCGACTGATGTCCGCCAACCCGCTGATGGCCTGAATGATCGGAATGCCGGCCCGGGTCAGCGCCCGCATCTGGCGGCAGAACATGACCAGATCATCGAAGCCGACGGTTTTCTTTGCCAGCAACTTGCTGAAATCAATGCCGGCTTTCGTTTTGACTTCCCGCGCCTGCTCAATCGCGGTAGGAATGATCGCCTGATTCTGCAGCAGCATGGCAGCGGCGTCGGCGTTGGCGGCATCCACCGTGCCGGTCACCAGTTCGCCCTGTCGATTGCGACCACGATAATCAAAGCGCATGGCTCACCCCGTCACACCGCGGCGGCCGGACTTTCATCCAGCGACGCCGATATCCGGAAGACTTCCTGTACCGTTGTCACCCCCTGGCGCGCGTAATCCAGCGCACACTGGGCCAGGCTGCGAAAACGGGGGTTGTTCGCTGCTGCCCGGGCGAATTCCGCCGCATCACCCTTGCGCAGCGCAAACAGTAGCAGCTCATCCATTTCCAGCAGTTCGTACACACCAATACGGCCGGTGTAACCGGTATTGTTGCAGTGATGGCAGCCAATACCTTTCACAAAAGACGCGTCCAGCGCCGTGCTGTCGATGTTGCCCAGCCAGGTCATTTCCTGCGGCGTCAGCTGATAAGGCTGACGACAATATTCGCAGATACGCCGCACCAGGCGCTGGGCAATCACCGCCCGCAATGACGATGCCACCAGAAACGCATCACAGCCCATATCGATCAGCCGCATCGCGGTGGACACAGAATCGTTGGTGTGCAGCGTCGAGAGCACCATGTGCCCCGTCATCGCTGCCCGCAAGCCGATTTCGGCGGTTTCGTGATCCCGCATCTCGCCCACCAGAATCACATCCGGATCCTGACGCAATGCGGTACGCAATACGGACGCAAAGGTCAGCCCGATCTTGCTGTTGATCTGCACCTGATTGATACGCGACAACCGGTATTCGATGGGATCTTCCGCCGTGATGATCTTGCGCTCTGGAATGTTGAGAAGATTCAGCGCGGCATACAGCGTTGTGGTTTTACCGCTACCGGTTGGGCCTGTCACCAGCACCATGCCGTAGGGACGCTGCACCAGATTTTCAAAACGACTGCGAATCTGCTGGGGCATGCCCAGTTTTTCCATCGACAGCATGCCCGCCGACTGATCCAGCAGACGCATGACCACACACTCACCATAGGGCACCGGCAAGGTCGACAGACGCACATCGATACTCTTGCCAAGAACACGCACGTTGAAACGGCCGTCCTGAGGCAAACGCTTTTCCGAAATATCCAGCCCGGACATGATCTTCAGGCGCGACACCAGCGCAGGTGCGATGCGTTTTTCCTTCATCACCTGTTCCTGCAGTTCGCCATCGATGCGCAGGCGCACCCGCAACACGGTTTCGTCCGGCTCGATATGAATATCCGACGCGCGCACCTGTACAGCATCTTCAAAAATGCTTTGCAGCAGACGCACCACCGGCGCTTCGGCGGTATCAGTCGTGGTAGCCAGATTATCGAGGTCGAAATCCGTGGTGCTGAGTTCCGAATCCAGCTCCACCGCGATGGACGCAATCTGCTCGGAGCGACGATAGGCCCGATCCATGGCATCCAGCAGTTCCTGCTCTTTCACAAACGCCGGTTGCACCGGACGCCGCAACAGGCGCTGCAGTTCATCAATCGCCAGCAGATCCAGCGGATCGGCCATGCCCACCAGCATGCCATCGGGCTGTTCGCTCAGCGCAATGGCGCGAAAACGGCGGGCATAGGTTTCCGGCAGGGTCTTGATCAGCTCGTTGTTGAGGCGGAAACGGGCCAGATCCACGAACGGATAGCCAAAGTGAGACGCCAGCGTCTGCAGCAGCTGGGCTTCGCTGACAAATCCCAGGTCCACCACCGCCTTGCCGATTTTCTTGCCGGTGCGTTTCTGCTCGTCGAGCGCACGCTTCAGCTGCTCCTCGACAATCAGACCTTTGGAAACCAGCAAATCTCCGATGCGGACTTTAGGCGCGCGGGACGGCTCCATCACCACTCACTCCGCCATCGGCTGCGGCACCACCGTGGTACCGTCATCTTTCACGATGGGTGACTGATCCATATCACCAAAATAGGGCTGGAAGCGGTCGATCACACCATCCGCATGGGGCGACCAGTCGTCGTTCACGATCACGTGTGGCTTGAGCAGGATCACCAGTTCACTTTTCACCTTGCGCTGCAGATGCTGGCTGAACAGCAGCTCACCGATCCAGGGAATATCCCCCAGCAGTGGAATCGAGGAAATTTCCTCCTTGAATGAATCCTGCATCAACCCGCCAATCACCACCACCTGACCATTACGGGCCCGCACGATGCTGTCGGTTTCCCGAATTGTCGAATAAGCCAGCGGCAACGACAGATCTTCATCACCCAGGCCGATATCCTTGATCTTTTCAACCACTTCGGTGATCGATGGATGCACATGCAGAATCACTTCGCCGCGCTCGGAAATCTGCGGCGTCACATCCAGTGCAATACCGGAAAAGAACGGCGTCAGCGTCACATCCGGCGTATCGCTGGTGGACGATGAGGTGGTGGTGGTTGTACTGGAAATATCGGTAACGAAGAATTCGTCGGTGCCCACCTTGATCACGGCTTTCTGGTTGTTCAGGGTGGAAATGCGCGGGCTCGACAGCACCTGCACATCACCCTGCAACTGCAGCAACTGCAACACCGCGTTGAAGTCAGTAAAACGCGCATCCAGGGTAAACACACCACCAATCAGATTCACGTTCTGGCCAATCACGTTGGAAAAATCAGCCGCTTCCAGCCCACCACCTACCCGGTTGTTGCTGCCAGCCAGGGCATTGAACGTATCCCAGCGTATACCATTGGCGTAACCTTCCGACAGCTGCACTTCGATGATCTTGGCTTCAATGAATACCTGCTGCTGCAGACTCAGCTGCGCATGCTCCAGAAAGGTTTCCACCTCGCGCAATTCCGCTGGCAACGCCTTCACCACGGCAATACCGGATACCGGATCGACAATCACGCTGCGACCATCGCCACTGCCCACCAGCACGCTCAGGGTGTTCTGCAATTGCTGCCAGAATGCGGCTCTGGATTCGGTCTTGATGTTGCTGCTCTTGACCGTCTCGCTGCTTTCACTGCTGCTGGACGTGGTGTTGTCGCTGGAACCCTGACTGCTCTTGCTGATTTCGCCACTGCTGACCGATGTGGACGAAAAGCCCTGCCGATGGATGTTCAGGTAGTTAATGCGGAATACCCGGCTTTGCAGGCTGCGGGGCATGATCTGGTAGCCATAGGGCTTCTGGATGTAGTCATAGCCATACGCATCGCGTACGGCCCGCAATGTTTCTTCCAGCGTGACGCGGCGCAGCAGGATGCTGATATTGCCGGTGACCTCCGGGTGAATCACCATGTTCACGCTGGTGCCCGCCACCAGGCTCATGAAAAACTCCCGGGCAGGTGTATCCGTCGCCGTCACATCAAAGCGCGGTGCCGATGGCACCACCGGTGTGGCAGGAACCGGTTCCGGCGACTGGCTGGGCGTGGGCGTGGCCGGCTGCTCCTGAGCAGGCGCAGGCACTTTGGCCGGATGTTTGGGCCGGTACAGCGAGGCACAGCCAGTGCTCACCACCAGCTGCAGCATCACCAGTGTTATCAGCAATTTCTTACTCATCACTATCACTTTCCTGCCTGATAGCGGGAATGGCCAGGCGCAGAACAAAGCGCTGTCCGGCCCGCGTCATTACCACATGATCATCATTGATGGCTTCCAGCCGGGCATTGCCGATACGCTCCGATACCGACAGCACTTTTCCATTCACCACCGCGCGCTTGCGCCCGGCGTCGCTCAGAATCAGGCTCAGCCGCAAAGGTTCATGCACGATTTCCTGTGCCGGCGGCTCCAGATTGGGTGGTCGCATGGGATCTGCGGCGAGCACCGGGGTTACGCACAGCAGCAACAGCCAGACAAGGTTATGGCCCGACACGGATCAACTCCTCCCGCGCACTCAAGGTATGTACTGCCAGCAGCAGTTCACCGCGGGGATACTGTTCCATGGTGAAATCCAGCACATCCCACACCAGGGTTTCCTGCAGCGATTCGATGCTTTCCAGATAGCGCTGCACTTGCGCGTAGCTGCCCTGCAGGCGCAATTCCAGATCATGGCGGTAAATGGCCGGCGCTTCGTCGCCACCCTGTTCAGTTGCAAGTAACTGGCGCGCCGGAAAGGTCTTGATGCTTTGCACTTTCAAACCGGAACGCTCGCTCAACAGTTCGCCCAACAACGCCGGCATTTTCTCCGGCGCGATCATGCCGTCGGTAATGCGGGCAATGTCAGCATCCAGACGACGATGGCGTTCCAGCAGCTGGGCGATTTTGTCCTGCAGTACACGATTGGGATCATTCGCCAGCTGGGCTTCAAGTTCCGTCAGCTGCAGACTGAGCTGTTCCGAACTGGCGCGAATTTTCTGCTGCTCTTTGGTAATCGACTCCCGCTCCTGCAACCAGGGGCGCAACAGCAGCTGATCGAATATGCCCAGCAGCAGAACGGCAATGGCGCCACCAATGATTGCGCGCTCCCGCACGCTAAGCGCGTTGGTTTTTTCCTGCAGCTGTTCCCAGTTAGCGCGTAGCGGTTTCATCATGCTGCGTACTCACGGTAAACGTCAGATAACGGCTGCGCTCGGCCATGCGCTCCACGCTCAGAGTGCGGAACGGCACACCATTGAACACCGGCTGGCTGTTAAGCGCGGCCAGATAGTCTGCCACCGCGCGGGGTTCGCCGGTCAGGCCACTCAGACTCAGACGCGGGCCCGGGGCCTGAATGCCAATGCGGGTCAGCCACAGCTGTTGCTGGTCCAACTGTGCCAGGCCATCGAGAAACGCTGAAAAATGAATATCGTGGGTATCACCCTGCTGCTGCAGCGCCAGATAGAAGCGTTGCTTGGCGCTCAGATGATCGCGCAGCTGCTGGTCCTGCTGTTCAAGCCGGGGATCGACCACCCGTGCTGCCAGCTGTTGGCTCAACTGTTCCACTGCGGTTTGCAGACGGGTTTCGGCCAATTGCAGATGTGCCAGCTCAGAGCGCAAGGCACGGGTGCGGGTAAAATCCACTGCCGTCACCACCAGCAACAACGCCAGTACGCCGATCCACAGCAACAGCATCTGCTGCAGCGGAAAGCGGATCTGCGGCTTGCGGAAAATGTCCTGATAGAAATTGATGCGCTGCTCAAGCCGTTCCATGCTGCGCTCCCAGCGCCATGCCAACGGCAGGCATCAACAATCCCTGCTGCAGGGTTCCCAGTTCCTGCGGCAGCTGCACGATCTCTGTCAGTGGCAACGCCTGCGCACGTACCGGCAGGCGCTGACTCAGGTCATCGCACCACAGTTGCTGCTCGACAGATTCCGTCACCAGATACAAACGGGTGACACCGGATTTGCCCAGCTGGCTTTCGTAATAATCCAGTGAGCGCTGCACATCGAGCGCCAGGTTATCGGTGGGGTCCTGATTGAACCACGTTGCCGCTGTAAACGGCACTACCCTGCATTTCCAGGGTCCGGGTCAGGTACAGGTAACCGTTTTCTGACCAGGTTGATGGAACCGTCATTGCCGGTGAGAAACAGCAATGCGAGGCTGCGGTTTTCGGATTCCGCGACATGCCGGCTCAGGCTCGCCAGCGCCAGCTCGGCAATGCCCACACTTTCCAGCGCCAGCCCGGCATCGTCACAGGCACTCACCAGCGGCGCTACCGCCGCCTGTTCGATCAGCGCGGAGTACACCATATTCATGCGGCCACGATACGCATCCGCCGGCAGCCGGAAAACGTCGACCACCATCTTTTCAATCGGTTGGGTAATCAGATCCTTCACCCGCCATTTCACCGCGTCACGCATCTCGGCATCGGGCACGTTGGGCGCGTCCACCAGCAACATCTGGTAGAAGTGATGGCTCAGGCTGATATGACAGGGCAGCGACGGCGGCAACTGTTGGGCCAGCAAAGCAGCGAAGCCCTCTTTGGGGCTGCGAAAATGGCCTTCCACGGCGGCATGGGCAGTTAAGGTCGGGCGTTCCGCTCCCTTCTCCAGCACACACCAGGCCGCACCCTGGGTCGTGATACTCACGCCAAGGACCGCCTTGTGCGGGCCTTTTTTCTTGGGAATCAGATTATTAAGCCACTTCGCCATACGCCACAGAAACTCCGGTGACCGCTATCCACCTCTTTCTGAAAGCGTAGACGACTATTTCGTTAAGGTGATGAAAATCACACAGTTACGCTTATTAATTAATCAACTTATTGGGTTTGGTGATTCGGGGTTGACACTGAACACGCCTTTAAAGATATGATATATCATTATTTAACTGGCAGGATCACCCGGTATGACACGCCTTCAAAAACTCCCCGTTACCGTACTGTCCGGCTTTCTCGGTGCCGGCAAAACCACGGTGCTAAATCATATCCTCAACAATCGCGCCGGCCGCCGGGTCGCGGTGATCGTCAATGACATGAGTGAAATCAACATCGACGCCGCACTGATCAGCAACGAGGTTCAACTCAACCGCAGCGAAGAAAAACTGGTGGAAATGAGTAATGGCTGCATCTGCTGCACCCTGCGCGAGGATCTGCTGAAAGAGGTCAGCGCCCTCGCCCGCCAGCAGCGCTTCGACTATCTGGTAATTGAATCCACCGGCATATCCGAACCCTTGCCGGTAGCAGAAACCTTCACCTTTCAGGACGAACAGGGCAGCAGCCTGTCCGATGTGGCGACGCTGGATACCATGGTCACGGTGGTGGACGGCGTCAATTTCCTGCGGGACTTCGACGAAGCAGCCGCACTGCACGAGCGCGGCGAAAGCCTGGGCGACGAGGACGAACGCAGCGTCGCCGATCTGCTGATCGAACAGGTGGAATTCTGCGATGTCATCCTGATCAGCAAAACCGATCTGGCGCCCGCCGCCGACGTGGAAAGGCTGCAATCAGTGCTGCGCTCGCTCAACCCTCGCGCCACTATCCTTCCCGTCCGCAACGGCCAGGTCGATATCGGCGAGATTCTGGGTACCGGAAAATTCGATTTCGCACAGGCCAGTCAGGCGCCGGGCTGGCTCACGGAATTGCGCGGCGAACACGTACCGGAAAGCGACGAGTACGGCATTCGCAGTTTCGTCTACAGCGCCCGCCGCCCGTTCCATCCACAAAAGTTTTACGACTTTCTCCATCGCCCGATCCGTCGCGGCAAGCTGCTGCGATCCAAGGGCTACTTCTGGCTGGCCACCCGCCCCGAATTCGCCGGTGTCTATCACCAGGCCGGGGGCATTACCCGCCACGGCCCCGCCGGCCTGTTCTGGCAGGCCGTGCTCCGCAGCCAATGGCCGCAGGACGCTGAAGCACTCGAACATATTTTCGAAAAATGGGAAGAACCCTTTGGTGACATGCGGCAGGAACTGGTATTTATTGGCCAGAATCTTGACCCGCAAGCGTTCATTGCCGAACTGGATGCCTGTCTGCTGACGGAAGATGAACTGCTGCAAGGCAAGCAGGGCTGGCGACGACTGGCCGATCCGTTTCCAGCCTGATCTTGACGTTTGACCTCAACAAGGAATAACCGATGAAACCGAATCTGATATCAACGCTTTCACTGCTGGCACTGCTGCCACTTTCCGCCAGCGCCGGTGACGATCACCATCATGTCCAACACGACGCCCACGTCCACGGCGAAGCCACCCTTCAGCTGATTCTGCAGGGCAATGATCTGGAAATGGAATTTCACTCCCCGGCGATGAACATTGTTGGCTTCGAACATGCGGCGGCCACTGCCGACGAAAAGCAGAAAATCCAGGACGCCCTGGCAACCCTGCGCAATGCCGGTGACCTGTTCAGCTTCAGCGGCACCCGCTGCCAACTGACCGAGGCTGAAGCCGAACTGGATCAGGACGATCACGACGATGAGCACGACCATGACGACGATCATGACAAGCATCACGATGACCACAAGGAGGCGCACGCCGATGAGCACGCCGCCGCCCACAGCGAGTTTGAAGTCGACTACCGCTTCCGCTGCGACGACGGCAGCCGCCTGAGCGCAATCGAGGTCAAACTGCCCGCGCGCTTCACTGGCATTCAGAAACTGGATGCAGAATGGATTCTCAACGACAGCCAGGGCGCCGCCGAACTCACCGCAAGTGCGTTCACGATCAAGGTGAAGTGAGATGGATCACGCCAAACTGCAACTGGCCCTGCAGCGCGCGGAGGAAAATTGCCGCGCCCATGGTGCCCGCCTGACGGAAAAACGCAAACATATCCTGCAACTGCTGCTGCAATCGGACACGCCGCTGTCGGCGTACGAACTGGCGACCCGCTATCACGACGCCTTTAGCGAAACCATCCCAGCAATGTCGGTGTATCGCATGCTGGATTTTCTGGTGACAGAAACCCTGGCGCACAAACTGAATTCCGCCAACAAGTATGTCGCCTGCGCCCACATCACCTGCAACCATCAGCACGAAGTACCGCAGTTCCTGATCTGTGATCGCTGTCAGAGCGTGAAGGAAATCGGCATCAGTCACGCCATCATCGATGCGCTGGAAATCAGTGTAAAAAAGGCCGGCTATGTGCTGACGCAACCGCAGATCGAACTGCACTGCCTTTGTGATCGCTGTGCGCAGGCGGCCTGATCAGGGTTGCGGAGTTTCGACGTACAGCTCGACGTTCGCCGCCTCCAGCAGATAGGCCGACGTCGCCATTTCATGCTGGAACAGGCTGGTCTTGAGCAGGCCCGATATCTGGAAGGGATCATACAGCTCGTCCACCTTGATACCCTTGGGGTAGTCCACCAGGATGATCTGGTTCGGTGGCGGTGGCGGCACGTGGATGCAGGCACCGAAATACGGCACCAGGAAGAACCTTGTCGTCATCTGGTTGTCATCAAAGTCGATGGGCACGATGAAACCGGGAATGCGGATCTGCTGGTTATTGAAGGCATCCACCACTTTGGTGGAGGAAAGCGCCTGCTGATAGCGACTGTCGCTGGCCTGGGCGATGGCGTTGGAAATCTGGCCGCTGATCTGATCCATTTCGGAACCGTCGGGAATGTTCATGACATCTTCCGGCGGATTCAGCAGGGCCTCCAGATCTTCCTTCGGCATCAGGTCGGTCCATTCCACATCGCGATACTCAACGGCCTGGGCCGATGCTGCATTACCGGTTGATGTGGTAGCAGCGTCCTGCGGTTCCGGCCCACAGCCGGCCAGCGGCAACACCAGGCACAGGGCAAACGCACAGCGCAATGACGCAGCAACAGACATGAACAACACCTCGGGCAGAACGGATCAGGATGCTATAGTAGCGGGCAATCACGCCCCAGAGAACGCCAACGTGACCGAAAACATGAAATCAGCAGCATCCAGTGCGATTGTGCTGTCCGCGCTGCAATTCACCTATTCACCCGGCAGCGCCGTGGTGCTGGATATTCCCCACTGGCAGGTGGAACAGGGCGCGCAGGTATTCCTCAAAGGTGCCTCCGGTTCCGGCAAATCCACCCTGCTGAATCTGCTGGCCGGCATTCTGGCGGCGCCACCCGGTACCCTGCATCTGCTCGGCCAGGATCTGGCGGCCCTGTCGTCACGCCAGCGCGACCGCTTTCGCGCCCGCCACATCGGCATGGTGTTCCAGCAGTTCAATCTGATTCCATACCTGAGCGTGCTCGACAATATCCAGCTGGCCAGCCATTTTGCGGACTGGGTCGCGCTGACACGCAGGCCAGAGCCGCGCAACTGTTCGATGCTCTCAAGCTGAATACCGCCCTGCTGCAGCAACGGGCCGACCAGCTCAGCGTCGGCCAGCAACAGCGGGTCGCCATCGCCCGAGCCCTGATCAACGGCCCGGAAATCCTGCTGGCGGACGAACCTACCTCAGCGCTGGATGCCGATCTGCGGGATCGCTTTATCGAACTGTTGCTCGCACTCTGTCAGCAACAGCACAGCACGCTGATTTTTGTCAGCCACGACCTGCAGCTGTCCCAGCGTTTTTCCCAGGTGGTGCAGCTGGATTCCATCAACCGCGCACAGCATCCTCACCATGTTTTTTAAACTCGCCTGGAACAGCCTGCGCAGCCGCAGCAGCACTGCCCTGCTCACCGTCATATCCATCGCCATCAGCGTACTGGTACTGCTCGGTGTGGATCACGTCCGGCATGAAGCCAAACGCAATTTCAGCCAGACCGTTTCCGGTGTCGACCTGATTGTGGGCGCGCGCACCGGGCAGGTGAATCTGCTGCTGTATTCGGTGTTTCATATCGGCAACGCCACCAACAATATCGACTGGCGCAGTTACCAGCATGTGGCGAACGACCCCAACGTGGCCTGGACCATTCCGATTGCACTGGGGGATTCCCATCGCGGCTATCGGGTAATGGGCACCTCGACGGATTTCTTTAGCCACTTCCGCTACGGCCAGAAACAGCCGCTGGCATTTGCGTCCGGCAAACCCTTTGCCCAACTGTTCGACGTGGTACTGGGCGCGCAGGTGGCGGCGAAACTGGGTTATCGCATCGGTGATCCGATCGTGCTCGCCCACGGCCTGGGCAGCACCAGTTTCAGCCAGCATGACGATCTGCCGTTCACGGTCAGCGGCATTCTGAAACCCACCGGCACGCCAGTGGACCAGACCCTGCTGGTGAGCCTGGCCGGCATCGAAGCCATTCACGTGGGCTGGCAGAATGGCGTGAAGATGCCGGGGCAAACCAGCCGCCGCGAAGCGCTGCAAGCCATGGACCTGACCCCGCGCACCCTTACCGCCTTCATGGTGGGACTGCAGTCAAAAATGGCCACCTTCCGCCTGCAGCGCGCCATCAACGACTATCCCGGCGAACCGCTGATGGCGATCCTGCCCGGCGTCACCCTGACCGAACTCTGGGGCACCATGGCGATCGTGGAAAACACCTTGCAGATCGTGGCCTGGCTGGTGCTGTTCGCCTCCCTGCTGGGGATGTGCACCATGCTGCTGGCATCGCTGAAAGAACGGCAGCGGGAATTTGCCATCCTGCGCTCCATCGGCGCCGGCCCGCTGTTCATCTGGCTGGCGATCGAAGTGGAAATCCTGCTGATGGTGGTGCTGGGCATGGCGCTGGCGCTGCTGTTACTGTGGAGCGGCATTCTGCTGCTGCAGCTTCCGGTCAGTGAGCAGTGGGGCTTGTTTATCAGCGCCAATCTGATTCACCCGCACACCGGGCTGATGCTGGCGATGATCATGGGCTGCGCCCTGTTGCTGGGCTGCCTGCCCGCCCTTCGTGCGAGTACGCTGGCGTTGCATGGGAAGTTGAGCCGGGCCTAAAAACAGACTCAGGAGTTGAATCTGGGCGGGCATCTGAATCTGGACGCTCTGCGGCAGGGATGCCGCGGAGCAGCCCCCAGGGAAGGGTTTACGGCGTGTCCAGATTCAGATGCCCGCCCAGATTTAATTCCTGATGCCTTATCACTAGCGCCCACCAGCAAATCCATTTTGCCGCCAGGCCTCGTAACTCACAATCGCCACCGCGTTCGACAGATTCAGGCTGCGACTGGTTTCCAGCATCGGAATCCGCAAGCGCTGCTCCGGCGCGAAACTCGCCAGAATCTCCGGCGGCAAACCCGAGGTTTCCGAACCGAACAGCAGCACGTCATCCGGCTGATAGTGAATCTGGTCATGGGGCCGACTGCCCTTGGTGGTGCACGCAAAGATCCGCCGCCCGGTCATCGCCGCCAGAAACGTCGGGTAATCCGGATAGCGGGTAACCCGGGCCAGATCACGGTAATCCAGTCCGGCCCGGCGCAGCTTTTTTTCTTCCAGGTCAAACCCCAGCGGCTCGATCAGATGCAGCTCACAGCCATTGTTGGCAATCAGCCGGATGATGTTGCCGGTGTTGGGCGCAATGCGGGGTTCGTGCAGGGCAATATGAAACATGATGGCAGTGGGGAAAGGCCCGCCCCGAAGGAAGGCGGGCGGAGCGGATCAATGCTTGGCAGCTTCTTCAGCGGCCTTGGCTTTGGCCTGCTGCTGACGCAGGTTCTCGGCAAACGCGGCTTCGAAGTTGATCGGCTGCAGCAGGAACTGCGGGAAGGTGCCACGGGATACCACATCGGAAACGGTTTCGCGGGCGTAAGGGAACAGGATGTTGGGGCACACGCCTTTCAGAATGGCTTCTTTCTGGATGCCTTCCACGCCCTGCAGCAGGAACAGGCCGGCCTGGGCCACTTCCACGATGAACGCCGTCGATTCGCCGTTCTTCACGGTCACGGTCACCTTCACCACCACTTCCCAGATATCGCCTTCCACCACGTTGGCGGAATTGTTGATTTCCAGATTGACGTCCGGCTTCCACTGCTCCTTGAAAATCACCGGGGTTTTCGGCGCCTCGTAGGACAGGTCCTTGAGGAAAATCCGTTGCAGCTGGAATTGTGGTTGGGTGGCGTTTTGTTCGGCCATGCTCTTCCCCTGATACGTTATCGTTAGCGTGAGTGCGGCGGCTGCCGCAGGATTGGTGGAATCGCCGGACTGTCAGCCTTGCAGCAAGGCATCCAGTTTGCCCTGGCGTTCCAGTGCGTACAAATCATCACAACCGCCCACATGGGTGGTGCCGATCCAGATCTGCGGCACCGTGTGACGGCCACTGCGCTGCTCCATGTCCTGGCGCAACGCGGGATTGCCGGAAACGTCGATGTCGGTGAACGTCACGCCTTTGGACTTCAACAGGTGTTTCGCCCGCAGACAGTACGGACACCAGGGCGTGGTATACAGCACGACATCGGCCATCATTCAGTTACCTTTCTGTTCGGTTACCTTGATTCACTTGCCCTTTACCAGGGGCAGACCATCGGATTTCCAGGTGGTAATGCCGCCACTGAGGCGACGCACGTCTTTGAACCCGCTGGTGGACAGGATGCGTCCGGCAGCACCGGCATGCTGGCCCATCTTGCAGACCAGGATCACCGGCTTGTCCTTGAATTTCTCCAGTTGTGCCAGATTCTCTTTCAGGCTGGCGAACGGAATATTGCGCGATTCGGTAATGTGACCTTCGCGGTATTCCTTGGATTCCCGCACGTCCACCACCACGGCGCCTTCCTTATTCACTAGGTTGGTCAGCTGCTGGGACGACACTGTTTTGCCGCCACGGCGGGATTCCAGCATGACCAGCAACACCAGCAACACTACGAAAGGCACCACCAGCTCGGGGTGGTTCATAACAAACTCTAGCAAACGTTCCATCAGGAAAACCCAGAAATTCAGAGACTTGCGGAATACGACACGGGGCCGCGGAAAAAGTGCGGAAGAGTATAACCGAAACGCTGCAGGGCGCACACCGGCGCACCACCGCAAGGCTGGGGCACAAGGGGAAAATCGGGTAAAATGGAACGATTCACATCGCCAGCCATGAAGAAGTGACCATGACCCAGCCGCGCAAACCCTATGTACTGATCATCCTGGACGGTTTTGGCTATCGCGAAGACCCTGAATCCAACGCCATTTTCCACGCCCGCAAGCCCAACTGGGACAAGCTGTGGGCCGAGCGCCCCCGCACCCTGATTTCCGGTTCCGGCATGGACGTGGGTCTGCCGGACGGCCAGATGGGGAACTCCGAAGTGGGCCATATGAACCTGGGTGCCGGTCGCATCGTCTATCAGGACTTTACCCGGATCACCAAGGCAATCCAGGATGGCGACTTCTTTACCAACCCCGCCCTCACCGGCGCGGTGGACAAGGCCAATGCCAGTGGCGGTGCCGTCCACATCATGGGGCTGCTGTCACCCGGCGGCGTCCACAGCCATGAAGACCACATCATCGCCATGATCGAACTGGCGGCCAAACGCGGCGCAAAGGCTGTCTACGTGCATGCCTTCCTGGATGGCCGCGACATGCCGCCCCAGTCCGCCCAGCCCAGTCTGGAAAAGGTGGAAGCCAAACTGCAGGCGTTGAAAGCAGGCCGCATCGCCACCATCAGCGGCCGCTATTTCGGTATGGACCGCGACAACCGCTGGGATCGGGTCGCCGCCGCCTACAACCTGCTGACCCTGGGCGAAGCCCAGTACAGCGCTGCCAATCCGGTGGACGGTCTGCGCGCCGCCTATGAACGGGGCGAAACCGACGAATTCGTCAAACCCACGGTAATCGGCAGCGAGCCCGCCCTGATCAAGGATGGTGACAGCCTGGTGTTCATGAACTTCCGCGCCGACCGCGCCCGCCAGATCACCCGCGCCTTCGTAAACCGGGATTTCGACAAGTTCGAACGCAAGGCCGTGCCGCAACTGGCGGACTTCGTGATGCTCACCGAGTACGCCGCCGACATCAAGGCCACCTGCGCCTATCCGCCGGAACCGCTCACCAACGTTTTCCCCGACTACCTGTCGCAACTTGGCAAAACCCAGCTGCGCATCGCCGAAACCGAAAAGTACGCCCACGTGACGTTCTTTTTCAGCGGCGGCCGCGAGGAACCCTATCCCGGCGAAGAACGTATCCTGGTGCCTTCGCCCAATGTGGCGACCTATGATCTGCAGCCGGAAATGAGCGCGCCGGAAGTCACCGACAAACTGGTGGACGCGATCAAGAGCGGCAAATTCGACATGCTGATCTGCAACTACGCCAACGGCGACATGGTGGGGCACACCGGCATGTTCGACGCTGCCGTGAAAGCAGTGGAAACCCTGGATACCTGCCTGGGCCGACTGGTGCAGGCGGTGGAAGCCACCGGTGGCGAAATGCTGATTACTGCCGATCACGGTAACTGCGAACAGATGGAAGATCCCAGCAGCGGCCAGCCCCACACCGCCCACACCACGGATCTGGTGCCACTGGTGTATGTCGGCCCCCGGGCCCTGCAGTGGCAGGCCAGTGATGGTCGCCTGTGCGACATCGCGCCGACGTTCCTGAAGCTGATGGATCTGCCGCAACCGAAAGAAATGACCGGCAAGGCCCTGTTCTGAGCCGGTCGATCAACAACAATAAATCCTACGGTGGAACCGCCGGTTCCACCTTCCATCTGCCCGCTGAATGCCGGACTGCATGACCCGATTGCGCCACCTCCCTGCTCTGCTGATCCTGCTGACCCTCACCGGCAACCCGCCCGCGTGGGCGGCAGGCAATAACGCCGACCCTGCCACCACCAAGAAGGAACTGCGGCAGGTCAAGCAGCGCATCGAACAGCTGCAGCAGAAGATAAAGTCTACCCAGGCCCAGCGTTCCAGCGCCGAAAACGAACTGCGCAAGACGGAACAGGAGATCGGCGCTACCAAACGCAAACTGCGGGACGTACAGACCCAGCAGCGGGATGCCGAAACCCGGCTCGTCCAGCTGGAACAGGCCCAGCGCGAACTGATCGCCGCCAAGGAGCGCCAGCGCGATGCCATGCGCGCCAACATCAGCGCCGCCTACCGCAGCGGCCGGCAGGAATACCTGAAACTGCTGCTGAACCAGGAACACCCGGACCAGCTGTCGCGGCTGATGAAATACTACGACTATTTCCGTGCCGCCCGACTCGAACGCATCGCCGCCTTCAACCAGACCCTCGAAGACATCGCCCGCAACGAGGAAGAAATCGCCGCCCGGGTGCAGGAACTGGACGGGCTCAAGCAGACCCTGCTGGCGGAAGAAGAACGTCTGCAGCAGGCCCAGCAAAAGCGTAAATCCCTGCTTGCCTCGCTGGATACCAGCCTGAAAAACAGCAACCAGCAGGTGGGCCAGCTCAAGGCCAATCAGAGCGAACTGGAAAAAGTGCTGAAGGCGGTACAGGAAAGTCTCCACGACCTGCCCAGCAGCCTGGGCAAGACCCCGTTCGCCCAGCTGCGCGGCAAACTCAAATGGCCCACCCAGGGCCGCATGCTGCATCGCTTCGGCGCCTGGCGGGAACAGGGTGCGCTGCGCTGGAACGGCGTGCTGATCGGTGCCGACAGCGGCTCCACCGTGCGAGCCGTGCATCATGGCCGCGTGGTGTTTGCCGACTGGATGCGCGGCTTTGGCAACCTGATCATCGTTGATCATGGCGGCGGCTACATGAGCCTGTATGGCCATAACGAATCCCTGCTCAAGAGCCCCGGCGACTGGGTGCGCAACGGCGACGCCATCGCCCTCAGCGGCAACAGCGGTGGCCAGAGCAACCCCGGCCTGTACTTTGAAATCCGCTACAAGGGCAAACCGGTCAACCCGGCCCAGTGGTGCAAAGGCTGACCGGCCGCCAGACAGAACCTGAAAAAGATCAATAACCTGATGCGACCCGCCCGGTTTCACGCTAGGCTAATGAGTATTCTGGCGGAAACATTCCCTGCGTTTGCTGGTCTGTTTCTGTAATCATTTCATAGGAGTCATCAATGGGTTCGCGCTTCCTTTTCCCCTGGCGCCCTGTGCTTCGTGGCGGCCTGCTGACCGCCCTGCTCGTGCTGTCGCCCCTGGCCCCCGCCCAGGACGACGAATTCATCGACGAAACCGAGTCTTCCGCCGATACTGCCCCTGCCGATAACCAGGGCCTGTTGCCGCTGAACGAGCTGCGCACCTTTGCTGACGTGTTCGATCGCATCAAGCAGGCGTACGTTGAAGAAGTCGATGACAAGACCCTGCTGGAAAATGCCATCAAGGGCATGCTCACCGAGCTGGACCCCCACTCCGCCTACCTGGAACCCGAGGCGTATCAGGACCTGCAGATCAGCACCACTGGTGAATTCGGTGGCCTCGGCATCGAGGTCGGCATGGAAGACGGCTTCGTCAAGGTCATCACCCCTATCGACGACACCCCGGCCCAGAAAGCCGGTGTGATGGCCGGTGACCTGATCATCAAGCTGGATGAAACCCCGGTAAAGGGCCTGTCCCTGAGCGATGCCGTCAAACTGATGCGCGGCAAGCCCGGCAGCATTATCAACCTGACCATCATCCGCACCGGCGTGGACAAACCGCTGGAAATCCCGGTGACCCGTGCCGTCATCCAGGTGCAGAGTGTCAAGTACCGCATGCTGGACAAGGACTACGGCTATATCCGCCTGTCCCAGTTCCAGGTGCACACCGGTGCCGACATGATCAAGGCGTTGAACAAGCTGAAGAAAACCAATGAACGTCAACTGAAGGGCCTGGTGCTGGATCTGCGCAACAACCCCGGCGGCGTACTCCAGGCCGCGGTGGACGTCAGCGATGCCTTCCTTGATGACGGCCTGGTGGTCTACACCAAAGGCCGGCTGCCGGACACTGACATGCAGTTCAGTGCCAGTCCCGGCGATCTGCTGGACGGCGTTCCCATCATCGTGCTGATCAACGGCGGTTCCGCCTCCGCATCGGAAATCGTGGCCGGCGCCCTGCAGGATCACCAGCGCGCGGTGATCATGGGCACCACTTCGTTCGGCAAGGGTTCGGTGCAAACCGTACTGCCGTTACACAACAACCGCGCCCTGAAACTCACCACCGCCCGCTACTACACGCCCAATGGCCGCTCTATCCAGGCCGAAGGCATCGTGCCGGATATCGAAGTGGAAAACGCCCAGCTGAAGACGGTGGAAGAAGCCGAGCGCATCAAGGAACGGGATCTGACCGGACACCTGGCCAACCCCAACGGTGACAACGGCAATGGCAAGGTGGAAGCCGACAAGGGCAAGGCCGGCGGCGACGAGCCCAAGCTGTCAGAGTCCGACTTCCAGCTGTACGAAGCGCTCAACCTGCTGAAGGCGCTGAACGTACTGGCGAAAAACGCGCCCAAGGCAGCCATGCCGGCGGCTGCGAATCCCTGATCACGGCTCCATGCAGCGCTGGCACGTCATCCTGTTACTGCTGCTGTGCTTCGCCCTCCCGGCTCAGGCACAGCAGCAGGACAAACCGGTCCGCATCGCCATCCTGCTGGATGATCTGGGCTACAACCGCAGCAACGGCGAACGGGCACTGCAACTGCCGGGGGCCGTCAGCGTCGCCATCATACCCTTCACTCCCCACGCCCGCGCCCTGGCCCAGACCGCCAGTCGGCAGGGTCGCGATGTGCTGATTCACATGCCCATGGAAAGTACCGATCCGCTGCGCCGGCTGGATCAGGGCGGCATCAGTCTGGCGCAGGATGAAACCGAGGTGCGCCAGCGGGTCAACGCGGCCCTGCGCGCCGTGCCCAACGCCATCGGCATGAATAACCACATGGGCAGCCAGATCACCATTGATCCGGTGATCATGGGCTGGGTAATGGACGAAGTGAAAAACACCCCGCTGTTTTACATCGACAGCGTCACCAATGCCGCCACCGTGGCCGAGCAAACGGCACACCGCTACCACATACCCTCGATCCGGCGGGATGTGTTTCTCGACAATCGCACCGACCCTGACGCCATCGACCGCCAGTTCCAGCGCCTGCTCGGTATCGCCCGCAAAAAGGGTTACGCCGTGGCGATCGGTCACCCCCATGGTGCAACGCTGCGTTATCTGGAACAGACCCTGCCGACCCTGCAGCAACAGGGCATCGAACTGGTGGCCATTTCCGACCTCACGGCGCGCTTCGGTCAGCCGGTGGATCAGCCGATCCGCCTGCAGGATCTGATGCGCTGGATCATCGCCATGCCGGCACCGGCGGCCAGCCATCTGAATTTCACCAACTGAGCCGGGAAGACACCCCGATGCGATGCCGCACCGGGGCGCTGTTCAGGCGGCGCTGTCACCACGCAGCATCAGGGTATGATGCAATTCGGAAAAGGTGCGCGCCCGCAACGACGGATGCCAGTCCGAACCCAGCCGCTCTCCCAGGTCACGGGCACACAGAATGCCCCGCAGGCTGGCGGCAGCCATGGCCGGTTCGTCCTGCACGCACAGGAAGGGTTGCCCCAACCGCTCCAGGGTCAGCAGGACATCACCCACCCGCGCGTGCTCCAGTTCGCGCCAGGACAACACCGGCAGGCGCGCCCGCGGAATCATCACATCCCGCACCTGCAATTCCTCCGGCAATAACTGGTGCAGACGGGCCTGCACCATCAGGCGGGGGCCCAGCACATCGCTGGCACTGAGGATGCCCTGAAAGTCTCCCATCTGGTTTTCCACCAGCACATAGCGGACCGGCACGGCGGCAAACAGCTGCTGCGCCTGTTCAACACTGGCCAGATGGGACAGGGAAAGCGGACGTTGCAGGCGGAAATCCTGCATGGCCTGGCGCGCAGGCGTCGCCGCTGTCAGCGGCGCTTGCGGTACGGATTTGCACACGGCCTGGGACGGCACCAGGGAATGCACCGCCAATGTAGAAAACTGATTATTAAACATGACTCGACTCCAAAACCAGGTGAGCCAACGCACTTGCCCGCGCAACGCAGGGCATAGGCGAAGACCCGTTGAATTCAATCAGGAAGTTGAAAAGGCAAGGTTCAGGAGAGGACGGGGGGCGCGTGCATCAGCCGGTCACGCAACTGATGCACCATGGGGCAGAACTGAAGGGCACAGGAAACACCCAGGCTGGCCGGGGCATCTGCCACCGCCACGGCTGCGGACAGAATAACGACCGGATCGGATTCCGGTGGATCACCGTTGATGCTGTTGCCAATCGCCTTGAATTCGGTCAGCGAATGCTGGATGCCTTTGAAGCCACCGCTTTCCTGAACCACCGACACTGCCTTGCCGGACACAGCCAACACCAGGGTCAGCACAAACAGCGTGTGCAGACTCCAGCGCAAGGGTGACAGCAAGATCGGGGGTGCAACCTTCATAAGTGACTTCAGCCGTCCAGCGACGGATAGCAACATCAGGTCGTTTGAATATAGGCCCAGAGGCCAGCATTTGTAAATGGGCGGCGACTGACCGGAACAGCGACGCTGGCCACGATCTGATTGCTTACCCCATCACAGTCTGCGCAATCGACACCAAAAGCCCATTGAAACTGCGATTGCCATCATGTTTTGCAACAGGCGGAAAGCGCCGGCGCCCACTATGTTTTTTCCAGAACCGCCGTTGACCTCTTTCCCGGCAACCCGGTCGCAGTCTTTCCAGCAGTCGATTTCAGGAGAAGCAGTATGCTCCGCGCAGTACCGGCGTTAAAACCGCTGATGATGTCCCTTGCCGTTGCCAGCCTTGCCGCCTGTGGCGGTGGTGGTTCCGGTTCTTCCGGCACCGATGCTTCACCCCAACCGGATAACAGCGTGTCCGAACGCAGCAACGTGGTGGAAGGCCAGTTCCTCGACAGCGCCGTCGAAGGCCTCTGGTATGAAACCGACACCCAGTACGGTTTCACCAACGAATACGGCAGCTTCAGCTACATTCCCGGCGAATCGATCCGGTTCTACCTGGGCAGCACCTTCCTGGGCGAAGTCCTGGCACAGGCCGAACTGACACCGCTGGATCTGATGACCGCTGCGGATGATCCGGACAAACTGCAAAACCTGCTGCGCACCCTGCAAACGCTGGATGTGGATTCCGATCCGTCCAACGGCATCACCATCAATGACACCGCGCAGGAATACCTGGATCAGTTTGTGCTGCCGCTGAATTCTCCGGCATTCCTGTACGAAGCCAGCACCGTGGTGCAGGACATGATCAGCGCCGTCACCAATGGCACCGATCTGAAGAGCGCAGTGGATTCGTTTATCCACTTCCGCGAGACCATGCTGTCGACCCGGCGTAGCATCGATGAAACACCGATTCTCGATCTACTGAACACCACCTGGGATGTGGAAATGACCTCCACCGAATGCGGTGAGATCACCAACAGCCAGCTGGTCTACCGTTTCAATCTGCTGGGTATCACCTCCAGCGGTTATCACCGCCTGGACACCGGCATCGATCCGGACAGCGGCGAAATTACCTGTAAAAAAGCCGGTTACGGCATGTTCTTCAATACTTACGAAACCGAACCGCTGTTCACCTGCGCCAACCAGTGTCTGGATTCGGATCTCAACCGGGTGATCATCGAGGCAGACGACTACGGCGACGTGATCACTACGCTGAATTATGATCCGATCAGCGAGCAGATCAGCATTCGCACCACCCGTTTCAATGGCGAAGAAGACGTGACCACCACGCGGATTCTGACCCGGCGTTAACCGCCCACCTCGCAGGGCAAGGGTTGCTTCGGCAGCCCTTTTTTATGGGCACAGCTGGTATACTGCGACTTCCGCCGATCCTTGCCGACACGGAGTCGCGTCATGACCACCAATGCCCAGACCCTGGCCCGCCAACTGCTGGATGCCCAGCTGCAATTCTGGTTGCAGGAATTATCCCCGGCCCGGTTGTCCCACTGGCTGGGGGAGGACATCCTGTACCTGTATGCACAGCTGGACAACATCACCCTGAACGAAGCGGTGAACGCGGACAAGATCAAGACCACGGCCCACCGCTACGCACTGGAGATGGAATACGGCGGCGGTATTCCCGAACTGTTCGGCGAAATCGCCAATCTCATCTACGAACATCCCGCCCATGATGTCACCACCGTGGGCGCCGCCTTTGGCAATCGTGCCATTCGCGAATTCATCGAGAAAGCGTTCGAACCCGATGGCGCGGTGGAACAGGTCATTCGCACTGTCCAGCGCAGCGCACCATTCCAGGTATTCATTGCCGACGTGGTGATGCTGGTACTCAAAGGCTATCTGCTGGAAGAAAACAATGCGGTGCGCAAGGTGCCGCTGCTGGCCACGGCGATCCAGCGCATTCGCGATCTGGTGGATGAACGTCTGCCCATGATGCAGGAAGGTATCACCGTCGCGACCCGTCGCATCGTCGGCACCAGCATCAACAATACCCTGGCAGCGCTGGATGATCTGCTCGACAAGGACAGCTATCGCGACGAAACCCTGATTGCCACCCTCAATCTGTGGGACGACATCTGCCAGAAATCCATCAGCGAATTCCGCACTGTCACCAGCGAAGAGGACCTGCAGGAATGGATGGTGCTGGGCTACGAATTCTGGCGCAGTTTCCGTCAGACGGAATACCTGAAGACCATCATCGATACTGCAGTGGATTTCGTATTCGCCAAATACGGCGATGAGAGTCTGCAGAAAATTCTTGCCGACTTCGGCATTTCCGCCACCATGGTGGAAAGCGAAATTCTGCATTACGCCGATGATCTGGCCGGTGTACTGATTGAAAAAGGTGTTGCCGAAACCCTGCTGCGACGCCAGCTGGAACGTTTCTATTTCAATGGAGACACACTGGCGCTACTGGGTGCCGCCGCGCCCGCCAGCGAATAGATCGCATCAGAAATTCTTCATGCGCCGGTGCAGAATGCCAGCGTCCAGATAGTCCTCGCCATAGGCATGAAAACCGAAGCGTTCGTAGAACGCGATGCGATCGATCTGGGCTTCCAGCCCGATTTGCTCGCAGCCACTGTCGCGAATCCGTGCCAGCGCCGCCGCAAACAGGCGTGAACCCACGCCCTGCTGCCTCATAGCCTTGCGCACGGCAAAACGGCCAATCTTGGCGTACTCCGGCAACCATTGAATCCGTAGCGTTCCCACTACCTCACCTTCCACTAGCGATACCAGATGGGTGCAATGACGATCCTGATCATCATATTCATCGGCGTGGGACACCCCCTGCTCCAGCATGAAGACCTCACGACGCAGGGCAAACGCCAGATTGGCCAGCTGACTGTAAACAGGCACCATCAGGATGGTTTCGGGGGTAGGGGCAACCAGTTGATTCATCGGGAATAAGGGTCCGGCAACAGGATCGGATGACCAGTATAAGCGCGCCCGCTCAACGCCACCAGCCAAGCGGCCACCCCGCCGCACACTTTACACTTTTACTTCAAATGGAAAGTTGATATGTTTGGGGCATAACAACAACCACAACACTGCACGAGGGAAACCATGGAATACGCCGCCACCGGGCCGCAGACGCGCAGCGCGTCCGCCAGCGCCCCACCGCAACGCTTTGCCGCCAGCCATCCGAAGGTGGGCAAGGATTACAAGGCCTTCATCTTTTTCTACGTGACCATTCTGGGACTGGTGGCACCGCTCAGCATGATCTATGTATTCGTGCTGGGCGGTGATCGCGTCACCACCGCCTATGCCAGTTTCTGGGCTTTTGATTTCGCCATGTACGGCATGCTGCTGACGCCCTGGCTGCCCCTGGCCAGCCTGAAGCGTTTCAACAACTATCAGCGCCTGTCCCTGATGGTGCAGATCTGGGTGATCACCTATGTGATCGTCGCCGCCACTTTCGAAGTGCCCTGGCTGTTGCTGTACAAGGAAATCGCCGCTGCACCCAATGAGATGTGGTCGTACACCTGGATGCAGTATGTGGATGGTGGCGACAAGCGTTACGCCAATCCGACGATGGAAGTGCTGTTTGCGGAAACCTGGGCCTGCATCAACGCCTTCATTGCCGCCATCGCGCTGGTCAACTGGTACAAGTCCGGCAAGACCAGCACCGCGTCCGTCTTCGCGCTGATGTTCTGCGCGGTCATGCACATCTCACCCACGGTGTTCTATTACGTGCACGAAATCACGCTGGGCTTTCCCAACGTGGATACCGAAGCGGCCGGCAATTTCATCGCGAAGTTCATACTGTCGAACAGCTGCTGGCTTTGGATGCCATTCATCGTGTTCTATTGGGGAACCCGCACCCTGCCCATCCTGTACACGGGCAAGGAGCGGTAAGCCGGAATTCCGGACGGGCGACTCAGCAGAACCAGAAGGTTGCGTCGCCCAGGCCACCGGGATTCCAGTGCATGTCGTTGCACATGTAGTCGGCCAGCGCGCAGCCTCCCAGATGAATCGCCAGCATGGTCACGGCGATGATGCGCAGACAGGTTTTCATCGGGCATTCCCTTCCCTGTTGTGGATATTGTTGTTCGTTCAGTCGAGACGCATCTCGATCCCTTGTGCCGCCATGAACTGCTTGGCCTGCTGAATGGTGTATTCGCCAAAGTGGAAGATACTGGCGGCCAGCACGGCATCTGCTTTGCCGAAGGTGACACCGTCGGCCAGATGCTGCAGGTTACCCACCCCGCCGGACGCAATTACCGGAACGGCAACAGCGTCACTGATCGCACGGGTCACATCCAGATCGAAACCGTTCTTGGTGCCATCGCGATCCATACTGGTCAGCAGGATTTCGCCGGCGCCCAGACCCACCATTTTTCGCCCACTCCACTGCATCCAGACCGGTCGGTTTGCGGCCACCGTGGGTGAAAATTTCCCAGCGACCCGGCTCACCCGGTGCACTGACTTTCTTCGCGTCGATGGCAACGACGATGCACTGGGAACCGAATTTCGCCGCCGCTTCACCCACGAATTCCGGATTGAACACGGCGGCGGTGTTGATGCTGACCTTGTCGGCACCGGCGTTGAGCATGGTGCGAATGTCTTCCAGCTTGCGGATGCCGCCACCGACAGTTAGCGGAATGAATACCTGGCTCGCCATTTTTTCCACGGTGTGCACCATGGTGTCACGGCCTTCATGACTGGCGGTGATGTCAAGAAAGGTGATTTCATCGGCGCCCTGCTCGTCGTAGCGGCGAGCGATTTCCACCGGATCACCGGCGTCACGGATGTCGACAAATTTCACGCCTTTGACGACGCGACCGTTGTCCACATCCAGACAGGGAATGATGCGTTTGGCCAAACCCATATTACGCTCCCCGGCCGGCCAGGAAGGCGTCGGCATAGGCCTGGGCTTCGCGCAGATCAAGGGTGCCTTCATAAATGGCGCGACCGGTAATCGCACCGGCAATACCCTGATCGGCTACTGCCAGCAGCTGCTTGACGTCGTCGATGTTGGTCACACCGCCCGACGCGATCACCGGAATATTGATCGCGCGCGCCAGATTCAACGTCGCTTCAATATTGACACCCTGCATCATGCCGTCGCGGGCGATGTCGGTGTACACGATGGCGCTGACGCCGTCGTCTTCAAACTGCTTGGCACAATCCACCGCCTGCATTTC
Source organism: Gammaproteobacteria bacterium (assembly GCA_041395845.1). Taxonomy (GTDB): domain Bacteria; phylum Pseudomonadota; class Gammaproteobacteria; order Pseudomonadales; family Ketobacteraceae; genus Ch67. The sequence goes on from JAWKZS010000028.1 coordinate 33,154, forward strand.
CGATACTTCGGCCCAGCCATCGGTGGCCACCAGGCCGTTCTTGGCATCGATGCCGACGATGATGTGGCCGGGGAACGCGTTGCAGGCGATCTTCACGAACGCCGGCTGCTTCACCGCCTTGGTGCCGATGATGACGTAGGTCACGCCGGCATCCAGATAGGTCTGGATGGTATCCATCAGGCGGATGCCACCGCCGATCTGGATCGGCAACTCGGGGTATTTTTTCGCGATGGCTTCCACCACCTTGGCATTCACCGGCTCGCCTTCGAACGCGCCGTTGAGATCCACCAGATGCAGACGGCGGGCACCCTGCTCCACCCACTGATCGGCCATGGCGACAGGATCATCCGAGAACACGGTGGCGTCATCCATCAGGCCCTGACGCAGGCGGACACATTTTCCATCTTTCAGATCGATGGCGGGGATAATCAGCATGTTGGATCTCCATCCCATTCCATAAAGTTTTGCAGCAGTTTCAGGCCGGCGTTCTGGCTCTTTTCCGGGTGAAACTGCACGGCGAATACGTTGTCTTTGCCCAGTGCAGCGGCGAACGGCACGCCGTACTCGCAACGGCCGGTCAGCAGGGATGCGTCGTCCAGCGTGATGTAGTAGCTGTGCACGAAATAGAAGCGGGCATTGTCGGGAATGTCCTTCCACAACGGGTGGGCACGGGTGTGCTGCACCTGGTTCCAGCCCATGTGGGGCACCTTCAGCTTTTCACCGCTGGCATCCCGCAGGTCGTCACCGAAGAACCGCACCTGGCCGGGGAACAGATTGAGGCAGTCGACGCCGCCGTTTTCCTCGCTGCGGGTCATCATGCTCTGCATGCCAACACAGATGCCCAGCAGCGGCTTGTTCTTCGCTGCTTCGCGCACCACCTCATCCAGCCCCAGCCGCAGGATTTCACCCATGCAGTCGCGGATGGCGCCGACACCGGGGAATACCACGCGGTCGGCGGACAGGATGGTGCCGGCATCGGCGGTGACAATGACTTTCGCGCCGGGCGCGACTTTTTCCAGCGCCTTGGCGGCACTGTGTAGATTACCCATGCCGTAATCGATCACGGCGACGGTGGTTTTGCTCATCGGTCTATTCCGGTACTGCGTGTGACGCTTTACAGCGTGCCCTTGGTGGATGGCATGACGCCGCTCATGCGGTCATCCCGCTCCACCGCCATGCGCAAGGCGCGGCCAAAGGCCTTGAAAATGGTTTCGGCCTGATGGTGGGCGTTCAGGCCCTTCAGGTTGTCGATGTGCAGCGTGATCATGGCGTGGTTGACCAGGCCGTGGAAAAACTCTGAAAACAGGTCCACGTCGAAGCTGCCGATCATGGCCCGGGTGAAGGTGCAGTTCAGGTCCAGGCCGGGGCGGCCGGACAGATCCACAACCACGCGGGACAGGGCTTCGTCCAGCGGCACATAGGAATGGCCGTAGCGACGCAGGCCCTTCTTGTCGCCCCAGGCCTTGGCCAGGGCCTGTCCCAGGGTGATGCCCACGTCTTCCACCGTGTGGTGCGCGTCGATATGCAGGTCACCCTTGGCCACGATGTCCAGATCGATCAGGCCATGACGGGCCACCTGATCCAGCATGTGTTCCAGAAAGGGTACACCGGTGTCCAGTCTGCTCTGGCCGGTGCCGTCCAGGTTCACCGTGATGGTGATCTGGGTTTCCAGCGTATTGCGCTCGACGCGGGCAATGCGTTCGCTCATTAGGGGGCTCCTGGGTGCAAAGAGGGGGAATTATACCCCCAATTCCGGCGCCGGGCAGCGATTAATCAGGGCGGGAAACAACGGAAGCCGGGATTCAGCCCCGGGCGCGCTGGCCATCGGGCAGCCAGCGGGTGATGGTGGACTCCAGGCTGTCGCGGCGCAGGGGTTTGGCCAGATAGTCGTCCATGCCGGCGGACAGGCATTTTTCCCGGTCCCCTTCCATGGCGTTGGCGGTCACCGCGATGATCGGCAGGGGGCGGCCATCGAGCCACTGGCGGATCTGGCGGGTGGCTTCATAGCCATCCATCACCGGCATCTGGCAGTCCATGAACACCATCAGATAGGGATTGTCCTTCACCGCATCCAGGGCCTGCTGGCCGTTTTCGGCGATGTCGCAGGTGAACCCCATCTTGCGCAGGTAACCACAGGCGACCCGCCGGTTGACCTCGTTGTCGTCCACCACCAGCACCCGGGGCAGATCCGCCACCTGCAACTTTGGGGCGACTTCCAGCACCTCGGCATCATGGCGACCGGTCATGCAGTCCGCCAGCTGGGCAGTGGAAAACGGCACATACAGATGGGGCAGCGGGCGCTGGCCGTAGCGCTCGGTGGGCAGGCGCAGCTGGATGATGCGGGCGTGGTCGCTGCGGCCCAGATAGGGGCTGAGCTTTTCCCAAAAGCGGTCGCTGATTTCCTGGGCGATGAAGATCCAGCGGTAGTTGCGGCTGGTCAGCACCTCGTCCAGATTGCGGATGATGCGGGTTTCCTTGGGCTCCCAGTGGAATTCCAGCCCCCATTGCTGGCAGGCGATCTGGATCACCATCTGGGTGGCCGGCAGATCCCCGATCAGCAGCACCGCAGAATGCTGGAAACGTTGCCCATGCTGATACTGCTGGAAATTGCTGCGCATCTGGGCGGCCAGCGAAACCTGGCCACCGGGCACTTCCACCGGCAGCTCGAAGAAGAAAGACGAACCCACGCCCTTGATCGATTTGACCCCGATCTTGCCCCCCATGGCGTTAACGATGCCCTGACACAGGGCCAACCCCAGACCGGAGCCGCCGTGCTTGCGGGTACTGGAACCATCCACCTGCACAAAGGGCTTGAACAGATCCTGCTGGGCCGCCGCCTCGATGCCGATCCCGGTATCTTTGATTTCCACATACAGGCGGTGGGGCGGCAGCATCTCCGCCCACAGCAGGATCGAGCCGTGACTGGTGAACTTCACCGCATTGGACAGCAGACTGGTCAGCAGCTGACGCAGCTTGGTCGCATCGGTGACGATCTTCAGCGGCAGATTGGCTTCCAGCACGATACCGATATCCAGACCCGCCTTGTAGGCATCCGGTGCCACCAGATTGATGGCCGAATGCAGCAGTTCGTGGACGTTGATCTGTTCGTGACGGAATTCCATCTCGCCGCTTTCGAGCCGGGAAAAGTCCATCACGTCATCCACCAGCGACAGCAGGTTGCGGCCCGAACGCTGGGCCATGTGCAGGGTTCCCCGCTGCTCATCATTAAGGGTGGAATCATCCAGCATGTCGAGCATGCCCAGCATGCCGTTCATCGGGGTACGGATTTCGTGACTGACGATGGCCATGAAGCGGCTCTTGTTTTCCGCCGTGCGCACCGCGTAATCCCGCGCCAGCGCCATGTCCTCGGCGGCCTTGACGATGTCGTCGATATCCACGATCACGCCGCGCAGCCCGGTAACCTTCAGGCCATCGATCACCACCGAAATCAGCGCCTTGAACCACACCCACTCACCGTCGCCGCGGCGCACCTTGAATTCCACATAACTGTCGCGGGCGCTGGATACCGACTCGTTGAATGCCTGCATGATCCGCTCGTGATGGTCCGGGTGAACCCACCGGCGCCACTCCCGCAACATCTCCAGCACCTGCTCCGGTGCGTGCCCCAGCACGTGCTCCACCTGGCCGCTGAGCAGGGTCACCCGGGGCGGCTGGATCTGCGCTTCCCACACTACGCAGTCGATGGAACCGATGATGGCCTGGTAGCGCTCTTTGGACTCGGTGATTTCGTCGAGATAGGATTTTAGATCCTGGCGCATGTTGTCCAGCGCCACCGCCAGCTGACCGAGTTCGTCGTTGCTGCGCAGACTGAGTTTGCGGTCCAGATTGCCACGGGACAGATCTTCGGCCCAAAGCGACAGGCGGGAGATGGGTTCGCCAATCTGCCGCGACATCACATAGGCCACCACCCCGATCAGCAAAATCGCCAGCACCCCGATCAACAGGGCCCGTTCACGGATATAGGCGATGTCCGCCAGGGCATCGTTGGCATCCCGCACCAGCACCAGGCTCCAGCCGGCATCGCGGATATTACGGAAATCATGGGAAGGCATGTTCACCAGCAGCAATTCCGAGCGGCCATAACGCACATAGCGATGGCCGGCACGATTGAGCAGGCGATCCAGCAGCAGCGGATTCTGCGCGACCCACCAGCGCTGGCCTGACACCCTCAGCTGGTCTTCCTGACTCACGCTGCCGGTGTCCCGTTCCAGAATGAAGTCGGGCGCCGCGATGACAAAACCTTCGCGATCGATCAGCACCGCATAACCCAGCTCGGTCTGCCCCCCCGGCACCACATCGATGGCCTGCACCTGCATCAGCAATTCGCGCCAGTCGAAACTGGCCTTGAGCACGCCCACCATCTGATCACTGTAACTGCGAAAGATCGGCACACTGATGCTGACGCCATAGCCACCGAGCTGGGGATCCATCCGCAGCGGCGACAGCACCGGCGCGCGACTGGCCTTGGCCTGCCGGAACCACTCTGCGTCAGCCACGGAAATGCCGATCAGATCCCGATCGCCCCCGGCCACCACCACGCCTTCCATATCCACTGCCACCAGAGTGCTGTAGACGGCGTAGGCTTTCTGGTAGTCCCGCAGCATGTCACTGACCAGCCCCTGGGGATCGCCCCGCTCTACTTCCTGCATGACGGCCAGCGCCGCCCAGGAACGGATGTTTTCCTGACTGAAGCCAAAGGTACGGTCGATCTGGGACATGGCCAGCAGCGACGCCGCCTGCAGGCGTTCGCCGACCTGATTGATGAGGGTTTCACGGGATTTGAAGTAGGCCAGGGTGCCGAAAACCACCAGCGGCGCCAGCGCAACCACCAGCATGACTGCCAGCAGCTTGTTCTGAATGGTGGGCGCCAACCAGCGGCGAAGGTTTTTTATATCCATGAATGTGGTAACGGGGTGCCTTTTTGTCGGATCATGGCCTCTGCCCACCCGCGGCTTTCCGCACTGGGACGCAACTGATAGCAGTATAGATGTTTTCCCGATTTTGCACCGATGTGCCGGTTATCGGGCCAGAACAACCCGCCAAATCCTTGATCTGGATTGGCATTCATCCTGACAGAAAAGACCGAATTCCACCGTGATCCAGCCCACCGACTTCCAGCACCGCATCCTCACCTGGTTCGACCGTCATGGTCGCAAGCACCTGCCCTGGCAACAAGACATCACCCCCTATCGGGTCTGGGTGTCCGAAATCATGCTGCAGCAGACCCAGGTGACCACCGTCATCCCCTATTACGAGCGCTTCATGACCCGGTTTCCCACGGTGGAAGCACTGGCGGCGGCACCCGAAGACGATGTGCTGCAGCACTGGTCAGGGCTGGGTTACTACGCCCGCGCCCGCAACCTGCACAAGGCGGCGCAGCAGGTGGTGGCGGATCACGCGGGCGAGTTCCCCCGCAGCGTCGACGCCCTGGCCGCCCTGCCCGGTATCGGCCGCTCCACTGCCGGCGCCATTGCCAGCATCAGCATGGGGCTGGCGGCGCCGATCCTGGACGGCAACGTCAAACGGGTACTGACCCGTCTGCACGCGGTGGAGGGCTGGCCCGGTCAACCCCGGGTTCATGACCAGCTGTGGCAGATCGCCGAGCACTACACCCCTGCCCGCCGCACCGGCGACTTCACCCAGGCCATGATGGATCTGGGCGCCACCCTGTGCACCCGCAGCAAGCCCGCCTGCACCATCTGTCCGCTGGCTGACCTGTGCGCCGCTCGCGCCCAGGGCCGGCAGGGGGAATTCCCCCATTCCAAACCGAAAAAGACCCTGCCGGTAAAAGCCACCTGGATGCTGATCCTGCAACAGGACGACAACCTGCTGCTGTACAAGCGCCCCCGCAGCGGTATCTGGGGCGGCCTGTGGAGTTTTCCCGAATTTCCCACCGCCGAGGCGCTGACTGACACCCTGGCCTGCCATTTCACCCCTCGCCAGCAAAAGCGCGAGGACTGGCTGCCCTTCCGCCACACCTTTTCCCACTATCACCTGGATATTCACCCGGTGCGCATACGGGTACGCAAGCGACCGGACGCGATCATGGAAGGCACCGGACAGGTCTGGTATAACAAGGCCCAACTCGACGCCCTGGGGCTGGCCGCCCCGGTGCGCAAACTCATTGACCAGTTACTGCAGGAATCCCCATGAGCCGTACCGTGTTCTGCCGCAAATACCAGAAGGAAATGGAAGGCCTGCCCACCCCGCCCTATCCGGGTCCGCGGGGCCAGGACATCTTCGAGCACGTTTCCCGTCAGGCCTGGATGGACTGGCTGAAACACCAGACCATGCTGATCAACGAAAAGCGCCTGAACCTGCTGGAACCCGCCACCCAGACCTACCTGCAGGGGGAGTTCGACAAGTTCATTGCCGGTGAGGAATACGAGCACCCCGAGGGCTACGTACCGCCAAGTCCGTGATTTAAAAATATTTTGTACGGGCACCGAAACGGGACTTGACGCAAGGGCGGCCAGACTGTTTAATACGCGGCTCTTGCGACATGCCCGGATAGCTCAGTCGGTAGAGCAGGGGATTGAAAATCCCCGTGTCGGCGGTTCAATTCCGTCTCCGGGCACCACCATTCGAAAGCCTCGGTAGTGATACCGGGGCTTTTTCATTTGCGCGCGCCGACACTACCGCCAATCTCTGCATATACTGAAGTCAAAAATGACTGAGGAATTTGCGCGGTGGATCTGGATCAACTGTTGGCTATCGACCCCTATGACTGGAAACACATTCTGGTGGCATTGCTGTGCGGCACGATCGTGGGGCTGGAGCGGCAGTTGCGGGGCAAGCCGGTGGGGATTCGCACCTCATCGCTGATCACCCTGGGCACCTACGTCTTCATCACCTCCTCCATGTTCGTCACCACCGATGCCCATATCACTGACCCGTCCCGCATCATCGGCCAGGTCATTACCGGGATCGGCTTTCTGGGCGCCGGGGTGATGCTGGCACGGGATGGCATGGTGATCGGGGTGACATCGGCAGCGACGATCTGGGCACTTGCGTCGATCGGCGTCTGTATTGCCGTGGCCAATCTGGGCAGTGCCATCAAGCTGTCGATCATCGTGGTGATCGTGCTGGTAGGCGTGGATCTGCTGGAGGATTATTCCCAGGCCTTCACCCGGGGGGTGCACGCCCGCTACCGCAACTGGCGGGAACGCTCCGGTAACGGCCAGGGAGGCCAGGAACGCCGTACCGGGCATGACCGCCGCAAAGCCTGAGTTGCCTCAGGCCTGCTTCGCGCCCATCAGCGCCCGCACATAGGGCTCAGCTTCTTTCTGCAGGCGGACGAACGCCGGTCGCTGCGCCATCCGGTCCCAGTAATCCTGCAACTGTGGCACCGACGCCAGATCGGCAAAGGCCCGGGCGTAATACAGCGGCGGAATCGCCGCGCAATCTGCCAGCGTGAACTGATCCCCTGCCAGGAAACTCCGCCCCGCCAGATGATCATTCAGATAGCGGTACATGATGCCGAGTTTTTCGGTGGCGCGGTCGATGATGTCCACGTCGCGCTGCCCCGGCAATTTCCAGCTTTCGAAAATCAGCGTCACCACCGGATCATTCAGATACTGGTCGCACATGCGATCGAGCAGTCGCACCTGTAATGCCTGTTCATGATCCGCAGGAATCAGTTGCGGCCCGCGCTGAAAGCGATGATCGATATATTCCAGAATGATGGTGGACTCGGGGATCATGCGACCGTCGTCGCGCACCAGCAGCGGCACCTTGCCGAACGGATAGAATTCGCGATAACGCGCATGGGCCTTGGCATCCGCCAGATCCACCAGCTGGGGATTGAAGGGGACGCTTTTTTCGAACAGGCCAAGCAGAACTTTCTGGGAATAGGTCGAGGTGTAGGAAAAATACAGATCCATGGCCGCGCTCCGTGCTTCTTGTTATGGGGGATGCAACACAAAAACGGGCTGCGATGAACAGCCCGTCTGATCAGCATAGACCCACTCCGGCGCGCGCGCGAACCGGCGCTGACCTACACCAGCGGCAAGCCCTTGCGCACCCGGCGGCGGAAATCCCACAGCATGGTGTTGAAAGGAAACTGGCGAATGATTCGCGGCAGCAGACGGTTCACCCGCGACAACGCTGCCAGCAGCTGATTGAAGCGACGCTCGTCCTGCTCACTCCATTCAAACTGCATCTGCGCACGCACCTGCGGCGGCAGAAATCCGGTGGTGACGAACCGGTTGAACGGCCCCAGGGTATAGCGGATCAGCGGATGCAGGAATTTCAGATCGGTGAGCGCATTGAGGAACGCCCGCACATCGTCATCCACCTGCAGATTGTTGAGGCCTTTTTCCCAGTAGGATTCGAACGCGTCCAGATCCGCCGGCCACATGTCATCGCGCACCTGCAGGGTGGTACCCAGCGGCTTGGCCAGCTGATAGAAGGCTTCCTGCTCGGCCCGGCTCAGCGGCCCGCGGAACCGCGCCATGCTGTCGGTAAAGCCCCAGTACAGACAGGCGGCCACCCACAGCTGCAGCTCGGGATCGAAAGCGTTGTATTTCACTTTGGAATTGGCGTCGGAGCGCACCTGGGCATGGGAGCAGTTCACGGCCTTGCGGTAATTGATCTTTTCCTGGGTGGTGCCGAGCATGGCCACCGCCAGATAGGTGAAGGTGGTGCGCGCCCGCTTGATGGGATGCTTGAAGATGGCACCGCTTTCGACCTTGCTTTCCGCCACGCCGTGTCCCACCGGCAGCAATGTCAGCTGCATGATGATGTTGGCCGCTGCACCCAGCGCTGCCACGCCATCCAGTACACCCGGGAAACGCGCATCCCATTCTTTCGCCGTCAATGGCTCCGGCCAGTGCTGCTGCAGGCGGGACGATGTGCCCGGATGCTGTTCGCGCCGGGTTTCCGGATCGACGTGAAGGGCAATGTCAGGGGAAGTGGGTTGGCCCTGCATGGATGGATCTCCGCTCGGTTACAATGAGACATTATGAATATCATTGTTCCATTGTTGACGCATTGATCAGAAAGATCAAATTGCTGAACGAAGATGATAATCGGCAGAACCGCGGGCCGGATTCTGGTCACGTTTTATACAAACCATTCCCCAGCCCTGCGCTGTCAACGAGGGTTCAGTGCAGGTAGTCCGCCCAGGGAAATCCGGATCGCCCAGGGCGAAGAATTCCGGATTGAGCAGGGATTCTTTTTGATTATAGGTCAGCGGGCGGTAGTCCGTGTCCACCACCCGACCGCCGGCTTCCTGCAACACCGCCTGGGCGGCAGCGGTGTCCCATTCCGAGGTTGGCCCCAGCCGCGGATAGCAGTCCGCCACACCTTCGGCGACCAGACAGAATTTCAGCGAGCTGCCCATGCTGGTCATGTCCACCGCAATACCGGCCGCTTCGATGCGCTTGAGCATGGGTTCGAGTTTTTCCGCACCGTGACGCCGACTGCCGGCTATTGCCAGCTGACCCGGCACAACCTTGCGGATGGCGATGGGCTGCCACTGGCCCTGCAGGATCTTGAACGCACCGCAGCCCTGCGCGCCGACATAGGCCATCTGCTTGACCGGCACCGTCACCACGCCCAGCACCGGCTGATGCTGATCGATCAGGGCAATGTTGACCGTAAACTCCCCGGTGCGATTGATGAATTCCTTGGTGCCATCCAGCGGGTCCACCAGCCAGTAACGGGACCAGCCCAGCCGGGTAGCCGCATCAGGCATGACCGATTCTTCCGACAGGACCGGAATGTCCGGGGTCAGCGCCGCCAGCCCCGCCACAATGACCCGGTGTGCTGCATGGTCGGCCGCGGTGACCGGCGTATCGTCATCCTTGGTGATGACCTTGACCGGATCGGGCGCGTCGTAAACCTCGAGAATGGCGTTGCCCGCCTGCTCGGCAATGGCCAATACCTGTTCCAGTAGTACGCGATCCGGTGTCATGTCGATTCCTCGGTTGGATCGTCGAGCCGACGCTCGACGTTTTTCAGCCACTGCACGGCCAGCTGATGGGTCAACACCAGGATTACCGCACCCACAAACAGGCCAATGATGCCACTGGCCAGAAATCCGCCGATCGCGCCGACAAAGATCACCAGCATCGGCACTTTCACACCGCGCCCCAGCAGCAGCGGCTTGAGAATATTGTCGATCACCATCACGAAGCCCATGTACAGCGTGAACAGTACTGCTGGCGTCGTGTCCTGGGTGGTGAACACATAGATTATCGACGGCACCGCTACCAGCACCACACCCAGTTGGACGATGCACAGCATCAGACACACCAGGGTCAGCAGACCTGCCATGGGAATACCGATCATGGTCAGGCCAACACCCGCCAGCAACGCCTGGATGAAGGCAACCCCCAGGATGCCGCTGGTGACGCTGCGGATGGTACCGGTCATCAGGGCCAGGGATTGAATACCGCGGGGGCCCATCAGGCGGCGACTGATACGGCGGGCCAGCTTGATCGACGGCACCGAGTGGGCCAGCAGTACCCCTGCCACGAAGATCGAAAACACAAACTGGGTTACACCCCAGGTCACGCCACCGGCAGCCTGCAAGGCCGTCTTGCCCGCCGCTTTCAGCTGCGGCTGGAACGGTGCCAGCGCATGTACCATGTCGGTGGCAGCCTCGTGCCAGATATTCCACAGGGTTTCGCCAATGACCGGCCACTGCTTGACCTTGTCCGGCGGCAGGGGAATCGAAATGTCACCTTCGCGGATATGCCCCAATAACTGGCGCGAACCGTCAATCACGATATCGCTGATCATCAGTACCGGCACGATGATCGCCGCGATCAGCAGCAGCGCCACCAGGCCGGCGGCAATCCCGTCCCGCACGCGCAGGGTTCGCCGCAGCCAGGCGTAGGCCGGAAACGCTGCCACCGCGATGATCATGCCCCACACGATCATGATCAGGAACGGTTCCAGAATGCGGTAACACCAGATGATCAGTACCGCCAGCGCACCCAGCTTCACCAGCAGTTCGATGCTGAATCCCACCCATTTGTCGTTATTGGTTTCCATAGGCACCTGTCAGCGCGAGGCTTTGCGTTGCCGCACAATATCGCGGGCCATGTACAGCGCCGCCAGGGCGCGGGCTTCGGTAAAATCTTCCGAGGCGATCAGGCTGTCGATGTCTTCCAGCGGATGCTCGATCACTTCGATCGGCTCCGGTTCGTCACCGGGCAGGCGCTTTTCATACAGGTCTTCTGCCAGCACGATGTGAATCAGATGGCCCATGTAGGATGGCGACAGCGACAACTTTTTCAGTTCGGTGTACTTGTTGGCACCGTAGCCGGCTTCTTCCATCAATTCACGGTTGGCGGCTTCGAACACGTGTTCGCCATGATGATCAAACGCGCCCTTGGGCAGGGAAATCTGGTAATCGTGGGTGCCGCAGGAATATTCCCGGATCAGCAGTACGGTGTCTTCATCCTTCAGCGCCACCACCATCACGGCGGGGATCCGTGGCGTGCGCAGCCGTTCGTACACCCGTTCTTCGCCATTGGAAAACCGCAAGTCCAGCCGTTCGATGCCAAACAGACGGCTCTGTGCCACAATATCGTGATTCAAAATGGTCGGTAATTCCGGCATGCTGTTCCGTTCCTGAGTGCCTGGGGTTTTGCAATGATTGACTGGAGTGCCATCGATACCGTTCTGCTCGACATGGACGGCACCCTGCTGGATCTGTACTTCGACAATTACTTCTGGCTGCACTACCTGCCGCAGAAATACGCCGAGGCTCACCATCTTAGCCTCGACGCAGCCAAAACTAAACTGTTCGCCGAATTCGGCAAACACCGGGGTACGCTCAACTGGTACTGTCTGGATTTCTGGAGCCGGGAGACCGGACTGGATATCGTGGCGCTGAAGCGGGATGTGACCGAGCACATCGGCGTGCGCCCGAATGCGCTGACCTTTCTGGAAAAAGTGAAACAGTCCGGCCGCCGTGCAGTGCTGGTGACCAACGCCCATCGCGGCAGCCTCGAACTGAAACTGCAGTATGTACCGCTGGATCTGCATCTGGACGCCCTGATCAGTTCCCACGATCTGGGCTTACCCAAGGAAGACCCGCTGTTCTGGAGCCGGCTGGAAGAAATCCTCCACTATGACCGCGCCCGCACCCTGCTGATCGATGACAGCCTGGCCGTGTTGCGCTCGGCCCGCAACGCCGGTATCGGTTTCACCCTGGGCGTGCTGCAGCCGGACAGCAAGGCACCCCCAATGGCAACGGAAGAATTCATCGGTCTGGACTGTTTCAGTTCGATTTATCCACCGTAATGCGATCCAGCACGTCGACCCGCTTCTGCTCTGCATCCGAAAACTGTTCCGCCCGCAGCCGGATGATCCCGGCTGCTTTGTCGCTGTCATCCAGGGCACTGGTTTCGATCGCTGCGCGCTGCTGGCGATAATATTCGTAACGCTGTTGCCACTGCGCCCGCTGCGCGTCCAGGGCTGCCAGCCGGTCTGCCGCTGCGCTGCCAAACTGCTGCTCCCGGTAAAGCCAGATATCGTCGCTACTGGCACCCTGTTCGCGCAACGTCTGGACCGACTGTTCGATCTGCAGCGGCCGTCCGGTGGACTGAATTTCCTGGCGGGCATTGTCCGGCAAGTTGCTCAGCAATGCCTCGACCCGTTGCTGTTTTTCCTGCGCGGTCAGCGCCGGATCACGCAGATAATCAATGTACTGCAGGGCAACATCCGCATACTCGTCTTCCTCGCGAAAAAACCCATCGGCCAGTGTCGGCCCCAGCATGGCATCACGCAACTCCCGCGCCCGCTGCAGGCTGTCACGCATACCGTCATAACTGCCATCGTGACCCGGCAATTCCGCCAGCGCATCCTTGTAGTCGAGATAGCGGGTCAGCACGTCCCAGGCCTGTTGCGCAGCGGCAGCGGGCAAATGCTGCTGCAGATAGAGCGCAAGGCGGGCGCGGATTTCCTCAAGGCTTTCTTCGCCGATGGTTGCGAGAAAATAATCGAACACCCGGCGCACGCCCAGGTCGATGACCAGATTGCCGTCGGTATCCACCTGCAGCGCGCCATCCACCTGAGTGCCGGTGAGCGACGCTGGCCGCTCACCCAGTTCACGCCCCTTGGCCACCCACTGCGCCAGCTCTGCTGCAGGTGTCACGGTGGGCGCTACCACAGCGGGCGCTGACAAATGCAGTGAGGCAGGCTGCCGCTCCTGCCTGACACGCTGTTCCCACAGCGGATTCAGCAGAATCCAGCCAGGCACCAGCACCACACCAACGACAAACAGTTTCGACTGCCAACCCGCTTTTCTCATCACCCGGTCATCCGCCTTCCGTGAACACAGCGGGCAATACCATACGCCTTTTTCCACGCTTTCGCCGGATACACCGGGCCGAACGGACAAATGCTTTGGTTCAACCGGCCATTTGCCGACAGCCGGATTTTTTCAGGACGACGCTGGCGTTAGGCTCCCCAACTCCGCAAGAAAAGTCGACACGTCACCGACAACAACCATAAAACGTGAAGGAACACACCATGGCACGACACGGATTCCGCACGATCGTGTTTTTGTTTTCTATCAGCACAGGCTTGCTTGCTGCACCCTCCCTGCGGGCAGCCGACGCTTCCGACTACACCCAGACACGCTATCCAATCGTGCTGATTCACGGCATGGCGATGTTCGACGATCTGCTCGGCATCAGTGGCTGGTATCGGATTCCACGGCAGCTGCGCAGCGGTGGTGCCGAAGTGTTTGTACTGCAGGTATCGGCACTGAATTCGACGGAGCTGCGCGGGGAACAGGCCGCGCGCCAGATCGAAACCATTCTGGCCACCACCGGCGCCGACAAGGTAAACCTGATCGGCCACAGTCATGGCAGCCCTACCGCGCGCTATGTGGCCGGCATTTATCCCGAGTACGTAGCCTCGGTATCCAGCGTTCATGGGGTGAACTGGGGCACACCGGTGGCCGATACGCTGCACGAAGGCCTGCTCGCGCGCAACCTGGGCGCCCGGCTGATGAACCTTGTGGTGACTTTGTGGGGCGGCCTGGTCAACTTCCTGAGTGGCAATCCGCTGCCACAGGATTTCAGTCTGGAAATCGAAGCACTCACCACCGCGAAAGCGCTGGCATTCAATCAGGAATTTCCGGCAGGCATTCCCGCCGAATATTGTGGCCAGGGCGCCAGCCAGGACGACCAGGGTGTTTACTATTTTTCCTGGACCGGGAATCGGGTGCTGACCAATCTGTTCGATATCTCGGATGTGCCGATGCTCGCCAGCGCCAGCCTGATGGATGAACCCAACGATGGCCTGGTGCCCGTCTGTTCCACCTATCTGGGTACCGTCATCCGTGACGATTACCGGATGAACCACCTGGATGCCATCGACCACCTGTTCGGACTTCACAGCAGCCGTGACACCGATCCCACCGTGGTGTACCGCCAGCATGCCAACCGGCTGCAGGGGTTAGGTCTCTAGCAGGCGGGTGCTGGATGGTGTCTTTTTTCAGCGTGACGGAGCGTCGGGCGCACTGTAGCCACCACCACGCGATTGCGACCGCTTTCCTTGGCTTCGTAGAGCGCCTGATCAGCCGCTGCCGTGTACTGCTCGATACCGGTCAACTCATCCGGAATCGCACTGCACAGACCGATGCTGGTGGTGAGCGGAATCAGCGTCGTTTCCCACTGGACCTGCAACTGCTGCACTTCGCTGCGTATCCGCTCCGCCACATGACGGGCTCCGTCCAGATGGGTATCAAACAGCACTACCACGAACTCCTCGCCGCCGAAGCGGGCAACGAAATCCTGCGGCCGGGTCACCCGCTCGCGAATCAGGGTCGCCATGCGGCGCAGACATTCATCCCCCGCCAGATGGCCATAGCGATCATTCACCTGCTTGAAATGATCCACATCGAGCAGCAGGACTGACAGTGGTTTGCGTTCGCGCTGGCACTGCATCAGCAATTGCACGCTGCGCTGATTGAACGCACGCCGGTTGTACACCTGGGTCAACTCGTCCAGCTGATTGAGCCGATCCAGCTTTTCATTCACCCGCGCCAGATCTTCCGCCACCCGTGCCAGCTCACGGGTGCGCTGTTCTACCCGCGCTTCCAGTTCACGATTGGCCTGCTCCTGCGCGGAACGCAACAGCTTTTCCTGCTCCACCACTTTTTCCCGCGCTTCCAGCGCCTGCTGCTTGATCAGATTGATACGATCGGACATCGCAATCGCAAACAGCAGCGCTTCCGTGCCCGCACCAATCTGCAGCGCCCATTTCGACAGGTAGGAGCCTTCGGTAAACCCGAGCATTTCCAGCGCGAAAATTCCCAGCGCAACAAACAAGGTGACCCAAGCCAGAAAGTAATAACGAGCCGGCGGATAACCCTCGATAAACGACACCAGACCGGACGCCAGCATGAAGACTGCCATGGTCAGGATCACACTGGTCACGATCGAAAGCGTAAGGGCATAGGGCAACAAGGGGAACAGCGCCACGCTGACACCACACAACACCAGATACGCCCACAGAATGCGATCCAGCAGCGGATGCCGGGTCTTCAGTTCCAGCAGCAGCCGGGTGAAATGGTTCGCCGCCATACCCGACAGCATGAACAGCACCGCCAGTCCGCCGCTCTGAAACCAGATCCAGTCCGGCCACAGATAATGAAAGCCAATGCCCGCCATATGGGTCGTGCACAGTACGAAGGTGAAGATATAGGCGCAGTAATACAGATAGGCCTGATCCCGCACGTTCAGGTACAGCAGCAGGTTGTACAGCATCAGGAACAGCAGGCCACCCCACAGACCACCCAGCAACAGGCGTTCGGATTCCTGATCCTCGATAAAGGCATTTTTCGACAGGATACGCACCGGCACCACCAGCGACCCGATCGTCTGGGCGCGAATCAGCAGGGTGCTTTCCTCCCCGGGCTGCAGGGTCAGCGGCACCAGGAAAGAACTGTGCCGGATAAGACGTTCGTGAAAGGGCCGCCGGTCACCACCGGCAAACAGCTGTTCGACCCGGCCATCGCCGTGCAGCTGCCACACATCCAGATGATCCAGCGTGCTGAAGTCCACGCTTAGCAGCCACTCGGCACCGCGCGGCAATTCATGGCGCAATGGCAACAACAGCCACCAGGCCGACTGGCTGGTACCCCGGGTCAGCTTGTCCGCATCCAGATGGACAAACCGGTCCAGGTGAGCCTGCACTTCATGGATATCCCGCTGATTGGACGGATCTTCCCACACCGACAGATAACGTCCGACCGCATAACGCTCTTCACCCGGAACCAGTCTCAGGGGTTCAGCCTGCACGCTCTGCAGGGATAACAGCAGAAAAATGAAAAGGATAAAATGCATCAGGGGTTCATTGCTGTAACCGCTACTCATACTGTTTAAGGCTAGCAGGTCATGGCGATTCCGCCCCGGGCAGGCGGCGGGCAAATAATTTATAATCGCCAGCCCAGAATCCCGTGACAGGCCATCATGACTGCAAGCGACTCTCCGGACGACAAGATCCGCCTCGACAAATGGCTGTGGGCAGCCCGGTTCTACAAGACCCGCTCCCTGGCCAAGGACATGATCGACGGCGGCAAGGTCCATTACGAAGGCCAGCGCGTAAAGCCCAGCAAGGAAGTGACCATTGGCGCCACCATCCGCCTGCGCCAGGGCACCGACGAAAAAATCGTGGTGGTCACCGGCCTGTCAGGCAAGCGCGGCAACGCCACCCAGGCCGCGGCCCTGTACCGGGAAACCGACGACAGCATCGCCGCCCGGGAACAGGCGGCTGCCAACCGCAAGGCCCTGGGCCCTTCGTTCGGCCCCGGCCATCAGCAGCGTCCGAACAAAAAGCAGCGCCGCAACATCATCCAATTCCGTCAACAGCAGAACGATTCCCATGAATAACAGTGACACCAGCCAGCGATTCCTTTTCGACACCAGCGCCATCCGCGGCCAGTGGAGCCTGCTGGAAACCAGTTACCAGACCGTGCTGGCAAAACACGACTATCCGCTCGAAGTGCAGACCCTGCTGGGGGAAATCATGGCTGCCGCCATCCTGCTGGCGGCCACGCTCAAGTTCGAGGGCCATCTGACCATCCAGGCCCGCGGCAACGGCCCGGTCAGCCTGCTCAATGTGGAATGCACCCACGAACACCAGCTGCGCTCCATCGCCCGCTGGGACGGCGACACCACCGGCATGGACTTCCGCGCCTTGCTGGGCAATGCGGTCCTGGCCATCACCATCACCCCCACCCAGGGCGAACGCTACCAGGGCATCGTACCCCTGACCGGCGCCAGCCTGGCGGAGTGCCTGGAATTCTATTTTGCCCAGTCCGAGCAGCTGCCCACCCGGATCTGGCTCTGCCAGGGCAACAACCGGGCCGGCGGTCTGCTGCTGCAGGTACTGCCCTACAACTCCAGCAATCCGGTAGACCCGGCCCGACAGCAGGAGGACTGGCACCGCGTGAGTTCGCTGGCTGCCACCCTCACCGCCGACGAGCTGCTCAACCTGGACAGCGAGACCCTGCTGACCCGCCTGTTCCACGAAGAAGACGTCACCGTGTTCCCGCCCGAGCCGATTGAATTCCGCTGCACCTGCAGCCGCGAGCGCACGGCGAACGCCCTGGTGCAACTGGGCAAGGCCGAGCTCGACGACATCGTGGCCGAACAGGGCCAGGTGGAAATCACCTGCCAGTTCTGCAACCAGCAGTACCGCTTCGACCCGGTGGATGTGGCCATGCTGTTCCAGGAAAACCCGACTCCGGATTCCGACACCCAGCACTGAGAAGCATTCGCAAAAACACCAAATCGGCACGCGCCGGCTGTCGACAACAACTAGTTAGTGAGTACAAACTACCGATCTATCTCTTTGTTTTTGGCTGAATCTGCTGCTGACCGACCGGGCAGATTCAGACCGTAACAAGGAATTTTTAGCGTTTTTGGGTACCTTTTGGCATAATGCGCGCCTCGAATTCTGTCTGGCGCCGAATCGGCGCAGCCACAAGCGCAATCTTGGCAACCGTTTCTGATTTATTAATAGAAATCATCGGCCACAAGCCGTTAGTGAGGACGTAGGAACTATGACAACCGCAACGAGCACTGCTCCTATTATTTATACCGATATGAGCAGCACCTTCCTGGTAGAAGAAGCCATCAAGCGTGGCGAAGGCCAACTGGCTGCCAATGGCGCATTCGTCGCCAAGACTGGCGCCCGCACCGGCCGCTCCCCCGCCGACCGCTTCATCGTGGACGAGCCCAGCACCAGCGAGCAGATCCACTGGGGCCCGGTCAACCGCCCCTTCCCTGCCGACAAGTTTGACGCTCTGTGGAACCGCGTAGCCGAATTCGTCACTCACAACGACCAGTTCATCTCCCACCTGCACGTTGGCGCCGATCCTGATCACTACATCGCGGTCAAGGTCACCACCCAGACTGCATGGCACAACCTGTTCGGCCGCTGCCTGTTCATCCGCCCTGAAAAGTGGAACCCGAAGAGCAAGGAGCCCTGGCAGATCCTGCACGCACCCAACTTCGTGTGCGACAAAGAGCGTGACGGCACCAACAGCGAAGGCTGCGTCATCATCAACTTCGCAGCCCGCAAGGTTCTGCTGGCCGGCATGCAGTACGCTGGCGAAATGAAGAAAGCCATGTTCTCGGTGCAGAACTTCCTGCTGCCGGAAAAATCCGTGCTGCCGATGCACTGCTCTGCCAACGTGGGCGAAGACGGCGGCGTTGCGCTGTTCTTCGGTCTGTCCGGCACTGGTAAAACCACCCTGTCTGCCGACCCCGACCGCTACCTGATCGGTGATGACGAGCACGGCTGGGCGAAAGGCTCCGTGTTCAACATGGAAGGCGGTTGCTACGCCAAGTGTATCGACCTGAGCCAGAAGAACGAGCCGGTGATCTGGGACGCGATCCGTTTCGGCGCGGTACTGGAAAACGTTATCCTGAACGAAGAAACCCGCGCTCCGGATTACACCGACTGCAGCCTGACCCAGAACACCCGTGCGGCTTACCCGCTGGAAAACATCGCCAAGCGCGTGATCGAAAACCGTGCCGGCGAGCCCAAGCACGTTATCTTCCTGACCTGCGACCTGAACGGCGTTATCCCGCCGGTTTCACGCCTGAACAACCAGGCAGCGGCTTACCACTTCCTGAGCGGCTACACCGCACTGGTAGGCTCCACTGAAATGGGTTCAGACGCTGGCATCAAGACCACCTTCTCTACCTGCTTCGGCGCACCGTTCTTCCCGCGTCCGGCTCACGAGTACGCAGAACTGCTGATCAAGCGCATCGAAGAGTTCGACTCCAAGGTGTACCTGGTCAACACCGGCTGGACCGGCGGCCCCTACGGCAAGGGCAAGCGCTTCTCGATCCCGACCACCCGCGCGGTGATCACGGCGATCCTGAGCGGCGTTCTGGACAACACTCCGACCCAGCACATCGACATCCTGAACCTGGATGTACCGCTGTCCGTACCGGGCGTTGATCCGCACCTGCTGGTTCCCGAAAAGACCTGGGAAGACAAGGCTGCCTACGTTGAACGCGCCAAGCACCTGGCGGAACTGTTCAACAACAACTTCCAGAAGTACCCGGACGTGTCCGCCGAAATCAAGGCTGCCGGCCCGAAACTGGCCTGAGCCTGACACTGATCCGCAGAAAAGCCGCTTTCGAGCGGCTTTTTTGTTGGTGCCAACATTTACTGATAGCGATTCGAGATGAGCGATAACCGTCTTGCCACGGCCTTTGGCGAGTTTGAGCTGCTGCCGCTGCACTGGCATCCACGCTCGCCCCTGCGCGCCTGGAGCGCGGCCGATGAGCTGCTGCTGCAACGGGTCACCGAACAGCCACCCGCCGACAGTGCCCGCATTCTGCTGGTCAATGACAGCAGTGGCGCGCTTGGTGTTGCCCTGCAGCAGTGGCAACCCTGCAGCTGGAACGACAGCATCAGCAGCCGGTTTGCCCTGGAACAGAATCTGGCCCGCAATCAGTTTTCCACCGATCGGGTGTGCTTTGTGCCCGCCACTACTTCACCAGACGGCCCGTTCGATCTGGTACTGCTGCAATTACCGAAGACCCTGTCGCTGCTGGAATACCAGCTGGTCCACCTGCGGGCGCAGCTGCATCCGCACACCCGCATCATCGCCGGCGGCATGGTCAAACACATGGCCAGCAGCATGATCGAATTGTTCAGCCGGATACTGGGCCCCACCCACACGTCGCTGGCGCAGAAAAAAGCGCGGCTGATCTTCGCCCAGTTTGATCCTGCGCTGGCGCCGGTACTGCCGCCGTCACCCCGCTACGGGCTTCCGGGTACGCCCCTGCAACTGGTCAATCACGCCAACGTGTTTTCACAACAGAAACTGGATATTGGTACGCGGTTTTTGCTGGAACATTTTCCCGATCTGTCGGCCGCGCAATCGATTCTGGATCTGGGTTGTGGCAATGGTGCACTGGGTATTTTTGCCGGCTGGCGTCACCCCAACGTGACACTGCACTTTGTGGATGACTCCGCGCTGGCACTGCAAAGTGCACGGGATTCCTTTGCGCTGAACGGCCTGGGCAATACAGCGCAGTTTTATCAGGATGATGGACTGGAACACTTCGACGGCAGCGTGGATGCGATCCTGTGCAATCCGCCATTTCACGAAGGCAACCGGGTACACACGGACATTGCGGCACGGATGTTTCGTGGTGCGGCGCGCGCATTAAACGGCGGCGGCAGCCTGACCATCGTGGCCAACCGCCATCTGGATTACCGGGCACTGCTGCAGCCGCATTTCCGCCAGATCAGGCTGCTGCAGGGCAACAGCAAATTCGTGATTCTGCTGGCCAGCGGGCCGACGCCACGCTGACCGCTGCAAACGTCAGATCCGACAGGTCTTGCCGCCGGGCGCGTCGAACTGGCCGTTGCCATCCGTATCGATGAACACCGGGTTGGTGGCAAAGCGCGGCGTTTCGCTGGGATCAAACTGCTCGAACACGGCGGGCAAACGTGCTTTGCCAAAGCCGAGCACCACAATATGGGCATCGCGATCCTGAGGCACGGCAATGCTGATGGTATCGGCAAACTTGATGGCAGCATCCGCCGGATTACTCATGCTCACCCGCGCCACTTCATCACAGTTCACATAGATGCGCGCATGATCCACATCGATCTGCGGAATCGCTTCCACCTGCAACCACAGATTCACGTTACCGTCCTGATCCGTCACCGTGTCGCCCAGGCCGGCCTCGCCATTGACCTGCACCCGCGCGAACGCACCCATGCTCACCACCACATCACCGCCGGTCACCGATGCCACCATTTCATCAATCGAAAACGCTGGCGCATGATCGGTGGAGGAGCGGAAATACGTACGCGGGGTACCGGGCGTGTTGAGATCGTGCACATCGCTGGCGCCGGTGGCGATGATGCGATGACCGTGATTGAGAAAACTCATCCAGTCTTCAAAGATGCCGGAACTGAACACCTTCTGCTGACCGTTCATGAATTCCATCGCTTCGAAATCCCAGCTCCACAGATTCGCATCGGCGGGCATGCCCAGCGTGCGCGGGTCTACATCGGCACCGGGCGCGCCGGCAATGCGATCCCACTGGATGATATTCAGGTAGCTGCCACGGGGATGGGCGAAGGTACGAATACGGGCGCCTGCCGCCTGCTCTGCCGCAAAAATCTGGCCGATGTCGAGGTTGTACCAGGGCACGAAATCCCTCACTTTATTCGGATCACGATTGAGCGGAAATGCAATGGTGTGATTGGGCAGCGACGCCGTGACTTCCTGACCGATGATGGTTGCCACAAAATCCTGCGCACCGGCTTCGATGACGGCTGGCGCCAGATCCGTCATGATTTCGTGATCCGTGGCCACCACGATTTCCAAGCCTTCACCGGCCGCAGTACGAATGCGATCCGTGCGACTGACTTCGCTGTCGGGACTGGGTGCAGAATGCACGTGACCATCGTAGGACAGATAGCCATCGGTGTTGACCCAGTGGCGTAATTGCAGATTCAGATCGCCACTGCCGTTGGCAGGAATCACCACACTGGCTTCACCGATTCCGTATTCAAATCCGCGGGACACCATCACCTGATATTCCCCCGGTGCCACCGCTTCGCTGCCGCTGCCTGACACGGTGTAGAAGCGCTGGATTTCCCGACCATTCTGGAACAGGGTGATTTTCGCTGGCGACGGCTTGCCGTCCTGATCGGTGATGTTGTACTGGAGGCTACCCGGGCCCTGCAGCACCACGTCGATCTGCTGCACGGCACCACCGGCCTTATCGCCCCGCAGAATGCGCACCGGTTCGCTGGCCACCCGGCCCGGCGCCGTCACCACAATGCGATAAGCCTGCTGATCCAGATAGGCCGGGCGAAAATTCTGATGGGTGATCAGCGAGTCCCGCGCCGATTGATCGGTCAGGTAACGTAGCAGTGGCACCGCGTCACTGAACTCGCCGTTGGCATCGGTGTGTGCCGTCAAAAAAGTCTGCCAGGGCCAGTTCTGCAGGAACACCTGTTTTTTGGTCTGGAACTGGATTTCCGCCTGCGGGATTGGTGCGCCGGTGAGGCTGTCGATCACGCGGATCTGCAGCGGCGTTGGGGTCAGGCCCGATTGCGATGGCACCTGTTGCAGATGTTCCTTTACTGCGGTGAATTCATCGCCCGCCGATACAGTGACATCAAACTGCTGCTGATGGGTATCGCCAGGCGTACCGGCGGCCGTCAGCAGCTGGCCGAAATAGGTGTTCGCCAGTTGCCGTGCATCCAGCAGCGCGTTGACGCCGGCGATTTCCGTGGTCGTGAGCACATCGGAGCGGACGCTGTACACATAGGCATTGCCCGGATCGCGGGTGGCCACCCAGGGTATGCCGTATTCCAGCGCAAGGCCTTCGAAATTGATGTCGAATGCCGAGAAATTGTTGAGGGTCGGACCTTCGCCGGATGACATCAGCACAAACGCAATATTGAAACTGTTGAAGCTGTTGCGGGTGTTGATCAGCCGGTACTGGATATTCAGCGTCGGCGAATCCGGTTCAAGAATGTAGTCCACCTCGATGCGCAGATCGAACGGATCAGACAGGTACTTGGGCAGCCCATCCAGCACCGCATCCCCCATCAGGGTCAACTCCAGCAGCCAGTAGAAACTGTCTTCACCGGTGGCGCGCACGATGGCGGCTTCGCCGTTGCTGCCGTCATTGATGATCTGGATCTGTTCGGCGCGAAAAGCGCGAAAGGTGGACTGGGACTGGGTGAACGGATTGAGTTTGCCGATCATCAGCGGCAGTTCGAAAAAATGTTCCTGGCTTTGCTGCTGGCAGTCGGCCATCGCCACCGCGTCCACCAGAATGCCGGGGTAATGGTAATAAGTCTTCTGCTCACCAAGACCGGTAATCGCAAACAGGGCGCGGCGGTTGGCGAGAATGAAATCCCCCTGGCCGGCGATGGCATTGGGGCCTTCGAGCTGGAAATCGGCAGACACGATCTGACGGGCTACGGCTTCACCGGCCTGGGCGCAGTAGGGTTGCAGCGGCGTGTCCACCTGGGCCGCTCGCCCCACGTCACCGCCACCATCGGACGTCGTGGTGGTGTCGGAAGGATCAGTCTGGCCACCACAGCCAGCCAGCAGCGCGGCCAGCAGCAGGCCGGCAAACGGGAATCGGTTCATGGCGAATCATCTTTGTTGTTGTGATGGGTGATGCCCGCCCATTGTTAGCACGATAGTCCCACAGTGGCAAGATCCGCCCACAAGATAGCCGTTTTTACCTTTACATACTTATCGTATGTCACGCTAATATATATATGCTTATTATTTTTTGGATGCCAGACCCGTGACGGACACCACCTCGAAACAGCCACCACCTTCCCTGGGCTTTGTCATCAGTGACGTCGCCCGCCTGATCCGGCGCAACTTCAACCGCCGGGTGCAGCATCTGGGGCTGACCCAGGCCCAGTGGCAGGTGCTGGCCCATCTGTCCCGCAACGAAGGCATTCGCCAGATCCAGCTGGCCGACGTGCTGGACATGCAGCCGATCAGCGTGGCCCGCATCATCGACCGCATGGCCGCTGCCGGCTGGGTGGAGCGCCGGCCCGATCCGGCAGACCGGCGCGCGGTGAATCTGTATCTGGCCCCCAAGGCCAGTCCGATTCTGGAGCAGATGTGGCAGCACGGCGCCGAAACCCGGCAGCAGGCGCTGCAACAGATTCCGGCCGCGCAACAGGAGCAGTTGCTGCAACTGCTGCTGACCATGCGGGAAAACCTCAGCCAGGACACCACCAGTACCGAGAGCGAACTGACGCCATGAACACTGCAACCGTTTCCCCCACCCGCCTGCGCTGGCGCCGCCTGCTGATGACCCTGGGGGTCGTCACGGTTGGCGGTGCGCTGGCCTGGGGCTATGTCACCAGCGGCCGCTTCATCACGACCGACAACGCCTATATCAAGGCCAGCAAGATCCTGCTGGCGCCGGATGTCACCGGGCCGGTCACGGCGGTGTACGTGGTAGAGAACCAGGCGGTGAAGCAGGGCGATGTGCTGATCCAGATCGAGCAGCTGCCCTACGAGATCCTGTACGACAAGGCGAAAGCGGATCTGGCCTCCGCCGTCATCACGGTGGAAAAACGCAAAGCCCTGTACCGCCAGCGGGTGGCAGAGCGCAACCGGGCCCAGGTGGAAGCCGACTACGCCGAACGGGAACTGGCGCGCCAGGCCAACCTGATTGCCCGCGGCTCCGCATCCCAGGCCCAGCGGGACGATGCCGCCCTGCAGCTGGCCAAGGCCAGACAGAAAGTCCTGATGCTGGAACAGGAGATCGCGGAAACCCTGGCCGAACTGGCCGGCAATCCCGACATTCCGGTGGAACAGCACCCCCTGTATCTGGCGGCCAAGGCGGATGAACGTAAGGCCCATGTCAGCCTGGAGCGGACCGTGATCAAAGCACCGTCCGACGGTTATGTGGGCACGCCACCCTCGGTGGGCGACTACGCCCGCGCCAGCCTGCCACTGCTGAACTTCGTCAGTGCCGAACCGGTGTGGGTGGAAGCCAACTTCAAGGAAACCGAATTGACGGACGTGCGCCCGGGCCAGCCGGTGACCATCACCGTGGACACCTATCCGGGCCAGGTGTGGAAAGGCAAGGTGGTGAGTATCAGCCCCGCCACCGGATCGGAGTTTTCCCTGCTGCCGGCCCAGAATTCCACCGGCAACTGGGTCAAGGTGGTTCAGCGCATCGCCACCCGCATTTCGGTGGAAGAAGGCCCCGAGGCGCTACCGCTGCGGGCCGGCATGAGCACGGAAGTGGAAATCGACACCGGCCGCTATCCGCACCTGCCGGAACGGAATTCCTGACATGACCCGCGCCGCCGGACAGGCCCATCCTGCCCTCATCACCCTGTCGATCATGGCGGCGACCATCATGCAGGCGCTGGATACCACCATCGCCAACGTGGCCCTGCCTCACATGCAGGGCTCCCTCAATGCCACCCAGGAACAGGCGTCCTGGGTGCTGACGTCCTACATCGTCGCCTGCGCCATCATGACCGCCCCCACCGGTTTTCTGGCGGCCCGGCTGGGGCGCAAGCGGCTGTTCCTGATCAGCGTGGCCGGCTTCACCGTGACCTCGCTGCTGTGCGGGGTGGCCCAGAACCTGACCGAGATGGTGATCTTCCGCCTGCTGCAGGGCGTGTTCGGTGCCGGGCTGGTGCCC
>JAWKZS010000029.1:0-57485 GCA_041395845.1 Gammaproteobacteria bacterium
GCATTGATTCGCCCGGCAAGCGGACGCTGATCACGCCGCTGCTGAAAACCCATCACCATGCGCATGTTCACGCGGATGATCACACCCCTGCAGCAGAGCAGGTGGATCATCTCGAACACGCCCTGCTGCAACGCAATGACGCAGAAGCCGACAGCAACCGGCGCTGGTTTCAGCGACTCAATGTGCTGGCACTGAACCTGCTGAGTTCACCGGGCGCCGGCAAAACCACCCTGCTGGAAAAAACCCTGCTGGCATTGCAGGGCGAACGGCCACTGGCGGTGATCGAAGGCGATCAGGCCACGGCCCGCGATGCCGACCGCATCGCTGCCACCGGCGTAAAAGTGGTGCAGGTGAATACCGGCACCGGCTGCCATCTCGACGCCAGCATGATCCATCGCGCCGCCCATCAGCTGGAACCGCTGGATAATCATCTGCTGCTGATCGAAAACGTGGGTAACCTCGTCTGTCCCGCCCTGTTCGATCTGGGCGAACACAAGAAAGTCGTGCTGCTGTCAGTGACCGAAGGCGACGACAAACCGCTGAAATATCCCCACATGTTCCAGGCGGCAGATCTGCTGCTGATTACCAAGCTCGACCTGCTGCCGTACGTGGAGTTTGATGTGGAACGTTGTCTGGCGGCGGCACGCCAACTGAATCCCCGGATAGAAAGTATCCAGCTGTCGGCGCGCGCCGGTACAGGCATGGATGCCTGGTTGCAGTGGGTTCGCCAGCAGTCCGGCGCAGCTTAAGCCTCACTTAAGGATTCGTCGTTACGATACCCCAAAACCACGCGGGTGGGATGGGGATTTGATGCAACCGTTGCGTAACGATCAAGCCGTGATTCGGGTGTGGGATCTGTTTGTCCGCCTGTTCCACTGGACCCTCGTACTGCTGTTCTTTTCTGCCTACATCACGGGCGAGACGCATTCCAACGAAATCCATCTCTGGCTCGGTTACGGGCTGACCGGTTTGCTGCTGGCCCGTCTGGTCTGGGGCCTGATCGGTACACCCTACGCCCGGTTCCGTTCCTGGCTGTATTCCCCCGCCGAAATCTGGCGCTACGTTCGCCTTTCGCTGCAAGGAAATCCCCCCCATTACACCGGTCACAACCCACTGGGTGCGGTGATGGTCATCACCCTGCTGCTGTTGCTGTCGGTGCTGGTGACCACGGGGCTGCTGCTGGCAGGCGCCATCGAATTCGAAGGCCCGCTGCTGACATGGACGGCCGCCATTGATGATGCCCGTGCCTACGCGTTACTGGCGCTGCACGAGATCATCGCCACCCTGATGCTTGGACTGGTCTCACTGCATGTGTGCGGCGCAATCATGGCCAGCTGGCAGCACCACGAAAACCTCATTCGCGCCATGTGGACCGGATACAAGAAAAATCCTCACCCATTGCCATCGGAAACGCCCGCCCAAAGGAGAGAACAATGAATAAAAACGTCCGCCTATCCGCGCTGTGTCTGTCGGGCCTGCTCGCGCTGACCGGCGCGAGCGCCACGCACGCCGGCTCCCTCAATCTGAATCTGCCGGCCGGTGATTCCGCAATGTTCGCCAGTCAGCCGCTCACGCTGGCCGCTGCGGATACCGGCATGACATCCACTGCCGGCGAGTCGACCTTCGCCTTCACCAAGGATAACGAAGGCTTTGAAGAACCCTGGCTCAGTGGCAGCAAGGCGCACCAGTATCTGGGCCTCGGTGCACTGGCGCTGGTGGCGCTGGCGGCGGTATCCCCGAAAGAAGAAGACAGCGCGCACGAATACTTCGCGGTGAGTGCCACCGCGCTGGCGGCGGCTGCAGCCACCACCGGTCTGATTTACCACTGGGAAGATTTTGATTTCAGTGACGGCTTCACGGACCCGGACAACCTGCACGTGCTGCTTGGCGCCCTTGGAACACTGGCCATGGTGGCGGCGATATCGGAAGCACCGGAAGCGGGTCATGCCGGCCCCGGTATCCTGGGTGGTGTCGCCATGGGCGTTGCCGTGAAGATCACCTGGTAAGGAGCCGGATATGACAAGTCGAGTTTTTGCCTGGATGCTGATGGCTGCACTGGCCACGCCGGCGTTCTCCGGCCAGCAACTGATTGAGCAGCTGCAGTCACAATACCGTAACCAGGGTGCTACCACTTTTACGGCGGAGCGTGGCAAACAGCTGTGGGAACAACAGATCACCAACAAGCAGGGTGAACAGCGAGCCTGTACCTCCTGTCACGGCATTGACCCCCGCCAGAGCGGACAGCATGCCACCACCAAAAAGCCGATCAAACCCATGGCGATGAGTGTCAACAGCGCGCGGTTCAGCGACGAAAAGAAAATCAACAAGTGGTTCACCCGCAACTGCAAATGGACCTGGGGCCGGGAATGCTCGCCACAGGAAAAAGGCGACATTCTTCAATACATGCTGACCCTATAACAGGAGATGACCCTCATGAAAAAAATCACAGGCATGGTGGCCATGATGATGCTGGCCGGATGGGGTGCTCAAGCCCTGGCAGAGGACGCCAACAGTTTCAGCGGCTGGCTGTTTACGCTGGACCGGATGAAAGAAGTCAGAGCCGTCGACAACGAGCAATACGCCGAAGAGTGCGGTGCATGCCACTTCGCTTATCCGCCGGGTCTGCTGCCATCGCAATCCTGGTACAAGCTGCTGGCACCGGAGGCACTGGCGGATCACTTCGGTGAAAATGCCGAGCTGGACGATGACGTGCTGGCGGAGATCCAGCAGTTTGCCTACACCCATGCGGCAGAACATTCCTACTACAAGCGTTCCCGCAAAATTGCCCGGGCCACTGCGGATGGATCAGCGCCGTTGCGCATCACTGAGGTCAAATACATCAAGCGCAAACACCATGAAATTCCCAAGCGCATGATCAAGGACAATCCGGACGTGCAATCGCTCAGCAACTGCAATGCCTGTCATACCCAGGCAGAGAAGGGCGTGTTCGACAACGACACGGTCAACATTCCCAACTATCCTGACTGGGATGACTGATCGCGCAAGCAGCAAGATGCGCGGTAGCGGTTTAGAATGGAACCGGGGCTTCGCGAAGAGGCCCCGGTTTTTTTCTGCAAGGAATCCTGCATGAGCCAGCGACCCGTTCAACGTTCCGCCTTGCCGCGCACGATCTGGGCGCTGGGATTTGCATCCCTGTTCATGGACATGTCGTCGGAACTGGTGCACGCGCTGCTGCCGCTGCTGATGGTCAACGTGCTGGGCGCGTCGATGCTGGCCGTGGGCATCATCGAAGGGGTTGCCGAAGCCACCGCCGCCATCACCAAGGTCTTTTCCGGTGCCCTGAGCGACCACTGGCGCCGGCGCAAACCGTTGCTGGTATTCGGTTATGGCCTGGCGGCACTGACCAAGCCGGTGTTTCCACTGGCAGCGTCGCTGGGCTGGATCATGGCGGCACGCTTTGCAGATCGCGTGGGCAAAGGCATCCGCGGCGCGCCCCGCGACGCACTGGTGGCCGATGTAACGCCGGCCCACGCCCGGGGTGCGGCGTATGGCTTGCGTCAGGCGCTGGATTCGGTGGGTGCGGTGCTCGGGCCGCTGCTGGCCATTCTGCTGATGCTGGCATGGGCGGGTGATGTACAGGCGGTGCTCTGGGTCGCAGTGGTGCCGGCCACCATCACCGTGCTGATCCTGCTGTTGTGGGTGCGGGAACCGGCAATGCCATCCGCTGCCGAGTCCCGCGCCTGGCGCTGGCAGGATTACCGTCTGCTGCAACGGCGTTATTGGCTGGTGGTAGGGCTGGGGGCCGTGTTCACCCTGGCACGCTTTTCCGAAGCCTTCCTGATCCTGCGGGCCCAGGACACCGGATTTGCCCCGGTGTACGTGCCGGCCATCATGATCCTGATGAATCTGGTGTATGCCGGTGGCGCGTATCCCGCGGGCAAGCTGGCGGATCGGCTCTCACCCCGTCATCTGCTGATCGCTGGACTGCTGATGCTGATCGTGGCGGATCTGCTGCTGGCTGCCTCCAACGGCGTCATGCTGACCCTGCTGGGGGCGCTGTGCTGGGGAATCCATATGGCGCTGACCCAGGGATTGTTCGGCAAGCTGGTGGCGGATGCCGCGCCGGCCCATTTGCGGGGTACCGCCTTTGGCGTGTACAACCTGATGACCGGGGTGGCACTGCTGCTGGCCAGTGCAGTGGCCGGGCTGCTGTGGAGTGTCTACGGAGCAGCGGCGACCTTCCTGGCCGGTGCCCTGTTTGCCGCCCTGGCGCTGGCGGGGTTGCTCTTGATCCGCTGGCACAGCGGGCCAGTCGACTGACCCGATCCCCGCAAGGTGGCATCAGCGCCTGCCACGCGCTACCCTGCAGCCAAGCCATTCCCCATGGTGCTGCGCTAGAGTCGGCCCATACACCAGCAAGGAGTCCATCATGATCACGTCCGTCGCCATTACCGGTGCGTCCTCCGGCATCGGCAAAGCCATCGCCTACGAATGTGCCAGTCGCGGCATGCAGCTGGCACTGCTGGCGCGGAGAATCGATGTGCTGGAAGGGATTGCCAGCGACCTCCGCCAGCGTTACCCGAAGCTCAAGGTGGTGGTGGTCGGGCTGGATGTTGCCGATACCGATGCCATCCTGCCGGCGCTGCAACAGGCCCGCGAGCAACTGGGTGGGCTGGATGGCGTGTTTGCCAATGCGGGCATCAGCGGTGTCAACAAAACCGGCGCCGGGGATTTCCGCAAGGATCAGCGTGTCATCCAGGTCAATCTGATCGGCGGCATGGCGACGGTGGATGCGGCCGCACGGATTTTCCGTGAGCAGGGCAAGGGCGTGATCGTGGGCATCTCGTCGGTATCCGCATTCAAGGGTATCCCCGGCAGTGCGGCCTATTCCGCGTCCAAGGCCGGCTTCACCAATTACCTGGAAGCCACCCGTATCGAACTGAAAAAACACGGTATCAGCGTGATTGCGGTACACCCGGGCTTCATCAAGACCGACATCGCCCCCAATATGGACAAGTATCCGTTCGTCATCAGCGCCGACAAAGCTGCCCGCGCCATCGTGACCGGCGTCGTCAAGGGGCACGCCAACATCATCGTGCCGGCCATGCCCTGGGCAGTGCTGGGGCGCATGATGCCGCTGCTGCCGGACAAGGTGATCGAAAAGGCGTTCTGATCCATTGCACAATTTTTGCCGTCCCCGATTGCGGGAAAAACCGGGGCGCTGCTACTCTGTGCGCATACTGGTAGGGTAAGGAGCCCTGCATGATCTGCGTTCCGTATTATGTCGATACATCCCTCATTCCCCAGGCCGGCAATGGTCTGTTCCTGCAACAGGCGGTGCCGGCCGGCAAGGTGCTGGTGGCGCCCTCGAAAATCCACCACACAGTGACGCTGCAGGATCTGCTCAGCGAATCCTCCGACCATCATCACGACAGTTCCATCCGCTGGTTCGAAGATCATTGCACCGTGTCGCCGGACTGGCCGGATGAGTGCTATGTGAATCATGCCTTTGACGCCACGGGGCTGTGGCACCTGGGCTTCATCTTTGCCAGTCGGGATCTGCCGGCGGGCACCGAAGTGACCGTGGATTATCGCCACCTGCTGGCGCCCGGTGTTGATATCGGTTTCCCCGACAGTGTTACCGGCCAGCGCATCATCGGCTTCAGCTGGCCTGACAGTCTGCGTTTTTCCACCCGCCAGCTGAATGGCCTGCTGGAGCAGGTGGGCGAACTGGCCTTCGAATAGCCGCCCGCTGATCCAAAAAAAACGGGCGCTTCCTGCGCCCGTTTTTTTCACTTCCCCCACACGGAAATCAGTCGTCGCTGTCTTCCTCGTCATCGTGGTTGCCGCCGTTCATGCCGAGTTCCTTGATCTTGCGGGTCAGGGTGTTGCGGCCCCATCCCAGCAGCTCGGCCGCATCGCGGCGGCGGCCAGCAGTATGCTTGAGGGCAGTTTCAATCATGATGCGCTCGAATGCCGGCACCGCCTTGTCCAGCAGATTGCGGGTGCCACGACCCAGGGCCTGATCGGCCCACAGCCGCAGGGCCTGCTCCCAGTTGGATGAGGCATCGTGACTGCCGCTGCTTTCCTGCAGTTCCGGTGGCAGGTCGCTCACCAGTACTTCGCGACCGGACGCCATCACCGTCAGCCAGCGACAGGTGTTTTCCAGCTGGCGCACGTTGCCCTTCCAGTCCAGCGTCATCATGTACTCTTCCGTTTCCGGCAGCAGTACCTTGGGCTCCACGTTCAATTCTTTGGCGGCTTTCAGCAGGAAATGCGCGGCCAGTTGCGGGATATCCTCGCGCCGTTCATTCAGCCGTGGCAGATGCACGCGGATGACGTTGAGGCGATGGAACAAGTCCTCGCGGAACTTGCCTTCCTTCACCAGTGTCTCGAGGTTCTGGTGGGTGGCGGCGATGATGCGCACATCCACTTTGACAGCGGTATGGCCGCCCACCCGGTAGAAAGTCCCGTCTGCCAGTACTCGCAGCAGTCGGGTCTGGGCATCCAGCGGCATGTCGCCGATTTCGTCCAGAAAAAGCGTACCGCCGTTGGCCTGTTCAAAGCGGCCCTGGCGCTGCGCTGCAGCACCGGTAAACGCGCCTTTTTCATGGCCGAACAGTTCGGATTCGATCAGATCCTTGGGAATCGCTGCCATGTTCAGCGCAATGAACGGCTTGTCGGCGCGGGGACTGTGGCGGTGCAGGGCGCGGGCCACCAGCTCCTTGCCGGTTCCGGATTCACCATTGATCAGGACAGTAATGTTGGAATGGGACAGACGGCCGATGGCGCGAAACACTTCCTGCATCGCGGGCGCTTCGCCAATGATGTCAGTGCTGGCGTTGACCACCGGTTCCGGCGCTGTCGCCTGTTGTTCGTGGCTGTGGCTGACCGCCCGCTTGACCAGGGAAATGGCATCGTCCAGATCGAATGGCTTGGGCAGATACTCGAACGCACCGCCCTGGTAGGACTGCACAGCGCTGTCCAGATCCGAGTGCGCGGTCATGATGATCACCGGCAGATTCGGATGGTGATCGCGAATGTGCGCCAGCAGCCCCAGGCCATCGGTGCCGGGCATGCGAATATCGGTGATGATGACGTCCGGCTGCGTGTTCTTCAGCTTGTACAGGGCGGCATCGCCGGTTTCGAAAGATGCGGTGTTGATGCCTTCCTGGGTCAGCGCCTTTTCCAGAACCCAGCGAATGGATTTGTCATCATCAATGATCCAGACGTTATCTTGGCCGTGCATCGTTATGCTCCAACAGGTGAGGTTGCTTCTGGCTTTTCCAGAGGCAACAGCAGTCTAAAAATGGTTTTGCCCGGCTGACTTTCACATTCAATCAGGCCGTGGTGTTGATTGACAATGGATTGCGAGATCGACAGGCCCAGGCCGGTGCCGTGGGCGCGGCCGCTGACCATGGGAAAGAACAGGGTTTCCTGCAGTTCCTTGTCGACACCGGGGCCGTTGTCCTCGATTTCCACCAGAATCACCAGGCGATGACGGACATGGCCAATGGTGAACTGGCGCAGGGCCCGGGTGCGCATGATGATGCGCGGTTCTTCCTGGCCGGGATTTTCGTCCAGGGCCTGGCGGGCATTCTTGGCGACATTGAGTACCGCCTGGATCAGCTGGTCCTTGTCGGCCCAGAGTTCCGGCAGGCTGGGGTCATAGTCACGATCCAGCTGGGCGGCGCTGCTGACATCGGCCAGCATGATGGTGCGCACCCGCTCGAGGATTTCGTGGATATTCACCATGGAATGCTGGGGCAGTTTGCGGGGGCCGAGCATGCGGTCTACCAGATTGCGCAGGCGATCCACCTCATCAATGATGATGTCGGTGTATTCCCGCAGGGATTCGTCCGGCAGTTCGCGGGCCAGCAGCTGGGCAGCGCCACGGATACCGCCCAGCGGATTCTTGACTTCGTGGGCCACGCCACGGACCAGCGCCCGGGTGGCCTGGTGGGCATTGATGATGCCGTCCTCCCGGCTGATCCGCATCAGGCGGTCCAGCGGGCGGATTTCCATCAGCAGGCTGGGAGCAGATCCCGCCTCCATCAGGGGCGTGACAGTGTAGTCAACGGTGGCCGGCTGCAAGCTGTTGGCCACCAGTAGATGGGCTTCGCGCCGGGTGAACGGGTGAAATTCTTCCAGTGCCGAATGCATGTCTGCTTCGGTATGGGTGTCGGCGTCGAGAATCAGTTGCCGGATTGGCGTGCCGATCAGTTGGGAGCGGCTGGCGGCCAGCAGATGTTCGGCGGATGGATTCAGGTACTGGACCCGCAACTGCTCGTCCAGCAGCACCACGGCGGTGGACAGATTATCGAGAAGCCCTTTGGTCAGATCGTAGTGCATGGGGTTCCAGCGCAGGTTGCATCATCCGGTTGATGGGGTAAATGCAAAATCCAAACCAGTTTATTGACCCCTTGTGAACAATATGGGTGCGCTGTAATTGGCGCTGGCTGGTTGGCGTGGCCGTACTGCCGAAAACCCTTCGGGTGCGCGGATTGCGGGGCTCGCGTCGACTTGGGGCAGGCGTTGGCAGCACGCCCTGTTTCGGGCCTTGTGCAAGGCCCGCTGTTCCTATTCTAGTTCAGGAGGGATTTTGTCTGCACTGTTTTGGTGCTCCGCGGGAGAGCATCCACTGGCTTATTTGGCAGCGGGTTTTGGTGGCTTGGCCGGCGGTGTGGGCTTGGGCATCAATTTCGAGTGGCGCTTCACATAAAACTGCACGGATTCGCTTGCACCAATTTCTTGTCCGTCCTTGTCCATCACCTTCACGGCAGCCATATATTCACCCCGGTCCAGCTGTTCCAGGGTAAAGGTCGTGCTCTTTCCGGGGGCGCCGTGGGGTGCACCATTGAGCAGCAACTGGACGCTATCGGCGTTGCGTAGCGCCGGCGACAAGGCAACCTGCACCACAATGGGTTCGGCTTCGTTGATGAAGTTCTTCTGATCTTCCGGGCTGACGATCACGACCTTGTTGTAGCGGAAGTCAGCGGCCTTTTCCGGGGCTTTGCTGGGGGCAGGAACCGGAATCGCGGGGATGGTCGGCACCGGCTGCACGTCCAGTACCTCGGCACCCTTGCGGGGTTCGTCGGTGAAGACCACATTGCCATTTTCGTCGGTATATTTGTACACGGTGGCAGCGTTGGCGGCCGGGATGCCCAACAGGGCTATCAGGACGAGGGCGGGGCGCAGCATGCAAGGTCTCCAAGGAATTCCTGTAGTGATCATTCCATTTAAAACCATTTTGGCTGGCCCATACAAAAAAAGCTCCCGAAAGTGGGAGCTTTTTTGCAGAAGTGACAATGCGGCAGGCGAAACCCGCCGCACTGGACATTCTTAGCAGGAGTAGTACATGTCGAACTCGATCGGGTGAGTGGTCATGTTCAGACGCTCCACTTCC
This sequence comes from Gammaproteobacteria bacterium, assembly GCA_041395845.1. Classification (GTDB taxonomy): domain Bacteria; phylum Pseudomonadota; class Gammaproteobacteria; order Pseudomonadales; family Ketobacteraceae; genus Ch67. The sequence goes on from JAWKZS010000029.1 coordinate 9,368, forward strand.
GCACGCTTCAGTTCGATGTAAGCCGCGATCATGTCTTCGGAGAAGACGCCGCCTTCTACCAGGAACCCATGGTCGCGTTCCAGGTAATCCAGAGCCTGTTCCAGAGAAGAGCAGACGGTCGGGATCTTCTTGCCTTCTTCCGGCGGCAGATCGTACAGATCCTTGTCGGCAGCATCGCCAGGGTGGATCTTGTTCTTGATACCGTCCAGACCCGCCATCAGCAGGGCAGAGAAGCCCAGGTAGGGGTTACAGATCGGGTCAGGGAAGCGTGCTTCGATACGACGGGCCTTGGCGCTGTTAACCCAGGGGATACGGATGGAAGCAGAACGGTTGCGGGCGGAGTAGGCCAGCATTACAGGCGCTTCGAAGCCGGGTACCAGACGCTTGTAGGAGTTGGTGCCAGGGTTGGTGAACGCGTTGATGGTGCGGGCGTGCTTGATGATACCACCGATGTAGTACAGCGCTTCCTTGGACAGGCCAGCGTAAGCGTCACCTGCGAAGATGTTCACGCCATCCTTGGAGATGGACTGGTGAACGTGCATGCCTGAACCGTTGTCGCCAACGATCGGCTTGGGCATGAAGGTAGCGGTTTTGCCATAGGAGTGAGCAACGTTGTGTACGCAGTACTTCAGGATCTGTACTTCGTCAGCTTTCTTCACCAGAGTGTTGGCGCCAACACCGATTTCGCACTGGCCAGCGTTAGCAACTTCGTGGTGGTGAACTTCGATTTCCAGGCCCATCTGTTCCATAGCGGCACACATGGCGGCACGCAGGTCGTGCAGAGAGTCGATCGGGGGAACCGGGAAATAACCGCCTTTAACGCGAGGACGGTGACCGCTGTTGCCACGGTCGAAGTCTTCGTGGGTAACCCATGCCGCTTCTTCAGAGAAGATTTCGGACATGCAGCCTTTCATGTCGATACTCCACTTCACGGAGTCGAAAACGAAGAATTCAGGCTCAGGACCGAACAGGGCCTTGTCACCGATGCCGGTAGACTTCAGGTATTCTTCAGCGCGACGGCCGATGGAGCGTGGGTCGCGGTCGTAGCCTTGCATGGTGGCTGGTTCAACGATGTTACAGCGCAGGTTTACCATTGCTTCGTCAGCAAAAGGATCCATAACGGCAGTGCTGTCATCGGGCATCAGGATCATGTCGGATTCCTGAATGCCTTTCCAGCCAGAGATGGAAGAGCCATCGAACATTTTGCCGTTTACGAATGAGTCCGCATCAATGGAACTGGCGGGATAGGTTACGTGCTGTTCTTTGCCTTTGGTGTCGGTGAAGCGCAGGTCAACCCAGCGGACATTATTTTCTTTGATGAGTGAGAGAGTCTTTCCAGACATTCGTATACATCCTCTAGTGGAGTGTGGATTCGGATTCGTGACCAAGGAACGTGCTGGGCCGGGGGTGACCGGTGCAATAGTTTGGTCCTGCCGTACCGGAGGCAAAATATATGCCATTGGATTTTGACTTAAAAGAGGGCAAGGGCAGGGGTGGCAACTATTTTTTTCAACTGGCACCAAGGCCGCGTATTTTCAGGGGCTTGGGCCAATTCAGCGATTGAACCTGGATGGTTCCGGGATGCCACGAAGATTAACCAGCGAGAGGCCTTGGGTGCGCCTGCACCAAAATAATGCGCTCCGCTGGTGATGTGCTCTGTTGTGGTGCGCTCTGGCCCAATTTGGGGCAATCAGCCTTCGCACACCTCGATGACCAGGGTGATTTCCCGGTTCTGCTGATGCTGGTCCCGCAGCTTGTGGCCGTTGATGCGGCACCAGGCGGGAATGTCGTGCAGTACACCGGGATCACTGGCCAGCACGGTGAGCAGATCACCCACCTGCAGCTTGCGGATGGCGTTCTGGGTCTTGATGACGGGCATCGGGCACAGCAGGCCACGGGTATCGAGGGTGTGTTCACTCATGCTCAGATATACCAGCTTTGCGGAATGTCGTCGGACGGCATCGGCACCACATCCATCACCTTGCCAACGCCATCCTTGCCCTGCAACTCGACCTTGACGGTTGCGGCGTCCCGGCCCCGGGAAAAGCGTGCGGCGATGCGGGCTGCCAGCAGCATGTCTTCGTCGGTGGGATTGCCGTCCACCAGGGTCAGCGGGCCGCCGTGGCTGACGAAATTGACGCTGGGAAACTGCTTCTTGTAGCCGGCCAGGTAATGGTTTTCGCCTTCTTCCCGGCTCACGATCAGCTTGAAATGAGGGGCAGGACGGATATGGCGCCCGACTTTCAGCAGCATGATGTCGTCGAGTTCGTAGTCCTTCCGGCCCTGGGCCTGCCACAGGTCCGCCAGCTTGCGGGAATAGCTTTCGTCGGTGAGGAAGCAGCAGCCGCCAGCGGGCTGGGCAAAATCATCAAAACCGAACTGTTTGGCCAGGGCCAGCTGGGGTTTGCGGTTGCGGCCGTTGAAGCCGTAGAGTTTTTCACGGTCGAGCCAGCCTTCCCGTTCCGGCAGGGTCGGCGGCAGCAGCTTGGCGCACAGCGGGCGCACCAGGCGGTCGTCGGCACCGGATTCCCGGGCGATGATCGGAAGTGTCTGTTTGCGCTGGGATTTCGGCCGCTGGCCAATGACTTCGCCGGTGATGATGAAGTCGAAACCCTTTTCATCTGCCATCTGGCGGGCCTTGTTCAGCATGGCGTTGGCCTTTTCCACCATGAAGATCTTGCAGTCCAGGCAGGGGTTCAGGTTGGCGCCGTAACCGTGTTTCGGGTTGAGCACGATGTCCTTGTACTCTTCGGAAATATCCTCGATATGCAGCTTGATACCGAGTTGTTCCGCCGCCCACAGGGCGTTGTTACGCTTCTGTTTTTCCTGATCTTTTTTGCGGATCGCGTGGGTGTGGCCTTCGACGCAGAAGCCGGTGTAGAAATTTACCGCTTCCACCAGAATGCCCTGTTCCTGGATGACACGAACCGCGAGCAGGGAGTCCAGTCCGCCCGATAACAGTGCAATTGCTTTGCGTTGAATAGCCATAACCAAACTGTAACTGAGTTGCCGTAAGAAAAAGGGCGGGCATTATACCGGATTCTCGCGCTTTCCTGTTGCGATAGTGTAAACGGGACTGAGCAGTTGCCAGCCGAATCATGTATACTCCCGCCCCGTTTTTCCCCCATCTGGCAGAGGCCGTCGATTTGTGACCGACATTCAGAAAATTCGTAACATCGCCATTATCGCCCACGTTGACCATGGTAAAACCACCCTGGTTGACAAGTTGCTGCAGCAGTCCGGCACCCTGGGGCGCAAGGATGACGTTGAACGGGTGATGGATTCCAACGACCTGGAAAAGGAACGCGGAATCACCATCCTGGCCAAGAACACGGCTATCCGCTGGAAGGATTATCACATCAACATCGTGGACACCCCGGGACACGCTGACTTCGGTGGCGAAGTGGAGCGCGTGATGTCCATGGTGGATTGCGTACTGCTGCTGGTGGATGCGCAGGACGGCCCGATGCCGCAGACCCGCTTCGTGACCAAGAAAGCCTTCGCTGCCGGCCTGAACCCGATCGTGGTCATCAACAAGGTCGACCGTCCCGGTGCCCGTCCCCATTGGGTTATCGATCAGGTGTTCGATCTGTTCGACCGTCTGGGTGCCACTGACAAGCAGCTGGATTTCCCCATCGTTTACGCGTCTGCACTGAACGGTGTTGCCGGTCTGGAAGCCGATCAGCTGGCGGACGACATGACCCCGCTGTTCGAAACCATTGTAGAAAAAGTGTCGCCGCCGGAAGTGGATCTGGAAGGTCCGTTCCAGATGCAGATTTCCTCGCTGGATTACTCCAGCTACCTGGGCGTTATCGGTATCGGCCGTGTCAAGCGTGGCAAGCTGAAAGCGGGTTCTCAGGTAAAAGTGGTGGATCGCGATGGCGCTATTCGCAACGGCAAGATTCTGAAGATCATGGGCCATATGGGTCTGGATCGGGTGGAAGTCGAAGAAGCCACTGCCGGCGATATCGTGTGTATCACCGGTATCGATGGCCTGAATATTTCCGACACCGTGTGCAGCCCGGAAAAGCCGGAAGCGCTGCCGCCGCTGTCGGTGGATGAGCCGACCGTCAGCATGATCTTCCAGGTCAATACGTCGCCGTTCGCGGGCAAGGAAGGCAAGTACGTGACCTCACGTAATATTCGTGACCGTCTGGAAAAAGAACTGATCCACAACGTGGCGCTGCGGGTGGAAGACACCGACAGCCCGGATCGTTTCCGCGTGTCCGGCCGGGGTGAACTGCACCTGTCGGTGCTGATCGAAAACATGCGTCGTGAAGGTTACGAAATGGCTGTCGGTTCGCCGGAAGTCATCGTGAAAACCGTTGACGGCGAGAAGCAGGAACCTTACGAAAACGTCACCATCGATATCGAGGAAACCCACCAGGGTCCGATCATGGAACAGCTGGGTCTGCGCAAGGCCGAGATGACGGACATGGTGCCCGATGGCAAAGGTCGTGTGCGCATGGATTTCATCGCGCCGTCACGCGGTCTGATCGGTTTCCGTTCCGAATTCCTCACGCTGACCTCCGGCACCGGCATCATGAACTCCACCTTCAGCCACTATGGCCCGATGAAGGAAGGCGAAGTCACCAAGCGTCAGAACGGCGTGCTGATTTCCATGGTGGGTGGCAAGGTGCTGGCGTACGCACTGTTCAACATCCAGGAGCGTGGCCGTCTGTTCGTCGATCCGAACGTGGAAGTGTACGAAGGCCAGATCATCGGCATTCACTCCCGCGGCAACGATCTGGTGGTCAACCCCACCAAGGGCAAGCAGCTCACCAACTTCCGTGCCTCCGGCTCGGATGAAAACGTGCTGCTGACGCCGCCGATCAAGTTTTCGCTGGAACAGGCACTGGATTTCATCGACAAGGATGAACTGGTGGAAGTGACGCCGAAATCCATCCGTATCCGCAAGAAGTTCCTGACTGAAAACGAGCGCAAACGCGCTGGCAAGTAAGTCGTCAGGAATGAAAAAAGAAAGCCGCTGCCTGGAAACGGGCAGCGGCTTTTTTGTTTAGGGATGGCTGTGGTATTTTCGCATTGCGCACCTGAGTCATGGCGCGACGCACCTGTGTGCCGGGGAGTGTGCTGCTGATAGACCGGTTCATCCGGCGATCAGACAGCAGATGATATTTTTGAGATCTTTTGGGGATTCATGAAAGCAGTAATGCGAAGCATCATCGCGGGTGTCGCCTGCGCCTGGCTGTTGGCTGGCTGTGGCGGCGGTGCCAGCAGCGGTGAGAATTCATCGGATAACGATGCTGGGCAAAGTCCGCGCACCGTTTTGCAGGTCAGTGTAACAGACATTCCGGATGAAGCCCTGCGCGCCTGCGTGAACCGCCTTGCGCGTGAGCATGAATGGCAGACGGTGGAAGCAGTCGACTCCATTGTCTGTGGCGATGTGGAGATTCGCAGCATTCAGGGTTTGCAGGCGTTTTCCGGTTTGCGGACGCTGAAAATTGCGGCACCGCGTTTGCCGGTAAGCGGGATTCCATTGCTGGCGTCGTTGCCGCTGGAGGACTATCAGCGTAAGCCGTTTTATCTGCTTAATGATGAAAGTTCGGCGCAAAACGCGGAACCTGGCATGAAGCAATTGCTGATGGATGGTCGCGTGACCGTTGTCAACGATCAAACGATTACCTATGTGATGCTGTTGACGAATGACCCGCGCAATCCTGATCAGCTGAGCTGGCGTATCGAGGAGGAGCATGATTACTTGCCTGGATCGTCCGGCATCTTGCGAGTTGGCACTTATGTAACGTTGCATTGGGTCAGATTAAACAGTGATGACGCAGGCTATTTCGCGGTAGAACCCTCCTATGGCGGTGATGTAAAACCTGAAGGTGAAAAACCCTTCGTTCGCCCTCGTCAGGTTCATCCAGATCAACCCTTGGCTGCCGTTAGCTTTGGTGATGACGCATTTGCTGCCTGTGTCGCAGAGAATGCAAGTCAGCAGGGATGGGTATCCACCTGGCAGGTTACTGTGCTGGACTGCTCCCGTCGTGGCATCCATTACCTTTCCGGACTGGATTATCTGCCACAACTGGAACGATTGGATTTGCGCGGCAATTCATTGCGGTTCAGCTCCTCGTTGTTGCAAAGTCAGACCGATGCAGACGTCATTGTTCACGACACTGCAGTGTCTCCCCCGGTGGTGGAAATCCGCGAGTGCGGTGTTTTTATCGCGAACTATGATCCAGCCGCGCACTACCGGGTCTGGCAGATTCAGAGCACCAGCATTTTTTTGCTCGGCATCACTTATGAGTCTCTGGAGTATCTCCGGGATTGGATGATGTATGGGCCTGTACCGGAGGACTGGCAGCCCGGTCAGACTGAGCAGTGCATGCCAATTGCTGGTAGGGGTGCTGGAGCCTGGGTGGTGGATGTCGAGAAGGATGGCATTCGTGTCGGTGCCGAGCTTTTTCCTGTCAGTGATGAGAATGGAAACTGGGTACAGTATCTGACCGATGCGAGGTTGGTTGAACCCTTGATGTTCTTGCCTGGATTCGGATCATCATCGCTTTACGTATTCAAGGCGGCAGAGGACGAGTACGAACTCCGCCAGTTGAATTCAGCCAGTTGGCAAACCGGTACTACTCATAAGGTGGATCGCTTGCCCTATCTGGCGACGCAAGAAGGTGTGTTTCTGTTTCCGGCACGCAGTCATGATGGGTGGCAACGCACTGACGGGGCGTTGTTGCGAGATTCAGGAACCATCGATGAATTGCCGCCGCGTCCACTGGCCGGTAGGCCGACGGACGTGCTGGAAGCCGGTAACGAAATCTGGCTGACCGGGCTTACAGATGAGTGGGGTGCCCGCCCCGAGATTCTGGTGTGGAATCCGGGCGCCCGACAGTGGCGTGTCGCACCGGATATTGGAACGTCGCGTTATTCGCCGTATCTGAACGGTGATGTTCTGTGTGTGTCACCCCGGGCACTGGCTGACAGGGGGCTGTGCTGGAGTGCAGAGGGTCAACAGTGGGTGTCTGCAGGTGACAATACGTTACCTTCCCGCACTCATGTTGCTGGCAACTATCGTTATCGGCTTGATGACGAACTGGGCTTATACATGCTCATTCGGATGATGTTTGGCTCAGGCTTGCCTTCCACCATTGCCGACGCGGTGGATGAATCCCTGTATCGTTCACAGATCGCCTCGGACATTCAGGACCTGGTCGTCGAAGAGATTGAATCGCTGGTGTTGATCATTGGCAAACATCTTTCGATCGAAGGCGTCGTATCTGCTGATCTTCTGCGTTTTTCATTGCCGCTCAGAATGGATGTGCGGGCACTGGACGGTGAGGTACTGATAAAGTTCAACGATAACGTGGGACGTTATGCGTTGCCCGCAGGTGGTAGCGAGAATCCGGAGTAATAGACCCGGGTCACTACCCCCGATGCATCCTGATAAAGCCGTCGACGACAAAGCGGGCGTGGGCCTGTAATTCCACCTCGCTGTTGTCGACGCTCACGCCATACAGATTACGCACGATATCCAGCCGCAGCAGCATGCCCACCAGTGCTTCGGCGCTGCGCACGGGGTTTTCGCACTGCAGCAAGCCGGATTGTTGCAGGGCTGTCAGCCACTGCTCGAGCTGCTGCAGGGTGTTGCGTGCTCCCTGGGTGAAAGATGTCCTGCAGGATGGGTTCGGGCACGTTGCTGGACGCTGCCACCACGCGCATGAATTGCAGGTGTTCCGGGCTGACCAGAAATTCCAGCACGCTGAGGCTGAAATTGAGCAGGGCGGTGCGGACCCCGGCAAGACTGGTTTGCGGCAGGGGCAGGTGGGCGGAAAAGGTTTCTGCCTGGGAGCGGATGACTGCGCAGATCAGATCGTCACGATTGGCGTGACGGCTGTAAACGGTGACTTTGGAAACTCCGGCTTTCTTGGCCACGGCTTCGATGCTGACGGCCTGGGGGCCGTGCTGGAACAGCAGATCCCGGGCGGCGCTGAGAATGGCCTGATCCTTGTGCGGATCGATGGGGCGGCCAGCAGACGATGGTTGCGCCGGTGACTGACTCATGATATCTGTACGGTTGCGTTCATTAATTGTGTGGTCCCGGTTTTTCATGCGCTCTCTTCTGCTGACATTGCTGTTTTCCCTTAGTCTGCTGGCTGCCTGTTCCGAGCAGGCGGAGCAGGCTGCCCCTGTTCATGCGCCCCTGGTCAAAACCGTGACCCTGGCCGGTGAAATCCAGAGTCCGCGCCAGGGCTTTTCCGGCACCGTGCGGGCCCGCTCCGAAATTCCGATCGCCTTTGAGGTCCCCGGCCGGATCAGCCAGCGTCATGTGGATGCGGGGCAGACGGTGATCCGGGGGCAGCGTCTGTTTACCCTGGATGCCCGCGATCTGGAACAGAACCGGGCGTCGGCAGAGGCGGCGCTGAATGCGGCCGAAGCCGAGCTGGAAGTGGCCCGGGCGGATCTGGTGCGGCACCGTCATTTGATCGATCAGAACACCATCAGTCAACAGGCATTTGAGCGGGTGCAGCTGGGGGAGCGGGCGGCCGCGTCGCGGGTGCAGGTGGCACAGGCCCAGTTGCAGCAGGCCCGTATCGCCCTGGACCATACGGAGTTACGCGCCAAGTCGGCGGGCGTGTTGATGGATGTGAGCGGCGAGCCAGGCCAGGTGGTGAATCCGGGTCAGCCGCTGGCGACACTGGCGGATGCCAGTCAATTGGAGATCGAGTTGTATCTGCCGGATGGCTTCACGCCGCCCCAACAGGGTGAGGTGTATCTGGGGGATGGCAAGCGCCTGCCGTTGCAGTTGCGGGAAGTGGCGGGCGCCGCTGACGAGGCCAGCCGCAGCTGGCGGGTGCGCTATCAGGTCGCCGGTGCGGCCGAGGCATTGAAGCTGGGGTCGGTGGTGCGGGTGAATCTGGCGCTGGGCGGTCTGCAGAGCGGTGTGTATACCATTCCCATTGCGGCGTTGGATGAGCGCGGTGGCGGGCCCCAAGTGTGGCAGGTGGTGGATGGCAAGGTGCAGCCGGTGGCGGTGGAGGTGCTGGCGCTGGAGCGGGAAACCGCGCGCATCGCCACGGATCTGGCGCCGGGCACCACGCTGGTGGCGCTGGGTACCCATCTGCTGATTCCGGACATGGCAGTGCGGGAGCGGCCGTGATGAGTTTTCCCAATCTGTCGGCGCTGGCGGTGCGGCAGCGCTCGGTAACCCTGTATTTCCTGTTGCTGTCGGTACTGGCAGGGCTGTATGCGTTCCTGTCCCTGGGCCGGGCGGAAGATCCCGAAATCAAGATGCAGGTGCAGGTGGTGTCGGTGATCTGGCCCGGCGCCACGGCCCAGCAGATCCAGCAGCAGGTGGTTGACCCGATCGAAAAGAAAATCCAGGAACTGGATTACCTGTACCGGGTGCAGACCACCATCAAGGCCGGACGTGCCGACATTCAGGTGGAACACCAGGATTACACACCCAACGAGAAGCAGTCCGAGCTGCAATTCCAGATCCGCAAGCGCATGCTGGATATTGCGCCACAGCTGCCGGACGGCGTGCTGGGTCCCTTCGTCAACGATGATTTTTCCGATATTTATTTCAGTCTGTTCAGCCTGACGGCGCCGGGGTTGCCCATGCGGGATCTGACCCGCGAAGCCGAGCGGATCCGCGATCGTCTGCGCAGCGTACCCGGTGCGCTGAAGGTCAATCTGATCGGTGAACGCGCCGAACGGGTGCATGTGAATCTGGATACGGTGAAGCTGCTTAATCTGGGTATCACCGGGGATCAGGTGTTTGATGCCATCGATGCGTATAACCGCCTGTTGCCGGCCGGGCAGCTGGAAACCGCCGGGCCGCGATTGCAGTTCCGGGTGCAGGCGGATCTGGCGGACACGCGTCAGCTGGAAGCGGTGCCGATCCGGGTCGGCAACACGACGTTGCGGTTGGGAGATATCGCCACGGTGTGGCAGGGCTACGAAGATCCGCCATCCTATCTGGTGCGCAGCAATGGCGACGATGCGCTGCTGCTGGGGGTGGTGATGGAAGCCGGCCAGAACGGGCTGGATTTCGGCGCCCGTCTGCAGACGTTTCTGGCGCAGGAACAGGCCCAGCTGCCGCTGGGCATGCACATCGAGCAGATCACCAACCAGGCCGACGCGATTTCCGCCGCGGTGGATCTGTTCCAGATGAAATTTCTGGTGGCCGTCGTGGTGGTGATGGGGGTGGGCTTTCTGGCGCTGGGCTGGCGGGCCGGACTGATCGTGGGGATTGCGATTCCGGTGACCCTGGGTCTGACCTTTCTGTTGATGAAAGTGGCCGGTGTGAATCTGGATCGCATTACCCTGGGGGCGCTGATCATTGCGCTGGGATTGCTGGTGGATGACGCCATCATTGCGATCGAGATGATGCTGGTGAAACTGGAGGAAGGCTGGGGCCGGGTGCAGGCAGCCACCCATGCCTGGAATGCCACCGCATCACCCATGCTGTTTGGCACCCTGGTGACCATGTTCGGCTTTGTGCCGATCGGTTTTGCCAAATCCGGCGTGGGCCAGTACGCGGGCAATATTTTCTGGGTGCTGGCGTTTGCGCTGCTGGTGTCCTGGCTGGTGGCGGTGACGTTCACGCCCTATCTGGGCGTGCAGATGCTGGGCCAGCCGCGCCACAAACACGCCAATGACGACACGCTGTTCGACACACCGTTGTATCGGCGTTTCCGTAGCCTGATTACCGCCTGTCTGCAGCATCGGCTGAAAGTGGTGGCGGGCACGTTTGTTGTGTTGCTGCTGGCGTTCGCCGGCATGGCCGGGCCGGTGGAAAAGCAGTTTTTTCCCGGCTCCGATCGCCCCGAGGTACTGATCAGCATCAATCTGCCGCGCGGCACGGCGGTGGGCGTGACCGACAACACCGTGCGCAAGTTCGAGGCGCTGCTGGCGGACCTGCCGGGTGTGAAAAATTTTTCCACTTACGTGGGCGGCGGTGCACCGCGTTTCTTTCTGTCGGTGAATCCGGAATATCCCGATCCGGCGTTTGCCAAAATCATCGTGACGGCACAGGGTTCCCGCGAGCGTGACCAGATCATGGAGCTGTTGACGGCACGTGTCGACGCCGGCGAATTTGCCGAGGCGCGGGTGCGGATTTCGCGCCTGCTGTTCGGGCCGCCGGTGCCCTGGCCGGTGAGCTTCCGGGTGGTGGGGCCGGATATCGAACAGCTGCGCCAGATCGGTTATCAGGTGCGGACCCGGATGGCGGCCCATCCCCATGTCATCCAGTCCAATCTGCAGTGGGACGAACGCATGCCGGTGCTGCAGCTGGACATGGATCCGGAACGTCTGCGCCTGATGGGCATGACGCCGCGGGACGTGGCGCAACAGCTGCAGTTCCAGTTGCAGGGAGTGCCGGTGACCGAGGTGCGGCAGAACATCCGCACGGTGGAAGTCTGGGCGCGCGGATTGCGGGACACCGATCCCGAGCAGCTGGCGGTGATGGAAGTGCGTAATGATGCCGGCATGAAAATGTCGCTGTCACAGCTGGGTGACCTGCAGGTGCGCTACGAAGAACCCGAGATCCATCGCTACAACCGCGAGCCGTTTGTGGAAATACGCGGCGATGTGCACGGTGCCCAGGCGCCGGATGTGACGCAGCAGTTGTGGCAGCAGCTGGCGGATGTGCGGGCGGCGCTGCCCGCCGGCTATCGGCTGGAAGTGGCCGGATCGGTGGAGCAGTCGGTGAAGGCGGAAGCGTCCATCAGCAAGGTGTTTCCACTGATGGTGGCGCTGATGGTGACCTGCATCATGCTGCAGATGCGCTCGTTCACCGGCACGCTGATGGTGCTGGCTACGGCACCGCTGGGGGTGATCGGCGCGGTGATCGCCCTGCTGTTGTTCCAGCAGCCTTTCGGCTTTGTGGCGCTGCTGGGATTGATCGGGCTGGCGGGGATTCTGATGCGTAACACCCTGATTCTGACCCAGCAGGTGAACGACAATCTGGATGCCGGCATGGCAGCGGCCGACGCGGTGATTGAAGCGGCGGTGCGGCGGGCGCGGCCGGTGATCCTGACCGCACTGGCGGCGGCGCTGGCCTTTGTGCCGTTGGCCACGGATATCTTCTGGGGGCCGCTCGCCTATGTGCTGATTGGCGGCGTGCTGGTGGGTACCGCCATCACACTGTTCTTTGTGCCGGCGCTGTATGGTCTGGTGTATCGGGTGAAACCGGCGTCGTGACTGTCCATGTGATTGTCGATGTGACTGTCGATGTGACGGTCAATGTCACTGGCGACGCCGGTGGTGCTGTCAGCGGGGTGTGATCCGGATGCGGTTGCGCCCTGTGCCGCCGTCGACACTCAGATACAGAATCTGCCGTTCCTCATCCCAGCGCGATTGCCACGGGCCTGATTCTGCTGACACCTGCAACTCCCAGCCATCAGGATAGTGCCGCTGTGGAATGAAAATTTCCGTTTCGCCGCTGACACCTTCCTTGGGATCAAATTCCAGTTCGAACAGGCGGGTCGCCGGATCGAAACCAAAGCGCACAGGCTGCCCGGCGATCGCACGCGGATACGGCCGCACCAGTTGGTTCACTTTCGGCATTTCGTTACCGTTGCTGTCGATCAGGCCCCAGCTGCCGGGATCGTTGGACCACCAGGCCCAGCTGGCACCCATGGTGTCGTACATCGCGAGGGTGTCGCGCAGGAACAGATCGAAGCCCGGTGTGCTGTCGCTGCCACCGAATTCGCCGACGATCAGCGGTGTCTGCTGCAGGTTGAGTTCCCGGGTGCGGTTGCGGTTCCAGTCGCGCATCTGCAGCTGATCGGTGAGGTTGTACGCGACGCCTTCGTGCAGCAGGAATGGATACATGTGGGGCGCGTAAACCAGCTTGCGGTCGCCGTCGCGGGCATCATTCACGAACGGCAGGCGCGAGCGCACGCCGAAATTCACCGCCAGTGATTGCGGTTCGAAGGCGATCCATTTGTCGGGATCGGCGGCGCGAATGGCGGGAATCAGGCGGTCGTACAGGCCGATCAGCCAGCTGCCTTCGAAGGTGAAGCCCAGTGCCTTGGTCAGGTCGCCGGCGTGGGGTTCGTTCATCAGGTCGTAGGCAATGACACCGGGATGATCGCGAAAGCGCTCGGCGACTTTCTGCCAGGCGGCGATGTAGTGATCCTGCAGATACTGATGCTCGCGGTATTGCCAGAAATTCACGAACGCGCCGATCACGCTGGGATCAATGTTTTTTACCCACCAGGGCATGTTGGGAAAGTCCAGACTGAAGCCTGCCGGCAGACCGGTCTCGGTGGCCCATTCCGGCGCGCCGTTGCCGCCGACCGCGTGACCGTAGATGTCCTGGTGCATGTCCAGCATGACCCAGGCGCCATTGTCGGTGTACCAGCGCACCCGTTCTGCCACCGCGTCCAGATAGGCCTCGTCATAGACGCCGCGCTCTGGCTCGATGCCGTCCCAGAAAATCAGCAGACGCACGAAGTTGAAGCCCCATTCCCGCGTTTCCTGGCGCACGTCCGCCTCGGTGACCCAGGGCAGGTGGCCGGTGTCGGGATTCTTGGCGCTGCTGCTGGAGTTGATGCCGTGCAGGATCAGGGCGCGGCCCTGGTCATCTGTGATGTAGCGGGTCTGTTCGGGCTGTTGCCAGCAGCCACCCAGCAGGGTCAGGCTGAAGGCGATCAGGGTGGCAAGCAACAGCAGGGCAGGGATGCGTGGAGTCATGGCGTTTGTTCTTGTTGTGTGTGCGAGTTGTACGTTAGTGCCAGAATGTGAGAGGGTCAATATAGTCCGGAATGGAGCAAGGGTTTCGCTACGGCCCGGCCCCGGCCTGAAGTTAAGCTGGAGTGAGCCGTTTGTCCGTCTGACTGACTTTTCAAGGAAACTCCATGACCGAGCTGATCAGCTCCCTAAATCCCATCCCCATCGTACCGCCCATGACGACGCCATGGTGCTGGTGCGCAAATTTGCGCCGCAGCGAGGGCAAGTGAGGGCAATTCGGTGCTGTCTCGATGTCTGCCCGTTTCCACTGGTGGTGAAACAGGCCGAAGGCAAGCAACTGGTGACGCTGGAGCAGGCGCATTTCCGGGTGATCGCGGATCTGGACAACGGGCGCCTGCGCTTCGATATCGGCAATGCCGATGCGGCCTTGCCCAGCGTGTTGCGTGGCGGCGGGCTCGGTTCGCTGGCGATTTCGGAACTGGTTATCTGGGCGTGAAAAACTATCCGGTGTTTGCGGTGACCCAGGGCCATATCAGCGTGGCGCTGCTCAACTACCCTGTAATGCCGAGCAGAACGTGGTGAAGTGCCTGAAAAACTTCGGTTTTGCGGTGGCGCGGGCACCGTCCGGAGGGCTGCTGTTCGAGGCGCCAGCTCCCTGCCCAGCTCTCGCCCCACAGCACCGCCAAGATCGATTATGCCACAATCCGATCCAGTGGGGCGGCGCGCTGGTGCAGGACAATCTGCGGCTGGCAGCCCAGTTGCTGGAGCAGAGCCAGGCCATCGCCGATCTCAAGGAGCAGCTGCATCAGGTCACGCAGGTCAAGCAGTCCCCGGTGCCGTTTCTGGGCGGCATCACGGGTGCGTGGCCGGCACGGCCATCGCCGCCTTCCTCTTCAGTATCTGAAATCCCATTGTGAATGACTGTCAGCCGGTGCTGCTGATTGACGTTGGCAGCCATTGGTTTTTGGACGCAGATAATCTTATAGAATCATAATTGCAATATATATTGCAATTATGATTCGAATTGGACAGTATCCTCCTACTGAGAGTGTTTCCAGCTGCAGCGTTTGCGCTGTGGTATTGGGGTACAGAGGATCTGTGAATGAAAACCGATAACAAGAAACAATGGCCACTGCAAAGGCTGGCGTGGGTACTGCTGACCCCTGCGCTGGTCTAGGCTAACCCGGAAGCGCCGGGGATGTACGATGCCCGCAACAACGGTATGGGGCGCAGGTATTGCCCATCTGGGACAGCCCGGCTGCCATGCACAACCCGCCAATCTTGGCGGCGACGGTGGGTACCCAGCACCAGTTCGGATATCACCGCGCTGATGGTGAAGCTTTGGAAGGCTCCTTTGCCGGGCCTGACAATGCAGGAGTCCCCTGGATCATCGCGCGCTGCCGTTCACCGGTTACCAGAAGCGCTCTGTCGGACAAGGTGACGGGTGGTGCCGCCCCCACATGGCGCTGGGTTTCAGGTGGATTTGAAGACGTTGAACAGTACGGTACGGCGCCCCCTGCACGCGTCAGATCAGCGATATATTCATTACCGATCCCGGTGGCAGCGTCACCCTCAATCCGGCCGCCCAGAATAATGACTACCGTCCCCCCTACGGCCGCGATGAAGTGGCTTCAACCTGGCGCTGTTCGAAGTGGCGTTCCCGTTCAGTTACGAGGTGACGGATGATCTGCGGGTCGGGCTTTCCCTGCGCTTTCCGTTTGGCATGTTCACCCAGACCACCTCGGAGGATATTGTCGGTGCGTTCATTCCGCCGGAGCAGGCCGCCGGTTCCTATGGCCTGGGCTACGCCCAGGTCGAGTCGAAAATGTTCGGCTTTGGCACGCCGGGATTCATGTTGGGCGTGACTTACGATCTGACGTCCTACCTCAGCGTGGCGGCGACCTATCGTTCCAAGGTCACTACCACCATGAAAGGCAAGACCGATCTGTACCTGGACAGCAATATCGTCACCCAGCCGGCGTTAGAGGCGCTCGGCGGGCTGACCGTGGGGGAATACGCGGATCTGATCAGCACCATTCCGGTGGTGGGCCCGCTGCTGGGCGCGCGTAGCGGTGACTCGCTGGCAAGCTTCGCCCGTCGCATCGCCGAAGATATCGATTCGCAGATCGAGTGGTCCACATCCAAGGCCATCGAACTCGGTTTTGCCTTGCGCATTCTGCCGAATCTGATGTTTGCTGCCGACTGGCGGCATCAGTATCTGTCGGAATCCAACAAGGCCTTTATCGTGGAACTGAAGGAGCCGATCTTTCAGGCCACCGGTCTGAACCAGCTGGGGCAGCAGCTGAACTGGAAGGACGTGTATTCCTGGAGTTTCGGCCTGGAATACACCTACAAGGAATCCCAGCAGTTCCGCTTTGGCTACAGCATTGGCAACAGCGCAACGCCGGAAGAATTCCACAATGCGTTCACACCGCCGCCGGCAGACAGCCAGGATTCCTTCTACGTGGGTTACGGCACCAGAGTCGGCAAATGGCAGTACGATGTCGGCTTCAACTATGCGGTTGTGGAATATGAAATCGATCAGCCCTACGACAGCAACGGTGATCCGGTGGACCCACCCAATTGCCGGCCGGGGCAGCTGGTGAAAAGCGGTTGCCCGGGCAAGTCCAGCGTCACGTCCGCGTTTCTGGCATTGTCGGCGAATTACATTCTGCCCTGATGAGAACGCACAAAAAAAGCGGCTGCGGGATGTGTCCCCAGCCGCTTTTTTTGTTGCTACATTGCAGTCGTGAATCAGAACTGCTTGCTGTAACTCATTTCGATCAGCAGCACACTCAGATCGGTTTTCACATCGGTGCCGAAGAACGGGTTGTAGATGAAGTTGAGCGGATCGGTGTCGTTACCCAGCGGACTGGTTCCGGCGGGCATGTCCAGCTGGTTGGCAAAGTAGGCGATACCGAAATCCAGCACGCCACCGCCTTTGGTTTTCAGGCCGAAGCCGGCGCCATACAGTTTGCCGGAACCCATCGGCAGCAGTGGTGTGTAACCGCCTTTTGGCAGCGATGTCGGGCGATCTTCCACACCGGCGCGCAGCACCAGATTGTCCGACCACTGATACTCCACGCCGACCGCCCAGTTCCAGGTATCTTCCAGACCCAGCGGGAACACCAGCGAGTCGCTGGTGGATTCGCCGACGAATTCCGCCAGCCGCAAAAAGTCGATGGGCTCGGACAATTCCAGTGGCAGTTCTTTCCACGATGACCAGCCGGCATACTTGTAATCGATATTGAGTTTGACCCGCGGCGTCACCTGAATGCTGGTACCGAACATCCATTGCTCGGGCATTTCCAGTGCGAGTTTGACTTCGCCTTTGGTGGTGGCTTTGCCGGTGGGGAACTGGAAGCCGAGCAGCTGCACGATGGCATCCAGCTGGTCGCCCAGCGGTGAGGTGGCGATGGGCACCAGCACCGAACTCCAGGCGTCAGAGCTGGTCCAGGTGAAGTCACCTTCCAGCAGCATCGGGATGGGTGCGATGTAGGTCACGCCAAAGCTGAGCCATTCGGTGGGTTCCCACAGGATGCCGGTGTTGAAGCCGATGTTCATCGGCTTTTCCACTTCCAGCGCCATGTAGCCGAGTTCTTCGTAGGGTGAAAAACTGCCATTACAGAGCAGTTCGACGGGCGGGCGATCGGGATCGGCGCCGGTACAGTTCAGCAGCGGCCCCTGTTGCAGTTCCCCCAGCTGATACACCACCGGGTTGCCGGCGCGGAATGGCAATTCAAACGCCACGCCGCCGTAGTTGAAGGTCATGGCGGCGCCGAAGGAAAACTCGTCATTCACCCGGTAGGCAAAACTGGGGGAAAAATACGTGATGATGGTGAAGGACATGCGCTGGCCGATCCAGCGGCTGGGATCGTCCTCGGCGCGGTAGAAGCCCACCATCATCGGCGAGTACACGTTGGTGGCAAAGGTGACGTCGCTGCCGGGCGGTGAATAGGACGCGCCACCCAGGGGCGCCAGCAGCACCGGAATGTCGGTGGAACCGAAGAACGGCAGCATCAGGGATGCACCTTCGGTGGTCCCGGTGGTCTTGTACGCGTCGTTTTCCTGGAAATAGGGCTGGCCTTCGTGGGGTGCCAGCTGGCAGCGGTTTCGGCGTCGTAGTCGCCGAATTCCATGTCGATGGCAAAGGTGCCGGCGACCACTTTCAGGTGGCCCTGGCGGCCTTTGAGATTCACCAGGCCTGCCGGATTGAAGTGGATGGAATCGATACCCGGCGGATCGGCGGTGACGGCATGGCCAAGTGCAACGGATTTGCCGTTTGCGATTGCGCCGCTGGGTGGCGCATCCTATTCGCCGCCGGGCAGCAAGGCGACCTTTGCCACCAACGTTTATGCGCCGATGATGGTGGGTTTCATGCGCGAAGACGACGATCCCGGACGCTGGATGGGTGAGAGGCTGGCCTCCATGCAGCTGGCGTATTTTTTCCCCAGCATGGCTTATCAGGTGACGGACGAATTTTCGTTTGGCGCCTCTATCACATTCAACTACACCGGTGTCGGCATCGATCTGCCGTTTCGACAGCCCCATGTGGGATTGCCGTTTCTGGGCTGGCTGCAGGGATCGCTGTGTACCGAATATGCACCGGGCAATGATCCGTCTGTTGAATTCCCGCCCCTGTGTGGTGACCAGATCGGTTTGTACGATCTGCTGGGCTATCTGTCGTTCGAAGTGGAGCAGCCGCTGACGGTGGGCCTCAATGTGGGATTCCTGTGGCAGCCGGTGCCCTGGTTCACGCTCGGCATGTCGTATCAGCCGTCGATACCGATGCGCATGAAGGGCGAATACACCTGGCGCAACGGTGATGGCTGGAACGGTTTCATTACGCGGCTGGCGAGCGAGCCCGGTTACGATGCAGCGCGCTCGGCGTTGCTGGCGTTGGGCTGGCATCTGCCCACCGGTGAAGCAGGCAGTTCCGGTGAAGCAAAAATCGACATGCGCACGGCAGAATTTTTTCCACCGGGATCAGCCTGCAACTCACATCACGGCTGAAACTGAATGTGGATTACAAGTTTGCCGGCTGGTCGGAATGGCAGACCATCCCGGTGCAGTTCGAAAATTCCATCGATCTGCTGGGCATTGCGGAAATCGTGCAGCCGGATGCTGCGACCCATAACAGCGTGACGTTTCCGCTGGGCCTGAGTGATACCTGAACTGGGGCGTGGGGTGGAATATCAGTGGAGCGACAAAACCAGGTTGCGCTTTGGTATTGAAGATCGCCCGACCTGGCGGAGTCGGTGGTGTGGGTCGTCGCGTTCCGGTGTCAGTGTGGCCCTGCTGTCTGCTCTTTTTTTGTTGTTATGGTGGGCACGACGCCCTTTGTTAATCTGGTGAACTACCGGGTGGCAGTGTGTTTAGTCTGAATTTTATTTGCAATATTATTTGCAAATAAAATTGCCATAATGATTGAAATTGACAATACAATCAGTCATTTAGCAGTTGCTTATAAGTCTATCGTGCCAAAAAGAGAGGTGAAAGCGGTTATTTATTGATCTTTGTAACCGGCGGGAAACCCGGCGCGGGGCGACCTGAATTAAGGCGGCGCATGGGCGGGGGGTATCGGGGCGGCTAGCGCCCCAGTGCGAAGGCTTCTTCGGCCAGCTTCAGAAACATCGGTGGTTCACCGGCGCCGGTGACATCCAGCGCAGCGCCACTGATGTAGGCCGACGGTTCAGATGCCAGAAACAGGCACGCATTGGCCATGTCCGCCGGCGCGGCCATGCGCCCCATGGGCAAGGACTGCTCGATCAATGCTACGCCGTGGGTGCCGCCGTAATGATCTTCGGCAGCTTCGGTTTTGATCAGGCCGGCGATGATGGCATTCACCCGCACCTTGTCGGCTGCCCATTCCTGCGCCAGCGAGCGGGTGACATTGATCAGGCCCGCTTTAGCCGCGCCATAGGCTGCCGTGCCCGGCGATGGGCGCACGCCCGAGATGCTGGCGATGTTGATGATGCTGCCGCCTTCGGGATTCTTGCGCAGGGCATGAAACGCCTGCTGGGAAAACACCAGCGGCGCAATCAGGTTGAGGCGGATGATGGATTCGGTAAGACGCGCCGGTGCATCGGCGGCTTTTACCGGCGGGCTGCCGCCGGCATTGTTGATCAGTACATCCAGCCGGCCGGTGGCGTCCAGCACCGCATCGATCAGGCCCTGGGATTCTTCGGGCTTGCGCACATCGGCGGCGATGAACACTGCCTGCCTGCCGTTGCCTTGTGGCAGCCGTTGCGGCGCATTGCGGCCACAGATGAACACGTTGGCACCGGCCTGCAGGAACGCCTCGGCGATGCCAAATCCCACACCCTTGGTGCCGCCGGTGACGATGACGCTTTTATTGCTGAAATCAGCCATGACGGATTCCGTTTATTGTTGCTGTTGCGTTTGTTGCTGGATGCGGGTGGAGTGCAGGTATTTCCACACGCCGCTGCCGGTGCCGATCAGCTTGCCACCACAGAAGGCCTTGCCTTCCATGAACGCCAGGGTCGAGGTGATCTGGACGATCTCGGCGGTGGCGTACAGGAACTGGCCGGGAATGGTGGCGCCGATGAACTGGGTGTTCATCGACACGGTTACCGTGGGCACGCGATCTTTCTGCAGATACGCATTCATCCCCATGGCTTCGTCCAGCAGGGTCAGCAGCAGGCCACCGTGACCGCGACCGTTGCCACCAATGTGGCGTTCTTCCAGCAGGATGCCTACTTCACCGCGCTTGCGGCCCTGTTCGTCCACATAGCGCTTGTACATCAGCGGGCCGATCAGGGTGGAGTAGGGGCCAATGGTGCCGGCGACAAATCCTTCGGGCACGGTTTCCGGTGCGATGGTGTGACTCATGCAGTTCAGCCTTTTTCCAGAATCGCTGCACCGGTGGGAACGCCGGCGCCGGCGGTGATCAGGACATGGTTCACATCGGCCACCTGATTCACCGACGTGCCGCGAATCTGGCGCACGGCTTCGGCAATGCCGTTCATGCCGTGGATGTAGGCTTCACCCAGCTGACCACCGTGCGTGTTCACGGGCAGCTTGCCGCCGCGACCGATATGACCATCCCGTACGAAATCCTTGGCTTCGCCGCGGCCACAGAAACCGAAGGCTTCCAGCTGCGGCAACACCCAGGGCGAGAAATGATCGTACAGGCACGCCATGTCGATGTCAGCGGGTTTCAGGCCGGCCATCGCATACAGTTCATCGGCGCAGGCATCGAATTCCGGAATGCCGGAAATGGTGTCGCCATAGAACGGCGTCATCATGCGCGAGGTATTCACGATGCTCTGACGGGCACCGGCAATCACCGCCGGCGTGTGTTGCAGGTCTTTGGCTTTTTCGACACTGGTGACGACGAATGCGACGGCGCCGTCGCTTTCCTGGCAGCAGTCATACAGGCGCAGCGGATCGGCAATCAGGCGTGAGGCCTGGTGTTCTTCCAGGGTGATCGGCTTCTGGTAGAAAAATGCATTCGGGTTGGTGGCGGCAAAATCCCGCATGGCGACGGCAACCCGGCCGAAGTCTTCACTGGTGGCGCCGTACTCGTGCATGTAACGCCGTGCGCTGGTGGCGATCCACGCGGCTGGTGTCATGAAACCGAACGGAAAATAGTGGCTGAAGTTGATCAGGTTCGGGTCCAGCGGATTGCTGGCGAACAGCTGGCCGGCACCGAAACGCAAACCGGAACGTTCATTCAGGGCGCGGTAAATCACCACGGTGTCGCACAGGCCCGAGGTAATGGCCATCGCCGCATGCACGAACGGACCGCAGGCAGCGCCGCCACCGAATTCGGTGCGCGAGAAAAATTTCAGTTCCTTGCCGCCGACTTGACGCAGGACTTCGTTTTCCCAGTTGTGATCCATGCTGAAGGTGGCCATGCCGTCGATGTCGGCACCCTTGATGCCGGCGTCATCCAGTGCAGCTTTGACAGCTTCGCAGGCCAGCTGCATTTCGGTGCGGCCGGAATCCTTGGAAAACTCGGTGGCGCCAATGCCGACGATGGCGGCTTTGCGGGAAAGGTTGTGTGCCATGTTCATGCTCCTGCCAACTGCACAACGGCAGAACCGCTGACGTGATTGCCCATGCCGTTCTTGCCGCGGAATTCGATGTGGGCAAGATGATGGCCGTTGTCTTCGGTGATGTCCTTGATTTCACCGGTCATGGTCATGGTGTCGCCGGGATAGTTGGGTGCACCCAGGTTGAATTTGATTTTGCGGATACGGCTGGCAGGGCCGGCCCAATCCGTCAGATAGCGGCCGACAAAACCGCTGGTGGACAGGATATTCATGAAAATATCCGGCGTGCCTTTTTCTTCGGCAGCGGCTTTGTCGTGATGCACGTCCTGAAAATCCTGCGACGCCATGGCGCAGGACACCACCAGCCGCGCCGTAATCGGCAGCTTGAATTCCGGCAGGGTGTCGCCCACTTTCAGGTCTGCTGCGGTGAGATTCTTGAATGCACTCATGGCTCAGGCTCCTGCAACCGGGTAAAACAGGGGCAGGGACATGCCTTCCTGCACTTCGGAAATTTTCATTTCGACTTTCATGCCGATCTGCACGGCATCCGGTTTGCAATTACGCAGTTGCGACACAATGCGCACGCCTTCTTCCAGATCCACCAGCACGATGATGTTGGGATAATCGAACGGCGGAATTTCCGGATAGTACATGGTGGTGTAGCTGTACACGGTGCCCTTGCCGCTGGCTTCGATGCAATCCCACTGCAGTGACTGGCACTTTTCGCACATGGGTTGCGGCGGATGGCGCAACGTGCCACAGGACGTGCAGCGCTGGATCAGCAGTTTGCCGTCGCGCAGGCCTTGCCAGTAATGCTTGTTGTCCTGGTTTTCGATCGGGTGCACGCGGTTGATCTTGCCGGGTGCGCTGGGCTTTTTCGCGCCGGGCTGTTTCGGCGGTGTCTGGTACTGGAAATAGGTGATCAGCGCTTCGGCGAACACTTCCTTGTTCTGATCTTCGAACTCGGCTTTCTCGGTGACAAAAAAGCCTTTGCCGAGGCCAGTGGTTTTCAGGTCGGAAATGTTGACGATGGTGCTGTACGAGGTGACGTGATCGCCTTCCTGCAGGTAGCGGTGGAAGGTCTGGTCGTAACTCACTGCCATGACGCCACCGAAGCCGTGCTGCTCCATGATTTTCAGAATCTCGTAGGGATTCTGCAGGGTGGAGCCGGGGCCGTGATCACCGTTCACCGCACGCATGGTCCACATCTGCATCATGGTGGGCGGCGCGACAGCGCCGGAAAAGTCGGTGTTGGCGTTACGGTATTCGTCGTTCAGATAAAGCGGGTTCTGATCGCCCATGGCCATGCACCATTGCCAGATCTGGGTGCGGGTGACCGGGTTCCAGCCGATATAGGGGCCGACGCGACGATTGACCAGCGGTTTGACCTGCTCGAGCAGGGCCGCTACTGCGGGGTCCGACATGGGGTTTCCCTCGTATTCTGCTTGTCGTTTTGGGTGCGGTTTTGGAGCCGAGTATATGAAATATGCATTAATATTGCAATGCAATTGCATATATTGGAAGGGGGTGTGGCAGGCGCCGGAAACGCCTGCCAGGAGGGGTGTTTACTCGGCTTTGGGCATCACGCTGTTGAGGTCCACGCTGGCATCCGCCAGGGCGCTTTCCGGCAGCACGATTTTCTGGCTGATGATTTTCTTGGCGGCCATGAATTCTTTCGGACTGTTGATGCAGTCGGCGGCCAGAACCTGATCCCCTTTCATGTACCAGGCCACGAACTGGTCGCTGGCGGGCACGCCGCGGATGATCACCCGTTCGTAGCCGCGGTTCATGCCGGCAATCTGCAGCTTGGCGTTGTACTGGTCGGACCAGAACCAGGGCAGGGCGTGATACGGCTTCTTCTGGCCGCAGATCGCCGCTGCGGCGGCCTTGGCCTGCTCCATCGCATTGGGCACGGATTCCAGGCGCAGGCGATAGCCCAGCAGATCGTTGGGATGGTTGGTGCAGTCACCCACCGCGACGATGTTGGGATCGGCGGTCTGGGCACACTCATCCACTACCACGCCGTTGTTGATTTCCAGCCCGGCAGCCGCGGCCAGTTCGGTGTTGGGAATCACGCCGATACCAATGATCACCAGATCCGCATCCAGCACCCGGTTGTCGTTGCACACCACCTGCTGTACCCGCTCGTTGCCGCGCAGTTCCAGGGCCTGGGCATTGACGATGATGTTGACGCCGTGACGGCCATGCAGATCGCTGTAGTAGGCCGACAGTTCCGGTGCGGTGACCCGTTCCAGAATCCGGTTCATCATTTCCAGCACGGTCACTTCCATGCCCAGCTTGCGCAGCGATGCAGCGGTTTCCAGGCCGATATAGCCACCGCCGACGATTACCGCTTTGCCACCGGGTTTCACGTCCGCCTGCACGGCCTGGGCGTCCGCCAGGGTACGCAGGTAGTGCACACCCTTCAGGTTGGCGCCGGGAATGTCCAGCTTGCGCACGCGGGCGCCGGTGCACAGGCCCAGCTTGTCCCAGGCGATGGTTTCACCGTTGTTGAGCAGCACCGTTTTCGCGTTGCGATCGATGCTTTCCACGCTCACGCCCAGACGGAATTCGATATTGGCTTTTTCGTACACCGCCGGCTTGAATATTTCGATCTGGTCGGCGGTTTTTTCCTGCATCAGCAGGGCCTTGGACAGGGGCGGGCGGTGATAGGGCAGTACGGTTTCGTCGCCCAGTACCAGAATGCGGCCTTCCCAGCCTTCCTTGCGGACAGCAGTGGCAAGACAGGCACCCGCGTGGCTGGCACCGATGATCAGACAGGTTTGGTTGGCGGTGGTCATGGCAGATTCCCTACAGCGTCGAAAGAGTCTTGTTATGGGTTTTTTTGGCGGCCCGGCCGCTTGATTTTGTTTGCGATAAAGTATACGGTGTATACTTCTGAATCAAGCACTATCGCCATTTTTTTCCTGTGGACTTGTGTGACCGGAAAACAGCGAAGTGTTCGGATGATGCACCCTGAACCGGGATCAAAACAACAAATCGATATCAAGAAGCATAGGAGTAGGGGCCATGCCCAATATTCAAGTCACCGATCTGGCCGGAAACGTTTCCACCCTGAATGCAAAAAGCGGCGAAACCCTGATGGAAGCGCTGCGTGACAACGGTTACAGCGACATTGAGGCAGTGTGCGGCGGCGTGTGTTCCTGCTCCACCTGTCACGTGTACATTGAAGGCAGCTGGTTCGCCAAAGCCGGCGAGCGCAACGAAGACGAAAACCAGCTGGTGACCAGCACGGATTCGTTCCAGAACAATTCCCGTCTGTCCTGCCAGGTCACCGTGACCGACGACATGGACGGCATGGCCATCACCATCGCCAAGCAGTGCTATTGATTTATCGGCACTGGCCCCGCGAACCGCAGCCACTGGCTGCGGTTTTTGTTTGTGCAGCTGTCGCGAAAGACTGGCGCCTTTGATCGGTGCCTGTTGCTTTTGGTCATTTGTTTTCGTAGTGGAATGATCAACACTGCCCTTTGATTCCCGCCGGTTTGCGGGAACAGAGGGAGCCTGCATGAATACCGCATCGAACAATGCACCGAATAACAAACCCGTCCAGACCCATTACCGCACCTGCAATATCTGCGAAGCCAGCTGTGGCGTGGTGATCCAGCATCGCAACGGCGAGATCCTGTCCATCAAGGGTGACCAGGATGATCCGCTCAGTCGCGGTCACATCTGTCCCAAGGCCGTGGCGTTACAGGATCTGCAAACGGACCCTGACCGTGTGCGCAAACCACTGAAACGCACTGCCGATGGCTGGCAGGAAATCAGCTGGCAACAGGCGCTGGACGAAGTGGGCGAGCGCATCCGCGAACTCCAGTGGCTGCATGGCAAGGATGCGGTGGGCCTGTATGTCGGCAATCCCACGGCCCACAATCACGGTGCGCTGCTGATGCTGGCGCCGTTCATCAAGGCGCTGGATAC
Source organism: Gammaproteobacteria bacterium (assembly GCA_041395845.1). Lineage (GTDB taxonomy): Bacteria > Pseudomonadota > Gammaproteobacteria > Pseudomonadales > Ketobacteraceae > Ch67. Next base: position 34,993 of record JAWKZS010000029.1, read on the forward strand.
CCGCTCGCGTTTTTCCGCCACCTCCTGCGATCAGTTGCCGCACATGCTGGCTTGCATGCAGATGTTCGGTCACTTCGCCAACTTTCCGATTCCCGATATCGATCGCAGCGGTTATTTCCTCTGTTTCGGCGCCAATCCGCTAGCGTCCAATGGCAGTGTAATGACGGCGCCCGGCATGAAAGATCGGCTGAAACAGTTGCGGCAGCGCGGCGGAAAATGTGTGGTGTTTGATCCGCGGCGAACTGAAACCGCCGAGGTTGCCGATGAGCATCATTTCATTCGCCCCGGCACTGACAGTCTGCTGCTGTTGTCCTTGCTGCAGGTTATTTTCGACGAACAGCTCGATACCCTGCGCGGGGCAGAAGGCAAGGTGAAACAGCTGGATCAGTTGCGCGAGGCCTGCGCCAGTTACACGCCGGAATCGGTCAGTGTCCGAACTGGTGTGGACGCCGACACCATTCGCCGGCTGGCGCGGGAATTCGCCGCTGCAGAATCCGCGGCGGCGTATGGCCGGGTGGGGATCAGTACCTCGCTGTTCAGTGGGCTGAATGCCTGGCTGATCTATGCGCTGAACATTGTCACCGGCAATCTGGATCAGCCCGGCGGCCTGATGTTCACGCGGCCGGCGGTGGACCTGGTGGGGCTGGCAGCGCTGGCGGGGGAAACCGGCAGCTTCGATCGCTGGCGCAGCCGGGTACGTCAGCTGCCGGAATTCGCCGGTGAAATACCGGTGGCCACCATGGCGGACGAAATTCTCACGCCCGGCGATGGCCAGATCCGCGCGATGATCATTCATGCCGGCAATCCGGTGTTGTCGGTGCCCAACGGGCCGCGGCTGGAACAGGCGTTTGCCCAGCTCGATCTGCTGGTGAGCATCGATATCTATCGCAACGAAACGTCGCGCTTTGCCCATTATATTCTGCCGCCCACCGGGCCGCTGGAGCATGGTCATTTTGAACTGGCGCTGCATTCGGTGGCCGTACGCAACACCGTGAAATATTCCCCGCCGCTGTTGTCGCCACCGGCCGATGCACTGCACGACTGGCAGATCCTGGCGGAACTCACGGCGCGCATTGAATCCACCACGCCCGTGCAGGGTGCGCTGGCGAAGGCGCGACTCAAACTGATCCAGCGCCTGGGTGATGAAGGCATGCTGGACTGGCTGATCCGACTGGGGCCGTATGGCAAAGGTTTCAACAGTGTGCATGCTGTCAGTCAATTGCTGGGCAAATCGCAAGTGACGCGGCAAGTGCGTCGCAATGTGCTGACGCTGCTGCGGCGGCTGGTGCCGGAAGGCTCCACGTTGCAACGGGCATTGCAGGCCACGGCCTATGGTGCGGGGCTTGATGCAGCCGTGCCGGCGCTGGATCTGGCGCTACTCAAACGTCATCCCCACGGTATCGATTTGGGGCCGCTGCAACCGATGCTGACTGAACGCATCTACACCCGTGATGGTTTGATCGATCTGGCGCCTGCGTTGTTCCTGCAGGATCTGCAGCGCCTGCAGCAGTATTGGGAATCTGCGCCAGCTCAGGACCATACGCTGCAGCTGATCGGCCGTCGTCATGTGCGCTGCAATAATTCCTGGCTGCACAACAGCGAACGTCTGCTCAAGGGCAAGTCCCGCTGCAACTTGATGATGTCACCGCAGGACGCCGCACGTTTGCAGCTGCAGGACGGCGCCGAGGTGTGGGTGGAATCCGCCGTCGGCAAAGTGAAGCTGCCGCTGTGGGTGAGCGACAACATCATGCCCGGTGTGGTGAGCATGCCTCACGGCTGGGGCCATGATCGCGACGGCGTGGCACTGGCAGTGGCGCGCAAAAAGCCCGGCGTCAGTATGAATAACATCACTGACGAACAGATTGTCGATGCACTGACGGGCATGGCGGTGGTGAATGGTGTTGCAGTGCAGGTCAGCGCGGCGAACGTGACATCGTCACAGCAAGAACATCAGGTGGCGTCGGTGTGATGTGATGCAGCCGGAAAGAAAAAAGGGCAGCACCGCAGTGCTGCCCAAGTCCCTCGGGGCATTGGAGGATTAAAGGGTTTTCAGGTATTCGATGATGGCGCGGGCCTCGTCATCGGTCAGCACACTGGTGAATTCATGACCCTGATTGCCGTGACTGTACAGGTGTGAATTGAAGATCTTGCGATTCTCCATGTCACGGGTGGTCAGGATCGGCGGGAAGCCCAGGTTCCAGGTGCCGGTGATGCTGCCGTAGATCCACTCCAGCATTTTCTGGAAGAACGGCCGCTTGTACACGTCGCTCTTCAGACAGCTGATGCCGGGGATAACCGTGGGCGCCATGGTAGTGCAGGGAATTTCATCGTAGAACCAGCCGAGTTTTTCCGTGTCATACGAACGGTTGAAATCCGTGTCGAAGCCCATCACCACATTGCCTTCGGTATTTTCCGCCGGCCGCGGTGCAGAAACGCGACGCCAGATCGGATAGCGATCCTGCGGCTTCAGCACTTCCCACACATTGGGTACGGAACCGTTGTGGAAATACGGTGCGGTTGCCCACACACCGTACAGCGGTTGTGCCAGGTAACCGATTTCCCGATCGCCGCGCAAACGTTTCTGGCCTTGCGGGCCGCAATCTTCTTCGGTGCCTTTGGTTTCCGGATAGCCGAAGAAATTGTCGGCGCCAGCCGTCTGCATGCCTTCGGTGTTGGTGCGTGCACGGCGGGGATCGGTACCGATGATATCCAGCGGCACGATGTAACCGGCCATGCCTTCCAGGCGCGGATCCGCCAGATAGTCCGGATTGTTCACGTAACGCGGTGCGTAAGCGCCATGGCAAGACGCACAGGAACCATTGCCCTCAGGGCGTTCCACCGGATTGTTGCGTTCCGCTGCCCACAGATCCAGTTCATGGAACAGGACGGCGCCGGCTTCAGCCAGCGGTTCATCCACAGGGAACGGGTAGCGCGGTGCCTTCAGCGTTTCTACCCAGGCGTTCATGTCGGGGCCGTGGGTACGCATCCAGTCCATGCCGGCTTCACCGAGTTTGCCGGTGGTGCCGCCGAACAGGCCGAAGAACGGCGTATAGAACACCGCGTCCACCCGCGGCGCATCCATCGGGAACAGACCGTCGACAAATTTCAGCGGCCGGTGACCCATGTTCCACCACGGCGGTGAGTCCATGCTGCCGGTGGAACCGGAGCCGAGAATGTTGACGAAATCCTGCCAGCTGGGCAGGCCATCCTGGGGGAACAGGAACGCGATATTCACCGCACTGGCGTTGTTGGTGCCGCGGGTCTGGGTGAGGTTCAGCGGCGTCACGCCCGAGGCCAGATAACCCAGCGGCAGCATGTCCCGCAGGAACAGGTTGAGATCGGTGGCACTGCTGCCACCAAAGATAAAGCCGTAGTCTTCACCGTCTTCCGGTTTGCCCAACGCGCCGCTGTGACAGCCATGACAGGTCACGCCGATGCGGCCGCTCCAGGTGCCGTCGGGTTTGCGCAGCTGGGTGAACATTTCCGGTAACTGGCCACTGCCGCCATCGCTCTGGTTGGGATCTTCGCCCGGTAACGGATAGGGATTGCGGGCCACGTCGATGCCCGAGCCATAGCGCTCCGACACCAGCTGATCGAAATTGGCCGGGCGCTCACTGAATCCGCCCCAGATCTGCCACAGTTTGTTGTACTGCACGGCAGGGAAGGTCGAGATGCCACCGGCGGCCGCCGCATCGTTGTAGCGGGTACCAGCGAACAGCGCTGCAACGCCCGGGTGTCCGGTATCCATCAGCGCATCGCCGCGATAATACTTGTCGCGCAGTTCACCGCAGGTGCTGGAATTGCCCCACTCTTTTACCGCTTCCGGATTGACGTGGCATTCCTTCCAGAATGCATTGAAGTGCACGGCCTTGCCGTCGCTGATGCCGGGTTGCACCAGGGTGCGCGGGTCTACCGGCAGCGGGGTGTCATCGGATTTGCCGTAGCAATAATCCCACTGCGCCGTACCGCCGCGGGTACTGCCGAGCAGGGCGTTGGGATCATCATCGTAAACGAATGCCAGCGTGTTACTGGCGTAAAGTGTGCCTGCTAACAGCAAGCTGCATGACAGATGGGCAGTACTCCTCACGGAGCCCCGCCGGCGTAGTGTGGCTGGCATTTGTCTAACCCTCTCGGTGTGTTTTGTTGTTATGCAGGTCGACCGACTACGCCATTAAAACTAGCACCCACCCTCTCAGACAACAAGACAAAAAACGTCTAACGTCTCATGATGCTGGCGCCAAAAATCAGCGGGAAAATACCTGATAGAGGAAAAAGCGGACCATAAAAAAGCCGCCGGATTGCTCGCGGCGGCGTAAAAATCAAAAACAACATGAAGAGAATCAGGCAGATAACTTTTCTTCGGACTTGGCAAAACCGTGGGAATAGGGGCGCACGGATTTCACGGTGATCCAGGCACCTTTTTCCGGTTCGGTCTGGCCGCCGATCATGCGGGAGCGGGGCAGGGCCTTGGTGCCCTGGAATTCGGACGTGAATTCCACCCGGCGGGCAAACTCGGCAAAGATGATGCGCAGCTGCTGACGGGCCTGGTTCATGCCCACACAGGCGCGACGGCCGCCACCGAAGGGCAGGAATTCCGACGGCGCAAAGCGGCGGCCTTCCAGCCAGCGTTCCGGTTTGTATTCCAGCACATCGGGGCCATAAATCGCGGGGTCGCGATGGGTCAGATAAATGTTTGGCAGCACCGCGGTGCCGGCCGGCAGCAGATAATCCCCCAGCTGGGTGTCATAACGCAGCCAGCGGATGAAGCCGACCGCCGAGGGTGACAGGCGCTGGGACTCGTTCAGGCACGCGGTCAGGTAGGGCAGTTCGGATACCTTGATGGCATCGAAGTGGCCTTCCTTGTGCATCGACTCAATCACTTCGTCGTGAATTTTCTTGTACACATCCGGACGCTGCTGCAGCCAGATCATGAACCAGGCGGCGGTGGCGGCACTGGTTTCGTGGCCGCCAATCATCAGACCGATGGTTTCGGAAATCACCCGCTCTTCACTCAGTAGCTGACCATTCTCATCGGTTGCACGGGCGAGGATCGACAGGGTATGGGTTTCTTCCGCGTCATTGCGGGCGCGAATGGCGCGGATATCTTCGCGCACCATGTCCGCCAGTTGCACTTTCAGATCCACTGCGCGCTTCCACGGCAGCAGGCCTTTCTTGCCATTGCCGGGTTTGCGTGCGGCGGTGCGCTTCAGGTATTTGTTGTGCATCCAGTGACGGAAACGGCGGGCACCCACCATCTGCGCCATGGTGAACATGGTGTCGCTGGTGGCTTCGAGCATCCAGTGCAGCATCAGGTATTTGTAGCGTTCCTTGCGCTCGCCGTGGCGCAGGTTGAACAGGGTGTAGCAGATCACGTCGAGGGTGATGTCACCGATCAGGCGCGGCGTATTGAACTTGTCGCCGGGCTTCCAAGAATCGATGTGCTCGGTGACGATGTCATGCATCACGCCGGCACGGGCTTTCAGTCGGGTGGTGTTGAACGAGGGAATCACCAGCTTGCGGGAATCCTGGTGGGCCTTTTCGTTGAGGAATACGGTGTTCTGTTCGCCCAGATCCATCGGCAGCTGTACCAGCGATGCATCTACCTGCTCTTCTTTCAGGTTGAGGATGTCCTTGATCATCTGCTGGTTGCTGGTCCACACCATCGGGCCCTGGCCCGGCAGTGTCAGCGTGAAGGTGTCGCCGAATTCACGCTGGTTCTTGTCCATGTAATCCCAGATGCCGATACCCAGGCCCAGCGCCTGGCGGAATTTGTTGTCATTGGGAACCGGTGGCAATTGCGGTTTTGCAGTCATTGTAATAGTCCTCTCTTGACGCGCAGGGTGAACGCACTGCGCTGTAATCCCGGTAAACGCAGAGAGCGTGTTGATGCAACGCGCTCCCGCACAAACAAAAAATTCAGATGATGTCGCGGTATTCGCCGGTACCCTGTTCCTGGTACTTCTGCATGTTGTCCCAGAAGCGCTGCGGCACGAATTCCTTGGGAACCTTGACGAAACTTTCCGGTGTCGGATCGCCGTTGGTGTAAGACTGCTCGCCGCAACCCAGACCGTCTTCGTCGAAAATGAAGAACAGACACATGCGGATGGTGAGCATGTACACCGCGTCCTCGTCATCCGGTTCGATGCCGAACGCCACCGGCAACATGGCGCCGGGGTACATCTGGTGCACATTGCCTTCGATCACCAGGGTGTCTTCGCCGACGATGAACTTCTCCGGCTCCAGGTGAATCACGAACAGGTTGAAGGCCACCAGATTGCCGTAGAACGCTTCCAGTTCTTCGTAGGACTGCGGCTGGATGCCGTCCATCAGGCCGTCATCGCCCTTGCCCCAGCGACGGTAGTCCTGGCGCTTGGGGGAGCAGGTGGCCATCAGGGAGTTGAAGTCGCCCTGGCATTCGGCCGAGGCGTGGTCGATAAAGTTCTGCAGGATCAGGCGCTGACGTTCACCCTTGATGGTGGGCAGCACGGTGTTCTTGGCCCAGTTGGCCAGGAAATCGGGATCGAACTGATCGAACGGAATCGGGCGCTGCGGCAGTGTATGGCCAATGTACATGGGGTGGCTCCTCTCGTATTTGTTATTCTGGTGTACACCGTATACCAGCAAATACCAAACATCAAGAGGGCTTTTGCAATTTATTTGTCACCGATAAAAAACGCTGAAAAAACATTGTGTTGAAACGAAAAAAGGCGCCATCGCTGGCGCCTTCCCGGTGTTGCGCAAACAGCCTGATCAACGATAGCCGTACAGCAGTGGGCCAAAGCCGACGATCAGCAGGGTGGTGCCCATGACCAGCAGTGGCAGCAGCAGACGCTCGTACCGGTAATAGAAATTGTGGCCTTCCAGTGCGGCGAGACGGGCTTCTTCCTCGCCCACGACCTGACGGGTGAAGATATGGCTCAGCGCTACCGGCGGGGTCAGGTAACCCAGTTCCAGCGCCACCAGACAGGTCATCCAGAAATGAATCGGATCGATGCCCTGGGCATAGGCAATCGGGGCGATGGTCAACGACACCAGACCCACGGCTGCCATGGATTCCATGAACATGCCGATTAGCACGAACATGCCCATCAGCATCGCCATGATGACGAAGATGTTGTCGTAGTTCTGCAGGAACGTCATCGACATGCTCTTGCCGCCCAGCGCGGTGATGATGATGAAGGTTGCCATCAGCATCAGCAGGCCGCCCACGTGGGTGGCAGAATCCGACATGGAACGGACCACGGCGCCGGTAACCTTGGGATGGCGTTCCGGATCATGGTACAGCGGTTCGGCGCGACTGAGTTTCCGCTCGAACACGATCAGTGCAAAGATGATCACCGGCAGAATCACTGGCGCAGAAAACTGATCCAGATAGGCATCCAGCGACAGGCCATAAAACGCTGCCACCAGGGCGAAGGTGATCACGTAGGGCAGCAGCGCCCGCAGGTTCGCCAGCGATGGTGCCAGGGCTTCACTGGCGCGGGCGACCTGCAGTTTGTCCTGCTTGGTAATCAGGGCGTACATGAAGAACACGGTCAGGGTCAGCAGGAACACCCACACGCCCCAGCCGAACAGCTGGTCGGTGGTAACTTCCTTGTTGAGGATGGCGATGATCACCACGATCAGACAGGGCTTCAGGATGATGCCGGAACTGCCGCTCATGGCGGTGGCCGCCAGCGCCAGCTGACGCCGCGTGCCGACCTTGCGCAGTTCGCGATAGGTGACGGCACCCAGTGCCAGAATGATGATGGCGGATGCACCGGTGTAGGCCGTGGGCAACGCAATCACCGCGATAGCCACAAACGCCAGCAGTTCCGGCGGCAGACGCCACGGCGTGAACACGCTGAACACCCGCTCGCCCACCTGGGTCTGCTTCAGCAGCATGCCGCACCAAAGATACAGGGCCACATCCAGATAAGTACCGGCGTTTTCGAAAAACGCGCTGAAATAAATCGACAGACCCGCCAGGTGCTCCTGCTTCACGAACACAATGAACGCAAAGATCAGCATTACGATGGTGTACAGCGGCGTCGCCAGCAGCGCGTGCTTGATGCTGCCACCGGGCTCCAGGCCCTTGGGCATGTTAACCAGCTGGTACAGTGAAATCAGCGCCAGGGCCGTGGAGCCAAACGCCAGCGTGTTGATGATGGTTGGACTGCTGATCTGGATCGACGACGCCAGCGCTGTTTCACGGAACGCCCACGCGGAGATCGCCAGCGAGCTGTTGGCAATCAGCTGCAGGAAGATCGATACCCGGTGATCCTGTTCGGACATGATCGGGCGGAACGCAATATGATGCCGCTTCATCGTTGCCACGGCGGCAGCGAAGAACAGCAGCAGCACCAGGAACAGCTGTTGTTGTGCGGTGGCAAAAATACTGGCGCGGGAAAACTGGTGTTCGATATCCCGGAACAGGCTCACTGCCGGCGTCAGACGTTCCTGATAGGTGGCAAACTGTGCGTGCTGTTGCGCGCACAGGGCCTGCTGATTCACGATCGAACTACGGGCCGCTTCGCGATCAAACTCGGTGGCAAACAGATCATCGATGTCGGCGCTGGCGGCTTTCCGTTCCAGTTCATCCAGCCGTGCTTCGACATCGACCGAGGGATTACAGGTGGGCGCTGTCAGATCGGAGCGCAGGGTGAAATAGTCGTCCCAGAACAGTTCACCCAGCTTGGTCATCTGGCCGTGGACGTTTTCGCCGGTACGGGCAAAAATCAGAAACACCAGCAATCCCAGTATCACCAGAACCGGAATGCGTTCGAACAGGTTGTCTTGCGCATGCGCGGTTTGTGTCATCGATAACTCACTCACAGTTTTCCACCTGAATCATGTTGCTGTTGGGCGCTTATTCCGGATTGGCCGCTGTACATTCGGCCAGGGTCGCGTCCTTGCTGCAGCGGATCTTGCGCAGCAGCGTCAGCATGCGTTCGTCGTACTGGCCCTGGTCGCGCAGTGCGACACGCACCTTGCGGGTCTGGGCATTGTATTCGTCACGCTGATCTTCCGGCAGGGCAATCCACCACTTCTTCGGTACATTTTCTTCAGCGTCACGAATGATTTTCAGGCTGTTGTCGAAATTCTGCAGGAAATACTCGCGGGATTTCTGGCCGAAGCCTTCCGGCAGTTTGCTGACGCGTGCCACGAACTGCATGTTGCCCTGGATGATCGGCTCCGCCAGGATGCCGCCATTGGGTTCCAGACCTTTGTGCAGTTCCATCATGTCGTACACGATGGCCGGGCCGGCGGCGATATCCACCGCCTTGTTGTTGAACTTCTGGAAAATATTGGTCACGGTGGACGACACCGGGGTCATGCCCAGATCCACCACCAGCTGACGCACTTCCGGCATGGAATCCAGAATCGCCATACGCTTGCCCGCCAGATCCGGCAGGCTCTTCACGTTGCGATCGTTGGTGAACAGGAATACCGCACCGGCGGTCTGGATACCGATGATTTCGTAGTCGCCGTCCACCATGTATTTTGCGGCGGATGGCTTGGTCAGGGTCTGCATCACCGTGCGCAGGTGTTCATAGGTCGGCATGGTGGCCGGTGCATCCAGGGTGCCGGTGAACTTGTTGAAGGCCCGTGCCTGCATGCTGGTAAGGTTGGTGATGTCGCACACGCCGGCCTTGAGTTCTTCGGCGGCGACCTTTTCATTCATGTAGGGCTTCAGGGTCAGTTTCACACCCCAGCCCAGTGCGGCGGTCTGGTAGTCGAGCAGGGCCTGGTGTTCCGGGCCACCTTCGCCCATCAGCATGAAGGCGCACATGGTGAGGGGAACCGGCTCGGCGGCGTGAACCTGGGTGGTGGCAGATGCGGCGGCACCGGCGGCCAAAATGGCCAGCCAGGTTTTCATTTTCTTGGCGAATGCGTTCAGTCTCATGATCGTCAATCCGTTCGTTATTTTAGTGATGGGGTTCAAAGCAGTTCATCGATGTCGGGTGCATCGTTGCTCTGCAGGCTGTCATCCCAGAAGCGTCCCAGCTGGTTGTAAGGGGTGCGTTGACCGGTGTGCTGGGTCCAGAGTTTGTCGGAAATCAGGCGGATGCCACGGGTGCTCATTTCGTCCAGCAGGCGCAGGTCGGGATTGGCCGGCGTTTCCTGAATGGTTTTCACGTGATTGCGGATGGCTTCCTTGGTTTTGGCTTCATCGCCCTGCATGGAATACAGGGTGACTTCCAGCATCTGCACGATGCGCACGCCCTGGTTCTCGCCAACGGCAGCCGCTTTTTTCAGCTTGCTGTAGCCTTCATCCATGCCAGCCTTGTCACCGTCCACTTTCGCCATCATGACCTGCACAGTTGCCTTGATGGCATCGGGCAAGCCCCACAGATCATCGCTGTTCAGGCAGTCCAGCCCCTTGATCGCCTTGGGCATGGTGTCCAGCGGAACGCCGGCGCTGCCGCCATTGGACAGATCGGTCTGGAACGCCTGGAAGCCACCGAACAGACCGAACATATAGCTCAGCTGCTCGTTGCGGTCATCCAGCTCAGGGCATTCGCTGCCGGGTTCGCCAAAGTAGCGTACGGCGGCCTGGTAACCGGTGTAATTGCGTCGCGCCGCCAGTTCCAGCCAGCGCTTCTGCATGGTGCGGGCATCCATGGCGGTTTCCACATCATTCTTGCGCATGGCGCGGATGTAGCGCAGTTCTTCCTCTTTCGCTTTCTCATCGGCGCACATGCCGGATGCCAGGGTCACCATCGGAATCATCGGATCGATATTTGGGCCCATCGGGAATGTCATCGGCACCATACCTTCACCCATTGCACACATGATGTCAGTATCGGTGGACGCCATGAACCAGGGCTGAATATGGGTATTGCCAAATGACACAATGCTGGAAGCGGCCATGTCGCGCACCATGTTCTGGCAACCGCTCAGGGCAATGGCGCAGCTGGCCACGGTGATCTTCAGGGTTGTTGCGAATCTCATTGTTATTCTTCCTGTCGTTGTTATGTTGGCATCAGACTTTCTGTAGCAGGGCTACATGGGCTGATGCTTCCTCAATGCCCCAAAATCCGCCGACGTTGCATTGCAGGGCGATGCGCGCATTGCTGACTTGCATACCGGCCGCGTCGCCGCGCAACTGCAACACCAGATCGTGCAGTTGTGCCAGGCCAGTGGCCGCTATGGGATGACCGCGGGATTCAAGCCCGCCAGAGGTGTTGATGGGAATCCGCCCCCCCAGGGCGGTATCGCCGTTCTCTGCCAGTACTCCGCCGTCCCCTGGCGCGCAGAAACCGAGATTTTCACACTCGATAAGTTCACCGACCGCCGTAGCGTCATGCAGTTCCGCCACGTCGACCTCATCGGGGCCGACGCCGCAGGCATCGTACAAACGTCGGGCGGCACGGGCAACAATATGCTGATCCAGATCCTGGGCACTGCGCTCGACACCGCTGGCTACGGTGCTGCCCAGAATACGCACCGCACGGGATTTTGCATTGGCTAATCGCGCCAACGCGGATTCTGTACAAAGAATGACCGCTGCCGCGCCGTCGCTGATCGGTGCACACATGGGCAGGGTCAGCGGGTAGGTAATCGGTGGTGCTGCCAGTACATCGTCGATGGAATAGGGCACCCGGAACTGGGCGTTGGGATTGTGTACCGAGTGCTGATGATTCTTGGCGCAGATCGCTGCTACCTGACGCTGGGTGACACCGTATTCACGCACGTGATTGAAGAATTCACCCTTGTACACATCCATGAACGGGCTGTAGGGCTTGTCCGAGGCGGTGCCGGGCGGTGCCTCGTAACCCTGCCACAGCGAGGCAATCTGTTCCATCTGCCAGTCGGTGCGCGCCACATCCCAGGCACTGTTGAAGGCGGCAAACATTTTCTGCTTGTCCGGATGCACCATTTTTTCGGCGCCCACCGCCATCACGACATCCGCCTGGCCCGCCAGTAACGCGCGCCACGCCATGTGAAACGCCATGCTGCCGCTGGCACACCCGCTTTCCAGATTGAAAATCGGAATCCCCTGAAAACCCTGTTCCAGAAAAATCGACTGGCCGCGAATCATGTGCTGGCCATCCATGTAACCCTGGATACAGTTGCCGAAATGGATTTCCTGGATCTGGTTGCGCTGGATATCGGCGTCCGCCAGCGCCTTGTCCACCGCCATTGCACTGAGTTGTTTGAGGGATTTGTCCGGGTGGCGACCAAAGGGCGTCATGCCCACACCGATGATATAAAGTGCCGTCATGATCAGTATCCCTTGAACACCGGTTTGCGTTTCTCGATGAATGCGGTGAGGCCTTCGCGGAAATCGTAACTGCGGAACTGGTCGCGGGCTGCCAGGCGTTCATCTCGCAGCGCATCGGCCACCGACTTGTCCAGGGTTTCGTTGGCCACCCGCTTGGCACGGGCCAACCCGATCGGACTCTTCTGGCTGATGATATCGGCCACGTTCATGACGGTGTCCTGCAGCTGATCATCCGGCACCACTTCATTGATCAGGCCGTACTGCTGAAAGAACGACGCCGGCAGAAATTCACCGGTGAACAGCAGATACTTGGCAATCGGCAGCGGCAGAATCCGCGGCATGATGGCTGCGCCACCACCACCGGGCACGATCCCGTAATTGCAGTGGGCGTCGCCGATGCGGGCAGAATCGCTGGCGTACACCAGATCGCAGCACATCATCAGTTCCATGCCACCGGCCAGCGCCAGACCATTCACCGCTGCAATCACCGGTTTGGGAAACGCACGCACGGTTTCCAGCAATTCAACCACGCGATCGAGAATATCCGCTTCGCCTGGCGCGCGGACTTCGTTGAGATTTTTCAGATCCGCACCGGCGCAGAATGCACGGCCGGAACCGGTCAGCACCACCACCCGCACACTGTCATCCTGCTCTATATCCCGCAGGTGGTCCAGCAGCGCATCCACCAGATCGAAACTCAGGGCATTCATGGCGTCGGGGCGATTGAACGTCAGCCAGCAGGTGGCGCCCAGCTGGCGTTGCAGTACACAGGCATCAGTCATGTTTGCGGCCCTGGGCTGGCAAATCGCTGTCACGGAATTCGCTGGGGGATTTTCCGGTCCAGCGTTTGAAGGCGCGGGCGAAATTGCTGGTGTCGGAAAAGCCCAGCAGATACGTGATTTCGCTGATGGAGGTATAGCGGTTGGCCATGTACTGGATCGCCAGATCCTCGCGGGTCTTGTCCAGAATATCCTGATAGCAGGTATCGAGCAGACCCAGTTTGTGCTGCAGGTTGCGTGCGCTCATATTGAGTTTGCCGGCGACCCGCTCCTTGCTGCAATTGCCGGACGACAGCAGCTTGATGATGTGGGTGCGCACCAGATTCACCAGATCGGACTTTTCCAGTCGCGCCAGATAGTCCATCACCACGCGGTCGTTGATCAGCGCCAGTTCATGATTGGCGCCGGGCAGGGTGGCGATTACATCCTGCTTGTCGAAATGCAGCGCCCACTCGTTGCTGTTGAACTGCACCGGGCAGCGGAAATAATCGCGGTAACGCTGGGCGAACGGTTCTGCCGGTGCCGGCCGGCGCAACTCCACCCGCAGCGGATGAAAACCGGGCTTGTACATCGAGCGGGCAAACTTCAGCAGGGCCGCGCTCCAGCCGTCCTGGGATTCGAACGACAGATTCGGTACCAGCACTTCGATATGCAGTTTGTATTCGTGTTCGGTTTCGATGATGTGATGACGGCAGTTGTCACTGGCGATGCGGAAGAAGCGCACCAGGCGTTCGAAATAGTCTTCCAGGGTGGAACTGGCAAACAGGGAATAGCCCAGGGCATGAAACGTGGTGGGATGAATGAACTCTTCCATACCCAGTCCGAAACAGGGATTACCGGTGGCCTCGACCGCCAGCTGGAACAGCCGGTTCATCTTGGCCGTGGGTACCCGCATGTAGGGATTCACCGCCAGCTTGTACTCCACGCCGGCCTGGGTGAACAGTGCCTGACTGTCGATGCCTGCATGTTCCAGGGCCTGGGCAATGACAACCGCCCAGCTGTGCATGGACGTCGGTTCCGTCAGCGCAGGGCTGATCAGCTGCTCTATGGGCGCCTGAATGGTCATCCTCTGTGCCTCTAACTACTGGTCAGGATTGGATTTTTTCTAATCGTTATAGGCGCGCGGGCGGATTTTTGCCGGAAAGCAGGCGCACCTTTCCTTCCGGCAAAAGGTAGGGGATGGGGGTGGGGGTTGTCCTAGTCCAGTTGGACGATGGCGGTCACAACGGCTTAAACCCCGCTCAGAACACTCTCGGTGTAACCCCGGTTGACGCAGGCCAGCACCAGTGCCCAGAACTCGGCAAAGTCATTCACGACCACATCCGGTTTGTGAGGATACTTGTCATTGCCGGGGAAAATCTTGTTCAGCCAGGGCTGATCCCACTGGGCACCATTGAAGAACACGCTGGTGACACCGGCCAGCTTCGATGCAATCACATCGGTGGTGCTGTCGCCCACATACCAGACGTTGGGCGCGGCACTGAAGCCCAGCTTGCTGGATGCCAGCAACAGCTGATCGGGATTGGGCTTGCGCAGGCGGGTATCGTCGCCGCAGATCATCACGTCGAACAGGTTGGTCCAGCTGCCGTTTTCCACTGCGTTGACCTCGTGCTCGAAGAACTCGCGGTCGCGATTGGTGATGACGCCCAGCTGGAATCCCAGCACCCGCAACCCCGCCAGCACCTGACGCACCCGTGGTTCGAATGGCAGCACAGTGCCGAAATGATTGCGGTAATGGTGATTGAAAATCTTGTGGGCCACCTGCTTGGCGTCCAGGTCGTCGCCGAACAGCACCTCGAAAATATCGGTACGGGAAATCTTGCGATCCGCCTTCACCTTGGGATGCAGCTGGGTGTAATTGCGCACGTACTCCACCAGCCGGGCATCTTCAGGCGATTTGCTGTGGGCCGGATTCACCATGCGGTCGAGCAGGCCGACCTCTTTCAATTCCGGCAGCATGTCATCCACCGCGTGGTACATGGCGTCGAGGGTATCCACCAGGGTGGCGTGCCAGTCGAACAGAATCAGTTGCGGTGGCGTGAGTTTGGCAACGGAAGGATGCCAATCCGGTTCGATGCGCGGGGCCGGGGGTTCCGGTGGCGGAAACCAGGGCGGCCGGGCTTTTTCAACAATCTTGGCAAACGCCAGCGGATCGTTTTGCTGGCTGATCTGCAGCAGGTCCATCAGTTCATCGAAACTATTGATGATGGCGTCCGGTGCATGCTCCGGTTCACTGGCGAACGATGCGCGCAATTCCTGTTCGTCCCAGCAGCCGCCATTGTAGAAAATCGCCGTTACACCGGCATTCTTCGCGGTCACCATATCCAGATGGCTGTCGCCCATGTACCAGGTTTCGGCGCGGGGATAGGTGTCGATCTGCGCCAGCGCGTAACGCAGGATCTGCGGATCAGGTTTGTACAGAGTCAGATCGTCGGCGCAGGTAATGAAATCGATCATCCGTGGCCAGGAACCGTCGTCCACCGTGCGCAGTTCGTGCAGCAGAAATTCCCGGCTGCGGTTGGTGGCGATGCCGACGTTTAACTCCAGCCGCTTCAGTGCCGCCAGATATTCGCGGATGCCATCCTGAAACGGTTTCACCTTGCCGTAATAATTGCGATAGCACTTGTTGTAGGCGCGGTGCGCCATATCTTTGGCATCGGTATCCTTGCCGAAAATCGCGTTGAAGATTTCGGTGCGGCTGACCCGCCGCTCCGCCAGAATCTTCGGGTGCAGGGTGCGAAAGATGCGGATATAGCGCACCAGCTTCACATCGTCGGGGGATTTGCATTCCGATTCCGGTTGCAGCCGTTCGATCAGGCCCAGTTCTTCCAGCTGCGGCAGCATTTCTTCCATGGCGGCCAGCATGGCGTCCTGGGTATCCACCAGCGTGCCGTGCCAGTCAAAGATGATGTTCTTGGGGGTGGGGAGCAGGGGTAAATCGTCACGCATCGGCCTGATATTCCACTGAAAAGTCTGAATTCAGTGTAACCGACGCGGATCAGATTTTCTTGCCGATATAGAACACGTAGCCATAAAAGGCCTTGTACTGCTGATACAGCCGGGCCTCGCGACGTTCGTTGGCCACCAGATCCGCTGCCGCCTGATTGCCAGGGTGGCGGGCCAGGAATGCTGTCTGCGCGGCCGCCTGGGGCCGGTAAAAATGATCGATCCAGCAGGTTTCCGGCAGCACGAAGGTGGCCATGGGCACATAACCGGCGTGCTGCAACTGCGCGACCTTGTTGGGAATCGTATCGA
Organism: Gammaproteobacteria bacterium; assembly: GCA_041395845.1. Classification (GTDB taxonomy): domain Bacteria; phylum Pseudomonadota; class Gammaproteobacteria; order Pseudomonadales; family Ketobacteraceae; genus Ch67. The sequence continues at coordinate 51,235 of JAWKZS010000029.1, forward strand.
TCTGCGGATAGGCGTCGGTCCAGAAATCCTGAATCTCGGCCGGGCGTTCATCGGTCAGCCAGGATGCCTCGGTCACCGCCAGATAGCCGCCCGGTTTCAGCAGCCGGTGCCATTCCTGCATCCCGCGTTCAAAGCCGATATTGTAAATGGCGCCTTCCGACCAGATCAGATCCAGCTCGCCCTCCTGAAACGGTAACTGTTCCATCGAGCCGACCACACCTTGCACACGATCATGCAAACCCTGGGCGCGACTGTTGCTGTTAAGGATCTCGATAAACGGCGCGAACAGGTCCAGTGCAGTGATCTGCCCCGGTGCGTGCCGGGCCAGTACCAGGGTCTGGCCGCCGGTACCGCAGCCAATATCAGCAATGCGGGATGCGGGTGTCAGATTGTCGATGAAACCCAATGCTTTCAGCGTGACCTCGGGGCTGCCGGGGCCTTGCCGCTCCAGACTGGCAAAATAGTCGCAGATCAGCGTGAAATCGAACGCGTGAATCGATTGGGTTTCGTCGGGCATGACGGAATCTCGCTTACGCCTTTTTTACAAACTCGGACTTGAGTTTCATGGGCCCGATGCCATCGATCTTGCAATCGATATCGTGATCGCCTTCCACCAGACGGATATTCTTGACCTTGGTGCCCACCTTCACGACCAGCGAAGTGCCTTTCACCTTGAGATCCTTGATCACCGTCACCGTGTCGCCGTCTGCCAGCAGATTGCCGTTGGCATCCTTCACGACCAGCCCGCTGTCGTCTTGCGCGGCTTCGCCGGCCTGCCACTCGTGGCCGCACTCCGGGCACACCAGCATACTGCCGTCTTCGTAGGTGAAACTGGAATTGCATTGCGGGCAGTTGGGTAGATTGCTCATTAAAAAGATCTCGTTGCTAATGGGGCGGAATTGCCCGAGGCCGGCTATTGTAAGCCCCCACAGGATGTAATGTCACATTTGGGGCGCAGAAGGCGCGGACCTCATTGTTTCCTTGATTGTTCCACAATGTTTACACATTGCAGCCCCAGCATTGATCGGGCCTGAAGCCTGCAAAGGGAACCCGTCATGAATCCTGCTATTCGCCCCGTCGTTGATATCGCTGTCATACCGCGTTTAACAGCCCTGATGATTATCCCGATCACGCTGGTTGCGTGCGGTGGTGGTGGGGGCGGTGGCGGCGGTGGCGAAGGAACCACGGATTACACCGCGCCCGTGCTTGACGTCGTGTTTGCAGAAGCACCCGCAGCCACTACTACCGCTGCCTATGCCCGCTTTGTGTTTGCAGCCACCGATGCCACCGCTTACAAGTGCCGGCTGGATGGCGACAGCTATGCCGATTGCGCGTCCCCGCTGTTTATCGCGGGGCCCGGGCAGGGATTGCACCGTATCGACGTGCGGGCGATTTCAGCGGATGGTGAGATGGGCGAACCAGCCAGCCATGAATGGCACGTTGACAGTCTATTTAACGTGGGACATGACGACCTGGTAAGTACCAATCAGGCACCGGCGGCGGTCGCGCCGAACAGCTGGCGTGGCATATTGCGCATCAACTGTGATTTTTCCCACAGCAGCTATAACGATCCCATCGTTTATCCGGGGCTTGAAAACGCAGCGCACCTGCACCGCTTCTACGGCAACCTGCTGGTGGACCACAACACCACGCTGGAATCCATCTATTCGAGTGGTGATTCCTCATGTCAGGTGGCGAGCTGAATCGATCTTCCTATTGGATGCCGGCCTTGCTGGCGCCAAGTTACGATCCGGAAACCGGTGAGCGCCTGCGTGATGCGAATGACGAACCTGCCTGGCAGGTCGTGCCCGCCGTGGTTGGCAACGACGAAGAAGCCCACGAAGTATTTTACTACTCCGCCGGCATCGATGACCTTGAAGCAATTCAGCCAATACCGGCCGGATTAAGAATGATTGCCGGTAGCGCGGGCACCATGCCGGGCCAACAGCAGGACACCGCCATCGTGCGCTGGCATTGCCAAAGCTGGGGATCGGATGATTCGTCCAATCCGCAGTTCAGTGCCACCGTTCCCGAGTGTGCAGCACCAGACCGGGTGCGCGTGGATATCTTCTTTCCGAGCTGCTGGAACGGCGTTGACCTTGATTCCCCGGATCACAAAAGTCATATGGCCTATCCGGTCAATCAGGGTGGTCCCGCTGGCACGCGCTGCCCCGACACGCATCCCGTCCCCATCGTTCGGCCAAGCTATCACTTTGCATTTGGTGTCAAACCCGAGGTTTATGATCCGGCTACCCAAACCAGTCGGGGCTGGCGCCTCGCGTCGGATATGTACGATGTCAGCAGTGCCCAGCCCGGTGGACTCTCGCTGCATGCAGACTGGTTCAACGGCTGGCATCCTGAAATCATGCAACTGATACTGGACGGCTGTATCAAAGGCGAGCTGGACTGCCACGACGGCAATCTTGGAAACGGCTATCGACTGTCAGGAACCCAACCCGGTTCGCAGCAGGAACCTGCGATCATCAATGGCGGGATGGGTTATTGAGTATGCCTATGCCACTGGTCGATCGTGATGTGATGGGGCTGTTCGCTCACGCGCGCCAACCAGGCCCGTACCGCCGAATACGGACCTAAATCAAAGCCGCCTTCGTGGGCGACGTGGGTATAGGCATACAAGGCGATGTCGGCAATCGTGTATCGTTCACCGACAAAAAAAGTGCGCTGCGTCAGGTGCTGTTCCATGACCGCCAGCGCTGTGCGCCCGGCATCCTGCTTTTTGGCGAGCAATTCCCGGTTGAATGCAGTGTCTTCCAGTACCTTGGACTTCAGCCAGAAGCGTGGTGTCGCGATATTGGGTTCGTGACTGTATTGTTCGAAGAACATCCATTGCAGCACATACGCCTGCAGCAGCTTGTCCGCTGGCCAATAGGGTGTGCCTTGCGCCAAAAAATACAGAATGGCATTTGATTCGGCGATGTGCTCGCCACTGTCCAGTTCCAGCACGGGAATCTTGCCGTTGAGATTCTTCTGCAGAAACGCCGAGGTGCGGGTTTCGCCCTGCAGGATATTCACGGGGACATATTCGTACGGTTGTGACAACTGTGCCAGCAGGAGTCTGATCTTGTATCCGTTACCTGAAATCGGGTCGTCGTAGAGTTTCATGGGGCAGATCTCCGCCTGAGGTGCTACTTGTCCAATTTTTGATGCGTAGCTGAAAATTCGTTAACTATCTTATTGAACTGGGTTACGTGTTTTTCAATTTTCTTTGCATCGCAGGTCTGGCACATCCAGGGTTTGCCTTTGCCTGTGGGCAGTACCATTGTGCTGGCCGCACTTTTTGCCAGGCCAGAAAATCATAGATGCCTGATACCGGTTCCAAACAACTCACATTCGATGTCGGGCCTTGCACCAGCAAGTGCTGCTACATCTTCGAACCGGTGTTTGTTGCTGATGAACAGGTATTTGAGGTTTTTAAGCCTGGCGAGAGGCAAGAGTCCATCTTGCTCTACCGTGGTGGTTCGAAGAGATAACCAGTAAAGATCCTGCAGTGCCGTTAGCGGCTCCAGCGTTTGGATGTGCAGGTATTTAAGGCTATTTCCGTCACCCGCAGCAGAAAGCCCTTCAGTTTTTTCAGGCGCTTGGCGAATGACAGGTCTGAGCAGGCCTTAATGTTTTCCAGTTCGAGCCATTCGAGGTTTGACAGCTGCTCAAGGGGTTCGAGCGGCGCCAATGAAGGGGAGCTACCAATATGAAGGTACTTAAGATGCGTTGCCTTGCCGATACTGTCTATTGATTTGATCCCACTCCATTTATATAGAGACCCTTCAGCGATCGCATAGTGCATGCGGCCTCAAAAAGCTCCTGAGGCGTTCTGGATGAAAACCAGAGATATTCGACCTTCAGGCTTGGTAAAACCTCGCACCATGATTCAACCAGCTTTTTCTGATCAACCGGTTTCAGTTCCGTCTGTGTGCATGCGATATTCAATCGATCACTTCCATCATAGTCAGATGGATTGCGGATAGACCCAGGTGGAAACTCTTTTTCGTTGGCCGGTAATGCCAAAACTGTCAGATGGTCGAACGTCTTCACTCCTGAGATGCGTTTCCTGCTGCATCACCTTGGAAGCCCTGCAGTGATTCCTTTGCGAGGTTTGCGTTGGCTTTCTCTTTGTGGAGCGTGAATTCGTCCCTGCCATCTGTCATGTGAAGCTCGTTGTTTGATTATAGTGACGCTTTGTCAGGTGAAGGTGTGTGCATTATTGGGTCAGGTTCGGTCGCTATGTAATTTTAATCTTGAGTATCAAACACTTTTACACCATTTTTTATTGACTCAATAAATGCTGCCGCTCTTTCGCTTTCTACATCTAAAATTCGCGACAAAATGGTTGCCAGATGAGTTCTTATAGCCTCGTCTTCGATGTCAACGATCCAGTTGTCTTTACTTACAAGGTCAATTACTTTGCCAATATCGGTTAGACGGTTAGGCATATAGTCTTCTATTTCTCCCCCTCCATATTTAAGTAGCTCAATTCCCTGGAGCGACAGTCGCGCTACTTCGGCTTCAAATAGATCGATTTCGGAATCAGATAAGTCATGTTTTATGGATTTATGCCTTGTTTCAACGTAATCCAAAAACGTGAATACTGCCTCCATATTTCCGCTTTCAATATATTCCCTCAGTTTGCTGACAAGCTCTTTTCTATCGGTACTCTTTTTATCATCAAGCAATGATTTTGCTTGAGACTTTAGATTAATCTCAAAAAGCTCTTTGGTTTTATCACTTCCAATTTGTTCAAGATAATCTCTATCGGCAACAATAGACCAGGGAGTGTTGAGCCCATCGAGTAGCGATTGATATTCTTTAAAGTTATGCTTTCCACCAACATCAATTACTTCGATTGAGCGGCTATCTTTGAAATATTCAACACCCTTCTCAACAAGCGATCCAAAAACAATTCTGTCGGTAATTCCTTCGACTAATATGACTTTGTCCGCAAAAAACAATCTTTCATTGTTTTGACTGTTTATCATTCGGACGAGCTTTTTCTTCTCTGGTAATGAATCCATATCTCTAAGCGATACTTTATAGCTCCCCTCATTTGGCTTACGATAGGTCCTTATTACATTTTGAACAGTCTCTGGTGCAACAAAAACAGGTGAGTGGGTCGCGATTATGAACTGATTGTTTCTTTCTGGGGAAAGCTCGTTGAAAAGCCGTAGAAACATTCTTTGCCACCTGGGATGCAGGTGCAGCTCTGGTTCGTCCACAAGTATCAATCCATCTCTAACATTCAACGCGAACATTGAAACAAGGAAATGAATAATTTCACGCTCTCCCGAACTAAATATTTCTGAAAAAAAAGTCATTCCTCCTCGGGTTAGCCCAAGTCGGAATTTAGTTTGCTCTTCATCGTGATCAAGATTCCATCCATAACCTAGCATTCCCAAATATTTATCAAGAAGCACAACATCTGGTTCTTTCCTAAGAAAGTCCTGAAAATGAGCTTCTCTTGATTTCCCTGCTTTAGACAAAGATCTTCGGTAAAGCCTTACGAAATGCTGTGAGCCCCACTGAAGGAGATTTGTTTGGCCGGTGGCAGCATTGAATGCAGATTGGTATCCGCTTAGGTAATTATCCTCAGTAAGATTACCTGCTTGGATCTCAAACCCTTTTGTAAGTGCGCGCTCTGAAGAAAAAAAGAATATAGGAGCAGAAAGGTTCAAGCTCGGAACTCTGCTTGAGATACGCATAAAAATAAAGAACTCATTCAAGTACTTGAAAAACCCATACTCAGCCGTTCCCTTTTCAGGTTTTTCAAGTTCTCTGTTTACTATTCGGTATACAAATGATTTTGAGGCGGCAATTCCCGAAACATACTGTAGCGGCTCATACACTTGATATGGCATCTCATAATACTGAAGGGCGCTGTTTATCTCATCAAGATGAGAGCCTATTGACTTTATATTTTCAATATCATGCTGTTCCGGTACAAGTTCGATTTCAATAATTTGAGGATCTTCATTATTTCCATAAGTAGATAGCAGCGAAGAAAGTTGTTTCTTTTGATATGTTTTAGTTTGCTCCAATCGCGACTTGTCTTCTTCTTGCTTGACCTGCCATTGATGAATAAAATAATGCGTTAAAATTACCGCAATGGTTTTCTGTAGGTTGCTTTTTCCCCCGCCGTTTGGCCCTATAAAAATATTTAGCCCGCTATCAAAGTCGAACTCCGTTCGCCTTTGATAACTTGTGACGTTTTCTAAAATTAGCTTGCGTATTTTCATATT
>JAWKZS010000030.1:0-51777 GCA_041395845.1 Gammaproteobacteria bacterium
CCGCTGGGTGCGGTATTGTTCAGCGACCCGCAGGTGCGCCGGGGGCCCATTGCGGTGGCGCGCCTGCAACCGGCCCGGCTGGGGCTGGATCTGCCTGCCGCCACGCCCCTGTGGGGGCGCCGCTCCGTGTTCTACATATCCGGCCTGCCCTTGCTGGTAAGTGAGTACTTCCTACCGGATTGCCCGTTATACCAGCATCCTGTCCATGATTGAGGAAAGTCGATGGCCACCCTGAAGGAACTGCAACTGTCCAATTCCCCCCTGCGCCGGCTGCCGGACTTCATCGCCCTGGGCCGCCTCGATCGCCCCATCGGCATCTATCTGCTGCTGTGGCCCACCCTGTGGGCGCTGTGGATTGCGGCAGAAGGCCAGCCATCCTACAAGCTGATCTTCATCTTCGTGATGGGGGTGATCCTGACCCGCACCGGCGGCTGCATCGTCAACGACTACGCCGACCGCGATTTCGACGGCCAGGTGCAGCGCACCGCCAACCGCCCCCTGGCTACCGGCCGTATCAGCGGCAAGGAAGCACTGGCGGTGGCCGCCGTGATCGGCCTGCTGGCCTTCGTGCTGGTGCTGTTTACCAATACTTTCACCATCGCGCTGTCGGTGGGCGGGCTGGTACTGGCCTGCACCTATCCCTACATGAAACGCCACACCTACCTGCCCCAGGCCGTGCTGGGTGCCGCCTTTGCCTGGGCGATTCCGATGGCCTTCGGCGCCGTCAGCGAAACGGTGCCACTGCATGCCTGGCTGATCTACCTGGCCACGGTGTCCTGGACCATGGCCTATGACACCCTCTATGCCATGGTGGATCGCGACGACGACCTGCAGGCCGGCATCAAGTCCACTGCCATCCTGTTTGGCGAAGCCGATCTGATGATGGTGGGCATTCTGAACGGACTGGCCCTGCTGGCGCTGATCCTGCTGGGCAACAAGCTGGATTTTTCATTCTGGTATTACGCCGGTCTGGTGCTCGCGGTTGTCCTCTGGACGTGGCAACTGTGGCAATGCCGCAGCCGTGAACGGGATGTCTGTTTCAGCGCCTTCCTGCACAATCACTGGGTGGGTGCCGCCGTGTTCGCCGGCATCTTCCTGCACTATTCGCTGACCTGAAAAAAAGCACTGTCACGGGCACCCTGTCCCACAATCGTCATATTTATGTAACATTGACGACGTTTAATACAGCATGATGATTTGGGAAACCGGAAACTGCGACATGCCTGAAGCCAAAGTACTGATGGACAGTTGACGACGAAGAAGCCATCCGCGAAATGATTTCCGTGGCGCTGGAGCTGGCGGGCTTTCAATGGCTGGAAGCCGAGAACGCCACCGTCGCCCACAGCCGCATCGTGGATGACGCCCCGACCTGATTCTGCTGGACTGGATGCTGCCCGGCACCAGCGGCATCGAACTGGCACGGCGCCTCAGCGCGACGAAGAAGCCACCAGCGGAAATTCCCGTCATCATGCTCACCGCCGGCAGAAGACAACAAGATCCAGGGCCTCGACGCCGGCGCCGATGATTACATCACCAAACCGTTTTCCACCCGCGAACTGATTTCCCGCATCAATGCGGTGTTACGCCGCGCCAAAGGCGATCGCAGCAAAGCCATCCTGGTGGACGGACTGGCACTCGATCCGGTCAGTCACCGCATTACCGCCAACGACAAGCCGGTGGAAATGGGGCCGACGGAATATCGCCTGCTGGAATTCTTCATGACCCACCAGGATCGCGCCTATTCCCGCGCCCAGCTGCTGGATCAGGTCTGGGGCGGTAACGTCTATGTGGAAGACCGTACGGTGGATGTGCATATCCGCCGTCTGCGCAAGGCGCTGGCGCCGTACAAATTCATCACCTGGTACAAACCGTGCGCGGCACCGGCTACCGTTTCTCGACCAAAGTCTGACTTGTTGCTGTCACTCAATAGTCCTGTTGTTGTTGTGGATGTTACGCTACCATGCAGGACTCACTCACCTGGGTGCAACGCGCATTAAGAGAATGGAACGGAGTTCAACCAGCTACTGGTACTGATCGCCATCGGCGCCTTCGTCGGCTGGACCCTGGGTTATCCGGGCTGGGGTATTGCCGCTGTCAGCACCGGTTATGCCATCTGGGTGCTGGCCCGCTCCCGCGACCTGCTGCGCTGGCTGCGCAACGACTAGTGACAGTGAGCCCCCGGAAAGCACCGGCCTGTGGGGCGCCATCTTCGACAACCTGTATCAGACCCGCAAGGCGCGCCTGAACCAGGTCCTGCGGCACAGACCATCATTGCCCGCGCGCCCAACGTCCACCAACGCCATTACCGACGCCGTCATCGTGGTGGATCCATCCGGCAATCTGGAATGGTGGAACCAGGCCGGCAGCAATCTGCTCGGGCTGCAACTACAGATAGGTGCAGCTGATTACCAATCTGAACGATCCCCGCTTCGTGCGCTACTTTTCCCGCCGACGCAATCGCTGGAAATTCCCGCCGCCCGCCGCACCGGCAGATCCTGCAATTCCAGATCACCGTGTTTGGCGAAGGCGTCGGCTGATCGTCGTACGCGATGTCACCCGCCTGCATAACCTGGAACAGATGCGCAAGGATTTCGTGGTAAATGTTCACGAACTGCGTACGCCATGACAGTAATCAAAGAGGCCCATCTGAAACGCCTTCATCGATATGATGGGACAGGATAATCCGCGAAACTGAAACGGGGCCTGACCGGTCGTGCGAAGCGTTGCGCATGGAACTGCTGGTGAATGACCTGCTGTTGCTGTCTCGCGACTGGAAACAGAAAACACTACCCAGCCGATGAAGCCGGTGGCGGTGGCCAAACTGCTGCGCCGGGTCTACAACGATGCGCTGGCCATCAACGATGACAAGCAGCATCAGATTGAATTGCATGCCGACGACAACGTACAGATTTTCGGCGACGACAATGAGCTGCGCAGCGCATTCTCGAATCTGATGGTGAATACGGTCGAAGCTACACGCCGGAACAGGGCAAGATCGACATCCGCTGGTGGGCCGATCAGAATGGCGCCTACATGGCGGTGACGGATAACGGCATCGGCATCGACGCCAAACATATTCAAAGACTGACCGAGCGTTTCTATCGCTGATCCCAGCCGCCATATCAGAACCGGCGGCACCCTGGCTGGGGCTGGCCATCGTCAAGCACGTGCTGATCCATCACAACGCGCAGCTGGAAATTCACAGCAAGCCAGGGAAGAGCAGCACGTTTACCTGTCACTTCCCACAGCAGATGGTCGCTTAATACGCAGACGCTCGCCAGCTAGCAGGCTGTTGAAAAACTATCTGCGTTACCACTGCGGCGTTAAAAACAGGCTCAAAATACTCATTACACCCTGTAAACTCCGCTTTTCCGCCTGTTTTTGCCTTGCATTAACATGCCTCGACAACGTTTTTCCGGCAGCCTGCTGGTCACTGCTCTCAGTCGCGAAATTCTCGAACTTTACGGCAACTGCGTTCAAAACGCCTTTGGCAGCGCGCCAGCGTTAACATCTACAGGTCATCTTTTTCTTGCCTGACACCCGCTGTCACCCTGGATGGACGGCTGCACTTTCAGTTTGCTGTCCTTGATCAACTTCACCAGTTTTTCGCCTGATCAGTTCAGCCCCTGCCGCAGGGGCGCTTTCTGGCGCGCTTCCGCCAGGTTGATTTCCAGGTCCGCTTGTCGATGCGGCGGATATCAATGCCGCGCTTGATCAGCTTGCACCTTCGAGAATGTCCAGCAGCGGCGCAGGTGAAAATCCCGCGTCACCGACGATGGTGACGACATTTTTGTCTGCTCGAATTTGGCCTTGGTGCCTTTGAAATCAAAGCGCATGTCGATTTTCCCGATTGGCCTGATCCACCGCGTTGGTGACTTCATTGCATGTTAAGCGTTGTTGAAGACGATGTGTCGAATGACGGCAGCGTTCCGATATCTGTACAGTGGTTTACAATGCTCATCCACTCCGGCACTGACCAGCGGTGGCTATGCAGGAAATCTGGAGAAGTATCGCCATGTTTAAACTAACGACATTGATGCTGTTTCTGTGGTGCTGCTGCGCACGGTCGATTCGTGCAAAGAGGGGCGGTGACGTTTGCCGCGCCGTATCAGTTGAAACTGCCGGATGTATCGTCAATACTGCGGCCAAAGGCGACGCAGAATCGCCAGCAGCAGCCGGCGACAGCAATGAGTCAGTCGAGCGAGACAGGAGTGCTTCAATGATATTCGGTGTAAGGGCAACTGTACGTGGATATCGCAGCAGACAATATCTATACCTGGCAGGATCAAAGGACAGGTTGAAACTCAGCAACCTGCCCAATCGCAACACCCTGAATCATGTGGTGCGCACCGACCCCGACGCCAACGTGCTGCAAAGCCTGAGTCAGGAGCAGATCGACAAGGTGTTCGGCCGGGCCGCCCCCAATGAAAACAGCATTACCCGCGACAATCCGCTGGCCAACGGCAAAGATTCTCGAAAACAGTTTGCCGATTCCCACCACGATTCCGGTCACCGAAATTCCCAAGCTGCTGGAACAGGCCAAGGATGTGCAGAAGATTGCGGAAGCGCGACTGAAACCAGATGGACTCTATCGGTCAATAAACCCGGTTTTGGCCGTTTGTTTGCCTGCCAGGTGTCTTTTCCAGAAAAGCAGCGTTTTTCCGGGAAGCACCATGGAATTTCACGATATTGTGCTGGATGGCAAACCGCTGCGCATCTGGAACCGGCAAGGCACCGGACAGGTCGCACCCCAGCAGCGCCAGCCACTGCATCTGTACGACGCCGAACAATGGGTGCAGCGGGTTCAGCACCAGGCGCCGGAACACCTAACCGACGTGCAGCTCGCCGGCCTGCAGGCGGCACATCGGCGGATGCCCTCATCGATACCCTGCATCGTGGTGAGTTGATCATTGGGCCAGGTCACGGCAGTGGCTGGCAAAGCGATGGGCGCCCAGGCTGCTCAACGCTGGCGGGCCAGCAGGCCGCTCCGCCACCCCTGATAAGTCCGTCGATGCAGAGCGCCCTGGCGGCGCTGGCTGCTGACGGCAGCGCCCTGGTGCTCCCTGTTATCCCCTCACCGGTCAAGCCACTTTGCTGCGTTGTCACCCGCAACCGGACAGAAAACCGCTACCGATGAAACCCTCCAGTGGCACTGCCTGTTTGAAGTCGCCGGTCGCAATCACTTTGGCAGCCAGCGCCTGGCACTCTGCCACTCGCCACAATCGGCCGCAACTGCCCGCAACGACCGCCAGCAACCCCACCGCGCACTGGTGGATATTGCGGTGCAGAACGGACAGCCAGTGGCGCTTGCCATCAACATTGCCACCCGCACCGGCCAGCCACTGAACCTGCCCCTGCCACACCCCATCAACCCGCGCCAGAAAAGCCCCGCCGTCGGGGCACAGCTGGATAACATCATCATCCCGGTACGCCCGATCATTTACCGCAATCTGCAGTCCGATCCGCAACGGACAAGGCTGCCCAGCAACGGCCACGCCTACCTGTTCTGGCAGGGCCAACTCTGGCGGGAACTGGCGGTCGACCCGCAGGGCGTCATGCGGGACATCGATGTCAGCTGGGAACGCCAGCAGCGGGCATTCACCCGTGACGGCAACACCGATACACCTCGCAAGGCCATTGGGCAGCATCTGGACGCCATCTGGATTCCCGCAAAACTGAATGGCCAGTGGCAAACCGGCGCGAGCGGCTTCGAACTGGCGTTTTTTCCACGCCCGCTGCCGTGGGAAGACATTGACGCACTGGAACAGGACGCAGCCCTGCGCCAACGCTATGCCAGCGCGCTGGACGGCCTGCAGCACTATGGCCAGCAACCGCACTTCAGTGGTCACGCCAATCACATCGGCGCGCTGCAGGACGCGCTCCCGCCACTGCCGGACAACGACGATCCGGACGCCGCGACCCAGAATCAGCACCACCGTCTGCTCACTCCCTATCGCGATAACGGCTTTGCCGCCGCCTATCTGCAACCCACCATCAAGCGGGTGAGCGTCCGGCTGGCCGATGCCTACGGTGACACTCTGCCATCACGCCAGTTCAGTGACGGCGACAGCGTGATCCTCAGAGGCAACAAGGAATACAGCGCCGTGATCCGCCAGGGTCAGGTGATGTGCGATGTGGATATTGGGGAATCACGTCTGACCCTGGAATTGCCGAACAACTGTCACCCCAAGGCGAGTGAACCCGCATGATCCACCTGAACCAGTATGACGACAATCGCGTCACCCTAGAGGTCAACGACAAGCGCCAGCTCGACTTCCATTTCACCCTGCAGCTGGCCAGCACTTCCGCCATCATTCTGTATCCCAGCCTGTGCACGCCCGTGGTCTGCAATGGCCGTGAGCCAGTACGCCTGCTACTGCTGACCAGGGACAGCTTTCACGCCACCTACGGACACAGCCAGCAGCAGAACAATCAGCAGTGTGAGCGACTCGTGCAGCGTTTTCTGCACGTGCGGGACTGGCCCAGGGGCGGGCCGACACCCAAACCGGACGCGCAGGACAATGGCCTGCTGTACCGCGACATGGACAGCGCGCTGGCCAATATGACCGTGCACTATCTGGGCACGCTGGACAAAAACAACCGGCTGATCCGCAACAGTCAGAATGTCCTGCTGGCACGCCTGGACACCTTTGCCGTGGACTTCTACCACCAGCACGGATTCCAGCATCTGTTTGAAGTGGAACTGCGACAATTTCCCGCGCTTTCCCCCTGCAAGGGTAAAAAGCTGATCGATCTGAGCTGGATCGAGCTGGATGGGGATGCCGCGTCACCCAGCGCCGCATTGCAGGACCCACAGGCTGCCCACCCTTTCTACGAAAAGCAGGATGATCTGCTGCTGGCATTTCACCAGCAACGCATTCGCTCCGGCCAGCAGTACGCCTATCAGATCAGGCGCGGTGAGCTGATCTTCGAACCCGACACACAGCGCCCGCTTCAGGCCCATCATCCGGTATTTTTCAGCGACAAAGACTGCTACAACTTCGGGCACCTGACGGATGTCCACGTGTCATCCCGGCACCACGTGTTCGATCGCAGCAACGCCAGCATCGTTCCCGGCGTGGGCAACCTCAGTGGCAGCGAGCGTATCGGCGACCGCGCCCACCGCTCGTTTGATGCCCTGTACAATCTGATGAAAAATTTCGGCACGAATATCTTCACCGACGGCATTGTTTTCACCGGTGACCTGATCGACTACAACCGCAACTACAATCCCGGTTGCGCGCAGGGCAAAGCCATCAATAATACGGCTGCGCTGTGGCAGGCAATGAATCTGGATAATGTCGCGGACGATGACCAGTATCCCGCCGGCATCGACAACCTGATTTTCTTCACGCTGGTGCGCTGGTTCTATGACACGTACCAAAAGCCGATTTTTCTGTGCGCCGGCAATCACGAAGCCTACAGCGTGCCGTATGGGATCTCGCCGCGCGTTGTCACCCCGATCAAGGATCTGAAAGACACCATCCTGAACGCCCCGGACGAAGCACTGGATCTGATTGACCGAATCAGCAGAATCGTGCGCTTCAACACCCGGCAGGTGAATGACCTGCAAAAGAAAATGGACAAGAAGAACAAGCCCGTGAACGGTACCCGCGCCAACGAAGGCATTCCGGCGGATCACAATCTTACGGTGTACGAAGCGTGCCTGATGTTTGGCCGGCAGTATCATCGCGTCCTGATGTCAGGGTTCAAACCCGGTCACACCACGCGCAATTTTCAGCCCGACAATCTCGACTGGTTCCAGCTGATTTTTACGCCGTTTACCGACTTCAGCTATCACTGGCCAAAACAGACCCTGAGTCTGCTGGCATGGGGTGACGACGAGGTCTTTATCGATCCGGTCCAGGGCGGCATCCGCAATCCGTCGACCCGCGACAATCTGCGCGAGAAAGGTGAAAAGGGCATCGCTTTCAGTCCCAGCGCACTGCCCCGTGCGACCCGCGCCATCGATAGCGAGCAACGGCAGCTACTGGATGCGGCGATCGCACAAAACAAACCCCTCAACGTGCTGGCCAGTCATTTCACCCTGGTGAATTACCACACGGCCATGTCGCTGCTGGATGAAGGTGATGTCAGTGCTTCACGGGTCGGCAATGGTCTGGGGTATTTTGATTGGGGAACCTTCGAAGCCAACCGCGAATACCTCTATCACGAATTACTGGGGCAACAGAAAATCCAGGCCAGCCTGTCGGGGCACTCCCATCGAGCCGGGGTTTACCAGCTGCAGCAACCGGTGAAACGCACCAGCCACCACATTTACAAGTGGCTGCGCAAAGTCTGGTTGCCGACCTCGATTCCGGAATCCCTGGACAACAATTCGCCGCAGGTGATCGGGGATTATTCCGTCAGGGCTGCCCTGCCTGCGCCTGATAATGGCGACATGATCAAATCCTTTCCCCAGCTGCCCGCCGACCGCGCTCCCATCGTGGTATCTGCCTGTGGCGGGCCCATCGCCGTGCAGAACTACTGTGACGAACTCGCAGGCCTTGGTATGGAACGCCCATCGGGATCGCTCCTGCGCTTTGACGAAAAGCCGGGGCAGCCCACCGTTAAAGTCCTGGCGGCCACCACTCAGCGTCGCCCGGTGGACACGGCAAAACCACGGTTCTGCGTCGCCACCGAATTCATCGATCTGCTGAAAGGTGATCTCGAAGACCGCGACAGCGGCGTATTCGATTTGATCCGATTGTATAAACCAGACGACAATGGCCGCGGCTATGGCATTCATGTTCAGTTTGCTGACAGAATGCCCAAAGCCGATCTGATCGCCGGTGCGCGGCTGAGCGTCTTCGTGCAGGGGATTGTGGAGCACTACACGCTGACCTGCCGCAAGCTGGCCGCGACGGCGTCGGGTGAAAAATCGCCCCATGACAATCAGTATTGGTTGGGGATTGTGGACAGCCAGTCCAGCAAGGGATCGATTCGTCTGTTTGAACTCACGCTGGAGCGTTACATGAAGGAACGCAATGACGACAAGCGCAAAGCGTTTCTATCGCTCCAGTTCAAGAGTCTGGCGGGAATCAGAATCAACGGACACCGGGTGTTCCAGCAATACGACTTTGAAAGCCCATGGGTGATACCGGTACTGATCGAGCCGGACAACAAGCGGGTGAGATTGCCGAAACAGGCCAGCACCCGGGTGGGCGACATGGAATTCAGGTTGATCAAAACGCCCTACTACCCGATAGTGCGTCATCCGGTATGGGGCGAGATTCCTCAGTTTGGGTGGTATGAAAAGACATTACCAAACGAGTACGGTGGCAAGAAATCGGTGGATGACTCTCGTGAAAAGTAAGTTCTTACTGTCTATTTTAATTGCTGTAATTTCAGGTTGCTTATCCATGCCTAACAAATCCGAGCAAGATTTCAAATCTTTGGTAGAGTCAAAAAAGGTCATAGGGACAGAATCCTCTCCTCTTGTTTTCAATCGTGCCGAACTTGAAGGCGTAAACCTGTCCGATGTTCATTTCGAAAATGTCATTTTTAATGACCTTGCATTGCTTCAGGTTCGTCTTGATAGGGCGTATTTCAAAAACGTAATCTTTAACAGCTGTGTGTCATTGAAGTGGCGATTTGACTACGCAACTATGGATAACGTTATTTTCAATAAATGCAAATTGCGCAACTTCAATCCAATGGGCGTCACGTTTGTTAACACTTCATTTAACCGCACCAGCACGACGCTGCATCATTTGCGGGGGCCAAGGCAGCGTTTCTATTTCAAACTCAAAATTACACCGCCTTAATTTTGGTGAATCGAAACTCAAGCTGGAAATATCAAACTCCACCCTCAACAAGATCGAAGCCTTTAAGATCGGCGGCAGCATCACTCTCAACGATTCGACCTTTACCGATGCCAACCTGGAATTTGGCGAAATGGATTCCTTTGAAGCCTACAACTCAACCATCGACGCGCTGGGGCCAACCACCATTCGCAACCAGCTGGTGATCAAGGGCGGAAAGGTGGAATGGTCTGGCATGAATGCCGGCAGCGTGCATATTGATGGGATATCTGCGCAGCGGTTTTCCATGTCCTACGGCGACATGGGCAATGTATTGATTGAGAACTGCAGAAACCTTGGCGTTCTCGGTTTCAGCCAATCCAAGATGGATACGCTGCATGTACGTAACTGCAAAATTGATGATTTCGGTGGGCACGCCACTATTGCCAACCTGCTTCAGTTCGAAGACGTGTCGATCCACGACCTGGTGCTGGCAGAATCCGACATCCAGCGCTGGAAGATGCACAACGTACAGCTCACCGGCAAGCTTAACTTCGAATTGGGTACAATCCGGGAAAAGCAATTTACGAATGTCGATGTAGACAGGAAAGCCGTCATCAATCTGCGCAACACCACTTTCAGCTTTCCTTAACCCGCCGAGTAAAATCACTACCCCTATGTTGACAGACTCTCTGTATTCACTGGTATCCCGCTACCACCGCCACATGGATGAGCTGATATTGCTGCATCAGGAAGCCCTGCTGTTGCAGCAGACCGATCTGGCGGCGCGCTTTCTGGCGCTGTTCCGCGCCATGATCAGCGCCCACATCGACGCGGAAAATGCCTGGCTGCTGCCGCGGCTGGATGCACTGGCAGAGGCGCGCTGGCCTGCGTTGCTGTATCGCAAGGAGCACGACAAGATTCTGGATATGCTGGGCAATGTGGATGCGAGGATGCGCGTGCTGGAAGGCAAGACGGCACAGGACTATCGGCGGGCAGTGCTGGCGTTACTGGATTATGAGCGGGCGTTCAAGAACGTGATCGAACATCACGAGGAACGGGAAGAAGTGGCAATGTTGCGGGAACTGGATCAGCACGTAGACGGTGCGGAGGTGCAGCAGCTGGTGGTTACCCTGGAGCAGGCATGGCGCCCGCTGCTGCAGACGCAGGAAGCCATGCTTCCTGCGCTGGTGTCGGAACTGCACACCTTCGGATGAAGGCTGCAGTTACGCGCGTTGCCGTTATTTTTTCCCGCCCAGCATGCCCTGCTCTTCCAGGGTTGCGATCGGAACGTGACGGATATCCTTGCCTTTCACCAGATAGATGACCTGCTCGGCGATGTTGCGGGCGTGGTCACCGATCCGCTCCAGTGCACGCAGACTCCACAACACGTTCAGTACCCGCTTGATGAAACGCGGATCTTCCATCATGAACGTGACCATCAGACGCATGGCCGCTTCATATTCCATGTCCACGGCTTTGTCTTCTTTCACCACCGCCATGGCCAGATCCACGTCAAAGCGCGCAAAAGCATCCAGTGCCTGCCGCAGCATCGAGCAGACGTGATTACCGATGTGACGGACCTCGATGTAGCCGCGGGGAATCGCGCCTTCTTCTGACAGGCGAATCGCCATCTTGGCTATCTTGCTGGCTTCATCACCCACCCGTTCCAGATCCGTGTTGGCCTTGGTGGCGGCCACCAGCAGACGCAGGTCACTGGCGGCAGGCTGGCGCAGCGCGATGATGCGGGTACATTCCTCATCGATACGCACTTCCATGCCGTTGACCTGCTTTTCATTCGACAGCACTTCGGAAGCCAGCGCACTGTCACCTTCGACCAGTGCCTGTACGGCGTCACTCACCTGTTTCTCTACCATGCCGCCCATGGCGAGAATATGGCTGCGGACCTCTTCCAGATCTTCATTGAACTGGCGGGAAATATGTTGGGTGTATTCTTCGCTCGAAATCGGCATTGTCTTGATTCCTTGTCACGTGTCCGGGGTTTGCGCTGCCTGTTGGTTTGCAGGATCAACCATAACGACCGGTGATGTAGTCTTCGGTTTTCTTTTCCGTCGGGTTGGTGAACAGCGTATCCGTGTCCTTGTACTCGATCAGATCACCCAGGTACATGAAAGCAGTATAGTCGGAAACCCGTGCCGCCTGCTGCATGTTGTGCGTTACGATGACGATGGTGTAACGCGATTTCAGATCGTTGATCAGTTCTTCGATCTTCAGGGTGGAAATCGGGTCCAGTGCTGAACAGGGTTCATCCAGCAGCAGTACTTCCGGCTCGACTGCAATGGTGCGGGCAATTACCAGACGCTGCTGCTGACCACCGGACAGACCCAGCGCGTTGTCGTTGAGACGATCTTTGACTTCTTCCCACAACGCGGCACCCTTGAGTGCCCACTCCACGCGCTCGTCGATCACGCGCTTCTTGTTGATGCCCTGAATACGCAGACCATAGGCAACGTTTTCATAGATAGTCTTGGGGAACGGGTTGGGCTTCTGGAACACCATGCCCACCTTGCGGCGCAGATCCGTGATATCCACAGAGCGATCGAAAATATTGCCGCCTTCGAACATGATCTTGCCTTCAACCCGGCAGATATCCACCAAATCGTTCATACGGTTGAAGCTGCGCAGCAGGGTGGATTTACCACAACCGCTGGGACCGATGAAAGCAGTGACACGCTTCTTCGGAATCATCATGTTGATGCCGTGCAGCGCGCGCTTTTCGCCGTAATACAGCTTGTAATCCTTCACTTCGATGCACGCGTCTTCCTGGGCCAGCGAACGGGCGTTGCTTTTGACGTCGATGGTGCGCGCCGCTGTCTGCATGCGGGGCGTTTCTGTCGCGGTCATGTTGTCACCTTTTGCTACATTCAAATTGGATTCGTTCATGTCGGATCTCCGTGGCGACATCAGTTTTCCAGCGCGCGGAATTTTTCCCGCAACCGGTTACGGATCATGATGGCCGTCAGGTTCAGCACCACGATAACCGCCACCAGCAGGAAGGCGGTGGCATATACCAGCGGCCGCGCCGCTTCGACGTTCGGGCTCTGGAAACCGACGTCATAAATGTGGAAGCCCAGGTGCATGAATTTGCGTTCCAGGTGCAGGAACGGAAAGTTGCCGTCCAAAGGCAGCGTCGGTGCCAGCTTGACCACGCCCACCAGCATCAAGGGTGCCACTTCACCGGCCGCCCGCGCAATCGCCAGGATCAGACCGGTCATCATCGCCGGGCTTGCCATCGGCAATACCACCTTCCAGATGGTTTCAAACTTGGTAGCACCCAGAGCGAGAGAGCCTTCCCGCACTGACTTGGGAATCCGCGCCAGACCTTCTTCCGTGGCAACGATCACCACCGGCAGGGTCAGGATCGACAGGGTAATGGAAGCCCACAGCAGGCCGGGGGTACCGAACACCGGGGCCGGCGCCGCTTCCGGGAAGAACAGATCGTCGATGCTGCCACCCATGAAATAGACGAAGAAGCCCAGACCAAACACACCGTACACGATGGACGGCACGCCCGCCAGGTTGTTCACCGCGATACGAATCACCCGGGTGGTGGCGCCCTGTTTGGCGTATTCACGCAGATACACCGCTGCAACCACACCGAACGGCGTCACGATGATGGACATCAGCAATACCATCAGTACCGTCCCGAAAATCGCCGGGAACACGCCGCCTTCGGTATTGGCTTCACGGGGTTCGGACGACAGGAACAGCCAGAACTGGTGGAAATAGAAACCGATCTTTTCAATCAGCGACAGGCTGTTTGGGAAGTGGAACTGCACCACATCGGCCAGATGAATGTCTTTTTCCACACCGCCCATACTGACCACGGTGATGCTGTCGCGGGCGATCTGCTCCTGCAATTCACGCAGCTGCTTGTAGAGAATCTCGTACTCGGCATCCAGCGCAGCTTTTTCCTCACTGAGGCGACGCTGCTGTTCGGCATCCAGTGCACCCTGACGTGCCAGACTCCGTTCTTCCAGACGCAGCCGTTCCAGTTCGTAGTTCACCGCACCAATGGCACCGCGTTCAATGTCACGGATTTCATCATGCAGCGCATCCGCACGCTCAAGACTTTTTTCAAATGCTGCCGGGGCTTCACTGTCACTGGCAACGATCTGCCCGGCTTCCTTCACGCCTTTCAGGTAGCCGTAGAAATTGCCCCACTCGCGCCGCTCGATGACGATGATGTCATCCGGGTAGGAACGATTCTGCAGGTGATCGCCAATAAGCCAGCGGAAATCCAGACCGGTGATATCCCGGTTACCGGTTTTCACCAGAATGCGCTTGACCACCGGCTCGTCGGTATCGACTTCGACACCCGCTTCACGCAGACGTGATACCGGCACCCATTCGTCATCGGAAACTTCACCAATGATCTTGATCTGACTGCCGTCCTGCTGGGTGTAGGTCGCTTCCATCACCGCATGGGGCCAGAAGTGGGACAAACCGCGGGCAGCCACCAGTAACAGGATTCCCACCACCATCACGATACTGATGGACAGGGCGCCGGCATTCATCCAGACCCAGGGATCCCCTTTGCGAAACCAATCTTTCAGACTGTTGTTCACGTTCTCATTCCCCGCTTACAACGAACCGTACTTCGCACGCAGCCGCTGACGCACACTCTCAGCAGTGGTGTTGACGATAAAGGTGAATACAAAGAGCACCAGGCCAGACAGGAACAGGATGCGGAAGTGACTGCTGTCGACCTCGGCTTCCGGCATCTCTACCGCAATGTTGGCGGACAGGGTGCGCAGACCTTCAAAGATGTTCATGTCCATGATTGGCGTGTTGCCGGTGGCCATCAGCACGATCATGGTTTCACCCACAGCGCGACCAAGGCCCATCATCAGCGCCGAGAAAATGCCCGGGCTCGCAGTGGGCAGGATGACCCGCACCAGGGTTTGCCAGGGCGTGGCACCCAGGGCCAGTGAGCCCTGGGTCAGGCTTTTCGGCACGGCAAAAATGGCGTCTTCGGCGATCGAGAAAATGGTCGGAATCACGGCGAATCCCATCGCCAGTCCCACCACCATGGAATTACGCTGATCGAAATCGATACCCATGTCGTGAGTCAGCCAGTGGCGCATGTCGCCACCGAAAAAGGCCAGCTCCAGCGGCTCGCTCAGCCACATCGAGGTAGCACCTGCGATCACCACGACCGGTACCAGCAGCACCGGCACCCAGCCAGTGGGCACCAGCAGACGGATATTGAGCGGCAGGCGGGACCAACCAATGGCCGTCAGCAGAATCAGCGTCGGCGTCAGCACCAGAATGGCCGTGACCCCGGCAAGGTTGGCTTCCATCAGCGGAGCCAGCCACAGGCCCGCCAGAAAGCCGAGGATGACCGTCGGCAGCGCTTCCATCAGTTCGATGGTGGGCTTCACGTAGGTACGCAGTTTCGGCGCCATGAAATAGGCGGTGAAGATCGCGCCGCAGATGGCCAGCGGAATCGCCACCACCATCGCATAAAATGCTGCTTTCAGGGTGCCGAAGGTCAGCGGCATCAGACTGAATTTGGGCTCGTTGTCGTTGTTGGCAGACGAACTCTGCCAGACATATTCCGGCTCCTGGTAACGTTCGTACCAGACTTCATCCCACAACGACGATACCGATACTTCCGGGTGTTCATTGTGCACGTCATGACTGTTGGGCGCCGTATTCGCGGTTTTGGTAATCAGTACGTCAGCCCGCGGCGAAATGGCCAGCCACTGCACGGCACTGTCACCCACACTGGTATCCAGTGCTTCCCGTTCGGCGGTGGTATTGAACAGGCCGATATTGCCCGCTGCATCACCGGCGACAAAGCCCTTGCGACGATGTTCCGGCTGGATCGCGGTGATCGCTACGCCTTCCTCCAGGGTGAGGGTGCGCACATGGGCAAGATAATCATTGCCCTTCGCATCCCGCGCCATGAACCACTGGCTGACATTGCCCTGGTCATCACCTACCAGCAGGGAAAAGCCACCGAGCAGGAATTCGGCACGGGTAATGTTCACTTCTTTCGCCACCGCGTCCTGCAGGCTCAGCCGCATCTGCGCGGCGGGCTTGCGCATGTCGTAGGTTTCGATCTTGTGACTGTCCTGAATGATAAACAGCCAGCGCTGATCCAGGCTCAGCAGCAACTGGTTGACGGCACCGGAGGGTGTCGGCAGTTCACGGGTGTCCAGTTCCTGCAGCGACACGTCGTCGGAGAGGAAGCTGGTCACTTTTTCAAATTCTTTCAGATAAAGCCGGCCATCGGCGTCCAGCACCACCAGCTTGATACCGTTGTCCGATTCGCGAAATGCCAGCTGGCTGACGGCCTTGCCCGGCAACACCACAATGGGCTCCGGACTCGTGGCTTTGAGGCTGGGCGTGACGGTCTTGGTCTTGCCGTCGAACTGTACTTTGTAATCGTGTTTGAAAAGCTGCACTGAACCGTCCGCAAAGCCCAGCGCGAAGGCGCGGCTGGCCGGTGCATCCTTGGCAAACGCGGTGATCGGTGCGTGGAACGCGGGCACTTTCGGTTCCGCCAGTTCGGCGCCGCTGACGACGTCAAAAAATACCGGCCCGCGCTGGCCATCGATGGCCAGGCCGATCTTCGCCTGTTCCTCCACTTCCACATGCAGCGCGTCAGGGATGCTGAATTCCGTCAGGGTGGCGCGGGGCTCCATCGAGGCCGGGACAAACAGCGGCATTACCTCGTACAGCAGGTAGAAAAAAATCAGGCTGACGGCACCGATGACGCTGATGCCACCCAACGAGATGGCACGGGCCGCGATCAGATCTTTGAGCCGGCGCCGGCGCCGGTTACGGGCCAGAATCTTGTCCGACACGCCAAACAGGGATTCGCTGGTTGTCTCCATGGGGATTCAGACTTCTCTCAGGTTTATAGACAAAAATACGGAGCCACACAGACAGTGTGGCTCCGCACGGGATCGCATCCTGCAATCCGTTTTACTTGATGTCCAGCTTTTCCAGAGTCTTCTGGACCATGGAAGCGGGCAGCGGGATGTAACCATCCTTCACCACGATTTCCTGACCCTGCTTGGACAGTACCATCTTCACAAACTCACGCTCGAGCGGAGCCAGTTCCTTGCCGGGCGCCTTGTTCACATACACCAGCAGGGCGCGTGACAGCGGGTAGGCACCGGTCAGGGCGTTCTCAGAGGTTGCCGCAACAAACTCGCCACCGGCTTTGTTCGCCAGCGGAACCGCACGAACGCTGGAAGTGGTGTAGCCGATGCCGGAATAACCAATCGCATTCAGGGAAGCCGCTGTGGACTGAACCACCGACGCAGAGCCCGGCTGTTCGTTCACGTTGCTCTTGAAGTCACCCTTGCACAGCGCGTGTTCCTTGAAGTAGCCGTAAGTACCGGATACCGAGTTGCGGCCGAACAGCTGGACGTCACGATTCGCCCAGGGACCGGTCAGACCCAGATCACCCCACTTGGTGATGTCCTTGGCGCCACCGCAGGTACGGGTGGACGAGAACACGGCGTCAACCTGTTCCATGGTCATGCCCTTGATCGGGTTGTCCTTGTTCACGAACACCGCCAGAGCGTCGATGGCAACCGGGATACCGGTGGGCTTGTAGCCGTATTTCTTTTCGAAGGCTTCGATTTCCTGATCCTTCATGGGGCGGCTCATGGGGCCGAAGCTGGAGGTACCTTCGGTCAGGGCCGGCGGCGCAGTGGAAGAACCAGCGGCCTGGATCTGTACCGCCACGCTGGGGTACTGCTTCTTGAACTCTTCCGCCCACAGGGTCATCAGGTTGGCCAGGGTATCGGAACCAACACTGGACAGGCTGCCGGAAACGCCACCGACCTTGGTGTACGCAGGCAGGTTGGGATCAACTTTGGTCTCAGCAGTCGCTGCAGTGGTGATGATGGCCGCACTGGCGCTCACCACAACAGAAGCAATCAGTTTCTTGAAATTCATGGAGTCTCTCCGAGATGAGGGTGTGTTCCAGGAGTGTCTACCAGCACATCTCCCTTCTGGGCTCGGCACTATAGGTTGGCAATGTGACAATAGTATTACATTCGAATGTCAGCCGTTGCTTTTGCGGCCACCCCGCCCCTGCCGTTATAATCCGGCCGACAAGAGGGGGCGCTGATCCCCCCACCATTCCCCGGGGAAATCTAACCAACAATGATGACAACCCTGCTGACGCGCCTGGACCGACTGACGGATCTGAGCGGACGCCTGCTGTCCACCCTGACCCTGATCCTGACCGTGATCCTGTTCATCACCGTTCTGATGCGTTACGGCCTCAAACTCAATGACCTGCAGATCGGCGACTGGCGCCTGCCACGGCAGGCCATGGAAGAGTCGGTGATGTACCTGCATTGCATCCTGTTCATGCTGGCAAGCGCTTACACACTACGCAGCGATGCTCACGTCAGGGTGGATGTGTTTTACCGCCGGTTCAGCCCACGTACCCGGGCGATCATTGATCTGCTGGGCAGCCTGCTGTTCCTGCTGCCGATGGCCGGCTTCATTCTGTGGTCCAGTCTCGACTATGTAGAGTTTTCCTGGCGGCTGAAGGAAAAATCCCAGGAAGCCGAAGGCCTGCCCTGGCTCTATCTGCTCAAGACCCTGATCCCGCTGATGGGTGGTCTGCTGATCTGGCAGGGCCTGATCGAAATCCTGCGTAACGCCGTCATCCTGGCCGGCCGTGGCACCTCCAGCCAACAGGAGGGTGTCCGCTGATGGAATGGATGGCCATTGCCATGTTCATCGCCGTGTGTGCCGCCCTGATGGCCGGCTACCCGGTGGCCTTCACCCTGGGCGGCGTATCGCTGCTGTTCGCCTTTATCGGTGCCGGGCTGGGGGTCTTCAATCTGGCGGACCTGAATTTCCTGCCGGCGCGGCTGTTCGAAGGCGTGATGTGGAACAATACCCTGCTGGCGGTGCCGCTGTTCGTGCTGATGGGGGTGATGCTGGAAAAGTCCAAGGTCGCCGAGAACCTGCTGGAAACCATGGCCCGCCTGTTCGGCCGCTTTCCCGGGGGAATGGGGATTTCCGTGACCCTGGTGGGCGCCCTGCTGGCGGCCAGTACCGGCATTGTGGGGGCGACCGTGGTCACCATGGGACTGCTGGCCCTGCCCACCATGCTCAAGCGCGGCTACGACCCGGCACTGGCCACCGGCAGCATTGCCGCCACCGGTACCCTGGGGCAGATCATTCCGCCGTCCATCGCCCTGGTCCTGCTCGGCGACGTATTGGGCAATGCCTACCAGCAGGCCCAGCTGAAACAGGGCATTTTCAACGTGGACACGGTGTCGGTGGGGGATCTGTTCGTCGGCGCCCTGATTCCGGGCCTGATTCTGGTGGGCCTGTACATCCTCTACGTCATTGGTCGGGCCCTGCTCAACCCGGCGGCCGCCCCCGGCGTGCCGGATGATCACGAATATGACAACTCCCTGCTGGTGGACTGCGTGCGCGGCCTGCTGCCCCCGCTCCTGTTGATTGTTGCGGTGCTGGGATCGATCCTGACCGGCTTTGCCACCCCCACCGAAGCGGCGGCGGTTGGCGCCATCGGTGCCACCCTGCTGGCACTGCTGCAAAAGCAGCTGAACCGGCAGAACCTGTGGGACATCATGCTGTCCACTACCAAGGTCACCAGCATGGTGTTTGCGATCCTGATCGGTGCCGCGCTGTTTTCCCTGGTATTCCGCGGCTACCACGGCGACGATCTGATCCACGACTTTTTCAGCAGCATGCCCGGCGGTGTCGTGAGCGCGACCCTGCTGGTAATGCTGGTGATTTTCCTGCTGGGCTTCATTCTCGATTTCATCGAGATCACCTTTGTGGTGGTGCCCATCGTGGGGCCGGTACTGCTGGCCATGGGGGTGGACCCGGTGTGGCTGGGGGTGATGATTGCCCTCAACCTGCAGACCTCGTTCCTGACCCCACCGTTCGGCTTCGCCCTGTTTTACCTGCGGGGTGTGGTGCCGGATTCGGTGCCAACCTCGACAATTTACCGGGGCGTGATACCGTTTATTGTGATGCAGCTCCTGACCATGGGGATTCTGGCACTTTTACCTTCACTGGCAACGTGGTTGCCGGATATAGTTTATAACTCAGCGCAGTAAGAACAGGCGGATTCGACAATGGAAGAACAAGAAAGGCTCGACGACACGCCCACTCCCACCGGGGAACTGGCCCTGCAAACCATCGCCATGCCGGCGGATGCCAATGCCGACGGCGATATTTTTGGTGGCTGGCTGGTATCCCAGATGGACCTGGCGGGTGCAGTTACAGCCAATCGCCTGGCGCGCGGCCGCGTTGCCACGGTCGCCATCGACTCGATGGTATTTCTGCGCCCGGTGGCAGTGGGGTCCGTGATCAGTTGCTATACCGAAGTACTCAACATCGGTCGCAGCTCCATCACGATCCTGGTGGAAGTCTGGGCCCAGCATCATTCCGACCGCGAAGCCCGCAAAGTCACCGAAGGCCAGTTCACCTTTGTCGCCATCGACGAAAACCGCCGCACCCGGGTGGTACCGCGGACCGCCTGATTGCGGGGCGCGGCACCACCAGATGCGTCAGGGTACCTGACGCGTCTGCAGGAACGCTTCTTCCGAAATGCGGGTATAGGGCTCCACATCACGCTGGAACGCGCTGAAGGATTCGTAGATTTCCCGCGCATCCGCATCTGCGGCAATCACTTCCTGAATGACCTGATCTGACGCAGTCCGCAGTGCCGCCAGCACGTCGTCCGGCAGGCGCTTCAGCTGCACGCCGTGCTTTTCCACCAGTTCTTTCAGTGCCGTATTGTTGCGGGCGGTGTACTCGTCCAGCATGTCCTGGTTCACCGCGCGGGCGGCCGCCGTCACGATGGCCTGCAGATCCGGCGGCAGGCTGTTCCAGGCAGCGGCATTGGTGATGAATTCGAGCATGGCGCCGGGTTCCTGCCAGCCGGGGTAATAGTAGAACTTGGCCACCTTGTGCAGACCGAACGTCAGATCGTTGTAGGGGCCCACCCATTCGGTGGCGTCGATGGAACCGGTCTGCATGGCCGTGAAGATATCGCCACCGGGCAGGGTTACCGGCACTCCGCCGATACGCTGGAATACTTCACCGGCCAGGCCGGGGATACGCATCTTCAGACCCTGCAGATCCGCCACGCTGGTGATTTCCTGCTTGAACCAGCCCGCCATCTGCACGCCGGTACTGCCGCCGGCAAAGGGCACCAGATTGTATTTGGCGTACAGCTTGCGCCACAGGTCCAGACCACCGCCATAATGCAGCCAGCCGTTCATTTCCTGGGCGTTCATGCCAAAGGGCACCGCCGTCATGAACTGGGCGGCAGGAATCTTGCCCTTCCAGTAGTAAGCCGCGCCGTGACCCATTTCAGCGGCTCCCCCGGCCACTGCATCGAACACCCCCATGGCCGGTACCAGTTCATTGGCGCCATACACCTTGATCTGCAGGCGGCCATTGCTCATCTCGTTCACCGCCTTGGCGAAGTTTTCCGGCGCCGCCCCCAGGCCGGGGAAGTTCTTCGGCCAGGTGGTGACCAGCTTCCAGTGATAAGTCTGCTGCGGTGCCGCTGCGGCAGTTGCCGCCGGGCCGGTTTCGCACTCCTTGCCACAGCCAGACAGCAGCAGGCCAGCCACCAGCGCCAGCAACAGCGCAAGGGGATTCCGTTTCATGGGGAACTCCTGATTTGTGATTGTTTTGATGAGGTGCAAGGGTGGGGAAAGCGGGGGCCGCCGTCAAGGGCTGGCGCACCCGCAGGGGCTTCAGCTGGCCAGGATGTCAGACGAATTCCAGCCGGGCGTACTGGGCCACCAGCCATTTCTCGCCGCTGCCGGCAAAATTCACCCGGACCCGGGCATTGGGGCCCTGACCTTCGCAGCCCATGATCACGCCTTCGCCAAACTTGGGATGCCGCACCGACTTGCCCAGCTGATAGGGGGAATCCGGCGCCTGCACCCGTGCGCCACCATAGCTGCGCGCCGGTTCCCGCACGCCGCCAAAGGAACGGTCACTGGATGACATCGGCCGGGTGATGCGGGCGGCAGCGCGAACTTCCTGCAGCAGATGCAGGGGAATTTCCCGGATGAACCGCGACGGCGCATGCAACGCTTCGGTACCGTAAATGCGCCGGCTTTCCGCGTAGGTGATATAGAGTTTTTTCATCGCCCGGGTGATGCCAACGTAGGCCAGGCGACGCTCCTCTTCCATTCGCCCCGGATCGTCCGCCGACTGCATCGACGGAAACAGTCCTTCTTCCACCCCCGCCATGAAGACGATGGGGAACTCCAGACCCTTGGCGGAATGCAGGGTCATCATCTGCACCGAATCTTCGTCCGCATCGGCCTGGGTCTCGCCGGCTTCCAGCGCAGCGTGATCCAGAAATGCGGCCAGCGACGAACTTTCGGCATCCAGCGAGGTTTCAAATTCCGCGCAAGCGTTGATCAGTTCTTTCAGGTTTTCGACCCGCGCCTCGCCCCGGTCGTCCTTTTCATTCTGGTGGAAGGTGAGCAGGCCGGTGCCGTCGATCACCCGGTCCACCTGTTCGGCCAGGCCAACGCCGCGGGTTTCCTGATCCAGCTGTTCAATCAACCCCAGAAAGCCCTTCAGTGCGTTCGCCGCCTTGGTGGCCAGCTCCTTGTGCTGCAATACCTGCAAACTCGCCTGCCACAGCGGCACTTTCAATTCCCGCGCCACGGCACGAATCCGTTCCACCGACTTGTCACCCAGCCCTCGCGTCGGCGTATTGATGACCCGCTCGAACGCGGCGTCGTCATCCCGATGCAGCAACAGACGCAGATACGCCAGTGCGTTCTTGATTTCGGCCCGCTCGAAAAAGCGATGACCGCCGTAAATGCGATAGGGGATGCTGGCCCGCAGCAACGCTTCTTCCAGCACCCGTGACTGGGCGTTGGATCGATACAGAATTGCAATATCGTCTCGACGATGACCCTGCTGCAAATGCTGCTGGATGCGCTCGGCAATGAAACGGGCTTCGTCCACTTCATTGAAACCGGCATACACCGAAATCGGCTCGCCCTCGTCACCACTGGTCCACAGCTGCTTGCCCAGACGATCGCTGTTATGGGCAATCACACCGTTGGCCGCATTCAGGATCACCGAGGTGGAGCGATAATTCTGCTCCAGCTTGACCACTTCGGTGCGACCAAAATCATCACCGAACTGGCGGATATTTTCGATCCGCGCGCCCCGCCAGCCGTAAATCGACTGATCGTCATCGCCGACGATGGTGATGCCGGTGTGACCATCATTGCCCACCAGCACCCGCAGCCACGCATACTGAATGCGGTTGGTATCCTGGAATTCGTCCACCAGCACATGACGGAAGCGCTGTCGGTAGTGCTGCAATAAATGCGGGTGCTTTAACCACAACTCGTGACTGCGCAGCAGCAGCTCGGCGAAATCCACCATGCCGCCGGTATCACAGGCATCCTGGTATTGCTGGTAAATGGTCAGCAGGGTTTTCTGGTAGGGATCGCCGTAGGTATCGATATGCTCGGCGCGCAGCCCCTCATCTTTATTGCTGTTGATGAAGGACTGGGCCTGCCGCGGCGGCCAGCGCGACTCGTCCAGCTCCAGTGTGCGGATGATGCGCTTGATCAGCCGCAACTGGTCATCGCTGTCCAGGATCTGGAAATTCTGGGGTAGTCTGGCTTCCTGCCAGTGCAGGCGCAGCAGGCGGTGTGCTATACCGTGGAAGGTTCCCACCCACATGGCCCCCAAGGGTGCCCGCAGCAGATCCTCGATGCGATGGCGCATTTCCGCTGCAGCCTTGTTGGTAAAGGTCACTGCCAGAATATTGTGGGGCGCCAGCTGACGGGCCTGAATCAACCAGGCAATGCGATGCACCAACACCCGGGTCTTGCCGCTGCCAGCACCGGCCAGCACCAGCAGACGACTGGCCTCGGACGACACCGCCTGACGCTGGGCGTCATTGAGATGATTGAGAATGGAATCGATCGACATGGCCGGCATTGTAACGCCAGTCGTCATAAAGCGCTAAAGATAATAAAAAACCGGCATATCTAACCACTTTTCCTATATGGGAGGGCAGATCTGCCAAAAATCAGGCGAATGGCGGCCAAGTAAAAAAAATGTCTCAAGAAAGTTTCACGTTCCGTTAATTAACGTATATATTTTTTGCTAACCAAAGTGCGAAGGTGCGTCTATTGGTCGGGTAAACAAAGAGATAACAAGAAAGTACCTGGATTGTCTGTAACGCTTCACACCTCCTTTCTTGTATTTCTACCCTCCCATTCATGCACGGTTTGGTCTTCTCATAAAAATAAACTGAATGGAGTTTGACTCTGATGGCAAATCACAACCCCTTCAAGGTGACCGCTCTGGCCGCAGCAATTGCTGCTGCAGGTGCAATGTCGCCGGCATATGCGTTGTTCAACTACGAAGAAGGTGATTTACAGATACAGCTGGATACCACTGTGTCCGTAGGCGCCGGCTGGCGGATCAGCGACCGGGACTATCGTGGAGTTGGTGATTTCAACGCAGCGGCTGCAGGCGAAACCGATGCGCACTACCACGGCACCGGCTCCCAGGACAACGGCAACCTGGCGTGGAAAAAAGGTTCCACCTATTCCGAAGTGGTCAAGATCACTGCCGATCTGGAAATGAGCTACAAGAACTTCGGCGCCTTCATCCGCGGCAAGGCGTTCTATGACAACCGTCTGGTCAACGGCGATGGCCGTACCGACATTCCTGCATTCTACGACCCCGCCGAACCGGCCCAGAGCAACGGTACCGGCGGCGACATCCTCGACGCCTTTGTCTGGGGTGATTTCGATCTGAACGGCATGCCGCTGAACGTGCGTCTGGGCCGCCAGGTGATCAGCTGGGGTGAAAGCGTACTGTTTTCCAACGGTATCAACACCATCAACCCGATTGACGTCAACGCGTTCCTGACCCCGGGTTCCGAAGTCAAGGACGCCCTGCTGCCGCTGACCGCTGCCTATGCCTCTCTGGGTGTAACCGAGAACTTGTCCCTGGAAGCCTTCGTGCTGCTGGAGTGGAAGGAAACCGAATTGCCGGGCTGCGGCACCTACTTCTCCACAACGGATCTGGTAGGTCCCAACTGCTGGTCAGGGTTCTATGCCAGCGGGACTGAATATGGTTCAACCTACACAGTTTCGGGCGTTCCACTACCTTCAGACGCTGTGCGATTGCCACGCGGCGATACCGTTGAAGCTGATGATGACGGTCAGTTTGGTCTGGCAGCGCGCTATTTCGCGCCGTCCATCGAAACCGAATTTGGTCTGTACTACATCAACTACCATCTCAGGCACCGATTATTTCCGGGCACGCACCTGATATTGAGCAAGCTCAGCCTGGAGATCCTATTACCGCTCTGAATGCATCAACATCCCTGGCCGCGTCTCACAACCTGTCCGTGGTGCGCTGACCGCATCCATCCGGCTCGGGAACCGCACTCCTGCTGCCATACGCTGACTTCATTGCTGAATATCCGGAGGACATCCAGCTGTTTGGTGCCAGCTTCAACACCACCATGGATATCGGTCTGCCCGGCGGTGCCACTGCCGTAGCGGGTGAAATCAGCATGCGCAAGGATCAGCCGTTCCAGCTGGAAGACGGTGACACTTTGGGTGGCGCGCTCGGCCTGCCTTCGCTGAGCTGCGCGGATGCTCCGGTCGCCTACGATTGCTACTCCAAATATGAGCCAGGTGAATATTCCCGCGGTTATGTTCTGGAGGATTACTACCAAGCGGAGATTTCCTTTATCCACTTCTTCGAGCAAGTGCTGGGAGCGTCGCGCTGGACGGTACTGCTGGACGTCGCAGGTTCCTACCTGAATCTGCCAGATAAGGACGAGGCTCTGCTCAACAGTGGTTACAACGCCACACTGAACCATCCGTGGGTAGCTGACAATCTGGTGGGAACCGGTGCACTCGCTCCACTTTTTGGTGGTGCCACATCCGTACCCTACCCAATCCTTCTCAACGCTCTTAGCACCGTGGCAGGCGCCAACGCCGCAAACTTCGAAGACAGCGACTACTACCCCACCAGTGGCGCCTGGGGTTACAAGATGCGCTTCACCGGTGAATACAACAACGTGTTCGCTGGCGTGAACCTGCGTCCCACCATCAGCTTCAGCCACGACGTGTACGGTGTAACACCCGGCCCGATCACCAACTTCATCCAGAACCGCAAGGCACTGGGCCTGTCACTGGAAGCGGAATACCTCAATACCTACACCGTCAGCATCGGTTATACCGATTTCTACGGTGCGGAGCCGTACAACCAGCTGGCAGATCGCGACTTCGCGACCATCAGCGCTTCGGCATCATTCTGAGTTGAGGGGGGAACAACAAGATGGAATTAAAGACTATGTTCAAACAAAAAATCCTGGCCGCTGCAGTGATGGCGGCCTCTCTGATCGCGGCTCCCGCGATGGCCAAGGTGGATGCAGCGGAAGCGGCAAAACTGGGCAACGAACTGACACCGACCGGTGCGGAAAAGGCCGGCAATGCTGCCGGCACCATTCCCGCCTGGGATGGTGGCTTGCAGAAAGCACCGGCGTGTTACGATGGCAGTGAATTCCTCTGCAATCCGTTCCCGGATGACAAGCCGCTGTTCGTGATCACTGCCCAGAACATGGAGCAGTACAAGAACAACCTGACACCCGGCCAGATGGCAATGATGCAGAAGTACCCGGACACCTACAAAATGCCGGTGTACGAGACCCGTCGTACCCATGCCATCCCCGACTTCGTGGTTGATCTGACCAAAAAGAACGCCGTGGAAACCGAAACCGTCGGTAACACCGGTCTGAAAGGCTTGAACCTGCAGGGCTATCCGTTCCCGATCGTCAAAAACGGTCTGGAAGCGATCTGGAACCACATCGGTCGCTACCGCGGCAGCAGCCTGGAGCGTACCATTGGCCAGGTCACACCGCAGGCCAATGGCGCCTACACCATGGTCATGTTCAACGATCAGGTGGCCGTGCGTAACACCCTGACCGATATCCAGCCCGGTCAGGACGAAAACGTCATGTTCTTCTTCAAGCAGCAGGTAGTGGCTCCAGCCCGCCTGGCCGGTAACGTTCTGCTGGTGCACGAGACCATCGACCAGGTAACCGAACCCCGTCTGGCGTGGCTGTACAACGCCGGCCAGCGCCGCGTGCGCCGGGCACCCCAGGTGTCCTATGACGGCCCGGGTACCGCGTCCGACGGTATGCGTACATCCGACAACTTTGACCTGTATAACGGTGCTCCCGACCGTTATGAGTGGACCCTCGTTGGCAAGAAGGAAGTCTACATTCCCTACAACTCCTACAAGCTGGATGAGAAGGGTCTGAAGTACGACGACATGATCAAGCCGGGTCACATCAATCAGGACTTTGCCCGTTATGAACTGCACCGGGTCTGGGTGGTGGATGCCAAGCTGCGTGAAGGCACACGTCACATTTACGCCCAGCGTACGTTCTACCTGGATGAAGATTCCTGGGTAGCCTCTGCCATCGATCATTACGACGGCCGCGGCAACCTGTGGCGTGTTGCGGAATCCCACAACATGTTCTTCTACAATGCCGGTGTCATGGGTTACGCCCTGGAAACCCTGTATGACCTGAACGCTGGCCGCTACCTGGCCCTGGGCTTCGAAAACGAAGAGGCACGCGGGGTGGACTGGAACAAGAAGTTCTCGCGTCTTGATTTCCAGCCCAACGCCCTGCGTCAGTCCGGCGTTCGCTGAGCCAGGCTGCAAACAGGCAAACCAAGGGGTGCTTCGGCACCCCTTTTTCGTTTCCGGTCAAAACGTGACCAAACCTACACAGCTCTAAACAGTCTGTAACACTTGTTTATGGCACCATAAGACCATGGAGAGACTCCCCCATCCCGCAATGCTTGCACTGGGGTGACGGGGCAATTATTCTGAGGCGTGACACACCTCACAAAAAATGAGCGCCCGCAGGTACCTGCATGGACCCCAGCGACGGCGCCAGCCAACACAATAACTAGAAAGATACTGAAGTCATCATGGTTAGATTGACACTTTCGCATCGGGCAAAGGCAGTCCAGACGGGTTCATGGAAACGTACCCTCGTTGCCGTCATCGCCTGTGCCACCACTCTCTGGGCCAGCAGCACCCTGGCGGTCTCTCGCAGTCAACTGGACAACACCCAGGCCCAGATCCAGAACATCAATCAGAGCATCAAGTCGGAAGAAAGCCGCATCGCCGTGCTGGAAAAAGAGATCTGGAGCCTTGATCGCCAGATTCTGGAAACCCGCAAGGTCGTGCGTGAAGAACGGCTGGCTGGGCGCAAGCAGGTATTCGACGCCCGTCGCGAACTCAAAATGCAGGAAATCGAGATCGAGCGCATCCAGAAGGATATCGCCCTGGTGGACTTCGATGTCGACATCGTCAACCGCGATATCACCCGGGACAAGCAGCGCTTTGCCGAGCTGAACGTGCTGAAACAGAGCCTGGAAGAAAACGAATTCCGCAAGCGCCAGATCGAGTACCAGCGCCAGCTGAGTGCGCTGGATGAAAAGAAGGCCCCATTGCTGGCGGAGCTGGAAACGGCAAAGCAGCGCCGAGCATCTTTGCAGGAACAGATGACCAGCATGGAGAGCGACGTTGACGATGCCACCCTGGACAAGGACAACCGCCTGAGTACGCTGCTGCAGAAACGCGATCGCACCAACGGCGAGATGGCCAGCCTGCGCACCCAGCTGCGCGCCGACCGCAACAAGCTCGCGCAGCTGCAGGACCAGTATGGCAAGCTGTCTGCCCAATTCAAACGTGAACAGGCCGCCGCCCAGCAGGCCCGCCAGGCCGCCGTCGCCAAACAACCGGTTGCCGCTGCGCCAACCCCGGCTCCAGCCCCGGCCGCCAGCACCGCTGACGTCAAGCTGGATCGCACCGACTACAACTCCTATGTCTTCGTCATTTCTGGCGATCAGGAGCCCGACATCGAACAGACCCTGCACCTGAAAAACTGGGTGGAGTCCTACGGCGCCAAATACATCCAGGCAAGCTGGAACGGTTTCAATAACGGCAACGGCCCCAAGTCCACTGCCGGCTTCCGCGAGGCCTTCCGCAGCTACATCCGCCAGATTCCCAAGGACGCCAAGCTGGTGCTGATCGGCCATGGTCTGGGCGGCGGTGCTGCCATCGAGGCTGCCACCGTGGTGGCGTTCAATGAAGGTCGCACCATCGATTTCCTGGCCGCGCTGGACCCGATCGGTGACAGGAATCTGCGTGCCAATATCGTCTACAAGACCGACGGCGCCTGCAGCCGTCCGGACAAGAGCGATGAAATGACCAATTCCGATTACGTGCTCTGCATCAAGAGCGCGAAGAAACGGCTGATCACCAGCAATATCAAACAGTTCTACAATCGCTGGCAGAAAGATGCTCAGGGCCCCCTGGACTATCAGCGGGAAATTCCCAGCCTGACCAGCGAAGGCAAGGTGGTGAACGTTCCCACCGCCACCGGCCGCTTCGAAACGGCAGAAAATACCAGTGCCGATCAGAAACGTCTGTTCTTTTCCGGCGACAAGAATGCGCACCGGCTGTTGCTGGCAGAAGAGGCCAAACAACTGCCGAAACTCTTGGTTCAACATTTGCGTTAACAGGAGAACAAGATGAAAACAATAACCGGTTTCTCACTGATGACAGCACTACTGGTAACCGCGCCGGCGATGGCGGACAGCACGATCGTGAAAGTACCGCGGGAAAACGGCGCCGTGCACCAGGAATTCAAGAACCTGCTCAACGATACCATCAGCAAATTCCGCTCCGGCATTGGCCGGATCGAACTGAAAGGTCAGGCCGGCAAGGAAACCTGTTCTGCCAACTTCTACACCACCGAGGAAACCACCTTTGTG
This sequence comes from Gammaproteobacteria bacterium, assembly GCA_041395845.1. Classification (GTDB taxonomy): domain Bacteria; phylum Pseudomonadota; class Gammaproteobacteria; order Pseudomonadales; family Ketobacteraceae; genus Ch67. Next base: position 29,609 of record JAWKZS010000030.1, read on the forward strand.
ACCCTGGAAGTGGATAACGGGCAGTTCTACACCGAGTTTTATATCGACCATCCGCACCAGTCATTCAAGAAGATCCTGTTCCAGAATCTGATCATGAATGACGAAAACGTCGAACTGAAAGTAGTGGAGCGCGATGGTGGCTACTCCATCATTACCGATGGCAGCTCGCTCACCATGTCGTCCAAGAGCGGCCAGCAGCAGAGCCCCAATTGCCAGTTTGCGCTGGCACAGGCCAAGCTGCATGAAGGTGAAACCGAATAACCGAACCTGTTGCCATCACCATAAAAAAACCGGGAACGCATCCCGGCTTTTTTATGGCTGAGTATCACTGCAGGATTACAGCGGCCGCACCTGGATTTCCGGCACGCTACGCATCTGCTGGGTGAAGACTTCCGGCTCACCGTCAAAGCCATCACTCACAAACACGCTCACCACGAAGCCGACAAAGCCTTCCAGCGGGAAGCTGTTGATCCGGTATCCCACATTGGGCAACTGGCCGGGGAATACTTCCGGCGGATCTTCCTTCACCATGTCATCCTCGAGAAAAGGTGACACCGGCTCGTTGAAATTGCCCAGGTAATCCAGAAACGCCACTACATCGAGATTGCGTTTGGTGCTGACCCAGTACCAGTTTTCCTGTGGCGTGAACGGTGTCTTGCGCATCTCTTCTTCCAGCGGGCTGATGGCGCCGTCGACAATGCCGGGCTCCTTCGGGCCGTTCGCCATGCGGATGGTGGCACCGATCAGACGGTTGGCATCCAGCGACATGGTAATACTGGGATCATCGAGCAGACGCCGGCGAATTTCCGGCATCACACCACGCACGTCGTACATCACATGCTTGGGGTAATGATGAATCTGCAGGCTGAGTTTCAGCAGGGGCAGCTTGACAAGATAGAGAGTGAAATCCAGTTGCGTGGTGGTACGGATGGGTCCAATGCGTTCGCCGGTCGGCAGCGCCACCAGATCATCATTGTTGAGTTCGGTAGGCACCAGCGACGTCACCAGGCCGGCATTCAGGCGCAGTTTCATGGAATCCAGCGGACGCTCGCCCACAAAGTTGGTGGCCTGAAAATCGTCCCACTTCAGATGGTTTTCCTTGTTGTAGCGCAGCTGGTAGAAATCGGTTTCCACCAGGCCCAGCTCGGAACTGTAACGCACATACTGTTCTTCCGACCGCAGGCGCGAACCTTTCACCAGATAGACAAAGCGTTCAACACCGGTGGAATCCTTCAGCATGATTTCCGCGATGATTTCCCCATCGAAAATATCATTGGATCTGCGGCGCGGACCGGCATCCTTGAACAGGAACAGCAATTTGTCAGTGGCATCCAATAGCTGGATGTCACCGGCCAGCGGCACTTCCCAGCCACTGAAATACACCGCTCCGCCAATGTTGTACTGGTCGATCTGGTAAGGCACGGGCTCCAGAACGTTGTCGACGATGGCGGCAACCGACAGATCTTCCAGCGGCATACCCAATGCCATGGGCAAGTCTTCACCTTCGATGGCGATGACCTTGAATGCATCAATAGCCTTGAGAGGAGGCAGCATGGCCGCCGATACATTGGCAGTGAGACAAAGGGACACGATGAGTCCCGCGAGACGTAGCAACATGACACTGCATTCCTTGTTATTGTTTTCCCGCCCGATTTTACACGCTGCGGCCTGAAAGATAACCCCCTGTTTCTGCCGCAGGAATCATGGCATCTATCAGTCACCCTTGGGGGCGTGGCCGCTTTGCCCCATACTTTGTCCAGTTGCGAACGGTCGGTCATGTTAGCCTGCCGTTCCCTTGCGTTTCCCGTGGGTACAGGCAGAATGGCACGTAAAGTTGAACAAAAACAACGAGGCGGAGATCCCATGCAGGCTTTTGCGTTTTCCACCACACGCACCATTCTGAACGAGCCGGGCAGTGCCAAACGGCTGGCCGAAATCTGTCGGGAACAGGGCGCGACAGCAGTCATGATTGTGACCGATCCCGGCATTCGCAAGGCGGGATTACTGGAGCGGGTGTTGCCCGGCTTTGCCGCCAGCACATTGCCGGTGGCGGTGTTCGATGAAACCGAGGCCGATCCGTCGGATGCCACCGTACTGAAAGCCAGCGATGTGGCCCGTGGACACAAGGCGGATCTGGTGGTGGGTTTTGGTGGTGGCAGTTCCATGGACGTGGCCAAACTGGTGGCCCTGCTGGCATCGCCAGACTGCAGCCAGTCTCTCAGTGAGATGTACGGTGTCGGCAATGCCAAAGGGCGTCGTCTGCCGCTGATTCAGGTGCCCACCACCGCCGGTACCGGTTCCGAGGTCACCCCGATCTCCATCGTCACCACTGGCGCCACCACCAAGGCCGGCGTGGTGTCCCCCGTACTGCAACCGGATGTGGCACTGCTGGATGCGGAACTGACCCTGGGTCTGCCACCCCAGGTTACCGCCGCTACCGGAATTGATGCGATGGTGCACGCCATCGAGGCCTACACCAGCAGGCACAAGAAAAATCCCCTGTCCGATATGCTGGCCAAGGAAGCACTGAAACTGCTGTCCACCAATCTGGTGAAAGCAGTAAAAGAAGGCAGTGACATCAACGCGCGCAGTAACATGCTGCTGGGTGCGCTGCTGGCGGGTCAGGCGTTTGCCAACGCGCCCGTAGCGGCGGTACATGCGCTGGCATATCCACTGGGTGGCCATTTCCACATTCCGCACGGACTGTCGAATTCGCTGGTGCTGCCCCATGTGATGCGTTTCAACGCACCGGACGCGCAGCACCTGTATGCCGAACTCGCGCCGATCATCATGGGCAAGTCCTACAAATCCGGTACGGCCGGCAAAGTGACCGCGCAGCTGATCGATTTCATCGAAGACCTGATCATGGAAGTGGAACTGCCGGCGCGCCTGCGCGATTGCAAGGTGCCGGATAATTTCCTCGGCAAACTGGCCAGCGACGCCATGCTGCAACAACGTCTGTTAATCAACAATCCACGCGAGGTCACCGAAAAGGACGCGCTGGATATCTACCGGGCCGCTTATTGATGAGTCGTACACAACCGATCTCGCGCAGCGATTATGCGCTGTTTTATCCCATCACTACCCGCTGGATGGATAACGATATTTACGGCCATGTGAACAACGTGACCTATTATTCCTATTTTGATTCTGCGGTGAACCGTTATCTGATCGAAGCCGGCGGGCTGGATATTCACAATGCGCCCATCGTTGGTTTTGTGGTGAATTCCGGCTGCAATTATCGCAAGCCGATCGCCTATCCGGATCGCATCGAAGCGGGGCTGCGGGTGAACAAACTGGGCAACAGTTCTGTCACCTATGGCGTGGGCATTTTTCGTGAAGGCGAAGACGATGCCTGTGCCTTTGGTGATTTCGTCCACGTGTTTGTGAACCGGGCGGAAAACAAGTCGGTGCCGATGCCGGCGCAGATACGTGCCGCGCTGGAAAAGCTGTATATTCCCTGACAATTCCACGCATAAAAAAGCCGCCAGGCTGATCACAGCGCTGGCGGCTTTTTTGTGGCAATCGATGCAGGCGGTTAGCGATCGATGCCGCCCATGCACATATATTTGATCTCCAGATAATCATCCAGTCCGTACTTGGACCCTTCGCGCCCGTTACCGGATTCCTTGACGCCACCGAACGGCGCCATCTCGTTGGAAATCAGCCCTTCGTTGATGCCGACGATGCCGTACTCCAGCGCTTCGGCCACCCGCCAGATGCGGCCGATGTCACGGCTGTACATATACGACGCCAGGCCGACTTCGGTCGCGTTCGCCAGTGCAATCGCTTCTGCTTCGGTTTCAAATTTCAGCAGCGGCGCCACCGGGCCGAAAATTTCTTCCTTGCACACGCGCATATCAGCGGTCACGTTGGTGAGGACCGTGGGATCAACAAAGGAACCACCAAGACTGGATGCGCTGCCACCGATGACCGCTTGCGCACCGCCGCGCATGGCATCGTCGATCATGGCGCTGACATCGCGGGCGGCCTTGTTGTCGATGAGCGGGCCGATGGTGACGCCGGCCTCCATGCCATTACCGACTTTCAGACCTTTGACGGCAGCGGTGAGTTTTTCCGCAAACGCATCGTACACACCGGCCTGCACCAGAATGCGGTTGGTGCAGACACAGGTCTGGCCCGCATTGCGGAATTTCGATGCCATGGCACCGGCGACAGCGGCATCCAGATCGGCATCATCGAACACGATGAAGGGCGCGTTGCCACCCAGTTCCATCGAGGTGCGTTTGACGGTGTCGGCGCAGGCGCGCATCAACTGTTTGCCCACCGGGGTGGAACCGGTAAAGGTGAGTTTGCGCACAACGGGATTGGCGGTGAGTTCGTCACCGATCTCGGCGGTTTTACCGGTAAGAATATTGACGACACCCGCCGGAATCCCGGCCCGTTGCGCCAGTACGCCGATCGCGTAGGCCGACAATGGCGTGGCGTTGGCGGGCTTGCACACCACGGTGCAACCGGCCGCCAGAGCCGGGGCCACTTTGCGGGTCAGCATGGCATTGGGGAAATTCCACGGCGTGATGCAGGCCACCACGCCGATCGGCTGCTTGATTACCAGCAAGCGTTTGTCGTTACTGGGTTGCGGAATGGTGTCGCCGTAAATGCGTTTGGCTTCCTCGGCAAACCACTCGACATAATTCGCGCCGTAGGCAATTTCACCTTTGGCTTCCGCCAGCGGCTTGCCCTGTTCTGCGGTGAGAATCGCGGCCAGATCGTCCTGGTTTTCCATCATCAGATTGAACCAGCGCCGCAGCAGCGCACTGCGTTCCTTGGCGGTTTTGAGTTTCCAGGAGCGCTGGGCAACTTCCGCCGCTGCGATGGCACGACGGGTTTCGGCAGTGCCGCATTTGGCGACGTCAGCGACGACTTCACCGGTGGCCGGGTTGGTCACGGCCAGCGTTTCTCCCGTGTCGGCGGGCACCCATTCCCCATTGATATAGGCGTGACTGGCTAGCAGGGAAGGGTCTTTCAGGTTTAGCGGCATGTGGGACTCCGTCGATCAGCTTTTGGCAATCCGCCATTATTTAATGGTTCACCGTGATTTGCCAGCTGTGCACCCGGGTCGGTCCCGCACAACGGCCATGGCAGCAGTCGGTTTGGCCGCATCAACCCGGTTGCGGCAGTCAGGTGGCGTCAGGTTTATCCCGCAACGCCACGCTCACCCGCAGCATTTCAAAAAATCCATCCATCATCCGGTTGCCATCCTGCTGCAGATCGAAACTGTCCGGCTCCAGCAGCCAGCTGCGCAGAATCCCTTTCACGAACGAGTGATAGCTGTTGACCACCAGGCGCGGATTGATGTCCGCCGGTAACTGACCACGGCGGATGGCATTGCGAAATGTGCGCTCGAAACGCTGTTCGAATTCGCCCCGCACCCGCTTGTCCCGCTCCAGGATCGGCCCCAGATCCGCCACGAATTCGCATTTGTTGAACAGGATGTCGAATACCCGGCGGGTGTGCACATCGGTGGCCACCCGTTCGAACAGATAACGCGCCGTTTCGCGCAATTCACCCAGGGGATCTGCCACGGCGTCGCTGGCGCTGGCTTCGCTCATGCTTTCCAGCGGCAGGGTGATGCGGTCGCACATTGCGTTGAACAGGTCTACCTTGTTCTTGAAGTGCCAGTAAATCGCGCCGCGGGTCATGCCGGCGGCGCAGGCGATGTCATTGAGCGTGGTCTGTGACACGCCTTTTTGGTGGAACACGTCTTCGGCAGTATCGAGCAGGCGATGACGGGTTTCGAGGGCTTCTTCTTTGGTTTTTCTGGCCATGGTGACTCGCGGGTTCACAAATCCGGGTTTACTATTATACATACACGAATGTATGATTGTAGGCTAATGTGTTGCAAGGCGTTTCATTGATCGCCAGGGAATCGCGGCACCCGCCTGCATTTGCCAGCTCCAAACCATTGTATTTATTGGAGAATGATTCATGACACTGCGTCATCGCCTGCTTTCTGCAACCCTGGTTTCCACCCTCGTACTGTTGTCCGGTTGTGGCGAATCCGATTCCAAAGGCACCGCCGCGGCCGGCCCTGCCGAAGTGCTGGTCGAAGTGGTCAAGCCCGAGCGGGTGGTGGTGAAAACCGAACTGCCGGGCCGGGTCCAGGCCCTGCGCACGGCGGAAGTGCGCGCCCGGGTGGAAGGCATCATCCAGCAGCGGCTATTCAAGGAAGGCAGCGAGGTCGCGGCCCAGGACCTGCTGTTCCAGATCGATCCGGCCACATTGCAGGCTGATCTGGATGCAGCCAAGGCCACCCAGGCCCGGGCCGAGGCGGATCTGGCCATTGCCCGCATCAAGCAGGAGCGGATCAAAAACCTGCTCGCCCGCAAAGCGGTGAGCCAGCAGGAATACGACGAGGCTCTGGCCAGCGCCAAGCAGGCAGAGGCCCAGGTAGCCGCCGCCAAGGCCAGTGTGATGCGCGCCCAGATCGATCTGGATTACGCCAGTGTGCGCGCGCCCATCAGCGGTCGCATCGGCCGGGCGCTGGTGACCGAAGGGGCACTGGTGGGCAAAAACGAAGCCACCCATCTGGCCACCATCGAGCAGCTTGATACGGTGTATGTGAACTTCACCCAGTCCGCTACCGAGATTCTGAAGTACCAGCGCAAGCGCATGCAGGATCAATCCGCCGAACTCGACGCACCGGATGTGCTGGTGCTGCTGGAAGACGGCACCCCCTACGATCATCACGGCAAGCTGCTGTTTTCGGAAATGACCGTGGACCCGGGCACCGGCGAAGTGTTGCTGCGTGCAGAAGTCCCGAATCCCGATCGGCTGTTGCTGCCCGGCATGTTCGTGCGGGTGGACGTGGAGCAGGCGGTGTATCAGCAGGCCTTTACCGTGTCCCAGCGTGCCCTGATCCGCAACGCCCAGGGTGAAATGGTGATGACGGTGCTGCCCGACGGCAAGGTGGTACCGTTGCCGGTGAAAACCGAACGGGCCCATGGCAATCGCTGGATCATCAGCAGTGGCCTCAGTGGTGGCGAGCAGGTGATCGTGGAAGGACTGCAGAAAGTGCGTCCCGGTGCCATTGCCAAAGCGGTAGCGATCGCGCCCACCGCTGCCGCCGCGCAGCCGCAGTAAGGAGCGCGTCATGGCCCGCTTTTTTATCGACCGTCCGATTTTTGCCTGGGTTATCGCCCTGCTGATTCTGCTGGGTGGCGTGCTGTCCCTGCGTCAGCTGCCCGTGGCCCAGTATCCGAATATCGCACCGCCCTCCATCGCGGTCACCGCGACCTATCCCGGCGCCTCGGCACAGACGCTGGAAGAAACCATTACCGCCATCATCGAGCAGGAACTCAACGGGATCGAAGGCCTGCTCTACATGAGTTCCAACAGTAACTCCGACGGCAGTGCCACCATCACCGCGTATTTCGAATCCGGTACCGATGTGGATGTCGCGCTGGTGGAAGTGAACAACCGGGTCAAGCGGGTGGAAGCGCGGTTGCCGGAAGATGTGCGCCGCCAGGGCGTGCGGGTAGACAAGGCCACGCGCAATTTCCTGATGATCGTCACCATCAGTTCCAGCGATGGCAGCATGGATGCCACTGCTCTGGGTGATTACGCCAACACGCGGATTCTGGATCAGCTGCGGCGGGTAGAAGGCGTCGGTGAAGCGCAGGTGTTCGGCACCGAATATGCCATGCGGATCTGGCTTGATCCGGTGAAACTCACCGCCTTCAATCTGATTCCATCCGATGTGGTGGCCGCGATTCAATCCCAGAACGTGCAGGTGGCCGCCGGGGAAATCGGCGCCCTGCCCGCCGTGCTGGGCCAGCAATTGAATGCCACCGTGGTGACCGACAGCCGTCTGTCCACACCGGAAGAGTTTGGCGAAATCCTGCTGAAAGCCAATCCCGATGGTTCCAGTGTGCGACTGAAAGACGTGGCACGGATTGCCCTTGGCGGTGCCAGTTATGCGCGCACCGCATTCATGAATGGTCAGCCTGCCGCACCGCTAGCCATCAAGCTGTCGCCTTCTGGCAACGCGGTTGAAACCGCGCGGCTGGTGCGTGAACGCATGGAACAGCTGGCGCAGTATTTTCCCGAAGGCATGAGCTGGGATATTCCCTACGACACGTCTGCTTTCGTGGAAATTTCCATTCGTGAAGTGGTAAAAACCCTGCTCGAAGCGGTGCTGCTGGTATTTCTGGTGATGCTGGTGTTCCTGCAGAATTTCCGTGCCACGCTGATTCCCACGTTGGTGGTGCCGGTGGCCCTGATGGGTGCCTTTATCGGCATGAGCCTGTTCGGCTTTTCCATCAACGTGCTCACCATGTTCGGGCTGGTGCTGGCGATCGGCATTCTGGTGGACGACGCCATCGTGGTGGTGGAAAACGTTGAACGCATCATGCACGAGGAAAAACTCAATCCGCTGGAAGCGACCCGCAAGGCCATGACGCAGATTACCGGCGCCATTGTGGGTATTACCGTGGTGCTGGTGGCGGTGTTTGTACCAATGGCGTTTTTTGCCGGCTCGGTAGGGAATATTTACCGACAGTTTTCCCTCGCGCTGATCACGTCGATTCTGTTCTCGGCGTTTCTGGCATTGAGCCTGACGCCGGCCCTGTGCGCCACCTTGCTCAAGCGTCATGAAGGTGAAGGCCCGCGCAAAGGTTTCTATGGCTGGTTCAACCGGGTGTTCGATCGCACGACTCAATTCTATGAGCGCGGCGTCCATCATGTGCTGCGTCGCACGGTACGTTATTTCATGATCTTTGTTGCGCTGGTCGGTGGTGTCACCTGGTTTGCGTTGCGCCTGCCGACGGCATTCATTCCCGAAGAAGACCAGGGCTACTTCATCACCATCGTGCAGCTGCCCGCCGGTGCCACCCAGCAGCGCACCGTGGATGTGCTGCGACAGATGGAAAATTATTTCCTCAAGGAAGAACCCAACGTGGAAAAGATGGTGACCGTGGCCGGTTTCAGTTTCTTTGGCGGCGGCCAGAACAACGGCATTGCCTTTGTGCGCCTGAAAGACTGGGATCAACGGCCGAATCCGGATCAGCATGTGAAAGCGGTGGTCGGCCGCGCCTTCGCCCATCTGTCGCAAATCAAGGATGCGGTGATTTTCCCGCTCAATCCACCGTCGATTCCCGAATTGGGAACAGCCACCGGATTTGAATTCCAGTTGCAGGATATCGGTGGCAATGGTCACGCCCGGCTGACCGAGGCCCGCAACCAGTTGCTGGGGCTAGCCAGCAAACATCCGGCGCTGCAGGCAGTGCGCCCCGAAGGTCTGGAAGACACGCCGCAACTGGACGTGAATATCGATCGCGCCAAGGCCAGTGCATTGGGCATCAGCATTGCCGACATCAACAGTACGCTGTCGATTGCGCTAGGATCGGCCTACGCCAACGATTTCGTCCGCGCCGGCCGAGTGCAGAAAGTCATGGTGCAGGCCGACGCACCGACACGCATGCTGCCGGAAGACGTATTGAAACTGCGAGTGCGCAACAACCGCGGCGACATGGTGCCATTTTCTGCCTTTGCCAGTGTCGACTGGGTGATGGGATCGCCACGACTGGAACGCTTCAACGGCTTGCCATCGATGAAAATCGGTGGCCAGGCGGCACCAGGACACAGTTCCGGTGAAGCCATGGCGGTGATGGAACAACTGGCCGCGCAACTGCCGGAAGGTTTCAGTTTCGAATGGGCGGGCGTGTCGCTGGAAGAACGGATTTCCGGCGATCAGGCACCCGCACTGTTTGCAATTTCGCTGCTGGTGGTGTTCCTGTGTCTGGCCGCACTGTACGAAAGCTGGAGCATTCCGGTGGCGGTGATGCTGGTGGTACCGCTGGGTGTATTGGGCTCACTGGCCGCGGTATATCTGCGCGGCATGCCCAACGATGTGTACTTCAAGGTGGGCTTGATCACCATCATCGGCTTGTCGTCGAAAAACGCGATCCTGATTGTGGAGTTCGCCAAGGAATTGCAGGAACAGGGCAAGAGTGTCGTGGCTGCAACGATTGAGGCCTGTCGTCTGCGTTTTCGCCCGATTCTGATGACATCGCTGGCATTTACATTCGGTGTCATGCCACTGGCTCTCAGCAGTGGCGCCGGTGCCGCCAGCCGTCAGGCCATCGGCACCGGCGTGATGGGTGGCATGATCGCCGCCACCGTGCTTGCGGTGATTTTCGTGCCGGTGTTCTTTGTGGTGATCCGGCAGCTGTTTTCGGGCAAGAAAGTCAATCCGGTGGCCAGCGGCGAGGAGTGATTACCCCGTGTTGCGCATCCCCGCCGCAATACCCGCGACCGTGATCATCAGGGCGCGGGTTTCTTCGGCGGATTCTTCTGTGTGCGCGCGACTGGCGCGCATCAGTTCCACCTGCAGCACATGCAGTGGGTCCAGATAGGGATTGCGTACTTCAATCGAGCGACGGATCACCGCGTTGTTCTGTAGCAACAGCGAATGACCCGTGATCGCATTCACCAGATCGGTCATGTCGAGCAGACGCGAACGCAATTGCTGGCCCAGCTGCCGATCGTCCGGCAACCCCAACCGTCGTTCGTAATAGGCGGCGATTTGCGCATCGGATTTCGCCAGCACCATTTCCAGCATGCCCATGATCATGCGGAAGAACGGCCAGCGCTCGTACATTTCATGCAGCTGTTCACCCCGCCCGTTGGCCAACGCGTTGCCGAACGCCTCATCGGCACCGAGCCAGGCTGGCAGCATCAGGCGCATCTGGGTCCAGGCAAATACCCAGGGAATCGCGCGCAGCGTTTCGATGCCACCCTGGGCCCGCCGCTTGGCGGGCCGACTGCCCAGCGGCAACCGCTGCAGTTCCTGTTCCGGGGTGACATTGCGAAAATATCCGAGAAACGCTGCATCGTTTTTTACCAACGTGCGATAACTCGCGCTGGCATGGTCGGCCAGTTGCGCCATGCAGTCACGCCATGCGGGTTCCGGTTGTGTGCGTGGCAGCAGCGTGGCATCCAGCATCGCCGCCACATAGCGTTCCAGTGAGCGCACGGCAACACCGAACGGACTGAATTTAGCGCGGATGACCTCGCCCTGTTCGGTGATGCGGATACTGCCATTCACCACGCCTGGCGGTTGCGACAGAATGGCCTCATGCGACGGTGCGCCACCGCGACTGGTGGACCCACCACGACCATGAAACAGCGTCAGGTGCACGCCGTGCTGACGACAGATGGTCGCGAGTTTTTCCTGGGCCTGATACTGCATCCACGCCGCTGCCAGAAAACCACCGTCCTTGGCGGAATCGGAATAGCCGATCATGATTTCCTGACGATGTCCGATACTGTCGCGATAGCGTGGCAAATCCAGCAGACAGGCCAGCGTGTCCGGTGCATGCTGCAGATCGTCGATGGTTTCAAACAGCGGCACCACCCGCATCCAGCGCTCCATCCCGGCTATTTTCTGCAGCAGTTGCACCGCCAATACATCCGACGGTGCATGGGCCATGGAAATCACGTAGGCACCCAAAGCATCCGGTGATTGCTGTGCCAGCATGCGAAACGTTGCCAGCACTTCGTCCACTTCGGGATCAGCAGAAAAATCCTGTGGAATCAGCGGTCGTCGGTTGCCGAGCTCTGCCAGCAGAAATTCCTGCTTTTCGGTTTCACTCCACTGGGCGTAATCACCCATGTCCAGATAGCGGGTGATCGCCGCCAGGGCATCACGATGACGGCTGGATTCCTGGCGGATATCGAGTCGCAGCAGCGTCACGCCAAAACAGTTCAGGCGGCGGATGGTATCGAGCAGTTCGCCGCGGGCAATTTCGCCCATATTGCAGTCGGTGAGCGAGCGGTAACACAACAGCAGTGGCTGCAGCAGATCATCAGTGTGCAGCAATGGCTGCGGTCCGCGCCAGGGTTCACCGTGCAGCAGATCATTGAGCCACTGCTTGGTAATCTGCAGGCGTTCGCGCAGCGGTTTGAGCAATGCGCGATAGGGTTCGCGGGCATCGCCGACAACAGCGCGCAATTCATCACTGCAACGCTGCATCGACAGCAGATTGTACAGCTGCTCCAGATCACGACCGAACAGATCAGCCGCCATCCAGCGCGCCAGCCGCAACACTTCTTCCGTCACCTCCGCAGTCACATTGGGATTGCCATCGCGATCGCCACCCATCCAGGAGGCAAATCGGATCGGCGCAAAATCCAGCGGCAGCGTTTGTTGCAGATTGGTTTCCAGCCAGTCGTCCAGTTCACGCAGGTACGCCGGCACCGCATGCCACAAGGTTTGCTCGATGGTGACAAACCCCCACTTGGCTTCATCCACGGGTGTGGGACGTTCGGCGCGGATTTCATCAGAATTCCACGCTGCCACGATGGTACGCTTCAGGCGTTGCGATACCTGACTGTGTTCCTGTGGCGTCAGCTTGAGGGTGTCGAGTTGTTCCAGACAATCCGTAATATCGTCGTATTTCTGGATCAATGTGCGACGGGTGACTTCAGTGGGATGAGCGGTGAGCACCAGTTCGATCGACAGCTGCTGCAACGACGCCATCAGATCTGCGTTGGAAATGCCGGCACGCTGCAGACGGGGCCAGAGTTCATTCAGCGTTGCACGCTGATTCTTGCGGCCACTCACCTGATAGGCACGGCGTCGACGTACGCGATGGTACTGTTCCGCAAGATTGGCCAGATTGAGAAAATGACTGAAGGCACGCGCCACCGGCACCAGTTGATGCGGTTCGAGCTGGGCGATTTTTTCCAGTAACTGCTGATGCTGGTCTTCATGACCGGCGCGGGCGTGTTTGGCAAGATGGCGGATCTGTTCCACCAGATCGAGCAGCAGGCCACTTTCCTGTTCCTGCAGGGTGTCACCCAGCAATTGGCCCAACAGGCGCACATCCTGGCGCAAGGGGGCGTGGACATCGGTTTCGACCATGACGCTGTCTCCCGCTGATTGGTGAGCAGACAGGATAGCGCGATCAGGGTTGTGATGGCCACTGCGGCTGAAACAGCAGCTGCAGGTATTGCCGGTACAGCATGATCTGGTCGGCCAGTGGTTCATTGCTTTGCAGGATACGCGACAGAATGATGCCGCCTTCCACACTGGACGTGAACATGTCAGCGACAGCGGTCAACGATATCGGCGCGCACGGTGAATAAAGCGCAGCGACTTTTTCCAGCCGTGCAAGCAGCAACTTGCGCCAGATCAGCACGCCCTGTTTCACCAGTTCATGCACATCGGCATCGAGCTGCTGGCTTTCATAGGTGAAGCTCGCCACCAGACAGCCCGGATGGGTGTCCTGCAGTGTGCGCATCATGTCGGCAAACTGTTCCAGAAACAGCAACACCTGCTGCAGCGGATCATCACTCTGTGCATCTGCCTGGGCAAACAGCCCGGCAAAGATCCGGTCATCCTCATCCAGATAACGTTCCACCAGCGCCCGCGCCAGTTCTTTCTTGCCGTTGAAATGATAGAAGAATCCACCCTTGGTGATCGCTGCGTTCTGCAGGATGTCATCGATGGACGTGGCCGAAAATCCGCGCTGCAGAATAATGGTTTCCGCCACCGACAGTATGCGCTCCCGTGTGCCTTCCTGTTTGCCGCTCATGTCATGTCCCTGTCTGTGTACTGTACTCAAGGTACAGTTTTTCTGTGAATAGTGCCGGCGGATTCCACACCGCTGGTGTACTGCTTCGCTGCAGCGGGCGCCCTACACTGGCCATCACCAGCAGTCACCACCACACACCGGGAGCACCACCATGAACCACCCCATTCTGAACTGCCTTGATGCCAAACCCTATCTGACCGACAGCGGGCTGGAAACCACCCTGATTTTTCAGGACGGAATCGATCTGCCGCATTTTGCCTCGTTCGTGTTACTGGAAACGGAAGCCGGGCGCCAGCGCCTGCAGGATTATTACGTCACGCATATCGAACTGGCCCGCAACAGGAAGGCGGGTTTCATTCTGGAAACGCCAACCTGGCGCGCCAATCCGGACTGGGCGGAAAAACTGCACCTGACACTGGATGATCTGGCCCGATTGAACCGGCTGGCAGTAGCGGAACTGGCCCGGTTGCGGTCAGCATACCCGGATACGCCGATGCTGTTAAGCGGCTGCATCGGCCCCCGCAGCGACGGTTATCAGCCCGCGTTTCGCATGGATGCCAGTACTGCAGAACAGTATCACCGGTTCCAGGTGGACTGTTTTGCGCGCAGCGACGTGGACATGGTGAGCGCCATGACGCTCTGCTATGTCGACGAAGCCATCGGTATCACCCGTGCTGCACAACATGCCGGCCTGCCCGTGGTCATTTCGTTCACGGTGGAAACCGACGGCTGTCTGATCGATGGCACCAGTATCGAACAGGCCATTCGCCTGACCGATAACGCGACGGATAATGGGCCACTGTATTACATGATCAACTGCGCGCATCCCACTCACTTTGATTCGGCACTGGCCGGCGACGCCTGGCTGCATCGCATTCGCGGTGTGCGCGCCAATTCATCCTGCAAAAGCCACGCAGAACTGAACGACAGCACCGAACTGGATGCGGGCGACCCGCACGAACTGGGACAGCAATACGCGGCACTGCAGTCGCGCCTGGAACGGCTCGCGGTATTCGGTGGCTGCTGTGGCACGGATCACCGTCACATCCACGCAATCGCACCTGGCTGTCGGTGAGCCTCAGCGCATCTGGAACAGTTCCTGATGGAACGCCTTTGCCGGCAATCCCTGCCGTACAAAATCCCGGCGCAGGTTATCACCAAACGCTGCCGGGCCGCAGAACCACACACTGGCCTCGCGCCAGTGTGGTACTGCAGCACGAATCTGTTCTGCCGTCAGGCGACCATCATGGGGCGTGATGACCAGATGGAGGTTGACACCGGCGGCGTTGGCATCCGCCGTGAGTTTTTCCAGCGCAGCCTGATCCACATCGGCCGTGCAGTGGAATAGATCCACTGGCGTTGGATCAGGATGAGTCTGGCGGTATTTCATGCGGGCAACGAACGGCGTGATCCCGATACCGGCACCAATCCAGATCTGACGCGACTGCTGGCCGGTAAAATCAAAACAGCCGTACGGCCCTTCCACCGTGACCGGCATGCCGACGTGCAGCCACTGTTCCAGCTGTCCGGTCCAGTCGCCCAGCCGTTTGACGATGAAGGTCAGCGTTGCGGATTCCGCCTGCCACGCCGATGCGATGGTATAGGGATGCGCGCCTTCGTGTTTGCTGGTGGTGACAAACGCAAACTGGCCCGGCCGATGTCCCGGCCAGCCCTGTTCCAGACGAATCACACCTTCGATGACTTTCACACCGGGATAGGTCTGCAGATGTTCGATCACGCCTTTGACCTTGCGCCCCGCACCCACACGACGCAACAGCACCAGCAGCGCCGATACGCAGCCAGCGACGATTAACAGCAACAATACCCAACCGATCGGCTGGGCCCAGTAATCAAACTTGGTGAGTACCAGCGTGTGATAGGCCAGCAGCAGATAACCCAGCGCCAGCCAGGTATGGGTCTTGCGAAACACCCGATAGGGAATGCGCTGGACCAGGGCAATCGCCAGCAGAATGACCACTGCGTAAAACGTCCACTCACCAATGGATTCCGCCAAACCACGCTGGGTGCGCAGCCACTGTTCCAGGTCGGATGGTTGCGGCCCTGCACCCTGACCCCGGCCACGCTCGGGGCGCACCAGCCAGCCCCAGCCCACTATCCACTTGGTGCCCTTGGCCCACCACCAGTGCAAGGTCGCTACCATCAGTGCCGTCACACCCAGCCACTTGTGCAGGCGGTACATCTTGTCGAGTCCGCCCAGCGGCTGCTCCAGCCAGAGGTGGCGTACCGCCAGCACCATGGCCACACTCATCATCGCAACGGCGATCACGCCACTGTACTGCACGAACACCGTGCGAAAGGAAAAATACGTCAGCGGCTGCGGCCACAGCGACTCCGCCAGCAGCCACAACCCGGTCATCACCACCAGCAATAATCCGAACGCCATTCTGATATTGTTCATGCTAGCACTCGCTCGAATCAGGGCAGCGGAATAAATTCCAGTTCATCACCGGGCACCGGCGGAAAGCGCCCTTCCAGCCATGCCTGTTTGGCCTGCTGGATACGTTGCTGCCGGCTCGACACAAAATTCCATTCGATAAAACGTTTGCCCACCGGTGCGCCACCAATCACCGCAATGCGGGATGTTTCCGTCGCCTGCACACGGATACCGGGCTGATCGGCAAACACTGTCATCGAAAATTGCGGCAACACAGTGTCACGGGTTTTCAGCGCACCACTGGCGACATACAGGGCACGCTCCTGTGCGTCGGGCAACTGCAAGGTCTGGCCCGGCTGCAGATGGGCTTCAATATAGAGCGTGGGCGAAAACGTCTGCACCGGCGATGTCACGCCATAGGCACTGCCCATCATCACCCGCACCGGCACACCATCGACATTCACCGCCGGCACATCGTCCGACGGATAGTGATAGAACGCCGGCTCGATTTCTTCCTGCGCATCCGGCAGCGCCAGCCACAATTGCAGACCATGCAGCACATGATCCTGCGCGGTGATGTCCGGGCGCTCCCGTTCCGAATGCACGATGCCTTTGCCAGCCACCATCAGATTGATGTCACCGGGGCGGATCGGCTGCAGACTGCCCACGGAATCGCGATGCAGGATTTCGCCTTCGAACAGATAGGTGACAGTCGCAATGCCGATGTGGGGATGCGGGCGCACCTTGATGCCAGTGCCTGCGGCAAACTGAGCCGGCCCCATGTGATCGAAGAAAATCCACGGCCCCACCATCTTGCGCTGCGCGGTAGGCAGCAGGCGGCGCACAAAAAAGCCACCCAGATCACTCTGGCGTGGCTGCAGCATCAGTTCGATGCCGGTGCAGGGAGCAGTCACGTCATCACACACCTGCTCCACCGTTGCCATGGTATTGCTCATCTTGCATCCCCTCGGTTGATTGGGCATCCGCCTGCCAGCGACTGGATCAAGGTCAGGATGCCACGCCTTCATGCTGGATGAAACCCGGGCTCAGGCCGCGCTGGTCAGCCGGGCCGCCAGGGAGCGATCCACCGATACCGCGCCGGCCCCCTGGATCGCCAGTGCCACCGATATCGCCACCAGGGCCAGGCCGAATTCATAGCCGTTATTGCTCATGAACAGGCCGTTGCCGATATGCACCGACAGAATGGCCACGATCATGGTCACCGCCAGCACCAGTGCGGCCGGGCGGGTCAGCAATCCCAGCAGCAGTGCCAGGCCGCCAAAGAATTCCGCACTGCCGGCGGCCAGCGCCATCAGGTATCCCGGCTCCAGGCCGATCGAGGCCATCCACTGCCCGGTACCCTCCAGGCCGTAGCCGCCAAAGGCGCCGAACAGCTTCTGGGCGCCGTGAGCCATGAAAATAATGCCGGCGGGGATGCGCAGGGCCAGGCCTGCCAGGCTGTCGTTGGTTGCCAGAACGCGTTGGATCAGTGCAGTGTTCATGAGGTATTCTCCTTGCTATAAATCAGTGTGATTGAATGATGATTTCAATATAGAATCTTGATAGCTGGTAAAAAAGCGGATCATTTTGACTCTAAAGATCAAAAATACTGAACAATGATATCCCCCATTACCCTGGATGCCCTGCGCACCCTCGACGCCATTGACCGCCGCCAGAGCTTTGCCGCGGCCGCCGAAGAACTGTTCCGGGTGCCATCGGCGGTGTCCTACACCATCAGCAAGCTGGAAGAAGACCTCGGCGTGGAACTGTTCGACCGCTCCCGCCGCAAGGCCGTACTGACCCCCGTGGGCCGGCTGGTGCTGGAACAGGGACGCAAGATCCTCCGCGCTACCGACGAACTCACCGCCCTGGCGCGGCAGGCCGCCGAAGGCTGGGAAACGGAATTGCGCATCTGCATCGACAGCGTGCTCGACGCCGCGCCGGTGTACCGGCTGATCGAAACCTTCCAGCAGCTGCGCCCGAAGACCGAAATCCGCCTGAGTGAAGAAGTCCTCAGCGGCACCTGGGATGCGCTCAACGACGAGCGCTGCGATCTGGTGATCGGCGCCGAAGGCGCAGCACCGGGCCAGGGCTTCGGCACCCTGCCCCTGGGTCAGGTGCTGTTCGAATTCGCCGTGGCCGCCAACCACCCGCTCACCCGGTTGCCACAGCCACTGCCGGCCAGCGCCATCCTCGACTATCCCACCGTGATCGTGGCCGACAGCTCACGCCACCTGCCAGTGCGCTCCCAGGGCCTGCTGGACGGCCGCAGCCGCCTGCTGGTGCCCACCATCGAGCACAAGATTGCCGCCCAGTGCCAGGGGCTCGGCATCGGCTATCTGCCCCGTCACCGCATCGGTGGCCTGCTGGCCAGCGGCCAACTCACCATCCTGACCCTGGATGCGCCACCCCGTGCCCCGATCGACATCAATGTGGCCTGGCGCAAGGATCACTCCGGTAAAGCCCTGAAATGGTTTCTGAACCAGCTGCAGCAGCTGCGCTTTGACACCGAGCGGGGCCTGATCCCCCGGGACGACGCAGTGGCAATGACCGGCGACCAGCCGTAGAATCGCTGCAATTTTCACCATTGCCCCTTCATCCTCGCAGTTACAGGATCGGTACAGCCATGCGCGTTTCCATCGAAATCCCGGATCACAGCCTGTTTCACTACCAGATGACCGTGTCCAAGCAGCACGAAAACAGCGGCGGCCATCTGGCCCACGACAAGGTCGTCACCATCATCGGCGACTGCCGTGACGCCTGGTTTGCCAGCATGGGATTTCCGGGTTGCCGGGTGGGCGAGATCGGGATCGTCAACACCGACCTGATGCTGATGTACATCGCCGAAGGCTTTCACAACGATGAACTGGACGTGAGCCTGACCCTGGCGGACATGAACAAATACGGTGGCGACATGCTGATGCGTGGCGTGCGCCGGCAGGACAACGCGGAACTGTTCCGTGCCAAATCCGGATTCGTGTTTTACGACTACCGGATTCGCAAAGTGGTACTGCGGCCAGAGGAATTCGACAGCAAGGCGGGACTGTAATCCCGCCTCTTTATGCACTTACGCGATTCGGTGTGACAACTGCGTTTCGGGTGGAAGCGTTACTCGCCTCCCAGCACCGCCTGTGCAATCGCCTTGAGCTGCTCAAGCGTCAGTTTGGTCTTGCCTTTGCGCCCTTCGAACATCAGACCATCGCTGCCAACATTGACATACAGCTGGCCGGCATCGCTGTCGAATTCGGCAAAACGGCCCAGACCTTCCACCTTGTGCATGATATCGCTTTCGCCAAACGCGCTCCGGTACGACGGATCGCGGCCATAACTGACGCGGCTCTGGCGCGACAGCTGCTCGCTGTCGTTGTAACTGCAACTGATCTGCGGCGCATCGTTGCGGGATGTCGCCGTCAGCGGCAGACCGGTCAGGGTTTTAACCGTATTGAGTGGCAGACAGGTTTGCAGATAGGCGTTGGCTTCGGTAGCCGGTGCGGCACTGACACCCGCTGCCAATGTACACAGCGTCGCTGCAAAAACGGTTGATAGTAACGACTTGTTCATCGGGGATCTCCTTACTAAAACGTTAGCGTCCAATTCAAATACCGAATGTTTGTAGTCTACCGCGTTTGCACAAAAGCCAGAAAGCCATCCAGATGACGGGTCAGTCGCCGTGCCGTCGCCTCATCCGTAATGCCCTGTTCAGCCGTGACAACCTTGCTCACCGACGTGATCATCATTTCATGGGCGGGATATACGACACTGAGGGTAGCGTCCAGCACCAGCTTGAGATGGGCCTGGGCCCGGGCACCACCGACGGCGCTCTCTGCCTGGGTAATGATCGTAACGGGTTTATCTTTTAAAGGGGATTGAAACGCCGGACGGGACGCCCAGTCCAGCGCATTTTTCAGCACCGCAGGAATGCTGTGATTGTATTCCGGTGTGACACAGATAATGGCGTCACAATGCTGCACCGCTGCGAGCAATGCCAGCACTGTGTCCGGCTTGTTCGCAGCGAGATCCTCGGAATAGAACGGCAGGTTATCCAGCCGGGGAACATCGCAGGTATGCGACGCCAGATACTGCTGAACATGCCGGGCAATCAGCAGTGACTTGCTGGCGGAATGGAAACTGCCCGACAGGATCAGCACATCCATGGGAAACCTCTACGCCCGGAACACCGCGCACACTTTGTTACCGGCGGGATCCAGCAGGTACGCGATATACAGCTTCAGACCGGCACCTTCGCGAATACCCGGCGGATCTTCGCACGGTGTGCCGCCATTCGCGAGTCCGGCAGCATGCCATTCATTGACGGCCTGTTCGCTCTTGGCATTGAAACCAATAGTGCTGCCATTGCCCTTGCAGGCAGGCTTGCCGTCGATCGGGATCGTGATCGCAAATACGCCTGTCCCAGTGAAATAGAAACAACGTCCCTTGTCGTCCATGACACCCGGCTGATAACCGAGTACGCCGAAGGTCGCATCGTAAAACTGCTTCGATGCTTTCATGTCGTTGGCGCCAAGCATGATATGACTGAACATCCAGAATGCCTCCACATGGGCTGTATTGATGATCGAGCCCCATTCTGGTTCAAATCACCAACCCGGTCCATGGTGAACAATGCCACGAAAACGGCAATCAGCCCCCGCGAGTGACCTGCAGGAAGGCCTCGAATCCGATGTACGTCAGAGCAAACAGGGGAATGTTGGACAACACAAACAGCACGAAGCGCAGTTCGATCTTGTTCACCAGCGCCTGTACCAGACTATGGATGACGCGCAACACAACATACGCCCATGCCAGGGTCACGCTTGCCTGCGAGTTCACACCGAGCAATGCCAGCGAAATAACCAGCGCATAGAAAATTGTCGGCTGTTCCATCAGGTGATTGTAGTTGTCCGCCTTCCAGCGGATGTGCGGTGGCAGCAGGGACATTTGCTCGCCCCTCGGCGCATTCGGATCGGATTTCATATTGGCCGCCCGCATGGCCGGCAGCCGCGTGGCGTACATCCAGATCCACATCACCAGCGTCCACGCCACCAGAGCAATGACCGGGCCGAGCAGTTGTACGGAGATTGTCATGAATCCTCCTGAAGAAAAGCGGCAGCAGAGCGCATCCCGCATCTGCAAAGTGAAAGATCACTCATATTGCCACAATCCGATGCTTCCCGTTACAGCCCCAATTCCGACAATCCCGCGTGATCCGCCGGACGGGGACCTTCAGGCCAGTGAAATTTGCGCTCGGACTCGGCAATAGGCAGGTCATTGATGCTGGCGATGCGGCGCTGCATGTAACCGGACTCGCTGAATTCCCAATTCTCGTTGCCGTAGGAGCGAAACCAGTTGCCCGAATCATCGCGCCATTCGTAGGCAAAGCGTACCGCGATGCGGTTACCGTGAAAGGCCCACAATTCCTTGATCAGGCGGTACTCGATTTCGCGACTCCATTTACGACGCAGAAATTCGGCAATCGCCGTACGCCCCGTCAGGAATTCGGCGCGGTTACGCCACTGACTATCTACCGTATAAGCCAGGGCGACCCGTTCCGGGTCGCGGGTATTCCAGGCATCCTCTGCCGCGCGGACTTTTTGGGCGGCGGTTTCAGCGGTGAACGGTGGAACGGGCAAGCGGGGCTTTTCAACGTCGGACATGGGATGGTCTCACACTGGGTTATCGCACAATACGCTACGAAAACATGCATCATGCGCGCCATGACACTCGCGGAACGCCGGGGAACCCTGACTAACGCACCACCTCAATCTTGACCTTCACCACCCCTGCCGACAGGTTGGCAATACTGGCGAAAGCCGACTTTGACAGATCGATGATTCTGCCGCGGACAAACGGACCGCGATCATTGATCCGCACCACTACCGATTTGCCGTTGGCCACATTGGTGACCTTCACTTTCGTGCCAAACGGCATCTTCTTGTGTGCCGCTGTTCTGGCGGCATGCTGGTATCGTTCACCGCTGGCAGTCTTCTGGTTCTGGTGGCGGTCGGCGTAATACGAGGCTTCCCCCGATTCGGTGTAGCCGACCCAGTTGCCATCGGCGCCCGGACCAAGCGTACTGCACGCACCAAGACTGATCATCACGACGCCTAGAAGTGCGCGCTTGAACACCATCACCATGAATTGGCTACTCACTAGAAATCACTGATACCGGACAGCGAAAATTCCCGGTAATCGCAGGTCAGCTCGACGCCAGCCGGAAT
>JAWKZS010000031.1:0-42277 GCA_041395845.1 Gammaproteobacteria bacterium
GCTGGGTCAGGGTTTTCCGCACTTGGGATGGGGGTTTACGACGGACGTGAAGGTGGCGACTGGCGGGCACAAAAAAGGCGGGATATCCCGCCTTTTATGCAAATATTGCTTTAATTTCAGTGTGTTAGCTGCGTTCTTCGTACCATTTCAGCAGCTCGTCCGCATCCCGGTCGCGCACCCCCAGCAGATAGAGGATGCCATCGAGGCCCAGGGTCGAAATGGAATGTTCGGCGTTCTCTTTCACCAAGGGCTTGGCGCGGAAGGCAATCCCCAGCCCCGCCAGACTCAGCATCGGCAGATCGTTGGCCCCGTCGCCCACGGCGATGACCTGTTGCAGATTCAGGCCTTCGCGCTCGGCCAGTTCTTTCAGCAGTTCCGCCTTGCGCTTGCCGTCCACCACCTGACCGACCACCTGGCCGGTGACCTTGCCATTTTCAATGGACAGTTCATTGGCGTAGACATAGTCGATCCCCAGCTTCTGCTGCAGGTAACGACCAAAATAGTTGAAGCCGCCGGACAGAATCGCCGTCTTGTAGCCCAGCGCTTTCAGCGCCCGGATCAGCTTTTCTGCACCTTCGGTGATGCGCAGGTTGTGGGCAATGCCTTCGAGCACGGATTCGTCGAGCCCCTTGAGGAAGGCCACCCGACGCTGGAAACTTTGCGTGAAATCCAGTTCGCCGCGCATGGCCTGCTCGGTAATCGCCGCCACCTGTTCGCCCACACCGGCGGCCTTGGCCAGTTCATCGATTACTTCGGCTTCGATAAGGGTGGAATCCATATCGAAACACACCAGACGGCGATTGCGGCGATAGGCATTGTCGGCCTGGAAGGCAATATCCGCCCCCAGCTCGCCCGCCACATTCAGAAACTGCGCCCGCATCCGGGCCAGATCCCGCGGCGCACCGCGCACGGACAATTCCACGCAGGCTTTCTGGTCTG
This sequence comes from Gammaproteobacteria bacterium, assembly GCA_041395845.1. Classification (GTDB taxonomy): domain Bacteria; phylum Pseudomonadota; class Gammaproteobacteria; order Pseudomonadales; family Ketobacteraceae; genus Ch67. Next base: position 940 of record JAWKZS010000031.1, read on the forward strand.
ACACGTCATCAGACAGGGAAATACGGCCCGACAGACGGTTGATATGATCAATATTGAGGCCATTATCGGCAATAATGCGGCTAACGGCAGCAATCTGGCGCGCCGTAATCTTGCGCGCCAGCAGCGTAACGATATAGCGATCCTTGCCCTGCCCGGCGACCCATTCCTCGTATTCCGCTTCGCTGATAGGAATAAACCGCACCGACATATCCAGACTGTGACAGGCAAACAGCACATCCTTGAGGATCGGCGAGGACTCGGCCTCCTGCGGGACTTCCACCACCATCCCCAGGGACAGGGTGTCGTGAATCACGGCCTGGCCGATGTCCAGAACATTGACGTTATAACGGGCAAGAAGATCAGTAACGGTAGAAGTGACCCCCGGCTTGTCCGGGCCAGAAACATTGATCAGCAGAATTTCGCGCACGCCCGTTCCTTATGATGGGGTTAACAAAGCGGAACTATTCTACACAGAAGGATAACCTTGCGCCAAAGTCACTACATTGCAAAAAACAGGCAACCGTGGCGTAATGCGGGCCGAACAGTTTTCAGGAGCCGTGCATGTCACGACACTTCCCCCTGCTGGTGCTGCTGACGGTGACTTCGCCGTTCATCACCCTTCATACGGTGCTGCTGGCGCGCTGGGATGTGCCCGTTGTTACAGAGCCTGTTCCCGAGACGGAACAGCAGGACAGCGGCGACGAAGCCAATACCGATAGCGAAATCCCGGACTTTGCCGGCATCGATTCCGTGCGCGAACGCAAGTCGCAATTCTTTGATTTCATTATGCAATACGTGGATCAGCGCAACGCCGAGATCATCACTCTGCGCAAGCGCATCCTTAACGAAGATTACAGCGAAGAGGAACTGCGCACCTGGGCCAAGCGCTATCGGGTGAAGTGGACCACCCCCGAGGAAGTTCACGCCAAGCTGGTGAAAAAGGTCGATGTGGTACCGCCCTCGCTGGTACTGGCACAGGCAGCCCTGGAAAGCGCCTGGGGTACCTCCCGTTTTGCTGCTGCCGGCAACAACTTCTTCGGCCAGTGGTGCTACACCCGCGGCTGCGGTATGGTGCCCAATCGCCGTCACCAGGGCATGAGCCACGAGGTGCAGATCTTTGAAACGCCGTTTGACTCGGTCGCCTCCTACATCCGCAACCTGAACAGCCATCCTGCCTACAAGGGCTTTCGGGAAAAGCGGGCCGAACAGCGCAGCAGAAGCGAGCGCCTGAGCGGCTGCTATCTGGCCCACGGCCTGACCCAGTATTCCGAGAAAGGCGACGCCTACGTGGAAAGCATCAAACTGCTGATCCGCGCCAACCGGCTGGAGCAGGATCTGCGTGGCTACTGTGCCCCTATCGAACTGGTCGAAGAGCCGGAACCGGCACCGGCCGAACCGCAAACCCTGGCAGCCGATCAGGCCCAGGAAGAAGCCACACCCGCCCCTGAATCCACCACGCCACCGGCCGGCTGATCAGTAGGGCGACCGGCCTGAACGTGGTAACATGCGCACCCTCCGTCAGGTAGTAGAGTCAAAGAAGAGAGTCAGAGCAGTCATGTCGACCAAAGATAAAGAGAAGGTCATCGGCGAAGACCTGGACGCAAACAAAGTCGCCCGCTTTTTGGAAATGCAGCCCTACGGTGATGAAAACGCCGATTTCCATGTGCTGCAAAAAGCCTATCGTGGCCTGCCCGCCGAAGCCTTTGAGCGCTTCCTGCAGCTGTTCCTGCAGAATGGCCGCGACCTGAACGCCACCGACCCCAAGGGCCGCACTTTGCTGCAACTGGCCAGCGACAATGTGCGTCACCCGGAATACGCCGAGATCCTCAAGCGCCACGGCGCGCAGTAAGCCCCGCCTGTCCACTGCACGGCCGGTTCCCGCCGTCCGTGCAGTCCTGTTACTGTCATCCCGCTGACCCGTTTCCGTCACCCGCACGTCACATCGATTTTACACACTGCCTTAATTGATCAAAAAGTCGCAAGGCAGGGCATCCTGATGAAACTGGCAATCGTAACCGACGCCTGGCACCCCCAGATCAATGGCGTGGTGACCACCATGGCCCGGGTCGTGGAGCGGGCACAGCAACGGGGCATCGAGGTCGATGTCATTGAGCCGTCGCAATTCCGCACCGTGCCCTGCCCCCGCTATGAAAAGGAAATCCGCCTGGCCATCAATCCCTGGCGGGTGATCGGCCGGCTGAAGCAGTCCAACCCGGATTGCGTCCATATTGTAACCGAGGGCCCGCTGGGGCTGTTCGCCCGGCTGTGGCTGGCGCGTAACCGGATTCCGTTCACCAGCGCCTATCACACCCGCTTTCCCGAGTATGTGCACAACCTGTGGCCGTTCCTCAGTATCGACTTCGGCTATGCGGTTCTGCGACGCTTTCACGGCGCCAGCCAGGCAGTGTTTGTGTCCACCGACAGCATGCGCCAGGAGTTGGCGCAATATGGCTTCACCAACCTCAAGCCCTGGTCGCGAGGCGTGGATGCAGAGCTGTTTCATCCAGACAAACGCCTGCTGGGCCAGACCCGCTTTGCCCACCTGCCGCGCCCCTGGTTCACCTATGTGGGCCGGGTTGCGCCGGAAAAGAATCTGGAAGCGTTTCTGCGCCTGGAGCTGCCGGGCTCAAAGATTGTGGTGGGGGATGGACCGGCCCGGGCACAGCTGCAGCACCAATTCCCGGATACCTGCTTTGCCGGCTTCCAGACCGGTGAGGCCCTGGCCAGCTGTTTCGCGGCGGCGGATGTGTTTGTGTTTCCGTCCCGTACCGATACCTTTGGTGTGGTACTGCTGGAAGCGATGGCCTGCGGTACGCCGGTGGCAGCGTTTCCGGTGACCGGGCCAAAAGACGTGGTAGTGGCAGGCACCACCGGCTGCCTGTCGGAAGACCTGCAAAGCGCAGCATTGCAGGCGCTGGAGCTGGATCGCACTGAGTGCCGTGCCCATGCAGTCGGTTTCACCTGGGCCCGCGCCGCCGATATCCTGCTGGACAATCTGGCGCGCATTCCGGCCGGGCAGATCCAGAAGGCCTACTACGCATTGCCGTTCGCGTAGCAGGCCCCTGGCGGATCAATCAACGACTTCAATCGCATCCACTTTCTGGAACCCGCGCGGTAGCATGCTGCCGCGACGGCCGCGCTCACCCATGTAGTGTTCCAGATCGCTGAACTTGAGGCCGATGTGGCGTTTGCCGGCGATGATTTTCAGCTGCTGGTTACGGTTGAGCACCACCACGTCCACCACGAATTCCTCGCGGGCTTCGGCGCGGGCTGACGGAATGCTGATGATCTTGTTGCCCTTGCCCTTGGCGAGTTCCGGCAATTCCTTGAGCGGGAATACCAGCATGCGGCCTTCGTTGCTCACTGCCACAACGAATTCGTTGTCTGCATCGCTCACCAGTTTCGGCTGCAGCACGCGGGACTTCGGCGGCAGACTCAATAGCGCCTTGCCCGCCTTGTTGCGGGACTGGGCGTCCGCCAGTTTGAGAATGAAGCCGTAGCCCGCATCCGAGGCCATCAGGCACAACTGGTTGTCGTAGCCCATCAGCACGCCGTCGAAGGTGGCACCGGACGGTGGCTCCAGCCGGGCCGACAGCGGTTCGCCCTGCCCCCGCGCCGACGGCAGCGTGTGGGCCGGCAAGGTATAACTGCGACCGGTGGAATCAAAGAAGATGGCATTCTGGTTGGACTTGCCCTTCGCCGCCGACTGGAATTCATCGCCGGCCTTGTAGCTGAGACTGGTGGGATCCACATCATGGCCCTTGGCGGCACGCACCCAGCCTTTCTTCGACAGCACCACGGTCACCGGCTCGGCCGCGACCAGCTCGGTTTCATCCAGCGCCTTGGCTTCGCCCCGCACCACGATGGGGGAACGGCGGTCATCACCGAACTTGTCCATGTCGGCCTTCAGTTCGGACACAATCAGTTTTTTCAGCAGCGGATAGGAACCCAGGGTTTCTTCCAGCTGCTTGCGTTCCGCTTCGAGTTTTTCCTGCTCGGCCCGGATCTCGAACTCTTCCAGCTTGGCCAGATTGCGCAGGCGCAGGTTGAGGATGGCTTCGGCCTGGATGTCGGAAATGCCGAAGCGCTCCATCATCACCTGCTTGGGCTCGTCCTCGGTGCGGATGATGCGGATCACTTCGTCGATGTTCAGATAGGCGATCAGCAAACCTTCGAGGATGTGCAGCCGCTCCATCACCTTGTCGAGACGATGCTGCAGGCGCCGGCGCACGGTGGTGACACGGAATTCCAGCCACTCGTTGAGGATGTCGTACAGGCCTTTCACCCGGGGCCGGCCGTCGATGCCGATCATGTTCAGGTTGACCCGGTAGCTGCGCTCCAGATCCGTGGTGGCGAACAGGTGGTTCATCAGCTGCTCGACATCGACCCGGTTGGAGCGGGGCACGATCACCAGGCGGGTGGGACATTCGTGATCGGACTCGTCACGCAGGTCACTCACCATCGGCAGTTTTTTCTTGTTCATCTGGTCGGCGATCTGTTCCAGCACCTTGGCGCCGGACACCTGATAGGGCAGCGCGTTGATGATGATGTCACCGTCTTCCATCACATAGGTGGCGCGCTGGCGGAACGAGCCCTTGCCGGTGATGTACATCTTGATGAGTTCGTGCCGGGGCGTGATGATTTCCGCCGCTGTCGGCAGATCGGGGCCCTGAATGTCTTCGCACAGGTCATCGATGGAACAGCCCGGATCTTCCAGCAGGCGGATACAGGCCGTGCCGACTTCCCGCAGGTTATGGGCGGGAATATCGGTCGCCATACCCACCGCAATGCCAGTGGAACCGTTCAGCAATACGTTGGGAAGGCGCGCCGGCAGCAGGGTCGGCTCCAGATTGCGGCCGTCGTAGTTGGGCACCCAGTCCACGGTGCCCTGCTCAATTTCCCCCAGCAGCACATCCGCATAGGGCGCCAGCCGCGATTCGGTATAACGCATGGCGGCGAAGGATTTCGGATCGTCCGGCGCACCCCAGTTGCCCTGGCCGTCCACCAGCGGATAGCGGTAGCTGAACGGCTGGGCCATCAGCACCATGGCTTCGTAACAGGCACTGTCGCCGTGGGGATGGTATTTACCCAGCACGTCACCCACGGTGCGCGCCGATTTCATGTGTTTGGCGGAGGAACGCAGGCCCAGCTCGGACATGGCGTAGACGATACGGCGCTGTACCGGCTTGAGGCCGTCGCCAATGTGCGGCAGGGCGCGATCGAGAATGACGTACATGGAATAGTCGAGGTAAGCACGCTCGGTGTATTCCTTGAGGGGAAGGCGCTCAACGCCTTCGAAATCCATGGATTGGGTCATGATGTTGTCGTTCTGGTTCCAGGATGGTGAGTGAAAGGAAAGCTGGAATTCATTCTAAACGAAGCGGGGGAAGTGTACAGAAAACAGCACCGACAAAAAAAGAGCGGCCCGCAGGCCGCTCCCGGATTCAATCAGGCAATTCGACACTGATCAGAAATCGTAACGCCCGCTGATGAACAGGCCATCCAGCTCCTGATCGGACGCGACGCCACCGGCAATGGACAGCTGACGGTCGGCGTAGAAACGCAGGCCGGCCTTGATGCCCAGCTCGTCGTCATCCCAGTAATCGTTGGTGTTGTAGGACAGGTCGCCTTCCAGCTGCAGGTTCTGCTGGATCGCAAAGCGGATACCGCCACGCAGCAGCAGGCCGTTTTCGTCATCGCAATAGTCGGTGCCAAAGGCTTCACAGTCTGCATCGGCATTGATCAGCTGCACGCTACCCACGAAATCCGCCTGATTGTTGAGTGCGGTATGAAACTGCACGCCCACCGTGAAGATGTCAAAATCCCCATCCTCAGCCCAACGACCACCATCGTAATCCAGGGCATAGTAGGAACCGATCAGGCCAAAGCCCTGCTGCAGATCCACTGCGCCGCCAAAGAAAATGCCGTCGCCATCTGCGGGGCCTTCACCATAGCCGATTTCGCCGTAGGTGTAGTTGAAATTGGCAGCCGATGCGGTGGATGCCGCCAGCAGCAGTGCGCTCGCCAGTAATGTCTTTTTCATGGTTTCCCTCCTGTTGGGTCTAAAGCGCGCAGTCTAAACCTGCGCCCCACCAACACAAGCGCAAGCAGTCACAAAACCGTATTATTTTTCACCGGTCAGCGGAACGCAGAAGAGTACAGAACATCCAACCCTGCGCGCGATTCCAGCCGCAACCGGAACCACTGCCCTGGCACCGCCACCGGCGGATTGTGCCAGCGCACCTGATAGCGGGCCATGCCGGCATCGCTGTCAGCGTCATGAATGATCTGCAGGTCATAACCCTGATCGTCAACCGCGAAGCCGTAGTCGTTCAGCAGGGGCACATACGTGATGCCATCGGTACTGGTTTCCACTGCCAGCAGCGGCTCGTGCAGTGCCAATTGGGCGGGCGCCACATCCAGTACCTGCCATTCCCAGTACGGTTCACGGTTGGCCGCCGCATCGGTGAACGCCGGTGCCTGCAATTCCACCCGTTTGCCGCGGGCATCGCTGACGGCAGGGAAATAGCTTTTGGATGCCAGCGCGAAGGTCCAGCGTTCCGGCAGATCGACATAGCCGGGCTGCTGCAGCATGTCTTTTACCAGCTTCGCGGTTTCGGTGGTCAGGAACGGGGTGGTGTTGGGGCCGTAGATGGTGTGGCCGCCCTCATACCATTGGGCGCCGTATTCTTCCGGCGTGGTGCTATAACCGAAGAAGCCGTTGGTATGACTGCTCACCACGGTATGCCGGATCGATTTACCCTGCTCTTCGTACGCCCTCGCAATGGCCCGCTCGATACGATTGCCGGCCTCGAACGTAATCTCGAACGGCAGACCGACCAGGGCCAGATCACCCACCTGCACGGCGCGGATATTCACCCGGTGCGGGTAGCGCTGGGGGGCGAGTCCGATGGCCTGCAGCGGGCCCAGCATCCAGCGCTTGGCGCCATGGCAGTCATCGTCGCCATCATCCGGCCAGCCGCGCTGGAACGGTGGCAGATAACTGATGGGAAACACTTCATCCCCCTGCGCTGCACCCACTACTGCGGTACCGGCAATCGCCCGATCACATAGAGTCTGTTCATCCTGCGGCCGCAATGCCAGCAGATCGATTTCCCGCATGGCGGCATTGATCACCACGTCCGCGCTCAGCTGGTCATCCAGTTGCTGGAACAGGGTCCAGGCCTTGTCGGCGAGCGCCAGGCCAATGCGCCGGGTTTCGATGTCGCCGCGCAGGCCGGAACGGTAATTGGGATTGTTGTCGGCATGGTTGGCTTCGAACGGGCCGTGCACCGGTTTCCAGGGCGGCTGGTATGCATTGGCAATGCGCCACTCCAGTTCACGCTCGAAGAAGGTCCAGACATCGCCATGATAGGGGTGGGTGAACGGCGGAATGCCGGTGCCATGAATGGCGAAGGACGAAAACGCCCCCAGCGGTTTGAAGTCGCCATCAGGGGTCTGGCCGTCGATGCGCACCAGGGTGATCAACGGATTCACCGCCCGCAGCGCCGCCGCGTCGTCCTGCTGTTTGTCGGTCACGTTGTCATTGCGGACATAGGCCGCCATGGAACGGTTCTTGGTGGCACCGTAAATCTCGGTGGAACCCACCGCCACCCGGGCCGGCCGACGGGTGGTATAGGCCTCGATCACCGCCTCGCTGATCTGGCGAACCAGAAAATCGAACAGCTGGGGATCAAAACCAGGCAGATTGGAACCAAAGGCGTTATAGAAGTCGCTGTCCATGAACTGCCCCGGCCCGCTGTGGGTATGGGTGACATGGAGCGCGATGCTTTGCATTGGAATGTCGGTGTGGGCCGCTACCTGCTCGGCGACTTTGAGGTTCAGCACCAGGGAACTGGCCGGCAGATCCGCCTGCACCACCACCACCGGCACCGAATCTGGCGCTTTCAGGTAAAAGGCCCGTGCCTTGAGCCGGTTACGGAATCCGTCCGCCGGCCGGGCCCAGGCAGAATAACCCATCTTGGGAATGCCGACCGGCGGGGTGATATCCCGTTCCGCCACGCCGGCCAGCAGGGTGCCCTGAGCCTGGGCTGGCAGCGGTTCCACCCGCTGGATCTCGACCGTCGTCACGGGGTAGCGCAGAAACGGCCACATCACCGCCACGCCCGCCCCCACTGCCACCACCAGCAGTACTCCCAGCACCCAGACTGTTCTTCTCAGTATTTTTTTCACGACCTGCCCCGTCTGTTCACGATTGGGTTATCCAATCTGCACGATGGTACCAAAACATCCGCGCAGCGCCAACCCGCGCTGGCAGGATCGCACCAGAATGGATCCGGCGGCAATGAGGCAATCAGTGGACGCTGTCGGCGGCAGCCACAGTATCGTGCCCCGGCTCGCGGGCACCCTGCAGACTGAACCCGGCAAACAATGCCAGGGCGACGATGATGGCCACACGCCATCCGGGTGAAAAGGAAAATGATGAACGAGCTGCCCGGGGCTCTACCCGCACTTTGCCGGCCCGCATGGACTGGGCCCGGTGGGGCGCCCGCTGCACCGGTGCGGCCTGGCCAAGACGGCGCGCCGAATCGGAAGCCTGCAGCGTCACCTTGTCCGCCAGACCCTGAATATTCGCACGGGGCGCGGGCGCAATCCGGCATTCCAGACCCATGGCCTGCAATTCGTTGCGGACTTCAAAGGCAACCTGATGCTCCAGCAATCCGGCCAGCGGACCGGCCTGATTCTGCAGCAGCTGCTCTGTCTGTTGCGGTGTCAGCCCAAAGCGCTTGCCCAGCGCCAGCCGCACCCGCTCTTCTCGCGCACCCACGGCAAAGCCCTGGATCGTGATCCTGAATTTTGGTGATGTCGACATGCTGTCCCCCGAACCCCGAACTCCCGACGGGATTCCCTGCTCGCGCTCCGACTTCCTGCCTGCAAGCGCCAACGTTTACTACTGATATGGTGACTGCCCTGTTATTGGTCGAACATTAGGCAGCGCGCACCATGATAATGAGATTCGGGGCAGGAAAATGTGGTCCAATTCGAAAAATCCGCAGCACCCCGACCAACGAAGGGGGCGCTGGAACGGCAGGCCGAACTGACAGGCGGCTAGTCGACTGCGGCGGGCTGCAACCAGTCGCGGCTGAAGTCGCTCGCGGGCATCGGCCTGGCAAAATAATAGCCCTGGTACTGCAGGCAACCGTGCTCCTGCAGGAACTGCAACTGGTCTGCTTCTTCTACCCCTTCCGCGATGACCTCAAGCTCCATGTGGCGGGCCATGGCGATGATGGTTTCCACGATGGCGCGGTCGTTCTTGTCGTTCTGGATATCCCGCACGAAGGCCTGATCGATCTTGAGTTTGTGCAACGGCAGGGAGCGCAGATAGGACAGGGATGAATAGCCAGTGCCAAAATCATCCAGCGCAATGCAGAAGCCCATGGTGTTCAACTCCTGCAGCTTCTCCACCACCTGTTCCAGCCGGTTCAGCAGCATGCTTTCGGTGATCTCCAGTTCGATCTGGCGTGGATCGATCCGGTATTCCTGCGCGACGTCGAACACCCGCTGCGGGAAATTCTCCAGGGCGAACTGACGTGCACTGATATTGATGGCCAGACGCTCGAAGCTGGGCGGCAGGCCGGCATCGATCCAGTCGCGCAGCTGCTCGCAGGCCTTGCGCAAAACCCAATCCCCCAGCGGCACAATAAAACCGGATTCCTCGGCCGCCCGTACGAACTGGTCCGGCCGGATAAAACCAAGCTCGGGATCACGCCAGCGCAGCAACACTTCCGCCCCGATCAGTTCCCGCCGGTGATTGAACTGGGGCTGGAAATAAAGCTCGAACTGATCCGCTTCCAGCGCTGCCGGCAAGCGCATCTGCAGCCGCAGGTTGTGCTCGATCTCTTCATGCATTTCCTTGCTGTAGATACAGACCGCATTGCGGCCTTCTTCCTTGGCACGATACATGGCGGAATCCGCCTGCTTCAGAATGTCGTGGATGCTTTCCTGATCCTGTGGATACAGGGCAATGCCGATACTGCAACCGGCAGTGAGGCGATGGCCTGACACATCAAACGGTTCCACCAGCGCGCTCTGAATTTTCAGCGCCACCTGCCGGGCCTGCGCCGCCGCCTCACCCAGCTGATCACTCAACTCGGGCAGCAATACGATAAACTCGTCACCCCCAAGGCGGGCCAGGGTATCTTCCTCACGCATGACGTTATGCAGACGCTCGGCAATGCCCACCAGCAGACCATCACCAATGGGATGACCGAGCGAATCATTGATGTTCTTGAAGTTATCAAGATCGATGAACAGCAGGGCGCCGATATGATGATGGCGAATGGCGCGGGCATGCTCCTGCGACAGCTTGTCATTGAGCATGCGCCGGTTAGGCAGGTGGGTGAGATCGTCGAACAGTACCTGCCGCCGGATGCGTTCTTCGGCCCGGCGTCGCTCGGTGATATCCATGATGCCGGCAATCGCGCCCACGAACACGCCGTTATCGTCAAAAATCGGCGCAGTCTGCATGGTGGTGTAGACCTTGCGGCCGGTGCGGGACAGCCATTCGAAATCGTGCTGCTCCTCGATACCATGGGCACGCCGCTTGAGATTTTCCTGGGCGACACGGCTGGCATCTGCGTCCATGAAATCGTAGATCGGCCGACCCAGCATTTCTTCCTTGCGATAGCCCAGCATGGTTGCCATCGCAGTATTAACCAGGGTTGTCTTGCCATCGGCATCGATCACCCAGATACCTTCCTGCGCCAGATCGAACAGACGGCGGTATTTTTCTTCACTGCTGCGCAGGGCGTTTTCCATCTTGCGTCGTGCAGTGATATCCGACTGGGTTGCAATCAGCCGCGCCGGCTTGCCATCCGCCAGCCATTCCACCACTTTGCCGCGCATCAGGATGTAACGCTGTTCACCGCTGTCGGCAGCGAGCCGGTATTCCACGTTGCAGTAATCGGTCAGTCCCTGCATGTGACGCTGCAGACGCCGCTCCACGAACGGCCAATCGTCTTCCTGCACATGATCACGCCAGATGTCCCAGCTGACCGGCTGCTCCGGATTCAAGCCCAGCAGACGGCGCATCTGCGGCGAGAAATAGCAGGTACCGGAGCGCAAGTCATAATCCAGCACGCCATCGCCGGCCCCTTCCAGGGCAAAGGCCCAGCGTTGTTCGCTGCGCTTGATTTCCTGCAGATTGGCGCCCAGTTTCATGTTCATCCGGTTCAGCGCCAGCGACAGATCACGAATCTCGGCAATGCCTTCCACCTGCAGTGAATTCACTTCCTCGCCTTCGGCGATGCGGGCGGCTTTCTGTTTCAGGCGTTGCAGCGGCCGCAGCACAATGCGCTGCAGCACCAGAATCAGCATCAGACTGATCAGCAGCATCAGACCAAACATCGCTGTCAGATCCTTGATCAGATTGATGCCGATCTGCTGGTAGGCACGCCCCATATTCCAGTGCACAAACAGCAAACCAACCCGATCAGGACGTGCGCTCATGCTGGTATGACTCATGATCACCGGGTAATAGGCATAGATATTTTCGTGGGTGGGATCAGCCACGTTGAGGGGGCGATAATCGCGGCGGGCCCGTTCGGCGACATCGTTGTCGAACTGTGGTAGCTGATTGGCCGCCACCTGATCCAGAATCAGAAAATCAGAACTGAAAATCACCGTACCCAGTTCGTTGACGATCGCACTGAGCTCGACATCCTTGAGCAGCTTGAGTGACATCACATCCCGCTCAAGGCTGTTCATGTCACCGACGGCAAACTCGGTTTCGATGCGGGCCTGGTTCATCAGCAGAAGCGTACGCAGGTTGTAGAGCGCATCATCAAATGCCTGGCGCTTTTGCGCCTGATACTGATTGAATCCAAACACGATGGACAGCAGCAGAAAACCCAGCAATACCACCGCTGTCACCAGCAGTCCAAGTGAACGGGTGGGCATGCTCATGGGCGTACCCGCCGCAGCCACTGACTGTCAGCCTTGAGACTGCCGGGACTGCCGCTCAACAATAAACCGCGCTGTTGCATCAATTCACGCAGGCGCACACTGTTCTGTTCAAACGGACTGGGTGCACCTTCGAGCCAGTCGAGATTTTCCTGGAGGGTTGGCAGGCGCAGACCTGCAAATGCGGCCGACAGTTCGTCGGCGGAAAGCTTTATGCGCCGGGCAATGAAAGAGTGTGCATCGGGAGCGTTGGATACCATGTAACGCCGGGCCTGATAATAACCATCAAGCAGATCCACGATGGCGTTGCCGTGCTGCGGAAATATCGACTGCCTCGCCACCAGTACATCCACCACCAGCCCGGGCACCGCACTGCTGTCGAACAGCAAATTGGCTCCCTGATTACGCAACTGGGTGGCTATCGGTTCAAAGGTGACAACGGCATCGACGTCGCCAGCGGTGTAAGCCGTCAGGTGCTGATCAACAGGCAGGGTAATCACCTTGATATCACCCAGGGTCAAGCCTGCCATTTCAAGGGCGGCCGACAACACCAGCGCCCCAAGACCTGTGTTTTCGACACCCACCCGCTGCCCCTTGAGATCCTTCAGGCTCTGCACGGGAGAACGCCCCAGCACCACATCGGCACCATCGGAAAAATCCATGGCCATCAATAAGACCAGGTCCTCCCCCTGGGATTCCAGCAGCATCGCCTCATCCAGGGTCAGCGCCGCCACATCCACGTTGCCATTGCGCAGCGCCCGCATGACATCCGTCGCCGAAGGCAACTGGACCATATCGACACTGGGTGGGTAGGCGCCAATATAGCGGGCCAGATAGAGCGGCTCATAGCCAAGCCAGGCGTTGGTAGCCACTTTCAGGGCGTGCGGAGACTCCCGGGAGCACCCGGCAACCACCAACACCACCATCAACAATAACCACCGCCACTTCAAATCCAGTTGCTCCAGCAGGCATCAAATCCCTATAACTATAGCAATCATGCGGAAATTGACGGTATCCGTCGGATATTTATTGGAAAATTATATGCTGCAGAACACCGTCAGGGGCCAGAACGGCTCAGGAATCCAGCGGTCGGGGCTTTTCAATGCCATACCCCTGACCAAAATCCACCCCAATCTGACGCAAACGCTCCTCGATATCGTGGTTTTCCACGAACTCCGCCACCGTCACCAGTCCTGCGGAGTGGGCAATCTTGTTACAGGCCTCGACAATGGCCTGATCCATCGGATCGTTGAGCATGTTACGGACGAAGCCGCCGTCAATCTTGAGCACATCCACGGGGATCGCCTTCAGATAGGCGAACGAACTCATGCCCACCCCGAAATCATCCAGGGCGAACAGGAAGCCCAGATCACGGATTTCGGAAATGAACACGGACGCCGTATCCAGATTGGATATGGCGGTGGTCTCGGTGATTTCGAAGCAGATCTTGCGCTCGGGTAGCTGGAACTCTTCCAGACACTGCCTGATATAGGCAAAGAAAGACTCGTCACTGAGGGACGAGCCCGACAGGTTGATGAAAAACAGATCGCCGTTACTGCATTGCCCACGCTCGATGCACTTCTTCACATGGGCGAAGGCGTGGCGGATCACCCAGCGGTCGATCAGAGGCATCAGATTGAAGCGCTCCGCCGCCGGCATGAATACGCCCGGGGCGATGATCGCGTCCTTGTCCCGCATCCGCACCAGAAATTCCTCATGGCGCTGCGACCGGGCCAAGCCAACGATGGCCTGGGTGTACAGCACAAACGAATCTTCGTCGAGGGCGCGGCGGATACGTGACGCCCAATGCATCTGATCGCGGCGATGGGTCAGCTCACGGTCGTTGACGTCAAACACCTGAATGTAATTGCGCCCCTTGTCCTTGGCGGCGTAGCACGCCATGTCGGCACTGGCGAGCACTTCCTCCACATCCACCGAGACGCTGTTGATCTGGACTACACCGATACTGGACGACACCACAAACGGCTGCTCATTCCAGACAAAACGATAATCCTTGATGGCATCGTGCAGCTTTCTGGCCATCTGCACTGCCTGCTCCAGACCACACTCGCCCAGCAGGATGCCAAACTCGTCCCCACCCAGACGGGAAACCCGATCCTGTTCGCGCAGACGCGATTTGATCACCTTGCCAATCTGTTTGAGCAGTTCATCTCCCGCCACATGGCCGCAGGTGTCGTTGATGATCTTGAACTGGTCAAGATCCACATACAGCAGGGCATGTTCATGATTGTGGACTCGGGCAGATTCGAGGAAGGCTTCCAGCTGCTTCTTGAACTGGTCCCGGTTCATCAGGTCGGTGAGGGCGTCATGATAGACCAGATAGGCGACCTGCTCTTCGGCCTCCTTGCGTGCGTTACGATGCTCTGCTTCCCGCAACTCACGCTCGACCGCTGGCACCAGGCGCGCCAGGTTGTCCTTCATGATGTAATCCTGGGCACCGGCTTTCATGGAATTGACGGCGATATCGTCGGTAATGGCACCCGACACCACGATCACCGGCGCATCCGGCCGCAATGCCTTAACCAATGACAACGCTTCCGAGGAACCGAACGCCGGCATGTTGTGATCCGTCACCACCAGATCCCAATCCTGCCGCAGCAGCGCTTCCCGCATGCTGTCCGCATTGTCGACCCGCTCAAAACGGCAATTCAGGCCGCCCTTTTTCAAGTGCCGGACCAGCAACAAGGCATCGTCTTCCGAGTCATCGGCTATCAGTACCTTCAGCACTCTGTCCACACTGCTCTCCCTGAACATCTTTGTTTTTAGTATAGGGCGGGAACGCGATTAATACCTAGCCAGTACTGTCCGAGCAGCTTGACCTGCTCCACGAACTCGTTGAAATCGACGGGCTTGTTGATATAGCTGTTGGCGCCGCTGTCGTAGCCGTCAATCAGATCCTGGTGTTCATCCGATGAGGTGAGCAACACGACGGGAACACGACTGGTACGGTCATCCTTGCGAATGCTGCGCAGTACTTCGATGCCGTTCAGCTTGGGGAGTTTGAGGTCGAGAAAAATGACTTTGGGCTGTTTAGACACATCCCGACCGGCATAACGGCCATGACCAAAGATATATTCGAGGGCTTCTTCACCGTCGCGGGCGACCACGACTTCATTGGGGACGGCGGTCTTCTTCAGCGCTCGCAGCGCCAACAACTCATCATCGGCGTTGTCTTCAACAAGCAATATCGTCATGTTGTCCATTCTTCATATTCCGGTGGGATATAACGATCCATCCTGCGAGCCTTACCGACATTAAGGCCCGGCCCGGCAAACGTCAACCCACCCAACAGGTTATCCGCCAAAAGGCGTTGGCAACGTAAAGAAGAATGTAGCGCCGGCGCCCAGTTCACTTTCACCCCAGATCTCGCCGCCATGACGGTGGATCACCCGGGCGACCGTGGCCAACCCGACGCCGGTTCCTTCAAATTCATCCTTGGTATGCAGGCGCTGGAACGCCCCGAACAGCTTGTCGGCGTAACGCATATCGAATCCCGCACCGTTATCCTGCACGAAATAGATGCCGCCCTGACAGCCGATCTTGATCACGGCATTCGCCTGGCGCGAACTGTATTTCCAGGCATTTTCCAGCAGGTTGTTAAGGGCGATCCGGATCAGTTTGGCATCACAGTATGCCACCATGCCAGACTGGACACTGCACTCGACCTGGCGGGAAGGTTCGCCTTCCTGCAACTCACGCAGAATCTCCTGCGCCATGGCAGAGATATCCGTTTGCTCAGGCTGCAATTCCTGCCGTGTCACCCGGGACAGTCGCAGCAGATTATCAATCAGCACGCCCATGCGCTGACTGGCGGCGCGCACCCGCTCCAGGTAACCGCGACCGACATCATCCAGCTGGGCATCGTATTCTTCCAGCAACGCCTGACTGAAACCATCGATCGCCCGCAGCGGCGAACGCAGATCGTGGGAGACCGAGTAACTGAACGCTTCCAGTTCACGATTGGCGGCCCGCAGCTCAGAGGTACGCTCATTCACCGTATGTTCCAGATCAGCCTTGCCCTGCTGGAGTTCCTTCTCACGCTGCTCCACCACGGTCAGCATCTGGTTGAACGCATCCACCGTGCGGCCGATCTCGTCATCCCCAAGTTTCAGTGCGCGCAGGGAATAATCCTTCTGGTCAGTGATGCTTCCTGCGGTATCTGCCAGCAGGGTAATGGCACGGGTTACCACCTGCTGCAGCCACAATGCCACCAGCAGCGACACCACCGACACCACCGCCAGCGCAATCAGCATCATGTAGACATAGCGCCGCATGTGGGCCTCGACGTAGGCCAGGGTGGCCCGCACATACACGGTACCTTGCAGGATGTCATCGCTGTAGAGCGTGCGCTTGAAGTGATAACGCTCGCCACTGAAGCCGGAATCAATGACCCCGGGGGCCGGCGGACAAGTGAATCCACGCTGTTCACCCGGATAGGACTGGACCCGCAGAATGCCATCAGCGCCATAGATGCAAACCACTTCGATGGTGCCATCGAAGCGCAGGCTGTTGGCACTTTCCTGCAGGGTATCCACATCATCAAACATCAGCGCCGCCATGATCTGGGAACCGGCCACCTTCGCCGTCACCTGGATTTCATGCTCCAGCTGCTGGCGCATGTGTACCCGCTCATAGGTGACAAAGAACAGTCCCATCAGGACGACACCGCTGGCGATGGTCAGCAGCATCATCAACATCAGCTTGCCTTTGAACGACAGGTTCGACCAGCCCATGTCAGTGCACCTGCCTTGCCAGGCTGAGTAGCTTGGAACTGACATCCAGACCGCAGCTCTTCAGCCGCTGCAGATTGATATCAAAGCGGATACGCTCATTTTCGGGGAACAGGCTGATACCCCCGCCGGCCGGCATGAAACCGTCCACATCGGAAATCGTCAGGATCGGCAGGGAAGCCAGCGCGGACAGCAGCTCGCTGTCCACCTTCGGGTCGGACAGATAGACAATGTGACACATCGACAGCTGGTCACGGGACTTGGTCTCGCTCACCCGAAGGTAGAAATTGCGTACCCTCCGCCCATTGAGCTGATACACATAGTCACCAAAGGGATTGCCATCCAGCAGGCACAGCCGCAGATCGCCTCCCGCCTGCTCCAGCTCTGCCGGCCAGCTGATGAACTTGGTGAAATTGAAGATGAAGGCTGCCTTGATCTGGTAAATCTCTTCACCACGGGAGGTCTGTGCAGCCAGCAGAAACGCGACAAACAGCAGCGGACGCCACCATGCTGGCGCCCGGAACGCTGTCACTGCCTGACCTGATAACGCTATCACCCTGATTGGCTTCCCTTTTTTCCTTCCGTTTCACTATAGCCCAATTCACCAGTACCGGCGGCCGCGGGATTAGGTTGTTGGTTCTAACAATTACCGGTAACGTCGCCACCCGACCAACCACACGTTCCCCATGTCAGGTGTCTTTATGAACAATCTCGAGCGTTATGCTGAACTGGCCCTGCGCCAGGTTGATACCGCAGGATACTATCTGAGCCGTTACGGCATCAGCGACAAAGTAAACCGCCACACACTGATCGCGCTGGCCATGACCCGCCGTGAACGCATCAAGGGCGAGCTGTCCCGCATTGAACTGAAAGTCGCGCTGCAGCGCAAGCAGTTCCAGCAACAGGCTGAAAAGCTGAGCGAAACCGCTGATCAGCTGATCGAACGTACACCCAAGCCCGTGGCAACCCGCCTGCTGAAAGCCAAGGCGATGGTGCTCTGAGCCCCCGCTAGCCTTTGCGGTTTTCGCCCGCCAATAGCTGGAATCCCAGATTGGCATGCTCGCAGAAATGGCGAAAACTCAGGAATTCCTGTTCGGTAATCAGCGCAGCGCCCGGTTGCCGGTCGGCAAAAATGATGCCCCGCACCTGGCCCTGCACCCGCAGCGGTGCCAGCAGGAATTCCCCGCCACCCACCATGCTCTGCACCGGTTCACCCAGTAGCGGTGCCAGCTGCAGCCGCATCCGCTTGTCCATCCAGACCGGCTCATTCTGCCCCATCACATGCTTGAACAGGTTGTCAGACCCATCCAGCGTCAACTGGAACCGCTGCAGCCATTGCTCCCGCTCATCCCCGAGCACCAGCCGGGCCGCCAGGCGGGTCTGGCGCGGGTCCGTCATGGCCAGCACCACATGGTCCATTTTCAGCCCACGGTAAATGCCCTCGAGCACAGTGCTGAGCAGCAGATTCAGATCCGCCTTTTCTGCCAGCAGGGTGGTTAATTCCCGCAGTATGCTCAATTGCAGTTGCAACTGCTGGTCTGGCGCAGGCTGCGGTGGCGCCTGGGTCGCGCCCGAACCGGGCACCGGCGGTATGAAGCGCGAGGTCTGGGTGATGCCATAATCCTCCATTACCCGGGCAGCCTTCTGGGCATTCTGGAATACCAGACGGGTGACCGCTTCCTGGGGCTTGCCCAGCATCTGGGCAATATTGTGCAGGATCTTATGGGTTTCCGGATGATCCCAGCCCCGACTCACCGCATCCGCCAGACGATAGGCATACGCCACATCCCGCAGGCTGCGGTCACGCGGATTGGATGCGGTCATCACGGTGGCCAGCAGCGTGCTCAACTGCCAGTCCCGGGTCAGCCCCACGGTCAGATCCCGCAGGGTGAAGCCCAGTACCCTTCGCTCCGCCTCGTTGCGGTCACTGCTGTTGTGGTATTGCCACTCCAGCGCATCATCCTTGCCGTAGGGGAAACACCAGAAGGCCAGCGCGCCAATCCGGTACAGCAGGGCCGCGATGAACAGCTCCTCGGTATTGCCCAGCCGCATCTCATCGGCTATTTCCTTGGCCTGCACTGCCGCGTGAAAGGAGCACACCAGCTCACCCAGCGCATTGTCATGGCGGGAGCCGGACAGCATGGTTTCCACCAGGCCGATCGACAGGGCGATGTTACGCACCGTATTGAATCCCAGAATCACGATGGCGCGACTGACGGTACTGATGCGGATGCCACCGGGGTTGTAGTAGGCGCTGTTGGCCATCTTGAGAACGCGGGCCGTCATGGTGTTGTCCCGCAGGATCACCTGGGCCAGCTCCCCCGCCGGGGTTTCATCACTGGCCGAGATCGACGCGATGGTCCGCGCCGTGTGCGCAAACAGCGGAAACTCTTCATCACCCAGACGACGAACCCAGGCATCAAGGCTGGCTGGCGCAACGGCTTTGGACATGAATCAGGCAACTCTGGCTGTTTTTTTACAGTCTAGCCGGTTTCCTTTGTACCGTTACGGTCTAAGGAACAGGGTATTCAGACTGTATAGTTACATGGGGGTGTATTAGTTTACGGACTGGACTAACCTCGAAATTGACCGGACATTGATCCGGGTCAACCAACATCACTAACAACACACTAAAAAAGATGAGAGGTCCACCATGTACGTTGATGAAACAGTTGTTGCCGGACTGCTTGCTGTTCTGAGTTCACTGGCTGTCGGCGGTTATGTGCTGTACTACATGCTGCATGACATCAAGATGAAAACCAAAAGCAAGGCGCACTGAGCCTGACCCCGGCAGTGGTGCTGTTGCACTGCCTTTCCCCTCACCGATCTTCACTCAGTCATCGGCAAAGCCGATGTCCTCCAGGAACTTGCGTACATCCTTCAGATAGCGCCCCTGATCCAGGTGCACCAGATGGTTTCCCGGAAACCAGTGGATCGCCGGCCGGTCCCAGTGATCCCACAACAGACGCGCATGCTTGGGCGGCGCAAACCGATCCCCCGCGCCACCGATGATCATCAGGCGTTCCTTGGGAATTTTCGACGCATAGGTGAGCGGACAGTGCACCGCCATGATGTGGCGGGCATCCTTGATCGACATGCCACTCAACCGCAAGGCCGTCTTGATCACCGCGCTGGCCGGGAACCACTGCAGGATCAGATCAAACAGACTCACCACCGGCACATTGGGAATACTGAAGTGCAGCCGTTCATCCACCGCCGCCAGCACGGCACTGGTGTAGCCGCCCAGACTGATGCCTGTCACCCCCACCCGGGGCACGCCACGCTGCTCCAGGTAATTCAGAAAAATGCGGAAGTCATACACGGAATGCGCCACGGTTTCACTGATGTGGGAAATGCCGTTGGCAAAATAGCCGTGACCACTGAACGGTGACCAGCGTCCCTGGCGCGCACCATGGAACGGCAGCGTGTACAGCAGGATGTCGTAACCCATCTTGTAAAACCACGGCAGCCCCAGGAACAGGCTGTTGACCCAGTAAGGGTCCGCCATGAAGCCATGCACCACGCAAATGGTGGGACGCGGTCCGTTATCGTGGGTCCAGTACTGGGCGATGGCGCGGCGGTTGCGCTGGTTCTTCAGATAACGATCATGCAGGCGCGGATTGACCGGCTGGAACGGGCTGTCAAAACTCAGCATCCTGCATTGGCCGTCTTCCGGGCGGAAATGGACCAGCCCTGGCCGACCCTCCCGCATATCCACCTTCACATTGGGAAAGCGGAAAAACTGGCCGGCATCGTGGCTGCTGGCCAGCTCCCGGTACAGTGCCCCATCTTCCAGATCCTGCTTCAAACGTAACGGATTCGACGACAATGGCAGCGCCAGCACCGACACCAGCGACGCTACTGCCGTGCGCGTCGCCAGATCCACCGCCGCCGTGCCATCCACCATCAGCTGGGTGAGCAGATCCAGTTCGAAATCGTCCGGGAATTTGTGAAAGGAAGACTCCAGGTTTTCCCACCAGGGCTGGGCCGGCATGATGCGGCGGGAATGACCGTAGGTTTCATTGGCAATGCGGGACACAGTGGCGTATGCAGATTCCATAAGGGGCTTACCGGTCAATGACTTATGGATTCAGTATAGCCAAACAAAAAAGGCCGCGACTGAAGGGTCGCGGCCTTTCGATTCTCAACACAGGCTACTTACTTTTTCTTGCCCTGAATGGCCGCCTCGATGGTGGCAATGCGCTTGGGATTGGATGGATGCGAACTGAGGAAGCCGCCGCCACTGCCGTACTTCGCCTGCAGAGTCTCAATGGCGCGCTTCATGGCGTAAGGGTCCTTGCCCATTTTCTTCAGCATTTTCACCGCGTATTCGTCGGACTCCAGCTCATCCTTCTGGGAAAACTGGGCGTTCACCGCCGCATACCCGAGCTGGCCCAGCTGACCTGCAGTCAATTCACCGATCACCCCGCCCACCGACACCACACCGGCAAACACCGAATCGGTGAGCAGCTTGGACTGCATCTGGCGGTAGCTGTGCTTGAGTTTGACGTGGCCGATTTCGTGACCGATAACCGCCAGCACCTGATCGTCCGGCATCGCATCCAGCAGGCCGGAATAGACCCGCACGGTACCGTCGGCCATGGCGAAGGCATTGACGTCGTCTGCCAGATACACCTTGAAGTTCAGCCTCATGCCATCGTAATTCTGCAGTCCAGCAACGAGGTTATTCAGACGCTTGCTGTAGGCATTGCCGGCATCCGCCACCGTGTTCTTGCCGTCCAGCTGTTCGGCCGCCAGGGAGGCAGTCTGCTTGACACTGTTTTCGTCCAGCGTCACCGCCTGCACAACACCGGCGCCGACAACCAGTGCCTTCGAGGTATCAAAACTGCCGTCGGCGGCACAACCACCCAGCAGTGACGCTGTCAGCAATGCAGCCAGTGAAAAATGTCGTTTCATATAGTCATACTCCCTGTCTTCACCAGGGCTGGCGGCTTAATGCCCCAGTCCCAACCACTCAAACTGTATGTACCAGACGCCAAGGGAACCAAGGAAGTTCACCAGGATGGCGGGCATGAATTTCATGTGCACACCAAAGGTGTAAGTGCGATCCAGTGACATCGCCATGACGCCCGCCGCAGAGCCCACTGCGGTGAGTGAACCACCGATGCCCACCATCAGGGCGTTGAGCGCCCACTGACTGTCGCTCAGCTGCGGATTGGACATAAGGGCCGCCGCTTCCACCGGTACGTTATCCATGATGCCGGAAATGACACCCAGGAACACGTTAACGTACGTGGGGGACATGATATCGAACATGCCGGAAATATAGCGCAGCCAACCTACATGATTGAGGCACGATACCGCCGTGATGATACCGATGAAAAACAGCAGCGCGTTCCATTCAACCTTCTGCAGCTGATCCTGCCACGGCAGGTGAATACCCTTGTAGCGCAGCGCCCAGGCCCAGATCGCCACCAGCCCCAGCGCCACACCCACCGCAAAATCGATGCTGACATGCAGGAAAATGTTGGCCAGCACCGCCATCACGATAGACAGGAACGCCACTGCGGTGAGACTGGCACCGCCGGGCTTCAGCTGCATCCGGCTGCCGGCGGCATCGTTCAGCTTGTCCTGACCATTGAGGGGGCGCAAATAAAGAAAATGCATGGTGAACGCGAACAGCAGCCAGCCGATCAGCGCCGACGGAATCAGCAGCAGCAGGCCGAGAATCGAGATCTTGCCCGCCAGCACCACCATCAGCGACGTAGAGGTACCCAGGAACCACACGCCGGTGTTGGACGCCACCACGATGTTGCACAGGGCGATGTGGGTGTAACGCTCATTGCAGGAAATTGACTTGATTGACTTGCCGAAGATCATCGCCGTGGTGATGTTGTTGAGGAACGGCGACAGCAGGGCCGACAGGGCACCAGTCGCGTAGAACATGCCTTTGGCACCCAGACCGCGACTGAGCATCAGGCCGTTGAGCGCGGTGAAGACATTGCGCTCATTGAGCAGCTCCACGATCATCCACATGAAGGCCATGAACGCAATCAGGCCAAACAGTTCTTCCTTGACGTGATTCTGCGCTTCGAGAAAATGCTCGAACCCGCCGGGATCCGTCATCGCGTAGTGAACACCAATGACCAGCAGCGCCGACATCATGAACATCGCCGGCTTGAACTTATCCATGTGCAGCTGGGCTTCAAACACGATCAGCGTCATGCCGATCAAAAAGATAACCAGGACCAGAATGCCGGTTAACGAAATCGGTTCGATGGCCATGAAGGTGGATGCCTCAGGGGAAATTCACTAAAAGGAGGGTGCGTGCGCGGCGACGTTATAGTCATCTGCGACCGCGATTGCATGCTTAAATACGTCTCGCGGATCACCGACAAGACCACCAGGCTGACAGCGCTGGTCAAAGCGCTGCCCGTCCTCTGGGCGTCAACCTTGCCTGCCTGATCCTGTTCGGATTTACCTGGACAGGGGTGATCAGCAGCACATCGCTGTTTCCCCCCACTGACGACAAACGGCGTAGATCCAGACCAGCTATGGCGTGTGCTCAGCCCGACCTTCTGCATCACACGCCCATGCACCTGCTGCTCAATCTGGTCGTATGGACTGAATTTGCCCGCCAGATCGAGCGCAACACATCATCCCGACGCCTGATTCTTCTTCTATTGTTGACTGCTATTGTCGGGAATATCAGTGAATATTTTGTGAAAAATCACCAATTTGGCGGCCTCTCCGGTGTCGCCCTAGGCGCCGTAGGCTACACTTGGGTCTCCAGTCATTATTGTGTGGATCGCAGCCGATGGAATTTCCCAGCGACCTACGCCGTGGCCGCACTTGGCTGGGTCATATGGGGTATTTGGGACAGCTCACTCAAGATGGCCAATGGTGCACATCTGGGTGGCTTGATCTCGGGGGCACTGCTGGGTTTCTGGTATCGCGACCGCGCCACCCGTCCATAGGGGCAGAACAGCGGCCACTAATCCGTTTTGATATTGCCGCTGCCTATCATGGCAGTGCGCACAAGGCTTCCTGCATATCGTCGGGCGCACGCTGCCCAAATACCTCGACAATTCTGGAAATTAGAAAATACCAATCAGGAGACACACATGAACAAACTGTTTGCCGGCATTGCCGCCGCCTCGTTCGTACTGATGGCGGGCTGCAGCTCCAGGGTGGAAAGCCCGGACCTGGGCAAAGTGCTGGATGTATTCATTGATAGCCTGAACAGCTTTGAAGCAACAGGCACCGAACAGGAAGCCAGCAGCGAAACCATGCAGGCGTTCACCGACCAAACCTCACCAGATGCTCAACAATCCGCCGATCATGACCAACCCTGTAGGTCTGAATCTGCGCGAAGACGGCTCCTTCCTGGGCTTTAACGATATCAACCAGAACAATATCAGGACGCCGGCGAGCAGGATCTGTTCACCGTGGAAATCGATACTGAGCGCAGCCGTCTGATAGCCACGGATACGTCGGGCACCGCCACCGACATGCGCTTCAGTGGCATGGGCTTCCTGGCAGGCGCCATCATCGGCAACCTGCTGGGCCGCCAGCGCCTCCGGCATCAGCTCCAACAGCTTCGCCAGCCGCAATGTCACCCCGCGCAGCAGCTACAGCAGCGCCGCGCCGAAAGCTTTTCCGGAAGCCACTCGTTCGGCAAGTAATCCGGCATCTGCCTGACCCGCCGGCAGGGCCTCCTGCCGGCATCATCCATCCGGAGCTGTTCATTCATGAATGCAATCGCCGACACGGTGGTCCACGACTATCGTCATTTGAACAATAAACAATCGGCCATTCTGCTGTTTTCCATCCTGATCGTTGCCCTGTGTGGCATCGCCTCCCTAACTGATCATTGGCACGGTATCCTCTTACCTGCTGGGCAACAGCGTTTACCAGTTTTCCATCACCATCGGCTTTTTCATGTGCGCCATGGGGGTGGGCTCATTCCTGTCCCGCTTCATTGGCGACGACCTGATCAGCCGCTTCATCCAGGTGGAAATCGCCATTTCGGTCATTGGTGGCATCTGCAGTCTGACCTTGTTTCTGGTGTTCCCCTTGGTGAACGCGCTGTACAACGCCGTCATGTACAGCCTGATCCTGATCATCGGTACTCTGGTGGGGCTCGAAATCCCGATCCTCCCAAAGATCCTGTCACAGCGTGAGGGAACACGCCGGTCCATCGCCAATGTGATGTCGCTGGACTATCTTGGCGCACTGATCGAGTCGGTCAGCTTTCCGCTGCTGCTGTTGCCCCAGCTGGGCCTGATTCGCTCCTCGTTTGCTATCAGCCTGATCAATATCCTGACCGCCATTGTCAACGTGGTGTATTTTCGCCCCCATCTAAAGCGCTATCCACTTTACCTGGGCAGCTGCGTCATGGTGCTGGTTGCCTTGATTGCTTTTACCGTCGCCGGCACCCGGCTCAGCAGCTTTGCTGAACACCATCTTTATTTCGATCAAGTCATCTATGAAGAACAGTCGCCCTATCAGCACATTGTGGTGACCAAATCACCGCAACGGCCATGATCACCGCCTGTTTATCGACAGCCATATCCAGTTTTCCGAAAAGGATGAATATCGCTATCACGAAGCCCTGGTCACCCGCTGATGGCGGCACCCGGCAAGCGCGAGAACATACTGGTACTGGGGGGCGGTGACGGTCTGGCGATGCAGGATTGCTGAAATACAGCGAGGTTCGCCACATCGACCTCGTAGATATCGACCCAGCCATCACCCGCCTGAGTCATTCGTTTGCACCACTGGCCAAGCTGAACGGCCACAGCCTGTCGATCCCAGGGTGAAGGTGATCAATGGTGACGCGTTTACGTTCATTAACCGGCCTGGTATTGCCTATGACCGGAGTCATCATTGATATGCCGGACCCGCACAATGAAGCCATCAACAAACTGTATTCGCGGGAGTTCTACCATGATCAAACGCCGGATGGCGCCGGACGGTGTAGTGGTAACCCAGAGCTCGTCCCCGTTCATTACCCGGCGTACGTTCTGGTGTATCGAGAGTACGCTTGCCGCCGTGTTCGACGACACTTACAACTACCACGTCACCGTGCCGCTTTCGGAATCTGGGGCTTCAACATGGCCTCCAGCCAGCCGCTACCAGCCCGCTTTGCTGTCAGCGTGGAAACCCGTTACATCAATGAACAGGTGATGCAGGCAGCAGGCATCTTCAGCGAGGACATGGCCAAACTCGACGTCCCGGTGAATTCCATCATGGAGCCCAAGCTGTACCAGCTTTATCTGGTGGATCTGGCAGGTAGCTAGCAGGCTGCCGGGCCTGCAACCGGCTGATCAGGGCCCCCACGTTACCCTGCACGCTGCCACACAGATGAGCCATGTCGGTCAGGGTGATAGAGGCAAGAATCTGGGTAATGAGTTCGTTGATGGTGGGCATCTGTGACTCCACATCACAATCCCCCGACAGCTCACAGCCACCATCGTCATCACAACATTCCGTAATGGCCAGCGGCCCTTCCACCGCCGCCACGATATGGGCAATGCTGATGAGTTCGGGGAACCGGGCCAGCTGGTAGCCCCCCTTGGCCCCCCGCTCCGACCGCACCAGCCCGGCATTCACCAGCTGGCGCATCAGTTTGCGCACCGTGGGCAGGGCCAACTGGGTCGCCTGGGCGATTTCTTCCATGCGCAGCTGGGCCGAGGGGGATTTGGCCAGCCGGTGCATGATCACCAGCGCGTAATCTGTCATTTTGCCGATGCGTAACATAGAATGCGCAGCCTTGCTGAGGGATGACAAAAGAATACCAGATTGGTATTGATTTTCATACCCGACTCTTTTACTCTGATTTACGTAGAGAGATTTCCCAACCGGCACAGGTTTCGCACCCTGTCTGCCGGCGCCACGTCGCCGTGCCTGCTGGCAGCGGCCCCTTGAACACGCGACACGCGGACACTTTAAGAGTACAGCGCCATGAGCAAAGGCAACGAGATCGACGACCTGATCAGTCGCGAATACGAAGCCGGATTCGTCACCCAGGTGGAATCGGATACCATCCCCCCCGGGCTGAACGAAGACGTCATCCGCATCATTTCCGCCAAGAAGAACGAGCCGGAATGGATGCTGGAATGGCGTCTGAAAGCCTTTGCCCAGTGGCAGAAGATGGACATCCCGCGCTGGGCCCACATGGGTCATCCGGAAGTCGACTTCAACGCCATCAGCTATTACTCATCCCCCAAAAAGAAGGATGGCCCCAAGAGCCTGGACGAAGTGGATCCGGAGATTCTGGCCACCTTCGAAAAGCTCGGCATTCCCCTGCATGAGCGCGGCAAGCTGGCGGGCGTAGCGGTGGATGCGGTGTTCGACAGCGTGTCAGTCGCCACTACTTATAAAGAAGAACTGGCCAAGGCCGGTGTCATCTTCTGCCCCATTTCCGAAGCCGTGCACAAATACCCCGAGCTGATCCAGAAATACCTGGGCAGCGTGGTGCCGCAAACCGACAACTTCTATGCAGCGCTCAATTCCGCCGTCTTCAGCGACGGTTCCTTCGTCTACATCCCGAAGAACACCCGCTGCCCGATGGAGCTGTCCACCTATTTCCGCATCAACGAACTCAACACCGGGCAGTTCGAACGCACCCTGATCGTGGCGGACGAAGGCAGCTATGTCTCCTATCTGGAAGGCTGCACCGCGCCCATGCGGGACGAAAACCAGCTGCACGCGGCGGTGGTGGAACTGGTGGCACTCGATAACGCCCAGATCAAATACTCCACCGTACAGAACTGGTATCCCGGCGACGAAAAAGGCCAGGGCGGCATTTACAACTTCGTGACCAAGCGTGGCGTCTGCGCCGGCGTGAATTCGAAAATTTCCTGGACCCAGGTGGAAACCGGTTCCGCGATCACCTGGAAATATCCCAGCGTAGTGCTGCGCGGCGACAACAGTGTCGGCGAATTCTATTCGGTGGCACTCACCAACAATTTCCAGAAAGCCGACACCGGCACCAAGATGATTCACCTGGGCAAGAACACCAAGAGCACCATCGTGTCGAAAGGCATTTCCGCCGGCCGCAGTGAAAACGTCTATCGCGGCCTGGTACGGATTTCACCCCGTGCCGACGGTGCGCGCAATTACACCCAGTGCGATTCGCTGCTGATCGGTGACAAGTGTGGCGCCCACACCTTCCCTTACATCGAGAACCGCAATTCCGACAGCATTCTGGAACACGAGGCCACCACCTCGAAAGTGAGTGACGATCAACTGTTCCTGTGTCTGCAGCGCGGCATCGATGAAGAAAAGGCGGTATCGATGATCGTGAACGGTTTCTGCAAGGAAGTGTTCAAGGAATTGCCGATGGAGTTTGCGGTGGAAGCCGGCAAGCTGCTGGAAGTAAGTCTGGAAGGCGCAGTTGGTTGATAAAGGGCCACGGTTGATTTGAATATGAGTACACATCCCATGCTGGTAGTAAAAGATCTGGTCGCCCAAGTGGACGGCAAAACCATCCTCAATGGCATCTCGCTCACCGTGAATCCTGGTGAAGTGCACGCCATCATGGGCCCGAACGGCTCCGGCAAAAGCACGCTGGCCAATGTGCTCTCGGGCCGCGATGGTTACGAAGTAGTTAGCGGTGAAGTGATTTACAAGGACCAAAACCTGCTGGAACTGGAACCGGAAGAGCGCGCCCGTGAAGGCATCTTTCTGGCATTCCAGTATCCGGTGGAAATTCCTGGCGTCAGCAACATGCAGTTTCTCAAGGCGTCCGTTGACGCAGTACGCAAGCACCGTGCCCAACCCGAGCTGGATGCACCGGCCTTCATGAAACTGGCGCGGGAAAAATGCAAAAGCCTGAGCCTGAATCCGGACTTTCTGAAGCGCGGTGTCAACGAAGGCTTTTCCGGCGGCGAAAAAAAGCGCAACGAAATCCTGCAGATGGCGCTGCTGGAACCGAATCTGTGCCTGCTGGATGAAACCGACTCCGGCCTCGACATCGACGCGCTGCAGGTGGCGGCCGAAGGCGTCAACGCCCTGCGCGACGGTCAACGCAGCTTTATTCTGGTGACCCATTACCAGCGCCTGCTCAACTACATCGTGCCGGATTTCGTGCACGTACTGGCGGGCGGCAAGATCGTCAAATCCGGTGGCCGCGAACTGGCGCTGGAACTCGAAGCCAAAGGCTACAGCTGGATTCAATAACGGCGGGTTGTCATGATTTCTCCCAACGACTGGAAACAACAGGCACTCACGCAGCAACACGGCATCCTGCCCTGGCTGCCACTGGATCGCGCCTGCAACGCCTTTGCGGCCAGCGAACTGCCCACCCGCAAATCCGAGCAGTGGAAATACACGCCGCTGACCGCCTTGCTGCAGCAGGATTATCTGGCCCGGCCGGCGGCCGCCACGTTTGACGAAGTCTGTGCCCGCGGGCGCTTTGTCGCGCTGGAAAACGCCTGCCGCATCGTATTCGTCAATGGTGTGCTTGATCGCGCCCTGTCGGATTTCAGCGATCTGGAAAACCAGGGTGTGATTACCCCGTTCAGCATGACCAATCCCGATCAGCAACAGCTGATCAGCGAACATCTGGGTGAAGGCTACCAGCCCCGGCAACACCTGTTTGCCACGCTGAATCAGTGCACCCTGCGCGATGGCCTGCTGATCCATGCGCCGGCGCTGCAGAAGCTGACCCAGCCGCTGTATCTGGTGTATCTGGGCACGCCCCAGTCTGCACCGGCATGGGCACAGAGCCGCATTCTGCTGGTGGCAGAACCCGGTGCCGAACTCCAGCTGATCGAGCAGTTCGACAGTTGTGGCGATCAGACCAACCTGTTCCACAACCACGTCACCGAAATCGTGCTGCAACCCAATGCGCGCCTGCTGCACACCCGCGTACAGGTGGAAGACGAAGCGCTGGTACACATCAATGGCCTGCATATCCGGCTCGCCCGCGACAGCCACTACGAGCAGCACGGCATTGCCTTTGGCAGCGCTCTCAAGCGTAACGACGTCAATGTGACCTTCAACGGTGATAATGCCCACTGCGAAATGAACGGCGTGTTTCTCAGCAAGCATCGCCAGCATATCGACAATCACCTGAATCTGGAGCATGCCAAGCCGCACTGCACCAGCAATACCACTTTCAAAGGCTTCGTAACCGGTGACAGCCGCGCCGTGTTCAATGGCCGCATCCACATTCACAAGGATGCACAGAAAACCGAAGCCCATCTCAACAACAAGAATCTGCTGCTGTCCAAGCAGGCAGAACTGGATACCAAACCAGAACTGGAAATCTACGCCGACGACGTGAAGTGTTCCCACGGCGCCAGCATCGGCCAGCTGGATGAAAAATCCCTGTTCTATTTCCAGTCACGCGGCATCGACAAGGCCAGCGCCGAAGCCATGCTGTGCCTGGGCTTCGTCAATGAAAAAGTCGAACAGATTCCCAGCCCGGCCATCCAGCAACTGGTGGCGGATCGTCTGGCTGGCTTTTTCAACGACGTCGACAAACTGAAATCCCTGTGGGGTCTGTAATATGAGTCAGCGCGGTTTTGATCTTGACGCGATTCGCGCCGACTTTCCCATCCTGCATCAGCAGGTCAAGGGCAAGCCACTGGTGTATCTGGATAACGCCGCCACCACGCAGAAGCCGCAGGTGGTGATGGATGCACTCACCCGCTACTACAGCACTATCAACTCCAATGTGCATCGCGGCGCTCACACCCTGAGTGATCTGGCGACACGGGAATTCGAAGGTGCGCGGGAAACCGTGCAGCGTTTTATCAACGCCCGTCACAGCCACGAAATCATCTGGACCCGCGGTACCACCGAAAGCATCAATCTGGTGGCCCACAGCTGGGCGCGGTCATTTCTGCGCGCCGGTGACGAGATCCTCATCAGCGCCATGGAGCATCACAGCAACATCGTGCCCTGGCAGCTGGTGGCGCAACAGACCTGTGCCACGCTGAAAGTAATTCCGGTTACCGCCAATGCCGAACTGGATATGGAGGCGTTCGACAGACTGCTCACCGACAAGACCCGCATCGTGTCGGTCGTGCATGTATCGAATGCGCTGGGCACCATCAATCCGGTAAAAGACATCGTCGCCAAGGCTCATGCCAAAGGCGCGCTGGTGCTGCTGGACGGCGCCCAGGCTACGCCACACTGGTCCATTGATGTGCAGGATCTGGACTGCGATTTTTATGCGTTTTCCGGCCACAAGGTGTTCGGCCCCACTGGTATCGGCGTGCTCTATGGCAAGACATCCCTGCTGCAGTCCATGCAACCGTACCAGGGCGGCGGCGAAATGATTGAAAAGGTCACGTTCGAAAAATCCACCTGGAACGAACTGCCTTACAAATTCGAAGCCGGTACGCCGAACATTGCCGGCGCCATCGGCCTGGCCGCGGCGATCGATTACCTGAACCAGTTCGACCGTACCCGGCTGGCACAGCACGAACACGCGCTGCTGCAGGCCTGTCTGGAACGTGCAGCCAGCATGGCTGATATCCGGCTGATCGGCCGCGCCAAAGACAAGGCCGGGGTGTTTTCGTTTTTGCTGCAAGGCGCCCACCCCCACGATCTGGGCACGCTACTGGATCAGCAGGGCGTTGCCGTGCGCACCGGACACCACTGCGCGATGCCGATCATGGATCAGTTTGGCATCCCCGGCACCGTACGCGCCTCCTTCGCGTTCTACAACACGCTGGACGACGTGGAGCGCTTTTTCGCGGCGCTGGAAAAAGCCAAAACCTTTTTACTGTAACGGGAGTGATGTCATGACCGTGCAAACTTTTATCCCGGGAAAATCCCTGACGCTGACCGAAGCAGCGATCCGACACATGGAAAAAAAGGTGCAGGAAAAACCTGACGCCGTAGGTATCCATATCGGCGTGAAGCCCAGCGGCTGTTCCGGCTACATGTATGTGATGGATCTGGTGGAAGCCGCTCCGGCCGGTGAAGTGGAAATGAAAGTGTCCGACGCACTGACCATCTTCATCGATGAGGACAGTCTGCCGATTCTGCAGGGTACCGAGCTGGACTATGTGAAGCAGGGCCTGAACGCCACGCTGCAGTTCCGTAATCCCAATGCCACGTCGGAATGTGGCTGCGGTGAAAGCTTTTCGGTCACCAAATGATTCAGTCGTCCGTCGAACAGCGCATGGTGGCCGTGGAGCGGGATTGCCCGGCTCGCGCCGTGCCGTCCGGCGAGCCGATCGTGCTGCCGAAAAATGCCTTTGTCACCATTACCCAGGCCCGTGGTGGCAACTACACCGTGCGCTACAAGGGCAATCTGGCCCGGGTTGACGGTACCGATGCGGATGCGCTCGGCCTGCAGCGGGAAGAAATCGAATACACACCATCGGACAGCGACGTGCCGCAGGAAGACCACGTCTGGGACACCCTGCGCACCATCTATGATCCGGAAATTCCGGTGAACATCGTTGACCTTGGCCTGGTGTACGGGGTCAACATCGCGGAAAAGTCCCCCGATCATTACACCGTCACCGTCACCATGACGCTGACCTCGCCCACCTGCGGCATGGGCACGGTGCTGGCCAATGATGTGCGTTACCGGCTGGCCAAGGTGCCCCATGTGGATGAAGTGATCGTGAATATCGTGTTCGATCCGCCGTGGAATCGCGATAACATTTCCGACGAAGCCAAACTCGAACTGGGACTATTCTGATGCGTGACAATCCGTTCGGCAGCGAATTCACCGCCGCTTCCATCCTCGAAGACCTGGAATTCTTCGACGACTGGGAAGACCGCTACCGTTACATCATCGATCTGGGCAAGAAGCTGCCCGCCATGCCGGAAGAATTTAAAACCGACGCCAATTTCGTGCACGGCTGCCAGAGCCAGGTGTGGATTCATGCGGATTACGACACGGCCAGCAACACCCTGCACTTTCTGGTGGACAGCGACGCCCATATCGTCCGCGGCCTGGCGGCCATGGTGATGGCGGCGTTCAACGGCCAGTCACCCCAGGCTATTCTGGCCTTCGACGTGGATGGCTATTTCGGCCAGACCGGACTGATCCAGCACCTGAGCCCCACCCGCGGTAACGGCCTGAAATCCATGGTCCGCAAGATCCGTCAGGCTGCCGAACAGGCTCAGGCCTGATCCGTCACGGCGCAGGTGTGAATTGTTGCACTTTGCGCCACCTGCCGACGCAGGCATAATCCAGACACCGCAACTTAGATGGAGCCTGTCATGCGTCATTTTGTTTCTGCCCTGTTTGCCCTCGCCATCAGCCTGCCGGCCTTTGCTGCCGATCTGACGGACAAGTCTGTCCAGCAGTGGGTACAAAGCTATGCCAAGGTGATTGAGTGGTCGAAAACCCAGGATCAGAAGGAACTGGATTTCCTGGAAGAGCAGCAGTCCAATCGCAATCCCGAATTCGGCAACCTGTTCAGCAACGCCCTCAAAGACATGAAAGAACACAAGCTGTACGGTGGCCTGCGCAATGTGCTCAAGCAGTCCGGCTACAGCGACCCTGCCGAGTGGGCGGAACAGGGCGACCGCATCATGGCCGCCACCCTGGCCGTTGAAATGGACAACCAGAAGACCAACAGTGCCCAGACCCGGGCCCAGATGAAGCAGGCCATGGATGCCCTGATGGCCAATCCCAACATGACCGCCGAACAGAAAGCCCAGATGCAGCAGATGATGGGCATGGGCAGCCAGATGATGGACGTGGCCGACAATGTGCCCGCTGCCGACAAGGCGGTGGTTAAGCGCAATCTGGAAATGATCAAGACCGTCATGGAGGAACAGGCGGAAGAGCAGGCCGACGAATAACAAAACTAACTCGCTTTGTGTCATTGATGGTGCGTTCAGCCTGCCTGAATGCACCATTTCCTTTCATCGACTTCACAGTTTCAATTCCCGTCTATACTGGTTAAAACCTAGTCTCTGACAAGAACCTTTATTGATGACATCCAATACAACTCAACGGCATTGCTGTCGCCGTGAGTGGAAGTTGCCTTGCGCATTGGAAGCCACCCGAGTTCGTCTGATCCTGCTGGCACTGCTGCTGTTGGTGCAGGCCCCGTGGGCTCATGCTGCCGAAATATCCACCCTGGTGGTCAGCGACAGGAATACCCACCTGACCATCGGCAAAGGTGAAGCTGCGGTACTGCTGGACGATCAGGATCAGCTGCGAATTCACAATATTCTGTTGAAAAATCAGCCATTTGAGCCCACCGAACAGGACGTGCTGAACCTCGGACACACCGATGCGTCAGTGTGGATGCACCTGAGGGTTCGCGTTGACGACGAGACCCGCAACCATTTGACCTGGCTGCTGCAATTGCGCTTTCCCCTGCTGGAGCGGGTCGATATCTTTTCGGTGCAGCAGGGCACGATCAAAGAGCAGTTTCGTATCGGTTATGCAGTACCGATGACTGAACGCCCCCTGCCCGGCCGCCACTTTGTGCAGCCGCTGCAGTTCGAGCCGGGACAGGCCTACGACATCTACCTGAACATCATGCGCAAGAGCGGCAACGTGCAGGCACCCCTGAGCCTGTCCACACCGCGTGAATTCTTCATCACCGAAACAACCCAGAACCACGTGATGGGGCTGTACTTCGGCGTGATGCTGGCCATGGTGCTGTACAACTTCTTCCTGTTTTTCAGCGTTGGTACCCGCACCTATTTCTACTACATCGTCTATATCGCCTTCAGCATCCTGATCATCCAGACCCTCACCGGTAACGGCTACCTGTTCCTGTGGCCGCAATACCCGGGTCTTAATCCTTATATGGCCCAGATCAGTGCGGTGATGGCGGTGATCAGTGGGCTGCTGTTCGTGCGCAACTTCATCAAGTTTGAACGCTATGGCCGCTGGATGGTACGACTCACCCAGGTGAGCATTGCGGTGGGTGTCGCACTGCTGGCAACCCGCCTGCTGACCGACCGCTTCCTCAGCATCGAGATTTCAGCCTACGCCGGCCTGGTATGCACCATCATGCCGGTAGCGGTGTTTATGTGCTGGCGGCGGGGCTCGCGTCAGGCGGGATTCTTTCTGCTGGCCTGGGCTGCGCTGCTGCTGGGCACCATCATGTACACCCTGACGTTGCTGGGCATACTGCCGTCGAACGCATTCACCACCCAGAGCATCATGTTTGGTTCCGCTGCGGAAGTGCTGCTGCTGTCGCTGGGCCTGGCCGATCGCATCAATCATGAACGGCGGGAAAAATACCGGGCGCTGCAGGAACAGAACAACACCATGCTGCGCCTGAAGGAAGCCGAAGACCGGCTGGTACACCGCGCCCTGCACAATCGCACTACCGGCCTGCCCAATCGCACCCTGCTGCGCAGTGCCATGGACAATCTGATCAGCGGAGAACAGCGCGACATGCCATTCTCGGTGCTGCTGATCAGCCTCAACAATTTCCACGAATTCAACAAGACCCTGGGACACAGCAACGGTGATGCCATCCTGCGCATCATTACCGAACGCCTGTCGCGACTGGCGAGCGCACTGCCCGGCGTGATTGCGGTGGAGCAAAATGAAAGGGCCTATCATTTCGTGGCCGGCGTCGAAGGGGTGAACTTTGCCGTCTTGCTGAAACTGCAGGACAACCTGTCGCAGCATCGGCTGACGGTCGAGCTGCTCGGCAATCTGGAAAAGCCGTTCGAATATCACAACCTGACACTGGATATCGATGCCACCTGCGGCGTGGTGCATTTTCCGGAGCACGGCAAGTCCAGCGAGGATCTGCTGCGCAACGCCCACATCGCCCTGGAAGCGGCCAGTGTCAACAAACAGAAGCTGGCCGAGTATTCCCCCGACATTGATCCGTACAATGCGCGCCGGCTGTCGTTGCTGGGCGAACTGCGCCACGCCATCGAAAACAACAGCCTGCAGCTGCATTTCCAGCCGCAGATTTCCCTGCGGGATTTTTCCATCGCCGGCGCCGAGGTGCTGGTACGCTGGATTCATCCCGAGTACGGTTTCATTCCGCCGGACGAATTCATTCCGCTGGCAGAACGCACCGGGGTGATTCATCCACTGACCTACTGGATCTGTCGCCGGGCGTTTGAATTCAAACGCAGCCTCGAAGCCCAAGGCATCGATATTCATCTGTCCATCAACATTTCGGCGCGCAATCTGCAGGATCCGCACTTCGTGGAGCAGATCGCCAAGATGGCCGACGAAGTGGGAATTTCGCTCAAGCGCATCATCATGGAGTTGACGGAGACGGCGGTGATGACCGATCCGGAAGACGCATTGCGGGTGATGAAAGAATTGAACGGTCAGGGCATTCGCCTGTCCATCGATGACTTCGGGACCGGTTATTCGTCGCTGTCCTATCTGAAGCA
Source organism: Gammaproteobacteria bacterium (assembly GCA_041395845.1). Lineage (GTDB taxonomy): Bacteria > Pseudomonadota > Gammaproteobacteria > Pseudomonadales > Ketobacteraceae > Ch67. The sequence continues at coordinate 36,888 of JAWKZS010000031.1, forward strand.
GTTGCCCGTGGACGAGATCAAGATTGACCGCAGCTTCGTGATGGAGATGGTGAAAAACAACGACGATCAGGTCATCGTCCACACCACCCTCACCATGGGCCACAACCTGAGCATGGAAGTGGTGGCAGAAGGCATCGAGGATGCGCACACCCTGACCCAGCTGAAAGAAATGGGCTGCGATCTGGCCCAGGGATATCACATTGCCAAACCCATGCCGGCAGCGGATTTCTTTACCTGGGTCGCGAAATACCGTGCGTCACTGGCCAGTGATGTGGTCAAGGCGCAGGCCCACGGCGGCTGACAGTCGATCGAAAAACGTTATCGAGGCCGCCAATGCAAGGCAAAAACAGACGAAAAAGCGGAGTTTACTGGGTGTAAATGAGCATTTTGAGCCTTTTTTTAACGCCGCAGTGGCAACGCAGATAGTTTTTCATCAGCCTGCTAGTCCAGCCCGATAATCAGACTTGCACAGGTCGTCGTACTACCACCCAGATTGAACGTCATCATGCGTCTGGCATTTTCAATCTGGTTGTCACCCGCAATGCCACACACCTGCCTGTAGCAATCCAGCGCCATGCGCACACCGGTAGCGCCCACCGGATGCCCCAAGCCAATCAGCCCGCCACTGGCGTTTACCGGCAATGAGCCATTGCGCTGGGTAACGCTGCTTTCCAGCGCACGCCAGGCTTCGCCCGGTGCCTGCAAACCACAATGATCCAGAATCATGTATTCGGTAATTGAAAAGCAGTCGTGCACTTCGAGTCCATCGACCGCGTGAATATCCGGCAGACCGGCCCGCTGCAGGGTTTGCGTGAACAGCTGGCGCACATGGGGGAACAGATAGCCGGGCTCTGCCAGGCGCAGCTTTTCTGCCATCAGCATCGGCGCATTGATATGGCCCCAGCCCTGAATCCACGGCAGTGATGTCAGCGCGATACCGCGGGATTTCGCATAATCGCGGGCACGCTGTTCGGTGGCCAGAAACACCACCGCAGCCCCATCCGTGATCTGGCCGCAATCCTGCCGCCGCAATGATCCGGTCACCACCGGATTGGCCGCATCATTCAGCGTGAAGCTTTGCTCGCTGAACTGCCACTGGCGGGTCTGTGCCCTGGGATTGGTTTTCGCATTGGCAAAATTCTTCTGCGCAATCGCCAGCAGATGCTGATGATCCAGGCCATAACGTTCGCGATACACGTCGATCAACTGATCAAATGCACAGGGCCAAACGTAGCGGGCGTCACACCATTCCTGATCTACCCAGGCAGCAGCACGCAGATGTTCCGCCGCCTGATCGCCGCCCTGATTGCGCATCATTTCAATGCCCAGCACGCAGGCCAGATCGTAACGGCCCGCTTCCAGATCCGCCATCGCCGCCAACAGTGCCATCGATCCGGATGCACAGGCGGCCTCATGACGTGACGCCGGCAGATAACGCATGGCTGGATCCACATGACCAAAAAATCCACCCAGGTGGGCCTGTCCGGTGAACAGATCGCTGACGAAGTTGCCAACATGCCCCACCTGCACATCAGCAGGATCGAGCTGGGTGGATTGCAAACCCTGCTGCATGGTGTCAATGAAACCGTCGGCAATGGTTACGCCCTCGCGGGACCAGTGACGGGCGAAATCGCTCTGATGGCCGCCGAGCACATAAATACGTTGCCGACTCATGATTGACGCCCTGCCTGATACGCCCGCACGGTCGCGCCATCAGCCCAGGTAGCGTGGGTACCGCTGCAGATCCGGTGCGGCAGAATAATGCGACACACCGGTCCCGCCTCGATATTTTTCGCATCCACCAGAATGCATTCGGAGCGATTGAGTTTCATGTCGGTGATGAAACTCACCAGATAACCATCATCTTCATCTTTTGCATTCACCCGAGGCGCAAACGGCGCTTCGCTGCCGTAACGTTCCTCTCCGAATTCCAGGGTCCAGGATTCACCGGTGTCCAGATCGTGCTTGATCAGCGCGGTAAACAGAAACCAGCCCGGCTTCGATGTCACTGAATAACAGTAACGGGATTTGCGCCCGGCATACTGCTGGTTGAACGTGCCGAATTCCAGCACCCGCTTGTCGAGCACCTGCTCTGTCACTTCGCCGGTGCGCAGATTGAAACGCCAGCGGTGCAGATGGGGTTTGAAGGAATGCATGTCGATGTTCGCCATCATCTTGCCGGCGCGGGGCGGCATGCCCGGCAGGGGCGGCGGATTGGGATCATCCTGGAAATAGCCGTCCAGCACGATCTCGTCACCGTCTTCATAGGCATTATTCCAATGCAGCACGTAAGTGGGCGCCGCTTCGAACCAGCGCACATCACTGGCGGAACCGTAGCGGGGCAGAATCGCAAACCGGGTTGGTTTGTCAGGATAATATTCCGCGTGATGCACGCCTTTTGCCAGCAACTCCGGATTCCAGAACAGCGGCAGATCAATCAGGATGGAAAAGTTTTCGGTGAACGCCATGTCGTGGGGCAGCCGTGGCCCCGGCAGCGGCACCGGCGTGTAATGCACCAGCTTGTTATGACGATCCACTACGCCGTAATGCTGGTACGGCGGGTATTTCGAATAATTGAAAAACAGCATCTCGCCGGTGCGTTCATCGACCTTGGGATGGGCGGAAATTCCGTCCAGCGGGGTCCAGCCTTCGGCGCCCAGGGTTTCCAGGGTGAACGGATCGAGCCGGTAGCCATCACCGCACTGCCAGAACGTGGTCATCACCTGCCCTGCGTGCACCACCACGTCGGTGGACGACGCATCTTTTACAAATCCCTGCGCACCCCAGCCGGGCCGCTGCGATTTTTCGATGCCATTGGCAATGCCGGCCCAGATCGAACCACCGGCTTCCTGTTCCGCGTTGAAGCCCTTGGTGCGGATAAAGCGATTGCGGTATTCCGCCTTGCCATCGCGAAAGATCATCGCGTGCAGCATGCCGTCGCCGTCGAACGGGTGATACAGGCCGATGGGTTCGTGCACCTGATTTTCGGTATTGCGCAGATAGATGCCGTCGATGTCCGTGGGAATCTGCCCGATCACTTCCAGATCCGTGGCGGTGTACTCGGTGTAGTTCGGGGTCCACGCGCCATTCAGGTAGGGATGCTCGTTGGGTTGCAGGGTGTGGGGAACGTCATTCTTGTGATGGATGGTCATGCAGCTGCTCCGCGCCAGTAACTTGCATTAAGATACCAAAATAGGTGCCAGCACTGTCAATGGGGAATCCTGACCCGAATTAGACTAAAATCTGCACATATGACTGGCTTTTATAAACGGACTGCATGACCGACAAATCCCTGATCATCAATCAGCCACTGGCCGCGGTACTGGACATCATCGGTGATCGCTGGACCCTGCTGATCCTGCGGGATGCCTTTCTGGGCCGCAGCCGGTTCGAGCAGTTCCGCCAGCATACCGGGGCCAGCCGCTCGATCCTGTCGCAACGGCTGGAGCGGCTGGTGGCGGGGGATCTGCTGTATCGGCGGCCGTATGGCGACAGCGACAGCCGCTTTGAATACCGGCTTACTGCCAAGGGCATGGAGCTGTTCGGCGCGTCGCTGCTGGCCTGGCAGTGGGAACGGGAATGGGCCGACCAGCAGGACCTGCCCCGGGCCCTGCACCACACCCTGTGCGATCATCCGCTGATTCCGGTAGTGCGCTGCCGCCACTGCCAGCAGGCGATTGAACTGGGGGATGTGCACTGGCCCGATCCCCAGGCCCAGGTGCAGTTCAGCGAGATCCGTTCCATCAGCGGCCAGCGCCGGGGCCGGGGCGATGCCAAAGGCCAGGACCCGGCCCTGACCACCATCAGCAGCCTGATCGGCGATCGCTGGACCCTGCTGCTGCTGATCGCCGCGTTCTTCGGCCTGAAACAGTACTATGATTTCCAGAAACAGCTGGGGATTGCCACCAACATTCTGGGCCAGCGTCTGACCCAGCTGGTGGACGCCGGGATTTTCAGCCGGGAACAATATCAGGCCCACCCGCCCCGCCATCACTATCGGCTGACCGCGAAAGGCCAGTCGCTCTATCCCCTGATCATGGTGTTGCGCCAGTGGGCCAATGCCAGCCTGCCGGCCAGCGAGCGGGCCACGGCGCTGATCCACTCACCCTGCGATCATGCCCTGGTGCTGGATGTGGTGTGCGGCCATTGCGGGCACAAGCCATGGCCGCAGGATGTGGTGGGACGTTGATGCTCAGGAAAATGCCCGTTTGGTGAGGCCTGTGTTTTTCCCCACAGATACGACTTTCAAATTGAATGGCTGCGTCAGAGAACGTTCTCAATCTCTGTTCTCAACATTTCTTCAAATGAAGGGTAAGGCTGAACCCGATCCAAACCAACCCTATCTCTGTACTGAAACATCTTGGCAACGCCGTCATATACGATTATTCCAGTGCTGTTCTCACCAACAGTGATCACCCCAGGCAATCATAGTGCTCTTTGCTTTTTTAACCACATCTAATGTCGTCATGCTCAAGGAATCCTTACTTACATTGGATACAAAAATCCAGGCGGAACAGGGATTCAAACAGACGACGGGGTGTGTTGAAACGGGGTGAATCTGAGTCGAATGCCCCCCAAAAACCGCTAGACAAACTCTACATGCTCGGCGTGAGCTGACAGGCTGCCCCAGAGGCGTTGATAAATGTGGCGCATCAGGGTGCGCAGTTCGTCCGCGCTGAAGCCGCTGCCGCCATCGAAGCGTGTTACCTCGTCATCGGTTGCCTGAATCAGATATTCAAGTGCGGCCTTGAAGGCATCGGTGTCGTTTTCGTCGCGCAGGTGACGGCGAATGCCGTCGATCAGGTCGTTGTAGTCGCTCAGATTGTCTGGTGCGTCTTCGTTGTCGTTGAACCAATGGACGGTGAATTCGCTCAGGTAGAACTCGACGAGTTCGGCGGGTATCTGGATTGTCATTGGGGTTTCTCGATTAACAGACCGGACGGTAGGCGGTAATCGGATACAGTTACGCGCAAACCGTGGTGAATACCCAGATTGGCCAGAGCGACCGCATCATCACAAATGAAGCCTTGTGGCATATTTTTGTATTCACCACGAGCATCGCCCAGATGGAAATGCAATTGCTGCGACAGACCCTCATTAAAAAGCGCTTCGTCTTTTTCCAAGATACCAACAAGGGCAATTGTTAGGTTGAAGTAATTGCGCTTGTAGCCACCCTTGGGTGGCTTCTTCAAATATTTGTCTAAACGCGGGCGGAGGATGGATAGAGCTTTATCGGTGTCCCCCAGCAAGGTGTACTTAAGAGCGAAGGCGAAGTCGTTGACTTCGGGGTCCATTTTTTTTCCATTTGGACGATCTTGAAACCAACCGGCATGCTCTGACGCCAACTCAAAGTCACCCGCTATTAATGCATAATAAGCACCCTCAATGTA
>JAWKZS010000032.1:0-40426 GCA_041395845.1 Gammaproteobacteria bacterium
CCCCGCACTCACCTGAACTTTTCCCGCATTCTTGAAACACTCCTCATTTATCAGCACGTTAAGTTTTCCTTAAGCTTTCTTAAGTTTGATTTAAGCCACGCCCCCTAGTCTCACCTCAAGATCTTCAGCAGTCATCCGGTGAGGCAACCATGAACGCCGTCCAGCAGTACGCAGAATTGACGATAGACGGAGCCCGTTGTCCGGTCGTGGGGTATATGCCCTGGCATACCGGGCGTGCCCGGATTGAAGGATTTGTCGCCGACCGTTTCGAGCGGGAACATGGCGCCCACCTGAGCCATTTCATGCCGTTGCTGGTTGTCCTGCAGAACGCGCAGGGTGACGCCCTGGCGATTGCCGGGGTGCGTTCAGCCCTGATGGAATCCCTGTTTCTTGAGCATTATCTGGATGCGCCGGTGGATCAGGTACTGCAGCCGCTGGCCGGCCGCCACCTGCCACGCCATCGCATTGTCGAAGTCGGCAATCTTGCGGCAGTACAGGCGGGCTATGCGCGCTATCTGTTTGCAGTGATGACCGATCTGCTGAGTGCGTGGGAATTTGAGTGGTTGTGCTGCACCGGTGTCACCGGTGTGCGCAATCTGTTCCGCCGTCTTGATATGGACCCCGTGGTGATCGCCAATGCTGATGCGGCACGGGTACCGGGCGGTTTGACCCAGTGGGGCAATTACTACCAGAAAAATCCGCAGGTGTTGACCGGCGAGATCGCCCGTGGACGCCAGTGTGTGGAGCGCATGGGTTTGTTGACGGCCTGCGATTATCAGCGCGTGGAGTTCAATGATGTCCTTAGTGCTTGAGCATCTGCAACGTCTGGCCCAAACGGAACCGGAGCGTGTTCTGCTCAACGACGGCGAGCGTCACCTGAATGCCGCTGCCTTGTACAACAACATTCTGTCGGTCCGGCGCTGGGTAGAAGCTACCCCTGCAACCGTGATTGCCCTGGTCGGGGACAACACGCTGGCGTGGCTGGTGGCGGATCTGGCGCTGCTGGGACTGCCGGTACGGGTGGTACCGATTCCCGGATTCTTTTCGGCCAGCCAGATTCGTCATGTCTGTCGCCAGGCGCAAGTGGACATGGTGCTGGGTACCGCTGCTGGCATTCAGTCATTTCCTGCGCTCAATCCGGTGCAGGTGGCGCAGGTCAATGAAACCGTTGGCCTCGTCGCCGGACTGATTCCCCAGTCATCAGCCTATGCGGGGGAGTACGAAAAAGTCACCTTTACCTCGGGCAGCACCGGCAATCCGAAGGGTGTGCGCCTGGGGCTGGAAACCCTGGAAAATACCGCACGCGGTATTGCCGATACGCTGGCCGATACCGTCATTGAAACTCATCTCAGTGTCTTGCCCTATGCGACGCTGCTCGAAAATGTGGCCGGTATCTATGCGCCGCTGTTGCGTGGCGTCACGGTGCATGTGCGCACCATGGCGCAGCTGGGATTGCAATCGCCATCCCAGTTCAATCCGCTGTTGTGGGCGCAGGTGCTGCAACAGGTGCAGCCCCACGCCACCATTCTGGTGCCGCAGTTGTTGCTGGCACTGGTCACGCTGATGCAGCGCAAACTCCTGTCCCTGTCGTGCTTCCGGTTTATCGCCGTGGGTGGTGGCAAAGTTGCGCCGGCGATGCTGCAACAGGCCGAAGCGCTGCAATTACCCGTATTCGAAGGCTATGGCCTGTCAGAGTGCGGTTCAGTCGTTGCCCTGAATACGCCTGCAGACAGACGCCTGGGATCGGTCGGAAAGGTGTTGCCGCATGCTCGTATCCGGATTGCGGACGACGGCGAGCTGCTGGTAAGCGGCAGCGTGATGAAAGGTTATCTGGACGAGCCGGTGCTGGAGCAGGCTGAAGTCGCCACCGGCGATATCGGTGGGTTCGATGATGAAGGCTTTGTCATGGTGTCCGGGCGCAAGAAAAATCTTTTCATCACTGCATTCGGTCGCAATGTAAGCCCGGAGTGGGTCGAAGCAGAATTGCTTGCCCAGCTGCCGATTCAACAGGTCGCGGTGTTCGGCGAAGCCCTGCCCGCCAATGTGGCGATCATCGTTGCCCGCAGCGGTTTTGACGCGCAGGCCGTGGCCGATGCCGTTGCCGCCTGTAATGTGAACCTGCCGGATTATGCACGCATCGGCCGCTTCATTCTGGCCACCGAGCCTTTTTCTGATGCCAATGGTCTTGCCACGTCCAATGGCCGTATTCGTCGCTTTGCCATCTTTGATCATTACGTTTCACAACTGCAACCGGAGACGCAACATGGGATTCTTTCAACAACTGCAACAACAGACTGAAGGCGCGCGTCAGCGCGTTATGACTGCACCGGTTTTGACGGCAGTGCCGGAAGGCCGCTTTGATGTTCAGGGCTACCGCTATTTTCTGGAGCAGGCCTACCACCACGTCAAGCATACGGTTCCCTTGATGATGGCCTGCGGTGCGCGCCTGCCCGAGCGTCTGGAACCTGTGCGTGAGGCGCTGGTGGAATATATCGAAGAAGAGTATGGCCACCACGAATGGATTCTGAATGACATCGAAGCCTGCGGCGGTGACCGTCAGCAAGTGAAGCATGGCAGGCCGTGTCTGGCCATCGAATTGATGGTGGCGTTTCTGTATGACCAGATCCAGCGTGGCAATCCCGCAGCGTTCTTTGGCATGGTGATGGTGCTGGAAGGCACCAGTATCCAGCTGGCAACGCAGATGGGTCAGATCGTGCAGAGCAAGCTGGATTTGCCGGCGAAGGCGTTTTCCTATCTGTTCTCCCACGGCAGTCTCGATCTGGAACATTTCAAGTTTTTTGAAAAGCTGATGGATCAGATGACCCACCCGGAGGATCAGCAGGCTATCGTCCACGCCGCCAATGTCGTGTATCAGCTGTATGGTGACATGCTGCATGCCATCCCTTTACTGCCAGCCGCGCAAGGAGCCCACCATGCAGCTGCGTGACAAAAAGGTCCTGCTGACCGGTGCGACAGGCGGGATTGGCAAGGCGCTGGCACTGGTGCTGTCCCAGCAAGGTGCACGGCTGATTCTGGTGGGCCGCAATGTGGATCGTCTGGTTCACATCGCCCACGAGCTGAAACTGAGTCCGCAGGTAACGACCTTTGCCGAACTGGATCTGGGCAGTCCCCAGGTGCATGAGCAGGCATTGGCGGTTGCCCGTTCACATCCAGACATTGATCTGGTGGTCAATTGTGCGGGCATGAATCTGTTTGCGGCCAGTGACACGGCGCCTGCAGCGCAGGTGGCAGCAGTGCTGGACGTCAACCTGAAAGGCACCATCCTGCTGACCCAGGCCCTGTTGCCGGGTCTTTTGCAGCGTCCCGAGGCGGCGGTAGTCAATGTCGGTTCGACGTTTGGCAGCATTGGTTATCCTGGATTCGCCGCGTACTGCGCCAGCAAGTTTGGTCTGCGTGGCTATACCGAAGCACTGCGGCGGGAGCTGGCCAATTCATCGGTGCGTGTGTTCTATATCGCACCCCGTGCCACCGCCACCGACATGAACGAACAGGCGGTGCGCGACATGAATGTTGCACTGGGCAATGCCATGGATACGCCGGAGCAGGTGGCCGCCCGGATCGTGCAGTCCGTGCAGCGGGAAAAGATGCGGGTCTGCATCGGCTGGCCGGAAAAATTCTTTGTATTCATGAATGGTCTGATGAGCAGTGTGGTTGACAAGGCTCTGATCAAGCAGCTGCCGGTCATCCAGCGATTTTTACTGAAAGGAGTACGTTAATGGCTACCCTGTTACGAACCGTTGTTCTGGCGCTTGCACTGCTGGTGGTTCTGCCGCTGCAGGCCGCCACCTTTGAGGAAACCCTTGTTGGCTATCAGGAGCAGTGGGCCCACATCAATTATGCGGTCGACAAAAAGCAGCGCGAAGCCCAGTTCGAAGCGCTTGCCAAACAGCTGGCCGCGATGATGCAGCAGTATCCGGATCGTCCTGAACCCATTATCTGGCATGGCATCGTGCTGTCGACTTGGGCGGGTGCGAAGGGTGGCCTGGGCGCCCTGGGACTGGTAAAGGAGGCCCGTACCGATTTTGAACACTCCCTGCAGCTGTCGCCGGATGCCCTGCATGGCTCCGCCTATACTTCTCTGGGAAGCCTGTATTATCAGGTGCCAGGCTGGCCGATCGGGTTCGGTGATGATGACAAGGCAAAGGAAATGCTGGAGAAAGCCTTGAAAATCAATCCCGCCGGTATCGACAGCAATTATTTTTACGCCGATTATTGGCTGGAACAGGGTGACTATCGCAAGGCTCGTGACTATTTTGCCAAAGCCTTGGAAGCACCGGACCGTCCGCAACGTCCGCTGGCAGATGCCGGGCGGCGCGAGGAAATCCGCGCCAAGCTGGTGCTGGTGGATCGCAAGCTGAACTAGGAAACCTGAATGCGGTTACTGTTGGTGGAAGATGACGCGATGCTGGGCCGGGCAGTGTTGACCGGCCTGAAGCGTGAAGGCTATGACGTTGACTGGATGTCAGCAGGTAACTCAGCCCAGCATTGCCTCGAAACAGATGAATACGATCTGGTGATTCTGGATCTGGGCTTACCGGACATCGATGGCAAAACCCTGCTGGGCCAGTTGCGCAAGCGGGGCAATCATACCCCGGTGATCATTCTGACCGCGCGGGACAGTATCGAGGACAGGGTTGGTGGTCTGGATGCCGGTGCGGACGACTACATGATCAAGCCCTTTGATCAGGACGAGCTGATGGCCCGCGTGCGAGCGCTGTTGCGCCGGCGCAGCGGGCGCGCTACCCAGGTAATCGAGTACCGCGATATCACGCTGTATCCGGAATCCATGAAAGTGGAATACCTGTCACAGCCGGTCGAATTATCGCGGCGGGAATTCACCCTGCTTAGCGAACTGCTGAACAACACTGGCCGGGTATTGACCCGGGAACAGCTTGAGCGCGCTGTCTATGACTGGGGCCAGGATGTCGCCAGCAACGCGATCGAGGTGCACGTCCATCATCTGCGCAAGAAATTCTATAACGATCTTATTCGCACCATTCGCGGTGTGGGCTACATGGTAGAGAAAGCCTGATGCACTCGATTCGGCTTTTTTTGCTTGTCGTTATTTCCGTCACCGTCGTTGCGGTATTCACCCTGGCCGCGACCATCAGCTATACCAAGGCGGGCTACGAGGCCGACGAACTGTTTGATGCGGAACTGGCACAGACCGCCCGCATCCTGCGTGCAACCTTGACCCTGCCGCAGGAGGATGGATTCGGCGAACCGGCATTGAGCACCCGTGAAATCAGCACCCATGACTGGTCAAAGGGCGTCGTCGAAGATGACGATGAAGAGCAGGAGCGCACTCGCCTGGGTCACAGCTATGAACGCAAGATCATGTTTCAGGTGGCGCATCAGGGCAAGGTGTTGATCCGCTCCGACAATGCGCCTTTTACGGACACCCAGGGGCTGCAAGAAGGGTTCCAGCAACCGGTAATCAACGGTGACACCTGGCATATCTTCACGCTGATTGACGGCGAGTTCTGGTACACCGTTGGTGAACGGGGTGATATCCGTGATGAGGTCGCCCGCAAGATTGCGATCAGTAACCTGGGGCCGTCACTGGTGGCGCTGCCGATTCTGGTGTTGCTGCTGGCGGCCACCTTGCGTAAGGGGCTGCAACCGCTCAACGATCTGGATGAGCGCATTCAGGAACGCAGCAAGGATAACCTTGATCCGATTCTGTTGCCGGATCCCCCCAGGGAAATTCTGCCGATCGTTGAGTCACTCAACGCCTTGCTCAGCCGGTTGCGACGATCCCTCGATACCGAGCGCCGATTTTCCGCCACCGCATCCCATGAAATGCGTACGCCGCTGGCGGTGCTGAAAGTGAACGTCCAGAATGCCATCAAGTCCACCAGTGATCAGGAGCGTCGCGAGATCCTGCAGGACATTGATGCGGGTGTCGATCGTGCGAGCCGTTTGATCAATCAGCTGCTGACACTGAGCCGACTGGAGCAGGATGCTACCGGATTTGATGTGCAGGCGCTGGACATCATGCCTGTGCTGCGGGAAGAAATCGCAGCGCTGTATCCCCTGGCGTTGCAGCGCCAGCAGTCTATCGAGTTGACCGAAACCGTCGACAGCGTGACGATTGAAACCATCCCGCAAGTGTTCCCCCTGATCGTGCGCAATCTGGTGGACAACGCCATCAAATATTCGCCGGAAGGGGGTGTGGTTCGGGTATCGCTGCAACAACAGCAAGATACGCTGGAATTGTGTGTGGAAGACAGCGGCCCGGGCGTTCCGGAATCCGAACGGGAAAAAATCTTTGAGCGTTTTTACCGGATGCCCAATGCAACGGTGGCAGGATCAGGGCTGGGATTGGCGATCGTGCGACGTATCGCTGAACTGCTGAACGCAACCATCGAGGCGGATCGCAGTGACACACTGGGCGGCTTGTCAGTGCGGGTGCGTTTTGCGCTAAATAATGCAGTGACCAACGTATCCGCATGAAAGGCAAAGAGGCGTCACTGCCCTATGACAGTGACGCCAGTATGGACGGGTTACTTCAGTTCCGCCGACGACTTGTTCAGCAGACGACGGGCGATGATGAGTTGCTGGATCTGCTGGGTGCCTTCAAAGATATCCAGAATCTTTGAATCGCGGCTCCATTTTTCCAGCAGCTCGGTTTCACCGTAACCCAGACTTGAACACAGCTCGACGCAGCGCAAGGTTACCGCGTTGCATACGCGTCCGGCCTTGGCTTTGGCTTCCGAGGCTTCCATCGAGTTGGGCTGGCCGTTATCCGCCATCCAGGCCGCACGCAGCGTCAGCAGACGCGCCGCTTCCCAGTCAGATTCCATCCGGTACAGCTCTGCTTCCATCGCAGTCACGTTGTGAATGGTCTTGCTGTAGTTGCAGTTCAGGTGTTCCTTCAGCAGTTCGCGGGTGCGATCAATGGCGGCTTTGGTGACCCCCAGCGCCATCGCGGCCACCAGCGGACGGGTGTTGTCGAACGTCTGCATGACGCCGCCGAAACCTTTTTTCACATCGATTTCGGGATTGCCCAGCAGATTGTCCTTGTGTACGCGGCAGTCGGTGAAGGTGATGGCTGCCGTGTCGGATGCCTTGATGCCCAGCTTGTGCTCCAGCCGCGCGATTTCCATCCCTGGCGTACCTTTTTCCACGGCGAAGGATTTGATGGCAGCGCGACCTGCATCTTTGTCCAGCGTTGCCCATACCACCACGATATCGGCACGGGAACCGGCGGTGACATAGATTTTTTCACCGTTCAGCACATAGTAGTCGCCGTCTTTTTTCGCCGTGGTGCGGATGTTGGCGGAATCGGAGCCGGTGCCTGGCTCGGTGATCGCCATCGCTGCCCACTTGCCCTTGAAGCGTACGGACTGCTCTTCGTTGGACACGGCGGCGATGGCAGCATTGCCCAGACCCTGACGTGGCAACGTCAGCAGCAGACCAACATCGCCCCAGCAGAATTCCTGGATGCCCACCACGGCCGCCATGTTGGCACCGTTGCGCACGCCCGGATCTTTCTGCTTGGCCTGGGACGACTGTCCCGCACCCACACCACCGCTGGTGTCACCGGCATTCATGCCGTCCAGCATGGCGGCGACCATGTCGAGTTCCTTGGGATATTCGTGTTCCAGCAGATCGTATTTGCGCGAAATCGGGCGCAGCATTTCCACGGCCAGATTGTGGGCCATGCCCTGCAGGTTTTTCAGTTTCTTCGGTAATTCCAGATACATGATTCTTCTCTCCCGTTACAGGTGCAAGCCGCCTTCCATCAGAGCCACCGCGCGCAGGTCGCGGTACCAGCGTTCAACCGGATGTTCCTTGGTAAAGCCGTGACCACCGAGCAGCTGTACGGCATTGGTACCGATTTCCATGGCTTTATCGGCACACAGTACCCGTGCCAGATAGGCTTCACGGGCGAAGGGTTTGCCTTTTTCCGCCAGAGCAACGGCGCGCTGGGTCAGAACCTGCATGGAATCCAGTTCGATCTTGATATTGGCGATCATGAATGCCACCGCCTGACGATGGCTGATGGGTTCGCCAAACGCGATGCGATCGTTGCAGTAGGGAATCACATAATCCAGCACCGCCTGGGCTGTACCCACTGCCAATGCACACCAGCCCAGACGGGCGTAGTTGATGAAGTCCTGATAGTTGAAGCTGTCATCGCCCAGCAACGCATCCTGGCCAACCTTCACTTGCTGCAGATGCAGGCTGCCCAGCGCAGCGCCACGAACGCCCATGGCGTTTTCCTTTTTCACCGTGACGCCTTCGCTGCCGCTTTCCACAATGAAGATGCGGGGCTGCCCGTTCAGATTGGCCGCCACCAGGAACAGTTCGGCGGTTTCCACCAGCGGAACGGCGGACTTTTCACCCTGCAGCACATAACCGTCGCCGCTTTGCAGTGCGATGGTTTGCAGATTCAGCGGATCGAACAGCGGACGTTTTTCGTTGATCGCAATGGCCGCCTGCAAGGTGTTTTCATCGAGGAACGCCGGCAGATACTTGGACTGCTGCGCAGCATTGCCCCACAGGCTCAATGCATTGGCAACACCAATGGTGGACAGAATGGCAACCGCCAGTCCCATGTCGCCGTAGGCCAGATCTTCTGCCACCAGCATGCTGGTGATGGGCGAGCGCTCGGTTCCGGCGCCGCCCAAGCTTTCCGGTACCGCGTAATACGCCAGACCCAGTTCCGCCACCTGGGTCAGAATGTCATGACTCATGGCGCAATCATTGTCGGCCTTGCTGGCGGCGGGGCGCAGCACATCTTCGGCAAAGCGGCGCACGCTGTCGCGCATCATCTGCTGCTCTTCGCTCAGGGTCAGGTCGAACTGATCCTTGGGCGTTGCCGGGGCTTCCAGCCGCTCCGGTTTCATCAGCCGGGTAACACTTTTGAACTGGCGGGATGCTGCGCCCAGCGCCTGGAAGCCAGTCTTGGTGCTCTGGTAGGTGATCTTTTCGATGGTTTCCCGCAGTCCCATGCGATCGATGATCGTGGAACCGGCAAGACGACTCATGGTCGCCATCGCAAATCCGATTGGATCACGGCTCATTCTGTTCTCCTCTGAAGTAACGGGCGGTCGAACTTGTTGTTGTGTCAGGCTCGATCATCGCCCCGGCTGGCGGGTCAAGACATTGGCAGTAAGTGGCGGGTGGCAGGTCGATTCAGCCAATTGGACAAAGGCGGACAGCGCTTGTGTTCAGGCTTTTTTCATGTTGAGAACGCCGGATACCACGATCAGCACACTGCCGATCACTGTGGTCAGCAGCAGGGCTTCACCCCAGAACAGCCAGCCCATGACGGCGGCGTAAATCACGGCGGAATAGGTGTAGGGGCCGATCTGACCGGGGTTGGCAATCTGGTAGGCATAGGTCATCAGCATCTGGCCCACGGTGCCGGCGACACCGATCAGCGCCAGCCACATCCACACTTGCAGGGAATCGGGCGTCTGCCAGCCCCACAGCAGCGGCACTGCCGACACCAGGGTGGCAATCACGCCGAAATAGAACACCACCCGGTAGGTGGGCTCGGTATCCGCCATATCCCGAATGGTGACCTTGGCCAGGGCAGCGAGCAGGGCGGCAGCGACACCGATCAGCGCGACCGGCTGAAAGGTATCGGCCCCCGGCCGCAGCACGAATACCACGCCGACAAAGCCGATGATGATCGCCATTACCGTGCGCACGGTAATGCGTTCCTTCAGCAACAGAAACCCGATGATCGGCAGAAAGAACGGCGCGGACAGCTTCACCAGCACGGCTTCTGCAAGGGGCAGGTGGGTGATCACATAGAAATAGCCATACATGGCGGTGAGGCCCACCAGCGCACGCTGGAAATGCCCGCCCAGGCGGTTCGTCTTCAGGTTGGCGATGCCCTGGTGGGCGACAATCGGCAACAGCGCCAGCAGGCCAAACAGATTGCGGGTGAAGACCAGCATCTCATGGGGAACATCCTTCGCTGCGTGTTTGATCATGGCTGCCATCACTGCCAGCAGAAATTCCCCCAGCAGCAGAAAGATCGCGCCCCTCGTCAGATCATTGGCCATACAGCATCCCCCGGTCAGGCGCGCAGTATAAGGATTCGGCCGTTAAAAAGGGAGGCGGGAACCTCAGGGAATGCTGTCGACGGTGTAGCGCTGTACCTGCAGGGTCGAACTCCAGTAATGGCTGGGCAGGCCCGCCTTGCGTTTCAGGTGCGCCAGAAAGTCCACCGGGTCGGCAAGGGATTCCCAAACCTGGGGCAGGAAGGTGCCACGGTGATGACCATCCGTCAGGATCAGGCCGTCAACGCCGGGCCGCAATTGCCGCAGCAGATCAGACTCGCTGGTGAAGTGAATCGGCGAACTGGGTGACAGAATCGAAATATGCAGATCCAGCGCATCCCGTTCGCTATCGTCGAGGGGTTCAAAGCGGGGATCGCGGAACGCGGCATTGAACGCATTTTGGGCCACGTCGTCGGCCAGTGGCTGATACGCCTGCAGTGAACCGATACAGCCGCGCAATTCGCCGTGCAGAGTCAGGGTAACGAAGCTGGCACCGTCACGTTGCAGGACGGGATCGTCAACCGCAGGCTTCAACACGCGTCCCGTCTGCAGGCCATAATCGATCGCGTCCCATGCCAGTTGCAGCAGTTGCTGCTTTTGCGCTGCCGTCAGATCAATGCTCATGGAAGGCCCACGCACCATATCCCACCACGCGGCTGCGATCACCGGCCGTATCACCGGAATTGCACAGTGCCAGCGTTTCGATCTGCAGCTGCTTGCGCCGCGCCACCGCCAGCAAACCATTGACCGGAATTCTCCCGCAGGCCTGCTCATAACCGATCGCATCCGGTTGACAATGCTCAATCGCATCGCAGGTGCGGCCGTCCAGCGCTCGGGCGGTATCGTAATCATGGTAATGACTCAGATCTGAGCTGATCAGAATCAGCGTTTCATCGCCGCCCCACAGTTTTTCCAGTACGCGCGCCACATCATCGTAATCCACATCACCCACTATCAGGGGAACCACGCTGAATTCCGGCAGAATCATCTGCAGGAATGGCAACTGTACTTCAAGGCAGTGTTCCTGGGAGTGAGCACGATCGAGCATGCCGACATTGGGCAGATTCGAAATGGCGACAAACGCCGACTGGTCTACCGGCACGTCGCCCAGTGGTGTGCGGTAATAGTCGGCGCTGCAGAATGCGATGCCGCGAAAACCAACCCGATGGGAGGGGCCGAGCAACACCACCCGTTTGATGGTATCCGCCTGGCTCTGCAGCGTGGCAAAAGCCTGCGCCGCTGTGCTGCCGGAATAGACGTAGCCGGCGTGAGGAACGATCAAGGCTTTGGGATGCGCCTTGGCAGGATGTGGTGCTGCCTGCAACAAGGTTTCAATAACCTGTTGCAGTTCAACGGCTTTTTCCGGATAGAACAAACCGGCAACAGCGGGTTCGCGAATGTGGGTCATGGCACAGGACCTCTGGATTTACTCGACACTATAGATATCGGGGCAGCGCAGGAATTTTCAATCAAGCAAAGGGTTTTGCCAGGGCGTCATCCTGTTAAACTATGCAAATGACTGAATCCATTGATATTGCTACTGAAAATCATTCCCGTCTGATGCATCGGGTTGCCTATGCCTCGGTGCTGGTGGCGCTGACGCTGATCCTCGTCAAAGCCTACGCCTGGTGGTTGTCGGGATCGGTGAGTCTGCTGGCGTCGCTGGTGGATTCCAGCATTGACATGCTTGCATCGCTCATCAACTTTTTCGCCATTCGTTATGCCTTGCAACCGGCCGATGAAGAGCATCGTTTCGGTCACGGCAAGGCGGAATCCCTGGCCGGACTCGGACAGTCGATGTTTATCATGGGCTCAGCTGTTTTTCTGCTGCTGCAGGGCGTCGACCGGATTCTCAATCCACGGCCACTGGAATCGCTTGATATTGCCATCGTCGTGATGGTGATTTCGATTCTGCTGACCCTGGGGCTGGTGTGGTATCAACGCAAGGTTATCGCCCAGACCCATTCTGTTGCGGTCAAGGCCGACTCACTGCATTACGTATCCGATCTGCTGACCAACCTCGGCATCATTGTCGCGCTGCTCTTGTCCGCGCTGCAGTTTCCGCAAGCCGATTCCATTCTGGCGATTGCCATTTCACTCTATATTTTTTACACCGCCATTCAGATCTGGAATGAATCCATTCAGCATCTGCTGGATCGGGAATTGCCCGAAGACGAACAGCAGCAGATCGTGCAGATTGCACGACAGCACAGTGATGTGCTGGGCGTGCATGGCCTGCGCACTCGACAGTCCGGACGCCAGAAAATCATTCAGATGCATGTTGAACTGGACGGTCGTTTGCCGCTCTATCGTGCCCACCGCATCTGTGATCAGGTTGAAGCCGATCTGATGGCCGCCTTCCCGAGTGCGGATATCCTTATCCATCTGGATCCGTATGTACCTGAAGGTAGCGCAGGTCCTTTATAGATCAGCTGTGCCGATTCATCAGTGCGAGAATATCCAGTGCGCTGACTATACCGACCATGCGCCCTTTGTCGCTCACCATGACGCGGTGAATGCGATTCTTCACCATGGCCACGGAGGCTTCCCGCGCGCTGCTGCGTACGTCTACATCGAATACCGCAGGCGTCATGATGTCGCGGACTACCGCCACATCGCCTTCTTCCTCGTCATACTCGATGAACAGATCATCGTCCAGGGTGAAATCCAGCGTATCGGTGTAGTACTGATGATGGTGTGTGCCAGGCTCGTCCTCAACCATGCTGGCATGGCGCGCAATGTCGGTTACCGAAACCACACCCACCACGCGCTCGTACTCGTCGACCACGGGCGCACCAGATATGCCGTTACTGACCAGAAATTCCGCCAGTTCACTGACGCGCCAATCGGCATTGGCAACCAGTAACGAGCGGGTCATCAGGTCTCCGGTACGATAGTGGTCAAGAACAGGGGTGCTGGTTACAGAATCTTCGACGACTGCGTTCATGAAGGCGTTCCCTTTGTGTGATTTTAAGCACAGAATGGGACAAGCCCGCCGCAATTGTGTTGATGCAGGTCAAGCAGCCAGCGGCGACACGCAATATCGTTTAACGGCACGTCGAATCGGGGACCAGCATGGATGCCCAGCAGATCCAGCAGCTTTGCCAGCCGTATTGTTTTTCACATCCTGTAACAGCGTTACAGTTGATTGAAACCCATATTTCCTGGGTCATTCTTACCGGGCAGTTTGCTTATAAAATCAAGAAACCGGTGAACTTCGGCTTTCTGGATTTTTCCACGCTGGATAAGCGCCATCACTGCTGCAAGGAAGAACTTCGTCTCAATCAGCGCAGCAGCGATGATTTGTATCTGGATGTTGTGGCGATTCGTGAATCCACAGGCAGGATGAGCGTCGGCGGTGTCGGTGAAACAGTTGAATATGCCGTGAAGATGCGCCAGTTCGATCCGCAAGCGCTTCTGAGCGAGTTGCTGGCGAAAGATCAGGTGCCGTTGGAATCCTTTTTTGCGCTGGGCTATCGGATAGGCGCGTTTCACGGCATCGCCGCTGTTGCGGAAACATCGTCTGCCTGGGGTGACTACGATGCGGTTACTGGCCCGGTGATCGAAAACTTTGTTCAGATTCACGAACGGATCAAGGGTGAGGATAGTGACCTGCTGATAACGTTGCAGGCCCGCGTGGATGAGGATCTGATCCGCTTGAAGCCACTGCTGCAGACGCGCAAACAGCACGGTTTCATCCGTGAATTGCACGGCGATCTGCACGCAGGCAACATCGCCCTGATTGATCAGCAGTGGGTCGCCTTTGACTGTATTGAATTCAATCCCAATCTGCGATGGATCGATACCGCCAGTGATGTCGCCTTCCTGGTCATGGATCTGGAATATCGTGGTTACGCTGCCGAGGCGAACCGGTTTCTGAACGGCTATCTGGAGTACACCGGCGATTACGGCCTTCTCGATCTGCTGCCGTTCTACAAATCCTACCGGGCCATGGTGCGCGCCAAGGTTGCCATTCTGCGCTGGCAGCAGACGGCTGATGAAAAAGCCAGGTCTGGATTAATTGAGGATTTTCGCGGTTATCTGCAGTATTGCGTTACCTTGCAGGAAAGGCCTGCACCATTTCTCGCCATGATGATGGGTGTCTCCGGTAGCGGAAAAAGCACAGTCGCCAAACAGGTGGCAAGTGAATACGGTGCGATTCACATCCGCTCTGACGCCGTGCGCAAACGCTTGTACGGTATGGCGCCCGATGCCGTCAGTCCGGAATCCTTGCGTGACGAACTCTATTCCGAACAAACATCAGAAAAAACCTTTGCCAGCATGGTTGCGTTGGCCGATTCCCTGCTGCAGCAGGGATATCCGGTGATTGTCGATGCAACGTTCATTCGCCGGCATACACGCCAGCCTTTTGTTGCATTGGCAAAAGCACAGCATGTTCCGCTGATCATTCTGCATTGCAAGGCGAGTGAAGCCGAACTGGCTCAGCGCATTCGGCGAAGGGAATTGAGAGGCGGGGATGCATCCGAAGCAGGCGTTGAGGTAATGCGTCAGCAATTGCAAGGTGTGGAAGTGTTGAGTGAGGACGAGTCGGATTGCGAGTTGGTGGTGGAGGGGGAGTGGGAGGCTGTGTTGAGGGAGAGGGTGACGAGAACGTGAAAGGATCGCTTCGGTAGTGTTCCCCAATCACTCTCTGGCTATTGAACACCCTCGTCACAACTGATTTACTCAGTTGTCAGAAAATGTCACGGCTTTGGGAAGGCTTTTGCGGTCATTCTGAATGTTCATTACATGATATTGGTCAAATCGATGCCTCTAACCCTAGTGACTGCAACCAGCTTGTCGTTGCCAGACTTTGGCCATTCGCTCAGGGATCGAGCACGGGTGTGCCAAAGCGAAGTTTAAGGAATTGATGGATCGAAAATAGAGGTGGATCGGAAAATGGAATACTGGATAGTAGTTCTTGATCCGAAGGGTAATGGAGCCATAAACCTTGTGCGAGCTCTCTTTCCAATTGTCCCGCTGACCAGCTTGTGCAACCAATGCCCACCAGAGCAGGAGCGTTGATATTCTGGAAGCCGTCACTGGAAAAACATAGGGTCAACTGCTCGTTGGCAATGGCTTTATGGTAGTTGCTCTGGCTTCTGCGCAGAATCCATATCATATCCAGTTGCAGGGGGCCGCCGCAAAGGAGATTGGGCACCAGCAGATTTTGCGAAGAGATCGCGGCAAGCTCAGGCTGCTCGGCAGCCAGCTGCCTAACCTGCGTTGGGTAGAGCCGGGCCAGGTTGACACCGATTGCGCCGGTATCATCGTGATTGACAAGATAAATCAGCGATTGGTGAAAGTCTGCCAGTTTGGGGTTGTCATCAGCCGCCGGATTGAGCCGAAGAAGTCCGTCCGTTAAACGTTTCATGCTGTGCTCCTTGCAGATTAAAGTTCGCCGCGCTCGTATTTTTCGCCCAGGGATTTCCACAGGGCGAGCAGTCCTTCGTCGTATAGGAGCTCATGATCAAGACTGAGATCGGTAGGTCGATAAAACTGCGGATTGGCATCCATGCCTTTGGCATGCCTGGACCAGTTTGTAATGCTGTATCCCCTTGTTGTGCTGCCGACCGCCAGCATTTCGCCGTCAACATCTTCGTCTTTGCTTATCATGGCGCCAGCGTGTAGCCCGCCTTCGGCGGGGGATTTTCTGAACGCTTCTAATGCTTTTGGGAACCATGAGAGGATTTTCAATGGAAAATCCTTCTGATGGCATACGTATACGTCACCCGTAGTAAGATCCATAATATGGGCAATTAATATCGATAATTTGTCTTTGCGTTTAATAAAAAAGTAGCAGGGATCATATTCCGTAGAGCCTCTGCATAGTTTGCCAATTTGCTCAGCTCCATTAGGAAGCTGGTCGTGACGCGCTATTTTCCCAAGAGGCGGGAGCAGTGGATAATTTTGGATGTAGCTCATATCGGCTTAAGTCCCGGTAGTAGTGTGATGGCATCTATTTCATCAAGCTGAGATAAGTTGACTTTTTTTCTTTCAAAGTTCAGGGTTTCAACGACACCATATTGCTTGTTGATTGATGAATTGTTGTTTTTGGTTAGCCCGTTGCCTAAATAGTCTTCGTTGTTACCGATCTTTTCGTGCATGTCGAAGCGTTGAATCATTAATTCCTTTTCGGCTTCACTCAATCCTGTAGTATTGAGATATTCCGAGAATTTGTCTGAGGACCATTCTTTTTTAAGGTGCCCCGATTTCTCGGCAGCCTTATAATGCTTTGCATAATTCGCCTGAAACTCAGGTGTCATGACAGTATCAGTAAAAGATTTTGGGAATTTCGCTGGAAGCTCCGTGTTGGCAAAATCACTGACATTGTCAAAGGTCGCAGATACGCTTTTAACCCCAGTAATTGGTGTCGCTTTTTGTGTGTCGACAATGACCAGCGTGTAGTTCTTTTGGGGGTCATAGGTCAAACCCAATTTCTCAGATATCAGCTTAGGATCCGTGTCCGCATCTTCCAATTGATCAAAGCTGGTTGACCAGTATTTTGCTCCAGCTCCTGGCTTGTCCTGCATCGGCCTGCCCATCGCGCCGGACAGATGTTGATGGTCGGGATCCAGATGCTTGGTCTCCATAAAACGCACCTGATAGCGTTCGCTACCGATGTTGCCGCTTTCTGCAGTGAATTTCAGCTCTTCGTCGCTATACTTGGGTTGGTACCCATTGGCTGCAATTTGTTTCCGGCGTTCAGCGAGAATGTTTTTAGCATCCGTCAGATTATCCGGAACAACCCGCTTTGCTGCAATACGATCACCCATCGCCTTCTTGCGCGCGTCGAGAGCATCGGCTTTTTTTAGCTTGCCGCCTGACTTGATCGCGGCCTTGCCCCCCAGCACTACATCGGAAGCCAGTACAATTACATCCGATGCCTGTTCATAGACTGGCTTGTCTGCGAATGCCTTCGCGGCATCCACCAGCATTTCTGGGTTCTCGTACAGCGTCTGAACACCTTCGGCAAGTGCTGAACGGCTTTCCGGGTCGGTAATCAGGCTTGCCATGGCGCCAGCGCCACTGACCAGCCCGGTACCAATACGGGCAGGCAGTTTCAGCAAGGCTGTGGCGAATCGCAAGGGTTCCGGGGTCGCTGGATCTTCCCCGATGGCATCAAATGCCTTCACCGTATCATCGTGCCATTCCGAAACGGATTTCAATTTGTTGTTGAGTTGATCGAACAGATAGCCGGTTGCAACAAAGGCTTTTTCGTAAAACGGGGTGTCCATCCAGATGCTGGTTTCCCAGGGTATGGATGCATTGGTGGGAGATGGTGGTGGCAATTCCGATGTGGCGTATGCCCCGGGAAAGTCATCCGTTGCAGCAGGGTCTTCAACTGCCTGTGTCGCCGCCAACAAACACTCCGGACATTCCTCCACCAGCGGCGACACAAACGTATTGGCCTGCTGAAAGGTCGCCAGTTGTGCGCGGGCCTTGTCGAAATCAATCACTTCGGGGACCGGCGTGACCGGGCCGGTAGCCGCGCGCAGTTTGGCGCCGGGGATGGCATTGTCCGGTTCCGCGGGCGCGCCTGGCAGGGTAGGGTTGGCCGCTTGCGCAGAACCACCGCCACCGCCCTGATTGATCCGCACCAGTGGACCCATGATGCTGACGCCGCTGGGGTCCAGGGTGATGAAGCCGGCGCCGGCTTTGATCGACAGGCTCATGCCGCCCTGGATAACTGCCTTGGAGCCCACCTTGATATGCACCGCATTGCCAACCTGGGTGACCTGTGCGCCGCTGACCTTGACCTGAAGATCCTTGGCCAACGGTGACGGACAGGTTCTGGCCGATCTGTTCATGCAATGCGGCGCCAACCGTCTGGTGCAGCTCAGCGTTGTATTCAGCAAAATCGTCATTGCCGATGGTTACATGCTGGTTGTTACCCGTATAGGTGCGGCGCTGGTTCAGCACACGAATTTCTGCATCTTTTTCCGCCCGCAGAAAAATCTGCTCGCTGCCTTTTTTGTCTTCGATGCGAATCTCGTGGTAACCGCCGCCACCAGGGGACGACAGAGTTTTCAGTACGGAGCGGGTTTTGTGTTGTGGCAGCGGGTAGGGCGGCTGACTCTGGCCGTTGTAGACCCGTCCGACCACGATCGGGCGATCCGGATCGCCGTGTTCGAATTCGACAATCACTTCCTGGCCAACTCGGGGAATCGAAATGCCGCCCCACTGGATGCCGCTGACCGGCTGGTTGACGCGCACCCAGCAGCTGGTGGTGTCGTCGGCCTGACCCTCACGGTTCCAGTGAAACTGCACTTTTATTCTGCCGTGCTGATCGGTGTAGATTTCTTCGCCTTTGGGGCCGGTGACAATGGCCGAGTGTGGGCCTTTGATGGTGGGCTTCCGCCAGACATGCGGTGGCCGGAATTCGGTTTGCCACGGGATGCAGTCGATGCTGCAGCGGAATGGTTCCTCGCTATCGGCGGCACCTTCCCCGTAGGCCTGGCTTTGCGTACCACTGATGGCAACCCGGGTGACCAGGTATTGCCGGTTCACGGTACCGTTGGGATGACTGTGCAGCTGGAACCACTGGCCTGCATCCAGGGTGGTGGCATGGGTTTCCATTCGGATGGACTGGCGCTGGCATTCGGCCTGCTCCAGGCGCAGCCGGGCGCGCTTTTTACCCAGGACAGGGTCGTCAAACAGCCCGGGATGGTCATAGTGCTCCAGGCTGGCGTTGCTGCCGCTAAGGTGTTCACGCAGGGTCAGCCCCGGCTTGGTAAAGTCGAAGTCGCCCAGCCGCACGGCACCGGTGGTGATCTGGTGACGATCGTCGAGCCGGCGAATGCATTCGACCCCATCGGCCCGGCTGGTTTCCTGTTCGTAGCGGATCTGCGGGCTGCCGGACTTGCTGGCGAAGACCTTGTTCCTGTCCGCCATCACCAGAATGTGGTTGTCTTTTTGCTGGTGAAAGTGAAAATGCCAGCCTTCTTCGTCCATCAGACGAGACACGAAGGCGAAATCGGATTCCCCGAACTGCACGCAGTAGTGTCGCTGGGAGGCATTCGGGGTATGGTCCTGAAACGCTGCGCCGGTGATGCCATGCTCCCGTAACAGCAGGGTGATGATCTGGTTGGCAGTTTTGTCCTGAAAAATCCGGTTATTTTTACTTTGAGTCAGACGCCATAGCCGGGGCACAATGGTTATTCGGTAATCAGTGAATTCCCGCCCCTGGCCGGTATGGCTGGCTTCCATGATCAGGCCATGGATATGGCGATCCGGATCACCGTGCAGGGTCAGGGTTGCCGGTTGGTCGAGCCAACTTTTCAGATCGAGATTTGCCCGTTTGCTTGCGATCGAAATGTCATATGTATAAAGGCCGGATATTTCGGCATGGCCACTGAAGCCGGTGACCCGGATCTCGTCCCGGACACCTTTGATGGCGAGGCTGAAACGGCTGCGATTGGCGGCGGGTGCTGGCATGATGGTCCCTGGCAATTTTGCTTTGGCGCTGTTGAAATAGACGTCAGGGACGCAAAGAAACGGCAGATTCAGGTCTGCCACAGGATCAGGTGCGCATGGAATTGTTGTTGGAAATCGTGAGTTCGGAGCGGTTCATGCTGGGGGACAATGCGGTCCACCGGTTTTTGCCCGCAGGCGGCGTCATTGGGCGCTCGTCCGGCTGCGACTGGGTGATTCCGGACCAGACCCGCCATCTGTCCGGCCGTCATGCCATCATTTCCTACGAAACAGGCCAGTTTTACATCACGGATATCAGTACCAACGGCATTTATCTGAATGGCCCGGATCCGTTGCCGCGTAACGTGGCGGTGCCGTTGCAGGATGAGGACCGCCTGATGATGGGGGAGTACCAGTTCCGGGTGCGGGTCAACGTGGGTGCGGGGGCCGGTGCGCCGGTAACGCCGGTACGCTCGACCCCGTCTGCGCCACCGGCACTAGGCAATGGCGTTCCCCGTGCCGTGGCGGCGGACAATCCCATGGCTGCGGTGGATGCGTTTATTGCCGAGCGCCAGCAGGTGACCGGTGATCCGGCCCGCGGCCCGGATTGGCATGCCAAATCCGTATCAATGCCGGACCATCTGCGGCCGGAGCATGAAGCGTTTACGCCCCCCAAATCCATCCCTGAGGCGCCACTGACTCTGATCGAACCGGCGCCAGCCGCTGACCTTCTGCCGGATAACTGGATGGATCTGTCGATCGTGCCAGCCGTGCCGCCGTCCGTGTCCCAAGTGCGCAGTGCTCCCGATGTCTCCGCGAACCCGCCATCGTTATCGACAGGCCCTGTGATTCCCAATCCCGGTCGTCCTCCTGTGCCCGAGCCACCGCCACCGGTGTCACCACCGATGCCGCCATTGCGACCGGCAACGCCTCCGGTTGCGCCCGCATCCTCTGCCAGTGCAGTCACAGCGTTTGCTGAAGGGCTGGGCATTCGTCCCGATGAATTGCCCTCGGGGGAGGCCGAAGCGCTGCTGCGAAGGGCCGGCGCCCTGTTGCGGCAATGTCTGCAGGGACTGGTATCCGGCGCCCATGCCCGAGCCAGTATGAAAAACGAGTTCCGTCTGGATATGACGCTGGTGAATGCAAGCGGCAATAATCCGATCAAGTTTTCGGCCCATGGCGACCAACTGGTGCGTCACCTGCTGAGTCGAGAATCCGGCTCGTTCCTGTCGCTGGAACAGGCGGTCGATGAGTGTCACGAGGATTTCCAGCATCATCAGCTGGCGATGATGGCGGGCATGCAGCATGCGTTTCTCGAACTGATCCAGCAGTTGTCCCCGGACGAGCTGGAGCAGCGTTTCGACCGTCTGAAAACCAAAGGTCTGGCGTTTTCCGGCAAGGGTGCGCGTTACTGGGATGCCTACCGGGAGCTGCATCAGGAACTGCAGGAGGAAGACGACATCTTTGCCAGCATGTTTGTCGAGCCGTTCGCGCGGGCCTACGACGAACAGATCCGAAAACTCAAGCAAGCCAGCAAGAAGAAGGAGTAGCAGTATGCAGGGATGGATGCGTGTAGGGGTGCTGATGGTGATCAGTCAGCTGTTGGGAGGCTGTACCTGGCTGATGTCGGATATCACCAAGGTAGACATGCGGATTGTGGTGGCCGGCGATGTGAATCCGGATGATACCGGCCGGCCGTCCCCGGTCGTGGTGCGGCTGCTGGAACTGAAGGCGCCGACGACGTTCCAGAGTGCGGATTTCTTTGCGCTTTACCAGGATGAGAAACAGACCCTCGGCGCCGACTGGGTGGCACGGGAAGAGTTCGAGTTCAAACCCGGTGATGTGCAGGATCTGCGTTTCGCGTTGCAGCCCGAGTCGTCGTTCGTGGCGGTACTCGCGGCTTACCGGCAGCTGGACAAGGTCAACTGGCGGCTGGTACTGCCCATCAAACTCAAGGAAAAGAATCAGCTGACGGTGCTGCTGAATGGTCGCGGCATCGAGCTGGCGACCAACCGATAGTGTAGTTTTTTGCACACCAATTCCCGTTTCTTTTAAGGCGTCAGTGTCTTTCTGAACAAAGCCCCCTGTTTTGGAAGACACCATGGCCCATCAGGAATCCACCCCGGAGACCCATTTCCAGGATCGCGTCATCTGGAGCGAAGGCATGTTCCTGCGCCCCCAGCATCTGCAGCAGCATGACCGCTATCTGGATTACCAGTTGCGGGAGCGGGTGCGGCTGCTGAGCCGTCATGGCTGGGGATTCCGTCTGCTGCAGCTGGATGAGCATCTGTTGGGGCAGGGCGTTCTGGCGGTGTCCCGCTGCGAAGGACTGCTGCCCGATGGCACGTTATTCCGTTGTGCCGGTTCCCAGGGCGATCGCCTGCTGCGCGAGGTGCATCCCGGGCGGCAGAATCTGCTGGTGTACCTGGCGCTGCCGGTGACGCTGGCGGGTGCCGATGAAGTGGATCTGTCCGGTGACGGCGACAGCATGACCCGTTGGCAAGGGGCTGATGCTGACGTGCAGGACAGCAACGTGGGGGCCAGCAAGCGGGTGCCAGTGAAAGTGGCCCGGCCCCGGTTTCGCTTGCTGCTCGAGGATGAAGTCACGGCGGATTACACCCGTGTCGCCATCGCCCGCATCAAGGAAACCCACAGCGATGGCCGCATCGAACTGGATGAGCATTTCGTGCCGCCCTGTCTGGATCTGGCGGTTTCCCCACGCCTGACTTTCTTCCTCGGCGAAACCCTCAGTCTGCTGTCCCACCGCGCCCAGGCGATATCGAGTCGACTGGGTGGGCATGGCGGGCATCGCGGTTCGTCCGAACTGGCGGACTTTCTGCTGTTGCAGATGGTCAACCGCTATCAGGCACAGCTGCGTCATCTGAAACAGGTTGCGCCGGTGCATCCCGAGGAACTGTTCCAGCTGCTCGGCGCGCTGCAGGCGGAAATGGCTACCTTCACCCGGGATGACAAACTTTCCACTGCTGATGTGGGGTACGACCACAACAATCTGAGTGCTGCCTTCATTCGTCTGATGGGTGAAGTGCGGCAGTCCCTGAGTCTGGTATTCGAGCAGACGGCGATCGCGTTGCCGTTGCAGATGCGTCGTTTTGGCGTGCGGGTGGCGCCGATCCAGGATCGGGCATTGCTGGAACAGGCCCAGTTCTTCCTGGCGGTGAAAGCGGACTGGAGCAAGGAAACCATTGCCAGCCGCATGCCGACCGTGGTCAAGGCTGCCGGCGTCGAGCATCTGCAGCAGCTGGTGAATCTGCAGTTGCCGGGGATCGAACTGCTGCCGGTACCGGTGGCGCCACGGCAGGTGCCCTACAACGCGGGATACACGTATTTCCAGCTGGAAAAGACCCCGGAGCATTGGGCGCAACTGAAAAGTTCCGGCGGTATCGCGTTTCATTTTTCTGGTGAAGTGCCGGGGCTGGAACTCGAACTCTGGGCGGTAAAATGCTAGGAGCATCAGCATGACAGTCGAAGATAAAACCATCGTCCAGTTCCGCAATGCCAGTGGTCAGCTGCAGAATTCGCGTCCGGTCGCCGGCGGCTTTGCGCGGCCCACTCCCGGTGGCAAAGGCGGCGCACGACCGGTTCCGCCACCGCCGCCACAGGCACCGGTGGCCAGTGCTCAACCATCCGTGCAGGGTGGAATGCCATGGGGTACGACGCCAGGTTCGCAGGTGATACCCGATCTGGAAAATCCATTGCTCGGTGCGGCCCGCGAACTGATTCAGGTGATGGCGCAACTCGCCACGCAAACCGAATCCCGCGATTCACTGGTGTTTCGTGACTGGGCAGTGCAGCAGATTCAGCGCTTCGAACACCAGTGCCTGCAGCTGGATGTGCATGAAGAGATCCGCTTCTTCGCCCGCTATGTGCTCTGCACTGTACTCGATGAGCTGGTCATCAAGACGCCCTGGGGCAGTGATGGTGTGTGGAGCCGGCAATCACTGCTGAGCCAGTTCCATGGCGAAACCAACGGTGGTGACCGCTTCTTCCAGTTGCTGGAGTACCTGCAGCAGGCGCCTGCCCGCAACCTGCATCTGCTGGAGTTGATGTATGTCTGCATGGGGCTCGGATTCGAGGGCAAGTTCAAGCTCGATCAGCGTGGCTATGCCCAGCTGGAAACCATTCGCGACAATCTGTTTCACCTGCTCCGCAGGCAGAAAGGTGAGCCGGAGCGGGATCTGTCGCCGCACTGGCAACGGGTGACCCAGCGACGTAACAAGCTGGCCAGTTATTTTCCCTGGTGGGTGGTGGCGGCGGTGATCGGTGTGATCATGCTGGGTGCCTATTCAGGATTTTCCTGGCTGCTGGCGGAAAAAAACCAGCAGATTCTGTCGCGGCTGGAACGGCCGGCGCTCAGTGTGGACAAGCAGCAGTAAGGCGAGGACAGCATGAAAAAGTACAATTGGCTGATCACGCTGATCGGCGTGATTGCACTCAGTATTCTGGTGTGGTTTGGTGGCCCGTACATCGCAGTGGCAGATCAGCGGATTCTGGCGGGCGAAGTCGCTCGCATGCTGGTCATCATGGTGCTGCTGTTGCTGTGGGGCCTGAATAACCTGCGCGTCAATCTGCAGGCAAAAAAGGGCAATCAGCAACTGGCGGCAGGGCTGGCGCAGGATGTTGCCGGGCTCGAACAGGTGGACAGCGAAGTATCCGTACTGAATTCACGTTTCAAGGAAGCGGTGGACATTCTCAAATGCAGTAACGGCAAGCAGAGCCGCTACAGCGACAATTATCTGTACGATCTGCCCTGGTATATTCTGATCGGGCCGCCGGGTTCGGGCAAAACCACTGCGCTGGTGAATTCCGGACTGAATTTTCCGCTGGAAGACAAATTCGGTCGTGGCAGTGTGAAAGGTGTCGGTGGAACCCGGCACTGCGACTGGTGGTTTACGGATCAGGCCGTGTTGATTGATACCGCCGGCCGCTATACCACCCAGGACAGCCATAGTGTGGCCGACGCCAAGGCCTGGCAGGGCTTTGTTGGCCTGCTGAAAAAATACCGCAAGCGGCGCCCCATCAACGGCGTGCTGATTGCCATGGGCGTCGACGAACTGCAGCGTCAGACCGAGGCGGAACTGGTTGCCAATGTCAACGCCATCCGGGCGCGCCTGCAGGAACTCACCGACCAGCTGGGGGTACATTTTCCGGTGTATCTGCTGCTGACCAAGTGCGATTTGCTGCCAGGGTTTTCCCAGTATTTCGACATGCTGGGAAAGGAAGACCGGGCCCAGGTCTGGGGCATGACCTTCCCCGAAAAGCTGCAACCGATGCAGACCTATCACCAGCTGTTCGCCGAAGAGTACGAGCTGTTGTTCAAACGGCTGCAGGACAATCTGCTGACGAAATTTCATTTCGAGCGGGATTTCCAGCGCCGTGCAGCGATCCTGGGATTCCCGGCGGCGTTTGAAAACCTGAAGAATCCGGCGGCGGATTTTATCGGTCGCACGTTCAGCGAATCACGCTTTCACGACCAGTTTCTGCTGCGCGGCGTCTACCTGACCAGCGGTACCCAGGAAGGTGCCGGCATGCAGAAAATGCTGCACAGTGTGGCCGGGCGGCTTGGCTTCCAGCAGGATGCGTTGCTGGGTGGTGTGCCAACCCAGGGCAAAAGCTATTTCATTCGCAACCTGTTTCAGCAGATCGTATTTCCCGAGGCAGAGCTGGTCAGCGTCAATCGCCGGCACGAATCAAAACTGCGCTGGCTGCAGAATACCGGTTACGCATTCACGATTTTCGGTGCGATCGGCATGGCGGCGATGTGGTCCACCAGTTACGGTCTCAACGAATCCCGTCTGCAACGCGCCGATGATCATCTGTCGCTTTATCTGGAACAGCGTGCATCACTGACGGGCGCGGAACAGCCGGAGCAGATCCTGCCGACCGCCGAACCCCTGCTGGCACTGCGGGATGTGTTTGCGCCCAGTCAGGACGACTGGAAAATGGGTTTCGGCCTGTATCAGGGTGGCCCGGTGCGTGACGCGGCTGACACGGAATACCGCCAGTGGCTGGAACAGGATTTCTTCCGCACCCTGCAAAACCAGCTGGCGCTGCAGCTGCGCGAAAATCAGGATATGCCCGAGTATCTGCATCAGGCACTGAAAGCCTATCTGATGCTGGCGTTGCCCGAGCGATTGGACAAAGACTATGTTGGCGCCTGGCTCACCGCAGACTGGCAAAATCGCTACGCGGATCAGCCTGACAGGCTGGCGGCGCTGAATCAGCATTACGAACAGCTGGCGGATCACGAGTGGCCGGTATTGGCGGCGGATGATGCGCTGGTCAGTGACACGCGCCGCATCCTGCGCCAGGTACCGCTGGCCCGCCAGATCTACGTGTCCATCAAGGAAAAGGCACGTCAGAAACAGCCGGTGGACTATCGCTTCGATACGTTGATCGGTCACGAAATCCATTATGTGTTCGATGGCGAGTTCGTCCCGGTTCCCTGGCTGTACACCGCCGAGGGTTATCACGATTTCTTCAAGCCCCAGCAGGAAAACATCATTGAGCAGCTGGCGGACGATAGCTGGGTGGTGGGACAGCGCAACGAAGAAATGAGTGATGTCGATCTGGCATCCATTCAGGCAGCGGTGGAAAAGAGCTATCTGGACGACTATATCGGCCACTGGCACGCGGCGCTGAGTCGCCTGCGCCTGCAGCGTACCGATTCCCTGGATGACACCGTGCGGTTGCTCAATCAGGTGGTGGGTGGCAGTTCACCGTTGCGCCGCGTGCTCGAAGAGGTGAACGTTCATACCCAGTTGTCCCGGCCCGTGATCGACACCGCAGCCCTGTCCGAAGATGCCAAGGCGCTGGGTGGCGTTGCCCGTGCCGTTTCCAGCAAAACCAGCAAGCTGACGCGGATTGCCTCACTGGCCAGTCGGAACCGGCTGATCAATCTGCCGGAGAATCCCGCCACCCTGGTGGATCAGCGCTTCACGCCGGTGCATGAACTGATGGGTGGTAAAAACAATACGCCCGGACGTTTTGACAGGTTGAATGGATCGCTGACCGAATTGCAGATCTATCTGGAAGGCGTTTCTTCCAGCGGCGCACCGGATCAGGCGGCCTTTGATCTGGCCCTGGGCCGCATGGAAAACGGTCGGGCCGATATCATTGGCCGCCTGAAAGTGGAAGCCCGTCACTTGCCCGAGCCGGTACGCCAATGGGTGGACAGCCTGGTGGACCGTTCCTGGGGGCATGTGCTTGGACTAACCCGCGCGTTTGTTGCCAACGAATATGACGTGATGGTGTGGCCGTTCTATGAACGCAGTATCGCCAATCGCTATCCCCTGCAAAATCTGCCCGGGTGGATGTCACCGTGTCGGACTTTGCCGAATTCTTCAAGCCCGGCGGCATTGAAGAGCAGTACTTCAACCAGTATCTGGCGCCGTTTGTCGATACGCGCAAATCGCCCTGGCGTTCCAGAGTCGTGGATGGGCAGGGCATTGGCATCAACAGCGCGACGCTGGCGCGATTCGAACAGGCCGCGGCTATTCGCAAGGTCTTTTTCGCCGGCAGCGACACACCCAAGGTGGATTTCAAACTCAAGGCCACTTATCTCGATGCCAATATCAACCGCTTTGAACTGCAGATGCTGGGTGAGCGTATGGAATACCGTCATGGCCCGGCGCGCCCGGTGGAAGTCAGCTGGCCACCCGCCGGGGGCAGTGAAGGTCTGTCGTACACCTTCGAAGATCATTACGGCGTTCGTTTCAGCGATCAGGTGAATGGTACCTGGGCGCTGTTCCGCTATCTGGATCAGCAGCCCCTGCGCAAGACCGGCTATGCTGATCGCTTCACGTTGACGGTGAAAGACAAGGAGCGCAAGGCTACCTACGAACTGTACGCCGGCAGTGCGATCAATCCGTTCAGTCGCGACTATCTGGGGCAATACCAGCTGCCCCGGCGCCTGTGAGGGGGCTGCATGCCGTTGATCTGTGAATCGGCCTCCGCCACCCATACCGGCAATGTGCGCCCACTGAACGAAGATGCGTTCTGCGACAACCGGCACCACGGCATCTGGTGTGTGGCCGACGGCATGGGTGGTTACGAAGCGGGCGAGGTGGCGTCTGCCATGCTGGTAGAGGCGGTTCGCCACCTGCCTGCACCCTTGTCACTTGAACAGGGAATCGAACAACTGCGCGAAGTCATTTTGGGCGTCAATTATCGTCTCAGTGCCGAAATGACCATGACCCGCGAAGATCAGGTAATGGGCTGCACGGTGGTGGCACTGACGATTGTGGATGACGAATGCGCCTGCCTCTGGGCCGGTGACAGTCGGCTCTATCTTTATCGGGGGGATTCCCTGTACCAGATGAGTCGGGATCACAGCGTGGTCGAAGAGTTGATTGAGCAGGGCGTGATACAACCGGAAGAGGCTCTCCAGCATCCGCAACGACATGTGATCACCCGGGCCGTCGGTGTCGATGAAGCGCTGGAACTGGAACAGATTTCCTTTACGCTGGAAGCTAATGACGTGTTGCTGTTGTGCAGTGATGGCCTGTATGGCGAATTGCATCCGGACGCCATCATGACCATACTGGCCCAGGAAGATACCTGCAACCAGAAAGCCGAGACGCTGATCCAGCGCACGCTGGCCGGTGAGGCCCGCGATAACGTGACCGTCAGTGTCATCGCCGTACAGGACGCATGAACGACATCGTTGATCACACCATTCTGCAGAAAAAACCTGAACAACCCCCGGACGCGACTATCGTTGTTCAGCGCCCGGCTGGCAAAACGCCGCGCCGCGCCGCTGTTACCCTTGGCCAGATTCTCAAGCAGCGTTTTGAACTTGTTGAGCTGCTCGGCGCCGGTGGTATGGGCGCCGTATACAGGGCTCGCGATCTGCGCCAGGTTGAAGCGGGCGACCAGTCGCCCTGGGTGGCACTGAAAGTCATCAGCGAATCGTTTTCCCGCCATGAGCATGCACTGACCGTATTGCAGCAGGAAACCAAAAAGACCCAGCGTCTGGCCCATCCCAACATTGTCAGTGTGTACGACTTCGATCGCGAAGACGATATCGCGTTCATGACCATGGAACTGCTGGAAGGGGAATCCCTGGATACGCTGTTGGCACGCAAGCCGGGAGGCCTGCCCTTTGAGCAGGCACGCACTATCATCCGGCAGATCTGCCAGGCCGTGGACTACGCGCACCGGCAAGGTATCGTTCATGCGGATCTCAAGCCGGCCAACGTCTTTCTGTCCTGTGATGGTCGCGTCAAGATTCTGGATTTCGGTATTGCCCAGGCGATGCACGGTGATGCCAGCTTCGATACCCAGTCCCTGAATGCACTGACGCCGGCCTATGCCAGTGTGCGGATGTTGACTGGTCAGCGTCCGCAACCGGTGGATGATCTTTATGGGCTTGGCTGCATTTTCTATCTGCTGTTGTCGGGCAAACATCCGTTCCAGCGCAAAAAGGCTACCGAGGCCGACGCTGCCGGTCTGAAACCGTTACGGCTCAAAACAGTGAATCAGCGTCAGTGGCGGGCGCTGTGTCAGCTGTTAGCATTTCAGCCAGCGCCCTCACTGCG
Source organism: Gammaproteobacteria bacterium (assembly GCA_041395845.1). GTDB lineage: Bacteria > Pseudomonadota > Gammaproteobacteria > Pseudomonadales > Ketobacteraceae > Ch67. Next base: position 29,015 of record JAWKZS010000032.1, read on the forward strand.
CATCGAACAGTTCCAGCGCCAGTTTCTGGGGGAAGGTGAAACCCGCACCCGCCAGCTGTATCAGCGCCTTGCCGTTGCCGCGGTGGTGTTGCTGTTGATCACGGTTGGCACCAACGCCTATCTGAACCGAAATGTGCGACTGCTGGCGGCGCAGCTGGTGGCTGCAGATATGACAACCGTGACCCAGGCAGCGAAGGAAATCCACACCCTCTCCGGCAGTGACAAGGTGGTGGTGCTCGACAAGGCGCGTGACGACATTGCCGAACAACTGGAGCGCCAGCTGCAAACACTGCAACAGGCTACCGATTACCAGCAGCTGGCAGCCTATCTTCAGGTAGTGGCGCCGCTGTATCCGGATTCCTCGCGGATTCAGGATGCGGTGGAACGGTTTCGCTCGGCGCGCCAGCATTATGTGGACGCACTTGCTACCGAACTGCAGAAACGGTTGGTGCAGAGAGCGTTTACATCGGTGGAACCGACGTTTGCCGAGCAGGTGGAGGATTTGCGAAGGGTCGATCCCACCCATGATCTTCTACAAGGTGAATTCATCAAGACGCAGCTGGCGAAGGAAGCGGGCGTTGCCGTTTATCTGGGCCAGCAGGAAACCGCGCAAGCCATTGTGGCTCAGGGTGAAAGGCTGTTCCCCGATGACGTGCAACGGTTCGCTCAAATCCGCACACGCCTGCAGCGGTCAACACAGTCAGCATCGGCAGGAGCATCAACCAGCGTTCAACCGGTTGGCCAGACTCTGGCGGCCACCCAGGAATTGCTGCAACAGTTCATGCCATTGAGCCAGCCCGCGCAAATGCTGGCCTTTCTCCAGGCATTGGCAGAAATCGATCCTGATCTTTACACCAGCCTGCGGCAAAGTCTGAAAGCGTTTCTGGCCCAGCAGCACCAGAATGGAAATGGCAAGCTGTTCTCGGGTTGGCAGGCGGGATTGTTTGGCAGTACCCCGGTGGTGGCGGCAACCACGTCGCGCCCGCGCCCAGTCGATCCCTGTTCCCTGCGTCTGGCCAATCTGGGCAAGCAGCGTGGTTATCGCTGTCGCGACCGTCTCACCGCATCCGATAGCGGGCCGGAGCTGGTCGTCGTCAAAGCAGGAAATGTTTCGCCGTTCGCCATCACCCGCACCGAAATCTCCATCAACGATTTCAACCTTTACTGCAAACTGTATCGGCGCTGTGTGGTGCAGCCGGCCAGTGATCTGCCGATGACCGGGATCGACCTGCAGCAGGCCCGGTTCTATGCCCGCTGGCTTAGCAAGATGACCGGCTATCAATACCGCCTACCGACCTTGCAGGAATGGCAGTTGGCGGGGCGTGATGATAGCGGCGTGTCCGATCACAACTGTCTGCTGAATGTGTCGGGCCGCGTGGTCAGAGGAAACCAGTTGCGTCCGGTGGAACAGGGCTATGCCAACAGTCTGGGTGTCGTCAACGCGATCGGTAATGCGGAAGAGTGGGTGGACGACGGCGCCAGCACGCTACTGGCCGGTGGCGCCGCCAATGTTCCCATGCAGGAGTGTGGTATTGCTTACCGCAACTGCCAAAACCCGGAAGCAGGCAATGGCTTCCGGGGGCTGCGCCTGGTGCGGGAACTGAAAACCAACTAACGGATTATCCGGCATTGTTACGCATGATCAGCGCGTATTCCGGATCAATGTCGCCCGGCGCGGGAATGCGGACCTGCCAGCCATCACCGGGTGCCACATCCAGTTTTTCACCTTTCATGGATTCCATCGCATCCAGGGTGAAAGTGATATTGCCTTTTGGCGTCATCAGTTCCAGGGAATTGCCTACGCCGAATTTGTTCTTCACGTTGATCGACAGCAGACCTTTCTGGCGGTCGTACTCCAGCACTTCACCCACGAATTGCTGGGTAGCGGAAATGGACGTGTTCTGCTCGTAATTCTGGAATTCCGCCGGCAGGTGGCGCCGATAGAAACCTTCGGTGTAGCCGCGATTGGCCAGACCTTCCAGCGCATCCATCATCTTCCAGTCGAAGTCGCGCCCGGCCACTGCGTCATCAATGGCCTGGCGGTAAATCTGTGCCGTGCGCGCCACATAGAAGTGGGACTTGGTGCGGCCTTCGATTTTCAGGGAATGCACGCCAATCTCATACAGCTTTTTCACATGCTGCACCGCACGCAGATCCCGTGAATTCATGATGTAGGTGCCGTGCTCGTCTTCGTAGGCGGGCATGTATTCGCCGGGGCGGTTTTCTTCCTGCAGCAGAAAGATCCGGTTCTGGATATCTTCGACCTGCTGCTTTTCCGGCGTGAAGGTTTGCACCGCCGGATTGAGGGCGACGATATCGCCTTCGGGCGTTTCTTTCGCTTCGTGCGTATCGTATTTCCAGCGGCAGGAGTTGGTGCAGGCGCCCTGGTTCGAATCCCGATGAGTCATGTAGCCCGATAGCAGGCAGCGGCCGGAGTAGGCGATGCACAGTGCGCCGTGGACAAAGGTTTCCAGCTCCATCTCCGGCACGCGCTGTTTGATTTCCTCGATTTCTTCCAGTGCCAGTTCGCGGGACAGAATCACCCGTTTGATGCCCTGCTGCTGCCAGAATTTCACCGTCGCCCAGTTCACCGCGTTCGCCTGTACAGAAAGATGCACAACCTGATCCGGCCAAGTTTCGCGCACCAGCATAATCAGTCCCGGATCGGACATGATCAGCGCGTCCGGTTTCATCGCCACCACCGGTTCCATGTCGCGAATGAATGAACGGATCTTGTCGTTGTGGGGAGCCAGGTTGGTCGCCAGATAAAACTGTTTGCCCTGGGCGTGGGCCAGATTGATGGCCTTTTCCAGGTTTTCTTCCTTGTTGAACTCGTTGTTGCGCACCCGCAGGCTGTAGCGGGGCTGGCCGGCGTAGATGGCATCGGCACCATAAGCAAAAGCATACTGCATGCTCTTGATGGTCCCGGCGGGGGAAAGCAGTTCGGGTTTCATCACATCACCTAATGGGATTATCTGTTTGCAGGACAAATAACGGCGCGCATTCTAACCGATATTTTCCGTGTTGTCGTTGTGGGTATTGGGTGGGTGCGCGGAGTGATGTACAGCCCTGCAAAATAGTGTGCGATCGATTGCGCAATCCGGCGTTGTTGGTGACGCAATCGATGAGGAGTTCTGGAGATTTCTGATGCTATTACCAATCAAAACAATAAGTTGTGATTTCTGGCACGGCGCTTGTTATATACCTGTCGTCAGCTGACACGCTGGCCCAGAGGACTCGGTATTCGGCATAGCCCAGCAGGATACTGATCATGGAATGAATTAAAAACGGACATTTGAAAGAGGTATCGGCAATGCCAACACCAGCATACATGACCATCGAAGGCGAACTGCAAGGCCTGATCACCGCTGGCAACTTCACTGAGCCCAGCGTTGGTAACATCTACCAGGAAGGTCACGAAGACCAGATTCTGGTTGAAGCGTTCAAGCACAACATCATCCTGCCCCGCGATCCCCAGAGCGGCCAGCCCACCGGTCAGCGTGTGCACCAGCCTGTCGTGATCACCAAGGTGTTCGACAAGTCTTCTCCGCTGCTGTACTCCGCCCTGACTTCCGGCGAGCGCATGAGCAAGTGTGTTATCGAATGGTGGCGTACGTCTGGCACTGGCCAGCAGGAACACTACTTCACGATCGAACTGGAAGACGCGATCATCGTTGACATCAAGGCGTACATGCCGAACTGTCAGGACCCCGGCCAGGCGCACTTCACTCACCTGGAAGACGTGGCGTTCACCTACCGCAAGATCACCTGGACACACGAAATCTCTGGTACTTCCGGTCACGACGACTGGCGCGTACTCAAGGTGTAGTCTGCCGAATGGTTACCCGAAGAACCGGCTCAATCGAGCCGGTTTTTTTATGCGTGCTGGACGGGGAATTTGCGGTTGTCAGGGGCGATGCATCAGAAACAGCGGGTGATTTCCATCACTGCTGCGTGATACAGCTGGCCGTACTTTTCCTCATCCTGATAGGACGCCTTGATGATCCAGCCCAGATTGGCGGGATTGAACTGATCCTGCTGGTAAGGGCGGTTGTAATCCCCTTCAAAGAAATAGCCGGCGTTAGTGGTGCTGGTGCCGATGTGATCATCCTGATCCCATAATCCCGGCTGGGAGCGGGGCGTGCCTTTCAGTGTGTCGATTACGTAGTGGGTGCCGTCCTTGGGCTTGAACACCAGCACTTCCTTGCCGCCGTAATTCAGGATCGAAAAGGTGTAGGCGCCACAATGCTGGGGAAACCGGTAGGTGCACTGCGTCAACAAACCATTGCCGTTGCCCCAGAAACTGTTTTCGTTGGTGGAAACCTTGAACTGCATGGGCTGGCAGTGAATCCGCGCGGTTTTCACGATTTTGTCGAGGATGCGGGGATGGCCGTAACGGGCAATCTGGTTATTGCGACTGGTTTCAGGAGTGTTCAGTCGAGCAGTTTCGGTGGCGCCGGGAAAGTCCGGCAGTGGCACCGGACCTGCCGCCTCCGCATAACCAGTTTCCCCCAACCGGGCATTGGCCTGTTCCGCAGCATAATTCTGAACCTGTTTCGGCGCGTTCTGGCCAATTGTACGGTACGACCCGTCATCCAGCTTGGTATTGCTGGCGCAGGCGACCATCAGGGTTGCGGCAGAGGCAACCATCAGCTTGTTTGTAAAACGCATGGCGAGGCTCCGGAACAGAACAGGTTTCTATAGGTAGACAGGTTGCACGCAAAATCCCGGGCTTTTTTGCTCAGATCGTGTCTATCTGGTAACGCCAACGTGTGAACTGCTGCCATGAATGCACCTGCCAATATCACCCGATTCCTGTTTGAAATGCCCGGTATCCAGGATGTCCTGCGGGTAGTCGGTTTCGATGCGGAGCAGGCCCTTTCCAGCCTGTACCGGTGTGAACTGGAGCTGGCCAGCGAAAACCCCGCGCTGGACCTCAAGGCGCTGGTAGGCAAATCCGGTGTGCTGACCCTGGTGGATGCCCAGGAGCCCCAGTATCTGCACGGCGAAATCGTGGCCGCCCGCCAGGAGGCTTCCGGCAAGCGCTTCACCCTTTATCGCATCGCTTTGCAGCCGAAACTGGCGTTTCTCGGCTATCGCAGCAACTTGCGGATTTTTCAGGATCTGTCGGTGCCCGACATCGTCAAACAGCTGCTCGATGAAGCGGGTATCACCGGCAAGGATGTCCGGTTTGACCTCACCAGCGCGTATCCCAAGCGCAGCTACTGTACCCAGTATCGCGAAACCGACCTGCGCTTTATCCAGCGCTTGCTGGCGGAAGAGGGCATCTTCTACTGGTTCGAACACAGCAACGAACGTCATGTGCTGGTGATGGCCGATAGCCGCAACAGCTTCAAACCTGTGGACGGAAAAGCAAGCGTACGCTACAAACAGCGCAGCGGCATGGTGGCCAGCGAAGAATCCATTTATCGCTTCAGTCAGAATCATGCCATTCGCACCGGCAAGGTCAGTCTGCGGGATTTCAACTTCGAAAAATCCCGCCTGCTGCTGGAAAAGGAATCCCGCAAAGAGCCGTTCCAGACGTTGGAGGACTACTGCTATCCCGGCAACTTTTCCGATCCGGCAGACGGCAAGCGCTTGGCGGATCTGCGCCTGCAGTCCCATCAGGCCGATGCCCTTAGCGTCCAGGGCCAGACCGACTGCGCACGCCTTACAGTGGGTCGACGTTTCAGACTCCATGAGCATCCCCGCAAGGATCTGAACAGCGAATACACGCTGACGGCGGTGGTTGTGCGCGGTCGTCAACCGCAATCGCTGGAAGAAAACGCCAGCGCAGAGGGGACGCGGCTGGACCTGGAATTCACCGCCATTCCAGCCACCGTCGACTATCGCCCAGCCCGTATCGACAGCAAACCACAGATCGAAGGCTGCCAGACGGCCTTTGTCACCGGCCCCAAAGGTGAGGAAATCTACACCGATCAACATGGCCGGGTGAAAGTGCAATTCCACTGGGATCGCGAGGGGCGTTATGACGAAGCCTCCAGCTGCTGGATGCGCGTCAGCCAGGGCTGGGCAGGCAATCAGTGGGGCAGCATGGTCATCCCGCGTATCGGCATGGAAGTCATCGTCAGCTTTCTCAACGGTGATCCGGATCAGCCGCTGATCACCGGCACCACATACAACGGCAGTCAGCCACCACCGTATCCGTTGCCGGCACACAAAACCCGCACCACCTTCAAATCCATCAGTACGCCCGGCGGTGGCGGCTACAACGAGTTGCGCATTGAGGACAGGAAAGGCAGTGAAGAAATCTATCTGCACGCCGAAAAGGATATGGATCTGTATGTGAAGAACGATCTGAAGGAATGGATCGGCAACGAACGTCATCAGAACGTGCAGAATCATCAATACGTAGACATCAAAACAGATCAGCATCTGGCCGTCGCAAAGGCCCACAATCTGAAGACTGGCAAGAACCTGTCGAGCACCATCGGCAAGGATCATCAACTCAAGATATCCGGCAATTACAGCGCGCAGGCTGGCCAGATCATCAGCGTGAAAGCAGGCATGACCCTGGTGATCGAGGCCGGCACCGAACTGACCCTGAAAGCGGGCGGCGGCATCGTCAAGCTGGACCCGAGCGGGGTCACCATCAAGGGACCGCTGGTGCGCATCAACAGCGGGGGTGCTGCGATACCAGCTCAACCAGCGATTCCGACTGGCCCGGCTGCTCCGGCCGCGGCTGACAACGGTGAAGGACCGGGGCAGGCCAGTGCGCAGGCGTTGGTGAACAGCCGGAAAGTTGCGGCAGGTGCGGGCAAGGCCAGCGCGTCAACATTGACCACAGAGCGTCAGGCGGTGTCGAGCAAGGATACCAGGGTAACGGTAAAGGAGTTGGAGGCTGCGCCGAGCTGGGTTGCGATCAAAATGGAAGATGAACAAGGCAAACCCATTGCCAATCAGAACTATCTGATCATTGATAAAGAGGGGAAGGAATATCGGGGTACCACGGATTCCGCAGGTGTCGCAAGGGTACAGGGGCTGCCGCAAGGGGGCTGCGATATTTCGTTCCCGGAACTGGGCGACAAGTGGAGTAAAAGATAGCCATGGCAACCCAGCACACAGTCAAACAGGGTGAAAATCTCGGCAAGATCGCCAAGCAATATAAAATCGGCGATTGGAAAGACATCTACCTGCACCCGTCGAATGCAGACTTCCGCAAAAAGCGTCCGAACCCCAATATCATTTGTCCGGGGGATGTGATCTTCATTCCAGAAAAAAAGGGTCAAACGGTGACAGTGCGCACCGGTTCCAGTCATCGCTTTGTCGTATGCCGAGCCTACCAGGAACTCAAGCTGAAGCTGGTGGATGACAATCTAAACCCGCTGCCCAATATCAAAGCCTGCTACGATCTTGGGCAGGGCGAACAGACTGCTGCCACGGATCGGCTGGGCATGTTGACCATCCAGGTAGCCGATCCTGATCTGCAGACGCTTAGCCTCAAGCTGTACGCGGATGAAGATCCCGAAACCCCATCTCATTACTACGACGTCAAGCTATCGTACCTTGACGCAGCGGATTCGCTGGCAGGTCTACAGGGCAGGCTCAATGCGCTGGGGTTCGACTGCGGTGTGGTGGATGGCATTTACGGCAAGCAGACCAAGGCCGGCATATCAGGCTACCAGAAGCACAAAGGTATGGTGGTGGACGGTCAGGCCAGCGCTGCAGTGTACGCCGCCGTGGCCAAGGACTACGGCTGCTGACTTGTGGTGCTGCTTACCCAATAAGGATAGATACAGGACGTTCCCACCCATGGCAGAACCAGTGATCGAAGAACGACATGTTGCGCTCAATTCACTCAATACCTTGGTGATCCCAAGTCGCGTCACCCCGATCTACCCGGTGCGTTACGCCTACGCCAATTTTAGTGAAACATTGCTGCTGGCATCCGATCCTCCGCTCTCTACCATGCTGAATGCAGCGAATGTTTGGGACAGGAGGTTACGTCGTTCGTATTCTTAGGCCGGGATGGATTTATATACGAAGAAAATGCACCTGGCGGTGTGACAACATTAAATATCAAATCCATCGAGCAACGGAAAACTTGAGGAGCGGTATCCCAAGTACCGCCCGTCAATGGTAAATGCGCAGGGCGGCTGAAAGAAGATCGTTCATCTAAATGGTCAAAGGCGGTTATCCTCTTTTGTATTTGTTACAAAGAGACAGAATCAGTAATGTCAGAGTGGAGTGATGAGGGCAATGAAGTGATTGATAGGCTAAATGGAAGTGAAAGTGAGCGCGCATCTTCCATGCAAAGGATACGGCTTCAGGGAGATGATCTGGATGCTGTTCCAGCCACACCCATGAAACCTTGATGGCTTTGGTGGAGGACTATCGGCAAAAGCAGGCGCGGTTGTTGTCCCTGAAGAAATGACTCAGCTGACACCAGTATCAAGAATCTGGCATTGGACGCGCAGACTCATGCAAGTCAGCTATGATATAACCCCAGATGAGGGATTGCTGCCGCAAGCAGGAAGAAAGCAAGCCTGTAAAGTGGCGGAAAAAATCATTAAAATCTTAGCGGATCCAGTAGGTAGGCAGCGGGATATTGCGGAGATTCATGCAAAAATAGCTGTTTGGGAGAAAGCGTACGCTTCCTACATAATCTGGTATCCGTTTACCATCGGTCAGATCATTGATCAGTTGAAACAGTCTCCAGACAAGAGCTAAAAGCGATGGTTAAGGGCTCGATAAACTGGCAGGAGTTCGACTGTCTGGGAAAGATAGATGGTGAACTCCGGTTGTTCTGCCAGAGACAGAGCCAGTTTTCGCACCTGTATCGGGCCTTCTTCAACGATCCAGGTCTGACTGGAAATGCAGGTTCGCCTGACACGTATTTCAGAAAGTTCTTCTGCCAGAGCTCTCTGGATCCCAAGGCAGCTTCGGTGAGCTGGAGAAATTATGTGAAATTGGCGCTGGTGTGTTCAATGGAATTGCTTCCACGGAGTCTGGTAAGAACGCGATTGAGATTTTGCTAGAAGATCATGCCAATTCCAACAATGTCTACATCGCTATTTTCTCGAAGCGTTCACAAAAATAGTTACCACTCCACAGGCCCGTGTTGATTGGCCAGAGTGTAGACAAGCTGTTGCATAAATCTGGGCCGATGTGGGGAGCTTAAAGCCTTTTCCATTTACGAATCCCAGCTTGCCAATCGTGCCCGATACAGGTATTCAGCCAAGGCTGTCCAATATACCGTACAACAGGTATTGCCTTATATACATAAGGCAATGGGAATAAAGGTCGATGGCGAGAGGCGTGTGCGTTATACGCCAGAGCAGCTCGCAAAGGTGTTTGCAGAACAGTTGCAGGATTCTGCTGGCCGCTATCCTGGTGCGCCGAATACAGGCGTGCTCGAAAAGGCGGAACGTAAACTGAGAATGGCTGAAAAGCTGTTTGATTGGGGTGAGCGCCAGAAAAAAACATCAATCCCGCGTTACGTTGAGTTGTCGCAGATCGAAATCGACCGCTTGCCAGGAACCCGGTTCTCGTTTGTAGTGCCGAAATCCGTGAGCGAGGTTGCGGGACTGGGGGCTGATCTTTCATTTGCAGGGTTGTCGGCCTATGTCAATGTAAGCACCATCTATGAAATCTTTTTTCAAGCAGAGTACAAACGCAACGATCCACTCAGTCAAGGCAGTGTCGTATATGATACGATCAACCTGACGGCTGCGCTGACCTCTTTGACAGTGGATGTGTTGAGTATCTCGCGAACAACGTTGGGTGTATCAGTCAAGGCTTCATCCAATGTTTCCCATCAGTCGTTTACAGCGCTGGCACCCAGATTAGGAAATTCAGCGGACGCCCTGATGAAGATACTGGCATCCAAGTTGGTCAATCGGGTGATCGTAGTGGCGAATGTGGCGTCCGCCATTACATCTGTATGGAGTGGCATCAGTGCCTGGCAGAACAACAACCGGGGGGAAGCGTTTGGACACATTACCCTGGCGGTAGGTTCGGTTGTGGTTGCCGGTGCGGCATTGTATGGATTTGGTGTCACTGCAACTGCGGCGGGCGGGGCGGCCAGTGCCACTGGAGTGGGGGCACCGCCGGGACTGATTTCTGCGGTAGTAGGGTTGTTATGCGTTGGCGCTGGCGCAACGTTGCTTTGGGTTTACGGAAAATCGGATTTTCAGAAGATGCTTGAGAATTGCTTTTGGGGGAATAGTAAACGGTATGGGTTTTGGAATATCGAAAAGGATAGGCCGGATATAGTAGATCGGCTCGAGTTGGCAAAAAGCATTAGTTCTAGCAAAAAAATTGCGTCGAGCTTTCAGGTCGAGTTGCAGGAATTCAGTAACTATCTTTATATGCCAGCATTGGAGATAGATAGCGACGAGGGTTTGCTGGATTTAAAGGGGGATAAACGAATTTATACCCTGAAATTTACTCTGCCGCGTTTTCAGGCTGGTGTATCCGAATTGTTATATGAAGTCAGAACCCGGCATTTTGACACAGATATAATCAAGAACGGGGTATGGCGCAAGCATGAAGGGCTCACGTCGGCGCTTTATTCGGCCATGAATGGGGCGGCCTTTCAGACAACCAATGGTGCTTCGACAGTAACGTTAAGATTGGAATCTTTCGAAGATATTGAACTCTTTTGGGTTTACAAGCCTCAGCGTGATATCACAGTTCCACTGCGTTACTTAACCGAAGACGGTGTTGCAAATGAGCCTGTCGTGGGCATGATCGATGGAGACCTGCACTAGTGAAACTGATTCAACATCAAGACCCTGTATCTTTGCGCGGAGAGATTGAGTCGCTGCTGGCTCAAGAGCTGCCTCAACTCAATTCGCCCGTTCCGCCAATCCAGAGTGTTTCGATGTCGACTATGGCGCTGGGTGAGAACTCCGTATCCTTCCGCAATTTATTTCTTTTGCCCTGGATAGTGGGAATGTTTGTTGTGCTCTATTTGCAGGCTGATGAGATTTATGGTGCATGGAAGGCGCAGGAGCAGTGGATGGTTGAACACTTGGAATCGCAAGAGGCGTATTATGGCTCTGGATACTTGCTGTCAACTAATGATTGGCTTACAAAAAAGTACTTAAGCGTTTTGGACAATAATAAGTTGCCTTTCCCTGCGTACATGAAAATGCGATACGACAGTAACTGGTTCACATTTGCTGAAGACGCTCGAGAGACAGATATACTCCGCACATCAATAGCCTCCGTGCTCATTATTTTGCTTACCATATGGGCTGTTTTTATGAAACGAAAAGCTCCATTGTATTTCGACAGAGATAAAAAAATCATTTACACATGGCGGAAAGGAAAGGTCTGGGCACAGCGCTACGAAAATCTCAGTTATCACCTCAATGTCCAAGCGCTGATAGTTATGTTGCGAATGATCAATCCAGAAGGAGAAGAAAAGCCATTGTGGTGGGGGCG
>JAWKZS010000033.1:0-32785 GCA_041395845.1 Gammaproteobacteria bacterium
GCACCAGCAACAGGGCAGACCCCTGCTTGCGCTCGATGATGTCGTACAGCTGATGCTCATCCAGTGGCTGGGACAGCTTGCAGCGCGCAGCCACCCCCTGATGATTGGCGTCCGGCAACTGGTGATCGAGCTGCTGTTTGCCCACACGGTGACAGGGAATGCCGGCCTGCTGGGCCAGCCGGGCGATATCCGCCAGCCGCTTGTCATCGCGACTGTCCTGCAGTTTGATTTCCAGCACCCGGTCAGGATGCTTGCCCAGCACTGCCGCGATGGTGTGAATGCCGTAGAGCCATTCCGGCTTGGACATGAATACTTCCTTTATACCTGATCAGCGTTTTTTCTTTTTGCCCTGCTTGGGGCCGCGGGACGGTTTGGCCGCCTTGGGCTTGGGCGCCTTGCCGGCTTTGATGGCACCACCAGCGCCGGCTTTTTTCCCCTTGCCGCCGGCCTTTGGCTTGCCCGCAGACTTGCCCTTCGCCTGTTTGCGTCCGGCCAGTTGCTTGCCTTCGCGCTCGGCGTCATCACGGGCCTTGCTGCGGCCAGCCTTATCGGCCTTGCCCGGCTTTTCGCTGTCCTTGCTCCAGCGCTGACGGCGACCACCGGCCAGCAATTCAAAATCGATCTTGCGATCTTCCAGATTGACCTTGGCAACCCGCACCGTGACCTGCTCACCGAGGCAGAACATCATGCCACTGCGCTCGCCAACCAGACGGTGATGCACTTCGTCGAAGTGGTAGTAGTCGCTATTGAGGGCACTGACGTGCACCAGCCCCTCAACAAAAATATCGGTCAACTCGACAAACAAGCCGAAGTTGGTGACACCGTTGATGATGCCCTTGAACACATCGCCGATCTTGTCGCTCATGTATTCGCACTTGAGCCAGCCGATCACGTCCCAGGTCGCTTCGTCAGCGCGCCGCTCAGTCATCGAACATTGCTCGCCGAGCATTACCATGGCTGCGGTGTCATAGGGCAGGATGCGGGCCTGATCCAGCACGGGCGCATCATCCACACACAGCGCATTGATCGAGGTCCGGTTGTTGCGAATGAAGTAACGCAGGGCGCGATGCACCAGCAGATCCGGGTAACGCCGGATAGGCGACGTAAAGTGCGCATAGGCCGAATACGCGAGACCGAAGTGACCCTGGTTTTCCGGCGAATACACCGCCTGGTTCATCGACCGCAACATCACGGTCTGGATCATGTCAGCATCCGGACGGCCCTGGATCTTTTCCATGACCTTCTGATAGTCCGCCGGCTTCGGATTGCTGCGGGCTTCAAACGGAATGTTCAGTTCTTTCAGGAACGTGCGCAGACGCTCGAGCTTTTCTTCTTTCGGGCCTTCGTGAATCCGGTACAGCGTCGGCAGTTTGTATTTCTGCAGCAGGCGCGCGGCACAGACGTTGGCCGCCAGCATGCATTCTTCGATGATGCGATGGGCGTCATTGCGATGGGTTGGAACGATTTTTTCGATCTTGCGGTCGGCACCGAAAACGATGCGGGTTTCCACCGTGTCGAAATCGATGGCACCGCGCTCGTCACGCTGGGCGCGCAAGGCATGATAGAGGGAATACAGATCCTCAATATGCGGCACCAGGGAATGGTACTGCTTGCGCAGCGCCTGACCTTCGTCGCTGTCTGCTTCCTGCAGCATCTTGCCAACCTTGGTGTAGGTCAGCCGCGCATGGGAACAGATCACCGACTCAAAGAAACGATAGCGACTGACTTTGCCGGTGGCACTGACGGTCATCTCGCACACCATGGCCAGACGATCGACATGAGGATTCAGCGAGCACAACCCGTTGGACAGGGATTCCGGCAGCATCGGCACCACGTGCTCGGGGAAATATACCGAGTTGCCACGGACCTGGGCCTCTGCATCCAGCGGGTCGCCGGGATGCACATAGTGGGACACGTCGGCGATAGCCACCAGCAGACGCCAGCCACCACCTTTCTTGCGCTCACAGAATACGGCGTCGTCAAAATCCTTGGCGTCTTCGCCGTCGATGGTCACCAGCGGCGTACTGCGCAGATCGACGCGATGGGCATAGTCTGACGGCTGCAACTCGGTTTTAAACCTGGCCGCCGCAGACAGCACCGCATCCGGCCAGACGTGAGGAATGCCGTGATTCCGGATCGCGACATCGATTTCCATGCCCGGCGCCATGTGCTCGCCAATGACTTCGATGACGCGGCCCTGAGCCTGGCTGCGGTAGGTCGGCTGCTCGGTGATTTCCACCATCACGAACTGGCCGCTCTTGGCCCCCAGCTCTGCCCCGGGCGGAATCAGGATGTCCTGACTGATGCGACGGTTTTCCGGGGCGACAAAGCCGATATTGCTTTCGCGGAAAAAGCGTCCCACCACCTGTACGGTGTTGCGCTCAAGAATCTCGACCACCGTTGCTTCGCGGCGGCCACGATGATCCACACCGCTCTGACGCACCAGCGCCCGGTCGCCATCAAAACCGCACCGCATCTGGCGGGCACTGAGGAAAAGGTCGTCGGAGCCGTCATCCGGCTTGAGAAATCCGAAACCATCCCGATGGCCGATGATCACGCCGGTGATCAGGTCCATCTTGTTGGTAACCCCGTAGGCACCGCGCCGGTTGATCATCAGCTGGCCGTCGCGCTCCATGGCCTTCAGGCGACGGCGCACGCCCTCGACCATGTCATCGTCATGGATACTGAATTCGGCACAGATCTGGCGGTGAGTGAGGGGGTGACCGCGGTCTTCCAGCAGTTCCAGGATGTATTCGCGGCTGGGGATGGGGTTTTCGTACTTCTGGGCTTCGTTATCGAGGTTCGGATCGTCCGACCAGGACCAGTTTGTCATGCACTGTTCCCTGTTAATTTTGTGTATCAGGCGCACTCTAGGGAGTTGGGACGCCTTTTACAAGTTGGTTTTTGTTGTTGTACCAAGTGTAGACACCCGGCGCGACAACACCTTGGCTTAGCGGGTTGGAAATTTTTTGATTTTTTTTGGCAGAAGGGTTTGACACGTACCCGGCAAACAGTTAAATTTTGCGCCCTCAGCCGAGGTGGTGAAATTGGTAGACACGCTAGCTTCAGGTGTTAGTGGCCTTACGGCCGTGAAGGTTCAAGTCCTTTCCTCGGCACCATATTGAAAACCCGGATCAGCAATGATCCGGGTTTTTTGTTGCCTGCAGTTTATTGATCCGTGCCTGCGACGTTTATTTGCCGCAGGCTCCGCCCAGCTGGTTCAACGGAATTTTCAGATACCGGATACCGTTTCCTGCCGGCTCCGGCAGCTGCCCACCCCGGATATTGACCTGCAGCGACGGCAGGATCAGCACCGGCGCCGCCAGCCTGGCATCACGCTCCCGCCGCGCCTGCACGAAATCCGCTTCGGTAATGCCATCATGAATCATCAGGTTGCGGGCACGCTGTGCCGCCACGGTGGTTTCCCATTGCGGCGCCCGCCCGCCGGGCAGGTAGTCATGGCACATGAACAGACGGGTGTCTTCCGGCAGTGACAGGATGCGACGTATCGAGCGATACAGGGCTGCCGCGTCGCCGCCCGGAAAATCCGCCCGCGCCGTGCCGTAATCCGGCATGAACAGGGTATCCCCCACGAAGACCGCATCGCCAATCAGATAGGTCGCGCAGGCGGGGGTGTGTCCCGGGGTGTGCCAGACCTCAATAGTCAGCGCACCGACCGTCAGCCTATCGCCTTCGGCCAGCAGACGGTCAAACTGCCGCCCATCCACCGGGAAGTCATTGCCCAGATCGAACATGCCGGCGAAACGCTGCTGCACACTGCGGATATGCTCACCGATCGCCACCTGGCCACCCAGCTGCTGCTTGAGCCACTGGGCAGCAGACAGGTGATCGGCATGGGCATGGGTTTCCAGAATCCACTCCACCTGCAATGCGTGCGCACGCACGAAATCCACCAGCCGCTGGGCCGATTCGGTGCTGACACGACCGGCCTTGGGATCGTAATCCAGCACCGGATCGATCAGCACGCAGTGCCGATCTCCCGGCGCGTGAACAACATAACTGACGGTATAAGTCGCGGGGTCGAAGAAGGCTTCTACTACGGGTTTCACATCGGACTCCTGTTTATTCCTGCAGCCGGAAAATGCCGAGAGCCTTGAGCACATACTTTTCGTAAATCGGCTCGGTCTTTCCGCTTTTCATCTTGCTGATGAAATATTTTTCGAATGCAATCTTGGCCACATGAACCCACTTGCCGCGCTTGGCCCAGGTCACATTGCGCGGTGGAATCTGCGGCAGCGCGACGAACGCTACCCCGCTGTCACCCAGGTCGGCCAGACAGATGGCATTCCAGGTGGCCTTGGCAGTGGCCGGCTTGCCCTGCAGATCATGGGTGATGTTGTCGACGATGGCCGTCACCATGGATTCGATCATGTATCCGGTTTTTGGCGCGCCGGTGGGAACCGGGGTGACCTCGACCGGCGGAATGGCAACGCACACGCCCGCTGAGAAAATGTTTTTGTAGGTGGGATTGCGCTGGTGCTCATCGATCAGCACAAAACCGCGGGGATTGCACAGGCCGGGCACCTGGGCCAGGGCATCCACGCCCTTGAACGCCGGAATGAACATGGTGAAACGCGTCGGCACCTCGTGCTGCTTGATCACTTCGCCCAGCTCGTTGTGTTCGGCCACCTTGACCGCCTCGGCGCCGCACTCCAGCACCTTGGCATTGGTGATCCACTTGATGTGGCGCTGGCGCAGCTCGCCTTCCAGCAACCCTTGGAGTCCCCTACCCCACCCAGCCCCATATGGCCGATGTATGGTTCGCTGGTGACAAAGGTAATGGGCACCTTGTTGCGGATCTTGCGCTTGCGCAGGTCGGCATCGAGGATCATGGCGAATTCATAGGCCGGACCAAAACAGCTGGCACCCTGCACGGCACCCACGACCACCGGGCCGGGGTTTTCCAGAAACTTTTCGTAGGCTTTGGCAGCGTCTTCGGCGTGCGGCGTGGTGCAGACGGAATGGGTATGTCCCTGCGGCCCAAGTCCCGGCACCTCATCAAAGGCCAGCTTGGGACCGGTTGCGATCACCAGATAGTCATAGCTGACCACCTCACCGTTCCCCAGCGTCAGCCGGTTGTGCTCGGGCTCGACCTTGGCCACGGATTGGGCAATAAACTTGATGCCTTTGCGCTCTACCTGGGGCGCGATGGGCACCAGTATCTGTTCCGGGGTTCGCCAACCCACCACCACCCAGGGATTGCTGGGCGTGAACTGGAACGAAGCCGCCGGATTGATCAGCGTCACTTCATGTTGTTTTCCCAGGGATTTCTTCAGATCATAAGCGGCGGGCATGCCTGCCAGCCCTGCTCCCATCACCACCACATGTGCCATTTTCGAGCCCTCTGTCTGTGATTGTTATCCAGCGTTGCGCATCAGCCTTAAACACACTATATTAGAACAATCTAAATTAGCAAACACTATTTTAGGACTGACTAATGAATGTACAGACAATGTGTTCCCCCGGCGGAACAGAAGTAGTTGTCGATGCGGATCTGAAAGCGATGACCGCTCATGCGGAACAGGCGGCAGAACTGTTGCAGGCACTGTCCAACCCGCATCGCCTGATGATTCTGTGCGCCCTGTCGGAGGGCGAACTCAAGGTCAGCGAACTCAACGACCGTCTTGAGCTGTCCCAGTCCGCCCTGTCCCAGCACCTGGCACTACTGCGCAAACAGGGCCTGGTAACGACACGGCGCCAGTCACAAACCATTTTCTATTCGGTAGCCCCTGGCCCAGCCATGGATATCGTTAAACTGCTGCACAATCATTTCTGCAGCACCCCTGAATCGACATCACCCCGCTCACAATAACGCCCCGAGGAATTCCCCATGCTGAAAGACCAACTGCGCCTGCCCAACCAGTGCTGCCCCACCCCCGATCTGCTGACCTGCGGCCTGCCCACGACACAGGATCTGCAGAATGCCCACAAGGCAGGCTTCAAAACGATTATCAACCTGTGCCCCGCCCAGGAAACCCCACGGGACGAACCCGCCACTACACAGGCCCTGGGCATGCACTATTTCAACATCCCGGTAGCAGGCCCTGGCGACCTGACCGAAGCCAAAGCACGGGAACTGGGTGCCGTGGTCAACAACTGCGATTACCATCCCGTACTGATTCACTGCATGAGCGGAAACCGGGTGGGCGCGCTGCTGGCACTCAAGGCATTTTTTGTCGATGGCAAATCGCCCCGGGAAGCGCTGAACGATGGCCTGGCCGCAGGACTGAAGGCGCTCGAGCCGGCCGTGTGGCAATTGCTCAACCAGCACGCAGCCAAAGCCTGAACCATGCTGGTAATCACCCTGGGGCTGCTGGTCGGCCTGGTACTGGGCCTGACAGGCGCGGGCGGCTCGGTGCTGGCCGTCCCGCTGCTTATGTGGGGAATGGGATGGACCCTGCCCCAGGCAGCACCGGTGGCATTGTTGGCCGTGAGTGCGTCTGCTGCGGTCGGCGCCATTGCCGCCTGGAAGCAGGGTATCGTGCGTTACCGCGCTGCGATGGTCATGGCAGGCACCGGCATGCTGACTGCCCCCTTGGGGCTGTGGGCAGGCGATTACTTGCCGGTGAATTACCTGAACCTGGTGTTCGTCGGCGTACTGCTGCTGATTGCCATCCGCATGCTGAAACAGGCCCGCCAGACACCGGAGGAAACCCGCATCGTGCGCGCATCGGTACAGCACGACGGCACCGAGCATCGTGGCCCGGTTTGCCAGCTCAACACCGATGGCAGGCTGCGCTGGACCCGCCCCTGTGCGATGGCCATCGTTTCCAGCGGCGCCGGAACCGGCTTTCTGTCAGGCCTGCTGGGAGTGGGTGGCGGCTTTGTCATCGTACCGGCATTGCGCGCCTTCACCGCACTGCCTTTTCACTCCGCAGTCGCCACATCACTGATGACGATTGCGCTGACCAGCGCCGGGACAGTGGGAATTGCCCTGGTTCAGGGACGGGAATTGCCGTTGAGCATCGGACTGCCGTTCATGCTCGGCGCACTGGCCGGCATGCTGGGCGGACGCTGGCTGGCGCCCAATATCGCCGGCCCCCGCCTGCAGCAGGGCTTCGCGATGACGGTGATCTTGGTCGCCGCTGTCATGGCAGTAAAGGTGGGGATGAGCTGGACGGGCTAACCCGGTCCGGAAGGCAACGCCCTGGCGCTGCCCCGGATCAGGACGCTATCAGAAGGGGTTACGCAGAATAATGGTTTCCACCCGGTCAGGACCGGTGGAAATGATGTCGATCGGTGCACCGACCGCCTGCTCCAGCGTTTTGATATAGGCAATCGCGTTGGCTGGCAAGTCATCAATACTCTTGGCACCGAAGGTGGATTCGCTCCAGCCCGGCACTTCTTCGTACACCGGCTGCAGGCCATCATAATCCGCCGCGTCCACCGGGAAGCTTTCAACGCGGTTACCCTTGCCGTCTTCATATCCAACGCAGATCCGCACCACATCCAGTCCATCCAGCACATCCAGCTTGGTCAGACAGATACCGCTGACCGAGTTGATCTGCATGGCGCGGCGCAGCGCCACTGCATCAAACCAGCCGCAGCGGCGGGTACGGCCAGTGGTCGTGCCGTATTCGTGACCTTTTTCGCGCAGGTGATCCCCGACTTCATCAAACAGTTCGGTGGGGAACGGTCCAGAGCCAACGCGGGTGGTGTAGGCCTTGGTAATACCCAGCACGTAATCCAGGTACAGCGGGCCGTAGCCGGAACCGGTGGCGGTGCCACCAGCAGAGGTGTTGGAAGAAGTCACGAACGGATAGGTGCCGTGATCGATGTCCAGCAGGGTGCCCTGGGCGCCTTCGAACAGGATGTTGTCACCGGCCAGCCGGTGCTGGTGCAGGATCTCGGCCACATCTGCCACCATCGGCTTGATCTGCTCGCCCATTTCCAGGGTTTCATCCAGGGTCTTCTGGAAATCGACGACGTCGCTCTTGTAATAGTGCTTGAGCACAAAGTTGTGGTAATCCAGCACCTCACCCAGCTTGGACGCGAAACGCTCGCGGTGGAAGATGTCACCCAGACGCAGGCCGCGACGGGCAACCTTGTCTTCGTAAGCAGGACCGATGCCGCGACCGGTCGTGCCGATGGCCGCCTTGCCACGGGCCACTTCCCGCGCCTTGTCCAGCGCCACATGGTACGGCAGGATCAGCGGGCAGGCCGGGCTGATGCGCAGACGCTCGCGCACCGGCACACCACGCTGCTCCAGCATGGAGATTTCCCGTAGCAGGGCATCCGGCGCCAGCACCACACCGTTGCCGATCAGACACTTCACGTTGTCGCGCAGAATGCCAGACGGAATCAGGTGCAGGGCGGTTTTGACCCCTTCGATCACCAGGGTATGACCGGCATTGTGGCCGCCCTGAAAGCGCACCACACACGCCACGCGATCGGTCAACAGGTCAACAATCTTGCCCTTGCCTTCATCGCCCCATTGGGTACCCAGAATAACGACGCTCTTGCCCATTGCTTGCTGTCTCTGCCTGAAAAGGAATTAAGGATTGGAAACTGCGATGACGACCCAGCCCGCTGCGGACGGCTGCAGACAGTGCCGACAACCGCAAGATTCTGCAGTCTGTCCGGCATCCAGCGCCTGAACCACGATGGTGCCTTTGGCACGCAAGGACTGAATGGCGCTGCGCAATGCTGGATCGGCACTGTGCGGCGCAAAAACGCGGTCCGGCTCGACCGCATCCGCCACCCGGCGGACCAGTTCGGCCAGATCCGTACTGAATCCGGTGGCCGGACGCGCCCGGCCGAATACTTCGCCAATGTGATCATAGCGGCCACCATTGGCAATGGCCTGTCCCATCCCCGGCACGTAGGCACTGAACACCGGGCCGGTGTGGTAATGGTAACCCCGCAACTCGCCCAGGTCGAAGTACAACTGGATGTCGGGGTGGGATTCCTGCAGTGCGGCCGCGATCTGCTCAAGATCCGTCAACGCCTGCATCACGTGCGCCGGGGCCGAAGCCAGCTGCTGCCGCGCCCGTTGCAGCACACCGACGTTCCCAGCCAGGGACACCAGGGAACGCAGCATGGCACGCACCCCCGTATCGGCCACCTGGGCCGTCAGGAACTGCTCCAGCTCCGGCACCGCCTTGCGCTGGAAAATATCAAACAGCTGCCACTCCTGGGATTCACTCAGGCCAGCGGCCTGCACCAGTGCACGGTAGATGGCGACATGGCCCAGATCCAGGTGGATCTGCCCGCAATTACCCAGGGCCAGGGTTTCCAGCATCAGCCGGATTACTTCGATATCGCTGGCAACGCCACCATGACCGTAAATTTCGGCACCTATCTGGATCAGGCTGCGGCTGGCCGTGAGGCTTTCAGGCTTGGCGTGAAGGACATGGCCGGCATAGCACAGGCGGGTCACGCCTTCGCGGTTCAGGGTATGGGCATCAATCCGCGCTACCTGGGGCGTCATGTCGGCGCGCACGCCCATCAGACGGCCGGTAAGCTGATCGGTCAGCTTGAAGGTCTGCAGCGCCAGATCGTTGCCGGCGCCTGTCAGCAGGGATTCGAGGTATTCGACCAGCGGAGGGAAAACCTGTTCGTAGCCCCAGCTTTTGTACAGATCCAGCACATCGCGCCGCAGCTGTTCCAGCCGGGCTGCCTTGGGGGGCAGAATCTCTTCGATTCCATCGGGAAGTAGCCAACGATCCGCACTAGCCATGAGCCGTTTTGTCATCCTCCAGTCACAAAAAAACCGGGGGAGCGCCCCGGTTTCCTTATGATACCACGCTTGCCGGCCCAGGTCAGACCCCTTGGGGATTTTTTCCTGCAGGCCGGCGCAGCGGTCAGTCTTTCTTCAGATACTGGAAGAACTCGCCGTCAGGCTTGACCACCAGTACGTCCCGCTTGTCGCGGAACACGGAGCGGTAGGCTTCCAGACTGCGGTAGAAGTTGTAGAACTCCGCATCGCGCTGGTATGCCGCGGCGTAGATGCCCGCCGCTTCGGCATCCCCTTCACCGCGCAGTTCCTCGGCACGCTTGTAGGCGTTGGCCAGAATGACGGTACGCTGACGATCCGCATCGGCCCGGATACCTTCGGCAAGCTCGTTACCGCGGGACCGGTGGCCCCGGGCTTCCCGCTCCCGCTCGGCGCGCATCCGGTCGTACACGGAACCGCTGACGTTGGAAGGCAGCTCGATCCGCTTGACCCGGATCTCGACTACTTCAACTCCCAGGCTTTCCTGGGCTTTCTCGTCTACCGCCTTGGTCAGGCCCAGCACCAGCTCTTCACGCTCGCCGGATACCACCTCATAGACCGTACGCTCACCGAACTGGTTACGCAGACCTTCGTTGACCCGAGGCGACAGCAGCTGCTGGACCTTGATCTCCTGGCCACCACCAGTATTAGTGTAGAACCGGGCAACGTCCTTGATCCGCCAGACCACATAAGAGTCCACGATCAGACGCTTCTTTTCCTGGGTCAGGTATTCTTCCTGGCGCATCTCCAGCACCCGCATCCGGCCATCGAACAGGCGGGATTCATTCACCACGGGAATCTTGAAATGCAGGCCTGGCTCGAGATCGGCCTTGACGACCTGGCCAAACTGCAACAGAACGCCACGCTCGCTTTGCTTGACGGTAAAGAGCGCGCTGGAAATCAGCACGGCAACCACGGCCAAGACAAACAGAACAGTCATGCTACGCGAATTCATTAACGACCCTCCCAACGGCTTTCACGGGCCTGACGGATACGCTCCAGCCCCCTGACCGTTTCAGCCGGCTTGGCCGTGTCGGTCTTGCTCTGCTGGACCGAAGTGGACTCAGGCATTACCGGCATATTGAGCGCCGGGGTGGTCTGCATGATCTTGTCCAGGGGCAGGTACATCAGATTGCCACCATCGGTATCCACCATGACCTTGGTGGAATTGCCCATGACCTGCTCCATGGTTTCCAAGTACAGGCGACGACGGGTAACGTCCGGCGCTTTCTTGTACTGGGCATACAGCTGTTCGAAGCGGGAAGCTTCACCGGCGGCGCGATCCACCACTTCGGTCTTGTACGCGTTCGCTTCTTCGATCATCCGCTGCGCCTTACCGCGGGCTTCCGGCACGACCTGATTGGCATAGGCCTGGGCTTCGTTCTTTACCCGCTCTTCGTCTTCCTTGGCCTTGATCACGTCATCGAATGCGGCCTTCACGTCTTTCGGCGGATGGGCATCCTCGACGTTGATCTTGCTGACCACCAGACCGGTCTTGTAGCGGTCGAGATAATCCTGCAGCCGCTTGTCAACCTCCACCGCGATGGCTTCACGGCCGTCGGTCAGAACCCGGTCCATCTCGCTGCCGCCCACCACGTGACGCAGGGCGCTTTCAACGGAATTGCGCAGGGCATCGATGGGATTGCTGGCATCCAGGAAGAACGCCTGGGGATCGTTGACCCGATACTGCACCTGCAGATCGATGTCGACGATGTTTTGGTCTTCGGTGAGCATGGTGGCGCGCACCGGCAGGGAATTGATCTGGCTGGTGTCGACTTTCATGATGGTGTCCACACCCCAGGGATTCCAGTGCAGGCCAGCGGTGACCACTTCGTGGAATTTGCCAAACCGCAACACGACTGCCTGCTCCGCTTCTTCCACCCGGTAGAAACTGGCGATGATCCAGGCAATTCCGAGGAGCGCGAACACCAGACCAATGAGGCCAAGGCCGCCATTGTCATCCTTGTTGGAACCGCCGAACATGCCACCGAAGCGGTCCTGCAGCTTTTTGATTACGTCTTCGAGATCATTGGCACCCCCGCGACCATCGCGGCCACGCCAGGGATCTTGGTTGTTGCGCCCGCCACCGGGCTCATTCCAGGCCATATTCTGCTCCGTCGTTTGCGTTGCTCCGAAATGTTATTGCATCTCAGCGCGTTAGAGTAGGCTTTATTATTGGGATCAGGGTATTTTTCGCAACCCTGGTGGATCAACTGTCCAGCAATGCCGGATCCAGCTGGAAACGCTTCAGGGTCTGTTCCCACGCTTTCTGCGGCAGGCGGATGGTCAGCAGTGTCGTGCCGGATTCATCGGTGGTTTCTGCCTGCACCGCCTTCAATCCGTAGAAGTGGGCGCGTACCGCCGACAGCGCCGGCGCCAGACGCAACACGCCTTCGACCATTTTCTTGCCCAGACGCTCATTGAGCACCTGCACCAGAAGATCGATACCGCGTCCGGTTGCCGCCGATAGCCACACAGCCACTGCGGTTCCTTCATCATCCCGGTCAATGCGCGGGGGAAAATCACCCATCAGATCGATCTTGTTGTAGACCATCAAAGTGGGCACTTTATCCGCACCGATTTCGGTCAGAACGTCATTTACCTGAAAAATATTGTCTTCACGCTCCGGCGAGCAGGCATCCACGACGTGGAGCAGGAAGTCGGCGTCGCGGCTTTCTTCCAGGGTGGCACGAAAGGCTTCCACCAGCTTGTGGGGCAGATGGCGAATGAAACCCACAGTGTCGGCGAGAATCAGGCCGCCCAGGTCGGGGATTTCGATCCGCCGCAGGGTGGGGTCGAGGGTGGCGAACAGCTGGTTGGCCGCATAGACATCCGACTGGGTCAGGCGGTTGAACAGGGTGGACTTGCCGGCATTGGTGTAGCCGACCAGGGATACCGAAGGGATTTCCGCCCGCACCCGCGCGCGCCTGCCCTGATCCCGTTGCCGGCGGACTTTTTCCAGGCGGGCATTGATGGATTTGATGCGGGCTCGCAGCAGGCGGCGGTCGGTTTCCAGCTGGGTTTCGCCGGGGCCCCGCAGACCGATACCACCCTTCTGGCGTTCAAGGTGCGTCCAGCCCCGCACCAGCCGGGTGGACATGTGCTCCAGCTGGGCCAGCTCGACTTGCAGCTTGCCTTCATGGGTACGGGCACGCTGGGCGAAAATATCGAGGATCAGCCCGGTACGATCCAGCACCCGGCACTTGAGTTCCCGCTCCAGGTTTCGTTCCTGGGACGGCGACAGGGTATGGTTGAAGATGACCAGCTCGGCTTCTTCGTCTTCGACATAGCGGGCCAGCTCTTCGACCTTGCCCTTGCCGATGAACAGACGGGCATCCGGCGACGGTCGGCTGCCGCGAATCAGGCCGCAGTTAACCGCACCGGCGGATTCCACCAGCATTTCAAATTCAACGGGATCTTCCCGCGCGTCTTCCTGCGGGAAATCGATATGGACGAGCACAGCCCGTTCACCCCCAGCGGGGCGATCAAACAGGTTTTCCATTTACCAGTTATCGTCGGTGAACAGGCTGGAGTCTCGATTACATGCCCGCGTCGTTACCACCGGCATCGTGGCCGCCACGTTCGGAACCACCGCCACCATGGGCGCGGGGATTACGGGCAGGGACGACAGTGGAAATCGCGTGCTTGTAGACCATTTGGTTGACGGTGTTGCGCAGCAGCACAACATACTGATCGAAGGATTCGATCTGCCCCTGCAATTTGATGCCATTGACCAGGAAAATGGAAACAGGAATACGTTCCTTGCGCAAAGCGTTCAAAAAAGGGTCTTGTAGACTATGCCCTTTAGACATAAAGATCTCCTTAACGTAGTGGCCCAAACTCGGGCGAAAAGAACAGAAAATAGTCGATTAAAAAATAACAACGAAAGTTCGTCGGCTAAATTAGCATGAGGTCGGCCGGCAAAATTTTCAAGACGTTTTCCAATAAATTTGGGTCTTCAGCGTCCATCCAGTGCAGGTCCTTCCAGCTCCGCAGCCAGGTAATCTGGCGCTTGGCCAGCTGGCGGGTGGCGATGATCCCCCGTTGTTCCATTTCAGCGTAGCTGGTTTTGCCGTCCAGACAATCCCACATCTGGCGGTAGCCTACTGCCCGGATCGAGGGCAGTCCGGGGTGAAGATCGCAGCGCTGATACAGTGCACTGACTTCGTCATAAAAGCCCTGGGCCAGCATGTCCCTGAACCGTTGCGCTATGCGCTCGTGCAGTACAGCCCGGTTTTGGGGGCAGATGGCAATGTTCAGCACCCGGTAGGGAAACGCATCCGCGTTGCCACCCCAGCTGTCGTCCCCACCGGCCTTCTGCTGTTGCTGCCAGTCGGTCAGGGTACGGCCGGTCTGGCGGTAGACTTCCAGCGCCCGCTGCAACCGCTGGGGGTCATTGGGGTGGATGCGGGCGGCGGCTTCGGGGTCGATCTGCTGCAATTCGGCATGCAGGGCGGGCCAGCCTTTTTCCGCCGCTTCCGCCAGCAGCTGCTCCCGGACAGCTTCATCGGCCGAGGGCAGATCAGCAATGCCTTCCCTTAGTACCTTGAAGTAGAGCATGGTTCCGCCCACCAGCAGCGGAATGCGACCGGCGGCGGTGATGGCGGCCATTTCGCGCAGGGCATCGGCGCGAAAATCGGCGGCAGAATAGCGCTCGGCCGGATCCAGAAAGTCAATCAGCCGGTGCGGTGCCCGGGCCAGCAGGCTGGCGTCGGGCTTGGCGGTGCCGATATCCATGCCTTTATAGATGAGGGCGGAATCGACGCTGATGATGTCCATGGGAAAGCGCTGCACCAGCTCGACCGCCAGCGCCGTCTTGCCGGAGGCGGTGGGGCCCATCAGGAAGATGGCCCAGGGTTTTGGTGCCGGTGTTGTCGCTGAGCTGGCCACGCTTATCGGCCCCGCAGGAACAGCTTGTCGAGTTCCGCCAGGGCAAGCGGCACCCAGGTGGGACGGCCGTGGTTGCACTGGCCGCTGCGCTCGGTGATTTCCATGTCCCGCAACAGGGCGTTCATTTCTGGCAGGGTCAGCTTGCGATTGGCGCGCACCGAGCCGTGGCAGGCCATGGTGGCGAGCAGCTCATTGAGGACGTTGTCGATGCGGTCGCTACTGCCCATGGCCACCAGATCGGCGAGCACATCCCGCACCAGCTGTTCCACATTGGCGTTGCGCAACAGAATGGGCAGTTCGCGGATCAGCAGGGATTCGGGTCCCACCCGCTGCAGGACGAAGCCCAGACGCTGGAACAGGTCGGCATGTTCTTCGGCGAAGTCGGCCTCGCGGCTGCTGATGGCCATGCTGTGGGGCACCAGCAGGGGCTGACTGCGAATCTTTGCGTCATCCCAGCTGGACTTGAGGCGTTCGTAGGTGATGCGTTCGTGAGCAGCGTGCATGTCCACCAGCACCAGGCCTTCGCGGTTCTGGGCCAGGATATAGATGCCGTGCAACTGGGCCAGGGCGAATCCCAGGGGCGGAATCTCATCGCCCTCGGCCGGTTCCGCCGGGAAGGTAATGGCGGTGTCGATCCGCAGGGACTCCGATAGCGGGATTGCATCGACATTCGGGCGCTCCGGGTGCAGCTGCCCGTACAACTGCATGGTGTCGGCCACCTGATAGATCGGCCGCGCAGCCTGCTGCAACGGCAGGCGGGCCTGCTCGCGAAACTCGCCAGCGTCGACACCGGATACTTTGGGCGCCAGAGAGGGTGTCAGGGTCGGCTGGGGCCTGGCATCGGCCGGCGTGAGTTCGGCAATCGCCCGATGCAGACTGCGGAACAGGAAATCATGGACCTGACGGCTTTCGCGGAAACGGACTTCGTGTTTGGTGGGATGAACGTTGACGTCGACGCCTTTCGGGTCGAGCTCCAAATAGAGTACGAACGCGGCATGACGGCCATGGTACATGACATCCTGATAGGCTTGGCGGACGGCGTGATTCACGACCTTGTCGCGCACACTGCGGCCGTTGACGAAGAAGTACTGCAGATCCGCCTGACTGCGCGAGAACGTCGGCAACCCAAGCCAGCCCCACAGGCGCAGACCGCTGGTCTGGGTGTCGATGCGCACGGCATTGTCGATAAAAGCAGGGCCACACAGGCTGGCAACCCGGCGATCCTGATCGCGCTCATCCTGGGCCGGCTTGAGGCTGTGCACTACGCGCTGGTTGTGCCGCAGGGTGAATCCCACTTCAAAGTGACTGAGGGCGAGCCGCTTGACGACTTCTTCGAGGTGGCTGAATTCGGTCTTGTCGGTGCGCAGGAATTTGCGCCGGGCCGGCGTGTTGAAAAACAGGTCCCGCACTTCCACCGTGGTGCCACGGGTATGGGCTGCAGGTATCACCACCGCTTCCATGTCACGGCCTTCGGCCTGCACTTTCCAGCCCGCGCCGGTGTCATCGTTGCTGGACGTCAGGCTGAGCCGCGAGACGGAACTGATACTGGCCAGGGCCTCGCCGCGGAATCCCAGGGTGGCAACCCCTTCGAGGTCATCCAGCTCATGAATCTTGCTGGTGGCATGGCGGGCAATGGTGAGCGGCAGATCGTCTTCCGCCACGCCTTCGCCATTGTCGCGGATGCGGATCAGTTTGACGCCGCCCTCTTCCACATCGATGTCGAGACGGGTGGCGCCGGCATCAAGGCTGTTTTCCAGCAGTTCCTTGACGACTGAAGCGGGACGCTCAACGACTTCGCCTGCCGCGATCTGGTTGGCCAGCCGCGGCGATAATCGGTTGATTTTGGCCAAAACGGGAAAACCTTGCTCAGGAATTGGGGATACGCAGCACCTGGCCGACCTTGACCAGGCCGGGGTCGCTGAGGGCATTGTACCGCATCAGGCTGGCGAGGCTGACCTGATAGCGTTCGGCAATGTGGGAAAGGGTTTCGCCCCGTTCGATGCGATGGTGGCGGGCGTCCAGCGCAGCCTGAGCACTGCCGCCCCCTTCCTTGCGCAGGGCAAAGTAAGTACCCGGCGGCGGATGCTGGTCGAAATACTGGATGATGCCCTTGCTGATGGCCTGCGCCAGCTTGGTCTGATGGGCCTGGGAACGCAGGTTGCGCTCTTCCGTCGGATTGGAAATGAAGCCGGTTTCCACCAGGATGGAGGGGATATCCGCCGACTTGAGCACCGCAAACCCGGCCTGCTCCATCCGCTTCTTGTGCAGCTGGGCCACCCGGCCCATCTGCTGCAGCACGTGGTTACCCACTTTCATGCTGTGTTCCATGCTGCCTTCCATCGCCAGATCGGCAAGAACGGAAGCCAGGGTGTCGTCCTTGTCATCCAGGCTGACACCACCAATCAGGTCCGAGGCATTTTCTTTTTCTGCCAGCACGCGGGCCAACGTACTGGTGGCGCCGCTGCGGGACAGGGCAAAGACCGAGGCACCGGCAGCCTTGCGATTGCTGAAGGCGTCGGCGTGGATGGAGACGAACAGATCGGCCTTGTGCTTCTGGCGCGCGGTTTCCCGGCGACTGGCCAGCGGCATGAAGTAGTCACCGGTGCGCACCAGTACGGGCTTGATGCCCTTTTCGGCCGACAACGTTTGCTGAAGGCGTTTGGCAATCTGCAGCACGACGTCTTTTTCACGCACGCCGCTGGGACCGATGGCGCCAGGGTCCTCGCCGCCGTGGCCAGCGTCAATGGCAATCACGATATCGCGCCCACCGGTTATGGGCGCGCGGGGTACCGGTGTTGCAGTGGCAATGGCAGGAGCCGGCGCGCTTGTCGGCGCAGGTGCAGCAGCCGGCGACGGCGCGGATGGCGAGCCGTCGTAAAGATCCACCACCAGACGATAGCCGTATTGGGCGTTGGGCTTGAGCAGGAAGCTCTTGGGCTTTACATCACGGTTGAGATCCAGCACGACCCGGAGCAGATTGCCTGACTGCTGGGCACTGCGCACGTTGACCACCGGACTGGCATCCTTGGTGTCCAGGGTATCCAGACTGGGGCTTTTGTCGGTACCGGGGATATCGATGACCACCCGGGACGGATTCTGAAGTGTGAACAGGTTGTGTTCCACCGGACCGGACAGATCAAACACCATGCGGGTGTTGTCAGGCGCCTTCCACACCCGGACGCCGGTGATTTTTTCGTTGGCAAAGCTGACCGCCGCGCTCAACAGCACGGTAAGGGCGACGACAAACTGTGCAGTAATCTTCAGGGTCTTTTTCAAAGTGCTATCTAAGCGCATGAGCTTTAAACGGTTTCCACACAGATTATTTAGGCCTTTTTTGCCCAAGGGTCAAATATCACCCGGTAAATTTCGGTAACAAACGCTGTTTTTGGCGGTTTTTTACCGCGGTGGAGCGATTTTCTGCAACATTTGCCGCCCGGCGGGCGTGTGAGCCTGCAGATGGGCGCGCCGGCTGTTGCCCGTTTTTTCCAGCCGCAACCGCAGATCGGGCGGGGGAATCAGGTCGCCCCCCCTGTCCGGCCATTCGACGATACAGATCGCGCCCGGCGCAAAGTAATCCCGGATGCCCATCAGTTCGAGCTCTTCTGGGTCCGCCAGCCGGTACAGATCGAAATGGAACACCAGGCCCCGTGCGAGCTCATAGGGTTCAACAATGGTGTAGGTGGGACTCTTAACTGCGCCTGAATGCCCCAGCGCCTGGATCAGGCCGCGGGCCAGGGTGGTCTTGCCGGCACCGAGGTCGCCTTCCAGATAGAGCGTACCGCCCTGCCCCACTACAGCGGCCAGACAGTGACCGAGCGCGACGGTATCGGTTTCGGCCGGTAGATCGAGAGACAGAATGTCAGGCGTGTTGGGCATGGTCGCAGTCAACTACGAAACAGGGATTGGTGGACAATCAGGGATTCACTCCATGGCGCAGGCCGGTCATCAGGTCAGTGGCCAGCAAGCCGCGCTCGCCGTCGCGGGCAGCTTCGTCGGCAGCATTCCCGTGCAACCAGACACCGGCAGCGGCAGCCTCAAGGGGTGTCAGTCCCTGCGCCAACAGCCCACCGATCACGCCACTCAGGACGTCGCCCATGCCACCGCTGGCCATGCCGGGGTTGCCGGTAGCCGACAGCCACAGATCACCCGAAGGACCCGCAATCAGGGAACCATTACCCTTGAGGACGGCGACGGCGGCGTATTGTGTTTGCAGGCGCCGGACACTGTCAAACCGGTCGCGCTGAATATTTACGGTGGAACAGCCCAGCAAACGGGCAGCCTCGCCCGGGTGGGGCGTGAGAATCCAGTTGCCGCGCCGGGCCAGGGGATTACCCTGGTCGTGCCAGTGCGCCAGCAGATTGAGGGCGTCAGCATCCAGAACGAGCGGCAGTGATGATGCCAGCGCCTGGCGCAGCAATGACTGTCCCCACTCCCCCTGACCAAGCCCCGGCCCTGCGACCAGGACGGTGACCCGTTGCAGAAGCTCACCGAGATCCGTCGTTGCCAGCACCATGCATTCCGGCCGACGTGCGAGAATCGCAGAAACGTGTTCCGGCCGGGTAACCACGGTTACCAGACCTGCACCCACCCGCCCGGCGGCTTCGGCTGCCATGGCGGCTGCCCCGCCCATACCATGATCACCCCCGATAATGAGTACATGCCCATGGTGACCCTTGTGGGCATGGCGCGGACGCGGGGGAAGCCAGCGGGCAATATGTTCCTGCTTGACCTGGCGACTGGCCACCGGTACCGCTGCAAAGACGGCATCCGGCACATCGAGGCGGGCATAATAAAGGTCACCACAATGATCGGGCGCCATGCCGGTCAGCAAACCCTGTTTCATGCCGATGAAAGTGATGGTGCAAGCGGCGCGCACCGCATCCCCCAGTACGCTGCCGCTGTCGGCACAGAGGCCAGAGGGAATATCGATCGCCAGCACCGGCACCGCGCTGGCATTGATGGCAGCGATAGCGCGGGCCAATTCACCCCGCACCTCACCACTCAGACCGGTGCCCAACAGTGCATCGACGATCACGTCCCCCTGCAAGGCTTCGCCGCTGAACGGCCGGATATCGACACCTTCTTCCAGCGCCCTGCGTCGTGCCGTCAGTGCATCACCCTGAATCCGGTTTGCGTCACCGACCTGCCAGATCTGGGGCTGCAGTCCCGCCTGCAATGCCAGCGACGCGACAACATAGCCGTCGCCGCCGTTATTGCCGGTGCCGCAGACGATGGCGATGCGCGACGCCTCTGGCCACTGTGCACGCAGCAACGAAAATGCCGCCAGCCCCGCCCGGCTCATCAGATCAAATCCAGGGATACCGTGTTCATGGATGGCAAGGCGATCCAGCTCGCGCACATCGGCGGCGCGATAAAGGTCAATCGGTAATTCGCTGGTATAATGCAGGGCCATGCTGGGCTCCATCCTTGTGGCGTAGCGTTCATTTATACCATAGCTGTTGCCGTGCCGAGGTTTGCCTTGACCGACTCACTCCCCGATGTTGCTGCGCTCGCGACCCAGATCAAAGACTGGGGGCGTGCGCTGGGCTTTGCCCATATCGGCGTGGCAGACGTGGATGTGGGTGACCATGAACAGCACCTGCTGCGTTGGCTTGAACGGGATTTTCATGGCGAGATGGCGTACATGGCCCGCCATGGCTCCATGCGCAGCCGCCCTGCGGAACTGCAGCCGGGCACCCTGCGGGTGATCACTGCTCGAATGGATTATCTGCCACCGGACACCCGGATCATCGAGGTGCTGACCGATCCGGAGCAGGCATTCATTTCCCGTTATGCATTGGGCCGCGACTATCACAAGCTGATCCGCAAACGCCTGACCCAACTGGGCGACCGGATTGCGCAGGCGATTGGCCCGTTCGGCTATCGCGCCTTTGTCGACAGCGCACCGATTCTGGAAAAAGCCCTGGCGGAAAAAGCCGGGCTGGGCTGGATCGGCAAACATACGCTGTTACTGGATCGCTCGGCGGGCTCGTGGTTTTTTCTGGGAGAAATTCTTACCGACCTGCCCTTGCCGGTCGATGCACCGGTGACATCCCATTGCGGCAGCTGCAGTGCCTGTATCGACATCTGTCCGACCCAGGCTATTGTTGCGCCGTATCAGCTGGACGCGCGCAAATGCATTTCCTACCTGACCATCGAATTGCATGGACCGATTCCTGAAGACCTGCGCGCGCCCATGGGGAATCGCGTGTTTGGCTGCGATGACTGTCAGCTGGTGTGTCCATGGAACCGGTTTGCGAAATTCACCGCGGAAACGGATTTTTCACCCCGCCATGGCCTGGACAACCGCTCACTGCTGGAGCTGTTTCTGTGGGATGAGGTGACCTATCTGCGCAACACCGAAGGCTCGGCGATCCGTCGGATCGGTTATGCACGCTGGCTGCGCAATCTGGCGGTGGGACTGGGCAATGCGCCGTATTCCGACGCCATCGTGCAGGCGTTGCAGG
The DNA here is from genome assembly GCA_041395845.1 of Gammaproteobacteria bacterium. Classification (GTDB taxonomy): domain Bacteria; phylum Pseudomonadota; class Gammaproteobacteria; order Pseudomonadales; family Ketobacteraceae; genus Ch67. The sequence goes on from JAWKZS010000033.1 coordinate 21,094, forward strand.
CGCGTCTGCCCGAGGTGAACGAGATGGTGCAGGAACATATCCAGTGGGCACTGCGCCGGCAACTACACAGGCAAACTGCGCCGCAATGATCCGTCAGTTACTGAGTGATTCATCATCTTCGCTGAAGATACACCAGCGTTGACCGGTGGACTGCTTGGCCTGATACATCGCCGTATCCGCAGCACGCATCAGATCGATCATGCTGTCACCATGCCGGGGGAAGAAACTGATACCGATGCTGCAACCCAGCTGCACCTGGTGACCATCGATCGTGAACGGCTGCGCCAGCACATCAACGATATTGTCGGCAATGCGCACCACCGACTCAGGCCGGTCCAGCGCTTCCACCACCACGACAAACTCATCGCCACCGAGCCGTGCCAGGGTGTCGCTTTCCCTTACCGCCGACTGCAACCGTTGTGCGACCCGCCGCAACACCTGATCACCCATCCCATGGCCAAGCGAGTCATTCACCGGTTTGAATTTATCAAGATCCACAAACAGTATCGCGACCAATTGTTCGCTGCGCTGGGCGCGCTCAAGTGCTTTTTCAAGCCGGTCGGCCAGCCGGCTCGATTGGCCAGACCCGTGAGCGGATCGTGATGGGCGCGACGGGCAAGCGTGCGTTCCATGGCCCTGCCGTACGCTGATGTCGGTAAAAATCGCAACATAATGACTGATCTCGCCACTGTCATTTTTTACCGCACTGATACTGATGCGCACGGGCAGCGGCTTGGCATTCTGGCGGGAATCAGTGAATCTCCCTGCCAGTGGGATTCATGGGTCAGCGCGTGTCTGATCATTTTTGCCATTTCGCGATCTTCCGGCACACAGAACGCAACGGGGGACTGCGTCAGTGCTTCGCGCGCCATACCGGTCATGACGCAATAGGCATCGTTGGCCGTCAGCGCACGCCAGTCAGGATCACAGATCACAATGCCATCGAGACTTGCCTCGAGCACCGTGGCTGACAATCGCATCTGGTCTTCGAGCTGCTGTTCCTTGCTGCGATCCAGCACAAAGGCGATACCATTGCCCTGCTGCCCTTCCATCAGGGCGCCACCCACGTACACCGGCACCGGATAACCATCACGATGAAGAAACTGCTTCTGAAACGGATCGCAATAGCCGCGCTCGGCTATCCGCTGCATGGCCCGGTCATCCTGATGCAGTTGATCCGGCGGCGTTAACTGGCGCCAGTTGAGCCGGCCACTTTCCAGATCTGCGGGTATCCAGCATCACCAGAAGGTATCGTTGGCTGCCGACAACTCTCCATTCACGCCCCAGTCGATGATGCCGATCAGATTGGAATCATGCAGGGTACGAAGCGGGTTTCGCTGTCGCGCAGGGCAGTTTCTGTAAATGCGATATCCGCCATGATGCGCCGGATGCTGAAACCGGCGAGCATCAGCATGGACACCAGCAATACGAACGTAGCAGACACCACCGCGTAACCGATCCAGCGTGCGCCTTCACCCAGCTCTGCAGAAAAAGCCAGTTCCAGCTGATTCAGCTGGTGATGCAACAGATCGAGTTTATCCAGGTAGTGCTCACGCAATTCCGGCGACAGAGTCGGCGTCATCGTGCGCACCTGATTAGCCAGTGCCCGCAATTGCTCGATGTGCCTGTCACCATCCGCCCAGATGGCGATGGCCTGTTTCATGTAAGGCGCACGCCCGAACCAAAGATAGAGCCGCATCATATTGTCGACATCATCGGGATGACTGCCGGCAGCCAGAAAGCCTTGCCGGGCGGCAGCATGGTCCGGCGGGGACTGTTCCATTGCCAGGCGCGCCTGCCGATAGGAAAGATTGACCTGCAACGCCTGCTCGAACGCGCCGAAAGCGTCTTCGGCCGGATGGTTGAGATAGGCGTACAGATACAGCACCGCATCTTTCTGTGCCTTGGCCCACAGGCTTTCGCCGTGCACATAGGCCCGCACCGCGCTCAGCGCATGGGATTGCACATAGGCCAAGCCTGCCATGACCACGCTGACCCCGAACAACAGCAGCACGATCTGCCGGACATGGCGCCGAATGGGTTTGTTGATACGTTGCCGTTCCCTGTTCAACTGCGTGTCATCCCTGAACGTTCATGTAGCGCGCCTGATCAGAGTTTGAAGAAGCGTTCCCGGTAATGCTTCAGTTCGGCGATGGATTCCCGGATATCATCCAGCGCCAAATGAGTGCCCTGCTTGCTGAGGCCTTCCATCACCTCCGGCTTCCAGCGCCGTGCCAGCTCTTTCACGGTACTGACATCCAGATTGCGGTAATGGAAAAAGGCTTCCAGCCGCGGCATGTAGCGATAGAGGAAACGGCGGTCCTGACAGATACTGTTGCCGCACATGGGGGAGGCACGGCTGTCCACCCACTGGGACAGGAATTCGATGGTGCGCTTTTCTGCTTCCGCTTCATCGACAGTGCTGGCCCGCACCCGGTCGGTCAGGCCGGACGCACCGTGGGTACGTACACACCAGTCATCCATCTTGCCCAGGGTTTCGTCGGACTGGTGCACCGCCATGACCGGACCTTCCGCCAGGATATTCAGATTGGCATCCGTCACGATGGTGGCAATTTCAATGATCACATCACTGTCAGGGTCCAGCCCGGTCATTTCCAGGTCGATCCAGATCAGGTTGTTTTTCTTGTCCGTCATGGGGTTTCCTTGGCTGGCAGAGACACATATCCATCAATAATAACGTAGAATAGCCGTTCTCACCTATTTTCCGCGAACCCCGGGGCATGAGCAAACGCAAGCTGACCCGCCAGCAGGCCTGGCGCATCCAGAAGATCCAGGAAGAAAAAGCCGCCCGGCTGGAGCGCAAATCCCGTCAGGTGGAAACCGGCGATGAGGAACTTGGCGCGGAGCAGGAAGGCCTGGTGGTGGCCCACTTTGGCACCCTGGTGGAAGTCGAGCCCCTGAACCCGGACGAAGACGGTCCACAGCCCACCCTGCAATGCCATTTCCGTTCAAACATTGGTGGTATTGTGGCGGGCGACCGCGTGGTGATGCGCAGTGGCCAGTCCCACGGCGTGGTCGAAGCAGTGCTGCCGCGCTCATCACTATTGTCGCGGCCCGATCCCCGCGGCCAGCTCAAGCCGGTCGCTGCCAACATCGATTTCATCGTGCTGGTGATCACCCCGGAACCGGCACCGTCGAGTGTGCTGATCGACCGCTATCTGGTGGCCGCAGAACTGCAGAATATCCCCATCCGCATCCTGCTGAACAAGACCGATCTGATCAACGATCTCAACGAAGCCATGCTGGAAGAACTGCTGGAAATGTACCGGAACATCGGTTATCCGGTGCTGGAATCGTCGGTAGTGAACGAGCGTGGGCTGGACGAACTCAAACAGCAGCTGGATCAGCACATATCCGTCTTTGTCGGCCAGTCTGGTGTGGGCAAGTCCTCGCTGGTGAATGCGCTGCTGCCCGGCGTGAATGCCAAGGTGGGGGAGCTGTCAGAAAATTCCCGCCTGGGTCGCCATACCACCACCAATGCACGGCTGTTTCATTTTCCCAGCGGCGGCAGCCTGATCGATTCACCGGGCATTCGGGAGTTTGGTCTGTGGCATCTGGAACCGGATCAGGTGATCGACGGTTACCGGGATTTCAGCCGCTGGCGTTTCGACTGCCGCTTCCGCGATTGCAAACACCAGAGAGAACCGGGTTGCGCGTTGCAGGCCGCAGCCGAGCGGGGTGACATCCATCCGCAGCGGCTGAAAAATTATTTTGCCATTCTGCAGTCGCTGGCCGAGCAGCGCTGATCATTCGAAGAATTCACCGCTGCCCTGGTTACCCGCTGGCTGGCGTGACTCGGCATTTTTCCGGGTCATGGTTTTGCGCAGCCGTTCGAACGCTTCGAAATCATTCAATGTCTGCTGCTCGGTCGTGGACGGCTCTGCCGCTTTTTCCGGTGCAAAATCCGGATCTTCCGGCAACGGCTCACCATCCTGCTGGGCCTTGAGTTTTCTGTCGGTCTGTTCGTTCATCACCAGAATACTGATGCGACGGTTGATGGGGCTGTTGGGATCATCCTTGTTGAATGGCACCGACGACGACATGCCCACCACCTGCGCCAACTGCTGCTCGCGCACACCGCCTTTTTCCAGGGAACGACGGGCCGCGTTGGCACGATCAGCCGACAACTCCCAGTTGGTGTAATCACGTGTTTCGGTGAACAGGTGGGCATCGGTGTGACCGGACACGCTCAGACGATTGGGCACCGTCGCAATCGTTTCCGCCAGCGCCAGCAAAATATCATTCATGTACGACTTGATCACCGCACTGCCGCTGTCAAACATGGGACGGGATTCCTTGTCGACAATCTGGATCTGCAACCCTTCGCGGGTCACCTCCATGATGATCTGGTCCTTGAATTTGCGCAGATCGGGTTCTCCTCGATGCGCGCTTCCAGGGTCTTTTTCAGCTTGTCGAGTTTGCGTGCTTCGATTTCCTGGGCGAGGGTTTCGACATCTTCCTCTTTCAGAATGATGCCGTGATTGGGAATGGCTTCCGGCGTTTCCACCGGGGTGTCGCCGGAATAGGGATCATCCTTCAGACTGCCTTCCAGATCGATCACATAGGGCGATCCGCCTTCGGTGAACGCCGAAGGATCATTGAAGTAGCCGGAAATCGCCTGCAGTTCTTTGGGCGTTGCGCTTTCCAGCAGCCACAACACCAGGAAGAACGCCATCAGCGCCGTCGCGAAATCGGCAAACGCCACTTTCCAGGCGCCGCCGTGATGGCCGTGTTTCACCTTTTTCACACGCCGAACGATGATCTGGTTACCGTTCTTGTCGAAGTCCATCAACGTCCCCGCAGATGATCTTCCAGTTCCTTGAAGCCCGGACGATCCCTGGAACCAATCGCCTTGCGACCGAACTCCACCGCCAGTTGCGGCGGAATGCCATTCACCATCGCCAGGATTGACGTTTTGATGCAGGCGAACGCGGTTATTTCATCCTGTGCGCCATGCTCCAGCGCCACGCTCATCGGTCCGACAAATCCGTACGCCAGCAGTATCCCCAGGAAAGTACCCACCAGCGCCGCCGCCACGTGGGCACCCAGCTGGTCCGGCGGGCCGCCCAGGGAGGCCATGGTAATCACGATGCCCATGACCGCCGCGACAATACCAAAGCCCGGCAACGCATCCGCCACCTTCGACAGCGCATGGGCCGGCCCCATTGCCTCGTGCAGCGCGGTTTCGATTTCCTGATCCATCAGGGATTCCAGCTCGAAGGCCGACAGGTTGCCCGCCGACATGATCCGCAAATAATCGCAGATGAAATCCAGCAACGCCGGCTCCATGGTGATGCGGGGGTAGCGGCTGAACACATCACTGCTGGCAGGATCTTCAATGTCTTCTTCGATGGCGAGCAATCCGTTCTTGCGAGCCTTGTTGAACAGTTCGTACAGCAGGGACAGCAGATCCATATACAGGTCGCGTCCGTAATGATGGCCCAGCAGATTGCGCCAGCTGGCCTTGAACGTGTGCTTGATAAGGTGCCACGGATTCGACACCAGAAACGCACCGGCAGCGGCGCCACCAATGATCAGCAGTTCAAACGGTTGCCACAGCGCCGACAACTGGCCGTGGGATAACACATACCCACCCAGCACGCTGGCAATCACCACGACGAACCCGACAAATTTCAGCATGAGCGCAAAGACACGTCCGAACAGAGTCTATAGTTAGTTGATACACGATCCTTGCAAGTAAAGTTCAGGATTCGACTTTTCACAAACCCGCGGCGCTCCGCCCATGGTGAAATTCGAGGCGTATCAAGGTGCTACAGAATCCGGCTGAAAATCCTGCGATTGCACGCTGGTGCAAGCAGCTTGACGATCATCCGCTGCCCGTCATGCCTGCTAGCGCTAACGCCCTGCGCGAGGCGCTCAAGCAGAGCGATGTCGCCCTGCATGATCTGGGTTCCATCATGGCGGCGGATCCCGTCATGTCGCTGCACCTGCTGCGGGAATGTCAGCGTCAGTTTGGCAAGCGGGTCGAAGGCTCGCTGTCGAATATCCATCACGCGGTTGCCATGCTCGGCCTGGACAAGACCCTGATTCTCGCCAAGACGTTTCGTCCGCTGAATGAACCACTCGACCAGCACCGGAGCTACCTTGACTCGCTGGGACAGGCGTTGCACAGCGCCGAACAGACCAGACACTGGATGGGACAGCGGGCAGGCACCGACCAGATCCGCCTGGCCGCATTGCTGCGGGGAATCACCGATGCCGCCCTGTGGCATTTTGCCCCCCGGGAGATGCAGGCCCTTCAGGTGCTGACCCGGCGGGAAGCCATTCCCGCCACTGAAGCCGATCTCGCGGTACTGCAATGCACCCGCCCACAGCTGGCGCAAGCGCTGGCGGAACGCTGGGGCTTCCCGGCGGGCGTACTGGAGGCCATCGATCCGCCCTGGCTGGCGCCAGGTCCCTACCTGCTGCAGCATGCCCGCCGCGCCGAGCAGGATCCACGTCACAAGCTACCGAACCGGGATGCAGAGGGTCACCTGGTACGCCATCCGGGTCTGTACGTGCATCTGGCTACCGAACTGGTTATGCGCACCGGTGATGACTGGGAAAATCTCGATGTGCAGCGCTGCCTGTCGGTGATTGCCGCCTGCCTGTTCATCAGCCCGGATGAAGCGCGCCATCTGTGTCAGGAAACCGCCCTACAGCTGTCCCGCCATTGGGATGTACCGTTAACCGCTGCGCCGGCGTGCAGCCTGATCTGGCCGCGCCAATCCCGGCAACGGCGGCGCCTGAAACCTTCCCAGCTGCCGGCGTTCGTCGCGCGCCTGCTCAAGGGCGAGCCAGTAGCACCACCGGCCAAGCCCGACAGACCCGCCACCGCAAGCAAGCCAGCAGCGGCAACCACAGCGCCTGCCGCTACACCGCGGCCCATCAAGGCACCGGTCATTGGTCTGCCCAACGAGAACCTGCCGGCCGATCTCGATCGCGAACGCATTCTGAACGCACCACCGCGCAGCATGCCCGCGCCAGAGCCCACCCACTTTGCCGGTTTCTCGTCGGCGCTGAAAAAGCAGGAATTCGAGCAGTTCATCCAGCGACTGCTGGCCGAACCTGACTATTACAGCACCGAGTACGAAGTTGTTCGCGCCGTGGTCGAGGCCCTGCACGGCTGCACCGAACTGGCACGGGTCGTGGTTGCGCTCTACGACCCCAAACTGGACCAGGTGGAGGGCTATTTTGCCCTGGGCTGCGAACAGTTTCCGGGACTGAAGCGCTACCGGGTCCGGCTGCAGCCGGTCAATCTGTTCACCCATCTGCTGAAACAGCCCGCCGGACTGTGGCTCAGCCCCGATCGCCCCCAGAAGGCCGCCGGCCTGATGCCCGGAAGTTTTAAACAGGCCAGCCAGACCGACAGCAGCTTCCTGATGTCCGTCTTCAACCATCGCGGGCCCTATGCCGTGTTTTATGCCGACCGCGGCCTCAACGACCGCGCCGGCCTGTCCGAAGCCGAGTACAAGATCTTCAAGACCGCCTGCAGTGCCTGCAGCAAACACCTGGTCGCCCGAGGCAAGCGGGCCATGGCCAAACGGGGTGATCGATAAAGTCTTTGAGCCCCGGCCCGCCCCCGCGTAAAATCGAGCGCTCGTTTATACATGAAGGAAAACGAATGGCCACCCCGCCTGTGAATCTGCCACTGCTGATCGAACCGGCCGAACTGCAGCCCCTGCTCGGCACCCCCAATCTGCTGATTGTGGATCTGTGTCGCCCGGAGCAGTACGCCACCGCGCATATTCCCGGTGCCGTGTTTCTGCCGTTCACCCAGCTGGCGCGGGGTGTGCCTCCCGGCCCGGGCAAGCTCCCGGCCGAAAATCTCATGTCCCGGGTCATGTCTTCGATCGGCCTGACGCCGGACACCCATGTGGTGGCCTACGACGATGAAGGCGGCGGCTGGGCCGGCCGTTTCATCTGGACCCTCGATGTCATCGGTCACAAGCACTATTCCTACCTGAATGGCGGCCTGCATGCCTGGGTAGGAGAAAAGCGCCCCGTGGAAGCCGGCATCGAAATGCCTGCCCCCAGCCAGTACCAGGCCAAGTACCAGAACGGCCCGATCATGACCAAGGATGACATTCTTGCCCGCCTGGGTGATCCCACCCTGGCCATCTGGGATGCCCGCTCCATGGAGGAATACTTTGGCAAGCGCGTCACCGCCCAGAAAAACGGCCACATCCCGGGTGCCATCAACTACGAGTGGACCCGCGCCATGGACCCGCACAATCACCTGCGCCTGCGCAATCTGGACACCCTGCGCAGCGAACTGAAGAAACTCGGCATCACCCCCGACAAGACCATCGTCACCCACTGCCAGACCCACCACCGTTCCGGCTTCACCTATCTGCTGGGCAAGATCCTCGGCTTTCAGGACATGAAGGCCTATCCGGGTTCCTGGTCGGAATGGGGCAACGATCCGACCACCCCGGTGGAAACTCACTAAGCCATCAGCGGTCCAACCCGCACTGCACCGTCATTCCAAGCAGGAGTCACAATGACCGAATCCGCCCTGGATCGCCTGAAAGTCGCATCCCAGTATCTGGCCCCCCAACATCTGCTGTCCCGCCTGGTGGGCCTGCTGGCGGAATCCCGCTGGCCGCTGATCAAGAACACCTTTATCGACATCTTCCTCAACCGCTTCAATATCGACATGAGCCTGGCGGCGCAGGAAGACCCCCATGCCTACGCCACTTTCAATGATTTCTTCACCCGCGCATTGAAAGACGGCGTGCGGCCGATCACCGAAAACGGTATCGCCTGCCCTGCCGATGGCGCCGTCAGCCAGCTGGGCAAAATCGAAGATGAGCGGATTTTTCAGGCCAAGGGACACCACTACACCCTGACCCAGCTGCTGGGCGGCGATCCCGCCAAGGCAGCACCCTTCCGCAACGGCGACTTCATTACCGTTTACCTGTCACCGCGGGATTATCACCGCGTGCACATGCCCTATAACGGTGTACTGAAAGAAATGGTGTATGTCCCCGGCGACCTGTTTTCAGTGAATGCCCTGACCGCCCGCAACGTGCCGCGGCTGTTTGCGCGCAATGAACGGGTGGTGGCGTTTTTCGACACCGACATTGGCCCCATGGCAGTGGTACTCGTCGGCGCCATGATCGTCGCCAGCATCGAAACCGTCTGGGCCGGACTGGTAACACCGCCGAAACGGGAATTGCGTGTCACCAACTACGAACCTCACAACAACACGATCGAGCTGGCGCGCGGCGGCGAAATGGGTCGCTTCAAGCTTGGCTCCACCGCTATCGTGCTGTTCGGTCCCAACGTCGTGCACTGGAAAGAAAGCCTGCGCGAAGGCAGCCCCACCCAGATGGGTGAACAGATCGCTGACATCATCAACTGAGTTTCTGGAATGATGCTTGCTTGAGTTCGGGCGCGCTCGCGCCCGTCGCGGCGCTGTCACATGACTACCGTACAGTGACGGCGACTGTCATCCTTTCAGCCAGTATCATCCAACGGAAACCCAGGTATGGAAAAGTTGCACATCACCTCGCCCGGCTGGTTGCTGAAACAGGACAACATGGCCCTGATCAACCAGTGCCGCAAATACATTCAAATGGAATTTGGCGTTCGCCTGCTGTTCAGTCAGCCCGACCTGATTGAGCAGATCCGCGAATTCAGCAGCCGCAGTCGCAACCGCAAACTGATCGAGCAGGTACGCGATCTGGAACAGCGCCTGTTATCGCACCAAACCGAAGCACCGCAGCCTGCACCTGCACTGCGTCTGTACCGCGGGCAGTCAGTGGCCGCGACCACAGACCCAGCCCCGGCCAAACCACAAACGTTAAGAATTTATCGCGGCCAGATCATGGCCGACTGACACCAGACACCGCCGCGGACAACTCTGTTTGCCGCGCGGCCCGTCATTCTCTGGTGTTATTCCACCGGCTCGACAAACGGCTCTTCGGTGAGCGTGAGCAGGATTTCTTTCTTGTAGGTCGTGATCACGATCTTGCGGGCTTCAATGCGCTCGATGCTGACGACATCATCAATGGAATCATCATCGGGCTTGTCCAGCAGATTGCTTTCGGCGTAGGACAGAATGCCGGGAAATACGATGCGTGATACCGGATTCTGGGTTTCCGGATCATCGAAGCACTCGATAAACAGCATCCGCACATCAATGTCATACACCAGATTGGCAATATACGGCGAACTGCTGCCGATCAGTTGTTCGGTTAATTCCATGGCCCACCCCACAGCAAATGATTGGTGGGCCATTGTATGCCCGTTCCGGTCCAGCGCAAACCCTGATCAGGCCGCATGGGTAGATTGCCGGGTTTCCGCAATCACCTGATCCAGATGTCCGAACAGCCGACCCAGCAGTTTGGTGACGTTGCCCAGCCGCACACTCTGACTCATCAGGCCATTTTCCAGACCGTTCAGCTCGTGAGTGTTCGGCGTCCGGCTGCGCAGCTGATCCGCCAACTCCTGCAGCGGGCCGACCACCGGTGCAATGTACTGCTGCATGTGTTGCCCCAACTGCAACTCCAGTTGCAGTAGCGTGTCGTTAGGCAATTTCAGACTCGCCAGCGCATCGTCCACATGCTCGGTGAGCGACAGACTCAGCGGATCATGGGACTGCTCCACCTGCACCAGCAACTCCCCCAGCTGCTTCAGCGAGGTCATGGCGGGCGCGAGATCCAGCAGAGAAGCATCCAGCGCCGCGCCCATTCGCACCAGCACATCGAGCCGGCCCGCCAGTTCCTGCAGGCGGTTCATCTTGCCCATCAGCAGGCCTGTCTGTGCGGCAATATCGGCGGTTTCCTGTTCGATCACTGCAAACTGCGGCGCCAGCTGACTCATCTGCTGTTCCGCTTCTGCCGGCAACCCCGAGGTCAATTCATGATCCACCAGCCGCGACACCGCTTTCTTGAATTGCTGAACCTGCTCATCTACCTGCTCAATGTCCCGCTGCATGGTGTCCAGCACCGGCACCATCGCCGCTGTGAACACGAATAACGGATTCAGATAACCCTCCACCCGCGCCACGCTGTTGGCGGCACGCTCCACGTCCGGGCGAATATTGCGGGCCAGCGCATTCAACTGGGCCGCCGGCCGCAACAACGGTATCCGGGTACGCTCCGCCAGCGACGCTGCCACTGCACTATCCTGCTGGGCCACCTCGGTGGTTTCGCGCATGGCACGGGTAGCACGGCTGAGGGTACGCACACTGCTGCGCACACTGGTCAGCCCCACGGGTGCCGCCACGGCAAAGCGCTGGGGTTCCGCCTGCAGAATATGATTGATGTTGTGGATGAAGGTGCGCAGATTACGCACTTCCCGGGACAAGGGATACAGAATGGATTTGAGTTTACGTGCTTCTTCCATGATCGGCGCTCCTCCGAGTCTTCAGGTGAACACACACCGGCGACTGCGTAACGAACCTCGGCATTCACTTGCCTGTTTAATTGACGGACAGATCCCCCGGTGGGCAGACACCGTCCACTGCTGTTGAGTATAGCGAGGTCCTGCGGAACGTGCTGTGAAATCGGCGCAACAACGCTGCGACGCCAGCAGCATGATCAAATATCAATCAGACATGAAACTCGACAAGCCGTCGCTCTTCCCGTAACGGCCCCACGATGGGCTTGACCTGCTCGTGTACTGGATGATTTTCATACACCGCCAGCGCAGCTTCATCGGC
>JAWKZS010000034.1:0-31884 GCA_041395845.1 Gammaproteobacteria bacterium
TGGCCTACACCATGCTCGGCGACGTGGTGGCTGATGCCTATGCCGCCCTGATGCCCAAGTATGGTTTCCGCCGCCTGATCGACATGCTGTCCACCGCCTGCGAGAAAGGTCTGGATGCCGTGCCGGACGCACCCCAGGAACTGGTGGATTTCATCCGCTCGATGGAACGCATTCCTGACTGGCTCGACATGAAGCTGGTGGAAGAGGGTGCGCGCTACAGCCGCAACCAGATGGCCAATCTGGTGCCGTTTGCCATTCGCGGTGCCTTCATCGCCACTTTCATGAACAAATACTCCGGCCTGCCGATGGCGCTGACCGGTGCACTGTCCAGTGAAACCTCGGTGCAGCGGGTGAAGGAAACCGCCAGCTTTTTCACCACCGCCACGCTGCCCGGCGCCCTGAGCCGGTACGGCAGTGGCTTCCGTGCCGCTGCGCTGGTGCGGCTGATGCACTCCATGGTGCGCTTCAACATTCTCAAGCGCTCGAAAAAATGGGACGTAAAAACCTACGGCATTCCCATTCCCCAGGTGGACCAGATGCCAGCCGGCACCATTCCCGCGTTCACCACCGCGTTTGCCGTGATCAAAAGCGGACGCACCAAATTCAACAAGCGCGAACGGGCGATCGTGGAACTGTGCCGTTACCAGAGTTACCTGCTGGGCCTGCCCGAAGATCTGCTGCCGGACACCCCGCAGGCGATCCTCGACACCATGATCACTTACAGCGGCACGCTGCGCGATGGTTATGACGACGAAACCTGCGGCGAACTGGTGCGCTCCACCATGGCTGCGTTCCTGCCGCGGGAAAAGAACCTGCGCACCCAGATTCACAACACCTTCGAAAAAGGTTTCGCAAAAGTATTCTTCACTCGCGTGTTCCTCAGTGAAGACGGCCTCGGCCGCGCCGATCTGATGGGCGTGAAACCATCACCGATTGATTACGCCCTGTTTGCCGCTACCGGCGCATTTGTCTTCCCGCAAGTGGTCGCCACCCGGGTTATCCAGGAAATTCCGCTTGCGAACCGGTTGCTGGACAAACTGCTGATCCGTCGCATCGATGATCTGCTGGTGGAATACGGCCACGCGGAATACACCACCGATCCGTTGCGCTACAAGGACACCAAAAAGGATGCGCCTGCGGCGGCGCATGCGATGTGAGGGTGGGGAGAGGCTGAGAATCCAATTCACAGGCTACAGGCGCCATGGATGGCGCTATCAGTGAAAAATCTGACGCATTCCCCCTTGAAGAAATCGTCTTTGGTGATCTTTTTTTAATCAAATCAACGGCTTGCTTCTGTCGGCATTTTTAACAGAGTCGTTCCCGATTTTTCGCGCAAAACATATAACCTGCTGAGTGATAACGCATTAATATTGCTGGCATAGACCTTGCTGCATTCGTCGAATCTTCATAACAAGAAATTGAACGGAGTACACGGATGAAATCAAAAGGACTGTTATGGCTGACCCTGATCCTGGGCATTCTGACAACCTCGCCGTCTTTTGCCATTCTGATTAGCCAACCCTCGCAATTTGGCGACGATACCATCACGTTGGACACCGACACCGGGCTCCGCTGGCTGGATGTTTTCCAGGGGGCCTACTCCTATAACGCCGTTAAATCCATGATGGGCTCAGGTGGCCGTTTTGAAGGCTTTCGCTATGCCACCGAGCAAGAGGTTCACACACTGTTATTCGGTTCATTGGGCATCGATTCGGAATATGCTACCAGCCATAACGCGCCGACATCCGATGCTCTCGAACGGATAGCACATTTAATATCCTTTTTCGATTACACAATGGGGGTTGGGGTCGTACAAGAAAATTTTTATGGGAGAATTCTCGACGCCGTCTTTGAATCCAATGATCGCAGTCGCGTGCTTCAAACCGTGCTTTCATACAACTATTTCTATGGCGAATACAGCGAGGGTGGCATTCAGTTTTTCGAGGCTTGGCCCGATTCCCTGGTACGCAATGTGAACCCTTACGGCCATTTCCTGGTACGTGATGTCCCTGTTGCGGTGGATGAACCCGGCAGCCTTCTGTTGCTGGCGTTAGGCATGTTCTTTTTCGTACAGCGACGCCGCAACGTCCGTCAGCGTAAATAAAGACTACCGTGTGTTTGGGTGAGGCTCTCTTGTTTGACTGGCTTAGCATGCAGCGTACCAAAGCCGCCGCCATTCCTGCCGCGTGATCCCTGACCCTCTCCTTCCACCGAAATAGCTACCACAAAAAAAGGCCGACGTTGGGGAGCGTCGGCCTGATAAAGCGGGCAGGACCCGCTATCAAACAGTGAATCGGTCAGGCGGCTTTCAGCGCCTCGCTGTAGTTAATGCCCTGCAGTGCTTTCAGTCCGCTCTTGCGATTGGCTTCGGTGGCCAGTATGCGTTCTTCGGCGCTGGCGTAACGGGCATCCCAGTCCAGTACTTTCGGAATCATCAGCTTGTGCCACAGAGGTGGAATCAGCGCGATCACGATGGTGGTCAGGTAGCCGTTGATCATCATCGGCGCGTCGTGGTACGGCTTCAGTTCGTGGTAGGGCACTTCGCCTTGCGCATGGTGGTGCGAGTGACGGGTCAGGTTGAACATGGACCAGGAACTGAAACGCTTGTTGGTGTTCCAGGAATGGCGCGGCTGCACCGGCGTGTTGGGGTTGCGCACCATGCCGTAGTGTTCCATGTAGTTCACGATTTCCAGCAGGGATTTGCCCCAGGCGCCGGCAGCGATGAAGAACAGCAGGGTGGTGAGCCCGCCCATGGCAAACGCCAGCGCCAGAATCACAACGCTCATCAGGTAGCCGCGAATCGCGATGTTGTGGTGTGAAAACAGACCCTGACGTTTTTTCTGCAGGCGTTCCTTTTCAATATTCCACGCGCTGATGTTGCCGCGAATCGTGGACATCACAACGTGGGCGTAGACGTTGCGGCCGCGGGGCGCGGTGGCGGGATCTTCGGTGGTGGATACGTAGCGGTGATGGCCGTACACGTGCTCGATGGAAAAGTTGCTGTCGAAGCTGAAGGCCAGCAGCCAGCGTCCGACCAGCATGGACACTTTGTCCCAGGTGCGGTGGGTGAGTTCATGGCCGGTGATGGTGCCGATCATGCCGATCATCAGGCCGCACAGCACTACGCCCCAGAACAGGTTCCAGCCGCTGTTGAGTTCCCGCGCCGCCACCATGTCATAACCGGTGAGCGACTGGATCAATGCGCCGTAACCCAGTGGGTCGCCGCTGCTGACCTGCCACAGAAACGTGAATACGATGCCGCTCAGCAGGGGCAGTGCCAGCCACAGTTGCCAGGTCAGGATGCCGGGATGTTTGAAGTCGGGAATGGTGATGTCATCCCCCAGTACCGCGTCCAGTGCGATGTAGCCCAGAAAGATGATCAGAAAGCCCCAGATCATCCAGTCGTTGCCCAGGGTGAACATGGTGATTGCCGTCAGGCCGATGGCGTGAAACAGAAAGAATTTCAGATAGTGCAGCATGGTGTGTCCCTCGTGTTTTTGTTGCTTATGCAGTGGGTAAGCGTCACGCGCTTTTGGCGAGCGCGGACTTGTCCAGAAACTTGTCGCTGAAAATTTCCTCGGCTGGAATGTCGCGGGTGCGCAGTTGCGCTTCGGCGGCATCGAGCATGGCCGGTGGCCCGCACATGTAGATCTGGCTGTGGGGTTGCAGGTGGGCGTCGATGTGATCGGTAACAAGGCCGCGGGCGCCGCTCCAGTCGGAATCTGCCGGTTCTTCCGACAGCACCGGCACGAAGCGGAAGTCGCCAGCCCATTCGCGGGCCAGGGTTTGAATTTCATCGAGGCAGTACAGATCGCGTTGGGTACGGGCACCGAACAGGAAGGTCACCGGGCGCGGACATTTGAACGCCAGGGCGTCTTCCAGCAGCGCCTTGATGGGCGCGAGTCCGCTGCCGCCGGCGATGCACAGAATCGGCTGGGCGCTTTCCCGCAGATAGAAATCCCCGAACGGGCCTTCGACCCTGACGCTGGCGCCAATCCGGTTGTGCTGCTGGGCCCAGTTGGACATCAGGCCGCCGGGCACGGCGCGAACGAAGAAGTGCAGGGTGCGGTTGCCGCCTTGCAGTGGTGCGCTGGCAAACGAGTAACTGCGCGGCTCTTCGATCAGGCCCGGCACCGACAGCAGGGCGTATTGTCCGGCGGCGTAGGCCATGGGTTCATCCAGGGTCACGATCAGCTCGACGATATCGTGGGTGTGGCGCTGTGCCTGGGTGATGACGCCGGCACTCTTGATCACCGGATGGGTGGGGCCGCTGCCCAGGTTGTCCACCCGGATCGCCAGATCGGTTTTCGGCACCGCCTGACAGGCCAGCACATAACCATCCGCCAGTTCCTGATCGCTGAGGACGTAGGCAGACTCGGTCAACTCCTTCACCTTGCCGCTTTTCAGCTGACATTTGCAGCTGGCGCAGCCACCCACCCGGCAGCTGTGGGGAAAGCGCACGCCCTGGCGCAGGGCGGCCTGCAGAATGGTTTCCTTGGGATTGACCTGCAGGGGGGCGCTGAGCCCTTCGATGTGCACGGTCTTGGGTTGCGCTGCCTTGAACAGTCCGAACATGGTTGCCTCACTTGTTGCCGGTTATTGTTAGATTGTCCGACAATCCTACGATAAAGATAACGGCGAAGCGGGCGTCTGGCAACCCGTGACCACGACGAACGTTGGCGTTTTTTGTCGTAGTTACGTAACCGGAAGGTCGGCGTTCACCCCGGCAATCCAGTAAACTCGCGCCAGAACAGGCAGATAGCAGAGGCAAGGGGATGAAGACGTTTATCGTGATCGGCGCCGTGGCCATGGCGCTGGGGGTGATACTGGGGGCCTTTGGCGCCCACGGCCTGAAGAACAAACTGACGCCCGACCTGCTGGCGGTGTACCAGACCGGGGTGGAATACCACCTGTACCATGCGCTGGGGCTGATCCTGGTGGGAGTGCTGATTAACCAGTTTCCCCAGGTAGCCGGGCTGCACACCGGCGGCTGGCTGCTGCTGGCGGGCATCGTGATTTTTTCCGGCAGCCTGTATGTGCTGGCCATCAGCGGTATCCGCTGGCTGGGGGCGATCACCCCGATCGGAGGCACGGCATTTATCGCGGGCTGGCTGTGGATTGGGTGGAGTCTGGCGCGCGGGTGACAGGGGGGGGCTGCAGCTGGGACGGGAGGGCTTCCGGGACATTCAGCGACAGGGATGTCGCTGTATAGCCTACAGGGATGTACTGGTGGCGTGTCCCGGAAGCCCTCCCGTCCCAGCTGCAAGCCCGCCAGATCGCGCTTTACTGGCCCGCCGCATTTTCCGACAATAGAACGCCCGTTTGACCGGAGCATTTCATGAGCGCTGGCACCACCGTCAATTTACATGTCAATGGCGAACCCCGGACCCTGCCCCACGGCACCACCATTGCCGACCTGGTGGCGTCCCTGCAGCTGGCGGGCAAGCGCTTTGCGGTGGAGCGCAATCTGGAAATCGTGCCCAGGGCCGAGCATGGCAGCACCCTGTTGCAGAACGGGGATCAGGTGGAAATCGTTCAGGCCATCGGTGGTGGCTGAATCAAACAGAAGGTAGCGACAGCATGTCAGATCAACCGCTCATCGTTGGCACCCGCCAATTCCACTCCCGTCTGCTGGTGGGCACCGGCAAATACAAGGACATGGCCGAAACCGCGGCTGCCATCGAAGCCAGTGGTGCCGAGATTGTCACCGTGGCGATCCGCCGTACCAACATCGGCCAGAATCCGGATGAGCCCAATCTGCTGGATGTCATTTCCCCCGACAAATACACCATCCTGCCCAACACCGCCGGCTGCTATAACGCGGCGGATGCCGTGCGTACCTGCCGTCTGGCCCGCGAGCTGCTCGACGGTCACAACCTGGTGAAGCTGGAAGTACTGGGCGACGAAAAAACCCTGTATCCGAACGTAGTGGAAACCCTGAAAGCCACTGAAATCCTGATCAAGGACGGCTTCGAGATCATGGTGTACACGTCGGACGATCCGATCATCGCCAAGGAACTGGAGCAGATGGGCTGCGTGTCGGTGATGCCGCTGGCGGCGCCGATCGGTTCCGGCCTGGGCATTCGCAATCCCTACAACATCCGCATGATTCTGGAAGAAGCCAGGGTGCCGATCATCGTCGATGCCGGTGTGGGTACCGCGTCGGACGCGGCGATTGCGATGGAGCTGGGCTGCCACGGCGTATTGATGAACACCGCGATTGCCAAGGCGCAGAATCCGGTGCTGATGGCATCGGCGATGAAAAAGGCGATCGAAGCGGGCCGCGAAGCCTATCTGGCCGGCCGCATGCCGCGCAAACTGTACGCCTCGGCGTCTTCACCCATTGAAGGAACCTTTTTCTGAACGACATCGATCACACCACCGACGCTGACGACGCCACTGGTGCATCGCCGCTGCGCCGCATCCGCAGTTTCGTGCGCCGCCAGGGTCGCCTGACCGAAGGCCAGAGCCGCGCACTGGAACAGCATTGGGACGCCTATGGCCTCACCCTGGACCAGGGTGTGCTGGATTACGCCGCCGTGTTCGGCAATGGCAATCCGGTGATTCTGGAAATCGGCTTTGGCAATGGTGCGTCGCTGCTGCAGATGGCCCGGCAGGCGCCGCAGAAAAATTTCATCGGGGTGGAAGTGCATCGCCCCGGCGTGGGCAAGCTGATCAATGATGCCCAGCAGGCCGGCGTGCACAATCTGAAAGTATTTTGCGATGACGCCATCGAAGTGCTGGGGCGTAATATTGCCGACAGCAGTCTGGATGGCGTGCAGCTGTTTTTCCCAGATCCCTGGCACAAGAAGCGCCACAACAAGCGCCGCATCGTGCAGCCTGAATTTGCCCAGACGATCCGGCAGAAACTGAAAACCGGTGGCTACTTTCACATGGCCACCGACTGGGAACCCTATGCGGAACACATGCTCGAGGTCATGAGCGCGGCACACGGATTTGCCAACCAGGCTGGCGCGGGCAACTATGCGCCCAAGCCGGATTACCGCCCCAACACCAAGTTTGAACAGCGGGGTGAACGTCTCGGCCATGGGGTGTGGGATCTGGTGTTCATCCGCACCGAATAGCAGAACGCGACAGCGCCGACGACACAACAATAAAAAAGAGCAGGAAGCAGTATGTACAAATGGTTGGTAATGGTGATCGCCCTGTGCGGGTTGATCCCGCAGTCCCATGCGCACATGCCGGAAGACACGGCGCTATTGATGCCCAGCCCGCTGGACCAGTGGAAGACGCTGGAGACGGAACATTTCCGCATCAATTATCAGGAAGCGCAATTGCCGTTTGCCCAGCGTCTGGCGAGTGTGGCGGAAAACGTCTATGCCCGCCTGACGGTGGATCTGCAATGGCAGACCAAAGGGCTGATCGAAGTCGTCATCAATGACAGCTACGATGGCTCCAACGGCGGTGCCAGCGTGCTGCCCTATAACCGCTTTTTCATTTTCATGAATGCGCCAGTGGACGGCGAGCTGCTCGATAACGCGCCCTGGATCGAGCAGGTGTTCACCCACGAACTCATTCACATCCTGCATCTGGATCAGGCCGAAGGTCTGCCTGCGAATCTGCGCCATATCTTTGGTCGCCTGTTCCTGCTGTTCCCGCAGATTTACAGCCCGTCCTGGGTCAGCGAAGGCATTGCGGTGTACGGCGAAACCAATCCGGAAAAAGGCTTTGGTCGCGGCCAGAGTGCGCTGTATGACGCCATGATGCGGGCTGAACAGCAGAACGGTTTTCGCAGCTTCACCCAGATGAGTTATCAGGGTTACTGGGGCACCGACTGGCCGTCGGGGCAGGTGTATCTGTACGGCTATTATTTCTTTGAATTCCTCGAGCAGAAACACGGTCACGACAAGGCCATGGCCTACCTGACCAACTGGAATGACAACCTGATTCCGTGGCGGATGGACAGCCGCGCGCGGCAGACGTTGGGCATCAGTGCGCAACAATTGTGGCAGGATTATCTTGCCTATCTGGACGCAAAATTCGCGCCCCAGGTGGCCGCTATGGGCGATGGCGCCCAGACCGCGCTGGTGAACGAAGGCCGCATCAATTCCGATCCGGTGTGGCTGCCCAATGGCGATTTCTATTTCTTCCGCAACGATGGCCGCAGCAAGCCGCGCATTGAAAAAATCAGCGCGGATGGCTCCCGTTCTACCGTTGCGAAGGTCGAGCAGTTCAGCGCGCAGGATGTGCATCCGTCGGCGGGTGTGCTGATTGCCCGCAATACCATTTGCGACAACACCAAGGTCTTCACGGATCTGTTCCGGCTGAACGAGCGTGGCCGCTGGCAGCGTCTGACCCGGTGTGGCCGTTATCCGCGCATGGCGTGGTCCAGCAGTGGCGAACAGATTGCGGCCGTGCATGTCCGCGATGGACTGTCCCAGATTGCGATTCTCGATGGCCGCGGCGAACTGCTGCGCATGTACGATGCGCTGGCGCTGGGGGAATCCATCGGCCAGCTGGACTGGTCGCCGGATGACAAACAGCTGGTGGCGTCAGTGCGGCGGGAAAAATCCGGCTGGAATCTGGAACGGCTGGATCTGGAATCCGGTCAATGGCAGCCGCTCACGCGCAATGATCATCTGGAACAGCAGCCGGAATTCTCCGTTGACGGCCGCCATGTGTATTACCTGTCGGACCAGGGCAAGGTGTGGAACGTGCGCCGGCTGACCCTGGCCACCGGCAAGGTGGATACTATCACCCGCACCCCGACCGCAGTCATGGGATATGCGGTGCAGGGTGATCAGGTGCGCACGGCGGATTACACCGCCAACGGCATCATGCTGCACCAGCAGCCGCTGCAGTCGTCGGCCACCACCTACGCTGCGCTGTGGCAGGAACGTACGCCGGTGCAAAGCATCGTCAACACGCCCGCTTACCAGCCCGAGCAGTATCAGGCGATCCGCGATTATTCCCCATTGGATACCATGGCGCCGCAGTCCTGGCTGGCGTTCCTGTATGCCGACACCGAGGACAACACCGCGCTGCAGCTGCTGGTGGATGGTCAGGATGTGCTGGGCTATCACTACTGGCAGCTGGCACCGACGTTCTATCTGGACAAGGATCAGGTGGGTGGCAGCGCTGCCTATATCGCGTATCACCGCTTGGCGTTCCTGTGGGATTCCACCGTGGATGTGGAAGTGGAGTCCGGTGACGGTGTGCTGGAGCAGTGGGATACCGAAACCCGTTATCAGGCAGTGTGGATGCAGCCGTTCAACAGTTTCGATGGCACTTTCCGTTTTGATATCGGGGTTGGTACCGAGCGGGTTGAACGGGAAATGGAAAACTATGGGGTGATCGGCGAGTTCGACGACAATTTCGCCGGTATCGCCCTGAGCTGGGCCGATTACGATTACTACGTGCATTCCGTCAGTTCGGAAGACGGCCGCTGGATCAAACTCAATCACGAAAAATATAACGTGCTCGGTGATGCCTTCCACCAAGGGACGGCCACCACCCTGGACTGGCGTGAATATGTCAGCCTGTGGGGCAGCCACGTGCTGGCCCTGCGCGCCGTGGTCGGTGAAGCGGATGACGATGCCAAGCCCTATGAGCTGGGGGATGAGCTGGACCAGTTCGAATCCCTCGGTGGCATGATCGGCTTTGGCAAGACCGGTTATACCCTGCGCGGCTACACCGAAGGTTCTGCTGCATTGCGGGGTGCCAACCTGCGCCTGCTGTCGGCAGAGTGGCGCTTCCCCTTGTGGGAACTGTTCGACGGTCTGATGACACCACCACTGGGACTCGGCAAGTCCGCCCTGCACGTTTTCGCGGATCACGGTGCCGCCTGGAATGATGGCGTTGATCACAACTATTACACCGGTGTCGGTGTCGAAATCCGCCCGGATCTGCTGGTGGGCTACAGCAGCCTGAAACTGGACAGCACCATCGGGTTTGCCAAGGGTCTGGATGACGAGCTGGGTGAAACCACCGTCTACCTGAGGGTGGGTGCCAGTTTCTGAGGCGATCGTCGTGCCCATCGGCCCCATCCGGCCAAGCCATGCCAAACCGGCCAGAAGTGACCGCTCATTCTGGCCGGTTCAACCAGCTCTCTGTCCGCAACAGCCCACCGGAATGGGTTAGAGTAAATAACCTAACCCCAGGCAGGAGTCCCCTTCATGCGCAAGCTTCCCCGCGACAAGCAGAATGATTACACCCGTGACATGGCGGCCGAGCGGCGCAGTGTCGTCAGCGAGGAAACCGGTGCCGATCTGACCCATGTGGGCAGTTACTCGTTCGATCCCGGCGTTCTGCCGGGCAATATCGAAAACTTCGCCGGTGTGGCGCAGATTCCCATCGGTTTTGCCGGCCCGATGCTGGTGAAGGGCGAACATGCCAGCGGCGAATTCTATGTCCCCATGGCCACCACCGAAGGCACCCTGGTGGCCAGTTACAGTCGCGGCATGCGCCTGTGCCGCGAAGCCGGCGGCATTCGCACCACCGTCGTGAAAGATGCCATGCAGCGGGCCCCGGTATTCGTGTTCAGCGATGCCCTGGCAGCGCGCAATTTCGGCCAGTGGGTAACCGCCAACTTTGCTGCCATCAAGGCCAAGGCGGAGGAAACCACCTCCAGCGGCAAACTGATCGATATCGAACAGTATGCGGCGGCAAAGATGCTGTGGCTGCGTTTCAATTTCACCACCGGCGATGCGGCGGGCCAGAACATGGTAAGCAAGGCCACCCGTCACGCCTGCATGTGGATGCTGGATCAGGATCTTCCCGGACTGGAGCATTTCAGTCTGGCGGCGAACTTCGATACCGACAAAAAGCATTCCGCCGTGAATGCGCTGCAGACCCGGGGCAAACGGGTGATTGCCGAAGTGACATTGCCCGCGCAGATGATCCGCGACGTGATGCACACCACCGGCGAAGCCCTGCACCAGCAGCGTCAGCTATCCAATCTCGGCGCCATCATGTGCGGCTCCACCTGCAACGGTGCTCATTTTGCCAACGGCATTACTGCCATGTTCATCGCCTGCGGGCAGGACGTGGCGAACGTGGCGGAATCCCACGCGGGTTTCGTGTATCAGGAATTGAAGGACAATGGGGATTACTATTTTGCGGTGACGATTCCGTCGCTGGTGGTGGCGACCTATGGGGGTGGTACCGGGCTGCCGACCCAGAAGGAATGCCTCGACGTGCTGGGCTGTTACGGCCGCGACAGGGTGTACAAGTTTGCCGAGCTGGTCGCGGCCACGGTGCTGTGCGGCGAATTGTCCCTGGCCAGTGCCATCGTGTCCGACCAGTGGGTATCCAGCCACGACCAGTTGGGCCGCAACCGGCCCTGACGCAGAGCGGCGGCGTTCAGGCCGCCTTCACCGCATCGATCACCTCGGCGCACAGATCGGTAAAGTCATCCGGGTCGATACCCATCACCGCCAGTACATGGTGGCCGATGGCATTCCACTCGTGATTGCTGTCGCTGCGCCAGGCCTTGCGCAGGTTGGCGCTGATGTACTCCGCCATTTTCAGCAGACAGATCAGTGAGTATGCCGGGTCGTTCTGGATGTCGTCTTCGCTCAGGGTGGTGATGTCGTGGTGGTGCAACAGAATGCCACCGGCGATGGCGTCCGGCAGAAACCACTGATTGGCCACCTCGTAGCCCACCTGGGTGTGATTCACCCCGAACCGCTCATCTTCCAGCAGGGTTGCCGGCATCAGGTTGCGCTGGTTGGTTTCGATCAGCGTCTGCTTGTAGTCAGGAAAATGCTGCATCAGCAGGGGAATGCCGCAATCGTGGAACAGCCCCAGGGTGTAGGCATCATCCGCCGATTGCCCGCTCAGCTTCATGGCCAGCACCCGGCAGATATTCGCGATCTCGTTGGCGCTGTCCCAGAAGCGGTCCAGTGACATGCCATTGGACAGGGCGCCGCGCAGGGCCACTGCCTGTACCACCTTTTCCACCCGGGGCAGCCCGAGCAGACTGCAGGCCTGGGGGATCGAGGTGATCCGGCTGCGCATGCCAAAGGCGGGGGAATTGATGATCTGCAGGATGGCTCCGGACAGGCTCACGTCCGAGGCCACCATCTTGGTCAGCCGATCAAAGTTCGGATTGCCGCTGGCCAGTTCCTGGCGAAAACTCACCAATACTTCGGGGCGCGGCGGAATACGGACGGATTTGGCAATCTTCTGGGCGTTTTCGCGAGCGTTCATCATGGCAAGGATCCGGGATATCCAACAGCAGTGGGAAAAGTATAGTCGGGCCTGTCATCCTGTCCGGTGATTCCCGGACTAATTCTGGACATATTTTGTTCAGCCGATGGCAGCCTGTGGGTGCCTGGCCCGCCTACTCAGCCCGGACGATTACAAGCGCCGCAATTTCGCGTAGGTTGGCGTCTGGCTGGCCTTTTTCGCTGGCGGGGAATCACAAGGTTTGGGGGCTGAACATGGTCAAACGGTCTAAGCTGCTGGCGCCCAGTCTGGAAGGCAGTGTGCGGCGGCCGCGCCTGCTGCAGCGGCTGGCGGAGCCGGCGTCACTGCGGATGCTGGTGGCGCCGGCGGGCTTCGGCAAGTCTACCCTGGCGGCCCAGTGGCTGGCCCAGGCGGGGACACATGGCGGCTGGCTGTCGCTGGACAAGGCCGATCGTGATGGGCCGCTGCTGTGGGCCAACGTGATTGCCTGTCTGCAGCAGTGGCGGCCAACGCTGGGTCTGCTGGCCGGGTCGCTGTTGCGCCAGGCGCCGCTGCCCCTGGACGGCATCGTCGAAAGCCTGCTTGATGATCTGGCCGCCTGGCGGATGGCTGACCCCGAGGCCCGGCCCCGCTGGGTCATTGATGATCTGCACTGGCTGGAAGATGGCACCAATCTGGCGGGCCTGCTGGCCATTGCCGGCGCGCTGGCCGGCTGGGGGCGGGTTCTGTTCACCAGTCGCACCGTCACGACCCTGGCCCGGCGGGAGGATGTGCCCGCCGCTGCGGTGGACCTGATCGATCAGCATCAGCTGGTGTTCGATGTGGCCGAAATCCGCGCCCTGGCACAGGATCGCGGGCTGGATCTGCCGGAGGATCTGTGCCAGACCCTGCGGGATCGCACCGGTGGCTGGGTGACGCCGATCCAGCTGATCCTGCAGCAGATGCGCAACGATGGCGCCAGCACCCACTGGAACGATGCCTGGCTCGATGGCCAGCGCATCACCCTGGCGCCCCTGATCGCGGCCCATCAGGCTGCGCAACCACCGGCCAGCACCATGCTACTGACCCTGCTGGCCCCGGTACCCCAGTTTGACCGCACCCTGGTGACAGCGCTGGCGCTGCAGGTACCCGGCCTTGAAGGGGACGTTACTGCCATCTGGGCGGATGCCTTTGTCATCCGGCTGCAGCAGGCGGGCTGGTGGAAAATTCATGACCTGTACCGGGCCCAGTTGCTGGAAGGCTTTGCTGCACTCGCGTCGGAACGGCAGCAGCAGGCGTTGCTGATCATGGCGGACTGGCTCTGTAGCCACGGGGCCCATGCCCAGGCGCTGGCGCTGCAGGCCGATTACGCCCTGCCACCTGCCTTGCACCGGTTTTTGCTGCAGCGCTATCCGCACTGGCTGCGGCTGGGCCTGCATGATCTGCTGGAGCAGGCTGCAGGATTGCTGGACGAAGGGGCAGTGCGGTCTGACCCCCGGCTCTGTGCGATGTACCTGTGGGCGCGGGCCGACCGTCTGGCGTTGGGCCAGTGTCGCCAGTGGCTGAATGATGCGCTGGTGCAGGCCGCGTCGCAGCCTGCCAGCCCGGGGCTGATGTGTGAACTCTACAGCCTGCTGTCCTATTGCGAGCAGGTGAAGGGCGATCCGGCTGCCGCCCGGGCGCATGCCGCCAGCGCGCTGGTGTGGGCGGGGCGGGCCGATGAGGCCTGGCGCAGCCGGCCCCTGCTGACCCTCGGCCTGCTCACCTACATGCAGGGCCACATGGGGGATGCCTCGGATGCCCTGGCCCGCACCCTGGTCTGCGCCCAGCAGGAACACCACTACTACCATGTCATCCTGACCCTGGGTTACTGGATGGAAGCCCTGCGGCTGGCGGGCCAGCTAGACGAGGCGCTTGCCATTTGCGAGCGCACCCGCCAATGGCTGCAGTCCTGCCCCGATGCCGAACCGGCGGACCGCTGGCTCGATCTGCCGGCCCTCGACATCCTGATCGCTCGGGATCAGCTGGACGAAGCCCGCCGCCGTCTGCAACCCCTGCTGCAGTTTGCCGGCCATGCGCCGCCCAGTCTGCGCACGGCGCTGATCTACTTCTGCGCCGCCCGTGTCCATTACTACCAGGGCGACCTGCATACCAGCCTCGAGTACCTCAGCCGGGTCGAGGCCGCCCAGGCCCGGCTCAGTCTGGACTGGAACTGGGGCTGGGCGCCGGTGGATGCCTGGCGTCGCCGCATTGCCCTGGCCCAGCAGCGCACCCGGACGCTGCAGGACTGGTACGACCAGCATCCCACCGATCCGGCAGCCCCGCTGGCGTTCGCCGGGGTGGAAGAGCGCCTGCTGGATGCGGCGATCCTGGCACGGCTCGGCCGGCTGGAACAGGCAGAAATCCTCGCCAGCCAGATCGAACAGGCCGCAGGTCGCCAGGGCAGGGCGTTCCACCGCCTGCAGGCCCTGATCGTGCTGGGCAACGCGGGCTGGTGCCGGGCACCCGGGGAGATCAATCAAAGCGCCCTGGAGGCCACCGCCCTGGCCGCTGCCATGGGGGCCCCGGTGATACTGCGCAGCGAAGCCCTGTGGCTGGAACCGGACAGCCGCCCAGCGGCGCCGGAATCGACCCTGAGCAAGCGCGAGCTGGCGGTGCTGGCGCTGCTGGCCCAGGGCAAGTCCAACAGCGACATCGCCGAGGCGTTGCACATCTCGACCCACACCACCAAGACTCACATGAAGAACATCCTGCGCAAGCTGGATGCCCGCAATCGCACCGAAGCAGTGGCCACTGCCCGGGCCCACGGCCTGCTCTGACATCCGCACGACTGTCCGCATTAGCCAGCCCAACCTCTGAGACAACAATTGCAAAGTTGTCTCATGGTGGTACCATGGCTCCGCTATCACTACAACAAGAACCACAGGGGGCAGGGCATGAAACGGATGCTGGCAATCGCGCTGCTGGCGCTGGCAGGGATGCATCAGGCGCAGGCCGAAGCGCTGCCGCCCATGGCCGTGAATGAAGCCTTCAAAACCATCATGATCGAAGGGGAAGACCTGCCCATGGCGCTGGGTCTGCCGCTGGAATCCCTGTCCCTGGCGGCGATGATCGACGGTGTGCTGGAGCCGGTGCCGTACCAGATCGATACCTACAACCAGGGCGGTGCGCCGTACTTTGAAGGCTGGGAAATTCCCCCGGCCGGTACCCCGGGACAATTCAATCCCTCGGACAAGCTGCTGTTCGTATTCAAGGACGCTGGCCCGCAACTGCCGGCCGACGTGCCGGTGGATGGTCAGACCCTGGCGGAAATCCGCCTCACCGACAGTGGCGGCCACCCGCGTTACGTGTACCTGCAACGCAATGCCCGCCTGCGTTCCGACGAGCAGTATGTGCGTTACAGCGCGGAACTGGGGCGAGTGGAAACCGATTTTTATGCCCTGCGCTACCGGGCCGACAACCACCTGCTGTGGGATGACATCCAGTTCCCGTTCTACGTGGGGGAACAACCCCTCGACGCCATGAAGCTGAACGTCAATGCGGGCGTGGCCAATCCGCTGATCCGGATGAATTTCGACAATGACAACATGGTGGCCAAGCCGGTGGGGGCGATCATCGGCCCGATCCGCACCACCACCCAGGCGGATTTCGTGGTGCATTTCACCGGGGTGCCGCTGATCCGGCTCAGCCTGCAGATTCACCACTATCCCCGCGCGGTGATCTATGACGTGCGCGGAGTGATGCCCCGTTTCCTGCGCACCGTGGCCTACGATCCCACCGTCAGCATGGTGCTGGATTTCAACGACCTGCGCGGTGCCGAAATCCACACCGCCGCCGACCCGGCGAACGTGGCGAAAGTGGACGGTCAGATCAGCCCGGAAGAAGCCCTGCTGCAGCAGCTGCCCCTGACTCCGGCCGAGAATCGTACCTGGATCCGGGTGCACAGCAAACGCAATCTGGACACCCTGTCGTTCCTCGATTACGTGGCGCCGTTCAATGAACCCCTGTCCCTCACCCTGCAGGATGATGCCACCCGACAGGGCGCTGGCGAACGCTTTGCGGGGCACCTGCCGGCACTGGGCTACCAGGTCGATCGCCTGCCCCGGGGTGGTTCCATGGGCATGATCGCCAGCATCTATTTCAGCGAATCTTTTGCCGGTGATCCCCAGCAGGTCGCCGACGATCTGCGCACCCAGCCCGAGATCCAGATCCGCGCCCGACCCGGCCTGATCGGGGCTGACGCGCTTTCTTCACGCAACTGACACGACTGTGCAACTATTCGCATGTGAATATTTGTGAACATCTGTGAAAGTGTCTGTTACAGAAACTGACTAAATCAGCCGCTTTTAGGCGTTTAAAAAGCGCCCAATTGAATATAAAGGAACAATAACATTGCGCGCGCTTGCCAAAAACGTTTAGTTGCGTCAACCTAATCCCGGCGTGAGTTTTGCCATTTATAATTTTACAAATGATGACTAATTAATTACTCAGACCTCACTGTCCCATAATTTGTAACAAGCTATCTTGCGCCCCATTGACCAGTGGGTTCCGCAGGAAGCTTTGTCATGGATCGTTATTTGGGTACCGGGGCACTGAACGTCGAGCGCCAGCGTTTTCTTGATGTTCTCAATTTCAACAAATCGGTTGTCCGCGCCAAGGACGCCTATCTCTACACCGACGACGGCAAGCAGATTCTCGACTTCACCTCGCAGTATGGGGCGGTGCCGTTTGGTCACAACCCGGATTTTCTGTGGGATGTGCTGTGCCAGCAGCGCGAGCAGTCGCCGGGCATCATGATCCAGCCGTTGCAGTCCCAGGCGGCAGTGGCACTGGCGGATGCGCTGGTGCAGGTCGCGCCGGGTAATCACCGTCATGTCACCTTTGCCCAGAGCGGTGCCGAAGCGGTGGAAGCGGCTATCAAGATGGTGCGGGCGCGCACCGGCCGCCACAAGATCCTGTCCACCCTGAACGGCTTTCATGGCAAGACCATGGCGTCGTCGCTGGTCACTGGCAATCATTACTACCGGGAACCCTTCCTGTGCCGCACCGATGACTTTGACCACATCCCGTTCGATGATCTGAACGCGCTGGAACAGGCGCTTTCCGGCGGCGAATATGCCGCGTTCTTCGTCGAACCGGTGCAGGGGGAAGGGGGCATGGTGATGCCCGCGCCGGGCTACCTGAAAGCCTGCGAAACCCTGTGCCACCAGTATCAGACCCTGTTGGTGGTGGATGAAATCCAGACCGGGCTCGGCCGCACTGGCGCCCTGTTTGCCTGCCAGCATGAGGATGTCCAGCCCGATATCATCGTGATCGCCAAGGCGCTGGGGGGTGGCATGCTGCCGATCAGCGCGTGCATCGCCAGCCCGAAGGCCTGGAGCAAGGACTTCGGCCAGCGTCACAGTTCCACCTTTGCCAACAATCATCTGACTGCGTCCATCGGCCTGGCGGTGATCCGCAAGCTGCAGGACGAGCCGGCCATCCTTGCCAATGTCCGTGAACTGGGTGCCTATCTGACCACCCGGCTGGATCAGCTGGTGCGCGACTTCCCGACAGCGTTCCGCGCCCGCTCCGGCGTGGGCTTCATGCAGGGTATCGCCCTGGCGGACTGGCAGAGCGAGGATTCCTATTTCCCCGGCTATGTGGCGGAAATGGGGCAGGCGGTGCCGGTGGTGGCCAGCTACCTGCTCAATCGCCATCAGATTTTCACGGCACCGACACTCAATGCCAGTAACGTGTTGCGCATCCAGCCCAACTACCTGATCAGCCGCGAGCAGATCGACCGTCTGATTCACGCGCTGCGGGATGTGGGCCAGCTGATCAGAGAAGGCCGCTTCTCGGCGTTCCTCAATACCATTATGGGACTGGGCAGCCGCAAACATCTGATGGATATGCTGCAATTGCCGGAGCGTACCGATGCGGTGGTGGAACCCGTTGGCGAGAAGCGCGGCACCTTCGCGTTTTTCGTGCATCCCACGACGGATACTGACGTGATCGAAGGCATGCCCGGTGGTGTGGCGGCCTACGATGAGCAGGACATTCCGCGCATTCTCGACTGGTCGGCGCGGCTGAAAAAAGTGAATTATCTGGCGGCGCCGTCCTACTACCTGCCCTGCTGTCCGTCCCGTACTGGCGGCTATGTGGATGGCTGGCTGATTTCGTCGCTGCTGACGCCGCGGGAAATGATGCGTCTGAGCAAGGATGAAAAGGCCGAGCTGCTGGCCAGCTACATGCACGCGGCACAGGCCGTCGGTGCCACCATGGTGGGACTGGGGGCGTTCACCTCGGTGATTTCCCGCAGTGGTGCCATGGTCAGCGATTTCGGTTTGCCAGTGACCACCGGTAACGCTTATACCGCGCTGACGAGTACCGACAGTGTGCGCCAGATCTGTGCTGCTACCGGGCGATCGCTGGCCAGCCAGCATCTGGGCATCCTGGGGGTGAAAGGTTCTGTGGGGCGTCTGGCGTTGCTGGATCTGGCGCCGGAGTGTGGCCGCATCAGCCTTATTGGCAATCCGCGCAACAAAGGCAATGTGGAAAGCCTCGAAGTCGTCGCCGGTGAACTGCTGGTGCAGGTGCTGACCGACACCCAGTTCCACCGACTGCCGCTGCATGACAATCTGATCCAGACCGGCATCGATGCACGCCATCTGCAGAACGAGGATGTCGTGCCGGGTAGTGCCGATTATTTCGGCAAGGTTTATCGCCGTATCAAACATGTTTATGAACTCAACGAAGGCGCTTGCCCGCGTTTCCCGCTGGTACTCACCAATCAGGTGGAACAGGCGTTGGCCCAGTGCGATGTGGTGATCACCGCCACCAGCAATGGCGAAGCCTTTATCCAGCCGGATTGCCTGAAAGCCAATGCGATCGTCTGTGATGTGGCACGGCCATCGGATGTGGCGGGCGAAGTGCAGGCGGTGCGGCCGGACGTGATTGCCTACGAAGGTGGCCTGGTGCAATTGCCGGCGGATCTGCGCTTTGGCCGGCCCAATGTGGTGGGGCTGCCGGCGGGCATCAGTCTGGCGTGTCTGTCCGAAACCATGATTCTGGCGCTGGCGGGTGCCGACCGTCACTACAGCGTCGGCGGCAATTCCTCGCTGGACGAAGCGCGGCAGGTGTTCCGCTGGGCAGCCGAGTTTGGTTTCCGCACCCATGTGCCGGTATTTACCCGCCCGGTAATCAACGCCGCCCAACCGGCAACCCTGTCCTGATGGACCCGGCAACTCACCCGGGAATGGAGATCGCGTGATATGAAAACAGCAAAGCAACCGGAAGCCCAGGATATTGCACTGGTAATGGCGCCGGAATCCATCGATCCGGCGCAGGATGTGCGCGCGCTGGTGGGTGGCAAGGCGGCGTCCCTGTTTGAACTCAAGGGCTGGGAATTACCGGTGCCGGCGTTCTGCTGCATCACCACTGCCGCGCTTGAGCAGACCTTGCTGCGCAACGATCTGGCCGAACTGCTGCACTGGATGCGTCAGCCAACGGCGCAGTTGCCGCTCAGTGGCGATGCATTGGAACAGGCCATCATGAATCTGGTGTTGCCCGCTGCGCTGGTGCGCGATGTGCAGCTGTTCCTGCAGGCCTATCCCGATGCGCATTTTGCCGTGCGCAGCAGTGGCACCCTCGAAGATGCCGCTGACAATTCCTTCGCCGGTCTGTACCGCACGGTACTCAATCTGAAAACCTTCGATGATGTCTGTCACGCCATCAAGACCTGCTGGCTCGGCCTGTTCGATGAACGGGTGCTGGTGTATCTGAATGAGCGGGTGGAAAACGGTGCCATGGGGCTCGCCCTGGTGCTGCAGCGCCTGGTGCCGGCGGAAAAAGTGGCGTGCTGTTCACCGTCGATCCGGTGCGCGGCTGCGATACCGAAATGCTGGCGAGTCACGCTCGGCCAGAAACGCTGGTAAAACCGGGCCGTGACACTGAGGCCTATCGTTATGACTGGTATCGCCAGCAGGAAACCCAGCGTCAGATCGCGGAAAAGGAAGTGCAATGCGTGCGGCTGGATTGCGCGCCGTTCACCGCGCTGGAACCGCTGTCACCGGAACAGGCCACGCTGCCGGTACTGTCACGTCAGGAAGTGATGGAACTGGTGCATCTGGGGGTCACCGTGCAGGAGCGCGCCGGTTTCCCGGTGGATATCGAATGGGCCAAGGTGGGCAATAAATTTTATGTGCTGCAGAGCCGGCCGATCACCCAGCTGGGTTTTGCCGGTATCCGCGGCGAATGGACCACCGCCGATCTGCGCGATGGCGGTGTGTCCGCCACCGTGTGCACCCCGTACATGGCGTCGCTGTACAAGTCGGTGATGGATGTCACCATGCGCCAGTACGTCGAACGACTTGGGTTGCCTTCGGAAGTGGAACCGGAAGAGTGGATGCGCAATTTCTACGGGCGCCCGTACTGGAATCTGCAGCAGGTCAAACATTACCTGAGCCATATCCCCGATTTTAACGAGCGAGCGTTTGACGAAGGGCTGGGTATTGCGCCGACTATCAGGGCGACGGTATCGTCAGCAAACTGTCGCCGTCGACGTTCTATGGTCTGTGCACTGTTGGCGATCACCGCAGCTGCAAACAGAAACTGCAGGAATCACTGGCGTTCGCCGTCGGCAAAAGCAGCGCCTGCAGAACTCAAGCGATCTCAATCTGCAGGCCATGGCGGATGCCGAACTGTTCCGTTTTGTGCAGAAAATTTCTGACGCAGGAATATTTCACCAGCGAAGCCACCTATTTCGATTTCATTTACGACAATTCGAATCTGAATGCACTGTTCAAGGACAGCATCAAGCATCTGGATTTTCCGCCCAGATTTTCTGCTGCTGCTGGTGGGGCTGTCCGGTGTTTCCCATCTGGCACCCATCGAAGCCCAGTGGGAACTCTTGCACCCGAGCCCGTTCCGACGAGTCGCTGGCGTTCTGGCAACAGTCGGCCGATGACATTGCGGCAGCCTGGCAGGCCGGCGACACTCCTGATTCCAGCTCACTGGTTTGACGGATTATCTGGATCAAGCCCGGCCATCACGCCCGTCAGAACTGGACCTGACCGTGCCGCTGCGTACAGACGAAATGCCGGCCTACGCAGTCAGCCCGATTCTGTGATGTATTATACAACCTGCCCAGGCAGATCCGGTGGAACGCAATCGCAGGCAGGAGCAGACGGCACTGGCAGCACGGCAACGTCTGTTAGCCGCCGCGCCCCGGTGGAAGTGCCGCGCACTGGGTAAAAACCGGGATCAGGTGCGGCATTTCGTGGTGGCGTGAAGAACTGCGCGATCTGTCGACCCAATTCTATCTGCATGTGCGCCGCATCACCCTGAAGTGGAACGGCGCCTGCTCCAGCAACAGCGCCTGCATCAGGCGGGGGATATTTTCTTCCTCACCCTGAAGGATCTGCTGGCCGTCATGCGCAATGAAATGACCACGCTGGACATCGCCCGCATTGTGGCGCGCAATCGCCAGTACTATCGCAGCTTCGCCCACTTCACCATTCCCGATGAAATCGGCGAGCGTTACAGCAATGGCGGTGGCAGTATCGCCAGCGCTGGTGAAGGCCAGGAAGGTGTGCCCGGCAGCCCCGGCGTGGTTACCGGTACCGCCCGCGTGATTGCCGATATTTACGACGCCAACCGGCTGCAACCGGGCGACATTCTGGTGACCCGCTGCACCGATCCGGGCTGGACACCGAAATTCTCGCAGCTGAGTGGGGTGATCACCGAAACCGGTGGGATTCTTTCCCACGCCGCGGTGATCTGCCGCGAATATGGCATGCCGGCGATCCTGGCGGTGAAGAAAGCTACCCAGCTGATTCACGATGGCGAAACCATCACGATCGATGGCAGCAGCGGAGACCAGGGGCGAGGAAGCGCACAGATGACCTTGAGTGAGCGGCGGGCCCAACAACACGCAACACATGTCGCGGGAGTAAATTGATGCTGGTGGGAGTTTATAACGCACCAACGCTGGTGACGTTGACGGGACTGATCTGTGGCGCGGGTGCCTGTCTGCTGGCGCTGGCGGGATTGTCGGAACTGGCAGTCGTTGGCCTGATCTGGGCCGGCATTTTCGACATGTTCGACGGCATGGTGGCGCGGCGGACCCAAATGACCGCGCAGGAATCCGCCTTCGGTATCCAGATCGATTCCCTGGTGGACATGGTGAGCTTTGGTATTGCGCCGGTGATAGCGGCGCACAGTCTGGGCATGACCGGCGTTGCCGCGATCATTGTGTCGTTGCTGTACGTGTGTGCGGCGGGGCAGCGGCTGGCTTATTTCAATGTGCTGCAGAGCGAAGCCGAGGGCGGCCTGAAAACCTACACCGGCTTGCCGGTGACCTTTGCCGCGCTGATTTTCGGTATCGGTTTTGGGGCGCGCGCGAATTTCTCGCAGCGGACAGCTACAACCTGTTCCTCACTGCACCAGGCATTTGTCGTTCCCGTTTGTGTTCCCGCGAAAAATCTTCAAACTCCAAGGG
Organism: Gammaproteobacteria bacterium; assembly: GCA_041395845.1. Taxonomy (GTDB): domain Bacteria; phylum Pseudomonadota; class Gammaproteobacteria; order Pseudomonadales; family Ketobacteraceae; genus Ch67. The sequence goes on from JAWKZS010000034.1 coordinate 22,610, forward strand.
CGATCTACATCATCATGCCGCTGCTGGCGATCGGTTTTACCGTGTACTGGCTGCTGGCCCACGGACAGAGGTAATCCATGCTGGATGCAATCATAACCGCGCTGTTTCTGGCGATCCCGCTGCTGGTGTCGGGATCGTTTCATATGTGGGTGGTCAGCCGGAACCAGTTTGCGTTTCTGGCCAAACCGATTCATCTGAATGCCTTTGGTGCCAACAAAACCTGGCGCGGCATTGTGGTGATGATGCTGGCGACCATTCCCGGTGTCTGGCTGGCGCAGGCGCTGGAACCGGCGCTGGCTTCGGCACTGACCGTTTCCATCCTGAACACGGATGCGGTGTTGCTGGGTTTGCTGCTGGGCCTTGGATATGTGATTCCGGAATTGCCCAACTCGTTCATCAAGCGTCGCCTGAATATCAAGCCCGGTGAACCGGCTCAGCGTTTTACCTTTTTATTTTCGCTGCTGGATCAGGCCGATTCCGCGATCGGCTGCGCCATCGTGTACTGGTTGCTGCTGCAGCCGTCGCTGGATGTCATGGTGTGGATGGTGGTGATTGGTCCGCTGGTGCATCTGGTGGCGAACATCAGTCTGTATGCCTGCGGTCTGCGCAAGCAGCCGTTCTGAGGTGGTGTGATGTCTGCTCCGCTGATGTATGTCGATCGCGCCACCGGTGCCCTGCAGCAGGAAAAAATCTACGGCGAAACCGAGCTGGATTTTCTCTACCGCACTTTGCTGGCAAATGGTTGTGGCGCTGGTATCACCCATCCGTGGTTCAGCCATCTCAATGCGCTGCCGAAAAGTGGGATGCGCAGGTGCGATTAGTGATTTTGCCCAGCAGTATGACAATGTGAATGAAGCGGAATTTGCGCCCGACCAGTACCAGCCTGACGAATTTTTCTGCCGCCGCCTGAAAACCCGGTGCACGGCTGTGATGTGCGCCCGACGTGCTGACGTCACCGGCGGATGGCCGGCCGCTGGCGTATCCCATTCATCGCGGCCAGTTGCTGCATATCAAACAGCAGCAGGTCGGCATTGCGGATCTGCTGCAGGGACGAAACCGTGCCGCCGTGAGCTGGATAACGGTACCGCGCTGGTGGGTGGTACAGCCTGGGCGATTATCACTGTTTCATTTTCTGCCAGTGGCTGGGCATCGCCCGCCCGTGCGGCGGGCCAGCGTCTGGAGTCGGTGCATCCGATTGCGTTGCACAGTGGCGCCAGCAGTTTTCTCAACAAGCGCACCATCACCCGTATCGACAGCGACGCCTTCGGTCGCCTGTACATGGTGGAAGTCGGCGCGCTGACCGTCGGTACCATTGTGCAGTGTTACCAGTCCGGTAGCGTGAGCAAAGGTGATGAAAAAGGTTATTTCCGTTTTGGTGGTTCCACCGTGGTGCTGCTCTGGGGTGAGCAGGGGCCAGTGGTGGATGCAGATCTGCGCGCCAACAGTGAACGGGGACTGGAAACCCTGGTGCAATACGGCAGCCGTATTGCACGCATGCTTTGAACAGGAATCGGATCATGAGTTGTTACGTCATTCACGCCCACAATTATGCCGCCCAGCGTCACGTTGAAATTGGTGGCAAGGCCCGTAATCTGTTCATCCTGCAGCAGCACGGGTTGCCGGTACCGGAATTTTTCTGTGTGTCCAGTGCGGCATTCGAACAAACACTGGCGCCAGTGCTGCCGAAGATTGCCAAATTGTTGCAGGGTTGCGACGACACGGATTTCGCCAGCCTGTCCCAGACTGCAGCAGCCATTGCTGAGTGCATCAAAGGTTGTGAGTTCGATGCGGATCTGCAGGCGCAGATCCAGCAGGCGCTGGTGAACCTGTCCCACGTCGAATCGTTTTCGGTACGCTCGTCCGCCGCCAATGAAGACGGCCTGAAAAGTTCGTTTGCAGGCCAGCTGTCGACGTTTCTGCATGTGCGCGCCGATGCCGTTGCCGCGCATATCAAGTCGTGCTGGGCCAGTGCCTTTGAGCCCGGCATTCTGACCTACATGAAAAAGATCGGCCGCGATCCGCTGTCCAACGGCGTATCGGTGGTGGTGCAGCGCATGGTGCATGCGCAGAGTGCCGGCGTACTGTTCCAGGCCGATCCCCAGGGTGACATCAACCGGCAGGTGATTGCGGCCGGTTATGGTCTGGGGGAAGGCATCGTTGCCGACAAGGTCGAAACTGACCTGTATTACTACAACAAGCTGACCCACGACTGGCAGCTGAACATCAACCGTAAGCTGCGCCGGCTGGATTACGCCGAACAGGGCGGCACCCGCGAATGTCCGGTCGATGAAGCCGATCAGCAGCGCGCGGTACTCAGCGAAAACCCAGCACCACCGCTGCAGCAGTCAAACCGTATTGCGGGACTGTACCGGCATTTTCAGGATGTCGAGGCCTTCGACGCTGCCGGCCAGCTGTTTATCCTGCAGGCGCGGCCGATCACCACGATTCCACAAGGCTATGCCCGGGTGTTCGATAACAGCAATATCATCGAAAGCTATCCCGGCGTCGTATCACCGATGACCTTTTCGATCCCGACTGGACTGTTTTACCACTGCGTACTGGCGACACCTGCGCGATTGGGTGCGCCGGCCAGTGTGGTAGAAAAGGAAGACCAGCTGCAGCATCTGGTCGGCTATATTCAGGGACGCTCCTATTATCATCTGTCCAACTGGATGCACACCCTGCTGGTGGTGCCGTTCTTCAAGAAGAAGATCGTGCACTCCTTCGAGCAGATGATCGGCACCGACAGCGCTCACGCCGACCAGCTCGAACAGATGGGCTTCACGCCCTGGGAACAGGCCCAGCTTGCCGTGCGTTTCCCGGCGGCGTTCGTTCGCAACCTGCTCAATCATCGCAAGCTGATCGAGGAATATTTTTCCATTACCGGCCAGATCCGCACGGAATTTGAAGCACTGGATCTGGCGGCGCTGTCATCTGACGAGTTGATCGGCTATCTGCACCATTTCGCGCACCGCTTCATGAAGAGTCTGAGCATTCCGATTCTCAATGACTTTTTTGCCATGATTTTCATGGCCGTCACGCGGGAGCAGTTTGCCAAAAGCAATATTCCCGATGCCGAAAACCTGCTGGAACCAGCTGCTGTCCAACCAGCACATTGAAAGCAATTCAAACCGGTGGTGTCCTCAATGCGCTGGTGGATAAAGTCAAAGCCAACGCCGATCTGGCGCTACAGCTGCAGGCCATCCAGCAGCATCCGGAACTGAACACGCCGGCGCTTATCCGGCCAGCAGCTGCACAAGCAGGGCTTCGGTGATTTTGCCCGCCAGTTGCAGACCCATCTCGATCTTTACGGCCACCGCTCGCCGAAAGAACTGATCATGGAAGCGGATACCTTCCGGGAGAATCCGTTCCACCTGCTGAACGTCATCCTGACATCCAGTCAGTCCGACTACACGGCCCAAGTGCAGCACCATGATCTGGATGCGGTATTCGAACAGCAGGTACAGAACGCCGGCAACAAGCGCCTGTTGCGCTGGCTGCTGAAGAAAACCCGCGCAACCGTTGCCAGTCGCGAAGCCACCCGGCTCGATCGCGGCCTGCATTTTTCCTTCTTTCGTACCATGCTGCATCAGCTGGGTGCTCGCCTGGTGGAAGAAGACCTGCTCAATGATCCCCGCGATATTTTCTGTTTCACGCTGGAAGAACTGGACGTCTGGCGCAAGGGTTGTTCACCGAACCAAGATCTGCGTGGCCTGGCTGCCTATCGTAAACAGCAACTGCAGGAATGGCAGCAGCAGGATCCGGCCGAAAGGTTGTTCGTCAATGGCAGTGTGTACGCCAACCGGATTGCAGAAAAGCGCCGGGAATTCGATCCTGCCGCCCAGCAGCTGTCCGGTACCGGTTGTTCCGACGGCGTGGTGACAGCACCGGCAGTGATCGTGCGCAATCCCAGTGCCGATACCGACATCAAGGGCAGGATTCTGGTAAGCGAAACCACCGATCCCGGCTGGGTGTTTCTGATGGTGATTTCCGCGGGACTGGTATCCGAGCGGGGCAGCCTGCTGTCCCACACCGCGATCATCGGCCGTGAGCTGGGCATTCCCACCATTGTCGGTGTCAAGAATGCCACCCGCAGTATCCAGAATGGTGAATCGATCACGATCAATGGCAAAACCGGTGACATCCAGATTCACCGCAGTGCCGAAGCCGTCACGGCTTAACCACAATACCGCACACAGGAATCGCCGATGAAAACAACAATGGAACAGGCATTACAGGAATTGGAACAGTATCTGGGGGAAAAACCGGAGCGCGCCGCCGTGCAGGATTACCTGCGCAACACGCCGCTGCCATTCATCGCCTGCTACGCTGATGAACTGAGTGCGAAAGACATGTTCGATTATGCCTTCCGCTATCTGCATGTGCTGGGGCAGTACAATGTGGCGCTGTCCGTCGGGCTTGCCATGAATACCTACATTTCACTCAGCATCGCCTGTTTCCCCGCCCAGCCGGGTACGCCGATTGCGTTTCTCAAACAGCAGTTTCTGGCGCTGGTCAAACAGAACCGCTGGATTCTGGCGGTGTCGAGCTTCGATGATTTCATTCGCGCCAAGGATGAACCCGGCCATCAGGTGTTCTGCGAAACCCAGCCCGATGGCACCATTCGCTGCAATGGCGTGAAGAATTTCCAGTCCAACATTTCCGATGCGGATCTGCTGCTGTTTTCCGGTGTGCTTGATAACAGCAAGGTGGGCCTATTCTACACCTTCCTCAAGCAGACACCGGGTATCACTCTGGGTGATGCCATGTACCCCGGTGCCATGGCGGATACCGATACCCGCCCAGTATTTTTCAAGGATCTGGTGCTGACCCCGTTCCAGTCCGTGCCGTCGGATGATGGTGCCGAGAACGTGGGCCTGCACACCCTGACCCGCGTGATCTTTGCGGTGATGGCGATGGCGCCGTATCTGGGGGGCGCACGGCGCGCACTGGATGAGGCTGCTGCATTCCTGCGCAGTGTGCAGGTGGATGGTGTCACGCTGGCGGAACTCGATGGCTATGTCACCGACATGGGGCGCAACCAGATCCAGTATCAGATCTGTATGAATCTGGCCGAAGGTTTTGCCCACCAGCTGCAGTCCCTGCAGCTCGATAATCTGGCACAATGGCTCACCAGCGAAGCGCCCAAGGCGATGGCGGTGAAACATCATGTAACAGCAGTGTGCGAGCAACTGGTGGATAATGCCCGCAAGATCATCGGCACCCGTTCGCTGCTGCCCGGCCACATTATCAGCCAGTTGTCCCAGCAGGTGCTGTTTGCAGCGCTGCATCCGGTGCTCAATGCCAAGATTGAACGGGAACTGGGCGCTGCCGTATTGAAACAAGCTTAAACAGGAAAAAAAGTTAAACCGTCAGCCAGCGGGCGAGCAGATCGCCCAGGTGACCCAGTATCGGCAGCAGAAAGAACACAAAGCCGAACACATAGAACGGTTTGGCGGTGGCAGCGCTAGGCTGGGCGATCAAACGCCGGATCAGCGGCACCAGAATGCAGCACACGGTGATCAGGCAGGCAGCAAAACCCCACTGGGTATGCTGGCGCACCACCAGCAAACTGCCCGCACCGGCGCTGATGGCAAACAGCAGTAGCGACCACCACGCCAGTGCGCGCTGGTTGATGCGGTTGATGGGGTTGAGCTGTTGCGGTGGAACGCCACGGGTATCCAGCAGGCTGTGTGAAAAATCATGGGCCACACCGCCCACCCACACAAACAGTCCCATCAGCAGGTGGAATTCACTGAGCTGGCCGCTGAACAATACGCCGGCGTAGAGCGGAAACACCGCCAGCGAACCGTTCAGCAACACCACATGCACCACGGTGGGCAGGCGGGGTTTCAGCACAAAGAAAACGGCGAACAGTGCCAGCACAGTGGCGATGAATATCAGCGCTGGCAGTTGCAGGCCCTGCAGCGCCAGCATCACCAGCACGGCCACTACCCGAAAGCGGTTGATGCGGGTCAGGTTGATGGCACCGCTGCACAGGCCGCGTTCTGGATGGGTAATGCGATCGATGGGAATATCGCAGATATCGTCACTGAGGCGCACCAGAAACAGAAACAGGAACATCGTCAGCCAGCCACTGAAAAACAGCGGAACACTGACAGGAAATTGCGTCAGGCCTGCGCTGAACAGCAGCAGCGACAGTACGGCAATCACGGCGAACGGACTGCGTTCGCGCGCGAATAACAAGACATCTTGCAACATGATGGAACCACGACAACGGATTTGCAGACGGAAGTGTATAGTATGAACGACATGAGCGCATCAGCCGTAGTGAACCAATCCAAACAGGCGGCGATCACCACTCGCCCACTGTGTCCGCTGGAACGCTGGTATTGGGTGTTCGGCCAGATTTCACCACTCAATGGTATTGGTCGTGTCCGTGTCCACGGTAAAGTTGATGACGCTACTCTGCGCAATGGTTTGCAACTGCTGCAGCAACGCCATCCCTTGCTGCGCAGCAAAGTCATCACCAACGACAAGGGGCGCGATCCCCGTTTCGTCATCGACCACTCACTGCAGATTCCCGTCACACGCACGCAGATGTCCGGCGCTTGCGATCCGCAGAACTGGACGCGGTTCCTGCGGGAACAGGCACTGAACCGTCCGTTCGACACGGCACAGGGCCCATTGATGCGCCTGCACGTGGTGGAAGATGACGATGGCATCGATTTGATCGTGGTGGCATCGCATATCATCATCGACGCTACCGGTATCGTGTCTCTGCTGAAAGAACTGCTGCAGCTGGCGCTGGGTGACGATCAGGAACGTTATGAACTGCCACTGATGCCGAGTTTCAGTGACCGTTTCCCGCCCCACAAGAAAGGCTTTATTGCGTTTCTCAAAACCCTGTACCTGAATCTGAAAATCGAGCTGTACCATTTCCGCAACAAACCGGTGCAGATGGCGTTCGATAAAATCGTACCCCACCATCAGCGCGTCACTGCCTTTGTACATCAGGAATTGAGCGCACAGGATACCCAGGCGCTGATCAAGGCCTGTCAGCAGCACGGTGCGTCGGTGCATGCTGCGTTGTGTACCGCTCTGATGCAGACCATCATCGAAGATGTGCAGGCCCGTGATCCTGCCCAGCGTGGCAAGGAACTGAATGTCGGCATCGGTTCACCGGTCAATCTGCGCAAGGACATGCATCCGGTGGCCAGCGAAAGCGAACTGGGGATTTTTGTCGGCACCTTCATCACCTTTGCCGAACGGGTCAATGGGCGGGAATTCTGGGATGTGGCGCGGGAATTCAACCAGACCATGCGTCAGCAGTCCCAGGATGGTGAACCCTTCACCATCATGAATTTTGTCCGCAAGACCATGCCGCAAACCGCGGCCTCGGCGGGCGGTTTCATCAAGCTGATCGAAAAGAAAGGCCCCGGCAATGCGTGCATTTCCAATCTGGGGCGGTATGATTTCCCGGCACAGATTGCCGGGCTGGGCATCAGTGGCGCCCAGTTCCTGGCGGAAACCTCGGTCACCGGTACCTGGGTCAGCACTGCCAACACCAGTCATGGTCAACTGTTCTGGAATTTTTCCTATACCAAAGACATGTTCACTGACGCCCGCGCCACGGCGCTGGCCAATCGCTGCATCGCCATTCTGCAACAGCAGCTTCAGTAACCGGACACAGGATTTTTCATGCGCGGATTACGCTTCATTCTCGACTATCCCAAGCTCAGCGTGGCGTTGTGCCTGCTGCTGACAGCCTTCTTCGGTGCCCAGCTCGGTGGACTGCAAACGAATCCCTCCAGTTATCTGCTGGACAGCCGTCATCCCGCCCGGGTGATCGATTCGGACATGCTCAACCTGTTCAACGGTACCGGCGCGTCGCTGACCATCGTGATCAAGCCGGAAACGGGCAACGTCTACCAGACGCCGCTGCTGGAACGGGTGAATCAGCTGACCGCTGAATTCGAACGGCTGAACCTCACCAACGAACAGGACGTGACAGCGTTGCAGCAGCTGGCCGCGCGTACCGGCACCCAGGCTCAGGCGGATGCCATTCTGGAGAATGGCCTGCAGGCCGATGACACCCAGGCGATCGATACACTGCTGCAGTCCCTGCAGCAACGCAGTGCGAAAAAGTTTGCCGCGGATATCCAGTTCCTCAGTCAGCTCAAGCTGCTGGCCGATCCGGTGTCACGGGTGCGCAGCCTGACTACCGCCGAAGATCTGGAAGACATCGATGACAATCTGGAATCAGTATTGCTGCTGGATGACATTCCCCGCGATGACGCGGCGTTTGCGCAACTGCGTGCCGCGCTGGAAGCCAACCCCATGCTGCTGGGCACCTATGTATCGAAAGACCATCAAGCTACCTCGATCCAGATCGAAATGCGCGCGCGCCCAGACAACGCCAGCCTGGTGGCCCGCGCCCATGAAAAGGTGATGACCATTGTCGAGGCGTTTGAAGCGGCAGAGCCAGGTTATCGTGTGAGTGTGGGCGGTTCAACAGTGATTTTCAGCGTGCTGGCCAAATACATTCAGGAAGACAACAACCGCTTCTTCCCGCTGGTGCTGCTGGTGATCATTACCATTCTGGCGCTGAGCTTCCGCAATCTCGAAGGTGTGTTGCTGACGTTGCTGGTGGCCATTGTCAGTCTGGTATCGACGTTGGGTCTGTTGCCGCTGCTCGACCGGCAGCAAAACATGATCACCACCATGATTCCGATTTTCATCATGGCAGCATCGGTGGCGGATGCGATTCACTTTCTCACCCATTTCTATCGCCAGTATGCCAGCAACGGTCAGCAATTGCGGCCAGCGATTGAAACCACCTACAGCAGTCTGTTCCGCGCCATGACGTTTACATCGATTACCACGGCGCTGGGCTTTTTATCTCTGTCCTACACCGATATCGTGTTCGTGAAAGAGTTCGGCGTATTTGTTGCCGCCGGCGTGATCTTTGCCTACGCCTATACGCTGGTGCTGATTCCTGCATTGCTGATGCTGCGCAAGAAGCGCAAGCTGCTGCTGGCGGAACACAAGCAGTCCGGGCTGATTCTGGGCTTCTGCACGCTGGCTCAGCGGCTGGGTAGTGTGTCACTGCACAAGCGCGGTTTGGCGACGGTTGCCCTGCTGGTGATCGCGGCCGGTTCCGCTTATCTGGCACAGCAGGTGCGGGTGGATTACGAAGGCATCATCATGTACCCGGAAGATTCCCAGGTGCGCCAGGATGACGCAGCCATCAAGGAACATTTCAAGGGGCTGTCACCGCTGTCGATCCGGCTGATGGGCAAGGAACCCGGCGC
>JAWKZS010000035.1:0-28227 GCA_041395845.1 Gammaproteobacteria bacterium
TGGGTGCCAAAGTGATTGCGGCCGGCGACTTCAAACAGGCAGTGCCATTGAAGGGCTTCGTCGGTACCGGCTTTCTGTCCAGGTGCGGATATCAATGCAGCGGTGGTGCGATCGGTTCCAGCGGATACCATGGAGCGCACCAGGGCACCGCTGTTAGCGGCCAGCGCGGAGAGGGCGCTCTGCATGGACGGACTGATCAATGGCGGCGGGGCGGCCTGCTTTGCCTTCCAGCGTTGTGCTGCCTGGGCGTCACCCATGGCTCGACTGCCACTGCCGTGGCCAGGGCCAATGATCAGCTCACCACGATGCAGGGCATCGATCAGGGCGTCTGCCGATGCGCCAGTCAGGCCGGCGAGTCTGCACAGATCGGGTAAGTGTTCCGGCGCCTGGTGCTGAACCCGCTGCACCCATTGTTCGGCGTCGTAGCGGTGATGCAGTGGCTGGCGCTGCTGGGGTGCGACCTGTCCGGCGCCTTGCCGGTTCCAGATGCGCAGCGGTTTGCCATCCAGCACAATATCGTGAAATTCCATGGTGTCCGCTTCCCGGAAAAAACGCTGCTTTTCTGGAAAAAGACACCTGGCAGGCAAACAAACGGCCGAAACCGGGTTTATTGACCGATAGAGTCCATCTGTTTCAGTCGCGCTTCCGCAATCTTCTGCACATCCTTGGCCTGTTCCAGCAGCTTGGGAATTTCGGTGACCGGAATCGTGGTGGGAATCGGCAAACTGTTTTCGAGACCTTTGCCGTTGGCCAGCGGATTGTCGCGGGTAATGCTGTTTTCATTGGGGGCGACCCGGCCGAACACCTTGTCGATCTGCTCCTGACTCAGGCTCTGCAGTACGTTGGCGTCGGGGTCGGTGCGCACCACATGATTCAGGGTGTTGCGATTGGGCAGGCTGCTGAATTGCCAGACCCCATTCTGATCCTGCCAGCGGTAATAGATATTGGCCTGCTCGCGGATATCCAGTTGCGCCAGTTGCTCCCGGGTCAGCTTGTCCGGATTGAAGGGCGCTACATCCCGTCCGCTCCACTGGATCCATTGCTGGCCGCCGGGCTCGCTGGCGGATTCCAGCGTGACGTCTTTGGCCGGCAGTACCGACGATACGTCCGGCAGTTTCAGATCCGACAGCGACAGCAGCGGAACACCGTCCGGCCCCTTGAGTACGAACGGACCTGCCAGTGCCAGCACCAGCAGAAACAGCATCAGTTTCACGAACAGTTTGAACATGGCGATACCCTCGATTTCCTGCAGTATAGCCCGCTATTCAGTGCCGGTGGGATGGTTTACCATGTGTCCACTTTGTAACAGACATCGGGAATCACCATGCCGTCATTCGATATCGTCTCCGAACTCAACATGCACGAAGTCACCAACGCGGTGGATCAGGCCAATCGGGAAATCGACATGCGCTTTGATTTCAAAGGCACCAAGGCCAAATTCGAGCAGGACAAAAATGTCGTCACCATCGTCGGTGATGCGGATTTTCACCTGCGTCAGTTGCTGGACATTCTCGAAGGCAAGCTGATCAAGCGCGGTATTGATATCCGCTGCATCGACAAGGCGGACCCGGAAATCAACCTGGCGGAAGCGCGCCAGAAAGTTACCCTGCGGCAGGGGCTGGAATCCGATCAGGCGAAAAAACTGGTGAAGCTGATCAAGGACAGCAAACTGAAAGTGCAGCCGTCCATCCAGGGTGACAAAGTGCGGGTGTCAGGCAAGAAAAAAGATGACCTGCAGGATGCCATCGCCATGCTGCGCAAGTCGGAATTTGAAATGCCGCTGCAGTTCGAGAATTTCCGCGACTGATACGGCGGACTAGCAGGCTGTTGAAAAACGTTGTCGAGGCAGCCAATGCAAGGCAAAAACAGGCGAAAAAGCGGAGTTTACAGGGTGTAAATGAGCATTTTGAGCCTGTTTTTAACGCCGCAGTGGCAACGCAGATAGTTTTTCAACAGCCTGCTAGCTGGCGAGCGTCTGCGTATTGCTGACCATCTGCCGGGTGGGGAAGTGACAGGTAAACGTGCTGCCTTCCCCTGGCTTGCTGTGAATTTCCAGCTGCGCGTTGTGATGGATCAGCACGTGCTTGACGATGGCCAGCCCCAGCCCGGTGCCGCCGGTCTTGATATGGCGGCTGGGATCAGCGCGATAGAAACGCTCGGTCAGCCTTGGAATATGTTTGGCGTCGATGCCGATGCCGTTATCCGTCACTGCCATGTAGGCGCCATTCTGATCGGCCCACCAGCGGATCTCGATCCTGCCTTTTTCCGGCGTATATTTCACCGCATTTACCACCAGGTTCGAGAACGCGCTGCGCAGCTCGTTGTCGTCCCCGAAAATCTGTACGTTGTCGTCGGCATGCAATTCAATGTGATGCTGCTTGTCATCGTTGATCGCCAGCGCATCGTTGTAGACCTGGCGCAGCAGTTTGGCCACCGCCACCGGCTTCATCGGCTGGGTAGTGTTTTCCGTTTCCAGTCGCGACAGTAACAGCAGGTCATTCACCAGCAGTTCCATGCGCAACGTTTGCTGCTGCATCTGGGTCAGGCCCCGTTTCAGCTGCGGATTATCCTGTCCCATCATATCGATGAAGGTTTCCAGATAGCCTTTGATTACTGTCAGCGGCGTACGCAGTTCGTGGGAAACATTGGCCACGAAATCCTTGCGCATCTGTTCCAGGTTATGCAGGCGGGTGACATCGCGTACGACGATCAGCCGATCGCCTTCGCCAAACACGGTGATCTGGAATTGCAGGATCTGGCCGGTGCGGCGGGCGGCGGGAATTTCCAGCGGATTGGCAAAGTCGGCGCGGGAAAAGTAGCGCACGAAGCGGGGATCGCGGACCAGATTGGTAATCAGCTGACCCTTGTCCGTGGCCGGTTGCAGCCCGAGCAGATTGCTGCCGGCCTGGTTCCACCATTCCAGATTGCCGGATGGATCCACCACGATGACGGCGTCGGTAATGGCGTTGGTGGATTGCTGGGCGCGGGCAATGATGGTCTGCAGTTGCAGGACCTGGTTCAGGCGCGCCTTGCGGGTCTGATACAGGTTGTCGAAGATGGCGCCCCACAGGCCGGTGCTTTCCGGGGGCTCACTGTCACTGTCGTTGCGCAGCCAGCGCAGCAGGTCGCGGGAGCGGGCCAGTACCCAGATGGCATAACCGGTGCTGACAGCGGCAATACCCCAGCCCGGATAACCCAGGGTCCAGCCGACGAAGGCGCCGATGGCGATCAGTACCAGTAGCTGGTTGAACTCAAGGTTCCATTCTCTTAACACGCGCGTTGCACCCAGTGTGAGTGAGTCCTGCATGGTAGCGTAACATCCACGACAGGACTATTGAGTGACAGCAAACAAATCAGACTTTGGTCGAGAAGCGGTAGCCGGTGCCGCGCACGGTTTGTACCAGGTGATCGAATTTGTACGGCGCCAGCGCCTTGCGCAGGCGGCGGATATGCACATCCACCGTACGGTCTTCCACATAGACGTTACCGCCCCACACCTGATCCAGCAGCTGGGCGCGGGAATAGGCGCGGTCCTGGTGGGTCATGAAGAATTCCAGCAGGCGATATTCCGTCGGCCCCATCTCCACCGGCTTGTCGTTGGCGGTGATGCGGTGACTGACCGGATCGAGTGCCAGTCCGTCCACCAGGATGGCTTTGCTGCGATCACCTTTCGCGCGCCGCAGAACCGCGTTGATGCGGGAAATCAGTTCGCGGGTGGAAAACGGTTTGGTGATGTAGTCATCGGCGCCGGCGTCAAGGCCCTGGATCTTGTTGTCTTCTTCGCTCTTGGCGGTGAGCATGATGACGGGGATTTCACTGGTGGCTTCGTCGCGCTTGAGGCGCCGTGCCAGTTCGATGCCGCTGGTGCCGGGCAGCATCCAGTCCAGCAGAATCAGGTCGGGGCGGTCATCCACGATGCGGCTGTGGGCGACGGTGGCGTTCTCGGCTTCCAGCCATTGAAAGCCCGCCAGCTCCAGCGCCACGGAAATCATTTCGCGGATGGCTTCTTCGTCGTCAACTATCAGTACTTTGGCTTCAGGCATGTCGCAGTTTCCGGTTTCCCAAATCATCATGCCGTATTAAACGTCGTCAATGTTACATAAATATGACGATTGTGGGACAGGGTGCCCGTGTCCGCAGATTTTGTGTCAGGTGAGTGATGTCATGTGAGTGAGTAGTGCAGGAAGATGCCGGCAAACACGGCGGCGCCCACCCAATGGTTGTGCAGGAAAGCGCTGAAACAGGCGTCCCGCTCGCGGCTGCGGCATTGCCACAGTTGCCACGCCCACAGAGGACAACCGCGAGCACCAGACCGGCGTAATACCAGAATGAAAAATCCAGCTTGTTGCCCAGCAGGATCAGCGCCAGCAGGGCCAGTCCGTTCAGAATGCCCACCATCATCAGATCGGCTTCGCCAAACAGGATGGCAGTGGATTTGATGCCGGCCTGCAGATCGTCGTCGCGATCCACCATGGCATAGAGCGTGTCATAGGCCATGGTCCAGGACACGGTGGCCAGGTAGATCAGCCAGGCATGCAGCGGCACGGTTTCGCTGACGGCGCCGAACGCCATCGGAATGGCCCAGGCAAAGGCGGCACCCAGCACGGCCTGGGGCAGGTAGGTGTGGCGTTTCATGTAGGGATAGGTGCAGGCCAGCACCAGCCCGCCCACGGACAGCGCGATGGTGAAGGTATTGGTAAACAGCACCAGCACAAAGGCTAGCAGGCCGATCACGGCGGCCACCGCCAGTGCTTCCTTGCCGCTGATACGGCCGGTAGCCAGGGGCGGTTGGCGGTGCGCTGCACCTGGCCGTCAAAATTGCGGTCGGCGTAGTCGTTGACGATGCAGCCGCCGGTGCGGGTGAGGATCACCCCCATCACGAAGATGAAGATCAGCTTGTAGGATGGCTGGCCTTCTGCCGCAATCCACAGCGCCCACAGGGTGGGCCACAGCAGCAGATAGATGCCGATGGGGCGATCGAGGCGGCCCAGGGCGATGAAGTCCGGCAGCCGGCGCAGGGGGAATTGGACAGTTGCAGTTCCTTCAGGGTGGCCATCGACTTTCCTCAATCTTGGACAGGATGCTGGTATAACGGGCAGTCCGGCAGGAAGTACTCACTTACCAGCAAGGGCAGGCCGGATATGTAGAACACGGAGCGGCGCCCCCACAGCGGCGTGGCAGCAGGCAGATCCAGCCCCAGCCGGGCCGGTTGCAGGCGTGCCACTGCAATGGGCCCCCGGCGTACCTGCGGGTCGCTGAACAATACCGCACCCAGCGGCTTGGTGCCCAGGTGGGTAAGGCCGCGCACCCGGCCCTGCAGGGTGGTGCGGGGAATCAGGGTGCGGGCGAAGACCCAGGGCTGGTCATGACAGCGTAGCAGCACCTCGCGCACGAAGGGCCATTCCCGCATGCCCAGGCCCAGTTCCTGACGTTCCACCGGCAAGGTGGGCAGATAGCCCTGACGCAGCACTTCCACCCGGAAATCGCCGTTGCTCACCCGCACCAGGCGCCGGGTCAGGGAGCCGGCATCCAGCAGCCAGGGCCGCAGGGCCGGGGGCACCCGCCAGGGCGCCAGACGGCCGGCACCGCTGCGATAGCGCAGGGCATCGTGGAGCAATTCGGGGAACGGGGTCTGGGACACAGCAGCGCCTTACCGGATTACGGAATGAAACAAAACCACTCACAGGAACGGAATTCTAACGAAATTAATGGCTTCGCGCCCGTCTGCGGGGGGTATTGGCGCCTGCGAGGCTTGCATTTTCGGGGACTCGCACGTAATTTGCCGGATTCCCGAACAGGGCATGTCTTTCGCATTTATCTACAGAGAGTAAGAACCATGAAAAAGTACGAGTGCATCGTGTGTGGCTATGTCTATGACGAAGCCCTGGGCTGGCCCGATGACGGTATTCCGGCTGGCACCAAGTGGGAAGACATTCCCGATGACTGGGTATGCCCGGATTGTGGCGTAGGCAAGGAAGACTTCGAACTGGTGCAGGAATAATCCTGCACCGGCAACGCTTCTGGACTACGGAGTACAAGCAGTGGACCCTATCATCATCGTGGGTACCGGTTTGGCCGGCTATAACCTGGCCAAGGAGTACCGCAAACTGAATCAGGAGCGCCCGCTGATGCTGCTTACCGCAGACGACGGTCGTAACTATTCCAAACCCATGCTGTCCACGGGCTTCACCAAACAAAAAAGTGCCGACGAACTGGCGCTGGCAGATGCCGCGACCATGGCACAACAACTGAAGGCCGAGATCAAAACCTTTGTGCAGGTCAGTGCGATCGATACCGCTGCCCGCACCCTCACCCTCAATAACGGCGAAACCCTGAACTACGGCGAGCTGGTGCTGGCCTGGGGTGCCGACGTGTTCCGCCCGCCGCTGGCCGGCGATGGTGTCGATCAGGTGTATTCCATCAATGATCTGCTGGACTACGACCGCTTCCGCAAGGCGGTGGAAGGCAAACAGAAGGTCGTCATCATCGGCGGTGGTCTGATTGGCTGCGAATTTGCCAACGACCTGAGCAACGGTGGATTCAAGGTGGATGTCGTCGAGCCTCTCGGTCGTCCGCTGCCGACCCTGTTGCCGGAACCGGCCTCTGCCGCAGTGCGGGAAGCACTGGAAGAGCTCGGCGTGGTGTTCCATTTTGGCCCCCATGTCACAGCGGTGGAACAGCAGGGCGCCGGCCTGAGCGTGGTGCTGTCTGACGACAGCCGGATCGAGGCCGACATAGTGATCTCCGCCATCGGTCTGCGTCCCCGCATCCAGGTGGCCAAAGACGCCGGGATCGCGGTGAATCGTGGTATTCAGGTGGATCGTTTCCTGAAGACCAGTGCGCCCCATGTCTATGCCCTGGGTGACTGTTCCGAAGTGGAAGGCAACGTCATGCTGTATGTGCTGCCGCTGATGAGTGGTGCCCGTGCCCTGGCGAAGACCCTGGCAGGCGAGGCCACGGCCGTCAGCTATCCGCCCATGCCGGTAGCGATCAAGACCCCGGTCTGTCCGGTGGTGGTGGCGCCGATTCCGCCGGGTACCGAGGGTGAATGGCATATCCAGGCCGACGGCCGCAACGTCAATGCCCAGTTCAAGGATGCCAGTGGCACCCTGCGTGGTTTCGCCCTGACCGGTGACGCCACCAACGAGAAAAACGCGTTGGCAAAGCTGCTGCCGCCGCTGCTGGCCTGATCCCGTGACCCAGACCCCGTTTGCGACCCTCGATCTTGCTCCCGAACTGCTGGCCAACCTGGACTCCCTGGGTTACACCGCGATGACCCCGGTTCAGGCGGCCAGCCTGCCGCTGATTCTGGCGGGCAGGGATGTCATCGCCCAGGCGAAAACCGGTTCCGGCAAGACCGCCGCCTTCGGCCTTGGGCTGCTGGCGAGGCTCGATGTGCAGCGCTTTCGCGTTCAGGTGCTGGTGTTGTGCCCGACCCGCGAACTGGCGGATCAGGTGGCCAAGGAAATCCGCAAGCTGGCCCGTACCATTCACAATATCAAGGTGCTGACCCTGTGCGGCGGCATGCCGTTCGGCCCCCAGCTGGGCTCGCTGGAACACGGCGCCCACATCATCGTCGGCACGCCGGGGCGGGTGGAAGAACACCTGCGCAAAGGCTCGCTGGTGCTGGACAACCTCACTACCCTGGTACTGGACGAAGCCGACCGCATGCTGGAAATGGGCTTTGCCCCGGCGCTGGATGCCATCGTCGACAAGGCTCCCAAACAGCGTCAGACCCTGCTGTTCAGTGCCACCTTTCCCGACCAGATCCAGCGCATCGCCAAACGCATCCTGCAGCAGCCGGAAACGGTGAAAGTGGAATCCACCCACGACGCGGGCAGCATCGTCCAGCATTTCTATAACGTGGGCAGCGACGATCAGCGCCTGCAGGCCGTGCGCCTGCTGCTGTTGCAGTTCGCGCCGGAATCCGCCGTGGTGTTCTGCAACACCAAGAAGGAAACCCAGGATATTGCTGATGCCCTGCGTCAGTCCGGCTTCAGCGTGGCGGCCCTGCACGGTGACCTGGAACAGCGCGAGCGCGATGAAGTGCTGGTGCGCTTTGCCAACAAAAGCGTCTGTGTGCTGGTGGCCACCGATGTGGCGGCCCGTGGCCTGGACATCGACAGTATCGAAGCGGTGATCAACTACCAGCTGGCCCACGATGCCGACGTCCACGTGCACCGGATCGGTCGCAGTGGCCGGGCCGGCAACAAGGGCTTCGCCTGCTCCCTGTTTACCGACAGGGATCACTACAAGGTGGCGCTGATCCAGGACTATCTTGGCCAGATCATCAGCGCTGAGCCGCTGCCGCCGCGCAGCGTCCTTAATCGGGCACCGGCCGAACCGGCCATGGCCACCCTGCAGATCGACGGCGGCAAGAAACAGAAAATCCGCCCCGGTGACATTCTCGGTGCCCTCACCGGTGACAACGGCATTGCCGGCAATCAGGTGGGCAAGATCCAGGTGTTCGACAATTGCGCCTATGTGGCTGTGCAGCGCAGTGCGGTGAAGGCCGCCCTGGCCAAGCTGGGCGACGGCAAGCTCAAAGGCCGTGCCGTGCGAGTGCGACTGATCCGCGGCTGATCGGTCAATCAGCCGGTGCAGTTTCGCTGACTCCCCTTCCGGTATACAATCGCCGCCTTTGGCATGGACGGGAAGGCAAATGCAGAAATCCGATATCGAAGCCGAACTGGCAACCCGCCTCGCAATCAGCAAGACCGCCGCGCGGGATCTGCTGAACGTGATCCTCGATGAAATCACCCTGGCCATGAGCCGGGGCCAGCGGGTGGCGCTGCCGGGGTTCGGCATTTTCGAGGTGCGGGCCCATGGTCCCCGTACCGGGCGCAACCCGCAGACGGGTGAACCGCTCGAGATTCCGGCCGGTCACAACGTGCATTTCAAGCCTGGGAAGGCCCTGAAGGAAAGCATCACCTGATTTTTGACTTTTGATTGTTGAAGGGAATGAAGTATGAGGTTCTGGATTCTGTTGTTGCTCCTGGGCTGGCGTATGCGCTGGCTGGCGAAACACAATGACGCCTTCAAGGAAAAGCTGGCGAACAAGGACACCGTCCTGCAGCTGCGCACCGCCAGCGGCAAGGTGGCCCGTTACTATCTGATCAAGGATGAACAGGTGGCTCCCCACGGCGGCGTGCACGCCAAGCCCACCATCTGCCTGAGTTTCCGCGATGCCAAATACGCCTACGAAACCATCATGAAGGCCGGCAAGGACCAGATGGTGTTCATGAAAGGCATGGGCACCAAGGACATCGTGGTCACCGGTGATCCGGCGGAAATGATGTGGTTCATGAGCCTGATGAAATTCCTGCCGCCCAAGAAAAAGAAGAAGTGATGCAATCGCGGCATGACCGGCGCTGACGGCATGCCGCAGTGAAAACCGCAATTGTTACTTGTTTTGTAGCGAAAGTGTGACGAAACTCAATCCAGGGTAGTCAGGGCGCTGGACGCTTGTTAAGCTGCGCCCGAATCGCGATTTTTGAATAATAATTGTGCAATCCTGGGGAATTGAGTGGCGGAGACCAAGCGCGACACGCTGACCACGCGTATCTTTATCGGTTTGCTGGCGGGTTTTGCCAGCGGCCTTGCCATTTACTACATCGGCCAGTTCTGGCCGCAATCCCTGGTCAGCCAGTTCCTCAGCGACACCGTCGTCGCCGGATTCTTTCATGTTATCGGCCAGATCTTCGTCAACGTCCTCAAACTGATGATCGTGCCGCTGGTGCTGGTGTCGCTGGTATGTGGCGTGGCTTCCACCGATGAAGTGCGCAGCCTGGGCCGGCTGGGTATCAAGACCTTTGTGCTGTACCTGATCACCACCGCCATTGCAGTGGCGCTGGCGCTGACCGTGGCAGAACTGGTGCAGCCCGGTGCCGGTATCGCGCTGGAAGACGGCCAGCGTTTTGTCGCTGCCGAACCGCCGGCGCTGACCCAGGTGCTGATCAGCATCTTCCCTTCGAATCCCGTCAAGGCCATGGCCGAAGGCAACATGCTGCAGGTCATCGTGTTTGCGATTCTGCTGGGCCTGGCGATCACCCACACCGGCGAACATGGCCAGCGGGTGGGCAAACTGTTTTTCGACCTCAACGTGGTCGTGATGAAGATGATCCAGCTGATCATGAGCGTGGCGCCCTACGGTGTGTTCGTGCTGGTGGGCAAGGTGTTTGCCGAGCAGGGGCCGGACATTCTGCTGGGCCTGGGCAAGTACGTGTTCTGCGTGCTGTTTGCGTTGTTCCTGCATGTGGTGCTGACTTACGGCAGCATTCTGCGGCTGCTGGCACGGCTCGATCCGATTCTGTTCATGCGCAAGATGTGGCTGGCGCTGATTTCCGGTTTCAGTACCGCCAGCAGCGCAGCCACCATGCCCATCACCATGGAAATCGTGGAAAAGAAACTCGGCGTGAAGAATTCGGTGGCCTCGTTCACCATTCCGCTGGGCACCACGGTAAACATGGACGGCACGGCGATCATGCAGGGGGTGGCCACGGTATTCATCGCTGGCGCTTACGGTGTCGAGCTGGGGCTGGCGGAATTCGTCACGGTGATTCTTACCGCGACGCTGGCGTCGATCGGCACGGCGGCGGTGCCCAGTGCCGGCATGATCACGCTGGCGATGGTGCTGGGGCAGGTGGGGCTGCCGGCGGAAGCCATCGGCATGATTCTGGGGGTCGACCGCATTCTGGACATGACCCGGACGGCGGTGAACATCACGGGCGACGCGGCGGTGACCTGTGCCGTTGCCCGCAGTGAAAACGCGCTCAACGTTGACGTGTTCAACGATCGCAGGGCGGATACGGCATGAGCAAGGGGGTGATCATGCGTACGGGGATTTTGCTGGTTTGGCTGATGGGGTGGATGATCACGTCATTGAATGCCCAGACCCTGGAAGAAGAACGCCGTTGGCAGGCGTTGCTGGATGCATCCGGTGTCAGCGCCGTGCTGGCGCAGACCGATCTGCTGATCCAGCAGGAAATCACCAATCTGGAAAAGGCGCCGCTGGGCTTCACCGCGCAGGAACTGGCGGCACTGCAGCAGGCGCTGCTGAACCGGCTCGGGCCGGAACAGCTGCAGGCGGATATCATCGCGCGCCTGCAGGCGACGCTGAAGCCCCAGCAGCAACAGGAACTGCAACAGCTGCTGCAGTCGCCCCGGGCGCAATTCCTGCAGACCCTGCAGACACAGCTGGATGATGCCGTGGTGCGCGACGCCATGCGGACTTACAAGGTGCAGGTGAAGGAAAACGCGCCGAACCAGCACCGGGTTGAACTGATCAGCGCACTGGACGCATCGATGCAGCAAAGCGCACTGGAAGCGGAACTCAAGGTGGAATTGCGCAAGCAGTTGCTGGCGACGGTCACGCAACTGAAAACCCGGGAAAACTTTTCCGAAGCCATGCTGGATGAACAGCTGAGCAGCTATCGCCGCGATCTGGAAGACAGCATCAGCCGCAATGCCCTGTACGCCTATCTGTATCTGTTCAAACGCACCCCCAGTCCGCAATTGCAGGCGTTGATCGACACCTACAACCAGCCCACCTACGAGCAGTTCATGGCCCTGTGTCAGGAAACCGTGCAGGCGTCCTTTCGTGCCGCGCGGGAGCAGCTGCTGCAGGATCTGCGGCTGGCCGGCAAATAACGGAGCGCATTCGCCATGGTGGGCAGTCTGACAGTGAAAAATGCACGGGTGCTACTGGTGGAAGATCATCGCGCGCTGGCGGAAACCGTGCTGGATTTTCTGCAGACGGTCGGCTTTGAAACCGATTACGCAGCCGACGGTTTAAGCGGTTTGCACCTGGCCAGTCGCGAACATTACGATGTGATCATTCTGGATGTCATGCTGCCGGGACTGAACGGCTTCGAACTCTGTGCGCGGCTGCGGCAGGAAAAAGCCATCACCACGCCGATTCTGCTTCTCACCGCCCGCGATCAGTTGCAGGACAAGCTGGAAGGTTTCCAGCAGGGCGCCGATGATTATCTGGTAAAGCCATTTGATCTGCCGGAACTGGTGGCGCGGCTGGTGGCGTTGCTGCGCCGTTCCCGCGGTGAGTTGGCGGCGGATGTGTTGCAGGTGGCGGATCTGACGCTGAACACCGGCACGCTGGAAGTGGCGCGGGCCGGTCAGCCGATTCATCTGTCACCGACCTGCCTGCGCATTCTGAAAATCCTCATGCGCGAATCCCCCAAGATCGTCACCCGCGAAGCACTTGAGCAGGAATTGTGGGGTGATCTGTTACCGGACAGCGATACCTTGCGCAGTCACCTGTACAAGATTCGTCGCGCCGTGGACAAACCGTTCGCCAAACCGTTGCTGCATACCATGGCCGGTCAGGGCGTCAAGCTGGCGCTGCTGGATTGACCTCGATCCGGAACCGGCTGCCTCTGCCTTCCTCACTCTGCACGCTGATGGTCCATCCCAGCTGATCGGCAATTTTCTGCACGATGGACAGGCCGAGGCCGTAGCCTTTTTCGGTATTGGTGCTGCTGCGGTAGAACGGCGCAAAAATATGTTCAAGGTCATTGGCGGCGATGCCGCTGCCGGTGTCTTCGACGCTGAAGCCGCGGTTGTCGACGATCAGTTTGACGTGGCCGGCGCGGGTGTGGGCGAGGGCATTTTTCAGCAGATTGATCAGCACGATGCTGAGCAGCCGTTGCGGCGCATGGACGTGCAGAAAGCCCTGATTCTGCTGCTGCAGTGTTACGCCGGAAGCAGGCTGTGACAGCCGCAGCTGATCGAGCACCAGCGCACCCAGATCGTTGACGCAGATCGCTTCGGCATCCTGCTGCAGATTTTCTTCCCGCGCCAGCAGCAGCAGGGTTTCCAGCAGCGCTTCCATGTCGCTCACGGTGGTGGCCATCCGCTGCAGCTGACGCTGGCTTTTTTCATCGCTGTGCAGTTGCTGCAGATTGGCGATGGAGCCTTTGATCACCGCCAGCGGCGTGCGCAGTTCGTGACTGGCGTAGCGGGTAAAGTTGCGTTCGCGCACCACGAATTGCCCGATGCGTTCGACAAAGGCTTCAATCGCATCCACCAGCGCATCGGTTTCCACATCCGCATTGCGTCGCAGTTCGGCAAAATCCGTCACACTGATGCCTTGCCGGGTCAGATCGATATCCTGCACCCGTTCCGCCACTTTCACGATCGGTGAAATCGCCCGCTTGGCCTGGAAATAGCCGAGAAACGCCAGCGCGTACAGCACCAGCAGCACGACTGTCAGCGGTACGATGCCGAAGAAAAATGACAGCCGCGACACCTGCTGCTCGTTGAATACCAGATACAGGGTGCGACCGTTCTGCTGCGACACATGCACGATGGGTTGCTGGCCCTTGTGAGCCACCCGGTGCATGCCGGGACTGAGGCCACGCAGCCACGGCGGTGTGGCATCCGGTTGCTGCGGATCATCCAGATAACCCAGCAGGTTGAGGGAGTTGGGCAGGGTGGCCGCCGGATCGACCTGATGACGCTGCCAGAAATAATCGGCTTCGCCCTGCAGCGCCTTGTTCACCAGCAGGTCTTCGGCCACCAGTGCAGCGGAATAGATGCCCACCGCAGTGGCAAGACTGATCAGCCCCACCTGCAGCAGAAAAATCTTCAGTAATTTGGCGGTCACGCGGGGACGTTGCACGGGCATCGGGCTCCGGAATCGGCATCAGTTCATGGTAGCAGTGTCGCGCCGGCGGCGTGAACAACGCGTGAACGCGGCCCCGAAAACGTTCACCTCGCGCTCACGGCAGGGGGATTAGAGTGGCAACTCCTGAACTCCACAACCAATAGGTGATGCCATGAACAACGTATGGAAGACGACTGCTCTGGTAGCTGCAATGGCTGCGCTGGCCGGCTGCGATGACGATGACAAGAAGAGCCGTTCTACTGATCGGGCGGTGAATCCGGCTGCCGATGGCCGCGCCCAGCTGCGGGTAGTGCACGCGGTGGCGGATGCGCCCGGCGTGAATGTACTGGCCAACGGCAGTGCCGTACTGAGCAATGTGCCTTACGCGGTTGCCAGCGGTTTGCTGGCGGTTGATCCCGGCACCTATTCCGTGCAGGTGGACGGCATTCTGCCCGGTTCCACTGCCACTGTGATCGGCCCCGCCGATATCACCCTGACCGACGACGACATCACCAGCGTGCTGGCAGTGAATACCCTGGCTGGCATCGAGCCGCTGATCGTGACCACACCGGAAATAAGCATCGCCAGCAATGAGGTGCGTCTGACCGTGGTGCACGGTGCGGCTGCCGCGCCGGAAGTCGATGTCTATGTCACTGGCCCCAGCGACGAGCTGGATACGCCGGTGGGCACCTTTGCCTTCAAGGAGACTCTGGGCCCGGTCACCGTGCCGGCCGGCAGCTACCGTATCCGGGTGACCCCGGCTGGCAGCGATACCGTGGTATTCGATAGTGGCGCCAGTGGCGTGGCACTGCCCGGCGGTGCGGATCTGTTCATCACCGCAATCGCCAACACCGGCCCTGGCGCGTCCCCGATCAATCTGCTGGTGGATAATGGCGAAGGCTCCAGCGTGATCCGCGATGCCGATACCCCGGCCGCACTGAAAGTCGTGCACGCCGCGCCCACCGTGGGTGATGCCGAAGTCTTCGTCAGCAGCCCGACCCTGGGACTGGCCGATGTGGAACTGATCGACCTGATCAGCTATCTGGATATCGTGCCGTCTGCTGATGGCAGCGTCGAGGTCACTCCCGCCACCGATTACCAGGTGAAGGTATCCCAGGCGAATACCGGTGCCGGCGCGGCGCTGATTGATGTGGCCGGTGTCGGCCTGGATGCGGGTCAGGCCTATACCGTGATCGCCACTGGCGGTTCCAACGGTGAAGACGCCCAGCTGCTGCTGACCGCCGATGACAACCGTGCGATTGCCACCGAAGCGCGGGTGAAGGTGATTCACGCAGCGCCGGATGCCGGTGTGGTGGATGTGTACGTGAATGCGCCGGGTGACGTGTCCAACGCCGACATTCTCAACGGTGATGCGACTCCGGTACTGGCGGACTTTGCCTTCGGTGAAATCACCGAGTACCTGTCCCTGGCGGCCGGCGATTACCGGGTGCGGGTAGTGGCTGCCGATGGCACCCTGATCGCCATCGATACCACCGTCACCCTGACCAATGGACTGGTGGCCAGCGCCATCGCCGTGGGCCCGGATGCCGTCGACAATGATCCGGCCGGTTTCGGTCTGGTCCTCACCACCAACTGATACCACAAGGAGCTGACACATGACTTCAAAACTCATCCGCATCACCCTGGCACTGCTGTTCGCAGCAGTGCTCGGGGGCTGCAAATCAACCCCCACCGTGCCTTTCGTGGATATCGAACGCTACATGGGCCAGTGGTATCAGATCGCCGCCTACGAAACCTCGTTCAACAAGGGGCTGGTGGGCGTCACGGCGGAATACACCCTGCTGGCCGATGGCAGCGTGCAGGTGTACAACAAGGGCTATCTGAACACGCTGGATGGCGAGCTGGATGAAATTCTTGGCAACGCGGTGGTGGTGGACAAAAACACCAATTCGCGGCTGAAGGTGAGTTTCCCCGGCGTGCCGAATTTTCCCTGGGCGAATTACCTGATCGTGATTCTCGATGCGGAAAATTATCAGTATGCCGTGGTGACCGATCCGCTGCGCTACACCCTGTTCATCCTCAGCCGCACACCGCAGATGGAGGCGGACGTGTATGGCAGCATCCTGGCGGAATTGCAGGTGCAGGGTATCAATACCGACAGGCTGATCGTCACCGAGCAGCCGGTGTTTTGAGGATCACCGCATCACTGGCAGTAAACAATCAGGCTCTGCGCATTCATCGGATTCGCAGAGCCTGCTTTTTTCGCGTCAGATCAGCAGCAGCTTGTCGCTGATGGCCATCCAGCCGGCGGGTTCCTTGATCAGCTTGTCCACATCGTATTTGCCGAACACCCGGGTGACGCCGCGACGGGTGAACAGTTCATAGATCATGTTCGATGCCGGGCCCACCTTGCCGGTCTTGCCCAGCAGGCCGCCGCTGATGGCCTGTTCCTGATACGCACGCCAGTGCAGGTCGGCGGCAGTGATCAGGCAGGTGTTGGTGTAATGCAGTTTGATGCCGAGTTTGCCCGCTGCAGCGGCAATCCCGGTGGCGATGCTGACGCCGGTCACCGGAATGCTCGAACCCACCAGCTGGGTGCCGCGCACACCGGCCTTCACACTTTTCATCTTGATCAGCAGATCGAACCAGCCGGACAGGGTCTGGCTTTGCTTGTATGCCTTCGACATGTTGTACAGCTTCACCAGATGCGCGCTGGTGCTGCCGACGGCGTTGCCGTGCTGCATGATGCCCGCCACATCCGCCTGGGTGACGGTACTGGCACCGGCGCCGGCCATGGCGAACAGTCCGCCTGCAATGGCCTTGCGGCCGCGATTGCGAAGATACTTGCGGGTGTAGGGGGATTCCGCTTCGTCATGGCCGTTGAAAACGAACCAGGGATTGGGTGTCAGGCCGCTGCCCTGGTTGTGCTTGATGGTGTCAGTGAGGGTCTGCAGGCCGCCAGCCACGACGCCGGCGATGCAGCCACCGGTGGCGCCATCGATCACCGCAGCGCTGGCTTCGATCACCGCCCACACCACATCTTCCGGACTCTTGCCCTGGGATACCGCCCCGGCGATCTGCTGGCGGATTTCGTTGTAATAAGCGTCATTGGCCATGGGGGTTACCTTGGATTCTTGTTAATGGGGTAACGGGGAGTTAGCAAGTGCGGTGCCAATGGGGACAGGCGGATGGAAACTGGCAAAACCGCACAAAACAGGTCGTTGGTTGATGTGCTTTTAGCCAGCACAGGCTAGCGCAGGCGGTGGCGACCTGTCACGGACATTGACAATGACATGTCACTGGCGTTCAGCCACCCAGGGTGCGGGCGATCTTCAGCAGTTCGTCTTTCTGTTTCACGACCTTGTTGAGGGCGCCCATGGCGTCTTCCCGCTGCAGGTGCAGATCTGCGAACAGCTTATCATCCAGTGCCTGCAGCGGACCCTGTTCCAGGCCCACACTGCGCAGCAGCTGGTTGGTGACGAACAGCAGGCGCGAATACACGGAATAGTCCCCGCTGTAGTCCGGCTGGTGCTGCCAGCGCAGACCCGCCACGATTTCATCCGGCATCGACCAGCATTCCATCAGCTGGCTGGCAATGGTTTCCCGGGTGACGTTCACCAGATGCTGGTCGACCTGCCAGGGCTCGACGTGGGGATTGGCTTCGATACAGCGGTTGATCGCAGAAAAATACGGCGGAAACACGTGGGCCAGCACCAGATAGCCGTAGTTGGACAGCAGGCCGCACAGGTAGGCCAGACCCATGGACGGGCGATAATCCGCCGGCATGGCCTTCACCAGGCCTTCCATCAGGCTGGCGCTGTACACCGCCTTTTGCCAGTACGGCAGCACGCCGCCGGGGCCGTCTTTGGGCAGTTCAATCGACTTGGACAGGGACAGGCCCAGCGCCAGGTTGATCACCAGATCGAATCCGAGTACCCGCACCACCGCATCATGTACCGAGCGGATGGCGCCGGGTGCCGCGTAGTAAGGCGAGCTGGCCCAGCTCACCACCTGGGCGGCCAGGCTGGGATCTTTTTCCACCACTTCGGCGAGTTCACCGACACCGGCATCCGGATCGATGCGCAATTTGATGATGCGCTCGGCGGTTTCCGGCAGCGGCGGCATTTCCAGGGTCTGTTCCAGCCGCTGCTTGATGCGCAGGGTGGTGAACTGCTGGACCGCCTGGGTGACCGCTTTGCGATCGTCTTCCGGCTGGCCCAGTCGTGACAGGGAAATGCACACGTCGGCGATGTCGGCCTTTTCCACCAGCTTGGCGAATTCCGGCTGGGACAGGGTCAGGTATTGGTTGCTTTGCTGGATCTGCAGATACAGGCTGGGCTGCTTGAGCAGGCGGCGGTCCACCAGCAGGGGCAGACTGTCGCTCAGCGGGATCGGCGGCAGGATATCCATGCCCAGGCTGCTGGCCAGCTGCTTGCAGCCATCGCGGTTGAGGGCGGTCAGGTTGCGGCCCTTCGTTTCATTCAGGCGTTGCAGGTCGAGCATGCAGTCGGCCGGCAGCAATGCCTGCAGGCGGCCCAGGCTGTCTTCCAGTGCCACCACCTGCACGATCTGGCTGGCGGGCAGCTTGTCGGCGCTGCAGATGGGATGCAGGGGTGAGATGGCGGTTTGTTCGACTACCTGATAGGCAATGCCCTGAGCATTCAGGCGCTCGACGATCGGCTGCGGGATTGACATGACTTCCACCTCTTCGCGTTATGCCTTTAAGCATAGTAGGGGGGGCGCAGGGTGCAATGCCCCCCGTCGGACGGGATCGTGTCAATAACGCTAACTGACTGATCAGGCTGGGGTTTTCGCTGTGGGGTGGCGGGTGAGCAGATAAAAAACTTTGGTTTTGGCATCTTTTTCCTTCAGCACCTGCCAGTGACAGGGCAGTTTGCTGCGGTCGAAGCTGCTTTCCGCTTCCAGGTAGATCTTGCAGTTTTCCGCCAGATAGCCACCTTTTTCCAGCCAATGGAAGCAGATCTGCAATAGATCCTGGTGGAAGGGTGGATCGAGGAAGATCAGGTCATAAGGCCCCTGACTGGCGTGGGCCTTGAGCCAGGCTTCGGCGCTGCTGTGCCAGACCCGGCCACGGTCGCTCTCCAGGGTCTGCAGGTGCTGGCGGATGTCCTTGCAGACCGTCGGGCTGGCATCGACAAAATCCACCTGGCGGGCGCCCCGGGACAGCGCTTCCAGGCCCAGGGCACCGCTGCCGGCAAACAGGTCCAGGCAACGGGCGCCTTCCACATCGAACATCAGCCAGTTGAACAGGGTCTCGCGGAAACGGTCCAGGGTCGGGCGCAGGCCCTCGCCGGCACTGAAACGCAGGCGACGCCCGCGCCACTGGCCACCGATGATGCGCACTTCGCCGCGGCCGCCGGTTGCCGCGGGTTTGCCAGCTCCAGGTTTGCCTGAACGGGCCATGGGATCAGTTGGTCGCAGCAGTGGCGGTACTGCCGACGGTCACCGTCAACAGCTTGTCCGGGTGCACCACCTGGCTGAAGGCCTGCTTCACGTCGTCGATGGTCACCGCTTCCACCGCCTTCGGATACTGTTCCAGGTAATTCAGCGGCAGATTGTAGAAACCGATCATCCCCAGGTAGTCGACGATGCTGCTGTTGCTGGCGGTCTGCAGCGGGAAGCTGCCCAGCAGATTGCGTTTGGCGTCCGCCAGTTCCTGGGCAGAGGGGCCTTTGCTGATGAAGTCGCGCAGGGTCTTGTCGAGCAGATCCAGCGCCTTGTCGCTCTGGTCGTTGCGGGTCTGCAGCCCCATCAGGAACGGCCCTTCCACCGCCATCGGCACAAACTGGCTGTAGACGCTGTAGGCGAGGCCGTTGTCCTGGCGGATCACCTGATTCAGGCGCGACGCAAAGCCGCCTCCGCCGAGAATCTCATTGCCCACCAGCAGCGGATACCAGCTGGCATCGCCGCGCTTCACGCCGATGGTGCCGGCCATGATGTGGGTCTGGGTCGAGGGGAATTCGATATGCTCGCGCCGGCTGCTGTCCGGCCCGGTGGTGGCCTGCAGACGGGGGGCAGCGGGCCCGGCCGGCAACTGCTGATCCAGCTGCAGGGCGATCAGTTCGGCTTCGGTGCGGTCGACGGCGCCGATCATGGCGATCACCGCGTTGCCCGCCACGTAGTACTGGCGATGGAAGGCCTGCAGACGATCCTGGGTGATCAGCGGCAAACTGTCTTCGGTGCCGCGGGTGGGAATGCCATAGGGCGCAGCCGGATAGAGTTCAGCAAAGAACGCTTTGGCCACCTGGGCACCCGGGTCCTGCTTTTCCCGCTGCAATCCGAGCAGCAGCTGGTTGCGCAGCCGGTCAAGACTGGTCACCGGGAAGGTGGGGTGGGCCACAATGTCGTTGAACAGGGTCAGGGCCGGGCGGCGGTACTGGTCGTCGGACAGGGTACGCAGGCTGACAATCGCCATGTCCCGGTAGGCACCGGTGTCCAGGCTGGCGCCCAGGCCTTCGAAATGGCGGGCGATGTCATCCACATCCGACACGCCGGCGCCTTCTTTCAGCATGGCGTTGGTCAGGAACGCCAGTCCGGGCAGGTCACTGTCACGGGCGGAACCGGCATTGAACACCACCCGCACATCCAGCATCGGGATTTCCGGTGCGTTCACGAACAGTACTTTGGCGCCTTTCGGGGTCTGCCAGGACTGGATATGGACATTGTGGGATTTCAGCGGGGCGGCTTCGATCAGCGCCGGCGAAGTCAGCTGGTTGTTGCCGGCGGCCTGCTGGGCGGCGGTCTGCTCGGTGGGCACGATCATCGGTCCGGTGCGCACTTCGCCGCTGCGGCGGCTGCCGGGCAGGTTGTAAAACACCACGATCATGATCGCCACCACGACCATCATGATGCTCAGGTTGCGACGGGTTCTGCGGGTATCAGCCATGGTCGGTTCCGGGTCCTGTGATCAAAGCGGTTGGGGTTGCAGCAGGGTGACAGTCTTGCGCTGCGGCACCAGGTATTTGCGGGCCACCGCCTGGATCTGTTCCGGTGTCACCTGGGCCAATTTGTCCGCCAGCTGATCGGCTTCTTCCCAGCTGCGTCCGATGGCTTCCATGCGGCCGATCTGGTTGGCCTGACTGGAAATCGAATCCTGCTGATACACGATGCCGGAAATGATCTGGGCGCGCACCCGTTCCAGTTCGTCGCTGGCGGGTAGTTCCGTCTGCAGGCGTACCAGCTGTGCGTCGAACGCCCGCTCCAGGTCTTCCAGGGTGTAACCGTTATTGGGAATGCCGCTCAGGTAAAACAGGGTGTCGCCCAGGGCGAAACCACCATAACCGGCGCCGGCACTCGCCGCGATCTGCTGGCGTCGCACCAGCTCGGATTCGATGCGGGCGCTGAAGCCGCCGTCGAGTACCCCGGCCAGCATGCGCAGGGCGTAGATTTCATTTTCATCGCTGGCGGTGTTGATGCCCGGCACGTTGTAGCCCACGTACAGGGACGGCAGTTTGGCCGGCACTTCCACGGTGATGCGACGCTCGCCCAGTCCGACCACTTCCAGATTGACCTGGCGCTTGGGCAGTTCCCGGCGCGGAATCGGGCCGAAATAGCGCGCCGCCAGTTCAAACACTTCCTGCGCTTTTACGTCACCCACCACGATCAGAATCGCGTTGTTGGGCGCATACCACTGCTGGTACCAGCGCTTCACGTCCTCGACAGTGAGGCGATCCAGATCGTGCATCCCGCCGAGGATGGGATGCTGGTAGCCGGACGACAGATAGGCGGCTGCCATGAAGCGTTCGTACGCGATGGCGTTGGGATCATCGTCGGTGCGCAGGCGGCGCTCTTCCTTCACCACCTCCAGTTCTTTTTTGAACTCGTCGGCGGGCAGCAGCGCGTTCTGCATGCGATCGGCTTCCAGCTCCAGGCTCAGCGGCAGATTGCGCGCACTCATCAGCTGGTAATAGCCGGTGTAATCGTACGTAGTGAAGGCGTTTTCGCTGCCGCCGTAGTTGGCGATGATTTTCGAAAACTCACCGCCGGGGACCTTGGTGGTGCCCTTGAACATCATGTGTTCCAGCACGTGGGACACGCCGGTGACACCCGCCGTTTCGTAGGAAGATCCCACCTTGTACCAGACCTGCGACACCATCACCGGAGCACGGTGATCTTCGCGGACGATGATTTTCAGGCCGTTGTCCAGGGTGTGGCTGAAGGTGCGTTGCGCCGGTGTCGGGCGGGTATCTGCCGTGGCCTCGGCGTGGGCCGGCAGGATGGCAAAGGCAAGGCACGCCAGCAGCAGGCGGCCAGTCGTGAGGAATGGCATAGGCGTCTTGTGAAAATCCGTAGGGTTAATTTTGCAGCTGAGTCAGGGCGGAACAAATGGTAGGATACCCGACTCGCATTAGCCTGTCATAGACTGCCAAATCCTGCAGAGGTTTCATGATGCCGACCCACGCCCACGAGCGTGCCGCGTTCGAGCGGTTCTTTGTGCCGGGTGCTGC
Source organism: Gammaproteobacteria bacterium (assembly GCA_041395845.1). Taxonomy (GTDB): domain Bacteria; phylum Pseudomonadota; class Gammaproteobacteria; order Pseudomonadales; family Ketobacteraceae; genus Ch67. Next base: position 22,051 of record JAWKZS010000035.1, read on the forward strand.
CCCCATGCGCGGCCCCGAGGTGTTGAGCGAGCAAGCCCTGTTTGCCCGCTATTTTGGTGCCGAAGCCGCCAATCAGCCGGTGGCGCCGGTCGTGGCAAAGGCCATCCCGACACCGGTAGTGGCCCCGGTTGCCCCACCGGCACAAGCCCCTGCCGCCGTCAAACCGGTTGCACCCCCGGCCGCCAAAGCCGAGGTGGTCGAAGTCCCGGTATCCTTCTTTGCCCGGGTCAAACAGGGCCTGTCCCGCACCCGCTCCGGCCTCACCGATGGTCTGGCCAGTCTGCTGCTGGGCAAGAAAGCCATCGACGACGAGCTGCTCGAAGACATCGAAACCCAGCTGCTCACTGCTGATGTGGGGGTGGAAGCCACCCGCAAGATCCTCGATGCGATTACTGCCCGGCTCAAGCGCAAGGAGCTGGCGGATTCCGATGCTCTGTATAAAGCCTTGCAGGAAGAAATGGCCGCCATCCTCACCCGTGCTGACGGTGGTGGCGGTTTCCATATCGACACCAGCAAGAAGCCCTACGTGATCCTGATGGTTGGCGTCAACGGCGTCGGCAAGACCACCACCATCGGCAAACTGGCGAAGAAACTCCAGCTCGAAGGCAAATCCGTAATGCTGGCCGCCGGTGATACCTTCCGCGCCGCTGCGGTTGAACAGCTGCAGGTCTGGGGTGAGCGCAACAATATCCAGGTCGTCGCCCAGCATACCGGCGCCGACAGTGCCTCGGTGATTTTCGATGCGCTGCAGTCCGCCAGGTCCAGAGGCGTGGACGTGCTGATTGCCGACACCGCAGGCCGCCTGCACACCAAGAGCAACCTGATGGACGAGCTGGCCAAGGTGAAGCGGGTGATGGGCAAGATCGATCCCTCTGCCCCCCACGAAGTCATGCTGGTGCTGGATGCCGGCACCGGCCAGAACGCCCTCAACCAGGCAGTGCAGTTCCACGAAGCCGTGGGCGTCACCGGCCTGACCCTGACCAAGCTCGATGGCACCGCCAAGGGCGGCATCGTGTTCGCCATCGCCGCGAAGATGCAGCTGCCGATCCGCTTTATCGGCGTGGGGGAAAAAATCGACGACCTGCGCCCGTTCGAGGCCGATGGTTTTGTGAAGGCGCTGTTCGACCGGTGATGCCATGATCAGCCTGCAGAAAGTCAGCAAGCGCTACGACAACGGGCGTGAAGCCCTGCTCAATGTCAGTTTCGAACTGGCGCCGGGGGAACTGACCTTCCTTACCGGCCATTCCGGTGCGGGCAAAAGTACCCTGCTCAAACTGATCATGCTGATCGAGCGGCCCAGCGCCGGCCAGATGCTGGTGTGCGGCCAGAACGTCAATGCCATTCCCCGCTCCGCCATCGCCTACCACCGGCGCCAGATCGGCATGGTGCATCAGCACCATCACCTGCTGTTTGATCGCACGGTGTACGACAACGTGGCACTGCCGCTGCTGATTGCCGGTTACCGGCCGCGGGAAACCGGACGCCGGGTGCGTGCGGCCCTCGACAAGGTCGGTCTGCTCGACAAGGAAAACCTCAACCCGATCATGCTGTCCGGCGGTGAGCAGCAGCGGGTGGGCATTGCCCGGGCCGTGGTCAACAAGCCCCGGGTCCTGATCGCCGACGAACCCACCGGTAACCTGGACCCGGACCTGTCCGCCGAAATCATGGACCTGTTCGACCAGTTCGCCCAGGTAGGGACCACCGTGCTGATCGCCACCCACGACATCGGCCTGATCCACCGTTACGACCACCGCCTGCTCACCCTGCACGATGGTGAACTGGTCCGCGACGGCTACGACCGGGAGCATATATGAACCAGCCCGCCGCCCCCAACAAAGGTGCCACCGTCGCCCGGGTCACCTGGCAGCAGCGTTTCGAAAGCTGGCGTGAACACCACCGCGATGTGGCCGTGGACAGCCTGCACCGGCTGCGGGCGACGCCCCTGCCCACCCTGATGACCCTGCTGGTGATCGCCATCGCCCTGGCCCTGCCCGGCGGCCTCTATGTCCTGCTCAAGAATGCCCAGTCCGTCAGTGATGGCTGGGAAGGCAGTGCCCAGGTCAGCCTGTTCCTCACCGCCAAAACCAGCGATGACCAGGGCAGGGCCCTGGCGGCCGAACTGGCCCGCCGTGCCGATGTCAAACGGACTGATTTCGTGTCCCGGGCCCAGGCTCTGGCGGAATTCCGCGAACAGTCCGGCCTTGGCAACATTCTGGAAGAACTGGGGGAAAACCCCCTGCCGGCGGTGATCGTGGTGTACCCGGCGGAAGCCCGCCTGGAGCGGGCGGAAAAGCTGCGGGACGACCTGGCCTAGCTGGGCCAGGTCGACATCGCCCAGCTGGATGCCCAGTGGGTCCAGCGCCTGTACGCCCTGCTCGAACTGGGTGGACGCCTGGTGGTGGCCCTGGCCATTGGCCTCGCGCTGGCGGTGCTGCTGGTGATCGTCAACACCATTCGCCTGGGCATCGAAAACCGCCGGGACGAGATCATTATCGTCAAGCTGGTCGGTGGCACCGACGCCTATGTACGGCGCCCGTTCCTGTATACCGGCCTGTGGTATGGCCTGGGGGGCAGCGTGATTGCCCTGCTCCTGATCCAGATCCTGCTGCTGTGGCTCGACGGCCCGGTGCAGGTGGTGGCGGATCTGTACCGCAGCCGCTTCGAGCTGGAAGGCCTGGGCTTTGGCGCCGCCTGCCTGATGCTGTTCGGCAGCATTCTTACGGGCCTGCTGGGGGCGGCCCTGGCGGTGCGCCAGCACTTGCGGGTCATCGAGCCCACTTGAAACTTTGCCCCATAAGGCCCATAAATACAGTCCCCCGGGATAGGGGAACTTCTGGCGTAATTAGCACTCTTATAATGAGAGTGCTAAACTCGATCAGACCTTGATGGAGGTTTACAACCATGAGCAAAGCCCTTCAGCCTGCTTTCGTGATGGCACCAGGTATGAACCTGGAGGCGTACATGCACGGGGTCAACAGCATCCCCCTGCTCGGCGCCGAAGAAGAAAAATCACTGGCAGAACGCTTCTATTTTGACGGCGACGTTGAAGCCGCCCGTCAACTGGTGCTTTCTCATCTGCGCTTTGTCGTCCATATCGCTAAGTCCTACAGCGGATACGGTCTGCCCCAGGCTGACCTGATCCAGGAAGGCAACGTGGGCCTGATGAAAGCGGTCAAACGCTTCGATCCTACTGTTGGCGTGCGTCTGGTGTCCTTCGCGGTGCACTGGATCAAGGCCGAAATTCACGAATACGTGCTGCGCAACTGGCGCATCGTCAAGATTGCCACCACCAAGGCCCAGCGCAAACTGTTCTTCAACCTGCGCAGCCAGAAAAAACGCCTGGGCTGGTTGACCACCGACGAAGTCAACGCCATCGCCGCCGATCTGGGGGTGGATGCTGCTGACGTGCGCGAAATGGAAGGCCGTCTGGGTGCCTTCGACACCTCGTTCGATGCGCCGGTGGATGCCGATGACGAAACCGCGTCCCAGGCACCGGTCTATTACATCGAAGACGAAAACGCCGACCCGGCCCTGCAGCTGGAACAGGACGACTGGGAAAGCACCCACCATGCCCGCCTGCACCTGGCGCTGGAAAAACTCGACGATCGCAGCCGCGACATTCTGGAGCAGCGCTGGTTCGCCGACGACAAGTCCACCCTGCACGATCTGGCAGCCAAGTACGACGTCTCGGCAGAACGCATTCGCCAGCTGGAAAAGAATGCGATGAAGAAACTCAAGGACGCGATGCTGGAAGCGTAATCCGGCATTCGGTTCGAACAGACAACAGCGGAATCTGGCAGCAGGTTCCGCTTTTTTTTGCCCGCTGTAGTTACGGTATCGACAACCGCTGTACCGGCTTGCAAATCCCCGGTGGGGCGGGTTAACTGAAAAGCCAACTATTTATCGTTATCGCCAGGAGTGCAGCATGCAGCTGGAACGCAGTGTCACCACCGATCTGCCACAGGCAGTGGTGTTCCATTATCTGGCCGGATTTCACCGCGTGATCGAATGGGACCCGTCGGTGACCCGGGCGGAAAAACGCACCCGCGGCACCGTCACCACCGGCACTGAATTCGAAGTGGATGTGCAGTTTCTGGGGCAGACATCGACCCTGGTGTATCAGGTGCTGGAACATCAGCCGCCGACCCGACTGGTACTGCAGGGCAAGGCCGATGCCTACACGGTGACCGACACCATCCAGTTTGAAACCCTGCCCAACGGCAAAACCCGCCTGACCTATGGTTTGCAGGTGGAGTATGCACCCGGCTACGAAAAATTCGCTGGTGTGTTTGCCCCGCTGGTGCGCAGCAATGTCGACACGGCGATCGCGGTGCTGGAACGCACCCTCAATTATCAGCCGCAGCCGGTGAAACAGTATCCCCGCTGGCGCGACAAACTGGTGCTGCCCGGCATGCTGGAATTCACCCGCCGCGGCTACGTGCGCGGCAAGCAGCACTGGGCCGGCCTGCTGTTCGATCTGGCGGGCCAGAATATCGTCATTACCGGCGCCACCTCGGGCCTTGGCCGTGCGGCGGCGCTGGCGCTGGCGGACATGGGCGCAAACGTCATCGCGGTGGCGCGGGACAGCAACAAGGCGGCGGATCTGCAGCAGGCAGTGCGGGATCACTGCGGGCGCGAAATCCGCGTGCTGCTGGGCGACATGAACAGCATCGCCCAGACCCGTGCCGTGGCCCAGACCCTGCTGGTCGAGGATCAGCCCATCGACGTGCTGATCAACAACGCCGGGGCTTTGTTCAACCAGCGCGACGTCACTGCCGAAGGGTTTGAAAAATCCCTCGCCCTGCTCCTGCTCAGTCCGTTCGTGCTGACCGAATCCCTGCTGCCGTTGTTGCGCAAGCGCGGCGGACGGGTAGTGAATGTGGTGTCCGGTGGTCTGTACACCCAGCCGATACGGCTCGATGACCTGCATTACGAAAAGGGCACCTACAACGGCGCCAAAGCCTATGCCCGCGCCAAGCGCGGCCTGCTGGACATGACCCGGCGCTGGGCCCAGCAGCCGGAGAATACCGGCGTGGTGTTCCATGCCATGCACCCGGGCTGGGCGGATACCCAGGCGGTGATGGATTCCCTGCCGGGGTTCTATCGCATCACCAAACCTTTCCTGCGGGATACGGTGCAGGGCGCCGACACCATCGTCTGGCTGGCCAGTGCGCCGGAGCCGACCACCTGCAACGGCGGCTTCTGGCTCGATCGCCAACTGCACACCAGCGCGATTTTCGCCAATACTGAAACCTCACCGGCCAATCGCGAGCAACTCTACCGGATGCTGCAGGATCTGGCCGCCACCGTCCCGGTCCCCAACTGACACCTGCGCAAGGAGTGAACATGAAAAAACTGCTGGCCCTGATTCCGGCCCTGACCGCACTGTCCTGCGCCTCGGTGGGTGCCGAAGACAAACTGATGAAACCCTACCCGGCGCCACAGGCGGGTTATGAGCGGGTGGTGATCAGCCTGCCCCCCCAGCAGGACGAATACGCCTACAAGGTGGAAGTACTGCCGGGCCAGACAATGACCGTGGATTGCAACCGGGTTTCCATCCCGGGCGATCTGGTGGAAAAAGTGGCGGAAGGCTGGGGCTACACCTATTACGTACTGGAAAAAGTGGGGGCGCCGGTATCCACCAAGATGATGTGTCCCCCCGACCAGCAGCCCCGTCAGGCCTTTGTGGCCGTGCGTGGCCAGGGCGAGCTGGTCCGCTACAACAGCAAGCTGCCGCTGGTGGTGTATGTGCCCAAGGGGTTCGAGGTGCAGTACCGGATCTGGCAGGCCGGCGACACCCGCACCGATGCAGTGAAACGCTGACTATTACTGCCCGTTGCCGACAGGGGGGCGGGCAATAGATAGTCAAGTTGGCGCACAAACACATTGCCCTTCTGCGCTTTTGATAATATGCTCAAAGTAGAACTAGCGAGTTCTATAATAACAATCACAGACCAAGAGCGTAGCCGTCATGCCAACCCCGCTGTCAGTACTCCAGGCCCAGGTGCAGGAGCAGAAAACCCGGATTCCTTCCCTGTACGGAGATGTGGACTTTTCCATCGTCCCGGAACGTTTCACGGCCGATCCCCATGCCCGCACCATGCTGCCCTCCAAACTGGAGCGCAAATACCGGCCGGCACTGCTGGCGGACAAGGAACGGGTGGAGCGCGCGCTGGC
>JAWKZS010000036.1:0-26957 GCA_041395845.1 Gammaproteobacteria bacterium
TTCCGATGGTGGCTATGCGGTCAGCGATTTTCGTCAGATTGATCCCCGCGTCGGAACCAACGACGAATTGCGGGCGTTAGCAGGGGAATTACGCAAGCGGGACATTCTGCTGACCCTGGATGTGGTGGCGAATCATACCTCCCGCGAACACGAATGGGCACAAAGGGCCCGCGCCGGTGATCCGGTTTATCAGAATTACTATTACACCTTTGCGGATCGCGAGATTCCCGATCAGTACGAGCGTGGCATGCCGGAAGTGTTTCCGCAAACCGCGCCTGGCAATTTCACCTGGGACGACAGCATGCAACGCTGGGTGATGACGGTCTTCCACGATTACCAGTGGGATCTGAATTATCACAATCCGGCGGTGTTCATCGAAATGCTGGATATCGTACTGTTCTGGGCCAATCAGGGTGCGGACATCATTCGCCTGGATGCGGTGGCCTTTCTGTGGAAGAAAATCGGCAGCGCCTGCCAGAACGAACGGGAAGCGCATCTGATTCTGCAGTTGCTGAAAGACTGCGTGCAGGTAAGCGCGCCCGGCGTACTGTTCATTGCCGAAGCCATCGTCGCACCGGTGGAGGTGATCAAGTATTTCGGTGAAGACGCCATCAATTCCAAAGAATGTGAAATCGCCTATAACGCCACCTTCATGGCATTGCTGTGGGATGCGGTGGCCACCAAGAACACCCGTCTGCTGTACCAGAGCATTCAGAATCTGCCGGTGAAACTCGAACGCGCGACCTGGCTCAACTATGTGCGTTGCCACGATGACATCGGCCTGGGTTTTGATGACGCCGATATTGCAGCTGTGGGTTATGATCCCCGCGCCCACCGTCAGTTTCTGATTGACTACTACACCGGTGGTTTTTACACCTCACCGGCCCGCGGTCTGGCGTTTGGCCAGAATCCGAAAAACGGCGATTCGCGCATTGCCGGCGCGCTGGCGTCCCTGGTGGGGCTGGAAGCAGCGCTGGAGCAGCAGGATGCCGCTGGCATCGAGCGGGCCATCAGCCTGATCCTGCTGCTGCACGGCATGATTCTCAGCTTTGGTGGCATTCCGCTGATCTATTACGGTGACGAACTGGGTACGCTCAACGACTACCGTTACCGCGACAATCCGGCGCAGTCCGATGACAGCCGCTGGGTAAACCGGCCCCGTATCGACTGGGAGCGCGCGGAACAGCGCCATCTGCCCGGTACCATTGAATTCAGGGTGTTCAACGCGCTGCGCAAACTGATTGCCATTCGCAGGGAAATTCCCGCCTTTGCCGATTTCAATAACCGTCAGCTGCTGGATCTTGCCAGTCCCCATCTGTTCGCGTTTACCCGCTTTACCCTGCGCGACGGTTCCAGCCCGATTCTGGTGGTGGGCAATTTTGCCGAGGAACCCCAGTCATTGACGCGGGATGAGCTGGCGTCGATCGGTGGACGCTATCTGGAACGCTATCGTGACCTGATCAGTGGCGATGTGCTGACGCTGGAACAGGATCAGTTGCAGGTGCCGGCGCTGGGTTTTTACTGGTTGAGCACACACTGCTGACCCCGCTTATTTCCAAAGCTTTGATTGACTATTCACGAATACCCTGTATGCTTCACGCCAGCGTTAAGTTCTGCTTGTATTTATGTCCTACCTTTACGAAGTCCAGCATTAGTCAGTACCTCGTCCTGTTTTTCATAAGTAATTCAAAACTTGCCTGCTACACGCTTTACCCAAAGCATTTAACGAAATATTCAATTGATTCAAACAGGTAACGACTATGTCTACTGCAACTGGCACCGTAAAGTGGTTCAACGAAAGCAAAGGTTTTGGCTTCATTTCACAAGAAAACGGTGGTCCGGATGTGTTCGCACATTTCAGCGCCATTCGTGGTGAAGGCTTCAAGACCCTGATGGAAGGTCAGCGCGTGCAATTCACCGTGACCAAGGGCCAGAAAGGTCCCCAGGCTGAAAACATCGTTTGCATCTGATGCAGACGGCAACGCTTCGAACCTGAAGCGCTGCAAACAGAAAAGGCAGAATCTCCGGATTCTGCCTTTTTTTATTCTGCCGTGGCGGGTCTGTCCCGCTCCGGTGGCATGGCGTTGTTGGCGTCAGTGCCAAACGGCTCTTCGTGGTAAGGTTCCACCGTCAGTGCCGCGAGCCGGTCTTCCCGTGTGTCGCTGGCCGGTGCAATGGAAATGGGCAGCACCTGCGGCCCGCTCAGGGCCAGGCGCACCCGATCCCAGTCCACGTTGAACACCGGCTGTGGCTTGTCTTCGGCGGTCGGTTGCACCGCGCTTTGCAGGAACGGCGCCAGTGCCACGACAGTACGGGTCATGGCATCCTGACTGGTGCCATATTCCGCCACCGGCTGGTAATGGGCCAGATACAGCTGGTTGTCCCGTACGCCTACCACGACCGGTTCATCGATTACCCGCACCGGCACGCCGGGTTTGATCAGGTCAAACAGCACTACCGCGTCTTCCGGATACAGATGCAGGCAGCCATGGCTGGTGCGCATGCCTACGCCCCAGGGCCGGTTGGTGCCGTGGATGAAAATGCTCTTGAACCCCAGCTGGATCGCCAGCATGCCCATGGGATTATCCGGCCCCGGCGGGAAGTACTCGGGGAAATCTTCAATGCCTTCGGCCTTGTGTTCTTCCTGAATGCTCTTGGGTACCCACCAGGCAGGGTCCTTGTGTTTGCCGACGATTTTGGTGTCACCCAGCGGCGTGGACCAGCCTTCCCGCGCGATGCTGATGGGCAGGGTGATCACGTTGGCCGGCTCGCCCTTGGCCGGGGTGGGAAAATAGAACAGCCGGCGCTGCGAGATGTTGATGACGATGCCGGTCCAGGGTTTGGGCGGCAGAATGTATTCAGTGGGAATCAGTACCGGGCCGTGCTGGTGCGGCAGCCAGGTATCCACTGTGGGATTGGCCCAGGTGATTTCGTGATGGCCCAGATCAAAATAACGGGCGATATCCAGCAGGGTATTGCGTTGATCCGGTGCCACCAGTCGCGGTGCACCGATGATGGTGGAACCGTCGGTGGGCAGCTCGTATTGCTGGGCGTGAACACCTTGACTGACCAGCGCCAGCGAAAAAATCGCCAGTCGCAGCGGCCATCGCATACACTTGAGGAAAGTCATTACTGCGTTGTTCATCCTGTCCTGCCGTCTATGTCGCTATTGAAGCCTGCTTTACGTCGCATTCTGTTGCTGTTGTGCTGCTGCCTGCCGGGTACCGGCCTGGCGGCCGAGCGCTGGCTGTATATCAATGCCAGTCACCAGAATCTGTATGTCATGAACGGCCTGCAGGTGGCGCAGCGCTTTTCCGATATCGCGGTGGGGCGGCTGGGGGTCAAGCCGGTGCATTTTGCCGGTGACACCAGTACGCCGGCCGGCGAATACCGCATCGATGCCATCAACCCTTCCAGTAACTATACCCTGTTTTTGCGTCTGAATTATCCAACCCCGGCTCACGCGGAAAAAGCCCGCCAGATGGGGCGGTTGTCGCAAGCGGACTATGATCGCATCCTGGCGGCGGCCAGTGCGGGCCGGCATCCACCCCAGGATACCGCACTGGGTGGTGCCATCGGCATTCATGGCATCGGGCGGGGCAGTCTGGAGACCCATCGCAAGTTCAACTGGACTGAAGGCTGTGTGGCGCTGGACAACGACCAGATCCGGGTGTTGGCAGAGCAGGTGTTCGTGGGAATGCGGGTGGTGATCGAGGCGGAGTGAACAGCCAGGGTGACCCAGGGTCGCCCCGGCGCCATGATCACTTCATCATGGATTTCTTGAACATGCGATCAATCTTTTCGTTGACCTGGTTGGCAGTGGCTTCAGCGGAATCCGCCTTGGCCGATGCTGCATTGGCGGTGGCAGACGCCTGATCCGCAGTGGACTTGGCACTGTTGGCTGCCGCCAGGGCCTGATCCGCGGTGGCCTGGGCTTTTTCAGCCATGGCACGGACTTCGGCGATTTCGGAGGTGGTGACGCAGCCGCCCAGAGTGCCAGCGGTCAGCAGTACGGCCAGAGCAAGTTGCTTCTTCATGGTCGGATTCCTCTTGTGAAGGTTGGTCTCAAAGTCGGGGGATGCCCTCATGGCATCGTTATTGTTTCCCGCAATGACACTAGCACCCCTGTTATGGCAGAACGTTGATCTGGACCAAATTTTGGCGCTTCGCCAGACTGTTGTCCCGCCAGGTGCCAGGACTGACCAGCTTTTTGGCAGTTGCTGTCATTGCCGCTGAAAAAAGCCCGCCGCCATAATCGCTGACTGATCCGTTCTGCCAATTACAGGAATCGCACCATGACTGCCAGCCATCCATTCCCGCACCTGTTTGCGCCGCTTGATCTGGGATTCACCCGGCTGAAGAACCGCATTCTGATGGGCTCCATGCACACCATGCTGGAAGAAATGCCCGGCGGTTTTGAGCGTATGGCCGCGTATTTTGGCGAACGCGCTGCCGGCGGCGTGGGCATGATCATTACCGGCGGTATTTCACCGAATGAAGTGGGCCTGCCAACACCCGGGCTGGCCAAGCTGTCCACACCGGAAGAGGCGGCCCAGCATAAAATCGTAACCGAACGTGTCCACGCCATCGCACCGGACTGCAAGATTTGCATGCAGATCCTGCATGTGGGCCGCTATGCCTATCATCCCAATCTGGTGGCGCCGTCGCCGATTCGCGCCCGTATCAGCCCCTGTGTGCCCAACGAACTCACCGAAGAGCAGATCTGGGAGCAGATCAACGACTTTGTGAATTGTGCGGTGCTGGCGAAAGAAGCGGGTTACGACGGCGTTGAGGTGATCGGCTCGGCGGGTTACCTGATCAGCGAATTTCTGGTGACCCACACCAACAAACGCACCGATGGCTGGGGTGGTTCCTACGAAAACCGCATGCGCTTGCCGCTGGAAATCATCTCGCGCATTCGGGCTGCCGTAGGGCCGGATTTTATTCTTGTCTATCGTATCGCCGCGATGGAACTGCTGGAAAACGGCAGCAGCTGGGATGAAGTCGTGACCCTGGCCAAGGCCATCGAAAACGCCGGCGCGACGATCATCAGTACGCACTTCACCTGGCACGAGGCGCGGGTGCCGACCCTGGCCACCATGGTGCCGCGGGCGGCGTTCACTGGTGTCACTGCGCGGCTGCGTAAAGAATTGAACATCCCAGTCATCACCAGCAACCGCATCAACATGCCGGATGTGGCGGAGCAGGTACTGGCAGAGGGGCGCGCAGATATCGTGTCCATGGCGCGGCCCATGCTGGCCGATCCGGAATTTGCCAACAAGGCGCGGGACAATCGCGTTGATGAAATCAATACCTGCATTGCCTGTAACCAGGCCTGTCTGGATCATGCGTTTTCCGGCAGGCTCACCACCTGTCTGGTGAATCCCCGTGCCTGCTATGAAACCGAACTGAATTTTCTGCCGGTGCAATCCGCGAAAAAAATTGCCGTGGTCGGTGCTGGCCCGGCGGGGCTGGCGTTTTCCGTCAATGCTGCAGCGCGCGGTCATCAGGTGACGCTGTTCGACAGCGCGGCGGAAATCGGCGGCCAATTCAACGTTGCGAAACGTATTCCCGGAAAGGAAGAATTCCACGAAACCCTGCGCTATTACCGCAGGCAGATTGAACTGACCGGCGTGAACCTGCAACTCAATCATCGTGTCACGGCGGATGAACTGGTGGCAGGCGAATATGATGACGTTGTACTGGCGACGGGCGTCACACCGCGCACGCCGGACATCAAGGGCATCGATCATCCGATGGTGATCGGTTATCTGGATGCGATTCTGGGGCGCAAGCCGGTGGGCAAGCGTATCGCGATTATCGGTGCCGGCGGTATCGGTTTCGATGTGGCAGAACTGATTTCCCACAAGGGTGTTTCATCCGGTGTGAGTCTTGAGGTATTTGCGCGGGAATGGGGTGTGGATTTCGAACATCATCCTCGTGGCGGTGTTGCCGGTGTCACACCGCAAGTGGAGAAAGCCGATCGTGAGATCTGGCTGCTGCAGCGCAAAACCACGCCGGTGGGTGCCGGGTTGGGCCGTACCACGGGCTGGACCCACAAGATCCTGCTGGAGCGTCGCGACGTGAGAATGCTTAACGGCGTGGACTACCAGCGTATCGATGACGAAGGTTTGCATATCACAGTGGGCGGTCAGGCACAGACACTGCCGGTGGACACGGTGATCGTGTGCGCCGGACAGGAACCACAGCGGGAATTGCATGCGGCGCTGGAAGCGGCCGGGCAAAAAGTGCACCTGATCGGCGGCGCTGATGTGGCGGCAGAACTGGACGCCAAGCGGGCCATCAATCAGGCGAGCTGGCTGGCGGCGGAGATCTGACGGCCCGCTAGTCGGGCGTGAGTATTGGCAATTCCACCGTCACCCGGAATCCCTGGCTGTCCTCTAGTGACTCGAAGGCCAGTGTGCCCTCGTAACTGCGCACAATGTCATGACAGATGGCAAGGCCCAGGCCACTGCCGGCCTTGCTCTCGTCCAATCGTACGCCACGTTGCAGGATCTGCTCCCGTGACGTGTCGGGAATGCCGGGGCCATTGTCTTCGACCTGAATGCGCCAGCCATCCGGTAACTCTGTCAGGCTGACCATCACGATACCGTTACCGTATTTGCAGGCGTTATCCAGCAGATTTCCCAGCAGTTCCAGCATGTCGTCACGATCCTGCGGCAACACCAGATCGGCGCGGTAATCCGTCCGCAGCGTGCAGTGGGGATAAATTTTTTGCAGCAGTTCGACCAGTACCGGTAATTCTTCGCGTATCACGGTCTGGCGTCCCGGTGACGATACGCCGACGATGCGGGCGCGCTTGAGTTCCCGTTCCACCAGTTGGGTAATGTCATTCAGGGTCTGGAGCAGTTCGCGGGAATTATCGGCTGGCAGATCGTTACCCAGCAGACGCAGTTGCTGCAGTGGGCGCTTCATTTCGTGGGCGAGATTGCCCAGGGCATTGCGGGAACGGCTGACCTTCTGTTGCAGGCGCTGCAACAGGCGATCGATTTCCTGCAGCAGGGGCTGCACTTCCTGCGGCATGGTCTGGCCGAAGGCACCCAGATCGCCGGCATGCAGCGCCTTGATGGCGTCGCGCACGCTGTCGAGCTGGCGGAAGCCTTTCTTCAGAATCCAGTGCTGGGCCAGCATCAGTGCCAGAATCACCAGCAGTACCACAGCGCCGGCCCACAGGCTGTACTGATAATGGGTCTGCTGCAGTGCACTGATATCTTCGGCGACCCATACCAGCAGGCGCTCATCTTCAAGCGTGATCGCCTGGGTCCAGGTGAGCCACTGTTCCTGTTCCATGCCGGGTGTCAGTGCCGTGTGGCTGGCCCCGGAGGCAAGGTCGGACAGCGGCGGCGCTTCATCCCACAGAGAACGGCTGCGCAAGCGCGTGTTGTCACCTGCCACCTGATAATAGTGGCCGGACTTCACGCGCTGATATACGGCGGGCAGGCGGGTGGTGTCGACCTGCCACGCGCCCTCCGTTGATTGCTCCAGCGCCGCGATAATACTTTCCGCGTCGTGCTGCAGACGCGACGCAACATAATCAAATGTCAGTTTGCGTACGCCGGCATCCACCAGCACCAGCATCGCTGCCAGCATCAGGCTCAGGGTGATCAGCATGTTGCGGCGCAACTGTTTCTGCAGCGAAGGCATCAGTGATCCTGCCGCAGGCGATAACCCTGGCCACGCCGGGTTTCGATAAAGTCCTTGCCGAAGTAGTGGCGCAGACGGTTGATGTAGACTTCGATGACGTTGCTGTCCTTGAGCTGCTCTTCTTCGTAGACCCGTTCCGACAATTCGGTTTTGGAGTGGAACCGGTCGGGATACAGCATCAGGTAGCGTAACAGACGGAATTCGATGGCAGTGAGCGCAATGGTCTGCTGCTGGAATTGCGCCTGCTGTCGATCCACATCCAGTTGCACGCCGGCCCACGTCAGCTGATTGTCGGCGCGACCCAGGTGACGACGATTGATCGCTTCCAGTCGTGCCAGCAGTTCTTCGGTGTTGAACGGTTTGCCCAGGTAATCATCGGCGCCGGCTTTCAGGCCCTCGACCCGTTCATGCCAGGCATCCCGCGCCGTCAGTACCAGTACCGGCATGGAGCGTTGCTTGGCGCGCCACTGGCGTAGCACTTCCAGTCCCGGTTTGCCGGGCAGGCCCAGATCCAGTACCACCAGATCAAAATTTTCCTGCTCACCCAGAAAGGCGCCGTCGATGCCGTTGTCGGCGACTTCGACGGCGTAACCGGCTTTCTGCAGCAGGGGACGCAACCGCTCCACGAGGGTTGCGTCATCTTCCACCAGCAGCAGCTTCATTGCTTGCTGCCATCGTCCTTGCGGCGGGATTTCACTTTTTCCCGCAGCCACTCGCCGGTCTGGGCGTCGACTTCCACTTCGCGCACGACACCTTCGGCATCCAGGGTCTTGATTTCATAAATGACGCGGCCGTGCTCTTCCTCCATTTCCAGATCCAGAATGCGGCCCTGCAGGCGATCGCGATGCATATCCAGCAAGGCGTCCAGTGATATGACCTTGCCTTCCTGCACCAGGCGGCGGACTTCGCGACTGTCATCATCGGCGCTGGCGGAGCCAGCACTGAATCCGGTGGCGATCAGCGTTATTGTAAGTAGCAGTTTTTTCATGGCAGTTTCCTCTTTTGCTGAATGATAGTCAGACGCGGCTGGTTTCGATACGGGCTTCTGCAGGCACAGGATCGCTGGACGGTGCACGCTTGCGACCGTTGACCATGGCGCGCACCAGATTCTCGCGGTGCATCAGGCTGCTGGTGATGACGCCGGCGACATGCAAGAACACCAGAAAAATCGTGCTGTTGGCAAAGAACTCGTGCACCTCTTCGACGGTGTGTTCGCGCAGTCCGGCCAGAAAGGTTCCGGCCAGTGGGCCATGGCCATCGGTGGCCAGCAGGGTCATGCCTGCCAGGGTCGTGCCCGCCAGCGCCAGCAGCAGGGCGATGATCATCGCTGCCCCGGCGGGGTTATGGCCAAGGTGTCGCGGGGCCTTGCCATGGGCCATCTGTTTCAGATAGTCCGCGGTGGCGCGCGGACCTTTGACAAACTGGCTGAAGCGGGCATAACGGGTGCCGATGACCCCCCACACCAGCCGGAACAGCACCAGCGCGGCCACGGTGTAACCGGCGATTTCATGTAGCGTCTGCACTTCCTCGGCGGACAGATAGGCAATGAAAAATGCGCCTGCCAGCGTCCAGTGAAAGAGTCGGACAGGTAAATCCCAGACGTTGATCGTTGCTTGCGTAACTTGCATACATCACCTCCACAGGTTGTTGGATCGAGCTTAACGGGGGGTGGCTTAAACGAAGCTTAAACTCCGTATAACGGCAAGCATCAGGGGCCTGTAGCGTTGACAAAAGCCCATGCTTTTCAAAAAGCTGTCTATACTTTCAGCAGGTATCAAAACACACGGGTAGTACGAATCATGGGGTTTCTGAGTCATTGGTTTGGCCGGCGTGAGCCAAGCGATTCGACCGAAGTACAAGCGTTGCGGAAAGCACTGGAACAGAGTCAGCGCGAGCTGCAGCTGTACCAGAAGATCAAGGTTGTGGCGGACATGCGACGGGATTACATCACCACTGCACTGGATGAGCAGGTGCGCCTGCGCGAGCTGTGGTTTTCGACGGCAGATACTATCGATACCATCCGGCACAATGTGGCAGAAAGCGCGGCGGAAAATCGTCAGCAACGTATTCGTCTGGCGGATTCCACGTCGGACTACGAACAGATCAAGAATATTCTGGGTAATGTTGCGTCTTCGTTGATCCTGATGGATGAGCAGACCGGCGAAGTCACCGCGGGCGTACGGGAGCTGGCAGACGCCGGTACGAAGATTGAAAAATTTGTTGCCCAGATCAAAGAGATATCCGACCAGACCAACCTGCTGGCACTGAATGCCGCCATCGAAGCGGCGCGCGCGGGCGAGCAGGGCAGGGGCTTTGCCGTGGTAGCGGACGAAGTGCGCAATCTGGCAAAGAAATCCGCCATTGCGTCGGCCGAAATCACGACGCTGGTGGAGGTGATCGGTCAGAAAACCCAGGGCGTGTCCCAGCGTATCGAAAGCACTGGCCAGACCAGCCGCAACCTGTCCAATACCACGGGGCAGGTATTGGGAACCGTGGATGAATTTGTCCGCCTGGCCCAGTCCATGTCCCAGTCGATTGCCGTATCGGCCGAAAAAAGTTTCATCCAGACCGTGAAGCTGGACCATGTGGTGTGGAAAGCCGAGGTCTACCGGGCATTCTGGGGCGTGTCGGAAAAGTCGGTCGAGGAGTTTGCCGATCATCATCAGTGCCGGCTTGGCAAATGGTATTACAAGGGTGATGGCCATGAATGCTACCGGGAGTTGAAGGCCTTCAAGACTCTGGAAAAACCCCACCAGCAGGTGCATCAGAACGGGATTCTGGCATTGCGGCTGCATTCGGAACAACGGAAGGAAGAAGCGTTTGTGGCGCTGGAACGGATGGAGCAGGCCAGCGAAGAGGTATTGCAGGAGTTGTCGCGTCTGGAGCAACAGATTGTGGTGGCTGCTGCGGAACAGCATGGCAAGCCGGGTGCCAAGGCCTGCGGCGGTTCTACCGAGCTTTTCTGAAAGCGAACTTCTCTGGCGCCGAATTTTTCTGAAATAATCTGACCCGCGACAAAACATGTCTGTCGCAAGTGCGGCATCCTGCAAGGATCAATTAACAGGATGTCTCTGATGGGTGTTGAAATCCAGCAAGACCAGTTCTCTTCCGAAGATCACGCCAGGTTCGGTCGCAAGATTCGCGACAACCTCAAGGCCTTGCAGCAGCTGCTCGCGCAACCCGGTTTTGGAGACGGCCCCATGTCCCTGGGCGCTGAACTGGAATGCTATCTGGTGGGCAATGCAGGCCGCCCGGCCAACTGCAATCAGGCCATTCTGCAGCAGATGGCCAATCCTCAGCTGACACCGGAACTCAACCGCTTCAATCTGGAATACAACCTCAGTCCGCAGCCGTTTGCCGGGGCGCCGTTTGCCGCGTTCGAGCGGGATCTGCAGCACATCCTGGTGGCTATTGAGCCCTGCGCGCAGCATCTGAATGCAAGCCTGTTGCCTATCGGCATTCTGCCTACCCTCATGCCCGGTGATTTCAATCAGCAGACCATGACCGACCTGCACCGTTACCGGGCCATGGACAATGCACTCAAACAGCTGCGCGGTGGACCGTTTCAGATTGCCATTGATGGTGATCCGCCGCTGCAGCTGCAGTGGCCGGATGTCACACTGGAAGGGGCCAACACGTCCTTTCAGGTGCACTGGCGGATTCCCCCTGCAGCGTTTCGCGACAGTTTCAACGCGGTGCAGCTGCTGACACCGGTGGCCCTGGCGCTGGCAGCCAATTCGCCTTATCTGTTTGGTCATGCGCTGTGGGATGAAACCCGCATTGCCCTGTTCAAGCAA
Organism: Gammaproteobacteria bacterium; assembly: GCA_041395845.1. Taxonomy (GTDB): domain Bacteria; phylum Pseudomonadota; class Gammaproteobacteria; order Pseudomonadales; family Ketobacteraceae; genus Ch67. The sequence continues at coordinate 11,463 of JAWKZS010000036.1, forward strand.
TCCATTGATGCCCGCGGCGATGTCGGCAGCCGTGAACGCTGTCCGCCACGGGTGTATTTTGGTAATGGCTGGCTGCATGACGGCGCACTGGAACTGTTTGCGTCCACGGTGGCGCTGTTTCCGCCGATCCTGCCGGTGGTGCATCCGGATGATCCGCTGGCGCAACTGGCGCAGGGGGAATTGCCGGCGCTGCACGAACTGAAGCTGCATCAGGGCACCACCTGGCCCTGGAATCGCGCCATCTACGATCACCACGATGGTGGTCATGTCCGCATTGAAATGCGCGCGCTGCCGGCCGGGCCGAGTCTGGTGGATATGAGTGCCACGGCCGCCTTGCTGATTGGCAGTGCCCTGGCATTGCGCGATTCCATGCCGGCGCGGATGGATCTGCTGCCCTTCAAATATGCCGAGCGCAATTTCTATCGCGCGGCGCAGCATGGTATGGATGCCCGCCTGCTGTGGCCGTCGTCATCCCAGGTCAGTGTGGTGGAGTACCCGGTGACAGAACTGGCGCGCCGTTTGCTGCCGCTGGCAGGCGAGGCGCTGGTGGAGGCCGGCATGGACAGCGCCGACGTTCAGCGCCTCATGGACAATATCGCGCTGCGGCTGGACGCGGACATCAGTGGTGCCCGCTGGCAGCGTCAGGTCACGCAGGCGCTGGAGCGACAGGGGCTGGATCGGGCCGCCGCCTTGCATGGCATGTTGCAGTGCTATCAGGCAGGCTTTCAGTCAGGACAATCAATTGCACAGTGGAGTACCGCAGTATGACGACACCATCCCCGCTCCGTTACTGGTATCACCCCACGGCGGACGCGCTGGGTGATTCAGTGGAAGCGTTTCTGGCAACGCTGGGTGGGCCGACCCTGCTGCACATCCCCGGGCGCGACCGCACCCGCAAGCGCGCCGTCAGCACCCTGCTGCATGGCAACGAACCATCGGGCACCCGCGCTGTGTATCGCTGGTTGCGGGATCAGCCCACTCCGGCAGTGGATGTGCTGGTGTTCATCCTGTCGGTGAGCAACGCGCTGCGGGTACCGGCGTTTTCCACCCGCCACCTTGCCAGCGAAAAAGATCCCAATCGCTGTTTTCGCGAACCCTTCGACGGGGTGCAAGGCGAGCTGGCCCGCGCCATGCTGCAACAGCTGGAAGTGCTGCAGCCGGAAGCCCTGATCGATATTCACAATACCTCCGGCATGGGGCCCGCATTTTCCGTGTCGATGAAACAGGATGCCGCCCACGAGGCGCTGACCAGCCTGTTCTGCGAACGCATGCTGATCACCGGGTTGCGCCTGGGTGCCCTGTTCGAGTACAGCGAACGCAACGTGCCCACCGTCACCATCGAGTGCGGCGGCGCACAGGATCCCCGCTCCGATGATATCGCCTACGAAGGGCTGCTGCGTTACGTGAATGCGGAAGATGTACTGACCCCGCCCGCCGCTGACTGGGAACTGGATATTCTGCATGAACCGGTGCGGGTGGAAATCAGCGCCGATGCCAGCATCTGCTATCGCGAAGCCATGGCAGCCGATACGGACATCACACTGCCACCGGATGTGGAGCATCATAATTTTGGCCGGGTGCTGCCCGAGGTGGTGCTCGGCTGGGTGCGGCCTGATAGCTGGCACAAGATTCGGGTGAAGACCGCCCGCGGCACCGATGTCAAAGAGCGTCTGCTGCAGCTGCACGGCAGCCGGTTGCATCCGGTGCGTCCGCTGAAACTGTTCATGGTGACTACCAACGCCGCAATCGCCAAAAGTGACTGCCTGTTTTATGCGGTGACGGATGATGGCAGTCACCTTGATGAAGGCGTTTTGAGTGCCACCGTTGCACCCTAACGGCGGGCCTTTGGTGCTCAGTGCGGAATGACCAAATGTGCGATTTCTACTGGTCAGCTGGTGCTCTGGCAGTAATCTCGCCGCAGGACGTTCAGACAACAACAGCCCGGACAAGTACCGTAAAACTAGTGCCATTGAATCTGGGGAATTCGACATGAGTCACGCATTCAGTTTTTTCGCGCCGGCGGCTTCAATCAGGTGCGCTTTGCATCCGGTGCCGATCTGCTCAACATCGACCAGCTGGACCGAAACTCTGGGTGGCACTGGCCTGTCCCACCAAGGTCTGGTGTTGATGCGCGCACGCTGGAACTGATCGACAGTGATGGGGATGGCCGCATCCGCGCCAACGAACCGATTGCCGCCGTAAAGTGGGCGGGCGCCCTGCTGAAGAATGCCGATGACCTGCTGAAAGCACCGGCCGAATTGCCGCTGGAAGCCATCAACGCCGACAGCGCCGAAGGCAATCAGGTGCAGGCACGCCTGCGAAAGCCGTCCTCGAAGGGCTGGGCAAGGCCGGTGCCGAATCCATCAGCGTGGCGGAAACCGCCGATGCCCTGAAAGCGTTCAACGCCATGCGCTTCAATGGTGACGGCGTGATCACCGCCGATACCGCCGATCAGGACGACGCCAAACTGCTGATCGCCAATGTGCTGGATACCGTCGGTGGCGCCGATGACCGCTCCGGCAAGCCCGTCACCACTGGCGAATTACCGATTTCAAGGCCGTGGCGGACTATGTTGCCTGGTTCGACAAGGCATCCTCTGATGCGGCGCTATTGCCGCTGCAGGATGACACGGCTGCCGCACTGGATGCGCTCAATGCCGTGCGGGCCAAGATCGACGACTTCTTTGCGCTGCCAGCTGGCGGCATTCGACAGCCGCGCCATCGCTGCACTCAATCGCGAGGAAAAGGAATACTACGCCCTCACCGTGAAGGATCTGGTGATCACGAATGACGAAATCCGCAGCCTGCCCCTGGCCCACATCGACTCAGCCGTGCCGCTGCCGCTGAAGCAGGGACTCAACCCGGCCTGGATCAGCGCCATGGCCACCTTCGTTGCCAAAGTCGTGCAGCCGCTGCTGGGTGATATCGATCAGCTGACCGAAGCCCAGTGGAATGACATCAGGCGCGCCTGGGCCAGTTCGAAGCCTGGCAGGCCAGCAAGGCTGGTGCGGTCGTGGAAAAGCTCGGTATCGAGCGCCTGCGTGCCCTGGCGGAACCGGTGCCGACCAGGTGCTGGCACCGCTGTTCGAACAGGAAAAAGCCCAGGAAGCCACCGCCAACGCCATTGCATCCGTCGAGCGTCTGGTGCGCTACGTGCGTGACCTACACAAGCTGGCGGTCAACTTCGTCAACTTCCAGCAATTCTATCAGCGCAAGACGCCGGCCATTTTCCGGGTCGGCACCTGTATCTGGATCAGCGTGCCGCCGAACTCTGTCTGCGGGTAGACGACGTCGCCCGCCACGCCGTCATGGCGCCATTGTCCCGCGCCTATCTGGTTTACTGCGACTGTGTGCGCAAGGCGACCGGCGAAAAATGACCATCGCTGCCGCCTTCGCTAATGGCGATTCCGACAATCTGATGGTCGGGCGCAACGCAGTATTTTCTACGATCGCGACGGCAAGGACTGGGATGCCACCATCACCAAGCGGTGGAAAACCCGATTTCCATTCGCCAGGCGTTCTGGAGTCCCTACAAGAAACTGATTCGGTTTATCGAAGAGCAGGTCGCGAAGCGGGCGGCTGCCGGTGAAGCGTCCTCCAACACCATGCTGACCGGTGCGGCGGACAAGGTGGGCACCGCTGCCACCACCGGCAAGGCCGATGGGCGGTGGCACCGAAGAAATTCGATGTCAGCGTGGTCGCTGCATTGGGTGTTGCCGTTGGTGGTATTACGGCGGCGTTGGGCGCCTTGCTGGAGGCCTTCTTTGGCCTGGGTTTCTGGATGCCGCTGGGCGTGCTGGGTCTGGTGCTGCTGATTTCCGGCCCCTCCATGCTGATTGCCTGGCTAAGCTGCGCCAGCGCAATGTCGGGCCGATTCTGGATATGCCAATGGCTGGGCGGTGAATGCCCATGCGCGAGTCAACCTGCCCTTTGGTGCCTCGCTCACCAAGCTGGCAGCGTTCCTAAAGGCTCCACGCTGGATCCGGTTGACCCGTTTGCGGAAAAGCAGCGCCCCTGGACTTTACGGTGTACTCGCTGTACTGGTCGTACTGGCACTCAGCTGGTGGGGTGGCAAGCTGGATACGTTGCTACCGGCGTCACTGCAACCGGCCGCGGTGCTTGGCACTGGGCAAGTAGCAGAAGCGGCAACCCCGAGCCGAATCCGCTGTTCGCGACACCCGACAGTACAAACAAAGCGCCCCGGTCAGGGCCGCTTTTGTCTCGGTTGCTTGCTGCGGGCTGTCAGCTGCCCGCTTTCGGCATTGTCTTGGTGCTTCGCTCAATTTTATCCATGATCGCCATCACCAGGGTGGACACTACGAATACCATGTGGCCAATCAGCAGCCACATCATTTTGGTAACCTGCGGGTCATCAGGCTGCCCGGTCGGGCTGAAACCCATATAGATTTTCAGCATGTGTATCGCGGATATGGCCACGATGGACGATGACAGCTTGAGCTTCAGTGAGCCGGAATCCATCTTTCCCAGCCAGGACAGCTTTTCCCCGCCCGCCTTGATATCAATCTGGGATACAAAGTTCTCGTAACCGGAGAACATCACCATCACCACCAGCGCACCGACCAGGCTCAGGTCGATCAAGGTGAGGATCGCCAGAATCAGATCCGCCTCTTTCATGGCATACAGGTTGGGGATGATGTGAAACAGCTCCATGAAGAACTTCACGCTCAGCGCCAGCAGCAGAATGCTCAGGCCCAGATACACCGGGGCCATCAGCCAGCGGCTGGCATACAATGCCTTTTCAATTACCGATTCCATGAATACCACTCATTCGGGATACAACAGGGGTGAAACGATAGCGGATTTTACCATGCGGGTCACGAATCCGGCGTTCCGATTTTGTGAGCTTAAGGGCTTGAGACTACAATTGATTTTCAGATCCATTCTGCCTTCGGGAGTTCGCCCCTCGTGTCCAGCGTCAAAACAGGCAAAGCCAGTTTTCTGCAGCCCAGCATCCGCATTGATGTGCGCTGGGTGCTGGACGGCCTGCTGGAAGATGGCCGCATCACCGAACGGGACGTCAATTTCATTGCCGGCCAGCGCCGGGAAAAGACCGAACTCAACTGGAATCCCCTGCAGTTCGTCGCCAAGTTCAACCTGGTCGACCAGCAGGATGACGGTAATCGCCTGACCCTGGAAAAGCTCACCGAGTGGCTGGCCAAGCGGGCCAACCAGCCGGTCTTTCATATCGATCCACTGAAAGTGGATGTGGCGGCGATCACGGCGGTAATGTCGTTTAACTTCGCCGAACGGCACGAGATTCTGGCGGTTGCGGTGGACAAGGAAACCGTCACCATCGCCAGCGGCCAGCCCTTCCTGTCGGACTGGGAGCACGGCCTGGAACAGACCCTGCGCGGCAAGCGCATCAAGCGGGTCATCATCAATCCGGCCGACCTCAAGCGCTTCACCCTGGAATTCTATAACCTGGCCCGCTCGGTCAAGGGCGCCGCGGGCAAGGATGCGGGGCTGTCCAACGTCACCAACTTCGAGCAGTTACTGCAGCTGGGTGAACTGACCTCGCCGGACGCCAATGACCAGCACATCGTCAAGATCGTGGACTGGCTGCTGCAATATGCCTTCGACCAGCGGGCCAGTGATATTCACCTGGAGCCGCGCCGGGACACCGGCAATATCCGGTTCCGTATCGATGGCGTGCTGCACGATGTCTACGAGCTGCCGGCAGCGGTCATGGCCGCCGTCACCAGCCGGATCAAGATTCTCGGCCGCATGGATGTGGCGGAAAAGCGCCGGCCCCAGGATGGCCGTCTGAAGACCAAGAGCGGCGAAGGCCAGGAGGTGGAGCTGCGTCTGTCCACGCTGCCCACGGCGTTCGGCGAAAAGATGGTGATGCGGATTTTCGACCCGGAAGTGCTGGTGCGCTCGGCGGCCCAGATGGGCCTCACCGACGACGACTATGAAAAGTGGCAGCACATGGTGAATCAGCCCAACGGCATCGTGCTGGTGACCGGCCCTACCGGTTCCGGCAAGACCACCACCCTGTACTCCACCCTCAAGCAGCTGGCCACTCGCGAGGTCAATGTCTGCACCATCGAAGACCCCATCGAAATGGTGGAGCCGTCCTTCAACCAGATGCAGGTGCTGGAAAACATCGATCTGGGCTTTGCTGACGGGGTGCGCGCCCTGCTGCGTCAGGACCCGGACATCATCATGATCGGCGAGATCCGCGATCTGGAAACCGCCAATATGGCGATCCAGGCAGCGCTGACCGGCCACCTGGTGATTTCCACCCTGCACACCAACGACGCACCGTCCGCCGTGGTGCGACTGATGGATCTGGGGGTGGCACCGTACCTGATTTCCGCCACCCTGCTGGGGGTCATGGCCCAGCGTCTGGTGCGGACCCTGTGCCCCCACTGCAAGCGCGACACGGCGATAGACCCCGATGTGTGGGACACCCTGATCAGCCCCTTCAAGGGCAAGATGCCTGAGCGGATCAAGCAGCCCGCCGGCTGTCTGGAATGCCGCAAGACCGGCTATCTGGGCCGGGTCGGCATCTACGAGATCATGGTGCTGTCGCAGGAACTCAAGGACATGATCAGCCATTCGGCAGAACTGAGTGCCATCCGCAAGCAGGCCCTGAAGGAAGGCATGCGCACCCTGCGCCTGTCCGGTGCCCACAAGGTGGCGGCGGGCCTCACCACGCCGGAAGAAGTCCTGCGGGTGGCGCCCTCAGTGTCCGGTCTGTCCTGATACCCGGGTCACATTGGCCGGGTTTTTCCGGTTCGAGCGTTCCAAAAGCGGTTGCGCCGTTGCTAGAATGCCCAAGCGGCTCACATTGGGGCAGCCGTCTCCGGGGTGTGCGCACCCGAACAACAATAACAAGTAGTGGTTTTCATGCATCCCGTACTTTCGGCGTTTTCACCGGTCCGCAATCTCAAGCAACTGTTCATCCGTCCTCCCGGCAACTTTCCGGTGCTCGATGGTTTTCGCGCGCTGTCGATGCTGATGATTCTGGTATTCCACACCTTTGGCGTGTATGGCCTGTTCCACCCGGATATCGAAGTGATGGATCTGGTGGAAGAAAGCGGTCTGCTGTGGTCGTGGGTGTGGAATGCCGACAAGAGCGTGGACATCTTCTTTGTTATCAGTGGATTCCTGATCAGTGGCATTCTGCTGCGGCAGATCGACCGTGACGGCAAGATCCACATGTGGCAGTTCTACTCCCGCCGTTTCCTGCGCCTGAGTCCGGCCTACTGGCTGGTGATCGCCCTGTATGTCGCCATCGGTGTCTATGTGGTGGATGACAAGGCCCGCGAGCTGATGAAGCTGGAAAACCTCTGGGCCAACGTGCTGTATGTGAACAACTTCCTGCCGTACAAGGAACAGGCCATGAACTGGACCTGGACCCTGGCCATCGAAGAACAGTTCTATCTGGTGTATCCGCTGCTACTGGTGTTCGTGATGCGGTTTCCCAATCCGGAGCGCTGGCTGTGGGGATTGCTGGGATTGTCGTTCGTGATCCGTTTTGTGGTGATCATGACCGATGAGCGCATCCGCACCACGCCGCTGAGCATGCTGATCCTCGATCCGGATTTTCAGGCCCATTATTTTTCCGTGCTGTATGACAATCTCTACACCCGCTACGGCGCGCTGCTGTGCGGCTGTCTGGGGGCGTTCTATTACTTCCATCACGAAGCGGCGCTCAAGCGCTTCCTCAACACACCGCTGGGACATCTGCTGGGCTGGCTGAGTCTGGCGGTGATGCTGTTCATGATGATCCTGCCGGTGGCCTCGCGCTCGCTGGATGAATATTCCGTTGGCAACATCGTCTATCAGACCTTTGGCCGCAACCTGTTTTCCGGCGCGCTCACCTATCTGATTCTGCTGTGTGTGGAAAAGAGTTACATGAGCCGGGTGCTGAACCTGATTTTCGCGTCCCGCTTCTGGTATCCGCTGGCCCAGCTGTCCTATTCCATGTATCTGCTGCATGTGCTGGCGATCATGGCGGTGGTGCCGCTGGGGGTGCGCAGCTTTATCGCATTCCCCGAGGTGTACCCGTTCGATCACTGGGAAGCCATGTGGATTCTGACCGCGGTTGCCACGGTGCTGACGATTCTGGGTGCCACCATCATCTATCTGCTGGTGGAGCGCCCGATCATGAACCTGCGCAAGTAAGGTGACCGGCATTTGCCATCCCGGTCACAGGGTTCGCTTTTTTTCGGACTTGAACATTCCAAAAGGTCACGGCCCGTTGTTAGAATGCGGGACTGTATAAAAACTCACCGGTGGGGCAGGGCTGATCTGCCACCCGCAAAACAACAATAAAAAGCAGTGGCTGTCATGCATCCCGTACTTTCTGCATTTTCGCCCGTCCGCAACATCAAGCAGCTGTTTATCCGGCCGCCGGGCAATTTTCCGGTGCTCGACGGCTTCCGTGCGCTGTCGATGTTGATGATCATGGTGTTCCACACCTTCGCGATTTACGCCACCGCGCACCCCGACATTGAAATGATCGACATGATCGAAGAGGGTGGACTGCTGTGGTCGTGGGCCTGGAATGCCGACAAGAGCGTGGATATTTTCTTCGTCATCAGCGGGTTTCTGATCAGTGGCATTCTGCTGCGCCAGATCGATCGTGACGGCAAGATCCATATGTGGAATTTCTATTCCCGCCGGTTTCTGCGTCTTAGCCCCGCCTACTGGCTGGCGATCCTGATTTATGTGGCACTCAGCGGTCCGAATATCGAATACCTGTGGGCCAATATCCTTTACGTCAATAATTTCCTGCCCTATGAAAAGCAGGCCATGAACTGGACCTGGACCCTGGCCATCGAGGAGCAGTTCTATCTGATCTATCCGTTGCTGCTGGTGTTCGTGATGCGATTCCGCAATCCCGAGCGCTGGTTGTGGGGCTTGCTGGGATTGTCATTTGTGATCCGCTTTGCGGTGATCATGAGTGATGAGCAGATCCGCACGTCGCCCGGCAGCATGATCGTGATGAATCCGGAATTCCACGCCCATCATTTCACGGTGCTGTATGACAATCTTTACACCCGTTATGGCGCGCTGCTGTGTGGCTGTCTGGGGGCGTTTTACTACTACCATCACGAGGCCGCTACCAAGCGCTTCATGAATACCACGCTCGGCCATGTGCTGGGCTGGTTGAGTCTGGCGGTGATTCTGGCGCTGATGATCACACCGGTGCTGTCGCGCAGCTTCGACGAGTACGAGTGGGGCAACATTCTCTATCAGACCTTCAGCCGCAATCTTTTTTCCGGCGCGCTGACCTATCTGATTCTGCTGTGCGTGGAAAAGAGTTACATGAGCAAGGTGCTGAATTTTATTTTCGCGGCGCGCTTCTGGTATCCGCTGGCCCAGCTGTCCTACTCCATGTATCTGCTGCATGTACTGCCGATCGTCGCGATGGTGTCGCTGGGTATCAATGCCATGCAGAAATATCCTGAACGCTACGATTACACCCACTGGGAAGCCATGTGTCTGCTCACTCTGTACAGTACAGGGCTGACCATTCTGGGGGCGGTGATTTTCTATCTGCTGATCGAGCGCCCCATCATGAATCTGCGGAAATAATCCATGAACGCCGCCCCCTTGCCCCGCTACTGCTACTGGGCGCTCATACTGGCGTTGCTGCTGTGTGCGCCGGCGCTGTGGGTGGGGCTACAGCTGGATGATTATTTTCACTGGGGGCTGGTCACCCAGCAGAACCCGCTGCTGGCGACCAACAGTCCCGCCAGTCCGTTCGGGCTGTTTTCCTTTCTCGACGGTGATCCGGGGCGGGTGCTCGACCTGACCAATCTGGGCCTGCTGCCTTGGTGGACCCATGCGGAAGTGAAGTACGCGTTCTGGCGTCCGTTGACGGAATTTACCCATGGTCTGGATTACGGACTGTGGCCCGATCAGCCCTGGCTGATGCATGTCCATAGCCTGATTTATTTTGCGATCCTGTTGTGGTTCACGTTTCGTCTGTTCGCGTCGGTGCAGGGGAATGGACGGGCGCTGTGGTGGGCGGTGGTGCTGTTCGCCCTGTTCTATGGTCACGGTGTGCCGGCCGCCTGGCTGGCCAATCGCAATGCGCTGCTGGCGGGTATCTTTCTGGTCATGACCCTGTATTGCCATCACCAGTGGCGTGAACAGGAGCGGGGCATTCTGGATCTGCGGGCGGTGCTGCTGTTCAGTGCGGGACTGCTGTGCGGCGAAATGGCGGTCAGCACCGGACTGTACATTCTGGCGTATGGTTTGTTGATGGATCGTGGCCGCTGGCTCGATCGCACCCTGTCGATCGTACCCTATGCCCTGGTGGGGGCGATCTGGCTGGGGGTGCGGGGAGTGCTGGGTTATGGCGCCCAGGGCTCGGGCCACTATGTTGATCCGCTGGCGACCCCGGGCCTTTTCCTGCAATTGCTGCTGGAGCGGGGCCTCAGTCTGCTGGGCGGACTGTTCTTCGCCATGCCGCCGGAACTGGCCTCGGCCCTGCCGGGGGAACGGATCTGGGTATTCCTCGCATTGTTTGGTTTACTGCTGGTGTTGAGCTGGCCGCTGCTGCGGGATGATCGGCGTGCCCGCTTCTGGCTCGGTGGTGCCCTGCTTTGTCTGCTGCCGGTGGCCAGCACCGTGCCCCACAGCCGGTTGCTGCTGGCGGCCAGTATCGGCAGCGCCGGATTCCTGGGTCTGTGGCTGCAGGCCTGGCGGGAAGGGCGGCTGTACCAGGGCGGGTTGGTACGTGCGTTAACGGGCGCATTTGCTGGCTTGATGATCCTGCTCAACCTGGGCCTGTCGGCGCTGCTGCTGCCGCTGGAGGCCTACTCGATGAAACTGGCGGGCGATTCCATGGTGAACAGTGGCGCCCTGTCCTGGCAGTTGCCGCCGGCGGACAGCGACACCACCCCGGTGCTGATCAATCCGCCCCTGTCTGCTGCCGGCGGCTACATCAACGGCGTGCGTGCCTATCACGGCCTGCCAGTGGCCGCCAAAACCTGGCTGCTGGCGTCGGGAACCCGCGACCTCACCCTGACGGTCATCAGCGGTCGTGCCTTTGATCTGGCCAGCGAACAGGGCCTGTATGATGCGGCGCAGGAAGGCCTGCTGCGGGGCCCGCAGGCGCCACTGACCGAAGGTGATTCCCTGCGCCTGCCCGGTGTCATCATCACGGTGATGGAGGCGCACAACGGCGTGCCCACCCGGGCCCGGTTCCAGTTTGCCCAGCCGCTGGATTCCGGCCGCTACCGTTTTTACCTGTGGAACGGCGGTAACGTGCAACCCTGCGACCTGCCGGCGCGGGGTCAGCCGGTCAGTCTCAACCTGCAATCGTCCCGCTGCCAGCCAGAGTGAATTGTTTTGCCCTGCATCAGGGCAGCTTCCGTGAATCAGGTAAAATAAAACGATCTCACCTGAACGGAATGTGATTGCCCATGCTTGTCAGCCCGGATTTGCTTGTCGCCCTGCCCGAAGCCCTGCGTCCCCATGTTGAACACCAGCTCAGCCTGCTGGCAGAAGCCCTGCAGGAGCGTGCGGTCAGCGTGCAGCTGGATGCGGAACAGCAACAGCAGCTGGTGACGGTCGTGGCAGCGAGCGATTATGTAGCGGCACAGCTGCAACGGCATCCTCAACTGCTGGCCGATCTGCTGGCCAGTGGTGATCTGCATCGTTCCTACGCCGACAACGATTATGCCCAGCGTTTGCAGGCGGCACTGGAACCCGCCAGCGACGACGCCACCCTGTCGAAAACCCTGCGCCAGATTCGGCGTCGCGAAATGATCCGCATCATCTGGCGCGATACCACCGGCCTGGCCCGGTTCCAGGAAACTGCACTGGATCTGTCGTTATTCGCTGATGCCTGCATCGATCAGACCCTGCAAAAAGTGTATGGCTTTGTCACTGCCATCATGGGTACGCCATGCTACAAACACAGCGGCGAACCCATGCCGATGGTAGTGCTTGGGATGGGCAAGCTCGGTGCCAAGGAACTCAATCTGTCCTCGGATATCGATCTGATTTTTGCCTACGCTCACGAAGGCGAAACCCAGGGTGGCCCGCGTTCGGTGGATCATCGCGAATTCTTCCTGCGGCTGGGGCAGCGTCTGATCAAAATGCTCGACGAAAATACGGCCGAAGGTTTTGTGTTTCGTGTCGATATGCGTCTGCGCCCGTTCGGCAGCAGTGGCCCGCTGGCGCTGAGTTTTGCCGGCATGGAAAACTACTACGAAGAGCAGGGGCGCGAGTGGGAACGCTACGCCATGATCAAGGCCCGCGACATCGGCAGCGACAATGGTGATGGTGCCCGTCTGCTCAACGCCTTGCGGCCGTTCATTTACCGTCGTTACGTCGACTTCGGTGTCATCGAATCCCTGCGTGAACTGAAAAACCTGATCAATCAGGAAGTGCTGCGCCGCGGCAAGGAAGACAATGTCAAAACCGGCGCCGGCGGCATTCGCGAAATCGAATTTATCGCCCAGGTGTTCCAGCTGATTCGCGGCGGCCAGGAACCGGATCTGCAGCAGCGCAATCTGCTCACCGTGCTCAACGTGATTCGCGATCTGGAATTGTTGCCCCACGGTATCGTGAAAGAACTGCGCGATGATTATATTTTCCTACGCAATATCGAACACCGCATCCAGGCGTTGCAGGATCGCCAGACCCAATTGTTGCCGGGGATGAGTTCAACCGGCTGCGCATCGCCCATGGTCTGGGTTTCGCCAGTTCAGAAGCATTTTATGCGGCGCTTGAGCAAACCCCGTGCCCGCGTGCGCACCCACTTCGCCAACCTGATTGCGGATTCCAACAAGGAAGAACAGGAGCAGGTGCGCGATCAGGCAGTGGATCTGTGGATGCAAACCGAAACCGAAGCCGATGGCCTGCAGGATCTGACCGAACTGGGTTTTCGCGATCCGCAAAATACCTGGCACCTGCTCAGCGAAATGAAATCCAGCAAACAGGTCACCCATCTGCAGGCGGTGGCGCGGGAACGACTCGACAAACTGATGCCGCTGCTTATCAATGCCTGTGCCCAGCAGGAAAATCCGGATCTCAGTTTTCAGCGCGTGCTGCAGCTGGTGGACGCCATCCGGCGCCGGTCTGCCTACATGGCACTGCTGGTGGAAAATCCCAACTCTCTGCAGCGCCTCGCCATGCTGTTCCAGGCCAGCCCCTGGGTGGCCGATACCATGTGCCGTTACCCCATGCTGCTCGACCAGCTGCTCAATGAAGCCACGCTGCTCAAGCCGCTCACTGTCGATGTGCTGCAGAACGAATTGCGCCAGCTGATGTTGCGGGTGCCGGAAGACGATCTGGAGCGCCAGATGGACACACTGCGCCAGTTCAAGAATGCCCACGTATTGCGGGTAGCCGCGTCGGAACTGGCGGGCACGCTGCCGTTGATGAAAGTCAGCGACTACCTGACCTGGCTGGCCGAAGCCCTGTTGCAGACCGTGTTCGAACTGGCCTGGCGCCAGATGACGGAAAAACACGGCATTCCCCAGAAAGCCCCCGGCGTGCCCTGCGATCCGGATTTCATCATTGTGGGCTATGGCAAAGTAGGCGGGCTTGAACTCAGTTACAGCTCCGATCTGGATCTGGTGTTCATTCACGATGCCCATCCTGCCCTGGAAACCGACGGCAGCAATCCGGTGGATAACACGGTTTTCTTCGCGCGGCTGGGTCAGCGCATCATTCACATCCTGACGACCCGCATGGCCTCGGGTGAACTGTACGAAGTCGACATGCGCCTGCGCCCGTCCGGCAATTCCGGCCTGCTGGTCAGTTCACTCAATGCCTTCCGCACCTACCAGGAAGAAGAAGCCTGGACTTGGGAACATCAGGCTCTGGTGCGGGCGCGGGTGGTGGCGGGCTGTTCCCGCTTGAAAGAGCGTTTCGAGGCGGAACGTCACGCGATCCTCGCCAAGCATCGCGATCCGGCGACCCTGGCCAAGGACGTGCGTGACATGCGCGCCAAAATGCTCGCCAATCTGAGCACCCACAAACAGGCTGCCGATCTGGATGAAGCGCTGCTGAGCGCAGACCATGAATTCGATTTGAAGCAGGACCCCGGCGGCATCGTCGATATCGAATTCATGGCGCAATTCCTTGCCCTGCGCTGGAGTGGCGAAAAGCCTGCCCTGGCCAAATGGACCGACAACATGCGCATCTTTGACGAAGCCCGCGACGCCGGCCTGTTGACCGTGGAAGACGCCAGCGATCTGCAGAATGCCTACCTGCTGCTGCGCAGCGAATCCCACCGCCGCGCGCTGCAGAACGCCTCCGGAAAAGTCAGTGCCGACCAGTTTGCAGCCGAGCGGCGCCGGGTACGGGCAATCTGGCACAAGGTGTTGACGTAATTTCGCAAAGCTGTAGCGGCTCTGCCAAAGCTATACAGAACAGATACGACATTGGCAGCATAAGCGCGCAGTGTGCCATGATTGAGTGGGGAAGTCGGCTGGCTTTTTTCGTCTGCCAGCGCAGCTTCGCCTGCAATCCCGACACTGTTTTCAATCGCGCTGTGTTATTTCAGGAATCGTATCATGACCAAAATTGCGATCATTGGCGCTGGCCTGTCAGGCTTGTCCCTCGCTCGCATGCTGCAAGTGCATGCGGAAGTGACGCTGTTTGAGAAGTCACGGGGTCTCAGTGGCCGCATGGCAACCCGGCGGGCTGAATCCTATTGCTTCGATCACGGCGCGCAATACTTCACGGCGCGAACGCCGGCCTTTCAGCATTTCATTCAGCCGTTGATCGAAGCAGGCGTCGTTGAGCGCTGGCATGCGCGTTACGTCAAGTTTGATGGCGAGCAAGTCGTCGAGCGGAAAAACTGGATGGATGATGAGCCACGCTACGTGTTCGTGCCGGGAATGAACAGGATCGGCCAGCATTGTTCGCAGGGACTGAATATTCAACTGAATACCCGGATCAACTCCCTTGAACGCCATGGCACATGGCAACTCACCGATGACGAAGGCCGGCGCTACCCCGGCTTCGACTGGGTAATTTCCACCACTCCTGCGCCACAAGCGGTCGCCCTGTTGCCTGAAACCTTTCACTATCACGCTGCCATTAATTCCATCGAAATGCGGCCGTGCTTTTCGCTGATGCTCGGTTTTGAGCAAGGCCTGGCGCTGGACTTCGACGCTGCCCATGTCATGAATGCCGATGTCAGCTGGATTGCCGTCAACAGTCACAAGCCCGGGCGTTCAGATCGTTTTACGCTGGTGGTGCATTCTTCGGAACAATACGCGGCAACGCATATCGATGATGACCGCGAAGTGGTGATGCAGCATTTGATTGCCGAGACCAGCCGAATCATTGGGCGTGATATTGGTCGTGCCGCTGATTACAAAACGGTTCACGGCTGGCGCTACGCGAACAATGCCACGCGAACTGCACAAAGCACGGTGTTCATTGATGACAAACGCCAGCTAGCCGCTTGTGGCGACTGGTGCCTCGGTGGTCGAGTCGAGGGCGCCTTCACGTCTGCGCTCAATCTTGCCAATGCAATGAAAGAGCGAGT
>JAWKZS010000037.1:0-24477 GCA_041395845.1 Gammaproteobacteria bacterium
GCGTGACATGCGATTGACCAGCTGCGTCGCCAGCAGGGATTGCCCACCGAGCTGGAAGAAGTCATCACGCACACCCACCTGCGGCAACTTGAGCACATCGGCCCACAGCTGCGCGAGTTTTTCCTCCAGATCCGTACGTGGTGCCACATAATTCAACTGCAGATCAAGCTGCGGTTTGGGCAGTGCCTTGCGATCGATTTTGCCGTTGGGTGTGAGTGGCCATTGGCTCAGCGCCACCATCTGCGCAGGCACCATGTACTCCGGCAGCGACTTACGCAAGACATCCCGCCAACCCGAAGGCAAATTACCGTCGGTGGTAACAAGATAACCTACCAGGGTGTCATCCACCGCCATCGCCAGAGCATCAACGACAGCGGGTAGCCCTTTCATTGCCGTTTCGATTTCACCCAGTTCAATCCGCAATCCCCGAATCTTGACCTGGAAATCCTTGCGTCCGATATATTCGATACTGCCATCTGCCAGATAACGGCCCAGGTCACCGGTTTTATACAACCGGCCTTCCCCAAACGGATTGGCAACAAACACCTCAGCCGTTAGATCATCACGATTCAGATAACCAAAACCAACGCCGGTACCGGTTACGCAGATTTCACCGGGCAAACCAACCGGTAGCGGCTGCAAGTCCTGGTTGACCACCCACAGCTGGGTGTTGCACACGGGCTTACCGATCGGAATCACCGCATTCTGGGTGAAATCACTGAGTTCATGGGCCGACACAACATCGGTACATTCGGTTGGACCATAACTGTTGATGATGCGCGCCACACAATCGGCGGAATGCAGCCAGGGTACCAGCGCATTGGCGCGAATCGGTTCACCACCAAGGAAGACATAACGCAGTGTGTGCAACGCCTTGTAGTCACCCGGTTGCGCCTGCTGTACCAGCGGATAGAAAGCGCTGGGCGCGCAATTCATGATACTGATGCGATGCGCAGCAATTTCCTGCACAAACAGTTCGGCGTCGTAACCTTCCTGTGATGGCAACACCACAGTGCCACCACACAACAACAGGCCAAACAGGTTCTTCTGGGTCAGGTCGAAGCCCAGCGCGCTGATAACATAGGCACTGTCATGCTCGCCAACGGCATAATCCTGCAGATACCAGTGCTGCAGGTTGGCTTCACCCAGATGGAATACCCCGGCACCTTTGGGTTTGCCGGTGGAGCCCGAGGTATAGATCAGATAGAACAAATCATCCGGCGTCGACACTGTTGCCAGATTGGCGTCGGAAAAGTCGGAAAGCTGTTCAGCAAACTGATCGGCCAGCAGCACCTTGCCAGCAAATCCGGACACCAGCGCTTCCGTAGCCTGCTGGGCAATAACATGACTGGCACCACAGTCACTGATGATGAAATCGATACGATCCTGCGGATAACTGATTTCCACCGGCACATAGGCGGCGCCGGACTTGATCACGCCCCACAAGGCTACCCACAGATCAACACTGCGACCGAGCACAAGCGCAACTTTGCTGCCTCGTCCCACACCTTCTGCGTGCAGCTTGTGGGCAAGGCGGTTGGACAGTCGATTCAATTGATCGTAGGAGTAGTGAACATCACCGCAGACAACTGCCGTTTTATCGGGGAAGCGTTCAACCGTTTCTTCGAACCAGCGTACAATGCTGGTGTGCTGCAGTGTTCTGTGCGTGCTGTTCCACGTCTGTTGTTGTGTCTTTTCATCCGGCAACTGAATCTGCAATGCGTTTGCAGCTGCCACGCCGTCACAGAGCTGCTCCAGTACCGACTGCATGCGCTCAAGGAATCGCAACGAAGCAAACGCCCGACCATCACAAGCCAGATTCAGTACCAGCGAGCTGCCCCGCTGGGTCGCAGTGATTTGCAGCAGACCTGCCGCGCGTGTACCGAGGAGCGTTTCGTTGCCTGCGTTAGGCTGATACCTGAACTGCACCCGCAGGCGACCGGATTCGAACAGTTTTGCCTGCTGCTGAGGCGAAACGCCGGCATGATTTTTCGCCTCGGCAAACAGCGCTGCCATTTCCACCGCTGCATCACTTACGTGCGCGTCACCCGCAAGCAAACGCGCGGGCATCACCAGCGGCAAGGTCTGCGCGAACGGACCGACCGCATCACCCGCCTGCGCAGCAATGTCGGCGCAGACGAAATCGCCTTCAACCCGGCAATACTGTTTGATCAGCCACGCCGCCGCAAAACGCAAGACTGCGCAAAGTTCAGCCTCATTGACCGCACACCAGGATTGCAGGCGGTCAACCAGCTGTGCTGACAATGCAAGCTGCTCTGTCTGATAGTCCTGGGATGCATCCAGTGCACGCGAACGGGAAAACTCCAGGGGAACCGCTTCCCGTGCCTGGGCACGCCAATAGGCCAGCGCAGCGGGACGATCCTCCTGCTGGCGCAGTTGCATGATCTGCGTCGCAAACGAATCTGGAAAGACGGGCATCACCTGATCGCGTTCAATGCTATCGGCCAGCGCGGCAATCCGGTTCATGATCACGGAAAGGCTATCCGCATCCATGATGACACCGTGGGCACGACACACCAGCGTCAGCCGGTCCTGCGCCCACCAGACCAGGCG
Source organism: Gammaproteobacteria bacterium (assembly GCA_041395845.1). Classification (GTDB taxonomy): domain Bacteria; phylum Pseudomonadota; class Gammaproteobacteria; order Pseudomonadales; family Ketobacteraceae; genus Ch67. The sequence continues at coordinate 2,575 of JAWKZS010000037.1, forward strand.
GAACTCCACCAGATGATCGCCAAACAGATCAAAGGGGCCGTAGCACCACTCCCCCACTTGCTCAGCCATCTGATCTGCTGACAAGTGCTGCTCACGCAAATCCAGAACATCAATGGCGACAAGCGAATCAGCATCCACCAGCTGGTAGGCGAAGTCCGCCCAGGGGACATCACTCAACCGAATCCGGGTCCGCAATGCTGCATGCTGCTGGACACACAGCCGCACCGCACGCTCCACCACATCCGGTGAAACCGCACGATCAAAACAATATTCTGCGCCAACCATGTGCGTGCGGGAATCACCCTGCAGTGCCAGCACATCCTGCACCACCGCCAGCTGGGTGGACAGCAACGGCAACACCTCAGCCTGCACATCCGCGCCAACACCCAGATCGGCACGCAATTCTTCGGGCGTGACCAGATCAATATCCGCCAGCCGCACCGCCGGATTGGCAACGATGGCTTCCATGATGCGCGTGCAATGGCAAATCAGACGCTCAACCGTTTCATCACCATACAGTTCGCGATTGAATTCAATGCTGACATTCAGCCCGTTCTGGCCCGGCGCAAAAAATGCGAGCATGTCGTACATGACATCGCTGCTTTCGAAATTCACCGGCTCGAAACGTACCTGGGTGCGCTGGTAAATCTGTTCGATCAGCTGCTTTTCCGCATCGGATCCGCCACCTACTGCAGAAAAATCCTGAAACTGGAAACCCACCTGCACCAGCGGCGGATAGTTGGGATTGCGCGGCACTTTCAGGCCTTCCACAATCAGGTGGAATGGCACGTCCTGGTGTTCGGAAACTCCCATCACCCGCTGCTTGACCGCCTGCAGAAAATCGCTGGCCGTCAGATTAAGATCCATCTGGCTGCGCAGGGCAAAAAAGTTGGCGAAATAGCCGATCAGATTTTCCAGCGAGCGAAACGGACGATTCGCAGACGGCACGCCGATACAGAAATCGTCCTGGCGGGCATGGCGCGCCATCAGCAGCGACCACACTGCAAAATAACCCATGAACTGGGTCAGCCCTGCTTCACGACACAGTGTTTCGAAACGCTGGCTCAACCCCGCATCCAGTTGCCGGCTCAGACGTCCGCCCTGCCGCTTGCCCGTGACCACCCGGGGGCGATCCGTGGGTAGCTGCAGCAGATCCGGAGTTCCCGCCAACTCTTTCAGCCAGAAATCCACTTCCTTGTGCAGACTGTCGCCCTCGGCACGCTGATGTTGCCACTGGGCATAATCAACATACTGTACCGGCAATTCCGGCAGCGGAATCTGCGTGCCTGTGGCCAGTGACGCGTAATGAATGACAATCTCGCGCACAAACAGGTTCATCGACCAGCCGTCGCTGACGATGTGGTGAATGGCGCCTTCCAGCAGCCAGTCACCGGTGGGTTCAGCGTTCTGCACCAGCCGATGCAGTGTCAGCCGCACCAGCGGGCCTTCGCCCAGATCAAACGGTACATTGCGTGAAATCGGCAATAGTTCCCGCACGATTTCGTCAAACGAACGCCCGGCAACGTCAACATCGGACACCGTCAACGGCCGGTCCACCGCTTCGTCAACCACGACAAAGGGCTCACCCAGATCGTTGGCCAGAAAACGGGTACGCAGGGACTCATGGCGACGCGCCACCGCGTTGATCGCCTGCTCCAGCAGATCAACCTGCAGATTGCCCTGCAGCCGGTAAGCCATCGGAATTGAAAACAGCAGATTGCCGGGATTCAGCTGGTCGATGACCCACAATCCCTGCTGGGTGAACGACAGCGGCAACGGCTTGCTGCGATCGGCACGCACCTCGATATCGGTCACGACCTGCTTGCCGGTGTCCTGCAGGAACTCGATCAGTTCCGCCTTGTGCTGCTTGAGCTGTTCCTTCATCGCATCCGTCAGCGCACCCGGGGGCGCCTTGATTTTGAGTTTGTCACCATCCAGCGACAACAGAATACCCGCACGGCGCAACTGACTGAGAAGATCAAGCACGTTCATATTAGTTTGTTATTCCTGTGCGCCGCCTGGGCGCTCACTATTCTTATATTTCGATTTCTTCGTAATCGTCGCCAGCGTCAGCTGCGGTTCCGGCTTCGGACTCCCGCAACCAGACCGCGTTTTCGACGTAGCTGGCCATGCCCGCAATGGTGGCCACTTCAAACAGTCGGCGCATGCTGAACTCGACGGCGTACTGTTCTTTTACCCGCGCGACGATCTGCACCGCCAGCAGGGAGTGCCCGCCGATATCGAAGAAATGGTCGTCGACACCGATACGATCCCGCTTCATCACATCCTGCCAGATGGCCGCAATCGCCTGTTCGTAATCGGTACGCGGCGCAATGTATTCCTTGCTGACCCAGTGCTGCGCCGGATCCGGCAGCGCGGATCGGTTCAGCTTGCCATTCGGCGTCAGCGGCACCTGATCAATCGCAATAACCAGCGACGGCACCATGTAATCCGGCAGACGAGTGCGCAGATGTGCCCGCAGCAGATCCTGCCAGCCTTCTTCCTGATTCAGCAACACGGTGTAACCAATCAGACAGGGCTCGCCCTGCAGATCGGTACCGGGAACCACCACGGCATCACTCACCCACTCGAGTTCACGCATCACAAACTGGATTTCTGCCGGTTCCACCCGGAAACCACGCACCTTGAACTGCTGATCAAGGCGGCCGAGATATTCAACAACACCATCAGGACGGAAGCGGCCCTTGTCACCGGTCAGATACAGCCGATCCGTCGGATCACTGCCCAGCGGATTGTGCCGGTAAGCAGTGCTTTCGGCCTGATTGATATAACCTTCAGTCAGGTACGGGGTGCGAATCACGATCTGGCCAGCCTGACCGGGGGCGACTACCTGCAGATGTTCATCCACCACCAGCAGCTGAACACCGTCGATACCTTTGCCCAGCGGCATTACACCGGTGTGTTCACCTGCCATGGGCACTGTATAGGTCGCCATGACCTGTGGCGTTTCGGTGGCACCATAGAAATTCACCACCTGCACCGATGGCGCAAGCCCGCGCAAGCCATTGATCACGTCCGCCGTCAGACGATCACCGCCCATACCGGCCAGACGCAACGCCGGCAGCGCAACGCCAGAATCAGCGAGCAATAACAACCGGCACATTGCGGGCGTCAGGTGCGTACAGGTAACCCCCTGGGCCGCAAACCACTGCGCCAGCGCCTGGGGCTGCATGACCTGCTCCTGCGCCGGAATGGCAATGCGCGCACCCGCTGCCAGCGGCACAAAGATATCGCGCAGCAGCGGATCGTGAGACAAACCGGACAACAGACTGAAACAGTCATCGGCGCGAACCTGATAGCTATCCAGATACCAGTCAACGAAATGCGCGACCGGTCCAAACGTACCCGCGATGCCTTTCGGAACACCTGTGGTGCCAGACGTGAAGGCAATATAGGCGCGCTGATGATTATTATGGGCATCAGGCTGCGCCGGCAGATCCTCAGGTAAATCCACCATGCGGGAAACATGCTGACAGGCCAGTTCGACCGTCAGTGGTTGCAGAAACGCGTCGACAGCGCCATCGAGTCCCGCTGTCGTCAATAGCGCACGGGGCTTCAATTCACGCAGCACTGTCGCAATACGCTCCGACGGATACCCTGCATCCACGATCGTAAACACGGCGCCCGCACGCAGCACACCCAGCACGGCTGCCACCAGATCAGGGTGGCGGGCCGCAACGATCGCCACGGGATCGTGGGTTCCAATATTCTGCGAACGCAACCAGTCACGTACCCGGGCACTGCGCGCTTCCAGTTCGGCATAGCTGATGTTCCCGGCGGCGGAAACGAGTGCAATGGCGTCGGGACGCTGCTGCACCTGTTGCAGGAACCGATCAACCGGCGACACACAATCCTGCGCAGGCAACGGCTGCGACAGTGACGGCAGCTGCGCCATGGCTTCGGCGGAGGCATGATTGATGCGCCACAGGAATTCGTCACTGGACGCCAGCACAGCACGGAACAGCCGGCTGAAATCATCCATCATGCGCTCTACAGTGCTGGACCGGAACAAATCCCGGTTGTACACCATCATCAGATCCAGTCCGTTTGGCGTTTCACTCACATACAGATTCAGATCGTACTTGGCGTGAGCGCTATCGTCCTGTCGGATAAGCGGTTCCACTACCAGCTCGGCATCGTCTTCCGCCTGCGCCGGCATGTTGAGCAGATTGAGGAACACCTGGAAGAACGGTGAGCGTGAAGTGTCGCGGCGGGGCTTGAGTTCCTCGATGATTTTCTCGAACGGCAGCGCCTGATGTTCGTACGCACTCAGCGCCACTTCGCGCACCTGCTGCAGCAGCTTGCGGAAACTCGCCTGCTCGGAAATCTCGCTGGACATCACCACCGTATTGATGAAGAAACCCACCAGCTGCTCGGTTTCCATCGCATCACGACCGGCAATCGGCGTACCGACGTTGATCCGGTTCTGTCCGGCATAACGGGACATGAGCAACTGGAACACCGCCAGCAGCACCATGAACAGGGTGCCGCCCTCTTCTGCCGCCAACGCACGGGCACGATCCGCCAGCGCCAGATCCAGTCCGCGCCGCACCGATGCACCGTGAGCGGTCATTACCGGCGGACGCGGGAAGTCGGTGGGCAGATCCAGGACCTGATCGTCGTTGTCCAGCCGCTCACGCCAGTAGGCCAGGTGAGATGTCAGCACATCGCCCTGCAACCACTGACGCTGCCACGCCGCCACATCGACGTACTGGATCACCAGTTCAGGCAACTGCACAGCGCTACCACGCACCTTGGCGTGATAGAACTGCATCAATTCATTCACCATGACATTGAGCGACCAGCCATCGGAAATGATGTGATGCATACAGCCGACAAACGCATGCGTCGGCTTGCCATTCTCATCGTTCGCAAGTTTCACCAGCGCACCGCGAATCAGGCGGTCTTTCGCCAGATCAAATCCCTTGCCTGCCTGCGCGGCGGCCAGGGCCTGCACCTGACGCTGCTGTTCCACAGCCGGTTGCGATGACAGATCGACAACCTCGAATGTCCAGGCCGCGTCATCGTGAATCACGACCTGCGGATTGCCGTCGACCACTACAAAATTGCTGCGCAGGGTTTCGTGACGGGCAATGATCTGCAGGAACGCCTGCTCAAACGCCGCCAGATCCAGTTCGCCCCGCAACTGCAATGCCACCGGCATGTTGTAGGCGGGCGTTCCAGGATCCAGCTGATCCAGCAGCCACAACTGCTGCTGTACGAAGGACAATGGCAGCGGGCCATTGCGGTCGATCGGCACCAGGGGTGGCAAGCGGTTACTGGCAGATTCTGCCAGCAGGCTGTCAATCAGTCGGGCGGCGTTGCGGATCGTCGGGGCTTCGAACAACGCACGCAGCGGCAGCTTCACGCCAAACGCATTACGCATCCGCGCCACGACCTGGGTCGCCAGCAACGAATGCCCACCCACCGAGAAGAAATCATCCTCAACGGAAATAACCTCAACACCCAGCACATCACGCCAGATCTGCAGGATCTGGGTTTCTGTCTCCGTGTCCGGCGCAATGATGTCACGCTGTTCGGTGCCCTGCTGCGCCTGCGGTGCGGGCAGCGCCTTGCGATCCACCTTGCCGTTCGGAGTGAGCGGCATGCTGTCTAGGAACACGAATGCTGTCGGCACCATGTAATCCGGCAGTTTGGCCGCCAGATACTGGCGCAGTTCAGTCACGCCGAGTTCACCATTGGCAACGACATAACCCACCAGGAATTTCACGCCCTGGGCATCGTCGTGATAATGCACGATGCCTTCCTTGACGCTGTCGTGCCGGTTGAGGATCGCTTCGATTTCACCGAGCTCGATACGGAAGCCGCGAATCTTGACCTGATGATCCAGACGACCGAGACATTCCAGATTGCCGTCATGGCGGAAACGCACCAGATCACCGGTGCGATACAGACGATCACTCAAACCATCGCGGAACGGATTTTCGATGAAGCGTTCTGCCGTCAGATCCGGCCGGTTCATGTAACCCACCGCCACACCATGACCGCCGATGTACAGTTCACCAGGCACACCCACAGGCACCGGCTGGCGATGTTCGTCCAGCACATACACGGTGGTATTGGCGATCGGCAAACCGATGGCGATATTGCCGGTGACTTCACCTTCTACTTTATAAACTGTTGACCATACCGTGGTTTCGGTCGGGCCGTACACGTTATACAGGGCCACGCCGCGCTGCAGCAGCTTGTTACCCAGCGCAATCGGCATCGGCTCACCACCGCACAGCACTTTGAATCCAGCCGGCGGCTGCCAGGGTTCATTCACCAGCATGTGCCAGGTGGCCGGTGTTGCCTGCATAAAGCTGATTTTTTCCTGCTTCAGCAGTAGCAACAGATGCTCCACATCGCGGGCTTCATCTTGGGTTGCCAGCACCACCCGCGCACCGGCGAGCAGCGGCATGAACAATTCCAGTCCGGCAATATCGAACGACAGTGACGTGACTGCCAGCAGACGATCCTGCTGTTGTAAACCGATGCTGTGCTGCATGCCGTGGAGGAAGTTGATAAACGCCTGCTGCGGAATCACCACACCTTTGGGATTACCGGTCGAGCCGGAAGTGTAAATCGCATAGGCAGGACGAGATGCATCCAGCGGCACATCAACATTATCGATTGCCAGCGACTGCAATACGTCAGCAATCATATCCAACGCAATCAGTTCAGCGGGCACATCCTGCAGTCGTTCCACCAGCGCCGACTGGGTAACGATAAACGGTGGCTTGGCGTCTTCCACCACGTAACGGATACGGGCCTGGGGATATTCCGGGTCCAGCGGCAGATAGGCCGCGCCGGCTTTCAGAATCGCCAGCAGTGACACCACCATGTCCACCGAACGCTCGCAGAACACGCCGACATACTGGCCCGGCTGCAAACCCTTTTCAGTCAGGTAACGGCTCAATTGATTGGCGCGGCTGTTGAGGTCGCGATAGGTCAGCGCACTGCCCTGCACAACCAACGCAAGCTGTTCGGGATGGGCAGCCACCTGACGTTCAAACGCCCGCGGTATGGTGTCGTGATGATCGTATTCGAGCTGGGTCTGGTTCCAGTCCACCAGAATGCGTTTGCGCTCGTCGCCCGGCAGCAGATTCAGTTTGCCGATCTGCTGGGCCGGATTGGCAACAATGGAACGCAGCAGCATGACGTACTGATCCATCATGCGGCGTACGGTGCTGTCGGTGAACAGACCGGTGCGATACACCACTTCGCCACGAATGATGTCATCGACTTCCAGCAGACTGACACTCAGGTCGAATTTCGCCACCACATGGGGTTCGGGAATCGCGTCCAGTTTCAGGCCGGGAATCACGGAACGGGTTTCCATCGGCACGTTCTGCAACGCAAACATCACCTGAAACAGCGGCGAATTATGCAGATTGCGATCCGTCACCAGTTCTTCCACCAGACGCTCAAACGGCACATCCTGATGGGCGTAGGCATCCAGGGTATTTTTGCAGACCTGTGCCAGCAACTGTTCAAATGGCACTTCGGGTTCCACGGAACCACGAATCACCAGCGAGTTAATGAAGCAGCCGATCAACGGCTCGATTTCGGCATGATGACGATTGGCGATCGGGCTGCCAACGGTAATATCGCGCTGTGCGCTGTAGCGCCCCAGCAGCACCATGAAGCCAGCCATCAGCGTCATGTACAGGGTGGCGCCCTTCTGCCGACTGAGACGGTTGAGTCCGGCCACCAGTTCACGATCCAGGGTGATATCGAAAACGGCGCCATCGAATCCGGTATCCGCGCGACGGGAAAAATCCGTGGGCAGGTTCAGGCTTTCAACACCCGCCAGCTGTTCGCGCCAATACCCGACCTGACGTTCCAGTTCGCCACCGTTGAGCCAGGCGCGCTGCCACTGGGCAAAATCGATGTACTGGATCGGCAACGCAGGCAGCGGCGCCGGGCGCTGATGCAAATGAGCGTCATACAGCAAACCGAGTTCCCGCAGCAGAATGCCATTGGACCATCCATCCGACACGATGTGATGCATGTTGACCAGCAGCAGAAAATCGCTGTCAGAAAACTGCACCAGCTCCACCCGGAACAGCGGGCCGGTCGCCAGATCGAACGGGGTGTTGCGCCATTCTGCAACCCGCTTTTTGATCACTTCCTCACGGGCGGCGGGAGCGACGGACGAGCTGTCGATGCAGAACAGCGACCAGTCATCCGCGCTGTCGATGACCTGACAGGGCTGCTCATCTACCAGCACGACTCGCGAACGCAACACTGCATGACGCTGGACGATGTCCTTCACTGCCCGCGCAAATGCGTTCACATCCAGTTTGCCGGCAACACGGAAAGCGGCCGGCATGTTGTAGGCCAGATTGCCCGGTTCGAACTGATCCAGGAACCACAAACGCTGCTGCGCAAACGACAATGGCTGCGCAACGGCATGATCGACCGGCTCAATCGGCGGAATGCTCTGCAACTGTTGGGCACGCTCCACCGCCACCGCAAGATCAGCCACAGTGGGACCCAGGAACAGCTGGCGCACCGACACCTGCACGCCAAACTGCTTATTGATGCGCGACAGAATCCGGGTCGCGGTCAGCGAGTTTCCACCCAGCGCAAACAGATCGTCCAGCACACCGATAGCCGGTTTGCCCAGCAGTTCCTGCCAGATCTGTGCAATGCGCGCTTCGGTATCGTTGCGCGGAGCCACATACAGTGTCTGCAGATCGTCGGCACTCGGCGCCGCCGGCAATGCCTTGCGATCAATCTTGCCATTGGGTGTCAGTGGCCAGCGCTGCAACGGAATCACCGCTGCAGGAATCATGTATTCCGGCAGATAATCTCGCAACGGCGAACGCCACTCCGTCCCCGTGAACGCGTCGGTGGCAACCACGTAGCCTAGCAGGGTTTCATCCCGCACCAGCACCAGCGAATCGTCCACACCGGGCAACTGTTTCAGGGCAAATTCAATTTCGCCCAGTTCGATCCGCAGGCCGCGCAGCTTGACCTGGAAATCCTTGCGACCGATATATTCGATGTCCCCGTTTGGCAGATAGCGGCCAAGGTCACCGGTGCGATACAACTTGCCCGATCCAAACGGATTCTCGACAAACACTGCCGCTGTAACGTCTGGCCGGTCAATATAACCCAGACCAACACCGATGCCGGCAACACAGATTTCGCCAACCAGCCCGGGCGCGACGGGATTCAGATAATCGTTGAGAATGTAGAGCTGGGTACCATTGACCGGCCGACCAATCGGCAGTACCTGCTGCGGCGAATCAATACGCTCGGCGCAATGCCAGGACACCACGTCGGTACATTCGGTGGGACCGTAACTGTTCACCACGCGCGCCTGACAATGGGCATGGGCCAGCCAGCTGAACAGCGCATTCATGCGAATCGGCTCGCCACCAAGGACGACGAAGCGCAGACTTTGCAACGGACGAAAATCCTCCGCTGCAGACGTTTCCACCAACGGATACAGGGCGCTGGGCGCACAGTTGATCCAGGAAATTCGATGCTGTTCGATCAGTTTGAGTACTTCGGCTTCGTCGAACAGCTCCATGGCTGGCAATACCAGCCGCGCACCGACGAGCAACGGCGCGAATATGTTTTTCTGGGTAAGATCGAAACCGACCGCACTGATCAGCAAGGTGGCGTCGCTCGCTCCAATACCCAGTGCGTTCAGATACCAGTGCTGCAAATTGGATTCACCACGATGGCACACCATGGCGCCCTTGGGCTGTCCGGTGGAACCAGAGGTGTAGATCACGTAAATCTGATCATCTGGTGAAGGCAGAGCCTGCGGAGCCGTGTCAGGCTGCATCGCCAGCGTGTCAGCATTCTGGTCGAGCAACATCAGGGCTGCACTGCATGCGTCCAGATGGTCTGTCCAGCGGCTGTGGGTAATGATCAGGGGCGCGCTGCTGTCCTTGGCCATGAACGCCAGACGCTCACGCGGATAAGCCGGGTCCATCGGCACGTAGGCGCCACCGGCCTTGAGTACCGCGAGAATGGAAACCACCAGATCGACCGAGCGATCCAGACAGATCCCCACCCGCACATTGGCGCTCACACCCTGGGACTGCAGCCAGTGGGCCAGCTGGTTACTGCGCTGATCCAGTTCGCGATACGTCACCGAGGCGCCGCCAGCGATAACGGCCACATTGTCCGGTGTACGGGATGCCTGGGCGACAAACTGTTCCACCACAGTGGCATCCGTCGTTTCCGCATCGCCAGCAGAAAATCCGTGCAACTGATGCAGTTCGCCGGACGACAGGAACGTCAGCTGGGCAATATCAGCCACATCGCCAAACACGATCTGTTCGCTGATGTGCAGCAGACGCTGAAGGAATTGCAGGGATACGAAACGGTCCGCATCGTAATACAGACTCAGATCCAGACCTGCATCGCTGTTGTTCACTTGCAGGATGACATCACCGGCCGCGACCGCTTCAACAAACCGGGCACGCTGTCCGCCCAGCACATGCAGGCGGAAAGTGGTTTCGCTTTGCGGCAGCAGCGTTGCGACAGCTACGGTGAGCGGGCGCGTATTTTCGACAAACTGCGCACACCATTGCTGCAACGTGCTGGCGCCATTTAGCAGTGTTTTCGGCACAACCGACAACCGCTTCTGATTACCCGCACCCACGCAGCCAGGATGGGGTTGCGCAACCGTCGCCACAAACGCGAATGGCGCTTCGGGGCGGCAATAGTGTTGCAGCATCAGACCGAACAGCAGCTGAAAATAACCGGCCAGATCCAGGCCACGGGCGGCAGCAAATTCGACAATGCAATCGCGCTGGCGGAAATCCAGATTGACCCGCTCCAGTTGCGGCTGGCACTGCCGCGTACTGCGTGGCGCTGCCGCCGGACGGGTGAATTGCAGCGCTTCGACACCCTGCAATGTTTCGGACAACGCAGCGTCGTCCGGCAACGTCTCAGCAGCACTGCCACCGGCAGTCAGTGGCTTCAGTTCGCTCGTGACACCAGCGGTGGCTGCGGCAACAATGGCCTGCAACAACTGCTGCAGACTGTCACCGTCCAGCACCTCTGGCAAGACGCCAACGACCAGCGCTGACCGGCCATCGGGCTGGGTGACGCGATAAAAACACACAGCATCGTCGCCGCCGCGCCGCAACGCCAGCAAGGTTTGTTCAACGGAAAGCGGATCGGTGCCGGAACAGGTCAATGATTCAATCTGCGCAACACGCTGCGCTGCTACCAGCCAGTACGCAGGATCGGCACCCCGCAAACCGCAACGGACCAGCCGCGCCCGCAGCAGGGGCAGCGTCTGACCCATCTGCTGCAACGCTTTGAGCAAGGCGTCATCACTAATCGCTTCGTCCAGCGGAATCAGAGCAAACTGACGCGGCAATACCGCCGTGCCCGCCAACGGCGCCAGCGTCTGAAGCTGATCAGCCGACAGCGCCAGTAGCTGATGAGTGTACGGATCGGCGTCCAGATGCGTCAGCAATTCGCGCTCGTCGCGCAAACGGATGCTATCGATCGCGCACGCGGGCTCGGTGGCAAAAACCTGCAACACCCGCAGATAACACTGCAACAGATCCACCACGGTGGATTCGTTGAACAGGTCCGTGTTGTATTCCATACTGAGCTGGTACTGATCGTCGATTTTTGCCACGCCCAGCACCAGATCCATCCGCGCGGTCACATGGGGCTGCGTCAAAGGCTCCAGCGCCATGTCACCATTGCCGAGCACGCCCTGCTGATCCTTGTCCATATTGAGCAACTGGAACATGGACTGCGCCAGTGGCGGATAACCGGGCTGACGTTCAAACGCCATCACGTCCATCAGATGATCGATGGGCATGTCCTGATGGGTGAAGCCGCTGAGCACCATTTCCTTCGCGCGCTGCAACACCGTCTGCACGGTGGGATTACCGGACAGGTTCAGGCGCAGCAGCAACAGATTCACGAAGAAGCCGATGATCTCCTGGGTTTCACCGCGACTGCGGCCGGCCACCGGCGCACCGATGACGACGTCTTTGCTGTTGGCAACGCGTCCCAGCAGCATCTGCCAGGCCGACAGGAAAAACATGAACGGCGTCAGATCCTGTTGTCCACAGGCCGTGTTGATATGGCGGGCGATATCGGCAGGCACCGACATTTTCAGCAGCGCGCCGTTGTTGGACGGAATGTCCTGACGGGGCCGGTCCACCGGAATATCCAGCACCGGCGGTGCGCCGGTCAGGGTTTTCACCCAGTACTGCTGGTGTTTTTCCATCTCGCCGGTCTGCATCTGCTGGCGCTGCCAGGCAGAATAATCGGCGTACTGAATGCTCAGAGGCGGCAGCGGCGACGGCACACTGGCCGCGAAGGCAAAATACAGGGTGCCGATTTCCTTCACCATGATCTCCATGGACCAGGCGTCGGAAATGATGTGGTGCATACCGGCAATCAGCACATGATGCTGATCATTCAATTTCAGCAGGCGGGCGCGGAACAGCGGGCCGGTGGACAGATTGTACGGCGTCAGCGCCGACTGGTTGACCGCCTGCTGGATGTGCGATTCATGTTGGGATTCAGGCAGTGCGCTGCAGTCCTCTACCGCCAGGGTCCAGCCGCTGAACGGATCAACGATCTGGAACGGCTCACCGTCGACATCGACGAAACGGGTGCGCAGGGATTCATGGCGTTGGACCAGGGTCGCAAACACCTTTTCCAGCACGGCCAGCTTGAGCGGCCCGCGAATCCGCAGGGCGCTGGACATGTTGTAGGTGACATCGTTGGGATTGAGGCGATCCAGCACCCACAGACGCTGTTGACTGAACGACACCGGCAGCGGACCACTGCGTTCGATCACGGGAATGGGCTGTTCGTTGAGTTTGCGGGCCTGACGCAGGAATTCGATGATCTCGGATTTGCGGGCCACCACCTGTTCACGAATGGATCCGGTGAAGGCGCCTTCGGGAGCACTGAAGCGCAGGTTTTCACCTTCGAGCCACAGGCGGATATCCAGTTTGGCCAACGACGCCAGCAAATCTACTACGTTCATATCATTCCTGTTTTTGTTGTTGTATGTATACCCGGTGTATACGACGTAATGACGAGGAAGAGGACGCAACAATCCAAACAGGGAATTTTGGGTGAAACCACTTGTTTTTAAAAGGGGTTACAGCGTGTCTTTTGGTGATTTTTTGAAATGACGCAGGATACGGACTGATCAGTGCTGGGTCGGATCATCCCGGGCCTGAAATTGTGAATGGCAGCAACAGCTTGGCTGGGGCGCCCGATAAGGCGCCCCATGGCCGGATCAGAGGAAGCCCTCGTCCCGGCCCGCGCCACTGTCATCGCTCTGCTGGGACGCTTCGGCATTGCCGGCGGCCCACTTCAGGGTTTCCAGATACTGGGCGATATCCGCAATGGTGTGCAGCTCGAACAGGGCGCGCAGGGGAATATCCACATCGAACGCCTGGCGGAACTTCGATACCGCCCGGGCCGCCACCAGCGAATGACCACCCAGATCGAAGAAGCTGTCATGGATACCGACCCGCTCCACGCCCAGCACCTCGCTCCAGATTTCCGCCAGCTTGTGCTCGGTATCGGTACGCGGCGCCACGTAAGGCCGCCGGGCCTCTTCGCCAGGGGCCGGCAAGGCAGTGCGATCGATCTTGCCATTGGGCGTCAGCGGCCAGTGCGGTACCACCACGATCTGCGCCGGCACCATGTAATCCGGCAGACGGGTACGCAACTGGCTGCGGGCCGCATTGGTGTCCAGGGTCGCTGCTGCCACCACATAGCTGATCAGCTGCTCGTCCCGTACCAGGGTCAGGCTGTCCTGCACGCCATTCAGGCCGCGCAGCGCGTGCTCGATCTCGCCCAGCTCGATCCGCAACCCCCGCAGCTTGATCTGGAAGTCCTTGCGTCCGATGTATTCGATATTGCCATCCGGCCAGTACCGCACGAGATCCCCGGTGCGGTACCACTGCCCCGCGCCGAACGGGTTGAGCTGGAATACCTTGGCGGTCAATTCCGGCCGATCCAGATAGCCCAGACCAACCCCATTGCCTGCCACGCAGAGTTCACCCACCACGCCCTCGGGCAGCAGGTGCTGCTGATCATCCACCACATACAGCTGGGTATTGCAGACCGGTTTGCCAATCGGCAGGGTCTGCGCATGGGAATCGGCATTGACATGGAACGCCACGACGTCGGTACATTCGGTCGGACCATAACTGTTGACGATCCGGCAACGGGTCCGGGAATCATCCAGCCATGTCTGCAGCGCCGACATTCTGATGGGCTCGCCGCCCAGTACTGCGAACCGCAACGCAGGGAACGGATAGCCCGCTGCCGCAGACGTTTCCACCAACGGGTAAAACGCACTTGGCGCACAGTTGACGATGGTGATGCTTTCCTGCTGCAGGGTCGCCGCAATCACATCGACATCGTAGTTTTCCATCTGTGGAATCACCAGGGTGCCCCCGGTGAGCAGAGGCGCAAACAGGTTCTTCTGGGTCAGGTCGAAACCGAAGGCACTCATCAGCAGGAAGCGGTCATCCGCTTTGATTCCCAGAGAATCGATATACCACTGCTGCAGATTGACCTCACCCGCATGACGCACCACCGCCCCTTTCGGTTTGCCGGTGGAACCCGAGGTGTAGATCACGTAAATCGGATCATCGCCTGTGGGGGCATGACGGGGCGCGGTGTCGGGCGATTGCATAAACACTGGCTGCTGATCCAGTTCCACCGTCACCGTTTTGCCAAGGTCTATCTCGCTTGCCTGGAGGCGTTCCACGATACAGCGCTGGGTCAGCAGAATCGGCGCCTTGCTGTCTTCCAGCATGTACGCAAGACGTTCGGCGGGATACTGGGAATCCATCGGCACGTAGGCGGCACCCGCTTTCAGGGCACCCATGACCGCCACCAGCATCAGCGGGGAACGATCCACGCAGATACCCACCATCTGCCCCGGTTGCACGCCTTGCCCGATCATCCAGTTGGCCAGGCGATTGGCCTGCTGTTGCAGTGCTCGATAGGTCAGCAACTCACCGCCCTGTTTCACCGCGACATTGTCCGGCGTGCGTTCAACCTGCTGGTCGAACCAGGTTACGATGGAATCCACCGGTGGCAGCGCCTGCGCCGTGGCATTCCACTGTTCCAGCTGCCGCTGCTTTTCGGCAGGCAGTACCCACTCCAGCTGATCCACCCGCTGCTGCCCGGCCAGAATCTGCTGACTCAGCAATTCAATACGCGGCAGAAAATCCAGATCGGCGAACAGATCCGCCAGATAAATCAGATTCAGATCGACCCAGCCATCCTGTTCGTGCACCACAAACTGCACCGGACCATTCTGCACCTGAGGAAGGGCTTTCAGTTTTACCGGCGTGCCGAACAACTCCACCGTCGGAATGAAGTTGTAGTAGTTGAACATGAAATGCAGACGGCCCTGCGGCAACACCCGACGCTGGGTCAGCAGCGACACGTTGGCATTGCTGCGCAGCGACTTTTTGTAATTGCGGATATAGGCAAACAGCCCATCGACCTGCTGTTCGCCGGCAAACAGATCATGGGGGAACACCACCGGCAGAATCTGGAAATAGTTGCCGAAGCTGCGCCTGTGAATACCGTTGCGCCCCCCCACGACTTCGGACACGACAAAATCCGCTTCGCCGCGACAATAGGCATTGATCGGCAAACCGTACAGGGCCTTGAAATACAGCGATGGTGTGATGCGATGCTCGGCACAGTAGGCCTGCAATTGCTGCCAATGCTGATCATCCAGCCGCAGGGATTTTTCCACACGCTGCGCCGGCTGCGCAGGCTTGCAATGAGGCGGCAGAGAGAAGTCCAGCGCCTCGATGGTCTGGCTGGCCTTGCGCCAATGAGCGATGACATCGTGACTGTCGGTACGGCGCAGACTGTCCTGCACATAATCCGGATAGACCTGCGGTGCCGGCTGGTAATCCCGCTGTTCACGCAGTGCATGCGCTGCCGCCAGGACATGCTGCAGATGCACCGCCATACCGGCGCCATCCAGCAGAATGTGATTGGCCCGGAATACCACCAGATGACGCCCACCATTCAGGCGATACACGAACGACTGATGCAGTTCGCCATGAATATCGTAGGGCTGCCAGATGATGCTCTGGGCAAAATCCGCTGCCTGCTGATCGGTGGTCACACGATCGGACCGATCTTCAAACTGCACCTGTACCGTGCGCTGTTTGTCGATCTTGAGATACGCCACATCGGTGTAAGGCAAATCGGAACGTAACAGCGATGCCCGCAACAACGGCTGGGAATCCACCAGCAGCTGTG
The DNA here is from genome assembly GCA_041395845.1 of Gammaproteobacteria bacterium. Classification (GTDB taxonomy): domain Bacteria; phylum Pseudomonadota; class Gammaproteobacteria; order Pseudomonadales; family Ketobacteraceae; genus Ch67. Next base: position 18,862 of record JAWKZS010000037.1, read on the forward strand.
AGGCTTTCTGCCACACGGCCAGATCGAAGTCGCCATCGGTGATGAAGTGATAGCCGAGGCTGTTCTTCAATGTGTCCGGTTCCAGCAGTGAATCCAGATACATGTCGCGCTGCATGGGTGACAGACGCTGCAACTCATGCTGCGCATGATCAACCTGCAGCAAACCATACAGTTCATCCAGTCCCACTACGTCAATGGCATCGACCGGCTGCTCCGGCCGGGCCAGCATCTGATCGAGAATACGGCCGAACTGCCCCATCATGCGTTCAATGGTGTCGGGCAGGAACAGATCAGTGTTGTACTCTGCCACGCCCGCGATCTCGCCCTGACTTTCCTGCAGGATCAGCGACAATTCATACTTCGCGGTTTTATGCTCCCGCTCCACCGTTTCGATGGTGAGGCCCGCCATAACCTTGCCCAAATCCGTTTGCGCAACGTTCTGCAAAGCAAAACCAACCTGGGCGCCTGGCGACGTATCGGCGCTGCGATCCATTTTCAGGGTATCGAGCAGCACATCCGCTGGCATGTCCTGATGAGCGTAAGCGCCCAGCGCTACTTCTTTTACCTGTTTGAAGTATTGCGCCACCGTGGGATTGCCATCCAGACGGGTACGAATCACCAGACCGTTGATAAAAAAACCAATCAGGTTTTCGATCTCGGCCCGGTTACGACCGGCAATCGGAATACCAACCGTAATATCTTTCTGGTTGGCGTAGCGACTGAGCAGCAACTGATAGGCGCCCATCAGCACCATGAACGGCGTGAGATCGTTGTCTTCGCAGAAACGATTGAGCGCTTCCGTACGCGCCTTGCCGAGACTCAACGCAAAATGTGCACCGTTGAATGTCTGGATTTTGGGACGCGGTTTATCCGTTGGCAGACGCAGGACATCCGGCGCACCTTCCAGCGCCTTGCGCCAGTAATTGCGCAACTTGTCGAGGGTTTCACCCTGCAGCCACTGACGCTGCCAAACGGCAAAATCGGAGTACTGGATTGTCAGCGGCGCCAGCGGCGAAGCACGGCCAGCCACAAACGCTTCGTACAGCGCCTGAATTTCCTGCACCAGTATGCCCATGGACCAGCCATCGGACACGATATGATGCATGTTGAGCAGCACGATATGCTCGTTATCCGCCAGCTTCAGAATGCGGGTCCGGAACAGGGAGTCGCTGGACAGCTTGAAGGTGATATTGGCTTCCTGATCCACCCACTGCTGAATCTGGCGTTGCTGCTCTTCCGTTGGCATCGCACTCAGATCGACAATGGGGGAATGCCACGCCGACGGCGCATGGACGATCAGGCGGGGCACGCCATCCTGTTCACCGAAATTGGTACGCAGGACTTCGTGACGCTTGATGATTTCGCTGAACACCCGATCCAGCACGGCAAGGTCCAGCGCGCCTTTGATCCGCAGCGCAGATGGCAGGTTGTATTCACTGCTGCCATGATTGAGCTGATCCACAAACCATAGACGATACTGCGCGAACGACAGTGTGTCGCGATTGGGTGGCTGCAACGGCATGATCGGTGGCGCGGTATCGAGGAACCCGGCAGCAGCTGCACCACTGATGGCCCGCGTCAGTTTTTCGATGGTGGGCGCCTCGAACAGAACACGCACTGACAATTCAACGCCGAATGCCTGACGAACGCGGGATACGACCTGAGTCGCCAGCAGGGAATGACCACCAATCTCGAAGAAATTGGCCTGCACGCTGACCTGTGGCAGTTTCAATACCTGACACCAGATATCGGCAATACGCTGCTCACTGTCATTACGTGGCGCAACATAAGGACCCAGCACACCCTGATCCGGTGTCGGCAGCGCCTTGCGATCAATCTTGCCGTTGGGCGTCAGCGGCCAGGCATCCAGCACCACCAGCGCCGCAGGCACCATGAATTCCGGCAACCGTGCACGCAGGGATTCGCGGGCGTCCTGGACATCAAAACTGTGCGGCGCAATCACGTAAGACACCAGACGCTCATCCCGCACCAGCGTCAACGCATCGCGCACATGTGCCATCTGCTTGATCAGCGAATCCACCTCGCCCGGTTCGATCCGCAGGCCGCGCAGCTTGACCTGGAAGTCCTTGCGGCCGACATAAACGATTTCACCGTCAGCGTTATAACGCACCAGATCGCCGGTACGATACCAGCGACCGGTTCCGTACGGATTAGGCTGGAATACTTCAGCCGTCAATTCATCACGCTGCCAGTAACCGGTGCCAACGCCGATGCCAGCGATACACAGTTCCCCGGTCGCACCCGTGGGCAGCAGCTGACCTTGCTGATTTACAACGTACAGCTGGGTGTTGGGCAACGGCCGCCCTACCGGCATGATCAGCGCGGGATCATCGATTCGGCTCAATGAGCAGGACGCAACCACGTCACTGCATTCGGTCGGACCATAACTGTTGGTGAGCACGCAGTTGACGCCCGGCGCATCAAACCACTCTTTCAGCGAATTGAGGCGGATCGGTTCACCGCCGAGCACCACATGCCGCAGCGAGGCAAACGGATAACCATTGTGCTGCTGCAATTCTGCAATCGGATAAAACGCCGACGGTGCGCAGTTGATCACGGATATTTTCTCGCGCGCAATCACGTCGGCCAGCTGATCCGGGTCGTAATCCTCGAACGGCGGAATCACCAGCGCAGCGCCGGTACAGAACGGAATAAAGAGATTCTTCTGCGTCAGATCGAAGCCGAGTGCACTGATCAGCAGCACGCGATCTGCATCGGTCAGCTGCAGCAGGTTGCGATACCATTCCAGCAGATTGCGTTCACCGCGATGGTAGATACCGGCGCCTTTCGGTCGACCAGTGGAACCCGACGTGTAGACGTAATACAGCACATCATCGGTGGTCGGCTGATGCGGCAGCGGCTGGTCGGAACAATCCTGCAACGCCATTGCCAAATCATCCAGGCTCAAAACACGGGTTTCCGCCGGCAATGCAACACCCGCGTCCTGCAGGCGCTGCACGACACAGGCCTCGGTCATCAGCACTGGTGCCTGGCTGTCTTCCAGAATGTAACTGATTCGATCGGCAGGATAGCTGGCATCCATCGGTACGTACGCCGCACCCGATTTGATGACACCCAGGTAAAACGATGGCAGATGAACACTGCGACCCACGCAGATACCCACCCGCTGCCCGGCACCCACGCCATTGCGTCGGAGCCAGTGCGCGATGCGGTTACTCTGGGCATCCAGTTCGCGGTACGTCTGCGACTGCTCGCCGCAGATAACGGCCACCTGATCCGGCTTCGCATCGACCTGATGCGCAATCAGATCCAGCAGCGTTTCGCTTGCATGGGCGTTCTGTATTGGGCCCTGCCATGACAACTGCTGCTGTTTTTCTTCCGGCAACAGCCAATCCAGTTTGCCCAGCACATCAGTGCCGGACTGTATCTGCTGATGCACCCATTGCATGCGCTTCAACAGATCGTAACCGGGGAATTCCTTGCTGCGGTAGCTGTAACGCAGCACCGCACCATCGTCCACCGGATTCACCATCAGCTTTACAGTGCCAGGATTATCCGGCTGGCTGTGATACACGGGAACGTCGACGCCATCAATGGTGATGGCTTCGCGAATGGCACCAACCCGCGCATTGAACTGGAATTCGATACCATTAGGGTTCAGGTACTCGCGGCGGGTCATCATGGAAATGTAGCAGGCATCGCCCACCGACTTGCGCCACAGCCGATTGGCCTGCACCAGATCCCAGATGGTTTGTTCGGGCGCTACTTTCTGCAGTACGTCGGGAACAAACTGGAAGAAACAGCCATTGGTTTCCAGATGCACATCGTTGCGGGCTGCCACCGCATCAATCAGCACCACCGGCGTGGTGTGATAGCTGCAATGATCAAGCGCCAGTGCGTACAGGGCCCGCAGATAACCGGTTACACTGACCTGGCGCTGGGCGCAGAACTGTTCCAGCGCTGCGTACTCGGTCTGGGGCAAATGCCAGGTCTGCACCTGCGCCGGGCCCGGGTCGGCCGCCCGCAGGGCCAGGGGCTCCGCATCGGCCAGGGCATGACGCCAGAAATCACGCACCGCCGCAGTATCCGTTTTCTCGGTTCGTGCAATCACCCATTCCAGAAATGCCGCCGGCGTTACCACCGGTACCGGCTCACCCTGATAGGCGCGCAATAATGCTTCCCGATAGAAGCGCCGGCTCGCACCATCCATGATCGCGTGATGGGCTGTCATTACATAGATGTGCCGGCCGGATGCCAGTCGCACCAGATAGTGACGCAGCAACGGCGATTGCAGCACATTCCACGGCTGCAGAATCAGCTCGTCCAGCGCGGCTTCCAGCTCTGTACGGGAAAGGTTGCGATCGCTCCAGTCTAGATATTCGAAATTGACCGGCTGCTGGCGCTCCACTACCTGATAGAACGGTTCCAGCCACGCTTTGCCGGACTCAATCAGGCGCACCCGCTGCATCGGATTGGCGTCCGCCACTTTCTGGATCGCGGCACGCCAGGCATCCACATCCACGTCGAACGGCAATTCAAAGGCTTCGCCAATAGTGTTGCGCGTCGTGTTGGTGGTCTTGAGACTGTCAATGAAGAAATCACGCTGCAGCGGTACCAGTGGCAACACTGCCTCGCAATGCTCGGACAACCCCAGTGCTTCCTTGAGTTCTGTCTCGTTGACCAGGGAAACCGTTTCGATACAGGCGTCCGGATGACGGGTAAACGCCTGCAGGAGCCGCGTCAGATGGCTGACAAACAGTTGAATCGTGTCACGATTAAACAGATCGGTGTTGTACTCGATGATGCCTTTGATCACGCTGCCGTGGTCCGCCAGCATCAGCGACATTTCCGAGCGCGCGCCCCGCAGTTCGGCATCCAGTGGCGAAATTTCCAGACCGCCCAGCACCACGTTGCCCGCTGTGCCCTCGCTGCTGGTGTAAGACAACGCCACTTGATAAATCGGCGCAAAACTCAGGTTGCGCGGCACATTGAGTTCTTCCACCAGGACTTCGAATGGCACGTCCTGATGCGACTGGGCGCCGAGGACTTTCTCGCGCACCTGACGGACAAAATTCGCAAAGGTGGGTTTTCCAGTCTGCTGGGTGCGAATTACCAGAGTGTTGACGAAGAAACCGATCAGCCCTTCCACTTCCGGACGTGTTCGCCCCGCTACCGGCATACCGACGCAGATATCCCTCTGACGCGACCAGCGTGACAGCAGAATCTTGTACGCTGCCATCAACACTACATACGCAGTGGTATCCAGTTTACGGGCAAGCTTTTTGATTTCTTCCGTCAGCGTGGTATCGAATACGACATCCAGGGTGGTGCCGTTAGAGGTTGCAACAGCACTCCGGGGCCGATCAAACGGCAAATCCAGCGACGCCGGAGCATTGGCCAACTGCTGCTGCCAGTAGCTGACCTGCTTTTCGAGCACATCACCCTGCAACCAGTCGCGCTGCCATTCAGAAAAATCGCCGTACTGAATATCCAGCGGTGGCAACCCGGCATCGACGCCCATGCGTTCCGCAGCGTACAGCGCTGCCATTTCCCGCACGAAAATACCCATCGACCAACCATCGGTCACCAGGTGATGAATGACCACCACCAGGGCGTGTTCGTTATCATCCAGCT
>JAWKZS010000038.1:0-23679 GCA_041395845.1 Gammaproteobacteria bacterium
ATCCGGCATAGACGCCCATGCGTTCGGCGGCGTACAGCGCTGCCATTTCCCGGACGAAAATACCCATCGACCAGCCGTCGGTCACCAGGTGATGAATCACCACCACCAGCGCGTGCTCGTTATCATCCAGTTTGTAAAGACGCGCCCGTACCATGGGGCCATTGGCCAGATCGAATGGCGTGCGGATTTCACGCTCTACCCGGCTACGCAGTTCGCGGCTGCGCTCATCACCGGTCAACGTTGTCAGGTCATCAACAGGAATGACGAAGCGCTCGACGGTCTGGATGATCTGTTTCGGCTCATCGTCGTGCAGCTGGATAACCGTGCGCAGGGCTTCGTGCCGGCGCAACAAACCCAGGAACGCCCGCTCCAGTGCGCCGCGATCCAGAATGCCTTTCAGCAGCAGCGGTGCCGGAATGTGAAAGGTGCTGTTGCCCGGCGACATCTGCTCGACAAACCACAACCGGTTTTGCGCATGGGACAGGCGCAACGGCTTTGAGCGATCCACCGCGGGAATGCGATCACCGTCCTGTCCGGCACCCACTTTGGTGCCACCGAGAAACTCGATGACTTCAGCTTTTTTCGCTACCAGTGCGTCTTTCAGTTCCGGTGTCAGTGCGCCCTTGGGTGCCTTGAACTTCAGTTGGCCTTCTTCCACCCATAGCTTGATGCCGGCTGCACCCAGCCGGGACATCAATTCAAACACGGTCATAGTGAACCTTCCTCGAATTCCTCTTCCCCGGTTTCCGCCTCGGCATCGGTGCTGGCGGTGAAATTGACGGCGCTAATGATTTCCGCCAGCGCGGCCACCGTGGGAACTTCAAAGAGCGTGCGCAACGGCAGTTCGACGCCCAGCTGTTGTTTGATACGGGTCGACACCTTGGTGATCAGCAACGAATGGCCACCCAGTTCGAAGAAGTCATCGTAGGCACCAACCTGATCGATACCCAGCACGTCACACCAAATGCCCGCCAACGCCGTTTCTGTCGGATTGCGCGGCGCCACATAGGCATTCGACGCATAGTCTTCCGCCGACGGCGCCGGCAAGGCGCGCTTGTCTACCTTGCCGTTGGGCGTGATGGGCAGATGATCCAGCAGCACGATGGCACTGGGCACCATGTAATCCGGCAGGAACTGCTTCAGTTTCGCCTTGAGTTCCGCCACCGCCAGCAATGTGGCACCGGGAACTTTCTCACAGTAGGCCACCAGCTGCTTGTTGCCATTGGCGTCGCTGCGCACCACCACACTGGTTTCCCGAATGCCGGGCAACTGGTTGACGGCCGTTTCCACTTCGCCCAGTTCGATACGGAAGCCGCGGATTTTCACCTGATCATCCATCCGGCCCAGGATTTCCAACGCACCGTTTTCCAGCAGACGACCCAGGTCGCCTGTCTTGTACATGCGCTTGCCGGCATGGAACGGATCGATCAGGAATACTTCGCGGGTCAATTCCGGGCGGTTGAGATAACCATCCGCCACGCCGATACCGCCGACGTAAATTTCACCGGGAACACCTACCGGCACCGGACGCAACTGCTCGTCCAATACGTACAGCGTGCTGTTGGCAATCGGATAGCCGATCGGCACCGTGGTGGAACCAGGCAGAACCTCATTCACTTCATACCAGGTCGAGAACGTGGTGTTTTCCGTCGGGCCGTAGACGTGCAGCAGATGCTGCGGTCCACCGGCCTGATTCAGCACGGCGCGCACCTGGTTCGGGTCACAGGCCTCGCCACCGAACAGCAGATACTGCAGATTTGCAAACACATCCGGCGTCTGTTTGGACAGCACGTTGAACAGTGCAGTCGTGACGAACAGTACATCGATCTTGCGTTGCTTGATCAACTGGGCAAAGGCATCCGGATTGAGCGCGGTATCCTTGTCGACGCCCACCAGGGTGCCACCATTGAGGAACGCGCCCCAGAACTCGAACGTGGCCGCGTCGAACGACACGTTGGACGCATGCCCCATGCGATGACCCGGCGCCAGCTGCACATAATCCGTATTCAGCACCAGACGGCTTACCGCTACCTGCGGCACACACACGCCTTTCGGCTTGCCGGTGGAGCCCGAGGTGTAAATGATGTAGGCCAGCGCGCGGCTGCCCTTATCCAACCGGATATTCAGATTGCTATCGGCCTGCGTCTGAATATCCGCTGCCAGCCCTTCCAGCTCCAGTACGCGCGTCACCGCAGTTTCCGCCAGGAACGCAAACCGTTCGCTGTAATGACGCGAGGTCAGCAGCAGCGGTGCCCGGGTGTCGTCCATCATGTGCTGCACCCGGTCCTGGGGATAGGACGGATCAATCGGCACATAGGTACCACCAGCTTTCAGAATCGCCAGCATGCCTTCGACCATCGCCAGTGAACGATCAAAGCACAGCGCCACCGGATTGTTCGGTTTAACGCCCTGACTGATCAGCACACGGGCCAACTGGTTGGCCTTGCTATTCAGCCGTTCATAGCTGATGCGCTGGTCGCCGAACTCGCAGGCAATCTGGTTCGGACGCGCCTGCACCTGCTGCTCGAACAGCTCCATCAGCGTCGCCTGATCGGGGAACAGCCGTGCAGTGTCATTCCACAGATCCACTACGCGACCACGCTCGGTTTCCGTGAGCAACGGCAACTGGTTAATCAGGATCGTGGGATTCTGGTGAATCGCCGCCAGCATCTGCTGGATATGACCCAGCATGCGTTCGATCACCACCGGTTCGAACAGATGACTGTCGTATGAGAAGCGCAGCAGCAACTCCCGGCCCGGAATGATGATAAGGGTGAGCGGGAAGTTGGTCTGCTGGAACGCATCCACATTGCCAATCCGCAGCGACGCCTGGGTTTCCTCCAGGGTTTCATCGATGGGATAGTTTTCAAATACCAGAATGGATTCGAACATCGCCTGCTTGGCTGGCAGATCACTGGCCTTCTGCACATCTACCAGTGAACTGTATTCGTAGAATTTCAGTTCGGCCTGGGCATCCTGCTGGGCCTGCAACCAGTCGATGAAGGGTGCCTGCTTGTCAACACGCAGACGCAGCGGCAGCGTATTGATAAAGAGACCTACCATGTTTTCGATGCCAGCCAGATCCGCCGGACGTCCGGACACCGTGGTACCAAACAGCACATCGGATTCACCGCTGTAACGCTCCAGCAGCGCAGCCCACACACCCTGCATGATGTGATTCAGTGTCATGCGATGCTGCTTGGCCAGCAACTGCAAACCGTCGAGCAGAGTGCCGGACACCGCCATCTGCGCTTCCCGATAGCGGCTGGCACTGTCGCCTTCCCTGCCCTTCTGCGCGACAATCGCCGCCGCGTTTTTCACCGGGATCGGCGTCGCTGCACTGAAACCTTTCAGATACTCGCGCCAGAATGTCTGCGCCTTGTTGCGATCCTGCCGTACATGCCAGGCGATAAAATCCTGGTAACGTGGCGCCGGTGGCAACATCAGTTCTTTGCCGGTGGCCAGCGCTTCATAACTGGTGAACAGTTCACCGAACACGATCGGCAACGACCAGCCATCCAGCAGAATATGGTGGAAGCTCCAGATCAACCGATGTTCGTCGTCTGGCATTGCAATCCACGACAGCCGCAACACGCCCGGTCGCTTGAAGCCAAAGCCCAGATTCCGATCGTCCACCAGATAGCGCTGGAATTTTTCCTCTGCCTGATCAATCGGATTGCGTGACCAGTCATAGCGCTGAATCTCCAGATCCACCTTTTCCATGACGACCTGCAGCGGCTGCTGAACACCATCCCACAGGAAACCGGTGCGCAGAATCTGATGACGGCCAACCACCGTACGCCAGGCATCGAATAGTGCCGCTTCGTTCACCTGACCGGTAATCGGCACGATCACCTGATCAAAGTAAACCCATGAACCTGGTTCATACAGGCTGTGGAAGAGCATGCCTTCCTGCACAGGCGAACAGGGATACACCGCCTCGACGCCGCGCTTCGGCAACAGGGTATCCAGCTGCTCCTGACTCAGAGCCGCCAGCGGGAAATCCGATGGTGTGTAGGCGGCATGGCTGAGGTCGCTGCAATGGTCGATGATGGACTGCAGCTCCACAACCAGCTGGTTGATCAGACGCTCAACCGTTGGCTGCTCGTGTACACCACTGCTGTAACGCACGCCCAGAATCAGCTCACCATTCTGCACGCGACCACTGAATTCCAGCAGGTATTTGCGTGCTGCCGCAGCTGAGATTTCCTCACCCGGCGATTCGCTCGCCTGCTGCAGCAATCCGTCGCCGGCCATGACCTGATCCAGCTGCCCCAGATAGTTAAAGCTGATCTGGCTGCGGGCCAGTTCACTCAGTGCAGAGCGACGCTCCGGCTGCTCTGACAGGTAACGCAACACACCATAACTCATGCCTTTGCGGGGAATGGCGCGCAACTGTTCCTTGACTGCACGAATCTGCATTCCCAGATCCGCACTGCTTTCAATGCCCAACACCACGGGATAGATCGAGGTGAACCAGCCAACCGTACGGGACACATCGATCATGTCTGCCACATGTTCGCGACCATGGCCTTCCAGATCGAACAGAACATTGTCGGAGCCGGTCCAGCCGGACACCGTCCGTGCTAGCGCCGTCAGCAGCAGATCATTGATTTCGGTGCGATAGCAGCGACTGGTTTCTGTCAGCAGACGCTTGGTCTGACTGCCATCCAGACGCCGCTCTATGACCTTGACATTGGCAACCTGATTCTTGCCGTTATGATCCTGCGGCAGGCGCGGCACCTTGATCGCTGCCCGCTGTTGCCAGTAGGCATAATCCGCCTCCAGTTCTGCACCATTGGCGAGGCTCTGTAACGCTTCGCCCCACTGGCGGTAGGAGGTGGTTTTGCTGCCGAGCTCAATACGCTCATCCTTGGCAGCGAGTTGCAGGGCAACCTGCAGGTCTTCCAGCAGAATTCGCCACGAGAATACGTCGACCACCAGGTGGTGAATGACCATCAGCAGGCGCGCGGGGTGATCACGACCCATGTCAAAATAAATGACGCGGACCAGCGGGCCTTTGCTCATGTTGAGTTCGGTCTGTACCTGATTGGCCACCTGGGTAATCTGCTCGCCGCGCAACGCAACCGGCAGGCCACCCAGATTCACCACATCAAACACTTCGGACAGCAAGGTTTCCGCATGCTCCGACGGACGGAAGCTCTGTTGCCAGGCACCACTTTCCAGCCGGTTATAACGCAGTCGCAATGCATCATGCTGCAACAGCAGGGCTTCCCAGGCGGCTTTCAGCTGCTCCACCGTGATGCGCTTGTCTATCGTCAGCATCAGCGACTGGTTGAAGTGATGAACATCCGCCAGATCCTGTTCGAAGAACCACTGCTGTACCGGTGTCAGCGGTGCGACGCCCTCTTCCTGGCCCTGCTCGGCAAGAATGATATCCTGCAGTTCCTGGGCGGACTCCGCCAGTTCCGCAATGGTCTGATGTTCGAAGATCTGTTTCGCGGTCAGATGCAGGCCGGCCTTTTTGGCACGACTGATGATCTGGATACTGAGAATAGAATCGCCACCCAGCTCAAAGAAGTTGTCGTGGACACCAACGGTATCCGCCTTCAGCACCTGCTCCCAAATGTGTACCAGTGTTGCTTCTTTTTCGTTGCGCGGGGCCACGTAATGCTGGCTTGATGCTGCCTCCAGATCCGGCTCCGGCAACGCACGCTTGTTGATCTTGCCATTGTGGGTCAGCGGGAACTGCTCCATCACCACGAAGGCAGAAGGCAGCATGTGTTTGGGCAGAACCTTGGCTGCATCGCGCCTTATCTGCGCGACATCGACCTTTTCACGGGTGCGCACATAGGCCACCAGACGTTTCTGACGGGTCTGATCCTGCTTGACCACCACAACGGCTTCAGCGACATGCTCGATGCGGGTCAGACTGGTTTCCACTTCACCCAGCTCAATCCGGAAACCGCGGATTTTCACCTGATCATCCGCGCGACCGAGAATTTCGATCTGGCCATCTTCAGTGTAACGGGCCAGGTCGCCGGTGCGATAAAGACGCTCTTCGCTGTTGGTTACGAACGGATTTGCCACGAAAGCTGCAGCCGTCTTTTCCGCATCGTTCAGATAACCGATCGCAAGGCCTTCACCACCGACATAGATTTCGCCAATAACGCCCACCGGAACGGGTTGCTGATGGCGATCCAGGATATAGGCCGTTGAGCCGGAAATACTGCGGCCGATCGGTACTGTCGTAGCCCAGTCGCTGACGTGTTCGATTTCGTACCAGGTGGAGAAGGTTGTATTTTCTGACGGCCCGTAAACGTGCAGCAGATGACGCGGCTTGTACCCTTTCAACACCTTGCGCACCTGATTGGGGTCGCAGGCTTCACCGCCAAACATCATGTACTTCAGCGATCGGAAAATTTCCGGCAGCGTCGCCGCAAATACGTTGAACAGTGCGGTAGTAATGAACACTACATTGGTACCAGTGCGCTGCAACTCCGCATGGAACGCATCCGGCGTCATCAGCACATCCTTGCTGTAGAGCACCATGGTGATGCCATTCAGCAATGGCGCCCAGATCAAAGACCGATGCATCGAATGATACGTTCGACAGGTGCGCAACCCGATCATCTTCATCAACACGGAAATAATTCGTGTCAAGCGCCAGACGCACGACACCCAGCTGATTGACCAGCACACCTTTGGGCTTGCCAGTGGAACCCGACGTATAAACGACATACGCATGTCGCTGAGGTGTTTCCCGTACTGAAAGTCGCACGTTATCACCGGATTTCGCTGCCAGCAGATCCGCATCACGATCCAGCAGAACCAGACGTGCATTGGCACCCACGGACGCCATGATTGGCGCCAGCCGTTCCAGATGGCTGCTCACGGAAATCATCACCGGCGAGCGGGTGTCTTCCAGCATGAAGGTGATCCGTTCTGCCGGATACTCGGGATCGACTGGTACATAGGCGCAGCCGGCTTTGAGAATCGCCAGGATACTGACCACCATGTCGATGGAACGATCCAGCGCAACCGTGACGAAATCCTGATCCTTGACGCCGGACTCCAGCAGCAATCGAGCCAGACGGTTTGCGCGCCTGTTCAGTTCATCGTACGAGACTTCAACATCGGCCGACACCAGGGCGATCCGCTCTGGATGCGCCTTCACCTGACGTTCGAAAATATGATGCAGACACAGATTGCGCGGATAGTTGGCCGGCTCCGGATTCCACTGGTGCAGAATCTGGCTACGCTCTTCCTCACCAAGGATTGGCAAACGCCACAACGGCACATCAGGCTGCGACAGCATGCCATGAATGACACGCTGCAAATGCTGCAACGTGCGGCTGATCGCCGCCCCGTCAAACAGGGTCGCATCGTAGGACAACTTGATCAGCAGCCGGTCAGACGGCTCCACGATCAGCGTAATCGGGAAGTTGGTATGCTCGATCGTGGTGATATGACCGATATCCAGCAGCTCGTCAGCGGAATGCACCGCCTCGCCCACCGGGTAGTTTTCGAATACCAGAATGCTGTCGAACAGCGCCTGATCACCAGGCACATCGGAATGACGGTGGATATCCACCAGCGGCGTAAATTCGTAACGGCGCAGATCCAGCTGGTCTTCCTGCATGCGTTGCAGCAAGGGCCCGATGGTCGTGTCATCATCAATCTGCAGACGCAATGGCAGCGTGTTGATGAACAGACCCACGATCTGCTCGACATGGGGCAACTCCGCCGGACGACCGGACACCGTGGTACCAAACACCACGTCTTTTTCACCGCTGTAACGGGCCAGCAGCACACCCCAGGCCGCCTGAATCACTGTATTCAGGGTGACATGCTGTTCCCGCGCAAACTGCTGCAGCCGTGCAGTCAGCGTATCATCCAGACGCAGATGGTTTTCGCTGAATACCCGCTCCTGCTGTGCTCCACGCTGCTTCTTGTTCGGCAATGGCGTGGCGGCTTCAAAACCGGCCAGATACAGCTTCCAGAACTGCAGCGCATCGCCCTTGTCGGTCTTCTCCAGATAGGCGATGAAATCTTCGTAAGAACCCGGCTGCGGGAATTGCGGTTGCAGACCTTTCGCCAGGGCGCCATAGGTCTGGAACACTTCGCCCATCACCAGCGGCAACGACCAGCCATCCAGCACGATATGGTGGAAACTCCAGATCAGCCGTGAGCGATGGCCGGGCAGATCCACCCACGCCAGTCGCATCAGACCGGGCTTGTCAAAATCAAATCCGCGCTGACGATCTTTTTCCAGCCAGACATCCAGACGATGCTGTTCCTGCGCCGGATCGATATTGCGCCAGTCGAATTCGTTCACTTCCATGTCGATGCGGTTGTAGACAATCTGCAACGGCCGATCCAGATCCTGCCACACAAACGCGCTGCGCAGCGCAGGATGGCGGTTCACCACCTGTATCCACGCCTGTTTGAGCAGGTCGCGATCCACATTACCGATCACTTCAACACTCAACTGCTCGAAATACACACCGGTGTCATTATCAAACAGACTGTGGAAAAGCATCCCTTCCTGCATCGGCGACAGCGGGTAAATCGACACGATGCCACGCTGCTTGCCCACCAGGCGGTCGATCTGTTGCTGATCCAGTTTTGCCAACGGGAAATCGGATGGCGTGTAGCCGAACACATCCGCCTGGGTGCAATGCTGGATCACCTGTTCCAGGGCGCGCATGTACTGAGTTGCGAGTCGCTCGATGGTCTGTGGCTTGAACACTTTGTCACTGTAGATCCAGTCGACCTGCAGACGCCCTTCAACGATATGGCTGTTGATGCTGAGGCGATGGGGATCGTGACTTTCCAGACTGTGCTCAAGACCGCGTTCTTCGGCTGCAACGGTGAACCAGGGATTGTTTTCAATAATGGAATCGAACTGGCCCAGATAGTTGAAGACCAGATCCGCCTGCGGCGCCTGCTCCAGCTCATCCCGCTGCTCCGGCGTACCCAGATAGCGCAATGCACCATAACCAAAACCGCGATTCGGAATCTGTCGCAGCTGTTCCTTGATGGATTTCAGGTTGTCCTGCAGCGACTGGCCGTTTTCGTAGTGCAAACGCACGGGATAAACCGAGGTGAACCAACCAACGGTACGGCTGAGATCGACCTTTTCCGAAAAGATTTCGCGACCGTGGCCTTCCAGCTCCAGCAAGGTTTCGACGTTGCCACTCCAGTCACTGAAGGTACGGGCCAGCGCTGTCATCAGCACGTCGGTAATGTCGGTACGATAAGCGCGGTTGACATCGCGCAGCAGGGACTGGGTCTGTTCCTCCGCCAGCGTGCGGGACAGCACGACCGTATCGGCGACGGTATAACTGCCGTCCGGATCATCCAGGGGCAGCACAGGCTTATCTGCCCACACCAGCTTGCGCCAGTGATCCATTTCCTCGTTGATCGCCCCACTGGTGACGTAATCCTTCAGTGCGCCCACCCACTGCTGGTAGGACGTGGTTTTCATACCCAGAGCAGGTTCATCATGCTGCTGCACTTTCTGCAGCGCCTGGGTGAAATCATCCAGCAGAATTCGCCAGGATACACCATCCACCACCAGGTGATGGATCACCAGCAGTAACTTGCGCTGCCCACTGGCCAGCTTGAACAAACCGGCCGCCAGCAACGGTCCCTGCGCCAGATTCAGGCTGGCCTGAATACGGGAGCAATGGTCGGTGATGGTTTGCGCCAGCGCAGTATCCGGATGCTGTTCCAGATCGATCTGGTGCAGCACGAAGTGTTCGCTGCCCACGGCACTTTCGTGATGGAACTGCCGCACGTTTTCGTCGTCGCGAGCGAAGCGCAGACGCAGCGCATCATGCTGCAATACCACGGCCGCCAGCGCCTTGCTGATCTGCTGTTCGGTGAGTTTGGTATCCACCTTGATATCCAGCAGCACTGACTGGTTCCAGTGATGTTCCTGGGCAAAATCATGTTCGAAGAACCATTGCTGAATAGGCGACAGCTCGACGTCACCCACGACCAGACCCTGCTCGGCGAGGATCGGCGTTTCCACTTCACTGGCTACTTCGGCCAGCTCTTCAACGGTCTGATTTTCGAAAATCTGCTTGGTGGTCAGATGCAGACCCGCCAGCTTGGCGCGGCTGATGATCTGGATGCTGAGAATGGAGTCGCCACCCAGCTCGAAGAAATTGTCCCGGATGCCTACTTCTGGCAGGTTAAGAACCTGACACCAGATATCCGCGAGAATTTTTTCCTTTTCGGTACGCGGCGGCACCCGCTGCAATGCAATTTCGTTGTCCGTTTCCGGCTTGGGCAATGCGCGACGGTCCAGTTTGCCGTTCGCGGTCACCGGCAGTGCATCCATGGCCACGAAGGCCGACGGCACCATGTAATCCGGCAACGACTGTTTCAATTCCGCCCGCAATTCGATCGCGGTTGGATGAGAACCTTCCACCGGCACGTAGTACGCCACCAGGCGTTTAACGCGGGGCACATCCTCGCGGGCAATCACCGCCACTTCGCGAATGGTGTTGATCCGGCTGATCGCATCTTCCACTTCGTTCAGTTCGATACGGAAACCACGAATTTTCACCTGCTGATCGATACGGCCCAGATATTCGATATTGCCATCGGGGTAATAGCGAACCAGGTCACCTGTCTTGTACATGCGGGCGTCGTCACCGGCACGGAACGGATTGTCCACGAACACGTCGGCAGTGAGTTCTTCGCGATTCAGATAGCCATTGGCCACACCATCGCCGGACGTATACAACTCACCAGGAACACCAATCGGTACCGGCTTCAGATTGCGATCCAGCACGTAGACTTTGGTGTTGGCAATCGGCCGGCCAATGGGCACCGTGTGACGCACATCCGCCGCTGACTGCATCGGATAGCAGCAGGTGAACGTGGTATTTTCCGTAGGGCCGTAACCGTTGATCAGTGTCATGCCGGGGAACTGTTCCAGCACCTTGCGCACCAGCTTCGGCGACAGCACGTCACCACCGGCCAGCAGCTGACGGATCGGCCGCAACTGATCGGCATGATATTCGGCAAACACATGGAACAACGCGGCCGTCAGCCACGCTGCATTGACATTCCCCTGGGCAATCACGCTGCCCAGCTCATCGGGCGTCAATTGACCCGGAGGCGCCACCACGATCTTGCCACCATTGAGCAGCGGCCCCCAGATTTCCAGCGTCGCCGCATCGAACGAGATCGGCGCATACTGCAGAAACGCCGTCTGCGCATCCAGCGTCATGAAATTGGTGTTGCGCACCAGCCGCACGATATTGCGCTGGACGACTTCGATGCCCTTTGGCTTGCCGGTGGAACCGGAGGTGTACATCACATAAGCCGGTGCCAGCGGGCCCACCTGCACACCCGGATCAGGACATGGGGATGTTTCGGTCTGCAGCCGGGTCAGGTCAATCAGATTCTCAGCAGTCACCGGCAGATTGCCGGTCAGGTGCGGATGGGCAATCACGATGGATGCGGCAGTATCGTCCAGCATGTAATGCAGACGATCCTGCGGATAAGACGGGTCCAGCGGCACATAGGCAGCACCGGCCTTCAGGATACCCAGGATCGCGGCAACCGTTTCGATACTGCGCTCGGCGCACAGGCCCACCCGCTGGCCTGGCTGAACGCCCTTTTCAATCAGCCACAGCGCCACATGGTTGGCGCGCTGATCCAACTGTTGATAAGTCAGCTGCTGCTTGCCCAGCTCCACCGCGATGCGATCCGGGTACTGGCGCACCTGCCCGGCGAACACCGCCACCACATCCGCGTCACGCTCATAATCAGACGCGGTATTGTTCCAGTCCACCAGCAACTGCTGGCGCTCCTGGACGCTCAGGTAATCGAAATCATCGATGCTGCCGGCAGGATTGGCCACCACGGCTTTGAGCAGGTTCTGGAAATGGCTGATCATGCGCTGGATGGTCGCAGCCATGAACAGATCGGTGCGGTATTCAAAGTCACCCACCAGCGCGCCCTTTTCTTCGCGCATGTTGATAGTGAGGTCGAATTTCGAGGTTTCGGATTCTTCCGGCAGCAATTCGATATTCAGGCCGGGCAGCGACAGCGCGCTGGTGCTGGTGGCGTTCTGCAATACGAACATCACCTGGAACAGCGGCGTGTGGCTCATTTCCCGAGCCACACCCAGCTCATCCACCAAACGTTCGAACGGAATGTCCTGATGATCGTAGGCGCCGGTCAGGTTCTGCTGCGCCTGTTTCAGCAGCGACGTGAAGGTGGGATTGCCGGACAGATCGCTCCGTATCGCCAGCGTATTCACGAAACAGCCGATCAATTGTTCGAGTTCCGGACGGACCCGTCCCGCAATCGGCGTACCGACGCACACATCGTCCTGGCCGCTGTAACGGTGCAGCAGCGTTTGCAACGACGCGAACAGCACCATGAACAGAGTGGCGCCCTGCTTCTTCGCCAGTTCATTCAGGCCGCGGGACGTTTCCACATCCAGACGGAAATGCAGGTTGGCGCCCTGATAGGTGTGCATGGGTGGACGCGCAAAATCCGTTGGCATTTCCAGCACCGGCACGCCATCGAGCCGGGTTTTCCAGTAACTCAGCTGGCGCTCCAGCCGCTCGCCAGACAGCCATTCCCGCTGCCACAGGGAATAATCCGCGTACTGGATTTTCAGATCGGTTAGCGGCGATTGTTTATCCTGGGTGAAGGCATCATACAGCAGCGCCATTTCACGGATGAACACACCCATCGACCAGCCATCGGCGATGATGTGGTGCATGGTCACAATCATCACGTGCTCGGTGCTGCTGAGACGGATCAGCCGGGTGCGCAGCAGTGGACCATTGATCAGATCGAATGAAGTATGGGCGTCACCGTTGAAGCGGGCACGGATGACTTCTTCCTGCTCCTCACGGCTCAGCGGTTCAAGACTGATGGTCGCCAATTCCCAGCGCTGGTGTTCGTTGATCACCTGGCGGCCCTGGCCGTCTTCCGTTATGAAGGTAGTACGGAGGACTTCGTGACGGCTCACGATCTCGTCGAAGCTCATGCGAAGGGCTTCAACGTCCAGACTGCCCTTCATCCGCAATGCAGCGGAGATATTGTAACTGGCACTGCCAGACTGAAGCTGGTCGATAAACCACAACCGCTGCTGCGCATAAGACATGGGCAGATGCTGGGAATCCCGCGGGTAGACCTGGATTCCGTCCTTGCGCGGCTCTGCTCCCTGGGATTTCTTCTTCTGCAGCTGCTTCAGCAACGCTTCCCGCTGTTCAGGAGACAGGCTGGCCAAACGGTTGAGTAACTTCTTGTCTGTCATTGAATCAAAGTGCCCGTGAGATATTTTGTGCTTGTTATTTACTGAGCGTGAGCGCAACGGCTGGTATCGCACCGCCAGGGACGGACACTGGACGGTGTCCGGCAGGATGGCCCCAAACCACACTATTCACCGGCACGTCGCCATGCCATTGTGATAGTTTAGTACGCTATAAACAACGCATTGCAGGCCAACCGGCCCGCTTATTATTCTAATAATTGTAGTAAAGTCAGAGGATTGAGCCCAGCCCAACCCTCTGGCACTGCGATTTTACTGCAGATTTCTCAGGTCTTCTTCGCTCAATCCTTCGATTTCGGCCAACAGCTCGGCCATTTCCAGTTCATCCGTGCCCACCAGTTCCGCCTGCAACAGGTGCAGAGCGATGTTTTCAATGGTCGGTTCCTCGAACAGTGCGCTCAACGCCAGATCCACATTGAAGTGTTCCCGCACCCGAGATACCACCTGGGTAGCGAGCAGCGAATGACCACCGATGTCGAAGAAGTTGTCGCGCACGCCGACCTGCTCCAGGCCCAGCACTTCCCGCCAAATGTGCACCAGCGCCTCTTCGGTTTCGTTGCGCGGCGCCACATATTCGTTCTTCGGCACTGCTGCATCGTCCGGCACCGGCAAGGCACGCTTGTCGATCTTGCCGTTCACCGTCAGCGGGAACGCCTCCATCACCACATAGGCACTGGGCACCATGTATTCCGGCAGGGATTTGCGGATCTGGGTTTTCAGATCGGCCAGATCCAGCGCGCCTTCGTCGGCGGCAATGTAGGCCACCAGACGCTTGTCGCCGGGGATGTCTTCCCGCGCCAGCACCACTGCCTCACGCACGCCGGCGTACTGGCTGATGGCAGACTCGATTTCGCCCAGCTCGATCCGGTAGCCGCGGATCTTGACCTGATCGTCGATCCGGCCCAGATACTCCACCACACCGTTAGGCAGATAACGACCAACGTCGCCAGTCTTGTACAGGCGCTGATACAGGCCTTTTTCGCGCTGCACACCCTGACTGAACGGGCTGGGGATGAAACGCTGGTCGGTCAGATCCTGCCGGTTCAGATACCCATGGGCCAAGCCCTGGCCACCCACGTGCAGCTCGCCCGGCACGCCGATCGGCACCGGATTCAGATGACTGTCGAGGATATACAGATCCAGATCGGGAATCGGCCGCCCCACCAGACTCTGCCGGCGATCCAGGTCGTCAGCCAGAATGCGATGATAGGTCACGTGCACGGTAGTTTCGGTAATGCCGTACATGTTGATCAGTTGCGGGTGATCCAGGCCATGGTGATCCGCCCACTTCTGCAGCGCGGCAAAATCCAGTGCCTCACCGCCGAAGATCACATAGCGCAGACGCAGACGTGCCGCCAGGTCCGGCTTGTCCTCACGGCTGTATTCATCCACCCGGATGAACTGGGTGAACGCGGACGGCGTCTGGTTCAGCACAGTCACGCCTTCACTGCACACCAGCTCATAGAAGTCTTCGGTAGACTTGGCAATCCGCGACGGAATCACAATGGCGCGGCCACCGTAGAACAGCGCTCCCCACAATTCCCACACCGAAAAGTCGAACGCGAAGGAATGGAACACGGTCCACACGTCCTGCTCACCGAAGCTGTACCACTGCTCGGTGGCGGTGAACAGGCGGATCACGTTGGAATGGGGAATCAGCACGCCTTTTGGCTTGCCGGTCGTGCCGGATGTGTAGATGACATAGGCGCGACTGTCAGCATCGGCCAGCGGCTCGGGATTGTGGCTGGGCTGTACTGCCAGTTCCGACTGCAACTGATCCAGCAACAAAGCCTTGTACTTGCCGGCCGGAATCCGGGACGCCACATCGGTCTGGGTCAGCAGCAGCGCGACGCCGGCATCCTCGAGAATGAACCGGCTGCGTTCTTCAGGATTGTTGGGGTCTACCGGCACATAGGCGCCACCGGCTTTCAGGATGCCGAGGATCGCAATCACCATCTCCAGTGAACGCTCCAGGCTGATGCCTACCAGCTGGTCGGCAACCACGCCCTGCGCCCGCAGATAATGGGCCAAATGGTTGGCGCGTTCGTTCAGATCCTTGTAGGTGAGCGCCTCGCCGCCCATGGAGATTGCGACCCGAAACGGAGTACGTGCCGCCTGACGTTCCACCCGGCCGTGAATGGTGTCGTTGAACTCGTAACTCTCGCCACGGTGGTTCCAGTCCTGCAGGATCAGGCGCTGTTCGCCTTCACTCAGCAGCGGCAGTTCAGAGATGCGCTGCTGCGGATGCTCCACCAGCGCCTCCAGAATCCGTTCGAAATGGTTCACCATGCGATGAATGGTCGCGCGATCAAACAGGTCCGTATTGTACTCGAACATGCCAATCAGGCCGTCCGCGCCCTCTTCCAGGTTCAGGGTGATATCGAATTTGGCAGTGCGGGCCACCGACGGCAGCAGCTCCACATCCAGCCCGGGCATCGACATGCCCAAGGTGCTGGACGCATTCTGCAGCGTGAACATCACCTGGAACAGCGGCGTATGGCTGCGATCGCGGGCCACACCCAGCGCATCCACCAGCCGCTCGAACGGCAGATCCTGATGTTCGTATCCGGCCAGCGTCACATCCTGCACCTGCGACAGCAGATCCACAAAGCGCGGATCACCATCGAGATTGGCGCGCAACGGCAGACTGTTGACGAAGCAGCCGATCAATCGCTCGAACTCGGGACGCGCGCGATTGGCGACCGGCGTACCGATACAGATGTCGGTCTGGCCGGTATAGCGATACAGCAGCGCGTAGAACGCGCCAAGCAGTGTCATGAACAGCGTTGAACCCTGGCTGCGGCTCAGCGCATTCAGCTTCTGGGTCAGAGCGTGATCCAGTTTCACCGGCTCGTAGGAACCATTGAAGGTCATGGTCGCCGGACGCGGACGGTCCGTAGGCAATTCCAGCACCGGCACACCGGCCAGCGCACCACGCCAGTAATTCAGCTGATGCTCGAATACCGGGCCATCCATCCACTGGCGCTGCCAGCTGGCGTAATCCACATACTGGACATGCAGTTCCGGCAGATTCGGCGCCTGACCCTGCACCAGCGAACGATAAAGTTCGCCCACTTCATCAATCAGGATACCGAGGGACCAGCCATCAGAAATGATGTGATGCATGGTCAGCAGCAGCACGTGTTCCTTTTCACCGGTCTGCAGCAGACGGGTCCGCATCAGACGAATACGGCGGGCCTTTTCCAGACCACCCAGAATCAGGTCGAAGGAACGGGTCGCTTCGTCTTCCGCCAGGCGGATCACTTCTGCCTCACGCTCCTCCTGATCCAGATGACGCAGATCGCGCACATCCATGAACCAGTCAGTCGGCTCGCGGATTACCTGGGTCGCACGTCCATCGTCGATCAGGAAGGACGTCCGCAGGGATTCATGCCGTTCCACCAGCGCCTGAAATGCCTTGCGCAGGGCACTGACATTGAGATCGCCCTTCATGCGGATCGCTGCCGGCATGTTGTAGGACGTGGAAATGTTGTATTCGGATTTGCCGGTTTCCAGCTGATTCAGGAACCACAACCGCATCTGCGCGAACGACAGCGGCATGTCTTCGTCGCGGGAAATACGTTGTACCGGCGGCGGCGCCAACGGTGACAGCGCACCCGCCGTTGCCAGCGCCTGGCACAGTTCGGCAATGGTTGGTGTAGCGAACAGCGCTTTTACCGGCAGCTCGACCCGGAACTCTTCCCGAATCCGGGATACCGCCTGCGTAGCCAGCAGCGAATGCCCGCCCAGTTCGAAGAAATTACTGGTAACACCGACGCGCTCCAGACCCAGCACTTCGCACCAGATCTTCGCCATGCGTTGCTCGTCTTCGGTTCGCGGCTCGACAAAATCCGCACCCAGCAGATCATCCAGTTTCGGCGCCGGCAATGCGGAACGATCGATCTTGCCGTTGGGTGTCAGCGGGAACTTTGGCAGCACTACAAAGGCCGCCGGCATCATGTAGTCCGGCAGATGCTCGCGGATCACCGCGCGGGCGGACTGGATCACCTCGGCCGCATCCAGCTGGCTGACCAGATAGGTCACCAGGGACTTGCCACCGGCGGCATCTTCGCTGGTCACCACCAGACATTCCTGCACGCCCGGCGCCTTGTTGATGACGGACTGGATTTCCCCCAGTTCGATACGGAATCCGCGCACCTTCACCTGATGGTCGATCCGCCCCAGGTATTCCAGATTGCCGTTTTTCATGTAGCGCACCAGGTCACCAGTGCGGTACATGCGGGCATAGATGCCTTCGGGTTCGAACGGATTGGGCAGGTATTTTTCCGCCGTCAGATCGTCGCGATTACGATAGCCACGGGTCACACCGGTACCGGCAAGATACAGTTCACCGGCAAGGCCCGGTGGCACCAGTTGGCCATACTGGTTCAATACATACGCGTGAGTATTGCTGATGGGCCGCCCAATGGTGGCCGGCTTGCCCGGTTCGCGCAGGGTAAACGTCGAATAGGTGGTGTCTTCCGACGGGCCGTACAGATCGTAAACGCGCTCCACGGCGGTAGTTTCATACAGCGCATCCACCAGGCTCGCCGGCAACGCTTCACCCGCCAGGTTGATGACTTTGACGTTGGCAGGGATAGTGCCTGCGCGCTGCAGTGCGGCAATGGCCGAAGGCACCGTGTTCACCAGCACCACTTCAGCGCGGGCTGGGATGGTCGGCAATGCCAGCACGTTTTCTGCCAGGATAACCTTGCCACCAGCGGCCAGGGTCACAAAAATTTCAAATACAGAAAGATCGAAACAGATCGACGTGGCCGCCAGGGTACCAGACAGATCCGCCGGGCTATAAACCGTATGCGCCCAGTGCACCAGCGCCGCCGCGTTGGCGTGAGTGATCATTACACCTTTCGGTTTGCCGGTGGAACCGGACGTGTAGATCACGTAGCCCAGCTGCTGGTTGTCCAGCTCAACATTGAGATTCACGGAATCCACGCCAGCCAGATCCAGCTGATCAATGTTCACAACGTGGAAGCCCGCCTGCGGATTCGCTGGCGGCAACAGATGGTTCATTGACGACTGGGAAATAACCACCGGCGCGCTGGCATCTTCCAGCATATACGCCACGCGATCGGCCGGATAATTCGGATCGATCGGCACGTACGCCCCACCGGCTTTCAGAATCGCCAGCAATGACACGACCAACTCGGTCTGCCGCGCCATGCACACACCCACCAGGGATTCTTTCTGCACACCCAGCGCCTGCAGATGGCGGGCCAAAAGGTTGGCACGCTCATTCAGTTGGCGATAGGTCAGCCGCTCCTGTTCGAACACCAGCGCGATCGCATCCGGGGTTCGCTGTACCTGCGCCTCGAACAGACCATGCATGCTGTCGCCGGACGGGAAATTTTCGTCGGTTGCATTGAAGGTCTGCAGCAGCTGCACTTTTTCAGATGGCGCCAGGATGCTGAGCAAGCCCACCGGCGTTTGTGGCGCGGCGATGATGGCTTCCACCAGCTGGCGATAATGCTCGACGAAACGCTCGATCGTGGAACGCTCGAACAGATCAGTGGAAAATTCCAGATCGCCATGCAGCACTCCGGATTCTTCACTGAATTCCAGCGTCATGTCGAACTTTGAAGTCCCCGGCGCGGTATGCAGGCTTTCCACATTCACGCCCGCCAGGTTGAATCCTTCATCGATGGTGCTGTTTTGCAACACGAACATCACCTGGAACACCGGCGAATAACTCATGTCGCGGGGAATACCCAGCGCCTCAACGACGCGCTCGAACGGCATTTCCTGATTGGCAAACGCTCCCTGCGTCACCTTGCGAGTACGCTGCAGGAAGTCCACAAACGACGGATTGCCACTCAGATCCGAGCGTAACGCCAGTGTGTTGACGAAGAAGCCGATCAGTTTTTCCAGCTCCGGCGTGGTGCGGTTCGCGATCGGCGTACCGACACAGATATCTTCACTGCCGGTGTAGTGATGCAGCAACACCTTGAACGACGCCAGCAGGGTCATATAGAACGTCACGCCCTGAGACCGGCTGAGCTGCTTGAGCGCCTGCACCTTGTCTTTTTCGATCGAGAAATAGAAGTTGGAGCCCTGGAAACTCTGCTCCGGCGGACGCGGATGATCCGTGGGCAGATCCAGCACCGGCACACCCTGCAGGTGATTGACCCAATATTCGAGCTGCTTGTTCAGCAGGCCGCTGTCGAACAGGTGCTTCTGCCAGTGGGCAAAATCAGCATACTGAATGGGCAACGCCGGCAATTGCGGGTTACCTTCATGAATTTCCGCTTCATAGGCACGGGAAATCTCGTCGGTAATCACCTTCAGCGAGAAACCATCCGCCGCGATGTGATGCATGGTAATCAGCAGCAGATACTGTTCCGCCGCCCGCCCCTTCACGCTATCGGATTCCAGCGGCGGCAGTTGCAGCAGCTGGGTACGAATCACCGGACCGGTTGCAAGATTAAAAGGCTTGCGCGCCTCGCGATCAATGCGATCTGCCACCGCCTTCGACAGTGCGGGTTCTTTCAGGTAGGTCAGATCCTCGATATCAAACACCCAGGGCTTCGACGGCAGCACCTGCTGATAGGCGCGACCATCCTGCTCCACATAAATCGTGCGCAGGACTTCGTGGCGACGCACCATGCTTTCAAACGCTTTCTGCGCGGCCGCGATGTCCAGTCCGCCCTGAATTTTCAGGGCGAACGGCAGGTTGTAGGCCACATTGCCTTCACGCAGTTTGTCGAGGAACCACATGCGCTTCTGCGAAAACGACATGGGCATCAGATCCTGACGCTCGACTGGTGTCAGTGGCGGCAGTTTGGAGACGGTATTGCCCTGCATGGCATTGGCCAGCGTCGCCGCCAGCGCATTGAAATCCGCGGCATCGAACAGCGCCGGCAGTTCCAGATCGATCTTGAAACGATCCCGCAAACGGGTGAACAGCTGGGTAATCTGCAGGGAATCGATACCCAGCCCCATCAGGCTGATATCGTCGCGAATCCGGTCGAGCTGCTCGCCAATTTCACTGGCAATGGCGGCTTTCAGGTACAGCACCAGGCGCGGCTCCTGCTGATCAGCCGGCAGCGCCAGCCAATCCTCACGGGTCAGATTCAGCGCCGCTTCGATGGCCTGCTTGCCGCTTTCAGTCAGTTCCTGCTGCTTGAGCGAGCTGATATCGATGGCATCCAGCGTACCATCCAGAAACGCCTGACGGTTGGCGCTACGCTGGATCTTGCCGCTGGAGGTCTTGAGAATCGCGCCCGGCTTGAGGAAGACAATGGTGTACACCTGCAACTCATGATTCTCGGCAACCGCTTCCCGGATCGCTGCCGCCACCACATCCGTCACCAGACGCATGCGGTATTTACGTTCCACTTCCTGCACGATCACCAGACGATCTTCGCCATCGATCTTGGCGACAAACGCCGCGCCGGCATCTGCCTTCAGCGCAACATGACTCTGCTGAACGGTCAGCTCGATATCCTGGGGATAATGATTGCGGCCGCGGATGATGATCACATCCTTCTGACGACCGGTAATATATAGCTCGCCATTGATCTGGCAGCCCAGATCCCCGGTACGCATGAAGGGGCCGCGACCATCGGCGGTGTAGGCCTGGAAGGTTTCAACCGTGGCCTCATCCTTGCGCCAGTAACCCTTCGCAATGTGATCGCCCTTGGACCAGATCTCACCAACCTGCCCTTCCGCCACCACCTCCTTCGACACCGGATCGACGATCGCCAGTTCGGCATCCAGGAATGTCACGCCGTTGGATACCAGACGGGTTGCCTTGGTATCCGAGCCTGCGGTCACCGGCACAATGCGATTCTCCGCCAGGGCCTGGGTGTCCACATCGGTGTACAGCGGGCGATTTTCCTCACGGGCACAACTCACCAGCAACGTCGCTTCTGCCAAACCGAACGTCGGGGTGAACGCGCCACGGCGGAAGCCGCAAGGCTCGAACGCTTCGATAAAGGCTTCCAGGGTTTCTGACCGCACCGGTTCCGCACCGGACAGAGCCACGCGCAGGGACGACAGGTCCAGTTGCGCCTTCTGCTCATCGGTAATCTGGCGAGCACACAATTCATAGGCAAAGTTCGGCGCACAAATGGCCGTGCCACGATAATCGCTGATGGCCTGCAGCCAGCGCATGGGCTTCTGCAGGAACGACGCGGGCGACATGAACACGGAAGTGGCCCCGCAGCACAACGGCTGCAGTGTGGTGCCAATCAGGCCCATATCATGGAACATCGGCAGCCAGCTGACCGACACATCCTGGTCATTGCTGCGGAACCCGACGCTGATCATGGCCTCGTTGTAGATCAGGTTGCCATGACTCACCATGACACCTTTCGGGTTACCGGTGGAACCCGACGTATATTGCAGGAATGCCAGCGTATCACGGTTGATAGGCGGCTCCTGCCAGCCATCGGCCGACGAAGGCTCGTCCATATCGACGGTTTGCCACATCAGCGCCTGCAATCCCGGGGTCTCCGCAAACAGCGGTTCAGCCACCGTCATGACCTTGGAAGTCGTCAGTACCAGGGACGGATCACAATCATCGATAATCGATTTGAGACGGTTCAGATTCTGGTTGCGCCGAGGCGGATAGGCAGGCACTGCAATCAGGCCTGCGTACAGGCAGCCAAAGAACGCAAAAATGAATTCCAGACCGGAAGGAAACAGCATCAACGCGCGGTCACCTACCTCGGTGAACTCGCGGAAACGGTTGGCAATGGCCCGCGCCCGCAGGGACAGCTCGCCATAGGTGACGGTGATGCCCTTGTCCTCGCCGTCCGGCAGAAAGGTGAACACCACCTTGTCCGGATGCAGGGCAGCTCGGGATTCCAGCAGCTCGATCAGGGTTGCACAACGGGATGGGTCGAACGAATCGGAGCGGACATCTACTGACATAAAGACATTATTCCTGCCAAGTTCTTCTTATTTTTGCTGGCTGCCCACACAGGCAACCCGGCGTTATCCCAATCCCTGGGGCAGCGTAAACACTCCGTAGAGTGCAGATACAGGCGTGCACCCAACCAATTCACTATATCAGCACGCCAAAGGCGATACTGTATTCAAATTGGCCGATTATTAAAAGTAGATGAGACGTATACGCCAGCGCGCGAAAGATATACCTTATAAGCCATTTATTATCAACAACATACAATTCCCTGTATACGGAATCACGACACCTGCCCCAAAGCACTTACATTGTCTTACACCACATCAACAAAGCGACACAAGAAGCGCAATTCGCAACCAGCCAATTGCTTATATGATCCTACGAACCTGCACTGACGTTCTGCCAACGCTGTCATAAACGGACAGATGAGCCCCGGGATACGGTTACGATACTTTTATTTAGCATCCCGTTAGCGTACAGTGAGCATCCAAAAATCAAGGCATAACAACAAAGTACGCGACCTCATGAAGAAATCCCCTGTCATTCTCGGTTTTGTATCGGTACTTCTGCTTTCCATCACCACTTCCGCCTACTCCGAAAACCTCGTTGATATCTTCAACCTGGCCCGCAAGAACGATCCCCAGTGGGCGTCCAAAAAGCAGAAATACCTGGCTGACCGGGAGAAGATGGAGCAGGCCTACGGCACCCTGCTGCCAACGGCAGAGGCCAATGCGACCTGGGCAAGGCAGCAGTATGATGGTCAGTCATTCAACGAAAACATCGTGGGTGAGATCCTTTCTTTCGACAACCTGGCTTGTTGGGCTTCTGCAATCGAAAACGACAGCCAGGCTGAATTTGATGAATGCAGCTCGCGCATAAGCGCCACCAGCGACAGCAGCAGCGATTATAGTGTCAAGCAGTACGGCGTCACCGTCACCCAACCCCTGATCCGGATGGATCGCTGGCACCGCTACAAGCGGGCCCAGATCCTCGACAATGGCGGCAAGGCAGACTTGGCGTTTGCCCAGCAGGAATTGATCGTCCGCTCGGCAGAAGCCTACTTTGGCGTACTCAAGGCCCAGGAAGAACTCCGCCTGGCCCAGTCCGAAGAAAAGATGCTGCGCACCCAGCTCACCGAAATGAAAAACCGCTATCGCCTTGGGCTGGTGCGTGACACTGACGTATTCGAAACCCAGGCGCAATTCGACCTGGCCAACGCTGCCGTCATCATGATCCAGGCACAGCTGGACAGCCTGAAGGAAAACCTGACCTTGCTGACAGGCAACCCGATTGATCTGGTCAGCCCGCTCCCCAAGGACATTCCCATCGATCCTCCGCAGCCGCTGGAACTGGCTGAGTGGGAGGACTTCGCCAAGCGCAACAACTACCAGTTGCTCGCAGCGCAGTTCCTGTCACAGGCTGCCGAAAAGGAAGTGTCCGAGAAAAAAGCCGGTCACGCCCCCACTGCCGACCTGTTCTTTGACTATCGCCATAGCGAAGTTGGCGGCGGCTTTACCCCTTC
>JAWKZS010000039.1:0-21703 GCA_041395845.1 Gammaproteobacteria bacterium
GGGCAACGTCATCAGATAGGCATCCTGGCGTTGCAATGTGCGAATCGGTACCGCCCAGTTGCGATTCGCCAGCAGATGCTGGCTGCGTTCCACGTGACGGTCGTAGGCGAGTTTGAGCACGTCCGGCCCCAGCAGACCCACCAGTTCGCGAAAGCCATGCAGGTCGAGCACGACCACGAACAGGTTGGGATAGCGCTGCTGCAGTGACGGCAGTTGTTCGGGAAAACGGTTTTTGAAAAATGAAAAATTGGGCGCGTTGGTTTGCGGATCGACGAACGCCTGGGCCAGCGCGTGGTTTTCCATGAACTTGATGCGATCCGCCAGTGCCAGCGACAGCAGGATCAGTTCACCGAGAGTGCCGAGGGCGAATGCGTGCAGGGTGAAGAAGTTGGGTGGCAGCACGCCGACAAAGGTCAGCATGCCAATGCCCGCACCAATGGCGGTACAAAGCCACGACAGCAGAAAATAGCGGGCCGGCCGGAACTTGCGCTGCAGTGCCTGGAAACCCATGACGACAACATACAGGGAGCCACACACCTGCAACAGGGAAAACGCCGGAATCATCTGGTATTCCGGCAGCAGGCAGGCCAGGACTGCGCCGGGCAGGCACAGCCAGGTGAATCCGGGTGCAAACCGTTCCAGTTGGGGTGTATGGGTCCTGGCATCGAGAAACACCCGCGCGAACTGGATCACCAGCCACAGCAGCAGGAAATTCATCGGCATGATGTTCTGTGCCAGGGCAAGTTGCAGTGCGTCGGGCCAGAGCAGAAACCCGTAGCCGTGCAAGCCCGAAAAATAAAAGAACGTGATGCTGTGAAAGAGCAGGTACCAGCGATAGGCTGGCCCGGGATGCATGGCGTAAATCAGCGCGTTGTACAGGGCAAGCACCAGCAGGATTGCCAGCAGGCCGCCCCAGGTCATGAACTGGTGTTGCTGGTGTACTTCAAAAGCGTCGGCATTGAGCAGGCGCAACGGCAGGATCGACGGCCCGTCGTTCTGCTTGCGGATCAGGATCGTCAGGGTGTCGCCATCGTGTATTTCCAGCGGCACCACGATGCCATGGTAATGGCGGTGGGCAGCGTGATCTGGCTGCCCTCGCACTTCCCGCAGACCTTCCTGCTGTTGGTGCAGCAGCGCACCATTGCGAAAGACGAAGAAAACCAGATGGCGCAGGATGTGGGTGTCGGCCACCAGATAGAAGGTGCGTGGCGCAGGGTCATTAAACGCTGCCGTGAATGTCAGCCGGTGCCAGTAGGTGTCGGGCGATGGCCTGATCGAGTCAGCATACAGGTCGCTGCCCATCTCTGCCTGCAGCCATTCTGCGGCAGGTATGGCGCGTTCATCCTGTACGGTAGGCAGGGGGGTGGGCAGCAGCAGTGACACGGTATCCGCGTTCACCTGCACGGGCCAGGACTGCGCCAGCACCGGCCGATGGCATAACGCCAACAGCAGCAACAGGCACAGCCACCGTACCGGTTGACTGATGTGCATGCGTTGTTTCTGCATCGGCTGATCCGTTGCGCAAAGGGTTCAGAACTGCATTTTTTAACTGTAGCTGAAAAAGCCACCCACAAGACGACCAATGGTGCTGGCCTGAGCCGCTATAATGCGGCCCACCCCCTGTCTGTTTACGGATCAATGACATGCTGCATTTCGTTCTGGTAGAACCTGCGGTACCGGAAAACGTTGGTGCCGCTGCCCGGGCCCTCAAAACCATGGGCTTTTCCAGCCTGTGGATCGTCAATTCCAGCGTCCATCTGGAAAAGCCGGCGCGGATACTCGCCCATGGCAGTGGTGACATCCTGGATCAGGTGCAGACATTTCCCGATCTGGCAGCGGTGCGAAGTCAGGTGGATTTGCTGATAGGCACCAGCGCCAAGCCCCGCCATCACCGCGAAGTATTGCTGACCCCTGACGCGCTACGTGATCAGCTGCAGTCCAAGGCTGGAGCAGTGCAGCAGGTGGCGCTGGTGTTTGGTCGCGAGGAATCCGGTCTGCACGGCGACGAGATTGCCCTGTGTGATCTGCTCACGGCGATTCCCATGGCCGTCACCTATCCTTCGCTGAATCTGGCGCAGGCCGTCATGCTGTATGCCCATGCGTTGGCGGCCTTGCCTTCCAGCGTGCCGGAGCAGATTGAGGCGCCGGACCAATACCGTGCACTGCGGGAAAAATGCGCCGGCTTGCTGCAGGCGCTGGGCTACGATCCTGATGAAAAATTGTATCAGTGGGTGATGGAACATCTACCGCTGTTGGATAAGCGCAGTATCGGTTTTGCCCATCATTTGACGGATAAAATCGCCAGAACCTTGGCGGCGCGCGGGAAAAATTCCAAGTAGAACGCAAATTCGAACGCCTGTTCTATTTTTCCCTTTGCCCCTGTGGCCAACTGGTTATAATGCGATCTGATGTAGACGATAAGAAAAATGCAGTAGGGGAATGCCGCCATGAAGAGCGTCGCCAAGGAGTTACGTGTGCAGGATGAAAAGCTGGATACCCGGGACAAACTCATTCTGGTCGCTATTCGCATGTTTGCAGAGCAGGGATTTGCCGGGGTCTCCATGCGCACGATCAACAGCGCCGCCGGTACCCGCAACTCGTCGGCAGTGCATTATCACTTCGGCAACAAGATGGGCATCATCCAGGCCATCTTCGACAAACTGCAAAGCCAGCTGCGCCCCATCTTCGACGAAGTGACCCAGGATCTGGCAGTGCGCCAGCAACAGGGCAAGCTGGTGATTGAAGACATCGTCATGGCGATCCAGATTCCGTTCTGGTACCTGTACAACACGCCCGGCTATGGCAAGCACGCGGTGAAGCTGATCGCCCGGCTGGTGCAGGAAGCGGACGACGACATGAAAGTCCTCTACAACCGCTACATGCAGGAACCGGCCGCCGGCCTGTACGAACTTGCCCACAAGTTGCTGCCCAACAAGCCCGAGCATCAGCTGCGTTTCCAGATGATCCACTGCTTCATGGCCACCATTTCCGGACTGGCGACCGTGGATCTGATGGACAACACGCCGCTGGGTGATCTGCGTTTCGAGCAGGAACTGGAAATGATGCTGTCAGCGGTGCAGTACGCGGCCCATGGCATGGGTACCGAATCCGGCCGGCTGGCACTGGATATGGAATTCTGGGGCCGTTATGCCGAGTACTGGATGCCACCCAACGTCCTTGGTCAATGAGCACATTGCCCCGTTGCAATCTGGCAAGGGGGTGAAGCGTCACCCCATCAGTTTCTGCCGGAACATGAAGAACACCGCACCCAGCAGACACAGTCCCGCCCACAGAAAATCCAGCGTCAGTTTTTCCTTCATGTAAAAAATCGCGAACGGCACGAATACGCCGAGGGTGATCACTTCCTGCAGGATTTTCAGCTGGCCCACGTTCATCACTTCATGGCCGATGCGGTTGGCCGGCACCTGCAGCAGGTATTCGAACAGGGCAATCCCCCAGCTGATGAGGGCGGCGATGATCCAGGGTTTGTCCGCCAGGTTTTTCAGGTGGGCGTACCAAGCGAAGGTCATGAACACGTTGCTGCAGATCAGCAGCACAATGGTAATCAGTGTGGGATGCATACACGGGCGCAGGCAGGAATGGTGCGCCCTTTATATGCCAGCAGTGCAGGGTGCGCAAGCAGGATCAGAGAGTGCCTTCTTCTTCCTCGGCAGTAGCCAGCTCTGCACCCAGTCCAAGGCTGTTGCCATGGGTGGCAATAATGAAATTCGCCAGCTGGTTGATGGTGGTCAGTTCGTACAGCACGGCCACCGGAATATCGAGTTTCAGGTGCTGGCGCAGGCGGAATTTGAGTTCCGTTACCTGCAGGCTGTGGCCACCCAGTTCGAAAAAACTGTCGTCATCCCGAATGCCATCGTTATGCAGCAGTTCTGCCCAGATCAGCCGCAAGCGGTCCTGCAGGGTGGGCGGGGCGGCGTTGGGCAGGCCCGGCTGGCGCAACTGCTGCAGAAGACTGGCGAGCAGTGCCTGCACCTGCCCGGTTCGCAGCACATCGGGCTGAAAATGCAGTTCCAGATTGATGTGATCCCGCTGTTCAAACAGGTGGATTTCGAGTGGTGAGTGCATCTGGCCGGGATGCTTTACCGATAGCGCGCTCACGCCAATGACCGCATCGGCCAGATCAAACCAGTGATAGTGCACCAGCGGCGCCTGGCTGCCCTGCTGGCACAGGTGAAGGGCCAGCTGTTCGGATACCGGGGTGAAGCGGTTGTGCAGCCGTTGCAGTGGCAGCGCTGCGCTGGCGCTTGCTGCGGCATCGTTGGCTGTCAGTGTGATGGGTAGACAATGGGGGAAGAATCCAAGCTGACTTTCGAAGCGACTGTCCCGCAGGGTGGGTGCCGCAAGCCAGTACAATGTCCGGGTACTCGGTGACACAGGATTCAGACAGCGCTGCAGCGCTGTCAGCAGCCAGGTCTTGCGGGACTGTCCCGCTGGCAGATGGGTGTCGATAAAGTTCTGATCGAGCCGGTGATGGAGCGCTGTTGGCGGTGTTTGCCATTCCGGATTGACTGCCGGTGCTGTATCCAGCGGCCGTAGCCGTTGCCATTCCTGATTGAGAAAGCGGTGGTTGAGTACCTGGCCCGACCATTGATTGAAGCGTTGCAGGTTGTCCAGGGTCGTTGCAGGGATCTGCTCCAGGGTGCACTGGTCGCTGGCCAGGGCCAGCCACTGGCCAGCGAATACCAGCAGCGAACCGTGATCCAGCAGCAAGGGATGGGCGGCCAGCAGTAGCCGGGTCTGGCCGCTGGCCAATGTCACTGCAGCGGCCTGCAGGCTTGGGCCGTCGTGTACCAGCTGCGTCAATGTTGTTGCCAGCGCCTGCAACGGTTCAGCATGCAGATCAACGTGTTGCTGCAGGGTTGGTATTTCCTCCACCGGCTCGATCCCGCCGTTATCCGGCAGGCGGACCCGCAGGCCGTCATGATGTTGCATCAGCTGTTCAAAGCGGGCGGCCAGCATGCTCATGTCAACGGTGCCGGTCAGATCGATGCTCAGCAGCCGGTTATGTTTGGGCAGCGGACAGGCGGCCTGCAGTGGCGAGCGGGACCATTGGCGTGCCGGGGTCAGTGTGGCAGGGGGTGAAGGCAGACGCGCCTGGGCGAGTTTGCGCTGGCGCAGTTTGTCGAACAGGGCCTGGCGCTGTTCCGGGGACAGATCAACCACTGCCGGGTGTGCCGATGCTGAAGTCATGGTGTGCTCGTCGCTGATTCTTGTTGTTGGTGTGCGATCGGGATGCCGAACGGCCATTATTCCGCAAAGGGAATCCCCATTCTTGTGCAATGCGGACACGGTGGTGGGGAATTCGTGGCGTTTTTGTGACGGCGGTTCCGTCGCTGCAACAAAAAGCAATACTCTGGCGCTGACCGCCGGGCGGGATTGCTTTACCGGTGACAGGATTTATAGTCAAATTAAAAAATGAGCAAAGGAATTCAGGACAAATCAACCACACGCACCTATGGCGGACTGAGTGAATCAGAACGTCAGGAGGAACGGCGCGAACGCTTTCTGGAAGCCGGGCTGGAGATTTTCGGCACGGTGGGTTTGCGTGGCGCGACCGTGCGTTCACTGTGCAAGGCGGCGGGTCTTACCGAGCGCTATTTCTATCAGTCCTTTGCCGATTCCGATGCGCTGTTCTGCGCGGTGTACGAGCGGCAGATGATCAACCTGCAACAGCACTTCCTGTCCCGCGTTGCCGATTTTCCTGCCGAACTGAATGACCGTATTACCACGGCGCTGGATGTGTTTTTCACCCTGATGCGCAATGATCGCATCGTGCGGGTGCTGTATATCGAAGGCTGGGCGGGCAGTCCCCAGGTGAATGGGATGTTCCTGTCCAACCGTAACCAGCATGCCCAACTCACCGCACAATTCATTCGGCTCGACAATCCTGGCGTCACCATTGCCGACGAAGGCCTGGTACAGATTGCCCACGCCATCAACGGTGCTTTCTCTACCATGATCGTGCAATGGATGCTGGATGATTACCGCACCCCGCAGGATACCCTGGTGGCCAGCTGCGCGCTCATCGTGCGCGGCATCATGCGCGAGTTACTGGACGCGCGCGCAACTGGCTGAGTGCCGTCAGGCCGGGAACACCCGATCCAGATAGCTGTTGGTGAACACCCGGTGCGGGTCCATCGCATTCAGGCGGGCCACTGCCGCATCCCAGGTCGTGTCAGCGGGATAGCCGTCGCGCCAGGTATCCGGAAAGGTTTCCAGCAGCACTTCATCATTGCTCCAGCCACCACCGAACGGGCCGTCTGCCGTGTAGGCATAACACTTGGTCCATTCCGGGCGCACGATGCCGTAACTGCTGTAGTTGCTCAGGAACCACTGCTCCAGCCGGGTGTTGAATTCTGCCGCCAGGGGCTGATCCACGTTGTTGTTGATGGCGTACCAGATCACGGTATCCAGTTCCGGGCGATCCGGATGGGGGCGGGCACCGGACAGCCAGGGTTCCACCGCATTGGGCATCAGCACATCGGCCGGATTTTCCAGGCCGTGCGCGCGCAGTTCGAACGGGCCGGTATAGGGATATTGGCCGCGGCTGCGGTATTCCGCGATCAGCTGCTTGAAGTATTCAAAGAATTCCGCCAGCGCCCGCTGCAGATTTTCCCGCGCCACGATCACGCCCCAGGCCGCCACGGTCTTGCGCGGCGTCAGCGGCTGCACGTACAGCGTGGTGGTGTAAGCGGAACCCCAGATGTCGTTGATCTTGGTGGCGGGATCATTGTTCGCCATCAGATCCTTGATGCCGTTGGTGGACAGGTTGTTGTAGTACGGCACCATGTTTTTCGGATAAGTGCGCAATGCAGAAGACAGGGTGTCTGCCAGCAGCGGTGCCATCTTCACACCTGCTGACAGGGCATAGGGCTCGGTCACTTCGCGGGCTTCTTCCGGCTTCACCGGCTCCACCGTCCAGGTCTTGATCCAGCACAGGCCGTCCTTGTTGTGGGGATAGTAGATGATGTCCACAGTACCGAATTCTTCGGTGAGATTGGCAAACGAATTTTCTGTCTGCACATCCGGCATCGCCAGCACTTCATCGGCGGTCAGATCGATGCGGCTCTTGCAGCGGATTTTCAGATTGGGGCCGACCTGCAGTTTGACGTGGGTGATGAAGGCGCGGGCCAGGCAGGTGAGCAGCGGGCCGATGGCCGGATCATCACGGCGATAGGATTTCAGCACATATTGCTGCTGTTCTTCATCCCAGGCGACCGCTTCGATTTCCAGGACCAGATTGCTCAGGGTGCCCCAGGAATGACCGGGCTGCAGGGTTTCACCGCGCTTGGGCATCGCTGCACCATGCACGTTCATCGCCAGTGCGCCAGCGATGGTAACGCCACCGGGTGCCGGTGTGTGGTACAGGCCCAGATCGTACTGCTCCAGGGTCGCGCAGATGTCTTCAACATAAGCGCCGGCGCCGCAGCTGACGGATTTCACGGCATCATCCGCGTGCACATCGATCTGATTGAGAAAATCGTGGGTGTGCACCAGCACCACGTTTTCGCCGCTGTCGCCGCGGGGAATCAGCGTCGGTGCAAAACCGTGCCCGGTGCCAAACGGACGCAGACGGTAATTATTGGCGTGCGCCCAGTTCGCCAGGCGCGCCACATCGGCAGCGTTCATGGGCGAGCATGACCACACACCGGCGACTTTGGTTTCCCGTGCCCAGTTGATGAAACCCTGCTGGAACAGCTCGATGCCTTCGGGGAAATTCGGTGGTACAGGAATGGTGTTGCTGCCGGAGCCGGCGACGAATTTGCAGCCGGGCAATACCGTGGCCGCGCTGGCGGTGGCCAGGGCGCCGCCGACGAATGTGCGTCGACTCAGGCCAGTGGGGCGGGAATTTATTTCTGCAGTCATGATGGTCAACTCCTATGGT
Source organism: Gammaproteobacteria bacterium (assembly GCA_041395845.1). Classification (GTDB taxonomy): domain Bacteria; phylum Pseudomonadota; class Gammaproteobacteria; order Pseudomonadales; family Ketobacteraceae; genus Ch67. The sequence continues at coordinate 7,907 of JAWKZS010000039.1, forward strand.
CGTCATTATTTGCGCAGACAAAACATCTGCGCGCGCGTTATGGCTAACGCACTGAACGGGGTTCGCGAAAAAAGCGGGCTCGTAACGAGCCCGCAAGACACTGCGCTCAGTTCAAAGCGCTGGTAGGCACAATCGGCATCACCACACTGGATGGATAATCCGGGCTGATGTGGATGGTGGTGACACCACCTTCTGCCGCCGCCTGACGCGGATAGTTCAGCATGGCCTGGGCCTGGTTGCTGGGGCTGATGGAAACCCGCAATTTGTTGCCTTTGCGGATCACGGCACTGGTGGGGAAGATTTCCACCTGCATTTTCACCACTTCGCCGGGCACCAGCGGCTGGCTGGTTTCTTCGAGGAAATAATGATACGGCTGGATCATTTCACCATTGAGGAAGCGTGAGCGTTCAACGTTCACTGCGCGACCCGACGCCAGCAGCTGGCCATTGGTGATCGGCTTGGCGGCCCTGTCAGACACTTCTTCGATCTGCACGGCGACCACGGCTTCGGTGACGGTGCTGGAAATCCAGATGTCCGCCTGCAGCGGGCCGTTGATGTAGTAGTCCTCTTCCATCGGCGCCGTTTCAAAAATCAGGCGCTGCTGTTCGCTGTTTTCGGTGTTGTAGAAACAGCCCTTGGGAATCACCAGGCCCAGCACCCACTGCTGATAGCTGCGGCTGCATTTGGTGCCATCGTTGATGTGCACGTCGAATTCGATCAGCGCGCCGTTCTTGTAGGCGCTACCCACCGGATGATCCGGCTGGGTCATGATCGGGCCGGTTTCTTCCTGTTCCGGTGCAGTTTTCGTCAGGCTCATGTCAGCGCGCAGATACCAGCGCTCCGGTGCTGCCAGCGGATGTGGCCATGCGGTGGCGGTGGCATAGCTGTCGTTGCGGAATTGTTCCGGCGTGCTGGGGGTGGGATAGTTCTTCACGTGCTGCACCACCTGATCCAGCTGCTCGGCGCCGGTATCCATGCCCATCAGGTATTTGTCGAACCATTGCAGCAGCAGGAAATCGATCGGTGGCACCTGCGCGTTGCCCACGTGCGGCACCACGAAGTTTTCCATGTGGGTACCGTTGAACACCACCAGCCGCGTATCGACACCGTTGCGTTTGAGGGCTTCGTACATCATCGGCGTGTCACGCTGGAACAGGTCATCCAGGGCGCTGAAGAAAAACGTTGGTGCCTTCACCTTGTCGATATTCTCGATCGGCGAGCGGGTGCGCCAGAATTCGCTGTCGTAAGTAACATAGGGCGCACCATTGAGGGCGTCATTGATCAGCGGAACGTGGTAATTGTCGATCTGCGCTACGTGTTCATCGGTGGTGCGGATCAGCTGCGCCATGTGCTGGGGATTGGCCAGCATGGTGGGGATGTTTTGGGTGGACAGGGCGTGGGTGATGTACATCCACTGGCTCATGAACACTGCGTTGATCATGCCGCCGATGCCAACGGTGCCGCGCTGGGCGTCACCCATGGGCAGACTGGCAAAGATGGCGTCGACGGAATCGGGTCGGGTCTGGGCGGCAAACAGCGAGCTGATCGCCATGTAGGACACGCCCGCCAGGCCCAGCTTGCCGTTCGACCAGGGTTGCTGGTGCACCCAGTCCACGGCGTCGGCAAAGCCAACCTGTTCATCGGCGCCCAGCAGTTCCCAGCCGCCTTCCGAGGCGCCGGTGCCCATGGCATCCACGGCCACCTGGGCATAGCCACGGCGCACGATAAAGGAATCACTGGCGCCCAGCAGCAGATTGCCGGGCAGCCCCATGAACAGCAGGCTGAGCATGTTGGTGTTGTAGGCCGACTGGGTCAGGATCACCGGGAACGGGCCTTCTGCCGGGGTACCGTCTTCATTGGCTGGCAGGGTTACCCGGGCGCTCAGCTTGCGGCCATAGATGGTGGTAATGAACTGCAGAGGCAGGTTGACGACTTTGGGATATACCGCTTCGCGGTAATACATGTCGCCGCCGACCAGATCTTCCAGTTCTTCCATGCCTTCGGGGCTGGTTTCGTCCATCAGGGAAAGGTCTTCGCTGTCGCTGCCGGTATCGGCGGGCGCATCGTCGACAACCGGTGTCTGGCTGCTGCGATTGCTGCTGTCATCGGACGAGCTGGAGGAGTCGCCGCCTGAACAGGCGGTGAGCAAGCATGCGGCCGCGATGGCCAACACGGTACTGCTGATCCGTGGGATCCCTTTCATTGTTGTTTTCCTGTCGGTCTTTTTTTTGGTTTTTCTGCGGAAGTACTGTTTGTGTTGCTATGGCGTTCCGTGGGAACGCTCCCCCTGTCTTCCGCAGCACGGCTGATGTGACAACGTGTGTTGTCACTTTAAGGTCTGACAGTGCGCACTGTCAATTTGGCTTTCTGTTTAGGTTTGTAACCGGCTTGTCATTTTTTAGCCAAAAAAAAGCCCTCCGGGACGGGAGGGCACAAAAAACCCAGTGCGAAGTGGGTCGAAAAGAATCGGCACAGCGGATTACAGGAACGAGAAGTTCTCCGCTTTCATCTTCATCAGTGATTTCGGTGATGCCATCATGCACTCGGCGTGAGCCTTGGCGCGGGGCAGCAGACGCTCGAAATAGAATTCTGCGGTCTGGATCTTGGCCTTGTAGAACTCGGGCTGGTCGGTGCCGGCGGCGAGTTTCTCGTAAGCCACCTGTGCCATCTGTGCCCACATGTAGGCCAGGCTGACATAGCCGGAATACATCAGGTAATCGTAAGAAGCGCAGCCTACGGCATCGAAATCCTTGCGGGCACGCAGGGCCAGACGCACGCTGTACTGCTGCCAGTTGGTGACGTATTTCAGCAGCGGCCAGATGAACCTGTTCATTTCCTTCTTGTGCGGATTGGCCGAGATCAGGCCCTTGTCCGCGCAGAATTTCTGTACTTCGAAGGTGAAGGCCTTTAGGGTCTTCATCTTGCCCAGCAGCACCTTGCGGCCCAGCAGGTCGAGGGCCTGGATGCCAGTGGTGCCTTCGTACAGGGTGGCGATGCGGGTGTCACGGACGATCTGCTCCATGCCCCACTCCTTGATGTAGCCGTGGCCACCGAACACCTGCATGCCCAGGTTGGCCGCTTCCAGACCGGTTTCGGTGAGGAAGGCTTTCAGGATCGGGGTGAGGAAGCCCAGCTGGTCATCCGCTTCGTCGCGATCTTCCTGGGTTTTGCCTTCCAGCATCCAGTCGGCATATTTCGCGGCGTAATACACCATGGCGCGACCACCTTCAGCGAAGGCTTTCTGGGTCAGCAGCATGCGGCGCACATCGCCATGCACGATCAGCGGGTCAGCGACCTTGTCGGGGAATTTCTTGCCGCTCAGGGAGCGCATGGACAGGCGCTCCTTGGCGTAGGGCAGGGCACCCTGGTAGGACAGTTCTGCCGCCCCCAGGCCCTGCAGCGAGGTACCGACGCGGGCCGAGTTCATAAAGGTGAACATGCACTCCAGCCCCTTGTTCGGCGGGCCGATCAGGTAGCCGGTGGCCTTGTCGAAATTCATCACGCAGGTAGCAGACGCGCGGATGCCCATCTTGTGTTCCAGCGAACCGCAGTTCACCGGATTGCGCTCGGTGATGTTGCCGCTGGCATCGAACTTGAACTTGGGCACGATGAACAGGGAAATGCCTTTGGTGCCCGCCGGTGCATCCGGCAGACGGGCCAGCACGATATGGATGATGTTCTCGGCCATGTCGTGATCGCCGGAGGAAATGAAAATCTTGGTGCCGGAGAGGGCATAGGTACCGTCGGCGTTGGGCTCGGCCTTGGTCTTGACCTGGCCCAGGTCAGTCCCGCACTGAGGCTCGGTCAGACACATGGTGCCGGTCCAGCTGCCTTCCACCATCTTGGGCAGGTACTGGTTCTTCTGCTCTTCGGTGCCATGCAGGAAGATCGTGTTCATGGCGCCCAGGCTCAGGCCGGGATACATACCCCAGGACCAGTTGGCGGTGCCGATCATCTCGGACTTCATGATGGACATGGACAGGGGCAGACCCTGGCCGCCGTACTGTTCCGGGTGGGACAGGCCCTGCCAGCCGCCCTGGCAGTACAGTTCGTAGGCTTCCTTGAAACCCTTGGGGGTGGTCACTTCCCCGTTGTCGAAAGTGCAGCCTTCCTGGTCACCGGTCTGGTTCAGCGGGGCCAGCACTTCTTCACAGAACTTGGCGCATTCGGCCAGAATCGCCTCCACCATGTCGGGGGTGGCGGTTTCGGCACAAGGCATCTTGGCGTAATGGCTGGGGTAATCCAGCACCTCGTTGAGGACGAAGCTCAAATCACGCAGGGGCGCTTTATACTGGGGCATGGCTCTGCTTCCTTCGATCGGATTCTGTGGTTGATGGAACTTTATAGGTGTGCGAGTGTGCACGAATGGCCGGTCGCGGCCATTGGCAACGGAATTCATCCTGGCTGTCAGTTGAGCCAACGCCTGTTTGAATCAGGTGTTCGGCTCATGAATAAGCATAGCCGCTAGCGTGTGATTGAAGGGAGGTCGACGATGAAACTCAGTGAACAGGTGTGTGAAGCCTGCCGGGCCGATGCGCCCAGGGTCAGTGACGATGAATTGAAGGCGCTGCTGCGGGAAATTCCCGACTGGGCGCCGGTGGTGCGGGACGGCATCCTGCAGCTGGAGCGGGCCTTCACCTTCAGTGATTTCGCCCAGGCGCTGGCGTTTACCAACAAGGTGGGCGCACTGGCGGAAGAGGCGGGCCATCATCCTGCCATCCTCACCGAGTGGGGCAAGGTCACCGTGACCTGGTGGACCCACAAGATCAAAGGCCTGCACAAGACCGATTTCATTCTGGCGGCGCGCACGGATGAAGCGGCCAAAAGATAGACAAAAACTATAAATTTCAACTATATATAGTGTCGCCGAAACGACTTTGGGAGTCGGTCTGCTGACGACTCCCAACAGCTTATTGTGTCAGCGTTGACGCAATCGAAATAAATACCTTCATTGGAACAAACATTCGCCATGACAGCCCTGCTAGACCTGCTTGCCACCTTCCGCACAGCCGCCGTTACCGAACGCGAAAAAGGCACCTACTTTGAACAGCTGGTAAAAGCCTATCTGCTGAATGAACCCGCCTACAAAGATCTGTTCAACGGCAACGTCTACCTGTGGGAAGAATGGCGCCAGTACTGGATGCAGCAGGGCAACCCCGATCCCGGTGTGGATGCGGGTATCGATCTGGTGGCCGTTGAAGACGTTGCAGACAGCCCCCGCATCTTTGCCATACAAGCCAAGTTCTATGCCGAAGACGCCAAACTGCGCAAAAGCGACGGCATCGACTCCTTTTTAAGTGCCATGGGCAAAAGCCCCTACACCAATGGCCTGTTGTTCCTCACCGCCCACAAAGCCACCACCCATGTCATCGACCTGATGCAAAAGCGGGACAAGCCCGTCAACATCATTACCCTGCATGATCTGGAAGGCAGCCTGATCGACTGGAGCCAGTACCAGCCCACAACCGCTGCAGTGCTGAAACGCAAAAAGACACTTTTGCCCCACCAAACCAGTGCGCTCAGCGCCGTGCAACGGGGATTGGAGCATGCACCGCGCGGCAAACTGATCATGGCCTGCGGCACTGGCAAAACCTTCACTGCTCTCAAGATTGCCGAGGCAATGGCCGGCAAGGGCAAGCGCGTACTGTTTCTGGTACCCAGCCTGTCCCTGCTATCGCAAACCCTGACAGAGTGGACCCAGGAATCCGCCATCCCCCTGCACAGCTTTGCCGTCTGTTCCGACAGCGACGTGGGCAAAAAGAAACGCGGCAGCGACGATGACGACGTGCAGATGCTGATGCACGAACTGCGCTATCCCGCCACCACAGAACCCAGGCGCCTCGCCCTGGAAATGGCCAGGCGCCACGATGACAGCCATATGAGTGTGGTGTACTCGACCTACCATTCCATTCAGGTGATCAGCGATGCCCAGCACCAATACCAACTGCCCGAATTCGATATCGTTATCTGCGACGAAGCCCACCGCACCACCGGCGCAACCTTTGGCGACGATGACGAAAGCGCCTTTGTAAAAGTCCACGATGCAGCATTCTTAAAAGCCAGCAAACGCCTGTACATGACAGCCACCCCGCGTATTTACGGCGATCTGGCCAAAGCCAAAGCCGATAAACAAGACGTGACCCTGTGCTCGATGGATGACGAATCCCTCTATGGCCAGGAACTCTATGTCATCACCTTTTCCGAAGCCGTCAAACGCGGCCTGCTGTGTGATTACAAAGTCATTGTGCTGGCGGTAGAGGAATCCCACGTTAACCGTCGCCTGCAAACCCTGCTGAAAGACGAAAACAACAGCCTGAAAGTAGACGACGCCGCCCGCATCATCGGCTGCTGGAAAGCCCTCGCCAAACTGGGCACACAGGAAGATTTACACGGCGATGCCGAACCCATGCGCCGCGCCGTAGCGTTTTGCCAGGTGATCGAAGCCAACAAAGGTGGCAAAACCCACAAAGTCAGCTCCAAACAGATTGCCGGCATGTTCCAGCAGGTAGTGGAAACCTACCAGGAAGCCGAAGACATCGAAGACGCCGCCCGCCTGATCTGCGAAGCTGCACACATCGACGGCAGCATGAACGCCAGCGAGAAAGAAGCCAAAATCAACTGGCTGAAAGCCGAAACCCCACCCAACACCTGCCGCATCCTGAGCAACGTGCGCTGCCTGTCCGAAGGCGTGGACGTGCCCGCACTGGATGCCGTGCTGTTCCTCACCCCGCGCAATTCACAGGTGGATGTAGTGCAGTCGGTGGGCCGTGTCATGCGCACGGTCAAAGACAAAAACGGCAACGACATTAAAAAGCGCGGCTATGTGATTCTGCCCGTGGTGATTCCCGCCGGCGTGGAACCCCACGTCGCACTGGATGACAACAAAACCTACAAAGTGGTGTGGCAGGTATTGCAGGCCCTGCGATCCCACGACGATCGCTTTGACGCCATGATCAACAAACTGGAACTGATCGGCAGCGACAGATCCAAAATGGAAGTCATCGCCATTACCGACAAGATTCAGAAAAAGCAGGAACGCGCCCCCAAGAAAAAAGGTGAATCCGGCAGGGGCACCCATGTCATCGGTGAAACCGGCAAAGGCTACGGCCCGGACAACCAGCAGGAAATAGAATTTGAAGTCGGTGAAATCGAACGCGCCCTCTATGCCAAGGTGGTGCAGAAGTGCGGCAACCGCAGCCACTGGGAAGACTGGGCCAACGACATTGCCAAAATTGCCCGCACCCATATCGACCGCATCCACGCCATTCTGGAAGACGACGCCAACACCACCGAGAAAGAAGCCTTTAACCGCTTTGCCGCCGAACTGCGCGATGACCTCAACGACAGCATCACCGACGGCGAAATCATCGAAATGCTGGCCCAGCACCTGATTACCAAACCGGTGTTCGATGCCCTGTTTGAAGACTACAGCTTTGCCAAACACAACCCCATGTCGGTAGCGATGCAGGGCGTGCTGGACACCTTGCAGGAACACCATCTGGATAAAGAAGCCGACACCCTGGAAAAATTTTATGCCAGTGTGCGGCTGCGGGCCGAAGGCATCAACAATGCCCAGGGCAAACAGAAAATCGTGGTGGAGCTGTACGACAAGTTTTTCCGCAATGCCTTTCCGAAAATGGCGGATAGACTCGGCATCGTGTACACCCCGGTGGAGGTGGTGGACTTTATCATCCACAGCATCAATCACATTCTGCAAACTGAATTCAATCAAACACTGGGCAGCAAGGGCGTGCATATCATTGATCCCTTTACCGGCACCGGCACCTTTGTTACCCGCCTGCTGCAAAGCGGGCTGATCAAGCCCAATGAGCTGGCCCACAAATACAAGCATGAAATTCACGCCAACGAGATAGTGCTACTGGCGTATTACATTGCCGCCATCAATATCGAGGCGGTGTATCACGGGTTGGCGGGCGGCGACTTATCAGCCGTTTGAAGGCATCTGTTTAACTGATACCTTTCAGTTGTATGAGAAAGAGGATCTCGTGGATCGATTCTGTGAAGAACAGTGGCGGAAACGGCAGAAGAAGTTGGATATTCGGGTGATTATGGGGAATCCGCCCTATTCGGTGGGACAGGAGAATGCTAACGACAACAATACGAACGTAGCTTATCCACATTTAGGATAGCAGAATTCGCAGCACCCATTAAAAGGTCTACCGCCACAAACAAGAACGCCCTGTATGACAGCTATATTCGTGCTATCCGCTGGGTACCTGATCGAATTGGTGATGCGGGAATCATTGATTTGTGTAACCAACGCCACTTTGCCGAAACAGGAACTTTAGCGGCTTGCGCTTGTGTCTAGCTGAAGAGTTTTCAGCGTTTATATATTTCATCTGCGTGGCAATCAAAGAACCTCTGGAGAAACCTCAAGAAAAGAAGGCGGCAAAATTTTCGGCAGCGGAAGCCGTGCCCCTATCGCAATTTCCTTACTGGTGAAAAATCCGAATTCGATCAGCATGGACAGATCTATTTTGTGATATAGGCGACTACCTTAGCCGAGAAGAAAACTCGACATGATAAGTCGTTTTACCAGTGTTAAGGGGATATCAAACGAAAAACCGATGGAATGTTGTTTCGCTCTGATCAACACGGCGACTGGCTGAGTCAGCGGGATGAGGGATTCAATCAGTTGCATCATGGGCAACAAGGACGACAAAAGTCCAACCAGAATCTTCGCCAATTACTCAAGTGAGTAAAAACACAAAGGACGCTGGTGTTACAACTATTCAAGACTGCACGCCGGTCAAAATATCCAAAGAATGATTTCGTTTTACAACATGGAAGTAAAAAGGTTTTCTCACGATTACGGCGATTTAGACAGGAATGCCAAAGAAGCCAAAGTGGATGCTTTCATCAATGCTGATCCCACTAAAATAAGCTGGACTCGCGCACTAAAAGGCGGATCTTGTAAAAAGGCTGATTCTTTGATTTCGATAGTAGTTGCATAACTCCTTCTCTCTATCGACCGTTTACGAGGCAATGGATTTACTTAACCGTCGATTCAACGAGATGTGGTTTATCAGATGCCACGCATATTCCCAAGCGCTGATGTGCAGAACCTTGTGATCTGTATATAAACGCAGTTGGCGCACAGAAGGAGTTCTCTGCAATAGTGAGCGATCATTTGCCAGATCTCCATGTGGTTCAGACGGGACAGTGCTTCCCCTCTACCTCTACGAATCCACCGAAGAATCCGACCAAATCGACTTCGAAGGCACCGGCGATCTGTTTGCCGAAAAATCCGCTAAACCCGCCGAAGCAAAATACACCCGCCGCGACGCCATCACCGACGCAGGCCTGCAACATTTCCTCGACGCCTACCCCGGCGAAACCATCACCAAGGAAGACCTGTTCTACTACGTCTACGGCCTGCTGCATTCCCCCGACTACCGGGAACGCTACGCCGATAACCTGAGCAAAGAACTGCCCCGCATCCCGGCGGTAAAAACCGCAAAAGATTTCTGGCACTTCAGCAAGGCAGGCCGCGCCCTGGCGGAACTGCACCTGAACTACGAAACCGTCAAACCCTATCCGGTAAAAGTGGAGGTCAGCGGCAAAACCCCGCTCACCGACGACGATTACCGCGTGGAGCAAATGAAGTACGGCAAACAGGGCAAAGAGAAGGACAAAACCACCCTGATCTACAACGCCCGCATCACCCTCACCGGCATTCCGCTGGCCGCCTACGATTACGTGGTCAACGGTAAACCGGCGCTGGATTGGGTGGTGGAGCGCCAGTGCGTGAAAACCGACAAGGCCAGCGGCATCGTCAACGACGCCAACGACTGGGCCATCGACACCATGCACAACCCCAAGTATCCACTGGAGCTGTTTATGCGGGTCATCACCGTCAGCCTCGAAACCATGAAGATCGTGGAGGCCCTGCCGCCCCTGGATTGCTGATAAAACAATGGGTTTTCCACCCTCGTTTGCCCCGCGTCTGTCTATTAGAAGAACACTTTGTTCACCGCACCGGCCGTGCGCCGGTGCGCTTTCCCAAACTGTAGACGCGAGGATGTTACCCATGGCCCAACCCAATCAATTCGAACTGGCAATCAACCCCGAAGATCAGGCGGCGATTGATGCCGCTATCGACACCCTGCTGACCCGGCTGGCACCCCACCTGAAAAGCCTGACCGTGGATGAACGCAAAGAGTTGCCCAAGATGGGCGACAAATCCGTGGCATTTGTGGAAAAAGCGCGGGAGTACGCCGGCCAGAATCCCCATCTGGTGCCGTCGTTTCTGGATCTGGCGATGTTCGATGCCGATCTGCAGGGTAGCAGTCTGCTGAGTCGTTACACCCGTGCCCTGGCACCATTGATGTCGGCGCTGGAAGACAGCCGGATGCTGGCCGGCAGCGAAGCCTATCAGGCCGCCCTGATGATCTATCACAACGCCAAAATGGGCGCGTCCGCCGGTATTCCCAACGCCAAGGCGGTGTACGACGATCTGGCGGCCCGCTTTCCCGGCGGTGCCCGCAAGCGCGCCACCCAGCCCACCCCTGCCTGAAACCCCTCGGGGTGCACCTGGACACAGGTCCACCCCGTTTCAACATTCCCCGTCCTCTGTCGTCATACCCTGCCACCCATCCTGATCATAGGTGTCACCCATTTCCCCATGGCCGGTGGCCTTCCCATGAACGGTGCCGGCCACTGCCGGAAAGGGTCTTACCCATGTCCGCAATGGGTGGCAGGCATCCTGATACCGGCTATTGCCAGTCGGGTGATAGGTGCCAGCCTGACGTTGATGGGTGGGGCGTGCAGTGAAGCGTCCACCACGACTGTTTGGGATGGGTAAGGGAACTCCCATTGCTTGCGCGCCCCCTGTCTATCTGGAAAGACCCCGAATCCTGTATTCACAAGGACGTATCCATGCACGCACGGCTACGAATGCCAGACGATCTTTATCAGCACGAGATCGGCCTGATCTGCCTCCCCCGCTGGTCCCTGCTGGTGCTGCGGGACGCCGTTTCCGGCCCCTGGGCCGACCCCGGTTTTGATTCCCATGTGCGGGAATTTCTTACGCTCAATTACCAAGCCCCCGCCCACCTGATGGAAGATGCCTTTCAGGCATTGCAGCACGATCTGTTGCAGGGGCGGGTGTTGATTACCGAACGGATGACGCGCTTTCCGGCCTTCTTCTGGATTCCGCCCAAAGAGGATCAGGCAGGCTACTGGCTGCTGGGCCATCATGTCCATGCAGAGCATCGCCCCATCCTGCAATTGGCGCTGGACAATGCCAGGGCTGACGTGCCCAATGCCAGCGTCGACGGTGCGACAGAAAGTCAATCTGCACTGGGCCGGGCGTTCAACACCGCCAAAGGTGCCGCCAAACAGCTTGCCAACGACCTGATGCGCCGCAACGCCGCGCTGAATGCGCAATGGCAGGCCGACAACGGCATGGCAACCTTCACCGACAAGGCCACCGGCAACGTGCTGTCGCCAGATGAAGTGAAGGAACGCTGGGAGGCAGAAGGCAAGGACGTGCTGCCGATTGAAGGCGAGGATCAACAGCAGGGCGCGCAGGCGGTGAAGGATGCACCGGCGATGGGGGCGGCCATGGTGGTGGCGCAAACGGCAGCCTCGCGGGGGCGCAATATCATCCAGCAACCCGACGACATCACCCAGGATATCGCCAAAGCACTACAAAGCCTGCGCGGCCCCAAGGACAAGCAATTGTCTGAAGCACTGGGTAAAATCGGCGGCGAACAGGCCAAACGGCGTCAGGGGGTGAAGACTGATCCACGCTATGTCGATCGCTATCATGGGCCGGATGACATGACCCGCGACAGCAATGACAAGCTGGGGGAGTGGGAGTTCAAGGGAAATAAGGCGGATAGTAAAGCGGTGGCGAAGGATTCCAATGGGCATAAGCAAGGTTCGGAAAAGAAGAATGAAACACGAGCCCGAAAAATGACAAAAGACAAAGCCAGGAAAGTGGATTCCCCCTCGAACCGTCAAGGCGGTCCCTACACTCAAGAGGAGATTGCATTGTGGCAGGAGGTGGAAAAGAACAAAGGACAAAAGCAGCATTTCTCCGTTCACACCAACACCGAAACCGGCATGGTGCGTACCTACGAACGAAACGATGTTGAAGAACCGAAGCTGATCGACGAGTTCAGAATGGACAACTTTGATGAAATCAAAAAATCCTTGCAGGAGCTGCTGAAATGAAGTCTGCCAAAAAAAATGTTCCTGATCAGGAACAGATCGATCATTGGCTGAAGGTAAATCTAGATTCCTTGAATGTAACTGCACAGGATTGGGCAAACGGATACTACGTAGAAAATAACATCTCTCCACAAAGTGTATTTTCGAGCGATGCAGTAACTTACGCTAGCCTCGGCCGCACCCAATTCCTGAACAGCGATCCATTGGAACAGGTTCACGAGAGCTACCGCAAAGCCGGTTCGGCAGTTCTTCGCGGATTCAAAATAGTTTATGACACAACCGACAAGTTTTATGAACCAGAGCCAAAGACGTTGAGAGCTGCTCATGAAGCTGAATTTATGGAAGGCGCCTTCTACGCTCTGATCGCCAACGACTATTCCCTCGCAAAAGAGCTGGCCACAATTTTCCGAGCTCATCCCAAAGGCCCATTCATGGACCCGGAGGTCTGCGATTTCTGTTTCGGCCTCAAATACACGCTTCTCAACGACGACCAACAGGCGCTGTCTATCCTCAAACCTCGCTTGGAAAAGTACCTGAAAAAACCACCCAAGGGCGGATACAAGCGCAACTACTACACATTGACTACGGCGTTAACCGGCATTCTGGAAAAGGATGATGATCAGTTCAACGAGGGGCTTGAGATGCAATTGAAGTTCTACAAAGGGCAGATTCCCAGCGAGTACAAAAATACGGATGAAGAATTTGTCTGTGACAAAGCTGTAGCCCTCGCCAACCTCGGCCTCCACCGAGGCCTGAACCTCACCATCGAAAACGATCTTCTTCCCCCCGGCCTGCTGATCGAGAAATCCCAATGACAATCCAGATCCCCGCCGAACTCGTCGAATTTTATCTGAGTGAATTTACCGTTCACTGGTTTGAAGACAACGAAGATGCTCCCGACGATCTGAACGACTACAACGACCTGATCGACGGCATCCGTCGGCACCTGCGTGACGAAAACGACACCGATGCCTTCAAGGCCGCACTTGAATATCTGATTCAGGCAACCGATGACGAGGTAACACGCTTCGATGGCGGCAGCGGCTTCGGCGCGGATGAACTGCGCACGCTGATGCGTCATGTTTATCAACGCTTCTGGGGCAACCTGCCAGCTCACGCCGAGCATGTAGAGTTTATCTAGCGGTTTTTGGGGGTCATTCGACTCAGATTCACCCCGTTTCAACACACCCCGTCGTCTTTCTGAATGCCTTTTCCGGCCCCTGGGCCGACCCCGGTTTTGATTCCCATGTGCGGGAATTTCTTGCCCTCAATTACCAGGCACCCGTCCACCTGATGGAAGATGCCTTTCAGGCATTGCAGCACGATCTGTTGCAGGGGCGGGTATTGATTACCGAACAGATGACGCGCTTTCCGGCCTTCTTCTGGATTCCGCCCAAAGAGGATCAGGCAGGCTACTGGCTGCTGGGCCATCATGTCCATGCAGAGCATCGTCCCATCCTGCAACTGGCGCTGGACAACGCCAGGGCTGACGTGCCCAATGCCAGCGTCGACGGTGCGACAGAAAGTCAATCTACACTGGGCCGGGCGTTCGATACCGCCAAAGGTGCCGCCAAACAGTTTGCCAACGACCTGATGCGC
>JAWKZS010000040.1:0-16736 GCA_041395845.1 Gammaproteobacteria bacterium
ATAATATGGCGGTCATCCAGCTGGGGCTGGGTTGCTTCTGGGGTGCCGAGCGAAAATTCTGGAATTTGCCAGGCGTCTATACCACTGCTGTTGGATACGCCTGCGGTCACACACCCAATCCGACCTACGAAGAGGTCTGCAGCGGTCGCACTGGTCATAACGAAGTAGTATTGGTTGTCTTTGATCCGGCTGTCGTCAGCGTGAGCGATGTCCTTCGTGTGTTCTGGGAGTCCCATGACCCCACCCAGGGCATGCGTCAGGGCAACGATGTCGGCACGCAATATCGTTCCGGTATCTACTGCACGACGCCGCATCAGATGATGGTGGCGGAAAGCAGCCGTCGACACTACGAAGAAAAATTATTGCAGCAAGGTTACGATTCCGTGACAACCGAAATCTTGATGGCTGGCCCGTTCTACTACGCGGAAGATTACCATCAGCAATATCTTGCGAAGAACCCCGGCGGTTACTGCGGGCTGGGTGGAACCGGCGTCTGTTACGAGTGATGCACACGCACCAATAATTTTTGCACGTCGTACCAACTTGCAATGTGCGGTGAGCAGTTCGCCTGTTAGAATGACTGCGTTTTTCCGGCGCTAAAACGCAGTCATCAGGGAATCATTGGTCCGCATGTTTCGATCTGATCGTGTATTGAAAGGATTGCCCGAACTTTATCAGATGGATCGCTGGCTTGAGCAGGATGATCTGCCGTATCGGGTGCAAACTATCGCAGCCATCGAAACGGGATCTGACTGTCTTCCTGTTTACAGTTTCGAAATCGGTAACAGCAATCCCCGTGTGCCCACCATCATTTTCACCGGCGGTGTGCACGGCATGGAGCGGATCGGCACCCAGGTGCTGCTGTCATTCATGCACACTCTGTTCGAACGCCAGGACTGGGATGAAAGCCTGGATGAGCTGCTGCAACATGTTCGCCTGCTATTCATTCCGCTGGTCAATCCTGCCGGCATGCTGAACCGGCGTCGCTCCAATGCCAATGGTGTTGACCTGATGCGCAATGCGCCCATCGATGCGCAGGGCAATGTTCCCTTCATGCTGGGTGGTCAGCGCGTCAGCCGGCATCTGCCCTGGTATCGTGGCCGCCGGCAGGCGCCAATGGAAACCGAAGCGTCAGCCGTGTTGCAGCTGGTGGAAGAAGTGGTGCTGCAATCAGAATTCGTCATTTCCCTCGACTGCCACTCAGGCTTTGGCCATCAGGATCAGGTATGGTTTCCGTACGCCTATACGTCAGATCCGTTTGATGACATCGGTGAAATGTTTGCGTTGCGTCTGCTGTTCCGGCGAACCCATCCGAACTTCAGTTTCTACAAGATTGAACCTCAATCGCGCAATTACACGACCCATGGTGACCTGTGGGATTACGTTTATCGCAAGACGCTGCATCGGCGTGCAGGTGTCTATCTTCCCCTCACGCTCGAAATGGGCAGCTGGTTGTGGGTGAAGAAAAACCCGCTGCAGATTTTTAATTCGATGGGCATGTTCAACCCGGTGTTGCCCCATCGTCACGAGCGGGTGTTGAGACGGCACCAGTGCCTGATGGAGTTTCTGATTCGCGCCGCACGCAGTTTCAGAAACTGGTTGCCCCATCCTGCGGATCGCCGTGACTGGATGCATCAGGCCATTGAGCACTGGTACTGATTTTGTTGTGTCTGCAGCAGCGCAAGTTGTGCAGCCATTTCACTGCGAATCGCCCGGATATCCGCATCCAGTGCGCTAGCCGACACTGTCCGTGCCGGCAGTACGGCCACCGTGACACGAATCCTTGAATGATCGAGCAGCTGCCACAGGTGCGACGTGAATTCATCGTCGCCGACAAACGCTACAGGGTTATGCTCGCTGCCGTCGACCTGGTAATGAATCACCACCGGGCACACGCTGGTTTCAATATGCTCACAGGTTCTGAAGAGTTTGGGATGAAAACGTCCCAGTCTTGAACCGTCGCTGGTCGTGCCTTCAGGAAAGAACAGAACCGACCGGCCTTCGGCCAGGTAATCTGCAATCTGCTTCGCCACCCTGTCACTGTCGCCGGAGCCGCGCTGAATGAACAGTGTGCCAGTGGTCTGGGCGAGGCGCCCCAGCAACGGCCACTGCCTGACTTCTGCCTTGGACAGAAAGTTCAGCCGTGTGAGTCCGCCGATAACCGGAATGTCGAGCCATGACACATGATTGCTGACGAACAGCAGGCCGGTATCCTGGCGCTCGGGAAAATTACCGAGTATCTCGATCTCCATCCCCAGCAACCGGGTAATACGACGAAGCCACCATTGTTTGGTGGCTTTCAGCAGGGTGGTTCCGTTATTCCAGAAGGCGCCGGTGAGTATCAGCAACACCAGGCCCAGCAGAATATGATTGAACAGGCGGAGCGCCCGCAGCGTCTTCAGCATCAGGCAGCTTCCTGGGTTTTCAGAAAGTGCTTCGCATAGCGGTTTGCTACGTTGCTGACATCCAGCAGCACGAAGACATCGGCCACATTGAAATCGGGATCCCAACAGGCTTCGCCACAGATACGGGCGCCCATTCGAGTATACGCTTTCAGCAGCGGCGGAAAGGATACCTTGGCGTCCGGATCATGCTTGACGTTTGGCATCGGCACCAACGGTTCCACGCGATCACACTCGTCAGCCATGAACTGATCGCGAATAACTTGCATGATGCCGGCGAAATTCGCGCCGCCATCGGTCAGTGAAATGCTGGCGCAGCCGAACAGATACTGAAAGTCATGCTCCTGCATGTACTTTGCCAGGAATGCCCACAGCACCGCGATGGTCGCACCGTTGCGGTGGTCCGGATGAATGCAGGTGCGACCGATTTCCAGAAAGCGGCCGGGGCGGTTCACAATGCGGTCGATATTGAATTCATGACTGGAATAGTAGTGGCCAAATCTCGCAGCCTGTTCACTGGTCAGTACACGGGTATAACCGACGGGCTGGCCGCTGGTGGTGTCACGCACCACCAGATGCAGACAGACGTCATCCAGTTCATCGGCATCAATCGGCTGACCGTTCCAGGTCTGGTTGACCGGAAGCGTCACATTGTATTCCTCGCAGAAAATCTCGTAGCGCATGCGCTGCACCACCCTGATTTCTTCCAGTGAAGTCAGGAAAGACGCTTCGATACGGGGACGACGTGACGGTAGTGGGGTGGTGGAGCCGTGAGAAATCGGATTGGTCTGCAGCATCGTTGCCTCCGCAATAATTAATGCTCGAGGCTACTCTAGGTGTGCAGTGTTGCGGTGAAGTGAATGGGCGATGAACGAATGATGACAGTGTCACAATTGTTGTGACTGACTTGTAACAGAAAATGAAAGGGCCGGTGTGTGACCGGCCCTGCTGGCTCAGCTCTTGTCGCCAAGCATTTCCGCTTTCAGACTTTTCTGTGCGGGTTCGTCCGACAGCCAGATGCCAAACAGCGCCTGCTTGAACGCTTCGCCGGCAACGGTGTTTTTCAGTTCGTTATTCTTGTAGATCTTCACGCCTTCGCCCGGTACGTAGACCAGATCAAACACGTCATCTTTCTTGATGGGTTCCTTGAACGTGGCAAGGAATGCGTCAATCTCGGTTTTCAGTGGCGCGGTATTGCCATGGGTTGAATGCTCGAAGCCTTCCAGAGTCGCACTTGTCATCTTTTCGCTGGTGACCAGATTGGACACCATGTGCAGACGAATCGCCATGTCGCTTTCGTCCTTGATGATCTTGACCGCGTCCTTTTCCTGCTGCTTCAGGTAAAGGGCCCCCACGTAAAGATCCATCAACCATTTCTCGCGGATGCCTGCACCGTTGAGTTTCAACTCTTTGGCATCAGCAGTCTTCAGCGTATCCGGAACGTCCACCCCGGCAACTTCTGCCGCCTGCAAAGACGTCGACAGCAATGCCACAGACAGGAAAGCACCTAACTTATTCATTGTTTTATCCTCAGATCTATCATGCGAAGTAACCCCCGGCGGTCTACGTCTTGTCTACCATCGGGACGCCATCCAATACTGGCGCGTTTATAGTAACGTTTTTGATGTGACTATATAGGGTACTTGTGTAGCAATTTAACGACGAGGCGGGCGGCTGGCGGGCATCAGGCCCGTGGTGCACCAGCGTTGGGCGGGCTGAGGCGCGATGATATAAATGCCGGATTTTCAATGACGTACGCAAAGAGCAGGGGCAGATGGTTTTGGCCGTTCTGACGCCGGCAGACGCCGGAATTGCTATTGACCTAAATGACATAAAACGGCAAGATACCGTGCGCTTTCGGCCGGCGACCGGTTTCGCCGCCCAAATCCGATGGAAATCACGTGGTGTAGGGGTCCAGCCAAGTGTTGCCTTGGTGCCCTCCACTGTCAATCCACACCTAGTTTATTTAAGCCGAGGATTCCATGAAGGTTCTTGTTGCTGTCAAACGAGTCGTTGACTACAACGTTAAGGTTCGCGTTGCCGCGGACAACAGCGGAGTCGACCTCACCAACGTCAAGATGGCCATGAACCCCTTCTGCGAAATCGCTGTTGAAGAAGCCGTTCGTTTGAAAGAGAAGGGGGTTGCTACCGAAATCGTCGTGGTAGCAGTAGGTCCTAAAGAAGCCCAGGAGCAAATCCGTACAGCGCTGGCACTGGGTGCCGACCGCGGTATCCTGGTTGAGGCGTCCGATGTTGAGCCTCTGGCAATCGCCAAAATCCTGAAAGCCATCGCAGACCAGGAAAAGCCCGGTCTGGTGATCCTGGGCAAGCAGGCCATTGACGGTGACAACAACCAGACCGGCCAGATGTTCGCAGCACTGAGCGGCATGGGCCAGGGCACTTTCGCCTCTGAAGTGAACGTTGCTGACGGCAAAGTCAAAGTCACTCGTGAAATCGACGGTGGTCTGCAAACCGTTGAACTGACGCTGCCTGCAGTGGTTACCACTGACCTGCGCCTGAACGAACCCCGCTACGCTTCCCTGCCTAACATCATGAAAGCCAAGAAAAAGCCGCTGGATGTGAAGACTCCTGGCGATTTCGGTGTGGATGTTGCTCCCCGCGTCAAGACCCTGAAAGTCGAGGCTCCTGCCCAGCGCAAGGCCGGCGTGAAAGTGAAGAGCGTGGAAGAACTGGTTGAAAAACTGAAGAACGAAGCGAAGGTGATCTAATGAGCGTTTTAGTTTATGCCGAACACGACAATGCCAGTCTGAAGGCTGCTACCCTGAACGCGGTCGCCGCTGCGCAAAAGATTGGTGGCGATATCACTGTGCTGGTAGCCGGTTCCGGCTGCGGCGCAGTTGCCGAGCAGGCTGCCAAGGTTGCTGGCGTGAGCAAGGTGCTGGTTGCTGATAATGCGGCTTACGCTCATCAGCTGGCGGAAAATGTTGCAGGTCTGGTTGCCGAAGTGGGCAAGGGCTACAGCCACATTCTGGCTGCCGCTACTTCCAACGGCAAAAACTTCCTGCCGCGCGTTGGTGCGCTGCTGGATGTCCAGATGATTTCCGAAATCTCTGGTGTCGTTGATGCAACGACTTTCCAGCGCCCGATCTATGCTGGTAACGCCATTGCCACCGTGAAGTCTTCCCAGGCCGTGAACGTGCTGTCTGTCCGCGCTACTGCATTTGATGCGGTTGCTGCAGAGGGTGGTTCCGCTGCTATCGAGCAGGTTGGCGCCGCTGCGGACGCTGGTGTTTCTTCCTTCGTAGGTGAAGAGCTGGCCAAGAGCGACCGTCCTGAACTGACTGCTGCCAAGATCGTTATCTCCGGCGGCCGTGGTATGCAGAACGGTGACAACTTCGAAATGCTGTACAAGGTTGCGGACAAACTGGGTGCTGCAGTGGGCGCTTCCCGCGCTGCTGTTGACGCTGGTTTCGTTCCTAACGACATGCAGGTCGGTCAGACCGGCAAGATCGTCGCTCCTGAACTGTACGTTGCTGTCGGTATCTCC
The DNA here is from genome assembly GCA_041395845.1 of Gammaproteobacteria bacterium. Lineage (GTDB taxonomy): Bacteria > Pseudomonadota > Gammaproteobacteria > Pseudomonadales > Ketobacteraceae > Ch67. The sequence continues at coordinate 5,911 of JAWKZS010000040.1, forward strand.
GGTGCCATTCAGCACCTGGCTGGTATGAAAGACAGCAAGGTGATCGTTGCCATCAACAAGGACGAAGAAGCCCCGATCTTCCAGGTGGCTGACTACGGCCTGGTGGCGGACCTGTTCGAAGCGGTTCCTTCGCTCGAAAAACTGGTCTGATCACAGCGGTGATACAAAAAACCCGGTGAATGCCGGGTTTTTTTTTGGCAGTATCCGTAAGGGATCCATTAATAACAAGAAAGGTTGTATCCATGAAAGTACTCAAAATCTTTGGGGTTTCCGTTGTTACGCTGGCGTCGATCCAGGCGCAGATGGCAGTCGGCAGCTGGTTGGATGGCGCGCCCTACGTCGGCGGCGGTGCAGGTTACGCAATTTACGACGGCATTGACGATCTCGCGGGCAATGACAACGAAGTTGATCAAAGATTTTGCAGATAGCACACACTTGACTAAGAATGCGTTTGGTTTCATCGGGTTTGCTGGTTGGGCTTTCCACGGCGGGTATTCGTTAGAAGTGTCCTATGCGGATTTTGGAGAGTTCGAAGCCGACGCTTTATTTGGTAATCTCGACGAAAGTTTGGCTGGCTCCATGACCGCAAAAGGATTTGGTATGCGTTACGATTGGTACGAAATGGACGCGATGAGCGTTTATGGGCGTATCGGGGTTATGCGCTGGGAGACCACGTGGGATGTTGATATTGTAAATCTGGATACCAGCACGACAGAACGGATTAGCTCAAATACGAACGGCTCAGAGTTCTATGTAGGTCTTGGCGGCCAGTATGAGCTGATGAAAACATCTACGCTTATGCTGAAGCTTTCTATCTCGATGCAAAATACGATCAGGATGGCTTTGGTTCCAAACAGCCAGTTTATGCCGTATTTGGGGGGTTGATGATCCGTTTTGGCGATGTGGCTCGTAAGTCTGGTACTACTGACAAGCGTGTCCGCGAGGTCACCGCCTGTGATCCAAAGTACAAAGATATCAGCGGCGTGATGTGTGAATAGGTAAATGTGAAAAGAGGAGCCAAGGCTCCTCTTTTCTATTAGTGCGACGCGGTCAGGCTTTTTCGTGCGCGCAGATCATTGCATACAGTTCATCTTTCAGTTTAAGCCGCGTCTTCTTGCGGTCTTCCAGATAGTCATCACTGGTATTTTCAACGCCGGTTTCAATGCGGTGAACCTCGTGATCAACATTGTGGTACTCGTCGAACAGGCGGGCAAAATGATTGTTGCTCATCTTCAGCGTGTGGATTGAATCTTTGCTTTCCGGGAATTCCTGCAGCAAGTTGTGCTTTTCCAATGACATTCGTTGAACCCTTCTGTGTTGTTTGATGAATTCAGGTTAACGCAATCGCAAGCCACTTCATTTGATGCATATCAACCGCCCAGCCCGTTTGGCACGATTTCGTCGTGGATACCCGAGTTGACAGAAATGGTCAGGTTTGCCGATTCTTTTGGTCATTTCGTGGTTTCATGCCGCGCGGTAGACTCGATGGTCATAATAACAGCAGGGTAAGGCGCTAAAATGGCAAAAACACTGCATAATCAGGCACTTTCAGCGGAGCTGGTGCAGGGTCTTGCTCCCTTGAACCGGCGAGGATTCCTCAAGGCAGGGTTGCTGGCCGCCGTTTCCACCTCGACTGTGCTCACCATGGGGTGCTCCAGCGAGGTGCCAGTCGATCCGGCATTGAAGGTGTTGTCACCGTCCCAGCAGGCATTGTTTGCCCGGTTGGTCGAGGTGCTCCTGCCCACCCGGGGTACAGCGATGGCCGATACCAGCACCGTTCCCGTGCTGGCCAATGTGGATCATTTGCTGGCAGGGCTGGAGCCGAAAGTGCGCGACGATCTGGGTGCGGCGATGACGCTGTTTGAATACGGGTCGCTGGTGCTTGGCGGTCACTTCAGCCGCTTTACCCGCCTGGACGATGCGGCTGCCATCGCTTACATCGACGACTGGCAGAATGGCAATGCGATCCAGCGGGGTGTTGCCGCCACGCTGAAACGCCTGGTGTACGCTTCCTATTGGCGCGACGAAAAGACCTGGGCGCCGGTTGATTATGATGGACCTGTCACTGTGCGCTGGGGACTGCCGTCCCTTGGCAACGCACCTCTACCTGCAGAATAAGAATCATGACCCAATCCGTGCAATTGAACGTTACAACGGCGAGCGATGTTCGCGAATCGTCCCTGCAACTGGACGTGGATGTGGTTGTCGTCGGCTCTGGGGCTGGTGGCGCCGTCATGGCGTACGAGATGGCCAAGGCAGGCAAAAAAGTGGTGGTGCTGGAGGCTGGCCCTTATGTGCCTTCGTCCCGCTTCAACGAAAAGTTCCCGGACATGATGGAACTGCTCTACGCCGATCATGGCAATCAGGCCACTGCCAGTGGCGACCTGCTGGTATTGCAGGGCTCCTGTCTGGGTGGTTCCACCGTGGTGAACGGTTGCGTCGCGTTCCGGGTGCCCGATTTCATTCTGGAAGAGTGGCACCGGGATCACGGGCTGACCAATCTGACGGTGGACGCACTGGCGCCGTATTTCGACAAGGTGGAAAAGAACCTGTCGATTCACGAAAACCAGGAGCATGAGATTAACCAGAACAGCCGCAAACTGCGCGACGGTGCCAAGGCGCTGGGCTGGTCGGTGAAACCGTTGCGGCGGAATATCAAGGATTGTGGCCTGACCGGACACTGCCTTTCCGGCTGCAAATCCGATCGCAAGCAATCCATGCTGGTGACGTACCTGCCATGGGCATCCCACTACGGGGCGCAGATTTTTGCCGACAGCAAGGTCACCCGGATCAACGTGAAAGACGGTGTTGCCACCGGTGTGGACGCGGTGATGAGTGATCCTGCCACGGGCAACAAGGTGGCCGATATCAAGGTCAATGCAAAGATTGTCGTGGCGGCCGCGGGTGCCATCCAGACGCCGTTGCTGTTCCTCAAGAGCGGTATTGGCAATTCCAGCGGACAGGTGGGCAAAAACTTTGCGTGTCATCCGTCGACCATGGTGGTGGGTGAATTCGAGCAGGATATCCATACCTGGCGCGGCGCGATGCTGGGCGTGTATGTGGACGAATTCGAGCATCCCAGCAAGGGTGGTTTTGTGCTGGAAGGCGGTGGCGCAGGGCCCGTCGAGCTGGGCATGTCCACTGAACCGGGTACGGGACCTGTGTATCTGGATTTCATGTCCCGGTCAAAAAACTATGCTTCCTGCGTGACGCTGATTCATGATCATAATGTCGGTGAGGTTCGTCTTGATGGTGATCGCAAGGTAATTGATTACAACCTTGCTGATACGGATTTTCCGGCCATGAAGGCATCGTTCAAGGCTGCGGCGCGAATTTATTTCGCCGCGGGCGCTACCCGGGTGTTTCTGCCGACCATCGACCGCAAGGTTATAGAGTCTGTTGATCAGGTAGATGCGGTGGTGGACAGCATCAAGAACGAACCGTTCTCGCTGCGCATGGTGTCGTATCATCCGCAGGGCACCATGCGGATGGGTGTGGATGCAGCCAAATCAGTGGTAAGCCCCTGGGGTGAGACACACGACGTGAAGCGACTGTTTGTGGCTGACGCCAGTCTGTTCCCGACATCGGTGCTGGTGAATCCGCAGGAAAGCGTGTACGCGATTTCGAACTACATCGCTGATCATATCCTGCGTGAAAAGGCTGGCTACTTTTCTGCATAAGCAGACCCGTGGCTGGCAGCGCTGAACGGGATGTTTGCCCTATAATCCGCTAAAGCAATCTGTGGAAGGGCATGATGCTGGATCTGATTGATACGCACTGTCATCTGGATATCCCGGAATTCGATGATAGCCGGACATCCCTGCTGGAAAGCTGCAGGGCCGGTGGAATGCGGGCGATTGTCGTGCCGGCGGTTACCCGATCCACTTGGGATACCGTGCGTCAGGTCTGCAGCGAGTCTGCATTGCTGTGGCCTGCCTTTGGGCTTCATCCCTGTTATGTCGCACAACACCAGATGAGCGACGTTGATGCGCTGGACAGTTATCTGCAGCAGGGCGTTGTGGCGGTCGGCGAAGTAGGTCTGGATGTATTCCATGGGGACACCGATCTTGATCAGCAGCTGGAATTACTGCGCGCGCAGATTGCGGTGGCACGTAACCATCGGTTACCGCTGATTATCCATGCCCGCAAGACCCAGGATCTGGTGTTACGGGAATTGCGTCGTCAGCGCTTCGAGTGGGGCGGCGTGATGCATGCTTTTTCGGGCAGTCAGCAGCAGGCCGAGCGCTTTATCGAAGCGGGTTTTTGTATCGGTTTTGGTGGTGCAGCCACCTACGATCGGGCGCAGAAACTGCGAGGGATTCTGACAGCGATACCTATCACCAGTGTCGTACTGGAAACCGATTCTCCCGATATTCCGCCAAGTTTTGCCCGCCACGAAATCAATACCCCGTTTAATCTGTTCCGGATTACGGAAATTCTGGCGGATGTCATGGGGGTTGAGGTGGCGGCGCTGGCGCGACAGTCCACCATCAATGCGCTTCGCGTTTTTCCAGGGTTGCAGGCGACGCAGCCCGTAGGGTAAGGGGGATTGGCCGTTCCGGCGGTTTCGGTCATGGCCTTTCGTGATAAAATGACAAGCCTTGAAAACTACGAGGATCTGCCATGTCGCGTTCAGTCACCGGTGATTTGCCTATCGCCCCTGAAGTCATTGTCGAAAAACTGGAAAAATTGGCGGTGAAGCATGACATCGAGTTTTCCGGCACGGTTGAAAGGGGTTATGCCCGCGGCAAGGGATTCCATGTCGAGTATGTCGTAGTGGGTATGCGCTGCACGTTAACGGTTACCAAAAAGCCTTTGCTGGTGCCCTGGGCGCTGGTGGAAGCCCAGTTACACAAGCTTTTCAGTTGATGTTTTTTCTACCGAGGGAGTAATGCCATGAAAATGGTCGCAAAAGAAGAACTGCAGGCAATGGTTGGCAAAGAGATGGGCGCCTCTGAGTGGTTCCAGATCGATCAGGCCCGTATCAATGCGTTTGCTGATGCCACCCTGGATCATCAGTTCATTCATGTGGATGAAGAAAAAGCCAAGCACACCCCGTTTGGCGGCACCATTGCCCATGGCTTTTTGACGCTGTCGCTGCTGCCTTACCTGCAAGTCAGCATGCCGGATCTGGTCGTGCCGGCGGGCCTGAAAATGGGTATGAACTATGGTTTTGACAAGATTCGTTTTTTGGCGCCCGTCAAAGTCAACGCACGGGTCCGTGCGGTAGCGAAACTGAAAGAAGCGGTGGAAAAAAATCCCGGACAGTTTCTGCTGACATCCGAGTACACCATTGAGATCGAAGGCTCACCCAAGCCTGCACTGATCGCAGACTGGATGTTGATGTACTTCGTGTAATTCTGCTGGGTTGCTGGCAACGAAAAAAGGGAGCGGTGGCTCCCTTTTTTTGTTGGTTGGGCAATGGTCCGCGCAGCGTGGAGAATCAGAGGATCAATTCGCTGCCGTCTGCCAGGATCAGATTCAGGCTTCCGTTCAGCGGTGTTGCGGTACCGAAGCGGGTGCCATTCAGCATCAGATAGCCTGCTGCAGCGCCGTCTTCCACACCCAGATCCAGATCCATGATGACGCCATCCTGATTGGTGACACGGATACCATTGTAGTCGCCGGTAAAGTTCAGCACGTCGTACTGCTTGCCAGCCCAGGCGATGCGCACAGTTCCAACCAGACCACTGGCAATTTGCTCAGGTGATGCGGTCAGAGTAACGGTGGCGCGATCGCTGTAGTCAGGCAGGTCGGTTTCGAACTGCACGACGACGTTGCTGTCGATTCCGCCGTTGATGCTCAGCGCGCCGGCAAAACTGCCGCCCATGGCAGAACTGAATTCGCCTTCTGCGGTGAGTGTCAGCTGGATCTGGTCGAGCCCGATCAGTCCGTCCTCATCACCTTCGGTGTTGCGCACGTTGCTCAGATCAAGATCCAGTGCGATGTCACCGTCGAAGCTCATGCCATTGGGGTTTTCGGCAGTCACCAGCTGTTCGTAGTGCACGCTGATTGAACCGCTGGCCTGTTCGGGCAGCTTCAGGTTCTTGATGTCGAGGCCGCCTTCAAATACCAGGGTGACGGTTCCGCTATTGATGGTCATGGAACCTTGTGCGGTGTCGACGGTGCCGGCAACGCTAAAGCCATAGCGACTGCTGCTGCGTGAGCTGCGGGTAAAAGTGATGTCGACGTCTGCATCCTGCAGTGTGCCGTAGATGCGGACAACCCCGTCGTACAGTGCGAAGTGGCCGTACACACCAGCGCCCAGCGGCAATGTCAGATCATTGAGAATGTCGCACAGTGAGCGGCCGAAGATCACCAGATTCAGCGAACCTTCGCAAATGTCCTGCAGAGACTTGCCGGCAATCAGCAGGCGGCAGGTGAGGCGGGCAAAGTAGTTTGCCAGGCTGTCGCAGGCGGCAGTCAGGGCCAGGTCAGGCAGCGTCACAATCGGCCCGTACTGGCCAGCAACGGCGAGGGCCTGCAGCATCTGGGTCAGGTCGGTGCCGGTTGACAGGCCCAGTGCGTCAACCATGTCGTTGAACGAGGGCTGTTGCGGATCCAGGCTCAGATAGCCTTGCCACAGGCGCATGTCTTCGACGAATGCGGCAATCTTGGCTGCGGATTCGCCACCGGCGGTGGGTGATGCTTCGGCATCAGTCAGGCTGCCGGTTTCGCTGCTCTGCAGCGTGGTCCGCAACTGCTGCAGCTCTGCGGTCAGGTTATTGAGTCCCAGCAGTTGTGCGGTCGCCAGCGCCTGCTGAACCAGGTCAAGCAGCGATGTTGCGTTGGCATCATCATCCTGCTGCACCAGCTGACCGTTGTTGATCTGGAAAGCGGTGGTCAAGTTCTGCAGGGTATCGTTGAATGCCACATCATTGGTCAGACCCATGATGGCACTCGCCATGATCGCGTAACGCAGTTCGCTGGCAGTGGCGCTGCTGACGGCGGTAGGATTGGTGAGATCGATCGCCCTCAGATTGAGCAGATTGGCATCGATTCCGAACAGGTTCTGCACCTGTGACAGTGCCACGGCAATGCTGATGTCGTTAATGCCCTGTGGCAGCTGGCTTGCAAACTGGGTGGCCAAATGTGTCAGGGTGGACACACTGGTTTGGGTGGAAAGCGTGTTGGAGGGCAGGGCAGCCGTCAGGCGGAAGTCTGATGCGACTTCAAAGCTTTCGCCAAAGTCGATGACCTGATTGTTGTTGCTGTCGTAGCTGCTGCCGGGAGCGAAACTGCCGCAGCCCACGGCAACGTCACATACCATGGTGGTCGGTGTTCCGCCGGTCGCGGCTGTTACTTCGATATAGACCGGACCTTCGTAGCCGCTGAGCCGTACCTGGAATTGCCCGTTGCTGTTGGTTGATGTAGTCGCCAGGAGATCGTCGGCTTGACCATTCAGAACGCTGTAGATCGATACCAGACCATTGCGCACGATCCCTTTATTTACCACACCGCTGAGCTGAACGGCGGAGGGTTGGGCGGGAGACTGGCTGCTTCCGTCGTCGCCTGAACCGCCGCCACTGCCACCACCACAGGCGGCAAGCGCAGAAACCAGCGGAAGAACAATCAGTTGGGGAACCTTCTTAACCAATCTTCTGGGAAAAGACAGCATACCGGGACTCTCAAAAAGACAGGTGTTCCCGGCACACATGTGCATCCAATGGACGGCTCAGGAACATCACCTGTCGGTATCCTTGACTCATCGTACTAGTACGATCGTGACACTGTAAAAGTAGCCAAGAAATTTGGGCGTGCAGGACAAAGTTGCGGGCCAAATCACAAAATCTGCGCAATTACTGAGTTAGGGGAAAAAGTGAGCAGCAATCGGTAGATACGTGAAAAAATCCGTGCCGGAAAACTGACGAAGCCAGGAAATTCCTGGCTTCGTGATGGGTAAAGTGTCAAACAAAATACCCGTGTTTTCCGTCGTCCGTATTGAAGCGATCAGAACTTCTGATCAATCGACAGAGCGAACAGATAGGCCGTGGTAGTGTTCTCGAAGTCGGTGGCAAAGTAGGGGTTATACACTACGTCGCCTTCAATTTCGCTGTTGGCGTTGGTGGAGCCGCCGGACGGGGTCTTGGAGTTCGAATACAGGTATCCAAATGCCCCTTCGATGCGGGTGGTCTTGTTGAATTGCCAGCCAAAACCGGTGGTGTACAGATCCGCTTCCGTGATCGGGAACAGCAGATCGGTTGCGTCATCCGGAATTGAGCTGGTGCGAGGTTCATAGCCAAAACGCAACACGAAATTGTCATTCAGGGTGTACTCAACGCCCAGAGCCAATGACCAGGAGTCCTCGTACTCACGGCGAATGCGCATTTCGTCCGGATCCGCGTAGTCGCCTACACCAGAGATACGGTTCACCACACTGGCCAGGGTCAGGAAGTCAACATTGCGGTCAAACTTGAAATCCAGGGTGTCCCACACGCTGTATTCGATCCAGCGGGCGTCCAGATTGACTTTCAGGTTTGGCAGCACTTTTATAGAAGTACCGAAGTTAATGGTTTGGGGCGTGATGTATTCCAGTTCTACTGTACCCGATTCAACTTTTTGAACGTTGAACGGGGCACCATCGGCGACAAGACCCAATATGACATCCAGCGGCAGGCCCAACGTGTCTTTGAGGCCACCGGAGGTCGCGAGGAAATCATCGGTATTCGTCATTTTGAAGTCGCCCGACAGATCCGAAGTGGATTCGCTTCGGTAAGAGAAGCCGAAAGCAAGCCACTCTTTAGGTTCCCACAGAATCCCAAAATTGAAACCGACGGACAGATAGTCGTCCATCTCCATTTCGAGCAAGCCCACAGTATCGTAAGAACCGATGATGTGGAGCTCTGCATCAGGAGGTAGAACACTGTTCAGGTTTGCAAGGAACTGGGTTGTGATCAGTGGCGCGCGAAACTTGGTTTCGATGCCCAATCCCTGATAAGAGAACGTTACGCCAGCACCAAGCGACAGTTCGTCGGATACCTGAATGGCGACAGTAGGAGAGAAGTAGGTTAGGCGAGTAACGCCGACGCGAATACCTTGGTATGCACCACCTTCATCTTCATCGCGGCTGTATCCAACACCTTCTGGACTGTAGACAGCAGTACCAAACACCCAGCCGTTGGCGGCATCTTCAAAGGCGATACCACCAGTTGGTACGGCCAGGATTGGTAGGTCAACCATTCCAGCAAACGGTAGCATCAACAAGGGATCGCCGGATTTGACCGATGTATTGGCAACCGGATCATCTCCCCAGCACACGTCAGCGGTCCACCCTTCATCCTGGCATTCCTGGTTGAAAGCCAGAAACGCGTCTTTGGTTTCAGCGTCCGGCAAAGTCGGCTCACCGAATTCGGATTCCAACACCATATGAGCCACCAGCACCTTGACCTGGCGCTGTCGGCCCTGAATCTTGGAGAGACCGGCGGGGTTGAAGTGGATGGAGTCCACGCCCGGTGGATCCGCAGTGACAGCGTTGGCCATGCCAAGTGCCTTGGGGTTTCCGATGGTAACGTTATTGAGCAGCTGGGCCTGGGCGTGCGAGGCGATGAAGATACCGGCAGCCAGTGCGGAGTAGGCGGCAGTTTTACCCAGGAATCTGGCGGTCACCAGCGGAGAAGCGGTTTTTTCCATGCGTTAAAGTCCGGCTCTTCATCGAATCCGCTTGTCGCGTACCGGATTCGGACTTCGAGCTGGAACCCCCTTATTTTTTTTGTTGAATCTTGAAAGCTGCGATGTGCTTGCCGGGTGTCCATGTCTGCAAGCGCAGGGAGTAACTCCCCATTATATTTATAAGTCGAGTGGCCCGTTGGACGGAGCCCGACTGACAGGCCCCGACAGTTTATTCAATTTGTCTCGGGGTTCAATCAGTACTTCTGTAATTTTGTTGCTGTTCTGTGTATCTGCGCCAATCGCGAGTGCTCTGCGACGTTCGCTGCCAAATGAGCACCTGTTCGCCACTTTTGCCGGCGAACGGATTTTTCCTCTCCGTCGCCGGGAATGCGTCAGCGATATCGCTGGCGCGTTTACTCAGCCTCTGACTCTTTCCTCCATGCCTTGAAGGCGTCATAGAGGCTCTTGTGTGACTTGGCGGCTTTTTTCTCGGCGTCGAAGGTGGTGACCTCTTTTTCGAACTTGATGTCGTCCACTTCCTTCAGATAGAGCTGTTCGTCTTCTTCCAGTGTGCTGACCGTATCAGACGACGGCGCGTCGAGCCAGCTGTTCAGTGTCTGCAGGTCTTCCGGTGTCAGGACGCCAGCAGCTTTTTTGAGCTTGAGCGTATTCAGAATGTAGTCGTAGCGGGCGTTGGCGTATTCCTTGCGGGCCTGGAACACCTTGCGCTGGGCTGCCAGCAGATCCGTCAGGGTGCGGATGCCGTTCTCCCAGCCACTGCGGATGGCGCGGAGTGAGCTGTTGTTGGATTTCACGGCTCGCAGGCGGGCATTGACGCTGGCGACGTCGGCCATAACCTTGGTGTGATATTGCCGGGTTTCACGCAGGGCGTTGCGACGTGCCAGTTCGACATCGTCCTTGGCGCTCTGATTGCGGTATTCGGCTTCCCGGGTCTGGGAGGTCACAATGCCACCGGCATATAACGGCATCGAGAAGCGGACGCCGATGGTTGTGGTGTCTGATGATGGAGTGAAACCGCCGCCAACTTCACTGTGGCGGTAGTCGAAGAACAGGTCGGCAGTAGGGGCGTGACCGGCTTTTTTCTCGGACACTTCCTTTTCAGCCGCCTGGGACAGGAACTGCGCTGCCAGCAACTGATAGTTGTTGCGCTTGGCGAAATCCTCCCACTCGGCCAGCTCCAAAGGCTGTGGGGGATC
>JAWKZS010000041.1:0-11923 GCA_041395845.1 Gammaproteobacteria bacterium
CCAAACAGGCCAATGAAAGCAACGAGCTGAAGATTGCTTTTGATGGTGATGCGGTTCTGTTTTCGGACGAGTCCGAGCGCATCTTCCAGACCCAGGGCCTGGCGGCGTTTGCGGAATCAGAGCGCGCGGCAGCGCGTACACCGATGCGCGGCGGCCCATTCAAACCGTTTCTGCAGGCGCTGCATAACCTGCAATCCCAGTTCAGCATCGAAAACTGTCCGATCAGAACCGCGCTGGTTACCGCCCGCTCGGCACCGGCCCATGAACGGGTTGTGCGCACGCTGCGGGACTGGAATATCCGGATCGATGAATCGCTGTTTCTGGGCGGGCTGGACAAAGGGGTGTTTCTGAAGGCGTTTGGTGCAGACGTGTTTTTCGATGATCAGGAAGGCCACTGCCTGTCAGCCAGCCAGCATGTGGCAGCGGGGCACGTACCCCACGGCGTAGTCAACCGCTGATTACCACTGATAATTCAGGCTGACGGCACCGTCGATGACAAATTTGTCGATCAGCTTTTCGGGGCAGATTTCCACTTTCTCACGAATGGCCTGGGAAAAGTCCAAGCTCTTGAGACGGGGCGCGTTCACCGAGAACTCCTTGGCAAGCTCACTGTACTGCAGGGTCTTACTGGACTGATCCAGGCCAACCGAGCGGTAAGACGCCACCAGATCCAGCGCGTTACCTTTCATCAGGTCGGTGCTCGCACTCAGGGTCACGGTAAACAGGGGAATCGCATTGCCATTCACATCACCCAGCTCGTGCATATCATAGCGGCCGGCGTTTCCTGTCAGGATATCCGCGCTGGCCTGAACACTCATCAGCAACAACAGACTACCAGCGACAACTGAAAAGGCTCGGGCGACCATGGCAACTGCTCTCATACTGCGTACCAACATCGGTGAAATGCGGTGGTTAAAGGTTATGCTGAAAGCGTAGTAACGGTTCCCGACCTAAACCATGTTGGACTTTTCGCTTTGTGGTAATCGTCCCGATTTTTGCCCTTATTGAGTTTGATGGCCCGTTTTTTGCCCAATGAAAGCGAGTCTGGTGCTCTGCAAATTATCCCGCCGAACAGCGGTTCCGCCCCTGCATTCCCCCATATCCCTGCTATCCTCAATGGCATGATCAATAAATGGCCAATGCCTGCTGACCCGATCCCCGATGCTGAGACATATTCTTTACGCCACTGATCTTGGGATATACGGCCCCTTTATCCTGGAGCATGTGGGCGAACTTGCGCGGCGTCACGATGCCCAGGTTACCGTCGTCCACGCCGTGGAGCCCGTCAGCGTGCTGGCAGATGCACTGCTGTCGACCTATGTCCCGGAAGCCTCCATGGCCGCCCTCAAAATGCATGGCTATGACGCCGTGCTGGCCACCATCCGGGCGCGGGTGCGCCAGGCCTTTCACGACGATTTCATTGATTTCAACGGCTCGGCGGACTGGATCCGATGTGCAGGTGGTCGGTGGTGAACCGGCCCAGGTCATTCTGGAGCAGGCAGAGCACATCAACGCTGACCTGATTGTGATGGGTACCCACGGCGGCCGCTCCACCAGTCAGACCCCCATTGGTTCCGTGGCATCCAAGGTCATGCAGCTATCCCGCATTCCCATTTATCTGGTGCCGACCGTACCGGTTCAGCTCTCCCTTTTCCCACATTTAATCCCCGTCTTTATTACCCAATTGCACAAGAGCGTGGACGAATCTGGATTTATCTTCTAAGTTATTTATGCGCCTTGGGATATTTTTTGCCGATAAGGCGCTTTCCGATTGGTAATTGGCCGATACTGGCCTATTCTGGAAACGTATAGTTGACCAAATTCTTATAACCCCAGGACGATAAAGCATAAGAGGGGGAGGACGGCATGAAGCTCCAGCAACTGCGTTACATTTGGGAAGTGGCGCGCCATGATCTGAACGTGTCAGTGACCGCTCAGAGTCTTTACACATCACAACCCGGGATCAGTAAACAGATCCGTCTGCTGGAGGATGAGCTGGGGGTTGAGATCTTCTCCCGCAGCGGCAAACACCTCACCCGCGTGACACCGGCTGGCGAAGCCATTCTGCGCATCGCCGGCGAGATCTTGCGCAAAGTCGACAGCATCAAGCAGGTCGCCCAGGAATTCAGCGACGAAAGCAAGGGCAGCCTGTCACTGGCCACGACCCACACCCAGGCCCGTTACGCCTTGCCGCCGGTCATCGACACCTTCATTCACAAATATCCTGAAGTCGCCTTGCATATGCATCAGGGCACACCGATCCAGATTTCGGAAATGGCAGCCGACGGCACGGTGGATTTCGCTATTGCGACTGAGGCGCTGGAACTGTTCGGCGACCTGATCATGATGCCCTGTTACCGCTGGAACCGCGCCATCATCGTGCCGCGCAACCATCCGCTGGCCCAGTCCTCCAAGGTGACCCTGGAAGAAGTGGCCCGTCAGCCCATCGTGACGTACACCTTCGGCTTCACCGGCCGTTCCAAGCTGGATGACGCGTTCCTGGATAAAGGGCTGTCACCCAAAGTGGTCTTCACCGCCGCCGATGCGGACGTCATCAAAACCTACGTGAAATTGGGTCTGGGTGTCGGCATTGTTGCCAAGATGGCCTGCGCGGACAACGACCCGGATCTGGTGGCACTGGATGCGTCACATCTGTTTGAATCCAGCGTAACCCGCATCGGATTCCGCCGTGGCACCTTCCTGCGTGGCTTCATGTACGACTTCATTGAAATGTTCGCTCCCCACCTGACCAAAGAGGTGGTGGACGAAGCGGTTGAGCGCCATACCCGCGCCGAAATCGACGAGCTGTTCAGTCATATCGAACTGCCCGTTTACTGAGAGAGGCTCCTCAGCAAAAAGGCCACGTCATCTGCGGATGGCGTGGCCTTTTCTTTTGCCGGCTATAAGACCGAAGCGATCAGAGGAAATCCAGATCCGGGTTGTTATGCAGGATCTCTTTCAGCTCATCCTTTTCTTCGGTTTCCTGTTCCAGCACTTCTTTCACGAACTTGAAATACACGGTGTAAACGTCAACACGGCCATCATCGTGATACACCACGAAGAACGGCGCACGATCCACGCTCAACTCGGCTGCCAGCAGCATGCCGGGGCTGGTGGGGTCGCGCTCATCTGCCACCAGAATCTCGTCGATGCGCTTGATCTGGCCGGAATCCTCCAGCCGGGTCATCACATCGCCGCACTTTTTGCACGGTGAGCCGTCGGCCAGGATTTTTTTCACCAGTGTAATTTTCATGTCGTGATCCCGTTACTTCTTGTCTACGTTGATGGCGTGCAGACCGCATTCCTTGGCAGTGGCTTCTTCCCACCACCAGCGACCTTCACGCTCGTGCTGGCCCGGCAGGACAGGGCGGGTGCAAGGATCGCAGCCGATGCTGATAAAGCCTTTTTCATGCAGTTCGTTGTAAGGCACGTTGTTGGCACGGATATATTGCCACACTTGTGCAGAACTCCAGCTTGCCAGCGGATTGAACTTGATCAGCTGGTTGTCGGCGGTGGAAAACGCGCCGTCTACCTGTACCACCGGGATTTCCACGCGGGTGCCAGGGCTCTGGTCCTTGCGCTGACCGGTAACCCAGGCGCTCAGGGTGGACAGCTTGCGGCGCAGCGGACCTACTTTACGGATCGCACAGCATTCCTTGTGGTCATCCACATAGAAGCTGAACAGACCTTTTTCGGAAGACAGTTTCTCGGTAGCCGCCGCATCCGGGAAAGTCACCTCCAGCTTGATGCCGTAGTGGGTGCGTACCTTTTCCAGAAAACGGTAGGTTTCGGAATGCAGACGGCCGGTATCCAGGGTGAATACACGGAAGGGCTTGCCCAGCTTGGCTGCCATATCGACCAGAACAACGTCCTCGGCACCGCTGAAGGAAATAGCGATATTGTCGAATTTATCCAGTGCCGCGGCCAGGATCTCCTGGGGGCTCTTGTTTTCCAGTTCACTATTCCAGGCTTGAACTTCAGCTGGGGTCAGGCTCATGGGTTCCTCTCTACTCTCTACGTGATGCTGCGTAATGACAGGTCGTTGCCGGCAAATGGAGGGCGCCAGCCAAACGGGCGTGCATTCTAGCAAAGTTGGCTAGGGGGTCGAAATAATCGAATTCTCTACTTTTATGATCCAAAGGAATAAAGAACGCGCTGTAAGGTGCCCCCAGGAATGAGTGCGCCGAATTGGAGCAGGCTCTGGACGTGGCGCTGCAATTGCATAACGCACCGAGAATCGCTAGAGTGCGTGCCCGAAACCCAATCTGAATTCAGGAGAATGTCGTGGAAATTGCCTGCCTTGACCTTGAAGGTGTTCTGGTTCCGGAAATCTGGATCAACTTTGCCAAAAAGACCGGCATCGACGCATTGAAGGCAACCACCCGCGACATTCCCGACTACGACGTGCTGATGAAGCAGCGTCTGCGCATCCTGGCCGAACACAAGCTGGGCCTGAACGAAATCCAGGAAGTCATCGCGGATATGGGCCCCATGGATGGTGCACTGGAGTTTGTCGACTGGCTGCGCGAGCGCTTCCAGGTGGTGATCCTGTCGGATACCTTTTATGAGTTTGCCCAGCCCCTGATGCGTCAGCTGCGCTGGCCGACGCTGTTGTGTCACAAGCTCGAAGTGGCCGAGGATGGCCGTATCACCGACTACAAACTGCGCCAAAAAGATCCCAAGCGTCAGGCGGTACTGGCATTCCAGGCCCTCAACTACCGCTGCATCGCTGCCGGTGACTCCTATAATGACACCACCATGCTGGGTCAGGCCGAAGCCGGTATCCTGTTCAAGGCACCGCAAAACGTAATCGCCGAATTCCCGCAGTTCCCGTCCGTCAGCACCTACGAAGATCTCAAGAAAGAGTTCCTGAAAGCATCCAATCGGGAACTTTCACTATAATAAAATCAATAGGTTGAGGCGGTATTCTAATGTGCCGCCTCAGCTTTTGATGCTTGTTCCAATGCCTTCCAGGGTGCGCAGAATCACGCCCACCTTGTGCAAGGTCTCCTGATACTCCGAATCCGCCGTCGAATCCGCGACAATTCCGCCGCCGCCCCAGCAATACAGGCTCTCATTCTGCCTGACCAGCGAACGGATCAGGATGCTGGAATCCAGCCGCCCACCAACATCGCAGTAAAACGCACTTCCGCAGTAAAACAGCCGCGAATCCGGTTCCAGCTCGGCAATGATTTCCATGGCGCGTTTTTTAGGAGCGCCCGTGATGGACCCGCCGGGAAACGCCGCCAGCAAGGCCTTCAGCGGATGAATCTCCGGCCGCAGCCGCCCTTCGATCCGGCTCACCATATGGTGAACGTTCGCATAGGATTCGATGGCAAACAGATCGGTCACGCGGATGCTGCCGGGCACACAGGACAGGCCCAGATCATTGCGCAGCAGATCCACGATCATCAGATTCTCGGCGCGATCTTTCTCGCTGGCCTGCAACTCGCTGGCGCTCTGGTGATCCAGTTCCGGATCCTGATGGCGGGGGCGGGTACCCTTGATCGGATGAGTGCTGATGTTGCCGTCCGATATCGCCAGAAACCGCTCCGGGGACAGGCTCAGGCACTCGAAATCCGGCTGGGAAAAGTAGGCTGCCATGGGTGCCGGCAAGGCCGTGCAGAGTTGCTGAAACGCAGCCCAGGAATCCCCGCTGCAGGTTGCATGGAAGCGCTGGGCCAGATTTACCTGATAGCAATCCCCGGCGTGCAGGTAGGCCTGCACTTTCGCGAAGCAGTCGCCGTAATGATCGCGTGTCATGTTGGACGTGAAGGGCTGCGTCAGTTGGAAGGATGCCGTTTCAATCTTGGCGTTTTGCAGGTCGGCAATCAGGTGATCGGCATGATCGCTGAATCCTTCCAGCGCAATACAGCTGACCGTGGCGCAAGCATGATCCACTAGGAACACCACCGGATAGAAACCGGCGCGCAGGGCCGGAAGCCCATGGGTACCAGGGCTGGTCGGAATCAGCGTCTGCAACTCGTAGCCCAGCAGGCCGTACCATCCGGGCAGTGGGTAATCCCGCGGTTTGCTGGAATGCAGATCCAGCCGGGCAATCATGGCGTCGATGCAGTCCGCCGCAGGCTGACCCGGTTCCCGCTGTTCGGTTTGCAGGGGCAGGGCAGAGAATACGGAATAGCGGTGGCTTGCAAAACCCGGTGCCGAGTGCAGCAGAAAGCTGCCAGGCAGGTGGCGAATGCCGGAAAACAGCGCCATTGGATCGGGTGGACAAGTCAGGGTCCGTACGCTGAATCCGGTCATTGTTACTTCAGGTTGTCTCTTAAGATAAATGGTTAATCTATTGATATTCAAGCAAGTCGACGCTTGATTCCGGCCGCCTCGATGATCATGGTCGAAATCTCTTCGATCGACGCATGGGTACTGTTGATGAAGGGAATACCATAGCGGTTGAAAATGGCTTCGGCGCCGCGGACTTCGCTCTCGCATTGCTGGATTGAGGCGTATTTGCTGTTGGGCTTGCGCTCGGTCCGAATGGCGGCCAGACGCTCGGGATCAATGCTCAGGCCAAACAATTTGCTGCGATGCTCCTTCAGCGCCTTGGGCAGATCCAGATCATCCAGATCGTCTTCGGTCAGGGGGTAGTTCGCCGCTTTTACCCCGAATTGCAGCGCCAGGTACAGACAGGTCGGCGTCTTGCCACTGCGCGATACCCCAACCAGGATCACGTCAGCCTGATCATAGTGACGGGTGCGGGCACCATCATCGTTATCCAGCGCAAAGTGCACGGAGTCGATCCGCAGATTGTAACTGGGGTTGTTTACGATGGAGTGCGATTTGCCGACGGAGTAGGACGACGATGCCCCCAACGCCGATTCCAGCGGTTTCAGAAAGCTGGAAAAGATATCGATCATGTAGCCATCACTTTTGGCCAGCACGCGGCGGACATCTTCGTTCACGATGGTGTCAAACACGATGGGTTGATGCCTGTCGGCAGCCGCCGCCTTGTTGATGCGGGCGATGGCATCCAGAGCCCGTGACTCGGTGTTCACATAAGGGATGGTGATCTGCTCGAAGTCTATACTGTCGAACTGCGCCAGAAGCGAATGACCCAGGGTTTCGGCGGTGATACCGGTACCGTCGGAAATGAAGAAAACCGTCCGCTTCATGATCGAATCCTGTCAAAACGAGGGGTATCAATAATTTAGCGTGAAAACCCAATTTGAACGAGTAATTTATTGACTGTTTTAGTATTATCGGGCGACTTGCGATTGTTGCCGCATGCCAGCTAACCGGGCGGGGGAACTCCCCACCGCGTTATCCAGCCCGGACTATTGGGGATGGACGTCTGGACATGCAAAGTGGTCTGCAGAACATGTCTGCGGACCTTTGGCCGGGCACCACAAGTGCCTAGTTTTTCCATTTTACAAGGTAGGGAGAGCGACCTTGAACGATTACGTAATCTGGTTCCAGGAACTGTCAAAGCACGATATCGATAAAGTCGGCGGCAAGAACGCGTCGCTGGGCGAGATGATCAGCAATCTGTCCAGCAAGGGGGTTTCGGTACCTGGCGGATTTGCTACTACAGCCCACGCCTATCGCGAATTTCTGGAACAAAGCGGACTGAACAAGAAGATCAACGACGCCCTGAACAAACTCGACGTCAACGACGTGATTGCCCTGGCGGAGACCGGCAAGCAGATCCGTGACTGGGTTAACGACGCCAAGCTGCAGACCTGCGCTGGAAGCGGCCATTCGCGAAGCCTATGGCAAGCTGCAGGGTTCCAACACCCACATGGCTGTGGCTGTACGTTCTTCCGCCACCGCCGAAGACCTGCCGGACGCATCGTTTGCCGGCCAGCAGGAAACCTTCCTCAATATCAGCGGCATCGACAACGTTCTGCACGCGGTGAAGGAAGTATTCGCCTCTCTCTACAACGATCGCGCGATTGCCTATCGTGTGCATCAGGGCTTTGACCATCATTCCGTTGCCCTGTCCGCCGGCATCCAGCAGATGGTGCGGAGCGAAACCGGTGCCAGCGGCGTCATGTTCTCGCTGGATACCGAATCCGGTTTCCGCGACGTTGTATTCATCACCGCCGCTTATGGTCTGGGTGAAACCGTCGTGCAGGGTCAGGTAAACCCTGACGAATTCTATGTGCACAAGCCCACCCTGGCTGCAGGTCGGCCATCGATCCTGCGTCGCAACCTGGGTAGCAAGGCCATCAAGATGGTCTACGCCAAGGGCAACAGCGCCGGCAAATCCGTTGAAACCATCGATGTGGACAAGGACGAGCGTTCCGTCTTTTCCATCACCGACGAAGAAGTCCAGTCACTGGCCCGCCAGTGCATGATCATTGAACAACACTACCAGCATCCGGTGGATGTTGAGTGGGCCCGCGACGGAGACGACGGCAAGCTGTATATCGTACAGGCCCGCCCGGAAACCGTGCGCAGCCGCCAGACCAACGTGATGGAACGCTACCTGCTGAAGGAAAAAGGCAAGGTGCTGGTGGAAGGTCGTTCCATCGGTCACCGGATCGGCAGCGGCGTTGTGAAACTGGTCACCAACCTGCGGGAAATGGACAAGGTACAGGTAGGCGACGTGCTGGTCACCGACATGACGGACCCTGATTGGGAACCAATCATGAAGCGTGCGTCCGCCATCGTCACCAATCGTGGCGGTCGTACCTGTCACGCTGCGATCATTGCCCGCGAACTGGGTATTCCTGCCGTGGTAGGTTGTGGTGATGCCACCGACATTCTGCAGGAAGGCCAGCCCGTTACCGTGTCCTGCGCCGAAGGCGACACCGGTCTTGTGTACGAAGGCCAGCTCGGCTTTGATATCCAGACCAACTCCATCGAATCCATGCCCAAGCTGCCGTTCAAAATCATGATGAACGTCGGCAACCCGGATCGGGCGTTCGATTTCCAGGCCCTGCCGAACGAAGGTATCGGTCTGGCCCGTCTGGAATTCATCATCAACCGGATGATCGGCGTGCACCCCAAGGCACTGCTCAATTACGAGACGCTGCCCAAGGATGTGAAACAGAGCGTCCAGCGCCGCATTTCCGGCTACCCGGGCCCGGTGGAGTTCTATATCGAGAAGCTGGTGGAAGGCATTTCCACCCTGGCCGCATCCTTCTATCCCAAGAAAGTGATCGTGCGCCTGTCCGACTTCAAATCCAACGAATACGCCAACCTGATCGGCGGCAAGCTGTACGAGCCGGAAGAAGAAAACCCGATGCTGGGCTTCCGTGGCGCGTCCCGCTACATTTCCGAAAGCTTCCGCGATTGTTTCGAGCTCGAGTGCCGGGCGATGAAGAAAGTTCGTGAGGAAATGGGCCTGGACAACGTCGAAATCATGGTGCCGTTCGTGCGCACCGTGGGCGAGGCCGAGCAGGTCATCAAACTGCTGGAAGCCAATGGCCTGAAACGGGGTGAGAACGGTCTGCGCGTGATCATGATGTGCGAACTGCCCACCAACGCTCTGCTGGCGGATGATTTCCTGCAGCACTTCGATGGCTTCTCGATCGGTTCCAACGACCTGACCCAGCTGACCCTGGGCCTGGACCGGGATTCCGGTATCGTGTCGCACCTGTTCGACGAGCGTGATCCGGCAGTGAAAGCACTGCTGAAGCGCGCCATCGAAGCCTGTAACAAGGCTGGCAAGTACATTGGTATTTGCGGACAGGGCCCGTCGGATCACCCGGATCTGGCCAAGTGGCTGATGGAGATGGGTATCGACAGCATCTCGCTGAATCCGGATTCGGTGCTGGATACCTGGTTCTACCTGGCAGAGAACCACGCCGAATAAGGCGGGTTCCGGTACCGGGTAAAGAAGAGGGGGCTGCGGCCCCCTTTTTCGTATCTGGATTATTTATGGTACAGCGTTGATGGATCGATCAGCACTTCACCATCAATTACCACTGAATCCGGTTCGAACTTGTAGAAGAAGCAGTTACGCCGCCCGGTATGACAGGCAGGGCCGGTCTGATCCACAGCGAGCAGCAGCGTATCGCCATCACAGTCGATACGGGCGCTTTTAAGCACCTGCACTTGCCCGCTGCTTTCGCCCTTGCGCCAAAGGCCCTTGCGGGAACGGGACCAGTAACAGACCCGGCCAGTCGTCAATGTTTCCGCCAGCGCCTCGGCATTCATCCAGGCCAGCATCAGCACTTCGCCCGTATCGTATTGCTGGGCAATGGCCGGCACCAGGCCGTCGGCGTTGTATTTCACCTGGGCCAGCAGGTCCGCGCGATCCAGCCGGAATCCCTGTGGCTTGCTTTCATTTTGCTTGAATATGCTCATAGTGACTAAACTTCAATCCAGAGATAAGTCTTGTATACTTTGAAACTTGGACGGAATGATACAGCGCCAGACAAATACAGGATATTTCCTTTGTCGAATTACCCGGATCACATAGTCGTTTTCTTTGCCGATGTTGCCGGCAGCACCCAGATGTACGAGCAGCTGGGGGATAGTGTCGCGCACGAATGCATTGCCGAAAGTCTGGAGCGTATCGTACGCCAGGGCACTCTTCATCATGGCCGGCTGATCGAGACGATTGGTGACGAGGTCCTGATGACCTTTCACCACCCGCGGGACGCAGCCCGTGCTGGCTGCGAGATCCAGCGGCTGTTTGCCGCCAGCAAGGTGCAGGGGCGTACAGTAAAGGTGCGTATCGGCTTTCACTTCGGGCCTATTGAACACACGTCCGAAGGCCATCCTTTTGGCGACAGCGTCAACGTGGCGGCGCGGGTAGTGGCTCTGTGCGAAACTGGCCGGATCATTGCCACGCAAAGCTCTCTGGCGAATCTGCATCACGGGCAGGAATTCAACATTCGCCCCTATCAGCGCACCCGGGTCAAGGGTAAGTCCGAGCCGCTGATTCTCGAGGAAGTGGTGTGGGATAGCGAAGATGCGACCTCGCTGTTCAACATGACCCAGACCACCCTGATCAAATCACCTGGCCTGTCGCTGCGACTGGATTATCGGGGACATCTGGTTACCCTGGGCACCGACCGGCCAAGTTATGTGATTGGTCGGGGCACCGACTGCGATCTGATCATTGAAAGCGGCCTTGCGTCACGCCGCCACTGCCGGCTGGAGTTTCGCTGGGGGCAGGTGTTTCTGGTGGATCACAGCACCAACGGCACCTATGTCCAGTCTCAGGAAGGCAAGCGGGAGGGTGATGGGGTGTCCATGCGCCTGCATCGGCGGGAGTTGCCGCTAAAAGGGAAGGGGAGTATCAGTATCGGCACGCCGGTCGAAGCGGCAGACGAGGCGTGCCAGGTGCATTTCGATATCGACTAGCCGCGTGCCAGTTCCCGTTCAATGCGGTCTAGGGCTACCGTGACCTTTTGCAGTTCTTCGTTGGTGACGCGGCTGATTTCCGCCAGCACTTCGGCGTTCTCCAGCTGTTGGGCCTGTTCTTCCGAATCGGCAGACAGGCCGTTTCCGTAATCCCGTTTGATGGCATCCAGGCGCTGCAACAGCTCTTCGCGTTTCTGGGTCAGTTCGGTTTTCTTGGCTAGTAAATCGTTACTCATGAGTGACTCCTTGTTGATGACTGCATTATGGCAGAAGCGGCCGCGCAGTTGTTGATATCCATCAAGGAGCGTCCCTGAGTTTCATTCGGGCAGCGTTGCCATTAGGACGCGCACGGTGTTTTCACCCATGATCAGGCGGATCTCTTCCTCGGTGAAGCCGGCGTTTACCAGGGCCTGGGTCACCTGCTGCAGCTGACCGGCGTGAATGGCGGTGGTGACAGCGCCACTGAAATCCGATCCCAGCGCCACGTGCTCGATGCCAACAATGCCCACCGTGTAGCGAATGGCCTTGGCGATGCCCGCAGGACTGATGTCGCAGATAGCTTCGGGCCAGAAACCGATACCGATCACGCCGCCGGTTGCGGTAATGCTGCGCAGCTGCGCGTCGGATAGATTGCGCACGGAAGGAC
>JAWKZS010000042.1:0-11744 GCA_041395845.1 Gammaproteobacteria bacterium
ACACTTTTAACTGCTTCAAAACCCCAGACAGATCAATGGCAATACCAACTTTTAACGGAGCCCGCTGACATGCGTCAGGACCTGCAAACCATTCAGCAGTGGATCAAGCCCGGTGCGTCGGTGCTCGACCTGGGCTGCGGCAACGGTTCGTTGCTGGCGCACCTGCGCGACACCAAGGGCGTGGCGGGCTATGGCCTTGAAATCAATCAGGATCACATCCTGGAGTGCATCAAGAAGAACGTGAATGTGATCGAACAGGATCTGGACGAGGGTCTGGATAATTTTGATCCGGGCAGTTTTGATGTGGTGATCATGACCCAGGCGATTCAGGCGGTGCATTATCCTGATCGCGTGCTCGACGACATGCTGCGGGTGGGCAAGGAGTGCGTGATTACGTTTCCGAATTTTGGCCACTGGCGCTGCCGGCTGTATCTGACGCTGAAGGGCAAAATGCCGGTGTCGAAGGTATTGCCGTATACTTGGTACAACACGCCCAACATCCATTTGTGTACGTTCAAGGATTTTGAAGCGTTGTGTCGTCGCAAGCATCTCAAGATTCTCAATCGCACAGTGGTGGACATGAATTACCGCGACAGCTTCATGATGCGGCTCATGCCCAACCTGTTTGGCGAAACCGCGGTCTACCACGTTACGAGGTGAATGCCATGAACAAGTCGTTTGTATTTGCACTGTCCCTGCTGTTGTTGCTGTGCGGCTGGAATGTCCGGGCCGAGCAGTTTGTCGAAGATGATGCTTATGTGGTGCATTACAGCGCGTTCAATTCCACCATGCTGCAGCCCGAGGTCGCCAAGGCCTATGACCTGATGCGCAGCCGGCAGCGGGCGGTGATGAATATCGCGGTGCAGCGCAAGATGCCGGATGGCTCACGCAAGGCGGTGATGGCGCAGCTGAAGGGGTATACCGGTGCGCTGGGTGGCAGTGAACGGCCGCTGGATTTCAAGGTGGTGTCCGAAGGTGATGCGATCTATTACCTGGCGGAATTTCTGATTGGCAACGGTGAAAAGCTGAATTTCGATATCGCCGTGCAGCCGACACCGCAGACCAATCCGATCAAGATCAAATTCTCGCAGCAGTTTTTCCAGGATTAAGATGTTCCCGAGCAATGAATTGGTGGTGGCCACCGGCAACAAGGGCAAGCTGAACGAGATCAGTCAGGTGCTGGTGCCGTTGGGCATCACCGTGCGCGGGCAGAAGGATTTTGCGATTCCCGAAATCGAGGAAACCGGCCTTACCTTTGTCGAAAACGCAATCCTCAAGGCGCGCAATACCTGTCTGCACACCGGCAAACCGGCGCTGGCGGATGATTCCGGGATCGAGGTGGATGCACTCAATGGCGCGCCGGGTATTTACAGTGCGCGCTATGCCGGTGTTGGTGCGTCCGACGGTGCCAATGTGGTGAAGCTGCTGGATGCGTTGCAGGGTGTGGCCGACGCCGAGCGCAGTGCGCGCTTCCAGTGTGTGATGGTGTATATGCGCCACGCCAATGATCCCACGCCGCTGATCTGCCAGGGCACCTGGGAAGGCCGCATCACGCTGGCACCTGCCGGTGACAATGGCTTTGGCTATGATCCGGTGTTCTGGGTGCCGCAACACAACTGTACGGCGGCGCAATTGCCGCCGGATATCAAGAACAGCCTGAGCCATCGCGGCCAGGCGCTGCAGAAGCTGCTGGTGGCACTGAAGCAGCGGCAGGGCTGATTCTTTATGCATCCGCTGCCGCTGGCGTTGTATGTGCATGTGCCCTGGTGCGTGCGCAAATGTCCCTACTGTGATTTCAACAGTCACGAAGCCACCACGATTCCCGAAGCCGAGTATGTACAGGCACTGCTGCGCGATCTGCAGCAGGATGCGGCGCGGGCGCAGGGCCGCGTCATCCAGAGCATTTTTATCGGTGGCGGTACCCCCAGCCTGTTCAGCGCCGACAGTTACGCCCAATTGTTGCAGGCGATCGATCGCATCGTGCCTATTGCCAGCGATGCCGAAATCACCCTCGAAGCCAATCCCGGCACCTTTGAATTGCAGAAGTTCAGAGGTTTTCGTGCGGCGGGTATCAATCGGCTGTCGGTGGGTGTGCAGAGTTTCAATCCGCAGCAATTGGCGGCACTGGGGCGCATTCACAATCGCGACGAAGCGATCCGGGCGATTGGCGCTGCGCGCGAGGTGGGTTTCGAGCGCCTCAATATCGATCTGATGCACGGGCTGCCGCAGCAGTCGGTGAGCGATGCGCTGGCGGATCTGCAGCAGGCGGTGGATCTGCAGCCGAGTCATCTGTCCTGGTATCAGCTGACCATCGAGCCCAATACGGTGTTTTATTCCAAACCGCCGCGGCTACCCGACGATGAACTGCTGTGGGATATCGATCAGGCCGGCAAGCAGTTTATCGCGGCGAGCGGTTTTAACCAGTATGAAATCAGCGCCTATGCCCGGCCGGGATTTGAGTGCGCGCACAATCTGAATTACTGGCTGTTCGGCGATTATCTGGCGATCGGCGCCGGCGCCCACGGCAAGATTACCGATCTGCAGACAGGCACGATCACCCGCTATAACAAAACCCGGCTGCCGAAGGATTATCTGGCGGCGGACAAACCGTTCACGGCACAGCAGTCCATTGTCGCCACCGATGATCTGCCGTTCGAGTTTTTCATGAATGTGTTCCGGCTCAATCAGCCGATTCCCAAGCTGTTGTTCGAGCAGCGCACCGGGCTGGCGCTGGACGTGGTGCGTGAACCCATCGCCGCTGCCTTGCACAAGGGTCTGATCACCGAATCCCCTACCCACTGGCAAACCACACCCCTGGGCCAGCTGTTCCTGAACGAGCTTTTGCAGCTGTTCTGATCGCAAAATACCGATTTGGAGCGATTGCAAAGTGAGACAAACAGGATATATTTGTCTCACTTTGACAGGGACGACAAAGGGGTTGTGTTCATGGTCAGTTTTCGATCAAACCTGCCCGGACGCTGGCTGCTGCTGGCAGCCGGTTTGTTGCTGTTGTCGGGATGCAAAGGTATCAAACCCGAGGCCACCGCGCCGTTATGGCGCAGTGTGGATAGCAGCTTTTTCCAAACCTTTCTCTACGACTCCTTTGTTCAACACATCGACGCACAGGGCAACACCTGGCAGGTCGTGAACAATATCGCCGACGGCAGTGTGTTGCGGATTGTCGATGCCGTTGGCGTCGAGCAGTCGCGCCTTGCCCTGCCTGCCGAGGCCAGGGCCATGCAGCTGATCGGCGATGACGCCATCATCATGAGCAGTGATTGCAGACTCTATCGGATGGATCGCCACGGCATGCTGGTGTGGCAGAACGATGCACTGCTGGGGGAAACGGCCTGTGACCTGAGCGCAGGTAATGGCAATGTGGTCGCATTCGTGCGGCGTTCCAGCGGCGGCTATTTTCTGCAGCCGGTGTCGGCGGCCGGGGAATTTTCCCCGCCGGCGCCGCTGGATGCTGCCGTCGGCGCGCTGGGTGATCCGGTGTTGTCTGTCAGTGCTGGCGGCATGGTGGTGACAGGCTCCAGAGGCGTGATGGGGCTGGCCGACGATGGCAGCGTGCTCTGGCACTACACGCCGCCGCTTGCGGCATCGGACAGCCTCACCTGTTCCGCGGCGGACACCCATGGCCTGGTGTGTGCGCATCCCTCACCCGCCTGGTACAAGAACAGTGTGATGGAATGGATCAGCATGGACGGGGCGGTGTTGCGCAGCGAATCCATTCCGCTGAGCGACATTGATTCCATCCAGTCCACTGGTGATGGCCGGGTGCTGTTTTCCACAGTCCAGTTTCCGGTGCCGGCCACCCTGCCGCTGATCGTGATGCTGTATGGTGCCGACTACCTGAATTACAGCACCACGCGTCTGCATGTCATCGATGAGGCTGGCACCCTTGCGACACCGGTGGTGCTGCCGCCACGGGAATATGTGGTGGTGCCGCAGATGTCGATGAGCCACATCCTGCCGCTGGGCTACGACTGGGTGTTGACGCGGGAACCGGCTGAACAGCTGGTGCAGGCCCGGATCGTTGCTGATCAGATCCTGGTGGCCGGTTATGTGGATCAGTCCGAAGGTGAATTGTTCCTGCGCTATCGCCGCAATCTGGCGGCCGCGTACGCACTGACACACTGAGCGGACAATTGTTGCTCCAGCAGGCTGTTTAGCCCTTGGGCGCTGATCCATAACAAGACAGCGCCCTTTTTTTCGTGCAATAATCCTTCGCCAATTCAGTGCGCTTTCCACGGAGTTTGTCATGTCTGCATCCCTGCAACGAAATCTGGCCATTGCCGCTGTACTGATCCTGGTGGCGGCCGTGGTGGGGTATGTGAAGTGGCCCAACGGCAGCACCCTGCCGGATGGCTTTGCCTCGGGCAATGGCCGGATCGAGGCGACCGAGGTGGATGTGTCCACCAAGCTGGCCGGCCGGCTGGCGGAAGTGCGCGTACGCGAAGGCGACATGGTGGACAACGGCGCCACCCTGGCATTGCTGGATGCCCGTACCTTGCAGGCGCAACTGAAAGCCGCCCAGGCCGAACTGCTGCGCGCCACCCAGGACAAGGCCTATGCCGAAGCACTGGTGACCCAGCGTCGCAGCGAAGTGACCCTGGCGCAGAAGCAGCTGGAGCGCGCCCGCAAGCTGGTAAAGCAGGGCCACGTGTCGGGCGAGCAGCTGGATCGCGATCAGAATGCCCAGATCAGTGCCGAAGCCGCGCTGAAAGCCGCTGAAATCGGCGTACAGGAGCGCATTGCTGCCATCACCGCCGCCGAAGCCCAGGTGGAAGGCATTCAGTCCAATCTGGATGACACTGAATTGAAAGCGCCGATTGGCGGCCGCGTGCTGTACCGGCTGGCGGAACCCGGCGAGGTGCTGGGCGCTGGTGGCAAGGTGCTCACCCTGCTGGATCTGGAGGACGTCTACATGACGATCTTCCTGCCCACTGCCGACGCATCCCGGCTCGCGATCGGCGATGAAGCCCGCATCATTCTGGATGCGGTACCCGACTATGTGATTCCCGCCAGTGTTTCCTATGTATCACCCCAGGCCCAGTTCACCCCGAAGATGGTGGAAACCCGCGTCGAACGTGAAAAGCTGATGTTCCGGGTGAAGGTGCGCATCGACCCGGCCCTGCTGCGCCAGTACGCCGAGCAGGTGAAGGTGGGCGTACCCGGTGAAGCCTATGTGCGCACCCGGCCCGATACCCAGTGGCCTGCGCACCTGCAGGTGAAGCTGGCGCAATGAATCCGGACGCAGTTGCCACGCTGCAGCAGGTGAGTCACGCCTACAAAACGCAGACCGCGCTGGAACAGGTCACGCTGGCGATTCCGGCCGGTTGCCTGGCGGGCATTATCGGCCCGGACGGCGTCGGTAAATCCAGCTTGCTGGGCCTGATCGCCGGGGCGCGTAAATTGCAGCAGGGCACCGTGCAGGTGCTGGGCGGCGATATGGCCAGCGAAGCCTTCCGCGCCCGGGTGGCGCCGCGCATTGCCTACATGCCGCAGGGGCTGGGCCGCAATCTGTATCTGTCGTTGTCAGTGGATGAAAACATCCGCTTTTTTGCCGATCTGTTCGGGCTGTCGCGCCACGAACGTCTGCGCAAAACCGACGAGTTGCTGCATGCCACCGGCCTGTTGCCGTTCCGGAGCCGGCCGGCGGGCAAACTGTCCGGCGGCATGAAGCAGAAACTGGGTTTGTGTTGCGCGCTGATTCACGATCCCGATCTGCTGATTCTGGATGAACCCACCACCGGTGTTGATCCGCTGTCGCGCCGCCAGTTCTGGCAACTGATCCAGCGTATCCGCCAGCGTCGCCCCGGCATGAGTGTACTGGTGTCCACTGCCTACATGGATGAAGCGGCGCAGTTTGACTGGCTGGCAGCGCTGGATGCAGGCCGCGTGCTGGATCAGGGTACACCGGGCGAATTGCTGCAGCGCACTGGCACGGACAATCTGGATGCGGCATTCATCCAGTTGCTGCCCGAACACCGTCGCGGCGAGCATCGCACCCTGGTGATTCCGCCACGCAGCAGTGACAACGGCGTGAAAGCCATCGAGGCCACGGATCTGACCTGTCGCTTCGGTGATTTTGTCGCGGTGGATCATGTAAATCTGTCGATCGAGCGCGGCGAGATTTTCGGCTTTCTCGGTTCCAACGGCTGTGGCAAAACCACCACCATGAAGATGCTCACCGGCCTGCTGCCACCGAGTGAAGGCGAAGGCCGGCTGTTCGGCAAACTCATGCAGAAAAATGATATGGCGTTGCGCCATCGCGTCGGTTACATGTCGCAGTCGTTTTCGCTGTATACCGAACTGACGGTGGAACAGAATCTGCGGTTGCACGGCAAACTGTTTGGCCTGAGCGCCGAAAAAATCGAGCAGCGCGTGGGCGAGCTGATCCGGCGCTTTGATCTGGATGCACACCGCCACCAGAGTGCTGAAGCCTTGCCGCTGGGGATTCGCCAGCGTCTGTCATTGGCGGTGGCTATCGTGCACGAACCGGAAATCCTGATCCTGGATGAGCCAACTTCCGGCGTCGATCCGGTCGCCCGTGACAGATTCTGGGAACAGCTGGTGGATCTGTCGCGGCAGCAGGGCGTGACGATATTTATTTCCACCCACTTCATGAATGAAGCCGAACGCTGTGATCGCATTTCGCTGATGCATGCCGGCAAGGTGCTGGCCAGCGACACTCCAACAGCGCTGATCAAAGCCTGTGGTGTCACCACACTGGAACAGGCCTTTATCCAGTATCTGGAAGCCGCCATGGGCACCGACAGCAGTGCCGAAGCGGCGCCGGATATCAGCGACGGTGCCGGTACGATCGCCGAACCCAAACGGTTTGATCTGCGCCGCCTGCTGGCGTACGCCCATCGCGAAGCCCTGGAACTGATCCGTGATCCGATTCGCCTGAGCATTGCGGTGCTGGGGTCGGCGCTGCTGATGCTGATTCTGGGTTATGGCATCACCATGGATGTGGAGGATCTGCCGTTCGCGGTACTGGATCGCGACGACACGCCTGCGAGCCGGGACTATATCGCCAACATTGCCGGTTCGCGCTATTTCATCGAGCAGCCACCCATTACCGATGTGGACGCGCTGGATGCCCGCATGAAAAGTGGCGAGCTGGCGCTGGCCATCGAAATTCCGCCGGGGTTTGGCCGCGCCATCAAGCAGGGCTCTGCAACGGAAGTCGGCATGTGGATCGACGGCGCCATGCCGTTTCGCGCGGAAACCGTGCTCGGTTATGCGCAGGGTGTGCATCTGCAGTTTCTGCAGGAATCGGCGCAGCGGGTATACGGTGTGACTTTGCAGCTGTCGCCCGTCAATCTGCAGACCCGGTTTCTGTACAACCAGGAATTCAAAAGCATTTATGCGATGGTGCCGGCGGTGATTCCGCTGCTGCTGATCTTCATTCCGGCAATTCTGATGGCGCTGGCGATCGTGCGGGAAAAAGAACTGGGTTCGATCACCAATCTGTATGTCACACCGGTGAACCGGCTGGAATTTCTGCTGGGCAAGCAGCTGCCTTATATCGGCATGGGCATGCTGAGTTTTTTCGGCCTGGTGCTGCTGGCGATGCTGGTGTTTGGGGTGCCGATGAAGGGTGATTTTCTGGTGTTGACGCTCGCCGCGCTGGTGTATCTGTTTGCCGCTACGTCGCTGGGATTGCTGGTGTCGGCCTTTACCCGCACCCAGATTGCCGCGCTGGCCGCCACCGCATTGCTGACACTGGTGACCGCGGTAAGTTTTTCTGGCCTGATCAATCCGGTGACGTCGCTGGAAGGTGCCGGGCGCATCATTGGCGAGCTGTTCCCCACTACCTATTTTCTCACCATCTGCCGCGGCGTGTTTACCAAGGCGCTGGGATTTGAAGAAGTGAGCGGTTCGCTGTATCAGCTGATGCTGTTCGTGCCGGTATTGACCCTGCTCAGTTATCTGGCCTTGCCCAAGCAGGAGAAGTGACGATGAACCACCTGCACAACATTCTGCATCTGGGGATCAAGGAACTGCGCAGTCTGTGGCACGACAAGGCGTTGCTGATCTTTATTCTGTGGGCATTCAGTGGTGGCATCTATGTGGCCGGCACCGCCGCGTCGATGGAGTTGAACAACGCCCCCATCGCCATCGTCGATCTGGATCAGTCGGTGCTGAGTCAGCGCCTGGCCGTCGCGTTTTATCCGCCCTACTTTCGCAAGCCGGACCAGATCAGTCTGCGTGATATCAACACGGTGCTGGACAAAGGCCTGTACACCTTTGTGGTGGTGTTTCCGCAAGGGCTGGAACGGGATCTGCGCAGCGGTCGCCGCCCGGATATTCAGGTCAACGTCGATGCCACCCGCATTTCCCAGTCATTTATCGGATCGAACTACATCCAGAACATTCTGACCCGCGAGATCAACACCCTGTTGCAGCGCAGCGATGCCGCGACGGATCTGCCGGTGCAGCTGGTAACCCATCTGAAGTTCAATCCCAACGGGATCAGTGCGTGGTTCGGCAGCGTGATGGAAATCATCAACAACATCACCATGCTGTCGATCATCCTGACCGGCGCCGCGCTGATCCGTGAGCGGGAGCACGGCACCATCGAACATCTGCTGGTGATGCCACTGACGCCGTTTGAAATCATGGCGGCGAAAGTCTGGGCCTGTGGCCTGGCGGTGCTGCTGGCTTCGGCATTCTCGCTGCAGGTGATCGTGCAGCAGGTGTTGCAGATTCCGGTGGCGGGGTCGGTGCCGCTGTTTCTGTGCGGCGTGGCGTTGCACCTGTTCTCCACCTGCTCCATGGGCATCTTCCTGGGTACGGTGGCGCGCTCAATGCCGCAACTGGGCCTGCTGTTCATCCTGATTCTGTTGCCGCTGCAGATGCTGTCCGGCGGGGTGACGCCACGGGAAAGCATGCCGGAACTGGTGCAGACCCTGATGCTGATCGCACCGACCACGCATTTTGTGGATTTCGCCCAGGCGATTCTGTATCGTGGCGCCGGTTTTTCCATTGTCTGGCCGCAGTTTGTCGCCATCATGGTGATCGGTGTAGTGTTCTTTACCGGCGCCCATGTGCGGCTGCGCAAATCACTGGCCCAGTTGTAAGCGGCGAACGGCATGTCCCATTCCAATTCCATTCTGATGTTGCGATTGCAGGAACTGACGCAATCCACCCGCACGTTTCGCGCCCGCGGCAGCAAGGTGATCCGCTGCGACGCCTGCCTGTTGCCGCAGGCCGACTGCATCTGTGCGGCAAAACCGACGATGTTCTGCCGCAGCGCGTTCTGTTTTCTGATGTACAAGGGCGAAGCCTACAAACCCAGCAACACGGGGCGGCTGATTGCGGATGTGGCGCCGGACAATCATGCGTTTCTGTGGCACCGCACCGAATTCGATCCGCGCCTGCTGGCACTGCTGCAGGATGCACGTTATGCGCCGATGGTGGTGTTCCCCCATGAATATGCCGAGCCGGCACGACGTATTCACACAGTATTGCCGGCGCAGGCGGGCGCCGAAAAAATTCCGTTGTTCATCATGCTGGATGGCACCTGGCGCGAAGCCAAGAAGATGTTCAAAAGTCCGTATCTGGCCGATTTGCCCGTACTGGGGATTCAACCCAGTGGTTCGTCACGCTATCTGCTGCGGGATGCGGCCATGGCCTATCAGCTGTGTACGGCGGAAGTGGGGATCGAGGTGTTGAAGCTGGCGCAGGAAGCAGAGGCTGCTGCGGCGCTGGAAGATTATTTCGCGGTGTTCTGCCGCAACTATGCGGTGATCAAACCGCACCTGCATGAAAAACGCCGGCCCTGAGCCGGCGTTTTTATTTACAGGGCGGTGTTCAGGCCGTCGCGCATTTCGCCAGCGTGTGCACATGGCCGCAGCAGCGGCCGAAATCATCGTGATCGTGGGAACAGATCAGATGCACCTGGCCCTTGTGTTCGGCATTGAGTTGACGCAGGCGACGCTGGTTATAGATGCGTTCCGCGCGACACACATCATCAAACGATTGCAGCAGCGGCACACCGATGGGCACGCC
The DNA here is from genome assembly GCA_041395845.1 of Gammaproteobacteria bacterium. GTDB lineage: Bacteria > Pseudomonadota > Gammaproteobacteria > Pseudomonadales > Ketobacteraceae > Ch67. Next base: position 10,027 of record JAWKZS010000042.1, read on the forward strand.
ACCGGAACCTTCCGGCAGCATTTCCGTGCTATGGAAATAGGCATCGCCGCAATGCAGAATCCAGCCGTTTTCGGTTGATACCGCGACACCGCAATGGCCGCGGGTATGACCGTGCAACGGCACCAGCAGGATGTCGTACAGTTTATCCGACAGTACCTGCACCGCATCGAAACCGAACCAGGCTTCGCCGGCCACGCGATGGGTTTTCCATTGCGGTTGGTGGCCCCACAAATACTGGCGGTAGCGGGTTTTTTCCCACAGGGTCATCGGATGCAGCGCGGCTTGCAGTTCTTTTTCCCATACGTGCACCTGGGCATTGGGAAAATCCATCAGGCCGCCGGCGTGATCGGGATCGAGATGCGTCACCACGATATGGCGCACATCACTGGCACTGAAACCCAGGGCCTGAATATGTTTGAGCGCGGTTTCGTTGGGATCGAGTTTGGCGCCCAGGGCATGCTTGAGCAGATGGGTGTCGGGAAAGCGCGGATGGCAGCAATCATGATAGGCAAAACCCGTATCCACCAGCACCAGTCCGTCGTTGGTTTCGATCAGCAGACAGTGGCAGGACATTTCGGCTTTCTGCAGCCAGCCGCCAGTGCCCCACAGCAGGCGGCCCCCCATCATGCACAGGGAACCGCAATTCAGGTGATGTACTTTGTAACTCATGGGATGACTTCCGTTGGCTCAGGCCGGTTCCGCCACCGGCACGCGGGCGCGCACCGTGCCGGCGATGGACAGCAGCAGTGGCAGGATCACCAGGGTGGCCAGCGCACTCACAATCATTGCCATGCCAATCAGTACACCCAGGTCCACCAGCGGCTGCAGGTTGGATACGGTGAGCACCAGGAATCCGGCCGACAGTGACAGCGAATTCACGATGATGGGCTGACTCACTTCAGTCAACGTGTGAAGGATGGCCTGCTGCCGATCCATGCCGTCGCGCTCCGCCCGCAACACGCATTCAATAAAGTGAATACCGTAGTCGATACTGATGCCCAGGACGATCGCTGCAATCAGACTGGTGGCCACATCCAGATCCATATTGAACACCCGCAGCAAGGCGAAGTTGATCAGCAGGGTGAAGCCCAGCGGCACGATGGCGATGAAACCAACCCGCAGACTGCGGAACAGTACCGCCATGATGATCAGCATCATGATGGCACTCAGTCCAAGGCTGTTCACCTGACCTTCCACAATCGCATCGGTAGCGGTAACCGCAAGGCCCGCCGAGCCAGTGATGGCGATGCTGATGTTGTCCGGCACCGGAATATTTTCGATCTGACGGAACAGGCCACGGATCGCAGACGAGCGATCGGTATCCAGCATGATGACGATGCGGCCTTCCTGATACCCCACATCCACCACATCGCGAATGTCCTGACCGGCGCTGTTGTCGTACAGCAGATAGAACTGCGACGCCAGTTCGGAATCCATATCGGCAGCGAGCCGGTCGCGCGCGCCGTCACGCAGGATCTGATCGAGCCGCTTCAGAAAACTGTTGGGTGACAGCACTACATCCACATGGGGATTGGATTTGGCGAGCGCTTCGACCTGGTCGATATAACGGATCACGTCGGTATCATAAATGGCGCCGGGTTCCTTGCCCATCAGGCGAATCGATAGCGGCGACAGGCCTTTGAAATGCTGCTTGATGGCAGCATCGTCCATGCGCACGCGGGAATCCTGCGGATACATCACGATGCCTTCGTAATCCA
>JAWKZS010000043.1:0-10499 GCA_041395845.1 Gammaproteobacteria bacterium
GGGGCCTTCTGACTCACCGCATCGGCGCTATGCCAACCGTGGGTTCGGATACCGGCCAGCGTGTCGTAAAACGTCAGCAGGATCGAAAACAGCAATTTACCGGGAAACTGACCTTTGCGGATCGGGAACAGATAGCCCATGCGTTCTACCAGTCCTGGGGCTTCGCGGATCAGGCGTTCCCGTTCCAGCGCGGAATGCCGGGTCAGTGCGATGTCGCCCTGGGCGATGTAGCGCAAGCCGCCGTGGACCATTTTTGACGAGCGACTCGAGGTGCCCCAGGCAAAATCCTGCTGCTCCACCAGCAAGGCTTTCAACCCCTGGCGGGTGGCTTCGCGCAGAATGCCTGCACCGGTGATGCCGCCACCGATGATGATGACATCGTATCGGCTGCTCTGGTTTTTCAGCGCGGCCCAGATGTCCGCACGGTTGCCCAGTGTACTCATGTTCAATCCTGAAGGAGTTTGCCCGGATTCATGATGCCTTGCGGGTCGAAAGTGTTGCACAGTGTCTGGATCGCGGTGATGCCCAGCGCGCCTTTTTCCGCCGGCAGATACGGTGCGTGATCGGTTCCGACGCCATGCTGGTGACTGATGGTGCCGCCATGCTTGACGATCTGCTCCGACGCGGCGGCTTTCAGGGTTTTCCAGCGCTCATAGGTTTCGTCGTAGCTGCTGCCGCAGCGGAACACGTAGGTGGTATAAATGCTGGAACCCTGTGCGTACATGTGGGACAGATGGGTGAAGACATGGACTTTCTCGCCCTTGTTTTTCAGGCCGTCGCGCAGGGACGCTTCGATTGCATTCATCGTCGTGGTGGTCTTGTTCCAGTCCACCGCTGTTTCCAGCGTATCAACGGCATAACCGTTTTCCCACAGGCCATGACGCAGATAGGGTGAACGGAAACGGTTTTCTTCCCATTTCTTGCCCAGCAGGGTGCCGGTATGCACACCGCCGAATTCGCGGATGACAGGCTTGGCCAGATCCAGCGCAGCTTTGCAAAAGGCTTTGCTACCGGTCACGCCAAAGGTGAACATGCATTTATCGGCATTGGCGCCGCGCAGGGCCAGGTATTTTTCCAGCAGTCCGATGGCGGTGGGATGGCCGGCCAGCTGCAGTTGGGTCCAGGTTTCCTTGGCATTGGACACACGCATCATCGACAGCGGTATTTTGCGCTGGGTCAGGGTGCGCGCCGCGGCGCAGGCTTCTTCCCAGTTGGGGAAGAACACCACGAAAAACTGTTCCTGTTCCGGCAGCGGTGTAACCCGCACCTTCACATCGGTAATGATGCCCATGCGGCCTTCGGAACCCAGCAGCATTTCGCGGATATCCGGGCCGGCGGAAGAGGCGGGGATGGTGGCAATCTCCAGGGTGCCTACGGGTGTTTCAATGTGACCGCCGGCAAACAGTTGCTCAATGCGGCCGTAGCGCAGGGACTGTTGTCCGCTGGAGCGGCTCGCCACCCAGCCGCCGATGGTGGAAAGTTCCCAGGATTGCGGGAAATGTCCCAGTGTGAAGCCCATGGGCTTGAGCTGGGATTCCACCAGTGGGCCGGGTGTTCCGGAACCAAATGTAGCCAGCTGGCTTTCGCGATCAAGATGGATCAGCCGGTTCATGTTGGCGAGGCTGATGGTCAGCACCGGTTTGTCGCCGGCCCTCGGATTGATGTGGCCGACCACCGATGAACCGCCACCGTAGGGAATCACACTGATGTTATGCGCCTGGGCAAACTGCAGTAATTCCCGTACCTGCTGGGCATTTTCCGGGAAGGCAGCGCCATCGGGAAAGACACCGAATTCGCCGCTGCGCAGTGCCAGCCAGTCTGCCAGACTCTGGCCGCGGGCGTGTCGTACGCGGGTTTCCGTATCCGTGGAAATCAGCGGATGATGGGGCAGGCGGGATGCCGGCACCTTCGCCATCACGTCGGCAAGGGTGGCGTCAGGCAGTCGCGAACCGGGGCCGATCAGTTCAGCCAGAAATTGCCGGGCCGAGGGCTTGAGAGGAAAATCGGTGGCTTCATCGCCCCAGCCGTTCCAGCGTCGCATGGTATGACTCCCTTGTGAAAAGCATTCGAGATTGATGGCATTCGAGACAGGTCGGTGATTCGCAATATCGGAAACCCCAGACACCCTACTATAATATAGCCGCTGAATCTGCCGGCACTGTCGACGCGAGACAACCTCATTCACCAAACAGGACACAATTGCACTGCATGCACAGCCTTCCCCCGGATACGGGTTACGCTTCCATTCCAGCTGTCTGGCAATACCTGCGCATGGCCGAATCGCTGGGGGTGGATTATTCGCCCTGCCTGGTGGCGGCAGCGATCGATCCGGCGCTGCTGCAGGACAGCAATCAGCGGGTACCGGGTTCGGCCCTGGAAAAACTGCTGGCCTGCCTGATTCCCCGCTCCGGCGATCCCTGTTTCGGCTTGCACACATCCGCCTTTATACAGCCGGCGTCGTACAGCGTGCTGGGTTACATCGCCATGAATTGCGCAACGGTCGGTGAGGCGCTGGCCTGTATCCCCCTGTATGAAAAAATCGTCGGCGACATGGGGGTGACGACTACCCGCGCGATTGGTTCAGATGTGCAGGTGCAGTGGCATTGCAATTTCACCGACCCCCAGGTGCGTCGCCATGTCATCGAGAATGTGCTGGCATCCTGGACCCGCTATACCCGCTGGATGAGCGGTGTGATGGATGAAAGTCCGGTGGCGGTGCTGCTGGAACACAGCGCGCCCGCCGATAAGGCCTGTTTGCAGGAGTACCAGGCAGTGTTCAATGCCGAGGTGCGATTCGATCAGCCCTGCACTGCTCTGATTGTGTCGCAACAGCAGCTGGCCTTTCCCATTGCCCAGGCCGATCCACAATTGCTGGCGACCTTGCTGCAGCACGCAACTCAGGTACTGGCACAGATCGATCAGCACGAATCCTTTACCCGCAAAGTGAAGAATCTGCTGCGACTCCAGCTCAATGAAGCATTGCCGCGCAAAGAAACCATCGCGGAACAGTTGCATATGACAGCGCGCACGTTGCAGCGGCGCCTGAGCGACGAGGGCACGACGTTCCTAGATGTGCTGAATGAATTGCGGCAGGAGCTGGCAGAGTATTACCTGCTGCAGACCTCTCTCAGCATCGATGAAATCGGTGTGCGGCTGGGATTTGCCGAGGCGCGCTCGTTCCACCGCAGTTTCAAGCAGTGGACCGGCACGACGCCCGGCAAATTCCGCGACAGCGTCAGCTGATTTTCATCATGCGTCGCGGCGTTTCAGGCGCCATTCTTCATGCAGGCAGTACAGCGTTGGCACTACAAACAGCGACAGCAGCACTGCCAGCATACCGCCAACACTGGGAATGGCCATGGGCACCATGATGTCGGCACCGCGGCCGCTTGCACTCAACACCGGTAGTAGGGCAATGATGGTGGTGGCGCTGGTCATGACACAGGCCTTGATCCGCAACTGGGCGCCAGCCAGCGTTGCTGCCCTTATCGCACTTACAGAATCCGGCTGACGTTCGCGGAACGCCTGCTGCAAACGCGTTCCCATGATCACACCGTCATCCGTGGCAATCCCGAACAGGGCAAGGAAACCGACCCAGACCGCAATGCTCAGGTTCATCGGGCCCATATTGAACAGGTCACGGAGGTTGGCGCCCAGCAGGGAAAAGTTCATGAACCAGCCCTGACCGTAAAGCCATAGCAGCACAAAACCACCGCTCCAGGCGATAAATACACCACTGAATACCTGCACGCTCAGGTAAACAGAGCGGAACTGCAGATACAACAGAGTAAAAATCACCAGCAAGGCTATGGGCACTACCAGCATCAGGGTTTTGTTGGCGCGCACCTGATTCTCATAGTTGCCGGCAAAGCGGAACTTGACGCCCGCCGGAACCACCAGTTCGCCGGTGCGGATTTTTTCGTCCAGATAGGATTGCGTCCGCTCGACCAGCGTGGTTTCTGCTTCACCAGATAGCTTGTCGAAAATCACGTAACCTACCAGAAAGGTGTCCTCGCTCTTGATCATCTGCGGACCCTTCACATACGCAATGGTGGCCAGTTCGCGCAGTGGGATCTGCTTGCCGTCCGAGGCCGGAATCAGAATGTCATCCAGTGCTTCCAGGTGGTCGCGCAACTCCCGCAGGTATCGCACCCGAACCGGATAGCGTTCGCGTCCTTCGACGGTGGTGGTCACCGGCTTCCCACCAATGGCAACCTCGATAACGCTCTGTACCGCTTGCAGCGGAATGCCATAGCGGGCAATCCGTTCGCGATCAATACGGATTTCCAGATACGGCTTGCCCTCGATGCGCTCGGCAAACACCGTTTCCGGTTTGACGCCTGGTATCTGCCGAAGGTGTTGTTCCAGCGCCAGGCCGAAGGCTTCAATGGTGGGCAGATCCGGTCCGTATACCTTGATACCCATCGGCGCCCGAAAACCGCTCTGCAGCATGATGATGCGGGTTTCGATCGGTTGCAGTTTGGGGGCTGAGGTGGTGCCTGGCAGCTGGGTCAACTTGATGATTTCCTGCCAGATGTCGTCAGGACTGGTGATGTGATCCCGCCATTGCCGTACCCAGTTACCGTCCGCGTCGCGGTGGAATTCCGGTTTGTACTGGATAACGGTTTCAATCATTGAAATGGGCGCGGAGTCCAGCGCAGAATCCGCGCGGCCAAGTTTTCCCACCACGGTTTCCACTTCGGGAATGGATGCAATCGCCAGATCGAGTTTCTGCAACACGTCGGTGGCTTCGGCCAGGGATGCGTGAGGCATGGTGGTGGGCATATACAGAAACGAGCCTTCGTTCAGCGCCGGCATGAATTCTTTGCCCAGCCCCGGAAAAATCCGGTTCGCCGTGGTGCTTTGCGACAGTGAACCCGGCAACCACGAGAATGCTGTAGCAAAACCCAGCCAGATCGTCATCCCCAGCGCGATCAGCACTGCCGGAAACACCATCACCACCGTCTTGTGCCGTAAGCACCAGCCCAGCATGGGCGCATAGTAGTGCTGCAGCAGGAACAGCGGTAACAACACCAGGCCAATCAATATCATTACCAGTACCGCATTTCTGACCATCCCGACCGCTGGCCCCAGAGGTTGCCAGGCGCTGGCCAGGGCGATCACCACCAGCAGCGCAAGAGCGCCAGCCACAATGCGACGCAGGCGAAGTGATCCGGTATTGAGAGCGGAAGGATTACGGAACAAGGCATGGGCCATCACCGGCAGAATCACGATGGCAATCACAATGGATGCGGTCAACGCAAAGGTCTTGGTGTAGGCCAGCGGTGCAAACAGCTTGCCTTCGGCACCGGTCATGGTGAACACGGGAAGAAAGCCGATGATGGTCGTAAGCACTGCCGTCAGTACGGCACCGGCCACTTCCTGGCTCGCATTGAGGATGGTGGTGAATCTCGGCTGCTGCGGATTGGCCTGCAAATGTCGCACGATGTTTTCGCACAGCACGATACCCATGTCGACAATAGTACCGACCGCGATGGCAATACCGGACAGCGCGACGATGTTGGCGTCGACATCAAAGACTTTCATCAGCAGAAACGTGGCGAGCACCGTAAGTGGCAATGTTGCACTGATCAGCAGACTCATGCGCAGATTGACCACTAGCACGATTACTACCAGGATCGTGACCAGAATCTGCTGGAGTATGGCATCGTTCAGTGTGTCGAGCGTCTCGTAGATCAGTCCGGTTCGATCATAGAACGGCACAATCGTGATCTGGCTGCGGGTGCCATCCTCCAGTACCTTGCTGGGCAGACCCGGCGCAATTTCTGCAATTTTCCGTTTGATGTTCTGAATGGCTTGTAGCGGGTTGTCGCCAAAGCGCACCACGACTACACCGCCGACGACCTCGACGCCACCCTTATCCAGTACCCCACGCCGCTGGGCCGGCCCAAGCGCGACATGGGCGACATCACGAATGAATACCGGTACATTGTCCCGGGACAGCACCGCGATGTTTTCGATATCCTCGACTTTTTCAATAAAGCCCACGCCGCGAATCAGGTATTCCGCCCGGTTCACTTCGATCGTGCGCGCGCCAACATCAAGGTTACCAGCCTTGATGGCATCGAAAATCTGATTGATGCCGACACCGTAAGCGCGCATGGCATCCGGATCAACATCCACCTGATACTCTTTGACAAAGCCGCCGATCGACGCGACTTCCGCGACACCGGAGGCAGAGGTCAGGGCGTATCGCACCAGCCAGTCCTGCACCGAACGCAATTCTTCCAGACCCCAGCCACCGGTTGGATTGCCGTCGGGATCGCGTCCCTCAAGCGTATACCAGAACACCTGCCCGAGTGCCGTTGCATCCGGTCCCAGACTGGGTGTCACCGAAGCCGGCAGGGTGCCCGCGGGCAGGCTGTTCAGCTTTTCCAGAATCCGACTGCGTGACCAATAAAACTCCACATCGTCCTTGAAGATCACATAGATCATCGAGAAACCGAAATTGGAATAACTGCGTACACTTTTCACGCCCGGCAGGCCCAGCAGCGACACAGTGAGCGGATACGTCACCTGGTCATCAATATCCTGCGGGGAACGGCCGGGCCACTCGGTGAATACGATCTGCTGGTTCTCACTGATATCGGGGATGGCGTCCACCGCAATCGGTCGCCGCTCCAGATGGCTGATCTGCCAGTCGAATGGCGCCACCATTACGCCACCGAGCACGATCAGCAGAACCGCCAGTGTTACCAGTAATGGATTCTGCAGCCAGAAACGAATGAAATTCTGCATGACGGTGCGCCTCAGTGCTGATGGCCGCTGTGCGGATCGGAGGGCTGCGGCGTGGCATTCATCATGCTGGGCAAGGCATTGATCTGCATTGCACTGTCAATCTTGAAGGCGCCATTCACCACGACTTCCTCGCCCACTTTCAAACCGCTCTCCACAATGTAGACATCATCCGCCCGTGGCCCCAGTACTACCTCGCGTCCCTCGAACGTGGGCTGCCGGGTATCCGGTAACTGAACATAGACGATTGCGCGCTTGCCGGTGATGAGCGGTGCAGTGACCGGGATGACCAGTGGTGCCGTGCTTGCGCCGTCGGCAAAGTATCCCAGTGTGTTCGCCGGCACCAGATCCATGCCGCAGATATCGCAGGTACCTTTATGATCCTTGATGATTTCAGGATGCATCGGACAAATCATTTTGCCCGCCAGCTCGTTGGGCAGGATCTGGCCCTGACCGGCAATCGTGGAACGCACGGCAGCGCGCACAAACATTCCGGGCTTCAAGCGGTTGTCATCATTGACGACGTTCAGACGCACGGAAGCAGTACGGGTTTTTGGATCGACCACCGGATCGATAAAGGCAACTCGGCCATGCCATTCGCGCCCGGGGTCAGCATCCACACTGAAGGTGACATCCTGGCCATAGCGCAGCCAGGGTAGCTGGGATTCGTAGGCTTCCAGTTTGACCCACAAGCGATCCAGCGCGGCCACCTGAAACAGCCGCTCGCCGGTCTTCAGGTATTGGCCTTCCTTTACACCTTTATCGATGACGATGCCGGACTGGGGGGAATAAACGGTGAAGCGCTCCGGCAGTCGTGTGCTCGCTTCCAGTTGCCTGATCTGCGCGTTATCCAGACCCCATAACCGCAATTTGTCCCGCGCTGCTTCCAGTGTGCGCTGACCACCGCTGAACTGTTTCGCACTGCGTGCCGCCTGCTGCAATTCCTGCTGTGCCGTGATCAAATCCGGGCTGTACAGATCGGCAAGATGATCACCCTTGCGCACCGTGATGCCGGTGTAGTTGACGTAGAGTTTCTCCACACGGCCGGAAAAATATGCCGTGATGTCACTCATCAAGGTTTCGTCGAACGCCACTTCGCCAAACAAACGCATGGTGCGCTCGGGAAAGCGACGCTCCACCGGACTGGTCTTGATCGCTGCCAGTGCCGCAGCGCTTTCGGATAAGGTCAGACGTGATTGGCTGGAAGTGTCGGGTGCTGGTGCGTCTTCCATGGGTACCGGAATCAGCGCCATGCCGCAAATCGGACAGCGTCCATCGGGATCGGTCGAGCGGATCTGTGGATGCATGGAGCAGGTGTAGTACTGGACCCTGGTGTTGTCCAGGTCTGCAAGCGCACTGCCGGACTGATGATCCAGATGCTGATGTTCGGTGTCGGCAGCGATAACGCGAGTCGTGGCAGCCGCGCCGGCGATGACCATTCCGGCCATCAATACACAAGCGAAAACCGGTTTCATGGTTGTGTCCCCTTGATCCAATCCAGATACGAAAGCCCTGTTACCAACAGTACGCCATGCAAGGCATTCCAGCGCTGTTGCTCGAAGCGGATCGCCATGGTTTGCAGTTCTATCAGTTGCTGTTCGGTGTCGATCACATCCAGAAATGCCGCATCGCCGGTCTGATAGGCGCGTAACTGTGTTTGCAGCGCCTCATCAGTGCGAGGAATCAGTTCATTGCGATACAGCTGCAGCTGGCGTGCGTTGTCGCGCAACTGAAACTGAAATTGCGCCAACTGACTGGAAAGCTGCTCCTGCAGATATGCCCGCTGCTCCTGCAGGGACAGTGTTCGCGTGACTGCCGCCTGACGTCGCGCGTCGTACTGTGTGGTCCACAGGGGTATGTTCAGACCAATGCCCAGATACTCGGGATCCTTGCCACTGTCCTGCATGGCCGGATTGAGCGCATCGTCGGTAAACAGGCGGCCATAGCGCAGCGTCACGTCCGGCGCATAGCGCTTGTCGGCCAGTTTCACGCCGGTATCCGCCGCAGCGAGCATCGCATCCATTTGCTGCAGGGCAGGGTGGTGCCCACGAAGGGATTGCCAATCGGCTCGACTACCCGAAGCGTCGCCCGCCGCCAGTATGTCGGGCCAGGATTCCGCTGCAGATCCAGCCGCATCTCCCGTCAGCAGCGCGAGCCGTGCTTGCAGTGCAGGCTGTTGTTGCTGCAGGGACAGTAAACGGTCAAGGGCCTTCTGGTGGCCAACCTGGATGCGAACCAGATCCGGCTGTCGGGATGCTGCAACCCGATAACGGGCGGTGGCAATCGCCTCAAGTTCCTGCCAGAGCTTTATGCTGTACTCTGCGAGGGCATAGGACTGGCGCCAATAGAACAGCTCGCCATACAGTTGTGCCAGTTGGTTCTGCAGCTCCAGTTTACGGACTTCCCACTGCCAGTAGGCTGATTGCGCTTCCTGCTGCTTTTCATCGGACTGCAATTGCCGGGTGCCAAACCAGGGCAACTTCTGCTCCAGCATCAAACGCTGTTCCTGGGGGCCGGTACGGGTTTCGATAGGGGTGGTAAAGTGATCGACGGCAATCATCGGATCGGGCAGAAATCCGCTCGCAGCCGCCATGGATTTGCGTGCCTGCCATTCCTGGTAGGCGGAAGACAGGCTGCGATTATGCTCTAGCGCCGACTGCAGTAGCTGATCAAACTGCGTAGCCTGCACAGAGATAGGAAGGCAACACGCCAGCAGAAGGGTTGCCAGGAATCTGGATAACATGGGTTGATAATCTCCACGATTTTGGGGGAATTCTAAAAGCCTTGCCAAAATCAGGGGAAATTACAGGCGCAACTGATCCTGTCGCGTAAGCGGAAGCGAATGGAACGAACCCTCCTGGCTGTCGGGTGGGGGAGGGTCACCCAGTGCCAGTGGCTGCCACAGGGACAACGCCACGATGGCCACCGGTACTGCAAAGCCACCGTTCAGCTGATCGCCGCCAGGAAAGACGCTGTTGTTGGCAAAATCGGTCTGTTGCCAGTCCACCAGCTCGCAATCCATTGGAGCCGAGGGTGGGGGACAGTGAGGGCAGGGATGATCCATGTTGTTCAGCGCGGGTTCTACCTGGCCATACGCCATGGCACAGGGATGCAGGGCAAGCGCAAGCCAGATTGTGGCCAGCACGCCCAGCGTCATTTTCCTGATGCCTTGGAGTCGGAACGCTGCTAATTTCATGTCTGGAATACTAGGTTGATTCAACCACTGATGCAACGCTGGAGCCGGCTCCAGACCACGATTCAAGCGAGGTAGCCATGTTTAGCCGCTATATCGATCCCCGCAAACTGCAGATACCCACGCCAGAGCAGGCACTGCCCGGGCGCAGTGAACCCATGCGCATCGTCAACCGCCATGCTGTCAATGGTCACCCCTTGCAGCCGCCGTTCCCCGACAACATGACGGTCATCCAGCTGGGTCTGGGATGCTTTTGGGGTGCCGAGAGAAAATTCTGGAATGTGCCAGGTGTCTATACCACCGCCGCTGGATACGCCGGTGGCCACACGCCCAATCCGACCTATGAAGAAGTCTGCAGTGGTCGTACCGGTCACAATGAAGTCGTGCTGGTGGTGTTCGATCCTGCGCTTGTCAGCTTGCGCGAAATTCTTCGCGTGTTCTGGGAGTCCCATGATCCGACCCAGGGTATGCGTCAGGGCAACGATGTCGGCACACAATATCGTTCGGGAATTTACTGCACGACGCCGGATCAGATGATGGTGGCGGAAAG
>JAWKZS010000044.1:0-9135 GCA_041395845.1 Gammaproteobacteria bacterium
GGTGGCATTCTTGACTCCGACAATGGTGGGAATGCCCAGCTCGCGCCCGATGATCGCCGTGTGGGACAGCAGGCTGCCCCGTTCGGACACCAGGCCTGCGGAAATCACCATCAGAAACACCCAGCCGGGATCAGTGGTTTCGCTTACCAGAATCTTGCCCTTGATGTCGGTATCGGCGCTGGGGTTGCGCACGATCACCGCCGGCGCTGTCACCACGCCATCGGAACAGCCGGTACCCGTCAGCTGCTGCGCGGCAGGATCGAATTCCCGGCGCTTTTCTGCAATCCGGTTGGCGTACACACTGCCATTGACGAACAACCTTTCGGCCGGATCCTGCTGCTGCCATTCCTGCAGTTGCTGTTTACGATAGGCAGCCAGGCCACGCAGATCTCGGTTCGGTGAACAACCCTTGCGCCAGACGTCCAGTTCTTCCAGCGTGAAACAGAAAATATCGCGGGGATCATTGAGCAGGTCTTCTTCCACCAGGCGAGCACCCAGCTGATGCAGCATGGTACGAAAGAAGGAAAAATGCAGGCCGCGATCGAGCCGGGTGGCTTCGCGACTGGCAACGGTTGCGCGGGTTTTCTTCAGCAGCCAGCGCAACAGGCGCTTGTTGCCGGCGTTCTGTACCTGCTGTTCGAAGACCGCATCCAGATCATGGTGCTGCACTTGGGCCGTGTAGTCGGACTGGCTCGATGTCAGGATGACGTTCAGCAGGTGGAACGGATTCTCCCGGAAGGTATCCGCTTCCATGATCAGTTCTTTCGGCGAGCGGTGGCCGTAAAGATCGAGATGGGTCTGCAACTGGCGGGCAAAATCACCGAAGCCCTGCTTGTGCAGCTGTGCGCTGATCTGCGCTGGCGCGTTCAGTTCCGGATGCTGCTGGATGGCCTGCAGCTGCAACGCCAGATCAGCGTTGGCTTTGACTTTATCCACCAGCGCATTGAGGGACACAACCGGTTTGGTACTTTCAATGTGCTGGTTGGACAGCAGCTGGTTCAACAGGTTTTCCGCATCGGGAATATTGCTCTTGGCAAACTGTTCCTGCGTGGCGGCCATGAAGATCATGCAAAAAGTCATTGAGGATCGAATACTCAGACTCTCATGAAGCGATGCGCAAAATGGTGCAGGTAGCCAATCAGCTCATCGGAAGACAGCGCCGCCAGATCCGGCGCTTCAAATTCAGTGCGGATCTGGCCGGTAATGGAAAAATATTCCTCGATCAGCTTGCGATGATTGAGCAGGTTGCGAACGAACGCCGCAGGAAACGCATGGCAAGCTGGGTCTGCTCCCAGGGCGTGAAGCCCATCTGTTCGAGCTGGTCGGCGTGAGCGCTGTCGGTGCCGATCATCTGCTCGAAGGAGTGCACGATCTTCTTCGAAGAACGGTACCACCAGCAGGGGTGTGCATCCAGTTGGACAGATGATAATAGGAGCGTCCTGAATATAGCCGACCAGATGCTGCAACTGGTCTTCGCGCTTTTCCACCACGCTGGCGGGCGCACCCAGTCGCACCAGCGCGTCCTTGATACAGTGGTAATAATCCAGATGCAGGATCGAAAGGTCATCGGTGATACGACGCCGGGATAGCTTTCGATGATATTGCTGTTATCGAACACCCGGGCATAGCCTTGTGGAATCGTGGTGATCGGCCGCGCCTGCAGGATAAACAGCTGGCCGGCAGCGTCGAAGGCCCATTCGATATCCTGAAAATGCCGGTACAGACCCGCAATACGTTTGACTGCTGCAGCAACTGTTCGCGCTGGTTTCGCTGAGTACCGCGCGCTGCTGATCGGCTTCAGCCACCGGACATTCGCGGGTGCCGCCCTGTTCGGCGTAATCCAGCCGGCGCAGCTTACGGTTGATGTTCAGCTGCCAGTCGTGGGTCAGCTTGTTGTAGTAATACAGATCCGTTTCGACCTTGTCGGCAACGATGCCTTCCCCCAGACCATAACCGGCGGCGATCACCTGACGGTTGATGTCACCCTGGGGATCGGCCTGGAACAGTACGCCGGCACTCTGCGCATGCACCATGCGCTGCACCACCACCGATACGCCGTTGGTCAGCGGATCGCGACCGATTTTTTTCATGTAGGTCAGAATGCCGGGCTCAAAGGCACTGGCCCAACAGGCCTTGATATGGTCTGCAACGGTATCGGCACGCACATGCAGAAACGTCGACAGCTGGCCTGCAAACGAACTTTTCAGGCCGTCTTCATTGGCGGCGGAAGAGCGTACCGAAAACGATTCGACGTGGGACAGGTTCACCAGCGCCTGCTGGATCTGCGCCTGCAGATCCGCATCGAACTCACAACCTTTGATGCACTCAGCAATGGCTGCTGCAGTCTGGGACAGGCTGGCGAAATCCGTGTCGTCGCAACCCTGCAACAATTTGGCAATCTTCGGCAGCACTGGCGCCAGTGTTTGTTCGAATGCCGCACTGGACACACAGAAAAATTCCGGTACCGGCAACCCGTGCTGCTGCAGGATGAACAGATTACGGGCCTTGCCACCAATTTCAACGTGACGCTGGGCGGCATAATTGTGGGCGTGAATGACGTAACAACTCATGATCCGATTCCTGTTCAAAGCATGCGTGCAATACGGCTGCCGTATTGCACCAGGGTTTCCAGTCCCCGTTCACTGTTGGCGCGCAGATCTGCATCCACCACTGGCCCCTGCTCACCCCAGAGCAGCACCACGGTGGAACCACCAAAACGGAAATAACCTTTTTCATCACCTTTGCTCACGCTACCGGACTGGTAACACTGCACAATGGTACCGACGGTCAGCGCGCCGACTTCCACCATGTACAGGCGACCGAAGGCGTCGCTGTCGATACGGGTGATGGTGCGCTTGTTGAGAAAACTGCTGGCGCCACTGTGCAACGCAATCGGATGCACCGACTCCAGACGCTGGCCCGCCGCACGGGCGGGCGATGCCCAGCCACTGGCGGGAAAATGAAAGCGGTGATAGTCCTTGGGTGCCAGCCGCACCACCAGCGCAGTGCCGTTATCCAGTTCCTGCGCGGCGGATTCGTCCTGCAGAAGATCCGCGATGCCGACCTGCTGCTGTTTGATGTGGAGCATCTGGCCGCGATGAATGGAATAGGCCAGCAGACGGCCGTCCGCCGGCGAGGTCAACGCATCCGCGCTGGTGTCTACTTGGCGTGCACCAGGCTTGAGGCGGCGGCAGAAAAATTCGTCCAGGCTGTTGTACTGGGAAGGCTGATATTCCGCTTCAGCGACATTAACGTCATAGCGCTGGGCAAAATCACTGATCTTTGCCTGCTGCGGTCCCCATTTTTTGGGCAGTGCATTGATATGACTGAACCACGGATGCGTAATGCCCAGTGCCCGCAACCATTTCCCGGGCAAAGTACCATAGAGAAAATCCAGCTCGGTTTCGCCGTAGATCTTTTCCTGGTGCAGGGCGCCGGTAGCGCGGTCGACATACATCAATGGAGCAGACATGACGCCACCTCAGAATGGCTGCTTGCGCAGACCGCAGGCATAAAGGCTGATGTTCGCCACCAGATGCACCAGCGGACCAATCACCACCATCCACACCATGACATCCAGCGACGGATTCAGCAGCAACCAGTACACGATGGCGCAGCCGATCGCGGAATCCGCCTGATCCAGCAGCGAAAAGAAAAAGGTAAAACGCTGCGCCGGCTCACCGGGCTTGATATTCAGGCGACGCTTGATGAACGAGTTGGGCAATTCCGGAATCACATATCCAAGGCCCAGCAGCAAACCCAGCAACACCGCATCGGTGTTCAGGATGGAAACGGTCAGTGCCGAAGCCAGCGCCGGTTCCAGCGCCTGCGCCAGCCAGACACCGGGAATGGTCGCCAGCATCATCACCACAATGCCGCGCCAGGTTTTGTTGGCACCAAAGGCACGCAGATGAATCGGTTTGGCCAGAAACGCAAACTGGTTCCGGCTGACCACCCACATATGAAACGATCCCGACACCAGCAGCGGGATCGCCAGAAACAGCGCGGTTATGATTGCATCCAGCATGGATTACCTCTGTCCGTGGGCCAGCAGCCAGTACACGGTAAAACCGATCGCCAGCAGCGGCATGATGATGTAGATCGCGCCCCTGGGTTTGGGAATTTTCGCGGGGAACACAAACAGGAACGCGACGATGCCCACCAAAGCAGTGAGGAACAGGTTGTAACTGTCCGCTGCGAGAAATTCACGCGCCCCAAAACCGATACCGAAAATCAGCGCGGCAAAAGTCACCGGCAGACCAGTGTAGGTTTTCAGGCCGCCCTCGGCTTCGCTCTGCAGCACATTGAAATAAGCCAGCCGCTGCCCCGCCGCACACACGTACAGCAACGACACAATGATCGCGGCAACGCCGGTCATGCCCAGACTGTGCGCCACGATGATCGGCGCAATACCAAAGCTCACCATGTCCACCAGGGAATCGATCTGGATACCGAAGGCGGATTCCTGCGCGGTCATTTGGGTCCGCCGCGCCACCATGCCGTCGAACATGTCGAAAATGCCGGCCCAGATCAGGCCAACGACTGCCAGTTCCGACAATCCCGCCAGCGCCAGCAGACAGGCACCCGCGCCACAGATCAGTCCCGTCAACGTCACCAGCGTTGGTGCGTTATAAACTCCCACCAGCATCAATTTACTCCCGCGACATGTGTTGCGTGTTGTTGGGCCCGCCGCTCACTCAAGGTCATCTGTGCGGCACCTTCGCCCACCAGAATTACTCCGCTGCTGCCATCGATCGTGATGGTTTCGCCATCGTGAATCAGCTGGGTAGCTTTCTTCACCGCCAGGATCGCCGGCATGCCATATTCGCGGCAGATCACCGCGGCGTGGGAAAGAATCCCACCGGTTTCGGTGATCACCCCACTCAGCTGCGAGAATTTCGGTGTCCAGCCCGGATCGGTGCAGCGGGTCACCAGAATGTCGCCCGGTTGCAGCCGGTTGGCGTCGTAAATATCGGCAATCACGCGGGCGGTACCGGTAACCACGCCGGGGCTGCCGGGCACACCTTCCTGGCCTTCACCAGCGCTGGCGATACTGCCACCGCCATTGCTGTAACGCTCGCCGATTTCATCGGGAATGGTGAAGTGGGCGAAGCTGCGATAGTACTGGCGATTGCGCGCCACAATGCGGGCGATGTCCAGCGGGGTCATTTCATTGCGCATCACCGCCAACAGATCCTTCAGGGTGAGGAAGAAAATATCCCCCGCCTGATGCAGGCGCTGTTGCTGGAGCAGGCGCTGTTCCACTTCGAGCGTGATGCGCCGCACATGCAGATAGAATTGGGTCGACAGATCGCGCAGTTCTTCACGCCACCACAGGAATGCCCGCACCTGATCGAGCTTTTTGCCCAGCGCGCGTCGCTTCCACCAGGGCGCAGCACTGAGCAGCCGTTGCCGTGCTGCCACCGCCGTCTGTTCCTGCTTGCGATTGCGTTCCACCGGATCAGCTTGGGCAGGTTGTTGCAGCACATCCTGAATCAGACTCACCACGTAGGCCGGGGTTTCAATGTAGCGCGGCACGGTGGGGTCCAGTTCCTGACGGGCATGATGGCCGAAGCGATCCAGATAATCGGTCAAACCACTGAGCTGGTAGCCGGTGTCACCGGCCTGCCAGGCTGCCGCAATATCATCGGCCGACTGCTGCCAGAACGCCAGCGACTCGGCATCGGAACGGATACGGGTGCAGAGTTCCCATTGCGCTTCGATGGGCGCCAGATGGGAAACACCGGACAGCCCCACCAGCAGCAGCGGAAAATCCTGCGCGGGAAAATCCAGATGCTTGATGCTGTCCTTGAACAGCGCATTCAGATTGGAGTTATCGTAGATAAAATCAAAATAGGTGGCTTCGCTGTTGAAATATTCCTGCGTCAAAAAGGTTGCCGCAAAACGGAACAGTTCCGCGTCCGCCATTGCCTGCAGATTGAGAGGTTTGAGTTCCTGCAGGCGCTGCTTTTGCCGGCGAGCGAAGGCCGGTGATTCCTGCAGCTTCTGTTTGCAGCTGCGGTGAATCGCCAGCAGTGCACGCAGACCATAGAACAGCGTCGACGGCGATAATTTACTGACAATGCCATCGCCCTGATAATTCGGCGCAATACCCAGACCTTCGTCGAACGCACGCTCGTTAAAATCGGGGATATGGCTCAGGTAATGTTTGACCTGCTGCAGATTCCAGTACGGGCGCCCGTAGAAATTGCGCATCCACTCTTCCGGTTCCACTTCCGAAGGCAACCCAAGTCGTTCGACGTACTGGCGCATGGTGACATCCATCACCGACTTGTACAGCGACGCCATGTACGGGGTGCATACGGTGGCGGACACACCGCCATCGCGCAGGTCGGCGGTGGTCCATTCGCCGCGGATACCGGCAAAACCCAGCTGGGTGATCGGCCGGCTCTGCAGTACATAAAATTTATTGCCCACCTTGGCCCATTCGATATCCACCGGGAAACCGGCGCGCTCCTGCACGGTGACCCCCAGATGCACCAGTTCCATCACTTCCTGACGTGACAGTACCGGCAGCGTGGCCTGTTCCGGCGACAGCGGTTCCAGCGCGGTGAACGGCGCACAATCCAGCCGCACGCATTGCACTTCCTTTTCCGCGATCTGACGCTGGGTTTCCTGCTGGCGATACCAGTCATAGCGATAGGCATCCGGCGTCACATGGCCGGACACCAGCGCTTCACCCAGGCCAAAGCAGGCTTCCGCCAGCATTTCGGTATCGCAGCCGCGCACCGGATCGACGGTGAACAACACACCACTTTTTTCCGCCGGCACCAGGCGCTGCAGCACCAGGGCAAGCCCCATGGCACCGTTTTCCACCCGCTCATTCAGATACACCAGCACCCGCTCGTCGAACAGGCCGAGCCAGCAGGTCTTGATGGCGTGACAGACATCGTCAAACGTTTTCAGATTGAGTACCGTGCGGTACAGACCGGCGAAGGAATTGTCAGCGGCATCTTCGAGGGTGCCACTGCTGCGCACGGCAAAATGCGCATCCGGATAAGCCTGCAGGAACAGCTGCACATCGCGCACCAGCGCAGCGGGCAACACCAGATTCATGATGGCCTGTTCCAATGCATCGCCACTGAGCGGCAACTGCGCCGTTGGCTGACGCATCCAGTGCAGCAGTTCGGCCAGATCGTTGCGCAGCAAGGTCTGCTCAAGCGCGGCAGTGGTGATGCAGCAGAACGCCGGCACCGGTAATTCCCAGCCCTTGAGTTCAAACAGGGACGCCGCCTTGCCACCCACCAGCGCGCGCACATCCTGCGCCGGATCGATGGATTCCGGCGCCATTACCAGTGCAATATCCTGGGCTTCCGGTTGCTTTGCTGTTTTCATATCACGCGATCTCCATTCCCGGGTGAGTTGCCGGGTCCATCAGGACAGGGTTGCCGGTTGGGCGGCGTTGATTACCGGGCGGGCAAATACCGGCACATGGGTGCGGAAACCAAACTCGGCTGCCCAGCGGAACACCTGCCGCGCTTCGTCCAGCGAGGAATTGCCGCCGACGCTGTAGTGGCGGTCGGCACCCGCCAGCGCCAGGATCATGGTTTCGGACAGACACGCCAGACTGATGCCCGCTGGCAGCCCCACCACATTGGGCCGGCCAAAACGCAGATCCGCCGGCAATTGCACCAGGCCACCTTCGTAGGCAATCACGTCCGGCCGCACCGCCTGCACTTCGCCCGCCACATCCGATGGCCGTGCCACATCGCACACGATCGCATTGGCTTTCAGGCAATCCGGCTGGATAAAGGCTTCGCCATTGCTGGTGGCGGTGATCACCACATCGCACTGGGCCAACGCCTGTTCCACCTGATTGGTGAGTACCAGCGGGAAACGCGGGCAAGCGCCTTCGTTGAGTTCATAAACATGTTTGATACGGCGATAAACCTTGCCGAAATAATCGGCACTACCCGGCACGACATCCTCGTTCTGCAGATGGCGTGCATCGATGCCGGTCTGGATCAGATTGTCATGCAGCGGCAGTCGGTGGAACTGGGTGTCGGTCAGCACCTGCACCAGCAGTTCACCGGCGACGACTTCGAGGCTTTCCACATTGCCTTTGTTGCGCGGATTGCCAATAAGGCTGATGCGGCCACACTCCGGCGCCAGATCCAGCAACGCCAGACGCCCCACAGAACCTTTCACCCCCAGGATGCCCAGATGCTGGCTGGCCAGCGATCGCCCGGTAGCAGCACAGATCTGGCGCACACTGTCGGTACTCGTCAGCGCGGTATAAGCGTTACCGGTGGTCACTGGCAAACCGAAATCGCTGACCATGGCACCACTGCGGGAAATCACCGAGGTGAACGCCCCCAGTCCCACCATGGTGGCACCGACGGCCTGTGCCGCGTGCATGTAGCTGGCCAGCAGCTCGGCCTTTTCATCCTTGCTCAGACGCATCATTTCCCGCGGCGTCAGCAGCGACGAAATCAGCCAGCCATCCACATAGCCGCCAGTACGGGACGGACAGCAGGGCAGGTAGTAGGACGGCGCCGCCAGATAGTTCACTTTTTTCAGCCGCGCCGACCAGTCGAGGATGCGCGGAATATCCTGCTCGTCGTATGCCGCCACGCCGCCGGGCATGCCTTCGATCACATCGGTATCGGTGGTGGGGTGAACGAAGAACGCAAAAGTGCCACGCTTCTCGCCAACGGGTTCCACGACCGCATCAGCACGCGCCGGCAACTGCAGCATGTCCATCAGGTGCTTGCGACTGCCCAGTCCCATGATGGTATTGAGAAACGCCGAGAAACGACCGTCACTGATCAGCTGGCCCACGTCGCGCAGCGCATGAATCAGGCGATCGATCTGCTCGCGGGTAATCAGGTAGTTGGGCTGAATGCGCAGGACATTGCTGGCATTGAGCGTGGGCGCCGTGAAAATCTGATGACGGTTGAGCAGGTAGCTGGCTACCACCGGTACCGCCTGGCCCATTTCTGCCACATAGCCGGGAAAGTAGGAATCCTCACACTGCCAGTCCGCGAGGGCGATACCCTGCATGAATCCGATGCCGGAACGGGCGCGGAACGCTGCCGGGAACTCCCGCACCAGCTGATCCAGTTGCGCAGCCAGGTAGGCACCCAGTTCGCGCACATTGGCAAGGATGGCCGG
>JAWKZS010000045.1:0-8070 GCA_041395845.1 Gammaproteobacteria bacterium
CTGGACGGCGTTCATGCTTGCCTCACCGGATGACTGCTGAAGATCTTGAGGTGAGACTAGGGGGCGTGGCTTAACTCAAACTTAAGAAAGCTTAAGGAAAACTTAACGTGCTGATAAATGAGGAGTGTTTCAAGAATGCGGGAAAAGTTCAGGCGGGTGCAGGGAACTTTTTAGACGAAATTGAAATGAAAAACAAGAGGAGTCAGGCAGGTACGCCATAACGCGCACCTGCCCTTGTGCAGCGATTACAGGGTTGCGGCCAGTCGCGAACCCTGATTGATGGCACGCTTGGCATCCAGTTCCGCCGCCACGTCCGCGCCACCGATCACATGGGTCTTGATGCCCTTGCTGATCAGCGCATCCGCCAGCGACCGATCCGGTTCCTGGCCCGCGCAGATGATGACATTGTCGACCGCCAGCAGGCGCGACTTGCCCTTCACCGTGATATGCAGGCCCTGGTCATCGATGCGGTCGTAACTCACACCCGGGATCATCTCGACGCCTTTCTTGTGCAACTGCGCACGATGCACCCAGCCGGATGTCTTGCCCAGGTTTTTACCGACACTGGATTCCTTGCGCTGCAACAGATAGATCTGGCGCGGGCTGGGTGCTACATCCGCCGGCACCAGTGCTGAACGGTGCGCCAGCGCCGTATCCACGCCCCACTCCTTGTACCACTGGGCTTTTTCATCTTCGCTGTGACTGTGGGTGAGGTATTCACTGACATCGAAACCGATACCACCGGCACCAATCACCGCCACCGATTTGCCCACCGGCTTCCTGTCACGAATCACATCCAGATACGACAGCACTTTGGGATGATCAACACCGGGAATCCCCGGCTTGCGCGGCAGAATGCCGGTGGCCACAATCACTTCATCGAAGCTGGCCAGATCATTCACGCCCACACGCCAGGACAGCTTCACGGTCACCCGGTGTTTTTCCAGCATCTTGCCGAAATAACGCAGGGTTTCGTTGAAATCTTCCTTGCCGGGAATCTGCTTGGCGATATTGAACTGACCACCGATCTTGTCATCGGCATCGAACAGGGTGACATCATGGCCACGCTCCGCCGCCACCGTTGCAGCAGCCAGACCGGCAGGCCCCGCCCCCACCACCGCAATTTTCTTTTTGCGCTGGGTCGGCAGATAACGCAATTCGGTTTCATGACAGGCCCGCGGATTCACCAGACAGCTTGCACGCTTGGCCTGGAAGGTATGATCCAGACAGGCCTGATTACAGGCGATGCAGGTATTGATTTCATCACCCTTGCCTGCAGCCGCCTTCGCAACAAAGAACGGATCGGCCAGCAGCGGGCGCGCCATCGACACCATGTCGGCATCACCACTGCCGATGATATTGTCCGCCAGCTCTGGCGTATTGATACGATTGCTGGCGCACACCGGAATGGTCACGTGTTTTTTCAGCGCGCCGGTTGCATAGGTAAACGCTCCACGGGGCACCGATGTCACGATGGTGGGGACACGCGCTTCGTGCCAGCCGATACCGGTATTGATGATGGTCGCACCGGCCGCCTCGATCTTTTGCGCCAGCTGCACCACTTCATCCCAACTCTGCCCTTCGTCCACCAGATCCATCAGCGACATGCGATAGATAATGATGAATTCGCGCCCCACGGCTTCGCGCACCTTGCGCACCACTTCCACCGGGAAACGCATGCGGTTTTCCGCGCTGCCGCCCCACTGATCCGTGCGCTTGTTGGTACGCTCGCAGATGAACTGGTTGATCAGATAGCCTTCCGACCCCATGATTTCGACACCATCGTAGCCCGCCAGCTTGGCCATTTCCGCCGCGTGGGCGAAATCACCGATGGTGTTCACGATCTGCTTGTGACTCATCTTGCCGGGCTTGAACGGCGTAATCGGTGACTTGATACCCGACGGCGACAGACTGTACGGCGTGTAACCATAGCGACCCGCATGCAGCAATTGCAGCGCAATCTTGCCGCCTTCATTGTGCACCTTGCCGGTCACGTGGCGATGCAGCAGTGCCGTGATCTTGTTATCCATGCGCGAGCCCAGCGGCAACAGTTCGCCACGGCGATTGGGCGAATAACCACCGGTCACGATGATGCCCACGCCACCCCGGGCGCGCTCGGCAAAATAGTGCGCGAGTTTGTCGATGTGATAGAAGCGATCTTCAAGGCCGGTGTGCATCGAACCCATCAGCACCCGATTGCGCAAGGTGGTGAAGCCCAGATCAAGCGGTTGCAGCATATGCGGATAGGGAGAATTCATTACAGTGTCCTTCAATGGAAACAAAGTCAGTCAACACGGTCATAATCCTAGCGCAACGGAGGCGGATTGCATTGACCGTAGCGCTAACTTGACCAAACAGTCTGGTGACCCGTTATAGTAGGACCCCATGTCCGGACGAATACACACGGGATTGCAGTGCCGGGCATCGGGTTTCATTTACCGGGATACCTTTACAAGGAGTAATCATGATCAGATCCACGCTTTCCACCCTTACGGCAGCCGCACTGCTGGCGTGCGCCTGGAACAGTCAGGCGGGCGACATGCCGCGGACACCCGCACCCCAGACAGCCGCAGCCTATATCGTGTCCCCCGAAAACGGCGCAACGGTAACATCGCCGGTTACAGTGGTATTCGGCCTGAAAGGCATGGGCGTGGCGCCGGCTGGCACTGACGCGCCCAATACCGGCCATCACCATCTGCTGGTGGACATGGATATACCGGAAGACCTTTCCAAACCGCTGGGCGCGGACGTCAAGCACTTCGGTGGCGGCCAGACCCAGGTTGAACTGGAACTGGCACCGGGCACACACACCCTGCAGCTGTTGCTGGGCGACAAAATGCACGTACCCCATCAACCCGCCGTTACGTCGGAAAAAATTACCATCACCGTGAAATAAGCGGATAGCGCGGGGCTGCCAGCACGGCAACCCCGCCTTTGGCCGACTGCATCAAGGGATCGATATGACAACAAAGTACAGCACCGTGAAACTCACCGGCGTTCCCGAAACCCTGCTGATTCCGCTTTACGCCCGCGCCGTGGAAACACGTCGCCCGGACGCCATTTTCCGCGATCCGACCGCGATCGAGATGGTGGATCGCATCGATTACGACTTCAGCAAATTTGACACCAATACGCCGACTACACTGGGTATCGCCATCCGCTCACAGATCATCGACGACATGGCCCGCGCCTATATTGAACGCCATCCTGATTGTGTCGTGATCAATATTGCTGCCGGCCTGGATGCGCGTTTCTATCGTGTTGATAATGGAAAACTGCGCTGGTAAGAACTGGATCTGCCCGAAGCCATCGAGTTACGACGCCAGTTTTTTAAGGAAAGCGAGCGCCATCATTTCATCGCCGCCAATGCGCTGGAACCCGACTGGCTGGAACAGATTGAAACGTCCGCGCACATCCTGGTGATCATCGAAGGTCTGCTGATGTATTTCGACGAGACTGACGTGAAGTTCCTGCTGACACTGCTGGCAGAACGTTTGCCCGGCTGTGAACAGCTGATCGAAGTGCTCGGCCATTCCCAGGCGCAGCGCACCGAAAGCAACGACATGGTGAGCAAGACCAACGCTGCATTCAAATGGGGAATCCGCAATGCCGCCGACATTGGCAGCTGGCATCCCGCGCTGCAATATGTTGGCGACGAATCCATTTACGACCGCCATACCGAACGCTGGCACCAGCTGCCGATGCACTGGCCGGCACCACTGGACAAGCTACGCAACACGGCCAATCGCATTGTTCATCTGCGGGGCAGGAATTAGCGCCGCGCGACAAAACCAATAAAAAAGGCGACTGTCTCCAGCCGCCTTCTTGGTTACCGCCACAACACCGGCAGTTTATTTTTCCAAAATCGCCACTACGCCCTGACCACCCGCAGCGCAGATGGAAATCAGACCACGGCCAGAGCCTTTTTCGTTCAGCAGTTTCGCCAGCGTGTGGATGATACGGCCACCGGTGGCTGCGAACGGATGGCCCGCTGCCAGTGAAGAACCGTTCACGTTCAGCTTGCTGCGATCAATGCTGCCCAGCGCCTTGTCGCGACCCAGTCTTTCCTTGCAGAACGACTCGGTTTCCCAGGCTTTCAGGGTGTACAGCACCTGCGCTGCGAACGCTTCGTGAATTTCGTAGAAATCGAAATCCTGCAGGGAAATGCCAGCGCGATCCAGCATGCGGGGAACCGCATACGCCGGCGCGATCAGCAGGCCTTCTTTCTTGCCAACGAAATCAACGGCAGCAGTATCGCAATAAGTCAGGTACGCCAGCACCGGCAGGTTGTTGGCTTTCGCCCACTCTTCGCTGGCCAGCAGTACGGCAGATGCACCGTCGGTCAGCGGCGTAGAGTTGGCGGCAGTCATGGTGCCACTCTGACGATCAAAGCAGGGCTTCAGCGACGCCAGTTTTTCCAGCGTGGTATCACCGCGCAGGTTGTTGTCACGATCCAGTCCCATGAACGGGGTAATCATGTCCTTGAAGAAACCACGCTCATAGGCAGCGGCCATTTTCTTGTGGCTTTCGAACGCCAGCTGATCCTGGTCTTCGCGGGTAATGCCCCATTCTTTCGCCGTAATCTGACAATGGTCACCCATGGCCAGACCGGTGCGCGGCTCGCCATTCTGCGGAATCAACGGCGCCAGGTGCTTGGGACGGATTTTCATCAGCAGCTTGATGCGATCCTGGGTGGTCTTGGCGCGGTTCACGTCCAGCAGGATCTTGCGCAGACCTTCACTCACACCGATCGGTGCATCAGACGTGGTATCCACACCGCAGGCAATACCGCAATCGATCTGGCCCAGAGCAATCTTGTTGCCCACCAGAATGGCCGCTTCCAGACCGGTACCGCAGGCCTGCTGAATGTCATAACAGGGAGTTTCCGGGGCGAGCGCGGTGCTCAAAACCGATTCACGCACCAGATTGAAATCACGCGAGTGCTTCATCACCGCACCACCGACCACTTCACCCAGGCGCTTGCCCTGCAGTTTGTAGCGTTCCACCAGACCGTTCAGCGTGGCTGTCAGCATGTCCTGATTGCTGGCATGGGAGTACGCGGAATTGGAACGGGCAAACGGAATGCGATTTCCACCGATGATGGCAACTCTACGAACGTTATCGACTTTCATGGAAAGGTTCCTGTGGATTGGGTACCCGATCGCGGGTACGGGATTGAAACGCCAAATGTCTTGACGGCTCGCCGCAGCGGTCATTCATCGCAGCAAGCGGTCCTGCATGGTCGCCCAGTGTAGCCATGCGCACCATAATCACATTGGCAGAACTGACTGCAGGCCACTTAACCCCGGTCAATTCAAATTCATTGCCAAGTCATTTACTATACGCGCCACTTCCGGTGCTTCTTTATCCGCGCTGCACACTGCGGCCTGCACATCGTCGCAGACAAGGGATTTCCAGGCTGCAGCGCGGCGCCACTATATCACAAACCTACAACCAGACAGGATCTGAACCATGGCTGACGTGTACGAATCACTCCTTAACAACAATCTCGGCCGCTCACTGCTGAACTCGCTCAACCTGCCCGTGCCGACAGTACTGGAGCGTCACAATCAGGCGCAGACATCGTTCGTGACCGGTAACGTGCTGGTAGGTGCTGCGCCCGGTGGCCGCATGTCCGAAGTGATTTTGGCAACACTCAAGCAAAGCAACGCCGTGGTGCAGGTTGCCCAGAACGCCACCGCCATCGATGAAATCAAGCAGGCCGCCGACAAGGCTGACACCAAGCTGGCAACCGTCGATGCCAACAGCGAAGGCGCCCGTTTCAAGGCCTTGGTATTCGATGCCACCGGTATCGAAACCAGCGAGCAAACCCGTGAATTGTATAACTTTTTCCACCCGGTGATTCGTAAGCTGGCAGACTCTGCCCGTGTCATCGTGATCGGCACACCGCCGGAATCCTGCAAAGCACCGCGCGCTCAGATCGCCCAGCGTTCACTGGAAGGTTTCGTTCGCTCCGTGGGCAAGGAAGTGGGCAAAAAAGGCGCCACCGCGAATCTGGTGTACGTGTCCAAGCAGTCAGAAAAATATGCCGAAGCTGCCCTGCGCTTCTTCCTGTCACCCAAGTCTGCATTCGTTGACGCGCAAGTTCTGCGGGTCGGCAAAGGCAAGGCGGTACCAGAATCCTTCAACTGGAATCTGCCGCTGCAAGGCAAGGTTGCACTGGTGACCGGTGCGTCACGCGGCATCGGTGAATCCATCGCCCAGGTACTGGCCCGTGATGGCGCACATGTGGTGTGCCTGGATGTGCCACAGGCCAAGGACGGATTGCAGGCCGTAGCAGAGCGCATCGGTGGTTCCGTGCTTGCACTGGACATTACTGACGCAGCTGCACCGGCGAGCATCGCTGAACATTTCAAGACCAATCACGGCGGTATCGACATCGTCGTGCACAACGCCGGCGTTACTCGCGACAAGACCCTGGGCGGCATGCCTGAACACTTCTGGGACATGGTGATCAACATCAACCTGTCATCCGAAGAGCGTATCAATGATGCCCTGATCGAGCAGGAAGTCCTGCGTGAAGGTGGCCGCATCGTGTGCGTGTCTTCCATGAGCGGCATTGCCGGCAACTTCGGCCAGTCCAACTACGCGGTGTCCAAAGCGGGCGTGATCGGCATGGTCGATGCGTTTGCACCGATCCTGGCCAAGAAAGATATCACCATCAACGCAGTGGCCCCTGGCTTCATTGAAACCCAGATGACGGCGGCCATTCCGTTCGCTACCCGCGAAGCAGGCCGTCGCCTGAATTCCCTGAAGCAGGGTGGTCTGCCGGTGGACGTGGCAGAAGCCATTGCGTTCTACTGCAGCCCGGCGTCTTCCGGCGTGAACGGCAACACCGTGCGCGTGTGTGGCCAGAACCTGCTGGGTGCGTAATCCGGCCGATTGTTAGCCGAAAAAAAGGCGGACAGCAAAACTGTCCGCCTTTTTTTGTGGCCCGTATCAGGGAAACAGCAGCAGCTTGATACTGATCACCAGACTCATGATGATCAGCAACGGACGAATCAGCCGGGTACCCTTGTCGATTACCATGTTGGAACCCACATAAGCACCCAGCATCTGGCCCAGCGCCATCACCAATCCCGCTACCCACAGCACATGGCCGCCGGAAAGAAAAAACACCAGCGCCACCACATTGCTGGTGAAGTTCAGCAATTTGGTATTTATGGTGGCATTCACCATATTCTGTCCCAGCAACAGCATGTGACCCACTGCAAACAGGGTACCAGTGCCGGGACCGAAAAAGCCGTCATAAAAACCCACGCCGCCGCCGATCAGCAATGCAAACACACCGTAGGACACCATTGGCGTCGTGCGCTGCATCAGCCACTTCATGCCGAACAGCAGAAACAGTGACAGCGCAATCAGCAGTACCGGAATCACCTGCTGCAACACATCATTGGAAATGCGCTGCACGGTCCAGGTGCCTGCCGCAGCACCGACCGCAGTACAGGCAATTCCCGGCCACACGTCGCGCAGCTGAATCTTGCGTTTGGCGATAAAATTAAGGGTGGACGTGCCGCTGCCAAAACAGGCCTGCAGCTTGTTGGTGGCCAATGCCTGTAGCGGCGACAAGCCCGCCAGCATCAGACTGGGCAGCATGATGATGCCGCCCCCGCCTGCAATGGCGTCGATCCAGCCCGCCACGGTGGCAATCAGAAATAAGGCAGCGAGGATTTCCGGATCAAGCATGCGGGAACAGCCCGGCGCTATTCATCCAGCAGACTTTTCTGTTTGCTTTTGCGGTATTCCACCGGTGTCACGCCAACCCAGCGCTTGAACGCGCGGTAAAACGTGCTCGGTTCGGAAAAGCCGGTGAGATAGACGATTTCGTCGATGGATTCGTCCGTGCGGGCCAGCAGTTTCTTCGCCAGATTGCAGCGATAATCCGCCAGCAGCTGATTGAAGTTGGTTTCCACCTCGGCGAGTTTGGTGCGCAGGCTGCGGGGCTTGATTCCCAGACGCTCAGCCACGGTTTCCAGAT
Source organism: Gammaproteobacteria bacterium (assembly GCA_041395845.1). Classification (GTDB taxonomy): domain Bacteria; phylum Pseudomonadota; class Gammaproteobacteria; order Pseudomonadales; family Ketobacteraceae; genus Ch67. Next base: position 8,003 of record JAWKZS010000045.1, read on the forward strand.
CCGCATTACCGGATTCCAACAGCTCACCGATAAGCCGGTTCACCTTGGCAATGAAATCCTGCTTTTCC
>JAWKZS010000046.1:0-7160 GCA_041395845.1 Gammaproteobacteria bacterium
TCGTGGTGCTACCGTTAGCAATCGCAAGGCGCGTATGGTGCTGGATATCAGGGTTAAGCCCGGCCAGGTAAGGGCCGCTCGCGACTTGATTAATTATGGCAAGCAACATGGCGTTCGTGTGGAAGTCAGACCTCACTAGGTACACGTGCTAATCTTGTGTAATCGCTCTTGGTTAAATACATGGGTATCGATTGTGACTGAAAAATCCCACGGCTCCTGCCTCTGCGGGCAGATCAAATACGAAATCACCGGAAAATTCGAAAGCTTCTTCCTGTGTCATTGCAAATACTGCCAGAAGGACACCGGTTCCGCTCACGCAGCCAACTTGTTCAGTACAGCGGCCGCGCTCAACTGGTTGTCTGGTGCCGATAAGATAACGACATTCAATCTGCCGTCCACCCGCCATGTGCGGTCGTTCTGCGCCGTGTGTGGCTCTGCCGTTCCCTCGGTACTGGCGGGTGAAAGTCTGCTCGTGGTGCCGGCCGGCAGCCTGGATACCCAAGTGGATATCAAACCCAATGCGCATCTGTTTTCAGCAAGTCGGGCGAACTGGGACAGTGCGTTGGAACAGGTGCAGTCATTTGAAGGTCTGCCAGAATGAATGATTTCGAGTCGGTATTTTTCGACTTTCTGGCGTTTTCTGCAGTAGGTTTGCTCATTTGGGCGGTCTATTACTTTTCCGGCATGCACCGGCATTTCATCCAGAATGATTCCGACTACAAGCGCATCTTTCTTCCGTTGGTGGGCGTGGTTGCCATCGGCTGGGCGGTTGTTTCCATCATCACCGGGGAAAGCAGTCTGGGGTAGACGTATCCTGTGTTGCGTGATATTGATCCGCGCAGCTTCTGGGCGCATGTTGTGTTGAAGGTTGGTGCTGGAATCATGCTGATCGTGATCGGATTACTTTATCCAGCGCGCAGAACGTGACAGTAAATACATGAGTAGCCAGAATGCAGATCATCTATAAAGCGTCGAATATCGTCGAAGCGCACATTGTCGCCGGCATGCTGCAAGCCGAAGGCATCGAGGCCTATGTGGGTGGTCATTATCTGCAGGGTGCGATTGGTGATCTGTCGCCGCTGGGATTTGCCAATGTGTTCGTGGATGAAGCCGATATGGCGCGTGCTTCGGTGCTCATTCGCGAGTATGAATCGAGTAACACCGGGCGCAACGATAGCGACGATGCGTCGTTCGAGGTGTAGCCGGTATTGAAACCTGTTGTAGGGTGGTGACAGCAAACCAATGATAGTTCCCCGTTACTGGTCCGAAGCGAAGACCAGAAAAATCGTCAACGGCCGCCAGTTCACGATAAAGCGGTTTGGCTGGTCTGATATTAGCGAACAGGACGCAAAAGTTCACGCGGAAAGCCGATTGGCAGAGGCCGTCAGCACGCTCGAAAAGGAGGGCGATGTCCGTCGTATCGATCACAAGCTGACATACAACGGCGCCGAAGGAATTCCGATTCGCGAAGAAGTGGTGGCCCAGCATCAGGATGTGGTGATCTCCCGCAATGGCTATGGTGCGCTCTGTCTGAATACGCCCGATGTGCTGTTCGCTGATATTGATTTCATGGATGAGGCGTCGCTTAGATCCGGCGTTATCACGTTCGTTCTGTTGGCAAGCGTGGTTGCAATATTGGCGTGGGTTTATCAATCCTCTCTGCTCTTCCTGCTCGGTATGGGTGGCGTAGTGATATTCAGTTCGACGTTAGCCAATCTGACCCGCCGGTTTGTGTTGAAAAGGAAAGGTGGCATAGAAGCGATCACGCTGGAAAGAATCCGCGCGGTTGCGAGCGCACATCCTGATCTTAATATTCGCGTCTATCGCACCCCGCTGGGCTACCGCATTCTGTTGATGAACGATACCTATGCACCGGCCAGTGACCTGGCGCTCAATCTGTTGCAACGCTTCGATTCCGATCCTGTGTATGTCCGGATGTGCAGGAATCAGCAATGCTTCCGGGCCAGGGTCAGCCCCAAGCCGTGGCGAATCGGCGTGGCGCGACTGACCCCGCGCCCAGGGGTCTGGCCCATCCGGGCTGAGTTAATGGGCGAGCGCAAAAAGTGGATCGACGCCTATGCGCGCGCAGCCGAGCACTATGCCTCATGCCACTACGTTTGCCAGTTGGGCAGCAGCAAAGTACATGAAAAACCGGAGTTTGTGAGGAAGCTCCACGATGACCTGTGCAAGGCCACGCGATCTGAACTTCAGATCGCCTGAGCGGGTTGGCTGCAGGCAAGAAAGCCGGGGCGGCGGGGATGCCCCGGCGGGTACCCAGGATGGCTAAATCATCAGTACCTGCCTATAGAGACAGCGGGATGGTTAAAGATTGGCAATTTTGGCGTGTAAACTATTAAAATTCACCCCGTCTTTAAATCTGGCAGTATGGAGTATCAGAATGAAGGGATTGCGAACGTGCACAATACTGGTATTGATGGCTGTATTGGCAGGCTGTGCTACCAACGGAACTCATATGTATGTCGATGGTAAATGCATTTCCTGCTGGAACAACCCGCTTACCATGGAAACACTGGACTACGAATCGGTAGGTGCGAATAACTACACCGTGTTGTCGTGGCACGAAATGATGTTGGAAGGTCTTTCCCGCACGCCAGCGCAGGATCTGTCCCTGTACGGCGAAGATTATCTGAAAAGCAGAATTGGCAATAAGGTCGTTTCGCTCCGCAATAACGAGATTTCCTATCGCAAGCAGGTCGCTCAAGCGGAGACTGATCTGAATTCCGCGCTGCAAACCCATACGCTGAAGCCTGCCTATCAGGCGACGGTCTCATCCATGCTTGGAAATTACGATTTCAGTAAGCAGGAATTTCCCGTGACCTTTGTCGATGCGTTTGAATTGCCGGGTGGAAATAATATCGAGCGGCTTCCCCGGAAAATAACAGTGAACCTGAGCAACCATGCGGCGTTGCCGAATCTTGCAATGACACCGGATCAGGCTGAAACGTTTCTTGCGGCACGTAAAAACGCCAGAGGTCTGTACATACGATACGTTATTGAAATTACCGGCATGACGACACCATCGGTGTTTGATGCAAAGGTTCGCGAGATCCAGTTTATCGACGTGAAGCCCAGTATGGTAACCCGCGAAGAAAAGGAAAAGCACGCACCGTTTCAGGCCGTGAAGATTTGATCACACGGTGGAAGCAGGCAAGACAGCCGATTTCGGTGAATGAGAGCATCCTGGCCATGAATATCGAGTATCAGGTAAACCAACCCATCACCGTCGACGAATTCATCCTGGTGCTGCAAAACTCCGGGCTGGCGGAGCGACGGCCAGTCCACGACCGTGAATGCATCGCCGGCATGCTGGAACACGCCAATCTGCTGGTCACGGCCCGCATCGATGGCAAGCTGGTGGGTGTCGCCCGTTCGCTGACAGACTTTCACTATGCCTGTTATCTGTCGGATCTGGCGGTGGATAAAGCGTATCAGGCACAAGGAATCGGTATTGAGCTGCAGCGGCTGACCCAGGCCCAGCTGGGGCCTCATGGGAAAGTGATTTTGCTGGCGGCACCGGCAGCCGTTGGCTATTACCCCAAGATTGGATATACCAATCATCCAAGCTGCTGGATAATTGGAAAAGACGAGAAAATCGGCTGACTGGACGCGGCCGCCGTTATCAACAAGGATGTGACATGGTACGTTGGTTAAGGACGATTTCATTTTTTCTGCTGTTTGGGCTTTGCTTTTTACCGTTGGGCAGTTGTGCCATCAAGACGGAAAAAGGTGCCAATGGTGGTGTCTCCACTTCGTTTCACGCGCTCAACCGGCTATCGAATCATGAGCTTTCGGGTGCGGAAATTTCCTCTGTCAAAATTTATAAATCACCAGAAGAGTTGGATCCCGGCGAGGACTCCGGGTGGGATCTGTATCTGATCGCCCTGGTCATTTCGTTCGTGAGCACCCGCATCCGGCGCCTGGCGATTATCGTTAAGCCGCTGGGATTTTTGGCGACGGCCCTATTCGCAATGATTTACCTGTTTTATGCATTTCTGAGTATTACCAGCCCGACCACAACGCTTTACGGTTGGCTGTTTGTGGTGGCAGGTATGGTGTATCTGGGCTCGTGGGTCAGGGTACTGATACCTGGTTTTGTGTTCGCGTCACGCAATCCATAGCGCTGCAGTGATAGTGGGTTGATACCGGGGCGCGTGGCCCCGGATCGATGCTGCAATCAGGCAGCGCCTGCCTGTATCTTGCGAACATCGCTGCTGGCCAGGGCCTGGCCGCCGATGCCCCATTCGCCTTCCTTCACATCATTGACGACGACCCAGGTCACACCGCGCATGGCTTCGCCTTCGATTTCAACCATGGCGTCGGTGACTTTTTCGATCATCTGGCGTTTCTGTTCTTTGCTGAATACGTTTTCGATAACGTTGATGGTTACGAGTGGCATGGTGTTGCTCCTTTCAGGGTTTGGGGTGTTGTTGTCCGGCCTGGGCCTGCATGAAGCTGCCGCTTACCGGTGGTGTAAAAATCGTCTGCGTAATCAGCGCCCAGCTGAGTGGCTGTTGCCGGTTCCAGTGGGCCAGCGATAGCAGGCGTGCCAGTGGGCAGTAATCAACGGTCAGTAGTGCAGTGGTACCCAACAGTTGAATCCAGTTGATCCATTGGCAATAGGGCAGTTGGCCCAGGATCAGCAGTGCCAGATAGGTAAAACGCACTTGCAGTGAAAAGCCGGGATTGTTCGGGCGGGCCAGCACAAACCACAGATTGTGAATGGTGGTGACCACGATGGCGCCGAGCAGTGCCGGAGGCCAGAACAGCAGGCCCGCTGCCAGACACAGATCAGTCAGCAGCCACAGGAAATAAACGGTGCGTTTGTTCATTGGGGGCCTCCGCCGTGTTGCAATTTTGTGTTCTTCGATAGGGAAAGCAGTGTAACGAGGCGCTGACCCGGTTACTTGGCGATAGCCGGTAGCTTTTGTGGAGATTTTGTGGGGATTCTTTGTTACTGTCGTTTCAGCCTATGGATTGCGGAGAAAACACTCATGTTGCTAGTGTTTGGTGACTACGAATTGGACACGGAACGGTTCGAGCTTCGGTGTGCTGGCAATACGATTTCCATAGAGCCCCAGGTCTTTGATTTATTGGCTTATCTGGCCGCCCATCGTGATCGCGTGGTAACCCGGCAGGAGCTGCTGGACCAGCTGTGGCAGGGCAAAATTGTCACCGAGTCCACCCTGAGCAGTTGTATCAAGGCGGCCCGGCAGGCACTGGGGGACACGGGGCGGGATCAGCAACACATTGCGACCTACCACCGGCGCGGTTACCGGTTTGTGGCTGATGTTGAACAGCGCAACAGCATAGCGGTTGAGAACGCCGGTCTGTTGCGGGATAGCGCGCTGGCGGGCAGTGAGGCCATGGGGGGCGCTTGCCTGTTCCCGCAATTATCCGGCAAACAGCATGATCGACCCGTGCTGGCGGTGTTGCCGTTTTCCTGCAGCCATGGCAATGACGAATTGGCGTGGATGGCCGAAGTACTGGGTGAAGATATCGGAATCCAGCTGGCGCGCATTCCTGGCTTTTTGGTGCTGTCCAGAAACACGGCATCACAGTATCGCCTGCGCGAAATTTCCATTGAACAGATTGGCCGTGAGTTGGGCGCGGATTATGTCGTCGAAGGATCGGTTTGGGCCATTGGCGGCAATCTGCGAGTCGGCCTGCAGTTATTCGAAACCCTGAGTGGCGGAATGCTGTGGTCGGAACGCAAAGTGATACCGGTAGAACAGCTGCTGGACCTGCAGGATGATGTGGTGCGCGAGATTGTCAGCCGTATCGAACCGGAATTGAATCGCGCTGAATTTGCCGTGCTGCGAAAACGTCGGCCGGTGGATTTGGGCGCCTGGGCGCTGTATCGGCAGGCGCATGCCATTCTTGGTATGAAAGGGTGGAGTGAAGAAAGCTTTGCCGAAGCCGCGGACCTGTTACGTCAGGCGATTGCCCGTGATCCGGAGCTGGCGTTTGCCCACGCCTATCTGGCATTGATACTGGCGATCGGGCATCTGGTGGGCCTGGTCAATGCCGAAGGCTGGGAAGAAGAAGCCACCCTTGCCGCCGAAACAGCTGTGGCGCTGGACAGTCAGGATTCCGATGTGCTGGGATATGCGGGCTGTGCTTTTGCCGATATGGGCGACTACCAGCGTGGCATTGGCATGCTGCGGCGAGCAGTGGAGCTTGATCCGAGCAATGCTCAGGCCGCCGCCGCTCTTGGTGCCGCCCTGTTGCAAACCGGCGCAGAAGAGGGCATAGATTATATGTTGCAGGGCATTCGGGTCAGCCCGCGCGACAACCGTTTGTCCGCCTGGGGTGCGTTGCTGGCCCGGGGCATGCTTAACTTTGGACGGGTTGATGAGGCGATCACGACCGCGGCTGCCGCCTGCCGTTGTGATGACAAGATTTTTCTGCCACGGGTGGTGTTGGCCGTGGCGCAGATCGTCGCGGGCAATCCGCAGGATGCTGCGCTGGCACTGCAGGATGCGCGGCGCATTCGTCCGGGATTGTCGGTGGATGACATTACCCGGTTCGCCAGTGCGGGGGAAATCAACATGCTCCGTCAGGCCCGGATCCTGTAACCAGAAACAGTGCAGAGATAATTCATGTTGCTGATAGATGCTGAAATCAGAAAGTCGGATATTCATGGTATTGGGCTGTTCAGTAAAGGTGTCATTCCGAAAGGGACCAAAGTGTGGGAATTCAATCCAACCTTTGACATTGCCCTGGACGAAAGCAAGGTGAAGGAGCTGCCCGAGTCCGCCCATGCCTTTCTGAAAATCTATGGTTATCGTTCCGTGCAGACCAACGAATTCATCATTAATCTGGATCTGTCACGTCATATGAATCATTCCGATGAACCCAATCTGGTGTCGGATCAGGATTCCAATTATTTCGCGGCCTGCGATATTCCGGCAGGCGTCGAGCTGACCTGCGATTACCGGGAGTTTTCGGTGTCCGGCGTCAGTGACTTCTAGTGAGTAGTCCGTTCATGTTGATGCTAGTTAAACGCGCACTTCTATGCGTCGTGATGATCAGTCTTGGTGCGTGCAGTACGCTCGGTCCGGGCGCCGATGGCAATTGGGTTGGCTACACCGAATCGGGGGAAGCCTCGTATTACGCCGACCGCCACCAGAACCAGAAGA
>JAWKZS010000047.1:0-6549 GCA_041395845.1 Gammaproteobacteria bacterium
CTGAGCACGTCCGCAGCGGGGCCGACAAAGGTCACGCCTGCCTGTTCCGCCATCCGGGCAAAGCCGGCATTTTCACTGAGGAATCCATACCCTGGATGGATGGCGACACACTGATGTTGCTGCGCTACCTGCAGAATCTGTGCACCATCAAGATAGGCCGCCGGACCAGTGCCCCGCAGCGCCACCGCACTATCGGCTTTGCTCAGATGCAGGGCGTTGTGATCGTCCTCGGCGTAGACGGCAACCGAACGCCAACCGAGCTCCGCCACGGCCTGCAGAATGCGAACAGCGATTTCACCGCGATTGGCGACCAGAATGGTGGTTTGAGTCATTGGAGCGCAAGCCTCTGATGGATCGGAAGAATGCGCTATTAAAACAAATTTTGCCGGCCCCTATCAGGGCCGGGGATGCCGACAAGCCATAGCAAATCGGACAAGCGTGGGATCAGAACTTCTTTTCCAGCATCAGCACACTGTTGTGTTCCTGCAGCTTGACGTGATTCAGATAGGTCATGCCCAGCAGCACCTGCGCGGGATAACCACCCTGCACCACCACGGCTTCGACATTGCTGACCTGGATTTCGCCGACTTTGACCGACTCAAGCTTCACTACCCAGCTTTTATTTACGCCGCCAGCGGTGACCACCTGCGACTCGGTGCCATCGATGCGGTATTGCAGCCCCAGACGGCGGGCATCCATTTCATTCATTGCCACCGTGTTGGCGCCGGTATCCACCAGAAATTTTACACTCTGGCCATTGATAGAACCGTTCACCAGATACTGGTCATTGTCGTTCTTGCGGATCACCACCTGCTTGAGTTCAGGCTTCTGATACTGGCCACCGATGGCCATGTGCAGGGTCATTTCATGGCGCCGGCCATCGATCTCCACCAGTGCACTGCGGGACGTGGCACTGATCAGGCGCACATTGCCGGGGCCGGTCTTGCCATCACGCAACATGACCTGCTGGCCGTCGATGGTCATCACGGCCGCCCCCTTGAACAGGCCATCCACCCGCACATCAGGCGCTGCCCCCGCAGCCGCTGCACACAACAGGCTGCCGCACAGCAGCAGACGCGAAATCCCTTTACCCATAACAACTCCACTTTCAATCAAATCAGACACATAACAACATCCGGTGCCCGCCTGCCATCAGGTCGACCACCCTATTGCCCCATTGCCGTCAACGCGCCAGCCGGCGGCAGCCAGACGGTCCCCCGCGATCACGACAGTGCAAAGTCTAATCAGCGCTGCTCACGCCTGTCACGTTACGAAATGCAACGATTGTTGAAGATCTGAACGCATCAAAACCCCGCAGAAAAAAGGCCTGCGATTCAGTGTGTTAGGCGATCCAGCCCCGCAGCTGCCCTATCACAGGAGGTTGCCCAGACCCCGATGAGCGGGAATGACCGCGCTGGAAAGTCGCGGATTTTCAGCTAGACCTAACCTTTGCATGCATTATTTTTCGTGGGCAAGGAAAAACTTATGTCAGGATTTCGCAACTGGCCGTTCCGGCTGAAAATTGGCCTGCCGATGGTCGCACTGGCCGTACTGTTCATTGGCTCGACAGTACATGGTTTGATGTCGCTGCGGGCCACCACCGCTGATGCGAACCGTCTGGCGCAGGAATTCATGCCGCAGATCAATTACATACTGCAGGCCGACCGCGATCTGTACCAGGCCCAGATCGCCGAACGCAGCATCCTGTTGCTGCCCGACGGCGCCAGCAGCATGAACAGCTACCGGGATCAGTTCAACGAGAACACCCAGCAGGCCAAAGACCGGGTCAACAAGTTCTTCGACAGCGCCAACGAACCGCGCTGGAACGACCACCGCAGCCGCTTTCAATCCAATTACCAGCGCTGGGTTGATCTGGCCAACCGTCACATGAGTACGCGCCTGAACGGTCAACCGCTCAACGGTGACGCCAATACGATCATCAACGATTCCGAAGCGGCCTTCCAGGCCGTGCGGGAAGTGCTGGATCAGCTGACCGAAGCCCGCGAACAGGATGCGGCCGCCTTCACCGCCGAGATTGAAGCCCGGGCCAACAGCGCTACCGGCACCGAAACCCTGATCCTGGTGATCGGCATCATCATCTCGGCTGTCTTCGTGATCATGGTGCCGCCCCTGCTGGTGAAACCCATCAACGCCATCCGCCGCAGCCTGCACGACATCTCCCAGGGCAATGGCGATCTGACTGCACGCATCCCGCTGGATCAGACCGACGAGCTGGGCCAGCTGGTGCAGAATTTCAATCGCTTCATGGATAAATTGCAGACCCTGATCAAGCAGATCCAGTCAACCGCCGTCAATGTCGCCGATGACACCGCCAAGCTGCAGGACAACGCGCGCACCAGCAAGGAAGCCATCGATCACCAGGGCGACGCGCTCACCATGGTGGCCACCGCCGTGACCGAGATGGCCTCCGCCATTCAGGAAGTGGCACGCAACACCACCGAAACCGCCGACGAAGCCAAGAAGGCCAATGTCCGCTCCGAAGATGGTCAGCGCATCGTGCACCAGACCATCACTCAGATCCAGCAACTGTCCGCCAAGGTGCAATCGGCTGCCAGTGTCATCACCCATGTTGAAGAAGAGGCCGGCAAGGTCACCTCGGTGATCGATGTGATTCGTGGTATCGCCGAACAGACCAACCTGCTGGCACTGAACGCTGCGATTGAAGCGGCCCGCGCCGGCGAACAGGGCCGTGGTTTTGCCGTGGTGGCCGATGAAGTGCGCACCCTGGCGAGCCGCACCCAGGAATCCACCCAGGACATCCAGACCATGCTGCAACGCCTGCAGCAGGGCGTGAAGGAAGCGGTAACCGCCATGAACACCAGCTGTGATTCCGCCCGTACCACCGTGGAAACCACCGAAGGTGCCGGCAAGACCCTGGATGAAATCAAGGATGCGGTTTCCAATATCACCCGCATGGCGATCCAGATTGCCGCAGCCGCCGAAGAGCAGAGCGAAGTGACGGAAGACATCAACCGCAATCTGGAGCAGATCAACCGCTACTCCGACGAAACCGCGTCACTGGCCAATTCGACACTGGATTCCAGCGCCAATCTGTCCACCCTCACCCATTCACTCAGTCATTCGGTACGCAGTTTCCGCGTCTGAATCATTCACCGCACACGAGGGGGCGCTGCCCCCTCTTTTTTGTCCGCCGGCCGCCGCCGATCGTTCCAAAGAACGATGCGACCCCATCATCGCCATGCTGTGATGACACTCCACCACCGGGGGAATCACATGAGCCGCATGCGCATCAATCATCTGGAACTGACCTTGCCGCCTGGCACACTGGAGCAGGAAAAGGCCAATCTCAATGCGTTCTATCAGGACGTGTTCGGCTGGGAAGGCATTGAAGTGCCGATGGTGAAACTGGACTGTCCGAAATACCTGCTGCGGTTCGATGCGGAATCCAGCCAGTTTCTGTTTCTGACCGAAGAAGCCAACGCACTGAAGTCCACCAGCTTCGATCACATCGGCCTGATCCTGGAAAACCGCGCCGCCGTGGATGCCGCCTATGCCACCGCACAGCGCTGGCAGCAGCAGGATGCACGGGTGGAAATCATGGAGATGCAGGATATGGACGCAGGCATGCTGAACAATCACTCGTTCTACGTGCGCTATATCCTGCCATTGTGGATTGAACTGCAGGCACTGGAATACAAGCCGGAATTCGCACCGCAGAAACGCTGGCGCTACGAATAGGCCGCGCCGCTCAGTCCTTGCGGTGCCGCTTCAGCTGCTGCAACAGCGGCTTGGGCAATCCGCGAATCAGCAGGGTTTCACTGGTGGCATCGAATTCCACCTGACTGCCCAGCAATTCCGCCGCGAACTGGATGCTCATATCCTTGCTGCGACCGGAAAAGCGCACGTACTTGCGCAGCTGGGTCTTGTCGGGAATCAGTTCTTCCCGTGGCTGTTCCTGCCGTTGCTGCACGAATTTTTCGAAGCGTTCCGGCTCGGCTTCGTCCAGATAGAATGACAACTCCTTGTACACCACCGGCTCGCCGCTCTTGTCCTGCTCCATGCAGTAATCGACGACGCGATTCTTGTATTCCTTGCTTTGCTCTTCCGGCAACTGTTCGGCATAGGCTTCGACAATAGTCAGAAATTCACTGGTATCCGCCTTCACGTTGACGGTATCGGTGAACGCCAGCCAGCCCAGGAAAATATCCTGCACAAAACGGTCGCCGCGATTGCGCGACACCGTCAGATATTTATCCGACAGTTCATCGGCCCAGTGGGTCAGATTAATGCGGGCACTGAAGCCGGCATGGGACAGATCCGCATAAGCGGTTTCGGAAATTTCCAGCCGGCTGTTGATCACCAGGCCGGTCTGATGCTGCAGATGGACCAGATACAGCCACTGGGCATCAGCGCTGTCTTCCTGCCAGATCAGCAGATGGCCGGCGAACGGCACGTTCACCGCATCCAGCAGCGTCACAAAATGCTCGGTAATCTTGCGGCTGAAACTGGCAAACGGCAGTTGCTGCTTGAGCAGATCCCGCAGCAGCCCGGGAAACGGATTGTCTCCGCGCTCGGGATCGAAACGGCCATAACGCTTGGACGTGCGGGTGGAAAACACCTGCTTGAGTTCATTCAGTAACTGGCTGGCAAAATCGTCGATGGCGATCAGGTCGTCACGAAAACTGACAACGGCGGGCTCGGCACCGTTATGGCGATCGATCTGGTGTGCTATGAACTGTGAAACCGGCATGCTGCCCCCTGCTGAATCGAAGGGGGCCATTATAAACGGGGGTCTCGCGGCGACAAGAACATCCGCGACCGAAGGCATGCCAGTAGCTGAGCAGGATGGCACTGTGCTATGGTCTCGCGCGCAGTTGTAGCAGGCACTGCCTATACAGGATGTTCACAGGAAATGCGCAGTCACGGAGGATCCCCCATGTCAGAGCTGCAGGCTCACGTCATCTTTATCAGCGTACTGGTGCTGTGGCTCACCGTCGAGTCCCTGTGCGGGGTTTATACCCGGGGCACTTATACCAATGGCGGCTTTTTCCGCATGCGCAATCTTGGCGTGGTGCTGCTCGGCGTGGCATCGATGCTGTCGAGCCGGGCGTTGCTGGCGGTGCTCGTCGGCAGTGGACTGGCGTGGGCCTTTCCGCTCGGGCTCCGCTGGATTGACGACATCAACGTGCTGTGGATCTTTGCCGGCTATGTACTGGTACAGGATTATCTGCATTACTGGCTGCACCGGCTGGGACACACCAGCCACTGGCTGTGGAATCTGCATAAAGTCCATCACACTCCCCAGCGCATGGATGTCACCATCACGTTCAGGGTACCGTTTTTCTTCTATTGCCTGTTTCCGTCATTCTGGCTCGGTGCAGCCATGACCTGGGCCGGCCTGCCCGAGATCGTGCTGATCGCCTCCACCGTGAATGTGGTGCTGTCGATGTCCGTCCATACCAGTTTCCGCTGGGATGACTACCTGTACCGGCACGCGCTCACACGCCCCTTCATGTGGTTGCTGGCGCGGATCATTCCAACACCGGACACCCACCACTACCATCACAATCTGGAAGGCGGCTACAAGAATTACGGCGTCATGTTCATCCTCTGGGACATCCTGCACGGCACAGCCGCCTTTCCCCGCCGTCAGGTAGAGGGGTTTGGCCTGTTCAACCCTGAGGACGAAGATCCCTGGTACGCCCAGGTCCTGTGGCCGCTACTGACCCGGGACAGCTTCAGACGCAAGCGCAGCGACGCCGTGATTGCCGATTGAAGCTGGCATCAGCGGTATTCACGGCACCAGAATCAATTTGCCTTTGACGTGCCCGCGCTCACTCTGGGCGTGAGCACTCGCGGCTTCTTCGAGGGGTATTGCCGCACTAACGTGCAGCGTCAGCAAGCCCTGATCCACCAGCGCGGCCAGTTGCGCCAGCTGGGCCGTGTCCGGCGTCACCTTGATGGCGCGCACGGTCTTGCCGGCGGCCGCACCGGTCTGCACTAACGCTGCAGCGGTGTTGGTGGGCACGGTCACCATGCGCCCACCCGGGGCCAGCCAGGACAGCGCCTGCTCGCCCACTGGGCCGCCCATCAGATCCACGATCAGATCCCATGGGCCACTGGCTGCGATCGCCGCTGCATCATGATAATCCAGCGGCAGCGTCACGCCATGACGGCGCAGAAATGCATGATTGCCGGGCGATGCCGTGGCGCTGACCTGTGCACCTTTCCACGCCGCCAGCTGCACCGCCAGATGGCCCACACCACCGGCACCGGCCAGTACCAGCACCCGCTCGCCGGCCTGCAGCCCACCCACATCGAACAGGGCCTGCCAAGCGGTAAGACCCGCCAGCGGCATTGCGCCGGCATGAGCAAGGGGAATGGCGGTGGGGGCTGCAGCCCACTGGGTAACCGGTGCCACCACATACTCGGCATAGCACCCCGCCGGCAGCGGGAAATTCACCATGCCGAACACCGGCGCCCCGGGCGCGTGCGAAGTCACCCCTTCGCCAATGGCATCCACCACACCACTGACGTCATAACCCGGCACAAACGTGAAGGCCGCAC
>JAWKZS010000048.1:0-3210 GCA_041395845.1 Gammaproteobacteria bacterium
CGGTAACTCAATGAAAACGCTTCCGCATAGCGGGTGAACAGCGCGCCGGCGCGATCCTCACCGGCCGTTTCAATCAGGGTTTCATACAACCGGTCAGACCAGGTACGTGCCAGCTCCACCAGTCGTTCTTCAACTTCTGCCACATCAAAATTGGTTTCGCTGCCTTTGTTCACCTTGAGCACGATATAGAGTCGCGCCAGGGTAGACTCGGTAAAATAGGTGTTGAACTCCAGATCCTCGATATCAAGATATTCGTGCAGGACTTTCTGGAAGCGCTTGCGCAAGGCGGTATCGTAGCCATCCCGTGGCGTATAGATCAGACAGGACAGGAAGCGGCCAAACTCGCCATGCCGTACGAACAGCCGCAAGCGACGTCGATCCTGGATATGCAGAACCCCCACCGCGGTTTTCAGCAGATCCTCGGTACTGGTCTGGAAAAGCTCTTCGCGGGGAAAGGTTTCCAGAATCTGCATCAGGCGTTTGCCATCGTGCCCCTGGGGATCAAGACCTGATCCTTCCAGCACCATCCGCAGCTTGTGACCGATGATGGGAAAATCACGCGGTGAATTGTTGAAGACCAGCGACGTGTACAACCCCAGCCAGCGATACTCACCGACGACCTCACCGGCCTCATTGCACTTGCGCACACCCACGAAATCCATATACACCGGCCGGTGCCAGCGTGAACGGGTACCGGATTTGCCGAACACGATCAGCTTGTGGGGATGCAGTAAGGGTCCACCATCCGGTTCCAGCAGATCCAGCTCGGGACACACCCTTGCCACACCCAACGCCGTGTCGTCCACTGCCTGCAGATGCGGCCAGCCGTCCCGATCCACCACGCGATATTCCTGCATCGCCAGAAAGGTGAAATGATTCCGAACCAGCCACTGCAGAAAGCCTTTCACCTCATTGAGACTGGCCTCAGCCGCCTCTGGCCTGATGGTTTTCAGTTCATCCACAATGGCCACGGTGCGCGCCTGCATGGTCGTAAAATCCTGCACCGCTGCCGCGAGTTCCCCCAGCGTTTCCTGCAACGGTCGGGTAATATCCCCAAGCAACGCCTCATCGGGCTGACGATCGATTTCAATATGGATCAGCGCCTCACGCTGGCCAGCCCCCTGCTGATCGAAGCGGAACCGCTGCAACACGCCATCGCCATCACGCTCTGCCCAGTACACATTGTTCATCACGGAATGGATGGAGATTCCCCGCCGTACCACCTCCATCATCACGGTATCCACCAGAAACGCCGAATCCCGCGCCAGCACTTCGACAATGGTGTGGGTACTTTGCCAGCCATGATCTTCGAAACGGGGGTTGTATACCCGAATACGGGGGGTCCCATCCGGAAAGGCGCCGATAAAATCCCATAGGCCCACGGTCATCCCGTACAGGTCCTCACTGCGCTTGCGCTGCAGCTCCTGGAACGGTGCGGCCGAGTAATAGTGGTTGCAGAAATCAACCAGTGCCGCCGACTGATGGGGATGGCCCTTTTCGAACCGTTCCCGCACCATCGCCGTCAAGCGTTCAATCAGTTGGGTGTAATCTTCCCCGAGGGACAAGTTGACCATGGCTATCCTCTTGGCCGTTTCCGTGTGGTGTCATTAAGCCTAGCAGAAAAGGAAGAAAAATAGACACTTGCGGCCCGGACAGGCGATTTGGTGCGGCATCCGTCCTGCGCCCTCACCCATGCCGTTACCCCATGCCGTTATTCCATGCTCCGGGGGCGACAAACGTTCATTTCATGACATGCATCAATACCCGCTTCAGGCGGCCTTGAAATTCCGCACAGCAGAAAATTGACCACCATCAATCCCCAGAAAAAATTCATCACTCCCTCACAAAAAACAAATCACGCGAACAACATTCATGAACACACCCACAATAGCATTGTCATAATTGTGGATATGAGATTTTCAATTACCACTTGAGGTTCCATTATGAAAAAGCACAACATCATCGCCGCCACCCTGATTAGTTCACTGGCATTGGGCACCAGCGCGTTTGCCGCCGGCGGCCCCAAGTCGGCCAGCACAACACGATCAACAACCACAACGACCGCGCTCACCTCAACTGAAACCAGCGACTTGCAATACATGCGTGAAGAAGAAAAGCTGGCTCGCGATGTGTATCTGACCATGCATGCACAATGGGGTGATCAGTCAACCGTTTTTTCCAATATCGCTGCATCAGAGGAAAGCCATACGAGCACCGTCAATTACCTGCTCGATAAATTCAACGTCGACGATCCCGTCATCAATGACACCATCGGTGTTTTCACCAATCAGGAATTGCAAGCGCTCTACAACGAGCTGGTGGAAAAAGGTAACCAGTCATTCATAGACGCGCTTTATGTGGGTGCTTTGATCGAAGAAAAAGACATGCACGATATTCTGGCTGCGATCGAGGATACCGACGAGCGCGCCATCATTCTGGCATATTCCAATCTGCTGGATGGGTCCAAAAGTCATCTGCGCGCCTTCGTCAATGTCATCGAGCAACAAGGCCTGGAGTACGAAGCACAGATCCTGGATGAGGAAGAAGTAGAACTGATCCTGGATGATGACAGCGAAGTCGAGCACTGAAACTCAATCCATCCCGGCACAGGGCAGCGCACGCTGCCCTGCACTTTCCCTGTTCCAGGCCTGATACGGATACCGGTCAACCTCTGCAATTTCCCGCCCAGCTGCTACGCTTTTCAGTAACGCCCCCTGCGATTTCATGCGCCCGACCGACACCCGCTGATGAAAGAACTGGACATCCGTACCCTGCACGTGCTGACGACGGTTAACCGTACCGACTTCATCACATCGCCCGACCTCAGTCATCTGTTGTCAGGTCACAGCATTCCCTCCACCATGGTGGTGCAGACACTGCTGTCCCATCTCCCGACCTTGCAGGGGCATGAAAAGCTGCTGCTGATTGGTGCCGGCTCCGGTTATCTGGCGATGATACTGGCACGCCTGGTTCAACAACTGTTTGTGATCGAGCACAATCCCCAGATTCTCCATATTGCCCAAACCAATCTGGCAAAATTTGCCCAACCGAATATCACCCTGCGTACCGGTGACGGAGAAAGGGGTTATCCCGAGCAGGCACCTTACGACCTGATCATCGCCGGCTGCGATCTGCCCACGGCGCCCGCACTGCTGCCCCAGGTCCAACCGGGCGGCGAAATCTATTACCTGTCGGGCAGCAATGGTCACT
>JAWKZS010000049.1:0-2511 GCA_041395845.1 Gammaproteobacteria bacterium
AGGGCCTGCTCCAGGGCCTCCAGCGCCTGCTCCATGTGAGTCAGCAACCGCTGCAGGCTGGGCAATGTGCGGCGGCACCCCACCACACCAAACTCCAGTTTGTCCTGATAGCTGATAATGGTGATATTCAACGCCATGTGATTCACGATGGCGGATACCGGGAACATGTGCTCTAGCCGCGCTCCGTTCCAGTAACACTGCTCGCGGGGACCCGGCACATTGGAAATCACCACATTGAACGCCAGCCACTGCGGCATGCTGCCCGTCAGCACGGCAAGTCCGGTGGGTGCCAGGGTCAGCGCGGTGTAATCGACGATCTGCTCCGGTGTCATGCTGGCGAAGCGCGCTTTGCCTTCATTGACGGAATTCTGGATCACACGGAAACGGGTAAGTGGATCGTTCACGTGGGTCGCCAGATTCGCCAGAATCACCGCCACCTGGTTGCCTCCCACGCTGTCATCCTTGCGCAGCGACATGGGCACCATGGCCACCAGCGGCCGCTCCGGCAGTTCGTTGTGATAATGCAGATAGGTACGCAAGGCACTGCCGCACATGGCCAGAATCACATCATTCACCGTGCCATCCAGTGCCGTCGCCAACGCCTTCAGCCGAGCGAGTGGAAATGACTGGGCCGAAAAGCGGCGCGAACCGGTGATCGGTTGCGACAGTTTGCACACGGGGGCGGTGAACACATGGGCCAGCTCGGGATTCTGACGTGCATGCTGCACTGTCTTCACCAGCGCACTGACCACCGCCGGCACCGCACTGACCTGATTGCCGACCAGACGGGCGATTGCCGAAAACTGCGAGAGAGCGCCAGCGGATTCGCCGTGATGCCCATTGCGTTGACGCGGCGGAAGCTGCCAGATGGGCGGCATGTTCTGCTGCTGCGGATCTGTGCCCAGCATCTGCATGCCAAGCCGCATGGCCGAGACGCCATCCACCAGCGCATGATGGATCTTGGTGTACAGCGCAAAATGCCGGCCATGCATGGCCTCGATCAGGTAGGTTTCCCACAGCGGACGACTGCGATCCAGCAGATTACTGTGCTCAGCCGAAATAAAACTCAGCAACTCCTTCGGACCACCCGGCTTGGGCAAGGCGACATGACGGAAGTGATGCTCGACATCGAAGCGTTGATCATGATCCCAATGATAGCCGGTCCAGCGCGTCACAAGTCGCCGGTCAAAAGGTGGTGTTGGTTGCTGGAACTGGCGAAGATAATCGGCAAGCTCACGAATAAATTGAGGACCAGCATCTTCAGGAAACCGATAGATCTGCAATCCAGCCACATGCAGCGGCTGATGGCGCCGCTCAAGCCATAAAAAAAGGTTATCCGTTGCCGACAAGCGTTCCATGGCGCGCCTCTCTTGTTATTGTGGTGGAGGAGCATAACAAACTTGCGATGGTAAAAATCTTGTCACGGATCATGAAGTGAGTGTCGACAGGGCAAAGCGGCCAGCACAACGCCATGCATGGCCGCTATAACCACAAACAGGAAAAGCGCAGGCTTACTGGATGCTTTCAGCCGCCTCGATGCGATCAAGCGCTTGCATGCGCTTGATTTCATTGCTGGTTAATCCCAGTTCACGCTGCGCAAGATCGACGATGTAGGCATTGCGGTCTGCGGTGGCAAGGCCATCCAGATGTCCGGATTCACTCAGCAGGGCTTTATACTGTTCACGCTTGCTCTG
Source organism: Gammaproteobacteria bacterium (assembly GCA_041395845.1). GTDB lineage: Bacteria > Pseudomonadota > Gammaproteobacteria > Pseudomonadales > Ketobacteraceae > Ch67. The sequence goes on from JAWKZS010000049.1 coordinate 1,695, forward strand.
CCACTGGCGTTTCTCTTCATCCACCTGGGCCAAACGCTTGGCAGCATCCTCGCCCACCATGTCCACCCTGGCCTGATAGATCTGGGCATCAGTGGCGCCCTGCTTGCGCAGCGTTTCGGTATATTCAGCCAGGTTAACCTGCGTCATGGCGGCTTCCTGCGCCTGCCGCACCGGTTCAGGCAATGCTGCCTTGAGCTGATCGATGATAACCGTACGCTGCTGATCGGAAAGACCAGGCTGCTGCAAGGCAAGCTGTGCTTCGAGATAGGCGTTGTTGGTCTGATCCAGCTCGGCAAAAAATGCGTCGTAAGCCTCGTCACCCAGATACTGGCGACGCAGATTCTCCAGTTCCGCCAGGCGATCGCGCATCCCGGCAGGATCGTTTTCCATGACATAACTTTTATCAAACGACGATTCCCACTGATCGTAGGCATCAATGTAGGCAAAATATTTATCGAGCACCGCGAGTGCCTGACTCAGTGCAGGTTCCTGCAGCGAGGCAATCATGTTGCCGGCGATAAGATCATAGATTTCATCAAACGGCAGATCACCGATCGTCAACAGAAAATAATCCAGTAGATCCTTGACGTTGCCATCAACCACCAGATTGCCATCGGCGTCGACATTATATTGTGCGGGCAGATCCGTATCAGCCAGATACAGGGGCCGATTGGCCATGAACGCTTCGTAATGTTCACGCAATACTTCTGCACTGGGCTTTTCCACGCGTTTCAACACGGCCGCCGGACGCAGCGCCAACGGATCCCGAATCGCATCATCAGCAGCTACTTCCGCCACTGTCGGATCAGAAGTCGAG
>JAWKZS010000050.1:0-2398 GCA_041395845.1 Gammaproteobacteria bacterium
CAGTTGTGCGCGGGCCTTGTCGAAATCAATCACCTCGGGAATCGGCGTGACCGGGCCGGTAGCCGCGCGCAGTTTGGCGCCGGGAATCGCATTGTCTGGCTCTGCGGGCGCGCCTGGCAGGGTGGGGTTGGCCGCTTGCGCAGAACCACCGCCACCGCCCTGATTGATCCGCACCAGTGGACCCATGATGCTGACGCCGCTCGGGTCCAGGGTGATGAAGCCGGCGCCGGCTTTGATCGACAGGCTCGTGCCGCCCTGGATGACTGCCTTGGAACCCACCTTGATATGCACTGCATTGCCGACCTGGGTGACCAGCGCACCGCTGACCTTGATCTGCAGATCCTTGGCAACGGTGACGGACAGGTTCTGGCCGATCTGTTCATTCAATGCAGCGCCGAACGTTTGATGCAGCTCGGCGTTGTATTCGGCAAAGTCTGCGTTGCCGATGGTTACATGCTGGTTGTTGCCGATGAAGGTGCGACGCTGGTTCCGCACGCGCAGGTCGGCGTCTTTTTCCGCCCGCAGAAAGATCTGCTCGCTGCCTTTTTTGTCTTCGATGCGAATCTCGTGGTAGCCGCCGCCACCAGGGGACGACAGAGTTTTTAGTACGGAGCGGGTTTTGTGTTGTGGCAGCGGGTAGGGCGGCTGACTTTGGCCGTTGTAGACCCGTCCGACCACGATTGGGCGATCCGGATCGCCGTGTTCGAATTCGACAATTACTTCCTGGCCAACGCGGGGAATCGAAATACCGCCCCACTGGATGCCGCTGACCGGCTGGTTTGCCTGCGCCCAGCAGTTGGTAATTTCGTGCCAAATTAGGGTGCGGAATTTGTTGGGCTAAAAAATCTGAAGTATCAAATTCCTTTTATATCTCGCCACGTTCGTATTTTTCACCCAGTTTTTTCCAAAGATCCAGAAAGCCAAGTTTGTAAAGGAAGTCCCAGTGAAGTGATATTCTTGCTGGATCGTAGTCGGAAACCGGATCTTGTTGGTTGCGGGACCAATTTATTAAGAAATACCCGTCGGTGGTGCTGCCGACGGCGAGCACTTCGCCATCTACGTCTATGTCTTTGCTGATCATGGCGCCTGCGTGCAGGCCGCCTTCTACAGGCGGTTTGCGAAATTCTTCCAACGCTCGGGGGAACCAGCTGAGTGCTTTTAGGGGGAAATCGTATTGTTTGCAGTAATACTGATCATGTGGGCCAGAGTGGTAAGATATTAGCACTGAAAGATGGCCCTCGTGCTTTGCTAAAACGTACCATCTTTCTCTACTGTCTGGGCGATTATCCAAAAAGCTTCCTAATTCTGTGGTTCCAGCCGGTAGTTGGTCATGGCGATCAATTCGGCTCAACGGCTGAAGGATAGGGTATTCCTGTACGGTATAGCTCATAACGGTTTCAGATTCCTGATTATGGTGATGGCATTGGCGTCGCTGAGCTGCTGTAGATTTACCTCCTTACGCTCGAAATTCAATGTTTCTACTGCGCCGAACTGATTGGAGGTTGCCGAGTTGATGTCTTTTGTCAAGCCATTGCCAAGGTAGTCCTGATTGTTGCCAATATCGTTATGCATCTCCATGCGCTTTTTCATTAAGTCGATGTCACCTTGATTCATGTCGGTGGTTTTGAGGTAATCTTCAAAGTCTGTCACGTCTTTCGACCACTGATCTGCCAGGAATTTCTGGTCCACTGCGGCCTGATAATGCCGGGCATATTCAGCCTGGAATTCCGGCGTCATGGCTCGGTCTGTGAAGTGCTTCGGATATTGTTTCGGCAATTCCGTATTCGCAAACTCCCCAACCTTCTCAAACGTAGCCGGGACGCTCTTGACGCCCGTCAGCGGTATTGCCTTTTCGGTGTCAACAACGATCAACACATAGGTTGCCTGGGGGTTGTATTCCAGGCCTAGTTTTGTGGCGATCAGCTTGGGATCAGTATCGGCATCTTCCAGCTGGTCCAGCGAGGTCGACCAGTATTTAGCTCCTTTTCCGGTTTCGCCTTCCATGACGACACCCATTTTTCCGCTCAGCGGAACGTTGGGTGTGTCGCGATCGTTCAGATGGCGCTCTTCCATAAAGCGTACCTGAAACCGTTCCAATCCGATATCGCCATACCGTGCAAGATAGGTCAGTTCGTCATCGCTGTATTTTGGTTTGTAGCCGTTGGCGGCAATCTCGGTGCGGCGCCTTTCCAGTTGCGTGATGGCTTCATCCAGATTGGCCGGCGCGACTTTCTTGGCTGCAATCGCGGTGTCCATCTCTCGCCGGGTGGTCGGTTTGCGGGTAGGTACATCGTCAGCTTTGCCCAGGGCTTTCACCGCAGCCTTGCCCCCCAGCGCTACATCTGATGCCAGTACAATCACATCAGATGCCTGTTCGTAAGCAGGCTTGTCTGCGAAT
>JAWKZS010000051.1:0-2060 GCA_041395845.1 Gammaproteobacteria bacterium
ATTCTCCATTCCGACCAGCCAGAATTGCGGTTCCTCTCGTGGCGGCCCTGCTCATCTCCGGCTGTGTAGTGGCCAGTACCGCCCTGTGGCGCAGTAACATTGCGGAGCCGGCAGCTGCCCGGTCGATTGCATCGGCCATGTCCAGCGATCGCGCTATCTATCAGGGTTATCAGGCCAATGGAGCCATCTGGCTGCGCAAGCTCGACAGCACGGGTGCCACCCTGTGGCAGCAGGCGGTTGCCGCTGGCAATCTGCTGGCGCTGGTGCCGGCGGACGATGGCGCAGTGATCATGGTTACCAGTAACCGCGAGGTGTTGTTGATCAACAACGATGGCACAACAGCATGGACGCAGGAAGCGGCCCCGGCGGGTACCCGTATCAGCAGCTGGAGCCGGTATGCCAATGACCGCTTCTATCTTGGCTATACCGCCGCCACATCAGCGGGGCTCGTGGCACTCGACGCGGACGGTGCCATGGTCTGGTCCCATGTGCTGGATGATGGCAGCGACGATGGCCTTGCCTTCACGCCACAGGCACTGGCTGTTTTCAGTTCCGGCGAGGTACTGGCGAAGCTGCTGGTTGAAGCCACTGAAGTACCGATGACGCGGGAAGGCCAGTTGTATGCATTCGACAGCGATGGCGCGCTGGTAACCGCGCACGACGCGGACATCAATGCACGGCTTCTGGACAACCAGCATTCGGCATTTCTGCTGACAGGGGCCGACGTCCAGCGTGTGGATGAAACCGGCAATCCGTTGTGGACCCATTCGTTCGCCGAGGCGAATCCCAACGTGACCTACGCACGCTGCGCCGGCGACCAGAATCTGGAAATTGCCTGCAGCTATACGGTTTATGAGCCGGATGTACGGTTTGATAATGTAGTGGCCTGGCTGAACGCGGACGGGGATGTGCGCGCCGAACACAGTTCACTGGTGGTCACCACGTCTTATCAATACGCCAGTCAGTTGTACTTTGCTGGCAATCGCACCTGGATTCAGCAGCGCGATGCCAACCAGAATCTGGCCGCGATTCCGTTGCTGTTTGAGTCTCCGGAAGAACGGTGGCAAACCCTGCAGGTACTACAGGACGACGGCACACTGCAGCAAACGTTGATCATGCGTTCCACGATCAAGTCGCGCTATCTTTGCAGTGACATTCTGCATGGCTGCGAGCGCACCAACCGTACGGGCGACAGTATCAGCAATGTGCTGGCGGACGATTCGCAACTGTACGTCGTCGGCAATCGCGGCAGCCAGGGCTTTATCAGCAGCTACTCACTGGATTAACGTGCAAAAGGTTAGCTGATACCTTCCAGCAAGCGGATGGCAACGGCTGCAGCCGAGGTGCGGTTTTCCACGCCCACCTTGCGAAAAATCTGTTCCAGATGTTTGTTCACAGTACGCGGACTCATGGAAAGGATCTGGCCGATTTCGCGATTGGTTTTGCCGTGGGCGATCCACAGCAGTACTTCGGCTTCGCGCTCGGTGAGGGCAAACTGTTTGCGGAAGGTCTCGGTCTGCGATGGCTTTTCCGGATCGGTCATGCGCAGCAGACGCTCGCCGGGAGACGCGTCGCCCAGATACGTCAGCTGTAGCGGCGCCTGCAGCCCGCGCAGTTCGAACGAACTGCCGGGCGCCGGATTAAAGCTGTACCAGTGGCGCAATTGAGTGACCAGTTCCTGATCCAGCCAGAAACGGTCAGCGCCATTTTTTTCGAACAGGTGATGGGTTTGCGGGGTGGCCCACACCACATGGCCACTGGCATCGGTGGTAAACAGAAACTGGCCCGTGGTGTCGAGCGCCGAGCGTGCACTCTGGGTCATGCGGGCGTTGGCCAGATGCACCCGCATGCGCGCGATCAGTTCCTGCGGCTTCACCGGTTTGGTAACGTAATCCACACCGCCGGCTTCGAAACCTTTCACCACGTGTTCGGTATCACTGAGGCCGGTCATGAAGATGACGGGTACGTCCGCCAGATCCGGTTCCCGTTTCAGAATACGACAGGTGGCGAAGCCATCCAGGTTGGGCATCATCGCATCCAGCAGAATCACGTCCGGCTGC
>JAWKZS010000052.1:0-1807 GCA_041395845.1 Gammaproteobacteria bacterium
GCTGCTGGGGGATGTGACGTCGAATGACATCATGGCGTTCGAGCAGGCGGCAGCGCAGTGGATTCAGCAACAGTTGCCCGCCAGCATGCACACCCGCGGGGTTGGATTCGATCTGTTGCTGGGGCAGCTGTCCTACGAAAATGGTCAGAGCATGTTGCAGGGTACCGCACTGGCGCTGGTCCTGACCTCGCTGCTGCTGATCGTGGCGCTGCGCTCGTTGCGTTATGGACTGCTCAGCATGTTGCCCAATCTGTTTCCCGCGCTGATTTCCTTTGGTATCTGGGCGCTGGTGGATGGTTTTATCGGTATTTCGGTGAGTATCGTTGCCTGCATGACCCTGGGGATCGTGATCGACAACACGGTGCACCTGCTCAGCAAGTACACCCGGGCGCGGGCGGAACAGGGATTGAACGCGGTGGCGGCCAGCCGTTATGCCTTCAAGACCGTGGGTGTCGCACTGGTGGCCACCACCCTGGTGATTTCGGCCAATTTCGGCATGATGGCGTTGTCCCACTATTATCCCAATGCCAGCATGGGGCTACTGACATCCATCACCGTGGCAGTGGCGCTGGCGGTGAATTTCTTCTTCTTTGTGCCGGTGCTGCTGTATGTGGATCGCAACCACAATAATCCGGTACGACCACAACCCCAGCCAGTGGACCAAGCGGCGGTAGCGCTGGCACGAGCCGCATAAAATACCATCGTCGACGTGGTGGGGGTTGCCCCACTGTGCAGCTGATGGCTGTGCCTGCGGTCAAGCGCGTGGGGAGTCATGACGTATACTGAAAGGGCAATCGCAGAGGATTGCAGAGGGTATCGCATGATGACAACAACAACCGCGCCACCGCATGCCGATGCGCCAGCACTGGCCCGGCATCCGACTGCGCTGGCATTGATCGAAGCGCTGTTTCCGGCGGGACGCATCCTGCCAGGGCCAGATAGCCAGACACTGGCGGCTGCCGTTGCGCAGTATGCCGATCGCATTGCGGGGTTGGGTGCTGGTCTGAATGCGGCGCTGCTGGCACTGGACGCGCGTTTCTTCCTGCAGCACCGGCGCACCTTCCGCGCAGCACCGCTGGCGCAGCGGCAGGCGTTTCTGCGCCAGCATCAGCAGGGCGATCTCACTGCCCGGTTTCTTCAGCTGCTCAGTGTTCCTTTCCGCGCCGCCTATGTGCTGGATGAATCCAATCTGCAAAAACTGCGGGCCAGTCACGACATCCGCGTCCCGGCGCAGGTCGAACGGCAACGCTGGCAGCAGCAGGTGACGCCGGTGGAAGCGTTGCCGGGTCATACTGAACTGGAAGCCGATGTGGTGGTGATCGGCACCGGTGCCGGTGGTGCTGCCGCCGCCTATACCCTGGCCCGTCTGGGGCTCGCAGTGCTGATGATCGAAGAAGGCCGCTATCACGACCGGCGGGATTTTTCCGGCCGCCTCACCGAGGTGATTCCCAAGCTGTATCGTGCCAGCGGTGCCACTGTGGCGCTGGGTAATGCGGTGATTCCGGTACCGGTGGGCCGCACTGTGGGTGGCACCACCACCATCAATTCCGGCACCTGTCTGCGGACGCCGGATGCGGTGCTCGAGCAGTGGGTGCAGGCGGGGTTGCACGACCTGCAGCCGACACTGATGACGCCTTATTTTGAACAGGTGGAAGCCATGCTGCAGGTGCAGCCGGCGGATCCACGCTATGTCGGTGCCATTGGTGAGGTGATCGGACAGGGTGCCCGTGCGCTGGGCTTCCAGCAGGTGCATCCGTTAAAACGCAATGCGGCTGGTTGTGATGGCCAGGGTCTGTGTCAGTTCGGT
>JAWKZS010000053.1:0-1528 GCA_041395845.1 Gammaproteobacteria bacterium
CGCCACGCCATTGCCGAACAAGAAGCAGCGTGGAGCACAGCAGGAGCGGGTATTCAGCGAAAACCATCTGCGTCTGGATGATACGCTGACTGCACGGCTGCAGCAGTTTGCGCGGGAACAGCATGTCACCCTGAATACAGTGATTCAGGCGGCCTGGGGTGTGCTGCTGGCCCGTTACAGCGGTGAAAAAGACGTGGTGTTTGGTACCACGGTGTCCGGTCGTCCGGCGGAGTTGCCCCATGTCGAGCAGATCGTGGGTCTGTTCATCAACACGCTGCCATTGCGTCTGCAGATTGATGATGACACGACCATCGGGCCCTTGCTGCAACGCATGCAGGAAGACCAGCTGGATCTGCGCCGTTACGAATTTACGCCGCTGGTGGATATCCACCGTCATTCCGATGTGCCTGGTGATCAGGCGCTGTTCGACAGCATTCTGGTATTCGAAAACTACCCGGTGGGCGAGGCGGTGCATTCCGCTGACGAGCTGCTGGATATCGGTCATATCACCACGATCGAGCATACCAACTTCCCGATTACGCTGATCGTGGAGCCGTCTGACCGGTTGCTGATCAAGCTGTCCTACGATGCGACCCTGTTTGACGGGGCAGCGATCAGCCGCACGTTGCAGCATTTGCAGCGTGTCATTCATGGCATGCTGTCGCAGCCTGATGTGCCGTTGTGGCGTTTGCCAATCCTTGGTGAGGAAGAGCGTAGCCAGATTCTGCATCAGTGGAATCCGGAGCCGGCCAACTATCCGCGCAATCTGTGTCTGCATCATATTTTCGAGCGTCAGGTGAAGGCGCATCCAGAGCGGATTGCCCTGGTGTCGGCCGATGTTGAAGTCTCGTACGATGAACTGAACAGGCGCGCAAACCGTCTGGCTCGATTGCTGCTGGAGTCCGGCGTCAAGGATCAGGATTTCGTCACGGTTGCGCTGGATCGTTCCATCGACATGGTGGTCAGTATCCTGGCGATTCTCAAAGCCGGCTGCGCCTATGTACCAGTCGATCCCGAGTATCCGGCAGAACGGATCACCTTCATGCTGGAAGACACCCGCTCGCCGGTGATGATTTCCGTGAGCAGCCATCTGGAACGGCTGGCGCCAATCATGGCGTCCGTGGGTGCCAATGCACGTCTGGTTCTGCTGGATCGTGATGCGGATCTGCTGGCAGCGAAATCCGGTGATAACGTGCGACTTTCAGTACGGGAAACACCTCAGCGACATGCGTATGTCGTTTATACGTCGGGTTCCACTGGCAAGCCCAAAGGTGTGCTGGTCAATCAGCTGGGTGTCGTGCGTCTGGCGCTTGACACGAATTATTTCCGTGTTGATGAAGATGATCGGGTTGCGCACCTGTCGAACGTATCATTCGATGCATCGGTCTTTGAAATCTGGGCGCCGTTGCTCAATGGCATCACCATGGTCCTGTACAGCAAGGACGTGCTGATGACACCCGATGCGTTCCATGCGGAATTGCAGCGCACAGGAACCAATGTGGTGTTCATTACCACCGCGCTTTTCAAC
>JAWKZS010000054.1:0-3861 GCA_041395845.1 Gammaproteobacteria bacterium
GACAAGTATTTCCAGGAAATGCGCAGACAGATCAGCTCCTGATTGACCCTGGAACCATTTCCAATGCTGGATTGCTTTCCACTCGCGGGCGCCCCAGGAATGATCCCGGTGCCCGGTGGTGTTATAAGGGATGCGACGACCGTCAATCGTCAGGACGCCTTTGACAAGGCCGCTCTGTTCGAAACGGTTATCTGCAAAAGCTGGAGGACAACCTTCTGGATGCCCGTCATAACTGTATGCGGGGTGATAAGCTTCGAAATGCATTTCGAAGCTGATGCGCTTCCCGGTATAAATAACCTCTGCCGTGCTTAATGGACTGGTTTGGCGCAGGTGGATATCACCGACCTTCCAGTCAGTGAAATCCGCACCTTCTGGAATATCAAGCCCATCCATTTTCTCAAAAATGGGCTCCGGCCCCACGCCAGGACCATAAACACAGCATGCAGCACCGCCTTTACTGTCCGGGCCAACCCAAGTATAAACAAAAGCAGTAATGCGCTCTTCGGGCAGAACCAGCATGTACGGCATTGACTCGCGTGCAGCTGGATGGGGACGTAACACATGTCGCAAATCGTCGGAGGGTTGAGCCACGAGGCGTGGATCCACTTTAATGTCTTCGAATTTCATTGAGTTCTCCTGATAACCATGGCGTCAAAAACGGTTGACGTATAGGAAGAATAAACGCCCTTTTCACCCAAGTCCAACAGCTTTGGACCGCAGTTGACTCTTTCGACACCCCTGCGATGCAACCCAATCCGGCTGACGGGGAGCCAGCAACGCTGAAAATTTACCCTCCTCTTTCCCACTAGCGGCTCCTTTTCCGACAACCAGCACGGCGGATCCCTGCCGCGGCGCTGTGAACGCAGCATTTTGATTGGTATCGTTGGCCTTCAGGCTCGTCAGTCAAACAGACCCAGGAGCAGCTCAGCCGGTGGCGCCCGGCTTTCGGGTAACGCCCTGGTCCCGCTGGTTTCGGCTTTGTGCTTCAGGTGATCAAGGATCTGCTTGATCACTATAGGGTCTTCAATGCAGGCGATGACTTTCATGGCGCCGCCGCAGCCGCTGCAGGTCTCGATGTCGATATTGAAAACACGCTTGAGCCGTTGCGCCCATGTCATCGACGCTCGCCGTTGTGCTGGTGTTGCCGGTTCATCAGCCACCCTGACCTTGTTGCCCCTGCCCCGTTTTGCCGGCGTGACCAACGCCCGGTGCCGACTGTTGGGTGCGAACACCCCGTGGAAGCGGGTTAGGTTGACTCTGGGCTTCGGTACCAGGGCGGCCAGCCTTGCAATGAAATCCAATGGTTCGAAAATGACGTGCGTGGTGCCGTCCCGGTACGGCGTCTTGAGCTGGTAGCGCACGTTGCCGCCTCGTGTTAACGACAGCCGCTTCTCGGATACCGCCGGGCGGCTGATGTACCGGCACAGCCGTTCGAGCTTCTTGCGTTCATCGGCCCTGGCCGCCACGCCGGCGTGCAGGCTGAACCCGGCTACCTTGCCAATCCCGTCACCGAACGGATCACCACTGGTCGGCAGAGTTTGCAAAGTGAACACCTTTCGCCCCGCCTGTGAACCGACAGCGATACGGTAAGTGATCGAGTGCCCCAGCAGGGGTGTCATCGGGTCGTCATCCACCGCATCCGAGGCCAGATAGCTGTTTTCGACATCCCGTTCCAGCAGGCCTTGCCGTTCCAGATAGCGACCCACCCGGTGGGCGATGGTGTGCGTCAGCTGGGTGAGCTCTGGGCTGGTCGGCGCCTTGACCCAGCGGAAACGCGCTGAGCCGTGGGATTGCTCGACATACACACCGTCGAGAAACAGCATGTGGAAGTGAACATTCAGATTGAGCGCCGATCCAAAACGCTGGATCAGGGTGACCGCGCCCGTCTTGGCCACTTGGTGGGTATGGCCCGCTTTCTTGACCAGGTGCGTGGCAATGACGCGGTAAACGATGCCCAGCACCCGCCCCATGATCTCGGGCCGGCTGGCAAACAGGAAACGCAGCTGAAACGGGAAACTCAACACCCACTGACGCATGGGTTGTTCAGGCAGTACTTCATCAACCAGCAAGGCGGCACTTTCGGCCATCCGCCGCGCCCCACAGCTCGGGCAGAAACCGCGACGCTTACAGCTGAAAGCGACCAGGTGCTCGGCGTGGCAAGACTCGCAGCGAACCCGTAGAAAGCCATGCTCCAGCCGCCCGCATTGGAGAAATTCTTCAAATTCCCGTTGCACATAGCCCGGCAATTCCTTTCCCTGCTCTGCCATAAGCGCAGCGAATGCCGGGTAATACTCGTCAACGATCTGATAGAGAAGGGTTTGCTCGGGTCGGTGGCTCTGGTAACGACCAGTATCCCGATCCCGGCTGGCCGTCCTGGCCGCCACATGAGGCATGTTCCGCGTCCTTGCAATACTGTGTTTACATACAGTCTATCGCTTAGCGGAAAGTTCTTTTACCCTCAGCCGAAATGCCTGCCGTTGCTAGACATTGCCAGCCAGTGCCCGTCACTCCCACTCGATTATCAATAAGCCATTTTTATCTTTTGTATTCAACGACTTATTTTCCCGCTAATCGGTAATACCATGAAAAATACCATGCTCAGAAATTTCTTAAAAATAAATCCTTTTTTTGAAAACGGGTCAATTCAAAGGCCGCGAGCCAACCAGCCTTGACCAAAATCCTACCAGCACTATAGAAATGCTCCATCCCTATTGAATATCAACAGCCTAATACTGACGTTCACAATTTTACAGTTCTCTCGACACGAGCCTTCGATGCTAACCACGCATCGCAATATTCCCTGCATCACCTGTTCTGGGAAATCTGATCGTAAAGCGCGTGACGCCGCGTTCGGAGATCACCGCGATGTTTCCTTCATGGGCCTCGACTATGGACTTGACGATAGCCAGCCCCAAGCCAGCACCTTCGCTTTGGCGTTGCCGGGAAGGATCGACCCGGTAAAACCGGTCGAAAATCCTGAGCAAATGCTCGGCTGGAATTTCTGGCCCCGGATTTTGTACGCTTAGTAACGCCCTACCCTCACCCGATGAATCCAGCCGGATCAGCACACTTGCCCCCGCGGGCGCATGACGTAGGGCATTGGACAGCAGATTAGATAACGCGCGCCTCAGCATGGCGCGGTCACCCTGTATGATCGGCGCCTTTCCCTCCAATACCAATTCGATGTGTTTTTCCTCCGCCAGCGCCTCGAAAAAATCGAACAGCTCGCGCACTTCACGAGCCAGATCCAGCGGTTCCCAGACAGGCTTGAGCAGGCCGTGTTCGCTCTGGGCCAGCCAGAGCATGTCATTAACCATCTTGGTCAGGCGCTCCTGTTCTTCCAGGTTTGAATATAGCAGTTCGCGATATTCTTCCAGGCTTCTGGACTTACCCAAACCCACCTGGGTCTGGGTGATCAGGTTGGTCAAAGGCGTGCGCAATTCATGGGCAATATCGGCGGAGAAATAGGATAGTCGAACGAAGCTGTCTTCCAAGCGGCCAAGCGAAGTATAGCCAGATATCGACTCACTTTTCGTTTGCGCTGGGGTACTTCTCCCGGGTCGACATATAATCAATATAGGCTTTCGGCCAACTCAGCTCCAACCAGCCCACACCAGGCTTTCCGTCAAACTCAAGTGCCATGCCTGATTGCGTATTCAATGTCTCAGGCGCGATAAGAAAGGGGTAAGTGGACACCTTTGTTCCGCTGATCTGCAACTTCCTTCCGGCTTCATCGTGAAGTACGGCGCTCATCGTCAGTGGTTCCAATGTGTCGTCATGCTCGAATTGGAAATCAATATCGGTCACTTCAGCCATTTTTCCGTCTTTGTAGATATAACCGCGTACGTAGCGTCGTCCAGC
>JAWKZS010000055.1:0-6054 GCA_041395845.1 Gammaproteobacteria bacterium
TCATTTTCATTCACCAATAAACTCTTTTCTATTCTTGCGAACGAAGTACTGCAAACTGGAAGGTGGCTTCAGCCGGCAGAATTTATCAACAACACGGGACGCCGCCAGGATATGGTTGTACAGAATAGTACGACCTGCCTTCGACTGGGAAATCTTGTCCCAATTCTGCTTGCTCGTCCAATTGCCCATTCCCTGCAGTTCCGGATCGTTCTTCAGCATCACATGCAGTACCCAGTGGAACATGCGATGAGTATTGGCTGGCAGGTAGATCAGATCCTGATCCGGATTGCCACCCAGATTTTTGGGAATGGCGTGATGTCCCTCTACACGATCATTGCTGTATTCACGCTTCAGATAGGCCGTTCCAATCTGGCAGCCGATGTATTTCACAATCGACTGCTTACCTTTGGATCCACCCACCGTGAAGCGGGCAATGGAACCGATGTTGGCACTTGCCAGACGCAAGCCTGCATTCAACCCCGACATCATGCCACCCACCGAGAATCCGAAGTGGCCACTGGGATCGACAATATTGACCGGATCGGCATAGCCATAGACGTACTTGTTCAGGGTCACTGGTGAGCAGGCTTTGCCGTACCAATCATCCATCTGGGTAAAGCGGCCGGTCTGCGCACTGTAGAAACGGGCACGCAGGTAGTACTGCCCAGTGTCCGCATCATACTGCTCACCAGCAAACCGGAACGGATTTTCATCACTGCCTTCGCGATGTTCCAGCTGACCAAACGCACTGTACACATAGCTGTCCGTCAAAATACCGCTATCGGATGTCAGCGCCCGAACACTACCCAGGCCATCTGCGTGATAGGTGGACTGTGTACCGTTACGGGTCTGACTGATGCGCTGTTCACCCATGACATAGCTGGCAATAACTGCTCCGCCTGCATCCAGCTCTTCCAGAACCTGTGCATAGTCGCGGTTCCCGTCCACCAGGAAGGTACGGCTGACACCATTCACTGTCTGGCCGACGCGAATACCGTTAGCGTCGTAGCGATAGCTGGCTTCTGACGCTCCGCCTGCCAGATCACCGGATACGCTGACCAAACGATTGCGCGTACTGAACGAGGAATTCACCACACCATCCGGACCGCTGGTGGTAATCGCGTTGCCATTGGCATCGTAGGTATAAGTGGTCGTGCCCGCAGCGGTCTGCTCTGTGAGCAAGCGATCATTCTCGTCATAGGTATAAGTGGTGTTGCCTGCCACCAGTTCGCCAGCGCAAGCAGGTGTACAGCTGACCGTTTCACTCAACCGGTTGCCCACCGCATCATGGGTGTACTGGGTGACACGGTTACCACGACTATCCGTGACCTGCTCTTCGACCAGGCGATTCAGGCTGTCATACTGGTACTGGATCTCTCTGCCACCCAGTTCCTGTATAGCTTGCCGGTGCCCCGTCAATCCCAATGTAATTGATTGCTGTACGATCAGCTGCCCAAGGGCATCCCGATCGCGCACGGTGGTCAGGCGATTCAGCGAATCGTACTCGTACTCGCTGTTGGCGCCATTGGTGTGCGTGATCAGTACCTGGTTGCCGAACGCGTCATACTCATAGTGGGTATCGTTGGCGGCAGAACAATCGCTGTTCTGGCACGCGCTCACGGTCACCAAGCGATCGGCCGCATCGTAGCTGTACTGGACACGCTGACGGGCAGTGCTCAGCGCTGTCCGATTGCCGTTGCTGTCATACTCATACTCAATCCACAAACCGGCAGGCATGTCGATGCGAACCAGACGATCACGCAGGTCGTAGACATACAGCGTTTCACCTGCTTCACGTCCTGCCAGCGAACAAGCAACCGGTGAACATTGCACTGTCAGGCGTTGGATCTGCCCTGTTGCCGTGTAGGTAGCCAGTTCGGTTACACCGTCAGGATAAGTCGTGCGGACCAAGCGATTACTCAGGTCGTACTCATATTGAGTGCGCGCTCCGTTGAAGTCCGCATGAGACAACACATTACCCGCAGCATCATACTCAAAGGCTTCCTGTTGCCCACCTGGCAGCGTGCGCGTCAGCATCCGGCCCAATGCGTCATAGCTCCAGGTCGTAACATGTCCGTTTGCATCGGTTTGGCGGATACGGTTCCCACGCAGGTCATAGCCGTATTCCGTTCGCTGGTTGAGGCCATCAACCACCGCAGTCAGGCGGCTTTGCGCGTCGTACTCAAACCGGGTGACTACACCATTGGCATCGGTTTCAGAGATTTTGCGCCCCAGCCCGTCATAGGCTGTCTGAGTGGTGGCGCCGTTGGCGTAGATAGTGCGTACCTGACGTCCTAACGGATCGTACTGATACTCGGTCACGTTGCCACGGGCATCCCGCATGCTGGTACGGCGTCCCTGCGAGTCATAACCATACTCGGTGCGCTGCCCCATCGGGCCGACTTCGGCGATCTGATTTCCCGCTGCATCATACTCAAAGCGGGTAATGTTGCCATTCTCGTCCGTCTTGGTTGCCTGATAACCCAGCGCTGTGTAGGTATTGCGCTCAAACGTGCCATCGGGATAGCGAACTTCAACCAACCGCCCAACACTGTCCCATGCCTGGAAAGTACTGCGCCCGGCACGATCCACCGACTGCAGCAGATTGCCATTGACGTCATAGTATTTCTCTTCCTGGGTACCATCCGGGTAACGGATGCGCGTCTGCAAACCACGGCTGTCATATTCGAACTCAGTGGTGCGTCCCAATACGTCAATCATCGCAATTTCATTGCCAGCGGCATCAAACACACTCCGGGTTTCTCCACCCATGGCATCAATGACACGCACAACCTGGCTATTGGCATCGTATTCGTAACTGGTCACGTAACGCTGCTCGACGCCACCGTCGTTCACTACCTCGACCTGGGTTAACTGGTTGCCTTTGGCATCATAGGTGTATTCACGAACGATGCCGCCAGGCATTTCCTCACGAATCACGTTGCCGCGCCCGTCATACTGGATGCGCTTGATCTGCCCCAGAGCATCCGTGATCTGAGTAAGATCACCGGTTGAGGAGTACCCGAACACTTGCGTATTACCCAACGCATCGGTCAACTGAGTCGGCACGCCACTCACCGGATTAAATACCGTCTGGCTGCTGATCGTGCCATCGGGTTCTGTCACCCGGGTAATGTTGCCACGCGCGTCATACTGATAGCTGGTTGTCTGGCCAAGCCCGTTGGTCTCGGTCAGCATGTTGCCGCGCGTATCATATGTCCAGGTCCGAGTGGCGCCTTCAGCGTCGGTTTCGGTCAGCACATTTCCATACTGATCGAACGTGCGCGAGATGGTTTCGCCGAGACTGTTGCTTTCCTGTACGACATCGCCTCGATCGTTGTAGATATATACAGTTGTGTTACCCAGCCTGTCGCGAACCGTTTTACTGCGACCGTCAACGTCGTTAGCGATTTCCACCCGATTGCCATCGGCGTCCACCACGGCAACCAAACGACCTTGTTCGTCGTATTCATTGCGGGTCACACGCACACCGCGCGGGTCAATAATATCCCGCAGGTAATGCATCGGGTTGCGCAGGTAGCCATAGGTGGTTTCATTGCCAATCGCATCCGCAGATGCAACCAGGTTACCAGCGGCGTCGTAGGTATACGCCAGTCTGTCGCCACCGGGCAGCTGAATCGAGGTGATACGACCTTGCCCATCACGCACAAACTGAACGCCCACACCGGAGCTGTGCAGAATGCCGCTGGCGCTATACGTTAAAGAGTTGCCGTTGGTATCAATAACGCGGCGGATACCAAAGCCCCGATCCAGTTCATAGATGGTGCCATCCTGCGCAGTCAGGCGGAAATTACGCGGGTCCACCGGGGTGAGTTCACCCAGATCCACCAGATCGCCGCCAACCGCACGCAGCAGGCCGTAGTTGGTTTGCTGCAGCTGGGAATAAGTGCCGGCCATCGGGCGAAACACCAGATTCACATCAACCGTGGGCACCAGCGCAGTACAGCGCGGGCTGGCTTCAGCCACAAACTTGTGTACCTCGCCATCAGGCAGCGTCACGCTGACAATCGGGCTGCCCTGCGGCTCGACACAGTATTGCCGACTGAGGAAACTGCCATACTGGTTGAGCTGCCAGCCCAGGCCCACGGTGCGGTTTGAATGCACGCGAACGTTCTGGTAATCCACACTCCAGCCGTAACCAAAATCCAGATTCTGGTGCGACTGACGGCTGTCATACGTACGGTTCACCGTAATGGGAATACCGGACAGCGGGATGGAAACCTCTTCGAAAGTCACCGAGAAGTGGCCGACCTTCAGATCCCCTTCCACCGCAAACACGGTGGATGTCTGGGCGTTGTTGCCACTGGCGTCATAGGCCCGCAGCAGCAGATTGTACTGCCCATTGATCAGCATGCTCGGATCGAGCGTCGCCACCGCGGTGCTGGTCACGTTGCCATAACCTTCGCCCACCAGGCGCCAGTCGGACTTGCCACGCTCGGCCACCAGCAGCTGATAAGGGCCGGGGTTCACATCATTGATCGTTGCCACAATAGCGGCAGGTGCTGTCAGAATCTGGCCATTGGTCGGCGCATGCAGTGTCACGCTGGGCGGTGTGGTATCACCACCGGTAGTCACATAGAAACTGCCAGACAGCGTGCTGGTGGAAACGTCATCGCGCAGCACCAGTTCCACATCATTGCGGCCGAGCGTATCGCCATTCACCACCAGTTGGCCTGAGGCGTTCGGCGATTGCAGGGCACCGTTGATGCGCAGCTGGGCCGAAACATTTCCAGTGCCGCCGTATGAGGCGATCTGAATGGTGACAGGCTGGCCCTGCAGTACGAACTGCGGGCTGATTTCCAGATCACCGCTCAGCGGTTCGTCATTGCCATTAGCCTCTGCCTGCACCTCAACCGTGTAGGACTGGGTCACCGCATGAGTGCCATCACTCACCTGCACCTGCACGGCATGGGTACCGATCTGGGTATCGAGCGGTGTCCAGCTAATGTCGCCAAAGGCGGTCATGCTCCTACCGGCAGGCGCTTGCAGCAAGGAAAGCGTCAGCGCGGCATTTTCCGGATCATCTGCCACCAGCGTATAGGCATACAACTGGCCGACTACCGCCAGGGTCACCGGTACACTGCTGATTACCGGCGGCAAATTGACAGGCGCCGACACAGCCAGGGTAAAGTTTTGCTCGGCATAGGCACCGCGGGAATCGGTGACACGCACCACCACCGCATGGTTGCCCACATCGGATTCGACTGTCTGCCAAACCAGCAGGCCAGCGCCATTGACCGAGGCAGCAGACGGGCCCTGAATCAGGCTGTACTGCAGGGCATCGCCATCGGCATCACTGGCTACCAGCGCATACTGATACAGCGCACCGGCAACGACTGACAACGATGGCGTGCTGGTAATAACCGGCGTTGCGTTCGGTTGCTCGATGACCGTAATGCTGAAGCTCTGTTCAGTGTAATTTCCAGCGGTGTCGGTGACACGCACTGTCACACCATGGGCACCCAGCTGGGCTTCAGCAGGCGTCCAGTTGATCAGCCCGGCAGCCGACATCGTCATGCCCGCCGGTGATGACATCAGGCTGAAAGTCAGCGCATCGCTTTCCGGATCCGTTGCCAGAATCTGGTACTGATATTGAGCAGCTACCTGAGCAGAAGTGGCCGGCGCACTGGTAATCTGCGGCGCCAGGTTGGGTTTTGCATTCACAGCGATGGTGAAGCTCTGTGTCGTCTGGGCACGGCCGTCGCTTACCTGAACGGTGACATCGTTATTGCCGATCTGGGCGGTTACCGGAGTCCAACTGATCAGGCCGCCGGCGGACATGCTCATGCCCTGAGGTGCACTGCTCAGTGTGAACGCCAGCGCATCCTGATCGCTGTCCTGTGCCTGTACCTGATAGGTGTACACGGCGTCTTCAGTCGCTTCCAATACCGGGGCGCTGATAATCACCGGCGCCGCATTCAGAGGCGGATCAATGGTGATGGTAATGTTCTGGGTAGCAGTGCCGCCGCGATTGTCGCTAACCGTAATGATCACTGGATAGCTGCCTTCGTCACCGGCTTGTGTCTGCCACTG